>JAXGIS010000042.1:0-1516 GCA_040770645.1 Thermoleophilia bacterium | reverse complement strand
TATCGTAGAGCAGCATCGTGGCCAGCATCCAACCGAAGATGGCCGGCTCTCCGGCCTTCTGGGGCGCGAGCCAGACGAGGATAAAGGTAAGTGCCAGGAAGGGCGCGGTGAACCGCATATAGGGGATGCGGCGACCGAGTCTCGACTTGGTGCTGTCGGTGATGTAGCCGAAGAGCGGGTCATTGATCGCGTTCCAGATCGCATAGATCGTCGAGGCGATCGCGATCCACCGTGCGGTCAGGCCCAGATAGTCCTGATAGAAGATGGGTAGGAGGGCACCATAGGTGCCTGACACGATCGACGTGCCCAGCGCGGCGACACCCCACTGGACCTTATAGCCCAGGCTCAACCGCGCAGCGCCGGTGCCTCTGGTGATTTGTGGCTCAGATGTGGCCTTCATTCGCTTCCTCCGTTTCAGATTGGGTGCAACACCGTGTCACGCCAAGGTGGTCAGGACCGGCGAAACCGGTCGCGCAATGCGCGCCACCCGATGGCGATGATGCCCTGGTCGTCGATGAAGCGACGGAGTGTCGCGCTCATCAGCACGTGGTAATCGGCCACCCGCTCCTTCCAGCGTTCGGGGATGATCGCCCGGAGCTCCGGCGTTTCCCTGGAAGGGTGGGTGATGAAATAGGTCAAGCCGGGGCGGAGGGTGCTGAGCGTGTGTTTCATCTGGGCCAGATGATCGCCCATCGTGGTGAAGCGTACGGAGCGTACGTCATCGAACATGGGCAAGCCCTGGGCCTCCAGGTTATCCACATGGGCGATGAGGCTTTCGGCCATAGGACCCTCGATGCCCCGTGCGGCAAGGATCTCCGGGGTGGCCCGGACCAGGAAGGGTGGAATCCGGTGTTCCAGTGCAACCTGGACGTAGGACTCCAGGAATTTGGGGTGGAAGACGGTTCCCATGTGAGTGTCGATATGGGTCACGTCGATGCCGGCGTTGAGTGCGCGCTGCACCTGAGCGGCGATCTCGCGGCGCACTGCTTCGGGCCGGGCCCTGGCTTGCGCCTCCCCTGTGGCTGCAGAGAGATAGCCATCCGTGTCGACCAGCCCATCGTCGAGGGTCCATGGCGCCACGGGTCCCCAGCGGTATCTTCCGCGCCACTCGGCGTTGAGGGTGACGTGGACGCCCATGTCCACGAGGCCGGCATTCTCGACGCAGAACTGTGCCGTTGCCGGGAACCACGGGCAGGGAGTCATTGTCGAACCGGCGAAGGTCAAGCGGTCAGAACCGTTAGCGCGGTCAGAATTGTTGGGGCGCACCAGGTCCATGTAGGCCGCCAAGGAGGCGTGGCACATACCGATGTCGTCGGTGTGGATCAAGACAACGCGGTCGGTGTCCGCCAGACCGAGGCTACGCAGCAGTTGGTTGGGTTTCATAGGATCCTTTCAAGGGCTAGTAGTCCGCTATGTTGGTTCGTGGTCTCCGCTCCATTGCGATTATAGGCAGTCTCACAGAGTCCGCATGTGGCGCTACCCACAACAGATCGCGCCCCTGGCTGTATCACATAGC
>JAXGIS010000041.1:0-1520 GCA_040770645.1 Thermoleophilia bacterium | reverse complement strand
GGAGGAGGTGCTGGCGCTGTGCGCCGAGGCCGCCGTACCGGTGGAGCGGGTGCCTCGCGCCGACCTGGACCGGCTGGGCGCCGAGTTGACGCACCAGGGCGTGGCCGCCCACGTCTCCCCCTATCCGTATGGTGACCTCGACGCCCTGCTGGGCCGCGCCGAGGAGCGCGGTGAAGCGCCGTTCCTGCTGGCCCTCGATTCGTTGCAGGACCCGCAGAACGTCGGTTCGCTGCTGCGCACCGCCGAGGCGGTGGGCGTGCATGGGGTGCTCTTGCCGCAGCGGCGGGCGGCCCACATCACGCCGGCGGTGAGCCGTGCCTCGGCGGGGGCCGTGGAACATCTGTACATCGCCATCGTGCCCAACATGGTGCGCGCCATCGAGGGCCTCAAGGGCGCCGGCGTCTGGGCTGTGGGCGTCGAGGACCATCCAGACGCGCAGGACTATGGCATGGTCGATCTCGACATGGCGCTGGTGCTGGTGTTGGGGGGCGAAGGCGAAGGCCTGCATCGGCTGGCAGCCGAGCGCTGCGACCTGCTGGTGCGCTTGCCCATGCGCGGCCAAATCAACTCGCTCAACGTGGCGGTGGCAGGATCGATCATGCTCTACCGGGCCTGGCAGGCGCGGCAGAGCGGGCCATGGCACGAGAGCGCCGGGCATTTGACACCGGCCCACCCTGCACTATAATCTCCGGTCGGAAGCAGTTTGACCGAGAGGCTCTTTGAGCTATAATGTCGGTTACGTTGGCCGACGTAGCTCAATCGGCAGAGCAACCGCCTTGTAAGTGGTAGGTTACGGGTTCGATTCCCGTCGTCGGCTCCATTGCAGGCTGGCAAGCAGGGTACTCTCACGAGCACCTTGCTTGCGAGCCGGCAACGGCTCGGGCTGGGACGGTTACCCAAGTGGCCAACGGGGACTGACTGTAAATCAGTTGGCGCAACGCCTTCGGAGGTTCGAATCCTTCACCGTCCACTGGTCGTTTGACCAGAAACCCCTTCCCCGGGGTTTCAACATGGACAACGGCAAGCCCTCATAGCTCAGTTGGTAGAGCACGCCCTTGGTAAGGGCGAGGTCATGGGTTCAAGTCCCATTGAGGGCTCTTTTTGCCGGAAAAACACAACGACAATTAGAAATTAGATTCGAGGAGTGATAGAATGGCGAAGGAGAAATTTGATCGCAGTAAACCCCACCTGAATGTGGGAACAATGGGACATATTGACCATGGGAAGACCACGCTGACAGCAGCGATCACCAAGGTCAGTCAGCTAATGGGATTCGCGGAATACCGTGCATACGACCAGATCGACAATGCACCGGAAGAAAAAGCCCGCGGGATCACCATCAATATTGCGCATGTAGAATACCAGACCGCGAAACGACATTACGCGCACGTCGACATGCCAGGACACCGAGACTACATCAAGAACATGATCACCGGTGCGGCACAGGTGGATGGTGCTATTTTGGTAGTGGCAGCCCCTGATGGTCCCATGCCACAAACGCGAGAGCACGTATTATTAGC
>JAXGIS010000040.1:0-1562 GCA_040770645.1 Thermoleophilia bacterium | reverse complement strand
TGGTGCTGAACCGCCAGTCGCGGGACATGTTCCTGCGTGCACGCCCACTGGGTGCTGAGATAATCCGGATGAAGGTCGTGGGCGAGGCACTGGGGAGTGATCTCGAGCACTTTTTCCAGGTGAGCGATGGTCTGTTCAAAGGAATGGAGGGTCTCGAGGTTTTCAAGATCGCCCAGATGCTGGCTGAGGAAGGCTTCCTTCCCCCGGGTGAGGCATACCGTGTTTTTCAGTTCGGCCCCCACCCCCAGCACCGATGGCCCGGCTTCTTCCAGAAAAACCGGAACCGGCACGTAGCCCCGCGCTCGGCGCAACGGCCGGGGCTCGCCGTGGAGCACCCGGGTCACCGAATCATCGCAGCGCTGCAGGATGCGGCGATTGTGAAGCAGAAAAACGTCGGCGATCTCCTCCAGCCGCTCGTAAGCCTCGGCATTGGCGGTGACGATGGGTTCGTCGCTTTGATTGCCGCTGGTCATCACCAGTGCGTCGTAGGGGCTTTCCTGGAACAACAGGAAGTGCAGTGGGGTGTAGGGTAAAAATGCCCCGAGATAGCGGTTGGAAGGCGCCACGCTGGGAGCGAGGTCACCGTCCCTGCGGCCGCGCACTCGTTTGCGCCGAAGGAGCACAATCGGCCGCCTGGGGTCCTGCAGCAGCTGCGCCTCCCGTTCACTCACGTCACAGTGGTCCCGGATCGCCTCAAGGCTCCCAAACATCACGGCAAAGGGTTTCTCTTCGCGAATCTTGCGACTCCGCAGGCGACTCACCGCGCGCTCGTCGGCGGCCAACACCGCCAGGTGGAACCCTCCCAGACCCTTAATGGCCACAATAGACCCCGCCTGCAACCGGCGGACCGTCTCCCGCACCGCCTGGTCACGCCGGGCGAGTTCCACGCCACCGGGAGATGCCAGCCACACCTCGGGCCCGCAATCCCAGCAGGCATTTGGCTGGGCATGAAAGCGCCGGTCCCGCGGATCGTCGTATTCCTTCCGACAGGCAGGACACATGGTGAAATGCGCCATCGTGGTCTGGTCACGATCGTAGGGAATATCCTGAATAATCGTATAGCGCGGTCCGCAGTTGGTGCAGTTGATGAAGGGATAACGATAGCGCCGGTCGCACGGATCCAGGAGCTCGCGCAGACAATCCGGGCAAGTGCCGACATCGGGGGCAATGAGGGTGGCGCGAGCTTGTTCGGCGTGGCTGGAACCGATCGAAAAGCGGTCGAGAGGCGCGAACGGCTGCTCGATCACTTCCACCTGCACCACCCGGGCGAGAGGCGGAGCTTCCGCCGGAATACTCCGGACAAAGGCCTCGATCGCTGCCGTTTGCCCCGCCGCTTCGATTTCGACCCCGTCGGTTTGATTCCGCACCCAACCGGTGAGCCGGTAGCGATCAGCCAGTTGGAAGATGAAGGGGCGAAACCCCACGCCCTGGACGATACCTCGAACTCGGATCGTCACCCGCCGCTGGGAGGCGCTACGGTCTGCATCCAGGTCCGGGCTCAGGGCCGACGCCTTGTGGAGTGCGGGCTGCGGGTTGCCCATTGCGGTTCCATCCGGATTTTT
>JAXGIS010000039.1:0-1620 GCA_040770645.1 Thermoleophilia bacterium | reverse complement strand
GGACCACCTCGGCCTCGATGCCGTAGGCCTCGAGTATCCGTTCGCGGACTACCTGGGAGTTGGCCAGGTACTGGTCTGCTCGCGCTGCTGCGGCGCGATCCCACTTGATGAGTGCCGGACGGGGTGCTGCCAAGGCGATACCCGCGGGGGAGCGGAACAGAGGGCCGCCGAGGTACGTCTCCGACTGGTACAGCCAGCGGGCAGGTGCGTGACAGTATACGAGCATCCGCGCATCGGCTGACCGGGTGAAGCCGTGGGCCCAGCCGCTGGAGGAGGCAACCACCACGTCAGCATCCACCTGCAGGGTGCGGCTCGCGAGTGGCAACGCCGGTAGTGCGGCGCGGTGATGGCGCTGCAGGAGACCCACCCGGTTGAGAGGGGAGACGTGGATGCGCAGATCCCGGAACTCCGGATAGGTGCCCTCGGGGTCGTACAGCGTGGTGTGGATCTCCGCATCAGGGAAGGCCCGTGCCATGGCGAGCACCACACGTTCCGCCCCGCCCCGCTGGGTGAGGTAGTCATGGGCGATCGCCACTCGCGGACGCCTCCCAGTGGACTCCACCGACACTACTTGCGCACAGGTGGGAACCTGGGCGTCAGGCGAGGTTCGGGGTCGGGACCTTCGGCGAATGCAAGCGGATCCTCGTCCAAGCGGGATCTCCGCCGCCGGGAACCGGCATCGATCGGGGACTGTGCGACCGCGGGCGGAGCTTGCCCATGCGCCGAGCCTTCGTGGTGAATCTCCGGCTCCTCATCCACAGAGCTCTCCGGCGATGCGTCTGCGTGGACGGCGGGGGATGGAGCTCCGCCTGGCAGTCTCTCGAGGGCGGCAGGAGGCATGTCGTCTCGACGTCGGGGGCGGTCGCCCTTGCCTCCGGAGGTGCCGTAGGCGTAGTAGGAGCCGTATCTCCCATAACCATCACCGCCAAGAACCATGTTGAGGGCGATGCCAGCGGGTTCGATGTCAACCGTCTTCAGGTGCTTCAACGCGTGGGCGAGGTCCCGCTTCTTTGTGCGGTTCACGCACGCCACCACAGAAACATGCCGCCCACCAAGCGGTTAATGAGGACTGGGTCAATCACAGGAAGGATTGGTGGGCTGTCCACGAGCACGAAGTCGTAGCCCCTGAGAAACTCCTCGAAGAGCACTTTCATCGCCGTGGATCCGAGGAGTTCGCTGGGATTCGGCGGGATCTCGCCGGCGGGCAGGACGTGCAGGGTGGTGTCTCCCCATCTTTGCGCCACATCGTTCACGCTGGCCCGGCCGAGGAGGATGGTGGTGAGCCCGACGCTGCCCTCGAGGCCCATGGTATTGGCCACCGAGGGGTGCCGTAGATCCGCGTCGACGAGCAGAACACGGGATCCGCCCTGGGCCATGGCGATCGCGAGATTGACGGCGGTGAGAGTCTTTCCCTCGCTCGGCATGGAGGAGGTGATCACAAACGAGTGTCTACCCTCGATGGCGACGTCCACGAACTGCAGGTTGGTGCGAAGTCGCCGGATTTCCTCCGCGGCCAATGAGTGAGGACTCGATTCCACGACGAGCGGTGCCGTGTCCGGGTTCTTCATGCGGCGCAACGCAGCCAACACCGGCTGTTGGGTGATTGCGCGCACGTCCGCC
>JAXGIS010000038.1:0-1725 GCA_040770645.1 Thermoleophilia bacterium | reverse complement strand
CCAATACTCGGCAGGCGACACCAGGATACTGCTGGCAGTGTTCAGAGACGCCTCCGCCCACGCCGCCGGGTCGAGGGGGAGGTGGAGGCTCAACAAGGGCCGGCCGCTCGCTAAGGCCGCCGCTGACTCCTCACTCCCGTCGACGAAGACCTCAACCGAGACCTTATCTTCGCCGCGCTCCAAGGCCGCACGTACCTCATCTGCCTCTTGTTCCGTCCGCGCTACCAGGACTCCCCGGCTCGTCTCGGCCGCATCGGCCATCGCGCGAACGGCCACGTCCAGCTTGGCATCCTCGGCCACCTCGCGCAGGTGGGGCGTCAACGCCGCCAAACCCGCATTGACGGCGGGGAACGACAAACGGCGCGGGTTAACCAACGCTTGTCCGATGAACTCCTCGAGTTCGCCCGGCTGTTGAGCTCCCACCACTACCACCTGCAGCGAACCGGCCGACGCCGGGCGGGCGGCTTTGAGGATTGCCGCCAGCCCGTCTGTGGCGCCCAGGGGCGCCATGAGGTCCGCCTCCAGAATCGCCGCCATCCGCAG
Organism: Thermoleophilia bacterium; assembly: GCA_040770645.1. Taxonomy (GTDB): domain Bacteria; phylum Actinomycetota; class Thermoleophilia; order RBG-16-64-13; family RBG-16-64-13; genus JAAYZX01. The sequence goes on along the minus strand of JAXGIS010000038.1, from coordinate 1,182 downwards.
ATGGCCGGCATTGAGCGCCCCCTTGCCGGCCAAGTCCACCACCCGGCCGGGCGTGCCGACGAGGCACGTGGCCCCTCTACGGAGGGCCGCCGCCACCCGATCCGCCCTCACGCCGGAGTGTGCCGCCACCACACCCGTGCCCGAACCACTCAAGCCCTCCAAAGCTGAGGCCACTGCCAGCACATCCTCGGCGGTGAACGCCACAACCAATACGCTGAGCGGCTGCGAAACCTCGGTGGGGCGGGTAGCGGGATCCCGCTCCAACAACTTCATCGCAGCCAGCGCCACACCGGCCGCCCTACCTGTGCCCGACGGTGCCCCCACCACGACATCGCCGCCGGCGAGCACGGCCGGCACCATTTCGGATTGAACGGGAGTGGGACGAATGAAACCCATCTGCCCGGCCGCGGGCCACGTCCACTCCTCGAGGGTGGTCTCCACCGCTCCGGGTTCGCCCAACGCACCTGCGGAGCCGTTCGGAGCCCTTCCAAAGCCACCCGGCACGTCCACGGGACTGCCTGCCACATCCTCCGACTTCTTCCTAGTCATTCCACCTCCCCCCTCGCCATCTCCGTAGAGGAAGTGGGCGTGGGAAGCACCCGCCCCAAGAAGTTCTCCACCGCGGCTTCCACCGCTTCGTGATGATCGTAGAAGAAATGATCGGTACCCCCAACGAGAACCGACTCGGCCTCCAAGCCCCGGTCGCCGAAGAAGGCCTTGACCTGCTCCGGGGGAGCCACATCGTCGTGCTGGCCCAAGATGGAGAGGACGGGGCCACGGAAATCTCCGATGTGATCAAAAGCCTCCGGCGTCAGATGCTCCCACATCAGGGGGAAGGCCACCAGAATGAGGGCATGGGCTGAGACCCCGTTCAGCGCGGCCAGCATCGACATACGGGCACCAAAAGAATAACCGGCCAGAATCAGGGGCGACCCGCCGGCCGCCTGGTGAGCCATAAACTCAGCGGCAGCCCCCACATCTCTCCATTCATCCGTCCCCTGGTACTTGCCTTCGCTGGAACCCACACCCCGGAAGTTGAAGCGAACCGTTGCCAGTCTTTGCCTCCGACACGCCTTGGCCACGTGGTGTACCACCGGATTCACCATGGTGCCCCCATACAAGGGGTGAGGGTGGGAAACCACCGCATTGCCCCGGATAGGTGCGTCTGGGGTCTCGTAGATG
>JAXGIS010000037.1:0-1791 GCA_040770645.1 Thermoleophilia bacterium | reverse complement strand
CACCCGGCCCGCGGGGGGCCCGGCTTCGGACCCGGACGCATGATCGGGACCCCAGTCGAAAAATCGAAGAACTTCAAGGCCTCCTTCAGAAGGCTCCTGGGCCGCTTGCGGCCGGAGCGAGCCAAGCTGTCTGCAGTAATCGGCCTCGCGATGGTGAGCGTAACGCTCGCCATACTCGGCCCCAAGATCCTGGCCCGGGCCACCAACCTTATTTTTGAGGGCTTCCTCAGTTCCAAACTCCCACCGGGAGTGACTAAGGAGCAGGCCATCGCCATGCTGGAGGCCGGTGGGCAGACGCAATTGGCTTCCATGCTGTCAAGCATGCACATCGTACCCGGTGGCGGCATCGATTTCGCGGCAGTGAGTAGGGTTCTGGCCATTGTGGCGGCCATCTACCTCGCCAGCGCCTTGTTCAGCTGGCTCCAAGGCTACATCATGGCCGGCGTGGTACAGCGGGTGGTCTTCGCGTTGCGCCGGGACGTCGACTTGAAGCTGGCACGGCTGCCGCTCAAGTACTTCGACGACCATGCCCGCGGCGACATTCTCAGTCGTGTCACCAACGACATCGACAACATCGCCAATACCCTCCAGCAGACGCTGACTCAGATCATCACCGCCGTCTTCACCCTGATAGGGGTTCTGATCATGATGTTCTCGATCAGCCCCATGTTGGCCGGCATCTCCCTGATCACTGTTCCACTCTCTGTCATCGTGACCATGTTTATCGCCAAGCGATCCCAGAGACAGTTCAAACTGCAATGGGAGCGAACCGGCATTCTCAACGGGTTCGTGGAGGAGATGCATACGGGACACAACCTCGTGAAGGTGTTCGGGCGTGGAGAAGAGACCGTCCGTGCCTTCGATGAGCACAACGAACAACTGTACCAGGCCAGTTTCAAGGCCCAGTTCATCTCCGGGATAATCATGCCCGCCATGTTCTTCATAGGCAACTTGAACTATGTGGCCATCTGCGTACTTGGCGGCCTGCGGGTGGCCGGCGGCACGCTCTCCTTGGGGGATGTCCAGGCCTTCATTCAGTACTCGCGGCAGTTCACACAACCCATCACCCAGGTGGCGAGCGTGGCCAACGTATTGCAGTCGGCCGTGGCCTCCGCCGAGCGCGTGTTCGAACTCCTGGATGAAGCCGAGGACGAGGGAAACCGCGCAGCCGAAGGTCTTGGAGCAGCCGACCGGCCACATCAGCCTCAAGAATGTGTCATTCCGCTACCTACCCGACACACCTCTAATCGAGAACCTCAACCTGGAAGTGGAACCGGGTCAGACCGTAGCCATAGTGGGACCGACCGGCGCGGGCAAGACCACCTTGGTGAATCTGCTTCTTCGCTTCTACGAGATCGATGAGGGCAGCATATCCATCGATGGGGTGGATATCCGTGATATGAGCCGCGACCACCTCCGGCGCCTCTACGGCATGGTGCTTCAAGACGCCTGGCTCTTCGGCGGCACTATCCACGACAACATCGCGTACGGCCGCGAAGGAGCCACGCAAGAAGAGGTGCTGGCCGCCGCCCGCGCTGCTCACGCCGACCACTTCGTGCGCACACTTCCCCAAGGCTACGACACCCGCCTCGACGACGATTCCACGAACATCTCACAGGGCGAGAAACAACTGCTCACCATCGCCAGGGCCTTCCTGGCCGATCCGCAGATCCTCATCCTCGATGAAGCCACCAGCTCAGTAGACACCAGAACCGAAGTGCTCATCCAGAAGGCCATGGCCCGTCTGCTCCGCGGCCGCACCAGTTTCGTGATCGCCCATCGGCTCTCCAC
>JAXGIS010000036.1:0-2348 GCA_040770645.1 Thermoleophilia bacterium | reverse complement strand
GACACCGGGACTGACTGTAGTGCGGGGTCCGCGGGGGCACCCCGCCCCGCCGGACCCGGCACCCCCTCTGAGCACGGCGCCACGTGGTTCGTACAGCCAAATGGTGCTATTTTCTACCCATATGAAAGAGACCGGTCCGCACCCTCCTCGTTTCGCAGAACTGGTCGGCGACAGGCTGCGCCGTTTGAGGCAGGCTGCCGGCCTCAGTCTTCAAGATGTTTGTGACCGCTCCGGTGGCGCGTTCGTGGTTTCCACTCTGAGCGCCTATGAACACGGCAAGCGCAGTCTGGGATTGGAGCGCTTGGTGGAGCTGGCCGACATCTACGGTGTCTCGCCCATGACCCTGCTCGATGTGGAGGAACCCGACGAGCCGGCTCTGGCCCGTATGAAGCCACTGCGCATCAACCTGCGCAACATCCAGAACTTGGCGCCCGACGAGCGACCCCCCCTGGAGCAGTACCTGGATTTCCTCAGACGCCTGCGCAACGACCCGGCGCGCGAGGTGCTCACCATCAGACGCGAAGATCTCTCGTACTTGGCCACGCTTTACGGGGTACGGCCCGAAGCCCTGAAGAATCGCCTGCGGGCGGCCGGCATCATCGACTGACCGCCGAGGCACCCAAAAGGCGTGACAAAGGCTTGGCATCGAAACCCGGCGCCGAGCGGGTGGGAGCAAACGAGGCCGGTGACGCCGACCGGGGGGCGAAAGGCAACCGCGGCAGACCCTACAGCGCGAGCGTCTTCACCAGGTCCAGCAACTCCAGATCGAACTCGCGCCGGCGCGTCACCACCTCCGCCAGTGGCACCCGCACCATCTGCTCCGCCCGCAGCCCTATCATGACATCAGAAACCCCGTCGGCCAGAGCCCGGACTGCAGCGGAACCCATACGTGACCCCAGTATGCGGTCGCGCGCGGAGGGGTAGCCTCCCCGCTGAATATGGCCCAGAACCGACACGCGCACGTCGTGGGCCGGCGCGTCCACCGCAAGATCCGCCGCAATTTGAGAGGCCTGACAACACCCTTCCGCCACAATGATGATGGTATGTAGTTTTCCTCGCCAGTGATCATAGGCCACGTGCTCTGCCGCCGCCGCCCGCTCGTGGGGCGCCTCCGGCACTACCACGAAGTCAGCGCCTCCCCCGAGGGCGGCGTTCACTGCCAGCTCTCCCGAACCGCGTCCCATGACCTCCACCACGAACGCCCTGTCGTGGGCTGATGCCGTGTCGCGCAGTTTGGATATTGCGTCCAATATGGTGTTCAGGCAGGTGTCAAAACCGATGGTGGCTTCCGTGCCGTAAAGATCGTTGTCGATGGTGCTGGGCACTCCCACCACGGGCACACCCAGGGCGCAGAGCGCACGGGCCCCCCGCATGGAGCCATCACCTCCGATCACCACCAGCCGGTCCACGTCCAGAGCCGCCAGTTGGTCCACGGCTGCCTGTGGGCCGTCCTCAGTCATGAACCTGGCCGAACGGCCCGTGCCCAGGAAAGTACCACCTTGGTCGAGGATACCCCCCACACTCCTGGCAGCCAGTTCCATGTAGTCCGCGTTGATGATGCCGTCGAATCCGTACCGGAACCCCACCATCCGCGCCTCTAGGGCCAACCCCTGCCGCACAGCAGAACGGATGGCGGCGTTCATGCCGGGGGAATCACCGCCGCTGCACAGCACACCAATATTCACTGCTACCACCACTCCTTGCGCCTAAAATACGCGAACATGGCCACGGGTATGACTATCATGAGCAACACGGCGCTCGTGAACCAGGCGATATCCTCAAAGGGTAGTCTTCGGAAATTCATGCCGAAGAAACCGGTGATGAACGTGAGCGGCATGAATATGGTGGCCACCGCGGTGAGGCGTTTCATGATCTCGCTGAGGCGGTTGTTGACGGTGGTCAGGTGCAGATCCAGTGCCGAGGAGAGGATGTCGCGATACGTGTCCAAAAGCTCGATCACACGCAAGACATCGTCATGCAGATCGCGGAAGTAGACCTCCACAGCTCGGTCCACGAGGGAGACCTCCAAAGAATCGAGCCGCTGCATGAGATCTCTCAGCGGGGCCACCCGCCGCCGTAGTTCCACCAGGTCCCGCTTGAGCCGGAACAGCGTCTGCATCGAAACCGTCCGATCTTCAGACACTACCAAGTCCTCGAGGTCATCCACGCGGTCGCCCAAATCGTCCAACACGGGGTACAGCGTCCCCACCGCCCACTCCAGGAAAAAGAACAGCAGGAACGACGCCCCTCGCTCCCGAGCGAACACCTGCCGCTCCATATGCGCGCACAGCTCGAGGTAGTCCGCCTCGTCCACCTCTCCCACAGTGATGAGCCAGTTGGCTCCCAGA
>JAXGIS010000035.1:0-2419 GCA_040770645.1 Thermoleophilia bacterium | reverse complement strand
AGCACCAACTCCGCCACCGCCGGCTTGCCGACAATCACCTGGTTCACGTTGGCCAGGAAGGCCGACGCTATGCGCGCCACCTGCTCCACTCGACCGTTCCCACGGGGATCGGCGGGCGCTCTCTCTGTCCACGCCTCGTCGTCACGCGCCCGCGCACCCATGGCCTCTCCCCATCGCTCCGCCATTTGACCCCTTCCTCAAATCCATCCGGCGCAACTCGGCCCAGACTTCCCGCAAAGACCGAACCTCGTCGCCGCACGGGACTCTCGAACCATACCTGACTTCCACGTACGCGCGGGTCAGCGTCTCAAGCCCCTGTGCCGCTTCCGGATACGCCAAGATCAGCGCGGCAGCGAATTCAAACGGCGTCTCCGCCTCACTGCGTCGATACCCGTGCGCCGCCGCCCACGCCAGCAACTTCCGGTACACGTCCCGCACAGAAGCTGTATCGGCATCCCCGCCGAGGCGCCGGCGCTGAAACATCGACACCAACCACTTGGGCCATCGCCACCAGCTTGTCAGCCACCTTCGAAAGTCAGAAGCAAACGCACCACGCAGGCGTTCCACATTCGCTGCGCCGGTACGAGTTCGTGATATCCGAGCCCACGCCACCACACGCACCGTCAGCACGTACACCACCACTACGGCCAGAACGACGGCAAATACCGTGTAACCCGCCCGAACCACGCTCAAGACCGATTCGGGCAGTACCTGTCCGCCAACCGTCTCCTCCGCCCCTCCGCCGGGAGAGCCCCACCCCGGCCCCTCGCTTCCTGCGGGAGTGTCGTCCGGGAACCAGCTCGCCACGGCCGCGAACGCTCTCTCCACCTGTGCCCAAAGCCAAGCGATCGCGCGCCCCATGGCCCTGAGCGCTTCCGGTGTAAGAAGCGCCGTGAGAGCTGCGCTCAACACCAAGACCACCATCACCCCGGCTGCAACAAGCAGCCAAGAGCCCCGTCGCAACAAGCCACCGGCGTGACCGCCGCTCCGCGCCAGACCCAGCCCCACCATACCCAATGTCACGTAGGCCGGTCCCACCACAACAGCGAACGGCAACGATGCTTCCAGATGGTGGCCGGTAAACAGTGCTGTGAGAAGGATCACCAGCCCGAACTGGAACTCACCCACCACGGTGGCGAAGCGAACTCGCAACAGACTGAGACGCGTGCCCAGCCCCCAAAGCGCCACGCCACAGAGCAGGCCTGCAAGGCGGCCGCCCTCGGGTTGTGTCACGAACAGGCCACTCGTCATGGCCACCGTTGTGATAGCGGCTACCGCGACCACCCACGCCAGTATCGTGGGGAGAAACCGGCCGCCACGTGAAGATCTCCGGTGTTCCACCGCCAGACCCACCACCAGAGCCAGCGGCAGCAGGACGGCCAAAGTCACCAGATTGAGACCCAAACTGACCCGGTCATCGACAATCCAAAGGATCACCAGAGCACACATCAACTCCATTGCTGCCAACGTGCCGAGCACTCCAACACGGAGAAGCCCAGCTACAGGGGTCCCCATCCACGAACCCGTCAGAGCATCCCGTACGGACATGGCAGCAGCCGCAGCCGAGGCCGCCTTCACGGCATCTGCGATTCCGGCCGATGCGACGTCGGCCGATACGGGGGAGGCGGAGGGCGCGGCTCCGGCGGCAGCCGCGGTTGCGGCCCCACCAGCGCCTGTAGCCGCGCATCCGAGGCCTGCGCCGGCTGCAGCCGTGGACGCAGCCCCGGCGGCGCCGCGCTCCTCGAGGCCGGTCACGCCACCCGCCGATCCTGCGGCCGCCGTGGGTGTCACCCACGGCCGGCCGCCGCACCGTGTGCCACACCACCCCGGGCACCCGGCCCCCCGGTTGACCCTCCCCCACCTGCGCAACCACGGGCTGCACGCCCGAATCGCGCAGATCGGCCAGAATGGAGCGCACGGCGCTCCCGGCCCAACCCAGGATAAACACGGGAGTGGTGCCAAAGGAGAGGTCTGCGCGCTGCGCGGCGAAGAACGAAGCGAAGTCGCCATTGGAAGAACGTGTGACTTTGGCAAGTGCCTCCAAAACCTGCACCAACTGCCTTGGCCGCCGGCCGCCGCAGGCGCGCCGGCCGGCCGTTGTCCGCGCCTTTGGCGTTGACCCACAATCCCACCTGGCCCCCTCGATATACCAAGGAACGGGCCACGGACGCCATCACGCTGATAGCCAGCTCGAAGTCATCGTCAGTCAGGCCTGCGAAATCGTCTGCGCTCAAGAAAAGCCCCACTTTGTGAGTGGTGGTCTGCTCATGCACCCTCACCTGTAGTCGCCCCTGCCGTGCGGTAGCCTTCCAATGAACGCGACGAAGGCCGTCCCCGGGTACGTACTCACGAACACCCATGGTGCGGCCGGGGTCCTCGAAGAGACGCAGCTGGGCACGCGTGTCTCCCAACAGCGAAC
>JAXGIS010000034.1:0-2434 GCA_040770645.1 Thermoleophilia bacterium | reverse complement strand
TCGGGACGCTTACTCGGCTCTCTACCGTGGCAGCACATCCTCTAATACGAGAAGGCTATCCTTTGATGGCTCAGGCGGCACAGGCCGTGGGTTCTCCCCAACTTAGGGCTATGGGTACGGTGGGTGGCAACCTCTGCCAAGAACCCCGCTGCTGGTACTACCGCTCCCCGGGCAACCACTTCTTCTGCCGACGTAAAGGCGGAGGGGTGTGCTTCGCTCTCGGTGGCGATAATCGCTTCGGCTCCATCTTTGGCGCCACCATCGGCCGCCTGCAGGAGGAAGCGGGCCACAAGGCCGAGGCCGTCGTTCAGGGGGGGGATGAAGGTCATTTTGTGCAGGGCTGCGTGGCGGTGTCGACTTCGGATTTGGCTACGGCGGTAGTGGCGCTGGGAGCGTGGATCAAGACCAATGTGCGGCTTATACCTGCAGACGATTTCTTCGTTGGCGCAGCGATGGGGTCGACGGTGCTCAGGCCAGGTGAAGTGGTGGAGGAGCTTCGTCTGCCGCCCCCTCTTCCAGATAGCGTTCAGACCTATCAGAAGTTCCGCATACGAGATGCCATCGATTTCGCTATCGTCAGCGCGGCATCACTTCTACGCGTAGAGGAGACAGAGGTGGTGGAGGCCGGTCTGGTACTGGGCTCGGTGGCCCTCTTCCTGTCGAGCGAAGGAGGTTGAAGCTTTCTTGAAAAATCAACCTGTGACAGCGGAACTCGCGCAGGAGGCCGGTGCTCTGGCTGTTCGTGATGCCAAGCCACGTGGTGGGAGCAACTACAAGGTTCAGATAGCAGCAGAGCTTGTGAGGCGAGCCGTGCTGGGGTGCGTGCCACACAAACGAAAGAGGTGGGAAGAGGTGCGCGGTGGATGACAGACAGTACCTTCTGGACAGCCTCACGCCGGCGGAGTCCTGGCGTATCTTCCGGATCATGGCCGAGTTTGTGGATGCCATCGATACACTTTCGCGAATCGGGAAGGCCGTCACCATCTTCGGGTCGGCTCGGATCAAGCCGGAGGACCCCTGCTACGAGCAGGGCCGCCTGTTGGCGGTCAAGCTGGTGGAAGCCGGCTTCAGCGTCATCAGCGGTGGTGGACCCGGCATCATGGAGGCGGCCAACTTGGGGGCGGCTGAAGCGGGCGGCACGTCGGTGGGCATGAACATCGAGCTTCCCTTTGAACAGAAACCTAACCCATACGCAAACGTACCTGTGAACTACCATTACTTCTTCATACGGAAAGTCATGTTCGTCAAGTACTCCGTGGCCTACATCGTCATGCCGGGTGGGTTCGGTACCATGGACGAACTGTTCGAAGCGCTCACCCTGATCCAAACCAAGCGCATCAAAGGCTTCCCCGTGGTTCTTGTGGGGAGCGATTTCTGGAAAGGGCTCATCTCATGGCTGAAGAGGATGATGCTGAAAGAGGGCATGATCTGTCGAGAGGATCTGGACCTCTTCAAAGTAATAGATGATCCTGATGAGGTGGTCAAACATATCCAGAAGTTTGTGATCGTCTGAGGGAAGATGAGATCGAGTCGCGGTTGCTCCCCGTGTCGGCAGGTGATCAGTGCAGAACACGTGGCTTCCTTCCAGGACAACCACATGTGCGCCCGCCCGGGTCGGAGAGCGATGTCTGAGCCGGGCGGAGCGGCAGGGCCTCTCGGAGCCACTTCCAAGGCGGTTGGGGAGGAAGGGCCCGAAGAATCGTCGTGCCCGCTGTGCGATCGTCTCACTCGCGGAGAAGAGTTCGTCGGCAATGCCCTGGCGGCGGCTATGTGGGATTCATTTCCGGTCAATCCGGGCCATGTGCTGGTGATACCCCGCCGTCACCTGGCCGGTTACTTCGCCCTGACTCAAGAGGAGAAGGAGGCGATCTGGCATCTGGTCGATGCTGTCGGGGAGCGGATCAATCAGGATTTTCGCCCACAGGGATTCAACATCGGCATTAACGTGGGCGCCGCGGCCGGTCAGACCATATTCCACGTGCATATGCACGTGATTCCGCGCTATACCGGAGATGTGGCCGACCCTCGCGGGGGAGTACGTTGGGTTATTCGCGCCCGCGCTCCCTATTGGAAGGACATCGAGTGATGGCTTTGCCCGGCGGAGACACCGGTGCCATCGCCTTCGCCGAGAAGCTGCTGGCCCTGCTCGATTACGGCAGCTTCACTGCCACCTACAAGTTCGCGGTTCTGCTCGGGCTTATCGACTTATGCCTGGAATGCTCCGATAAATCCGGGGCGGCTCCATCGGTTCTCACCACTCGTCAATTGGCGCAGAAGGTCACGGAGTTGTATTGGCCCCAAGCCACTGTTTTCACGACCGCCGGCCACGCGGCCGTGCTCCGGCAATGCACCAGCGGACAGGCTGAGATTCTGAGCGATATCCAGCGCTTCCAAGCCGGATGGGCTGCCGGTGCGGCCACGCCCTACGAGGCGC
>JAXGIS010000033.1:0-2670 GCA_040770645.1 Thermoleophilia bacterium | reverse complement strand
CACGGTAGTCTTGAGGGCCTTGATGAACGGTGTGAAGGCCCCCACCATGGCCACGGTCTCCTCAGGCCGCACGTTGGCGGCATCGAGCGCGTCGGCGTCGGGCATTATTCTGCCCCCGGGCACTCCGTGCAGGTCTACGGCACGGGCGGAAAGCGCATTGAGGGCGGCCACGCCCACGGCCCTTCGCAAAGGTGTCCGGGCCTGCGCATACTCAGCCAGTTCCCAGATCGATGCGCCGGAAAGCCTGCCCGCCGGCGGGCCTGCTGCAGCCGAGCGGGGACAGCACACTGTGTCGGCCAGGTCGCGAGGGGTGAAGGCAACACCAACCTCCCCTGTGGCCAACATCACCGCGGTGTAGAAAACGCCCACACGGACATCAACCGCCGTCAACGACTCGGCGCTTAGAGCCGTTTGCAGGTCGTGATGCCAGTTTGTGATGAGTACGTCGCTGGTCACAGTCAGTATGCTTCCCGATCGTTCTGGTTGGCTAAACCAAGCGCAGGGCGTGAATCACATCACCAAGCGGCGATGAGCGGTGGTAGGGCCAAGAAGTCATGGATCACGGCGTCGGCGGCAGGCGTGGGAGGCCAGTGGGAGTAGCCGGAATACTGTACCGTGCGTAGGCCGCGGATGTGGGCCGGTTCGATATCGGTGGACGGCCGATCCCCCACCATCACCGCTTCTGCCGGGGCGATGCCCTGGCTGCGCAGATCGGCCACCAAAACGTCGTAAATGGTGCCCTGGCCCTTGGTGTGCCCCCGATACTGCGCGTCAATCACTTGGCCGCTACCCATGTCGATCTTCCCCAAGGGTGTGATGAGGTAACGGAAGTAGCGGCGCAGATCGTGGGCGGTGAGGAATCGCAGAATCACATTCTGGTCCACAGGGCCCACCGTGCGAATGAGCTCGGAGACCACGTCGAGGATGATTCCCATGTCGCACAGGGTTTGCATCACTTCGTGCACGTGGTCGCCGTGTCCCAGCAGGCGAGGTTCGGCTTCCATGAAGGCCTGTTGTGCCTCTTCGTCGTTCCCCATTACAAACGACAGCACTTCATGCCTTGGCCCTCCTTCACGGTGTAATACTCACCATAGGCTTCGCGCAGCGTACGGTAGGCGTGCACCCTGTCTTCGATCAACTCCGGACGACCCACGGCCTTGCACACGTCGCCCCAGAGCAGCGGGTTGCGTAGGCCCGAAGGATCCATGAGGGTCTCTCCATAGTCGAACCCACACCAACGGATCATGGTCTACCGCCAGCGTAGGACGATGGATTCACGTTGGAACAAGGCCACCGCCACGTGAAGCACCGGGAAGTCAACCACCAGGAGCCCGCAGGCCAAAGCCAGGGCGCCGATCAAACCCAGCCACAGCACGCCGGTGATCTGCAGCGCTATGAATGCGAATACAGGCAGGACGATGACCACACCAGATTCTGCGCGTTTTTGGGATCTCGAGCACGGGATGAGCCTATCACGCCCAACAAGAAGCTGAGTAGCGTCACTCCCGGCACCAGCAACACCAGTGTGAGCACCCAGGCCGGTGTCACCACCATGGCCACCAGGTCTCGCCATCCCATCAGCGACACCACGAGCAGAGTCATCCCCGCGCATATCCAGGAGGCAGCCAGAGCCGGGATAGCCCCCGCCAAGGCTTTGCCCAGGAGCAGTTCGCTGTCCGTATCGGCGTAGCCAGAAGCGCTTCCAGGCTACCGGAGAGCTTCTCATCCACTATGGTAAAGGTGGCGAAACTAATCGCCACCATGGTTGGGATCAAGAGGAGGAAGAGGTTGAGCTGAGTGAGGAGGAACACCCGGACTTGGTCAACTGTGTCCAGGTCGGCCACGGCGGGGACGGCGGTTCGCAGCTTGGCCAGTGGGCTCTGGAAGAAAGCCGATTGAGCGATGGCATCGCCGGCGAAGTGCTGCACCAACCATATGACCACCACGGCCTCCGCGATGATGAGCAGGGGAAGAAGCGTGGAGTAGGATGCTGTTGACATCCCGGGAGAGCACGGCCCACTCCTTGATGATGATGACGCGAAGCCTTCGCCGATTCACATCTTGTCTCCGGACGCGTCCTCGTGTACCAGGTTGAGGTGCACATCTTCCAGGGAGTGCTTCTTCTCGATAACGGATCGAATACGGCCACCGGCGTTGAGGACGGCCTGCACCAGCGCGGGGCCGTGGAGATCGGTATCCTGCAGTTCCACGGCGAGTATCCCTCTGCCAACCTCAATTGAGACCACCCAAGGCAGGGAACGCAGACCGGCGGCCACCGTCTCGGGAGTGGTCCCGTCCCCTGCCAACTCGATGGTGGTGGTGCGCCGGAACAGCTGCTGCCGCAGTTCTGTCGGCGATCCCACGGCCAGCAGACGGGTGCGCAGCACCGAGATGCGGTGGCACAGGCTTTCGGCTTCACCGAGGAGATGCGTGCAGAGCAGGATGGTCCTTCCCTCCGCCGACAGTTGCGCGATGAGCCCGCGAACTTCGAGTGCCACTTCGGGATCGAGCCCGGCGGTGGGCTCGTCCAGAAAGAGGATGTCCGGCTCGTTGAGCAGGGTTCGCGCCAGCGCCAACCGCTGCTTCATCCCTTTGGAGAACGCGCCGACGCGATCCGCTCGACGGTCCCATAGGCCCATGACCTTGAGGTAGGTATCTGCTTGGCGGTTC
>JAXGIS010000032.1:0-3343 GCA_040770645.1 Thermoleophilia bacterium | reverse complement strand
ACGCACCGGCACGCATCAGGACCGCCGGCCCCGCGACCGAAGGCCCCAACCCTCAGTACCAGCCCAGTTCTGCCAGACGCTCATCGTCGATACCGAAGTAGTGGCCCACCTCGTGGAGCACGGTTATGCGTACCTGACGACGGATGGCCACGGGTTCATGCCCGGCCACGGCCTCAATGGGACCTTGATAGATGGTGATGAGATCGGGCTCTACACCGGCGTACCACACGCCTCGCTCTGTAAGAGGCACCCCGTGGTAGAGGCCCAGCAGTGTCCCCCGGCCGCGCTTATCCAATCCTGCCGCTTCCAAATCCTCAGGCGTGGGCCAATCCTCCACCACCACTTCGATGTTTTCCAAAGCGCCCAGGAACTCCTCAGGGAGGGAGGCAAGCGCTTCCTCCACCAAGCCTTCGAATTCCTCGCGCGTCACCCGACCTGCCCCATATATCCCGTCTCCGCGAGAATCTGCATGAGGCGGCGCGCGGCCACCCCCCTGTGGGAGACACGGTCCTTGTCCTGCGGATCAGCCTCAGCCAACGTGCGCGTCCAACCCAGGGGCCTGAACACGGGATCATATCCGAAGCCGCCCATCCCCCGAGGCGCAGTCTCGATGGTGCCCTCCAACACACCGCGCGCCTGCAGCACGCACGGCGCCGCCTCCGGAGCCCCACCGGCGTGGGTCGGCACCAGCAGTATCAACTCACAAACAAATCGGGCCGATCGGTCGTCGTGTCGCGACAAGTCGTGCAACAAACGGGACACGTTCTGCTCGTCGGTGGCCGTCTCGGCTGCGTAGCGCGCCGAGTGAACCCCGGGCCGCCCACCCAGCGCCCGCACCTCCAGGCCTGAATCATCTGCGATCACGGCCAGCCGGCCACCCAGTTGCGCAAAAACAGAACGGGCTTTGATTTCGGCGTTCTCGAGGAAGGTCTCCCCCGTCTCGGGTGGCAATACCACGAATGGAGGCATGGGTTCCACCTGCAGCGGCTGCAGCAGGCGGGTGAACTCGCGGGCTTTGCCGGCATTACCGCTGGCCAGCACCATCCGCCCCCCGAGCACAGCCACGCCCCGTCTAACCCACGCGATGGTTCTGGGCCCTATATACCGAAGCAATGACTTCGGCCTGTACGACGGAGATCTCCTTCAGACCCTCTTCGGCCAGATCCAGCAACTGTTCCAGTGTATCCCTGCTGAACGGAACGATCTCGGCTGTGGCCTGCACCTCGATGATCCGGCCGGAACCGGTCATGACCACGTTCATATCCACGTCGGCCGCCGAATCCTCCGCGTACTCCAGATCCAGCACAGGCATGCCGCCCACCACTCCCACGCTGACAGCCGCCACCGAGTCTGTAAGGGGAGCGATCGCAGCCGCCCTTCGTCCACCGCCTTCATTAGCGCCAGGTGCAACGCCAGATAGCCCCCGGAGACCGCAGCGCATCGCGTACCCCCATCGGCCTCTATCACGTCGCAGTCGACGTACAGCGTACGCTCTCCCAGCGCGCCAAGGTCGGTCACCGTGCGCAGCGAACGGCCGATGAGGCGCTGGATCTCAACAGTGCGGCCGTCCTGCCGACCACGCACAGCTTCCCGTGGAGTGCGTTCCTGGGTTGACGAGGGCAACAAAGAGTACTCGGCCGTCAGCCATCCCTCGCGGCTGCCCCGGCGCCAGCCCGGTACCCCCTCAACCAGGTTGGCCGCACACAGCACCCGCGTGCGTCCCAGTTCTAAAAGCACCGAGCCTTGGGCCGACCCCAAGAAACCTGGGGTCACTCCCAGCGGGCGTATCTCTCTGGGTCCACGCCGGCCCACCCGCGATTCGGAGGAGGGACCGGTATGCTGCCCTTGCGGCTCAGTTGCCATGAGCCGTCACACCCGCACAGTCGGGTCGAAGGAGGGAGACGCCATCCCAGAGCCCGACCTCACGAATGGGGAGTTGTAAGAAACGGGCCCCTACCGCCCGGAACTCCTCGGGATTGGAAGTGGCGAAGAACGCGTACGTGCCTTCGCGCTCCCTAACATTGCCCATTTGTTTGCGATCGATGATCTCCACCACCTCCCGTGCGATCTCTTCCGCCGAGTTCACCAACGCTACCCGCGGGCCGAGCAGGCGGCGGAGCATGGGTGTGAGGAGAGGATAGTGGGTACAGCCCAAAATCACCGTGTCCACGCAGGCCTTCTTGAGCGGCCCCACATACTCCCTGACCGCGTCCTCCACCCGCTCTGAGAACACATCGCCCTCTTGAATCAGGGGAGCCAGCAGCGGGCAGGCCACCGCCTCCACTTCGATACCTGCGTCCAAGACGTGCAACGCGCGCTGGTAGCTTCCGGACCGCACTGTAGCCTCGGTGGCCATTAACCCCACCCGCCGCGTGCGAGTGGCCTGCACGGCGGCGCGCGCCCCCGGCATCACCACTCCCACGATGGGCGTATCGAACGAGGCTTGGAGCTGAGGCAGCGCCACAGCCGTGGCCGAATTACACGCCACCACGATGAGTTTGACTCCCCTGTCCACCAAGAAGCCCACGTTGTGGAAGGCCAGCCTCCGCACTTCGTCGTGGCTGCGTGGACCGTACGGGAAGGCAGCGGTGTCCCCCAAGTACACAAAGTCCTCATGGGGAAGGTTGACGAGGCATTCGTGAAGGACGGTCAGGCCACCAACCCCGGAGTCGAAAACACCAATGGGACGCCGGTCGGGCAGTGGCGCCTCGCTGTGCTGAAGATCGGATCTGAGGCCGGCCATGTCCGGGGCATTCTAGCAGACCCGCCGTGCCCCCAACTTCACCTTGCCCTGACTGCACCCCGGGCTTGACGGCACCGCGGGTTACGACCGCGCCCACGCATGGAAGAGAGGGCGGTGTCCGGCGAACACTAGAGGCACCGCCTGCGTTTCCTATCCGGTTTTCACGAACCCTTCACTCAGGAGACGCGCACACCAGGGAATCGGCAACTGTAGCTCTCCACCACCGTGTTGAGGCGCACTACAAGTCCTTTGTGCCGCAGTGCGGCCAGGCACAACTGCAGACGCTCCTCAGGCAGCCCGCAGCGAGACCGGAGCCACCCCAACGTGGCGCCGGTGAGATGGCCCGAGAGCGCATCGAGCACGACGGTCTCGTCACTGCTCAGCCGAGGGAGAGCAACGCCCTCCTCGTGGGTGACCGAAGAATCCTCATGCTCCACTCGGGCTTTCAGATCGGATGATTCACCCCGCGACCGTGCCCCTTGCATGGGAGCCCCTTTCCGCCGGCCGCTCCGTAGGCAAAGACCACTCGAGACCCATCTCCGGCCATCAGAGCGGCGAGTATTCGGTGCTCCTTGTCTTCCCTCGGGGCCGGCAAGGCAA
>JAXGIS010000031.1:0-3691 GCA_040770645.1 Thermoleophilia bacterium | reverse complement strand
TACTTGGGCCTGCGCTACCCCGAAGAAGTGGGCGGCATGGCGGCAGACACCATCACCTGCATGCTCTTCTACCAAGAACTGGCACGGGCCTCGGCGGGCTTCTCCATGGCTATCACTATGAACATGCTCATGGGGACTTACTTCCTGCATCGCTTCGGCAGTGAAGACATCGTGAACCGTCTAATGGTCCCCGCTATCCGCGGTGAGAAGATCGGGGTTATCTGCTTCACCGAAGACCAGTCTGGCTCGGATGTGGGCGCCACGCGCACCACCGCCACCAAAGTGGACGGGGGATGGGTAATCAATGGCGTCAAGAACTGGATTACCAACGGACCCATCTGCGACTTCTGCACCGTCATCTGCCAGACCGATCCCAGCAAGGGCGCCAGGGGTCTCGACTTCTTCTTGATTGAGCGCGGCATGGAGGGCTTCTCCAGCGGCCAGGTCTTGCACAAGATGGGTGCGCAGGGTCCCATCACCGGCGAACTGATCTTCGACAATGTGTTTGTCCCCGAAGACCATTTCCTGGGTGATGAAGTAGGTCGTGGCGTCCAGCACCTGACGGATATTCTCAACGAAGTCCGTTGCATGACGGCCGCCCAGGCCGTGGGCATTGCCACTACGGCTATGAAGGATGCGCTCGAGTACGCGCGGGCCGCAAGGCTTTCGGTCACATCATTGGCGATTACCAGCTCATACGCGAGAAGTTTGCCCGCATTGCCATGAACATGGAAGCTTCCAAGCTCATGGTGTTCCGCACAGCCTGGATGATCGATGAAGAGAAGGCCGGTCGTGGCCCCAACCCGCGTGAGGAAGCTTTCCTCACCCAGATGTTGGCCACAGAGATGTGCATGGAGTGCGTGGATGAAGTCATGCGCATCTACGGCGGCAATGGTTTCGCTCGCGAGTATGGTCCTCAGCGCTACTTCCGGGACGCGCGCTTCTTGTTGTATGGGGGCGGTACGCACGAGATCATCAAGGATTTCATCGGCGGCCAGATGATCAGGGGAAGGTGGCAGTCGCGGATTTAGCGGGCCGGAAGAATCGGATCAAGGAGCCAAGGTCGAGGGCCCGGCGGTGGCCGGGGCCCTCGGACCAATACGGAGGTCGGCCGTGAAGGTAGCCGTTCTAGCGAAAGAGGTGCCAGACCTGGAGGCACAGGTGAAGGTGGCCGCCGGGGAGAGCGTCTCTCGATATTGAAGAAAGCGCAGTGCCAACTTTTCCGACGAGATCGCGGTGGAGGCAGCGCTCAAGCTCAAGGAAAGCGCAGGCGCTGGGGCTTATGCTGTGGCGGCCGGCGCCGGCACCGGCATCGACGCGTTGCGGCGGGCTTTTGGCCATGGGTATCCCCGGCGCATTCCAGATCGACGACCCTGCCTTGGCCGGGGGCCGGCCCTGACGGTAGCCCGGGTACTCGCCGCGTTTCTGCGGAAGGCTTCGATCTCGTCATCGCCGGGAAGCAGGCCACCGACGAGGCCGGCCTGGTAGGCCCCATGGTGGCCGAGATTCTCGGCATCCCCTGCGTGGTGGGCGTGACCGGTCTCGAGGCCTCAGACGGGTCCATTACGGTTACGCGTCATACCGATACCGGGACCGAGAAGTACGAGGTGCCGCTTCCGGCGCTGATCACGGCTGAAAAAGGGCTCTTCGAGCCCCGGGTCCCCGCGGTGACGGGTGTCGCAAGGCCATGAAGGCCAAGATCGACAAGTACTCCCTCGCCGATCTTGGAGTGGAGGCTGCGCCGGAGATCAAGGTTCTTGGGTACCAGCCCCCGGCCAAGCGCGCAGCCATCAAGATGATTCCGGGCGATCCGCGGAAGCCGCCGCCGAACTGGTGCGACTACTGCGCGACGAAGCCAAAGCGCTGTGAGGAGGGTGGCATGTCGATTCTGGTGATAGCTGAGGCCGTGGGCGATGGGTTCCGGCCATCCACCTTCGAACTGCTCGCACAGGCGCGGGCGTTGGGCGACCCGGCTACAGCTGTTTTGGTAGGTGAGGACGCATCCAAGAAAGACCAGCTGGAGGGGCTGGCTGCCAAAGTACTCACGGTGGACGGGGCACATCTGGCTCCGTACAGCGCAGACACTTGGGTGGACGCCCTGGCGCAAGTCATTCAAGCGGAAGGTGCGGACGTGGTGTTGTTCGGCGAGGGACAACGCACGCGGGACCTGCTTCCTCGCATTGCGGCGCGGCTAGGTCTCAATGCCATCACGGCGGGCATGGGCTTGACCAAAGATGGTTCCTCTTATGTTGTGCATCGGCCGGCTCAAGGCGGCAAGGCGTATATGGACCTCGCCGTGGAGGGTGGTTCAGCGTTGATTGCTTTCCGGCCCAACTCCTTCCCCACTGACATAGCTCCCGTCACCGGCACCGCATACGAGGAGAAGACCATCGACGCGGTCGTCGATCGGACGCCGGTGGTGGAACAGGTGGTCGAAGAGGGCAAGAAGATCGACGTCACCGAAGCATCGGTGGTCATCTGCGGCGGTCGCGGTATGAAGTCCGAGGAGAACCTGGCACTTCTGGAGGAACTGGCTGACGTCTTGGGCGGGGCGTGGGGCGTCACCAGAGCACTGGTGGATGCCGGCTGGAAGGGCGCGGACCACTCCATCCAGGTGGGCAAGTCCGGAAAGACAGTGTCTCCAAGTCTCTACTTCGCGTGTGGGATCTCCGGCGCCACCCACCACATCATGGGTATGGACACGTCCAAAGTGGTGGTCGCGATCAACACGGACCCAAACGCCATTATGTTCGAGTACGCAGACTACGGAATCACTGGGGACGCACTCCAAGTGATTCCGGAGATCATCAAACAGGTTAAGGCCGTCAAAGGCTGATTTCGGGCAGGATGTGACCGTCAGGATATAAACGCCACACATTGGGAGAGCGTGCTGTGGGTGACAAACGAATCAAGGTGGTGGTGGCCAAGCCCGGTCTGGATGGCCACGACCGCGGCGCCAAGGTGGTAGCCCTGGCGCTCAAAGAGGCCGGTATGGAGGTCATCTATACCGGGCTGCATCAGAGCGTGGACAGTATCGTGAGCACGGCTATCCAGGAGGATGCCGATGTGCTGGGCCTGTCTGTTATGACCGGCGGCCACGTGCACATCTGTCGGGAAGTGGTGGAGAAACTACGGGCCGAGGGCGCCACCGACATTAAGGTGGCCGGGGAGGTAATCCCTTCGCGGGATATCCCCACCCTGAAAGACCTCGGCGTGGCCGGCGTTTTCCCCGGCGGCACCCCCATCGACGAAGCCGTCGCCTGGATTCAGGCGAATGTGAACTAGGGGGATGCTGATATGTCTGACGTTGCACGGTACATAACAAACGAAAAGGGTGAGGTGACCAACGTCATCTACCCGTCGGGGATTGAGGTCAAGGCCGTTTACGGTCCCGAAGATCTGGAGCGCATCGGCTTCGATTACGAGCAGGATTTGGGCGCACCGGGCTCTTACCCCTTCACCCGCAACAACTTCCCCCTAGGCTATCGTAGCCGGGAGTGGACCACCCGGCAGTACGCCGGTTTCGGGACGCCCCGGGAGACCAATGAGCGCTGGCACATGCTGCTGTCGGCTGGGCAAACCGGTCTGAACGTGGCATTTGACCTCCCTACGCAGATGGGCTTGGACTCCGATGACCCTCGTGCCGCGGGCGAGGTGGGCCGGGTAGGTATGGCCATTGACTCCCTGCGCG
>JAXGIS010000030.1:0-5895 GCA_040770645.1 Thermoleophilia bacterium | reverse complement strand
GAGCAGGTAGACCAGAGGGGCATGAATGACAAGATCAAGGTGCGCAAGGTCATCCTCGGCTCCGAGCGTCACAGTCAAGCCATGGACCAGCGGATCGCCGAACTTCTGCGCATTCCGGTTGAAGAGATCTACGATATCCCCGGCATGACCGAACTCTATGGCCCCGGTACCGGTTTGGACTGCCGTTACCACACTGGGATTCACTACTGGGCTGACTATTACATCCTCGAGATCCTCAATCCTGAGACGCTTGAGCCTGTCGCCGAAGGCGAAGTGGGCGAGATGGTCGTGACGACGCTCGCGAAGGAGGGGTCACCGCTTGTTCGCTACCGGACCCGAGATCTCACCCGCATCATTCCCGGCCGGTGCCCTTGTGGCTCCGTGCTGCCCAGGCACGACAAGCTGCAGGGCCGCAGCGACGACATGTTCATCTTCCGAGCAGTCAACATCTATCCCGGCCAGATCGAGCACGTCCTCGTGAACGCTCCCGGGGTCTCCAGCGAGTACAACGTCATCCTTGATCGTCGTGAAGGCAAGGACTTCATGACCATTTTGGTCGAGCGTGAGCCCGAGGGCGATCCCGCCAAGGACAAAGACCTCGGCAAGATGATCGAAAAGCGGATCAAGGCCGAGATCATGTGCTCGGGCGATGTGGAGATCGTGGACTACGGTTCGCTCCCTCGGTCTGAGCGCAAGAGCAAGCGCGTCTACGACAACCGCGGGCAGTAGCCGCGTAAACCGGCGAGACTGGAGAGTACTCATGCCAGCAGCACTCGACTTCCTCCGCCCCACTTCATTGGCGGAGGCCATCTCGCTCCTTTCCTCAACGGAGGGAGCGCAGCCGGTGGCCGGTGCCACCGACGTGTGGGTGGGCATCCGCTCCAAGAAGCACACCCCCAAGGCCCTAGTGTCTCTCAAGGGCATCCCCAACCTCAGGTTCATCTTGCCCGACCGTGATACCGATACCTACGAAGGCAAGGCCGATGGCGTCGCCGCAAATAGCGGTGTACTGCTGGGCGCCGCCACAACCCACGGCGACGTGGAGGATTCGCCCTGGATGAAGTCGCACTTCCCGGCCGTGCACCAAGCCTGTTCGGGGCTGGGCAGCCGTCAGGTGCGCAACGTGGCCACTGTGGGAGGCAATATCTGCAACGCCGCGCCCTGCGCCGATTCGGCCGTGGGTCTCTTACTCTACGATGCCAGCCTGGTGCTGGCCGGATCTCAGGGCGAGCGCGAACTGGCCCTAGCCGACTTCTTCGTGGGCCCGGGCGAGACCAGGTTGGGGCCGGCCGAACTCTTGAAAGAAATCCGGGTTCCCGCTCCTGGACCCCGCACCTTCGCCTATTACTGGAAACACACGCGCCGCAAAGGCGTGGAGCTGCCACTACTGGGCGTGGGCGTCCGCGTCACGTTAGCCGAGGACGGCACCGTGACCTGTGCCCGTATCTCGCTAGGGGTGTGTGCCCCTATGCCCGCTCGCTCCCCCGAAGCCGAGAAGGTGCTGGAGGGCAAGAAGCTCACGGCTGCGTTGGCAAAGGAAGCGGGTGAAGTGGCGGCCCGTAACGCCTTGGTGCGCGACACCTGGCGGGGCCGGGCCTGGTACCGTCGGGAGATGGTGCGGGTGTTGGTCCCCCGTGTCATCGGACTCTCCGGTGCGCTGGACTTCGTGAGTGGAAAGTGAGTGACAAGTGAAGACCATTACAGTCACAGTGAACGGGAACCCGGTCACGCTCGATGTGCGCGAGGATGCCAACCTACTGTCGGTCCTCAACGATGACCTGCAGCTCGCGGGTGCCAAGGAAGGCTGCGGGGCCGGTGAGTGCGGTGCCTGCACCGTGATCGTGGACGGAGTGGCCGTGGCCAGCTGCCTGTACCCGGCCTGCGAGGCCGACGGCCGGCAGGTGGAGACGGTGGAGGGGCTGGTGCTGAAGAGTGGTGGGCTGCACCCTCTGCAGAAGGCCTTTGTGGAAGGTGGCGCTGTGCAGTGCGGCTTCTGCACCCCAGGCATGATCATGAGCGCCAAAGCCCTTTTGGACCGCAATCCCGCCCCCGTCGCGCAGGAAGTCAAGGTGGCATTGGCCGGCAACATCTGCCGTTGCACCGGCTACACCCAGATCGTGGAAGCAGTGCTGGCGGCCGCCGAGGAGATGAGGAAATGACACGAAAGGAAGAACGTCTTCTCCCCGAGGTTGAGACCCCGGTGTGCGCTCCTGAAGAGCTCATCGTGGTGGGCAAGCGCATCCCCAAGTCGGACGCCCTTTTCAAAGTACTGGGCCAGGCTAAATATATCTACGACATGCAACTCCCCGGCATGCTCTACGGCAAGATACTGTGGAGCGACCGTGCTCACGCCAAGATTCTCTCCATTGATACCACCGAGGCTGAGAAGGTCCCCGGCGTGCGCGCCGTCATCACCGCCTACAACACCCCCGAGATCCGTATTGGCTTCATGAAGGACCAGCCGGTCCTCAAACGCGACAAGGTACGCTCGTTCCGTGACGAGGTGGCGGCTGTGGCCGCTACTTCCTGGGAAGCGGCCGAGGAGGCTGTGTCCAAGATCAAGGTGGTCTACGAGGACCTGCCGGGTGTCTTCTCTCCTGAAGATGCCATGGCCGAGGGGGCGCCTCTCATCCACGAGATGGACGCCAGGGGTAAGGAGCTCAAAGACAACCGCATTCGGCTCCCGTGGAAACTGGTGTGTGGCGACTTGGAGAAAGGCAAGGCCGAGGCTGCTTACACCGTGACCACTTCATATGAATGTCCGGCCGTCAACCACTGCTGCCTGGGGACGTCGGCATGCATCGCCAGTTTCGATGCGGCCGACAATCTGACTATCTACGACATCACCCAGATTCCGTCTCTGGCCAAGGCGGATTTCCTGGAAGCCTTGAAGGCCATGGGTCTCAAGGGCCGAGTGCGGGTGGTTACGCCCACCATCGGCGGTGGCTTCGGCTCGAAGCTCGATACCTACGGCTACCAGTACATCGCCATGCTGCTTTCGCACCGTACTAAGCAGCCGGTGAAGATCGTGTTCACACGGGAAGAGGAGTTCTTCGCCACCTCACCCCGTCAGCAGGCCAAGTTCACCATCACGCAGGGTTGTGATAAAGAAGGCTACCTCACCTTCCGTGAGGTGGATGCGGTCTTGGACAACGGTGCCTACATCTCCTGGGGGGCGACCACGCCTTCCGTCATGATGATGCCCATGTCCAGTCTCTACCGGGTGCCCAACATTGCAGCTGCCACCTGCCGTTACACCAACAACACCTGGGGCCTAGCCATGCGCGGCTACGGCAACCCGCAAGCCACCATGGCCATAGACTGCAACCTTGATGAGTTGGCTGAAAAGGCCGGTATCGACCCTGCGGAGATGAGACGCCGCAACGCCGGTATCCCGGGCGAAGAAATCCTCAGGGCTTTCTCCCCAAGACCTGCAGTGGCATCGCGAGTGCTTGAAGCCGTGGTTGAGAAGATCGTACGCCTAATCACAAGTCGGGCATGGTGGAAGGTACGCCCAAGGCCCGGGGGCATGGGCTTGGCCTCCCTCATTCACGGGCGGCGGCGCCAAGATCTACCGGTCCGACGGCTGCGCCACCTCTATCAAGATAGACGACGCAGGCTGGGTGGACGTGTTCTCCGGCTCCCAAGACATAGGCCAAGGCTTGACACCGTGCTCCGCCAGATCGTGGCAGAGGTGTTGGGCTTCAATCCCGAGAAGGTGATCGTGCACGTAGGCGACACGGATACCTGCGGTTGACACGGCGTGCCACGCCTCCCGCTCCACTTTCGTGGCCGGCAACTCGGCCAAGGTGTGTGCCGAGATGGTGCGCGCTCAAATGCAGGCCAAGCCTCGCAGCGCAGCTGGAACTGCCCGAAGAGGCCGGCTGACATCAAGGCCGGCATGGTGCTGGCTCAGACCGATGACCCCGAGAAGCAATCGACCAAGGGGGAGAAGATGCTGCGCCGGGCCCATGACCGGGCGTGGTACCATGTTCATGGCCTCCAACTTCCGGGAGCCCAACAACAAGCTTCTGGCCGGGGACTTCCACGGCAACTTCTCCATGGTACACGCATACGGGGGCACGGTGTAGAAGTAAAGTGGATACCGAGACGGTCAAGTTCTTGATGTCGTGAACTACGTGGCCGCTCATGACATCGGTCGAGCGATCAACCCCATGCTTCCCCGATGGCGGGCCTCGGCGGCATCATGCAGGGCGTCGGCTACGCTCTGACCGAGGAGATGCTGTTCGATCACGGTCGCATGCTCAACCCGAACTTCAGGGACTACAAGATCCTCACGTGCCTGGATGTGGTTCCCATGGAGTCACTGGTGGTCGAAACCAACGATCCCGAAGGCCCCTTCGGGGCCAAGGGTGTGGGTGAACCCGGCTTGGTGCCGGTGGCTCCCGCGATTTCCAATGCCATCTACGACGCCGTGGGCGTGCGTCTGCGTAGGCTGCCCATGACCCCGGATCGGGTGTTGCAGGCCATTCTTGAGAAGGCCGGCAGGGTCGTCGGTTAAGGGGGTTATGATGAGAGAGGGCGGTGGCCTTGGAGCAACCGCCCTCTCGCCCACGCAGGTGTAGCTGGGTCGTGTGAGATGGGCGGGAACACAAAAAGGGGAGGAGGTGGGGCGCCAGGGGGAGTGTAGACGCCGTGTAGGCAACGTCGTGAAGCCGGTGCGCGAGTGTCTGGCCACCGGCGGAATCTACGAAGTGATGCCATGCAAAGTAAGGATGGGGATTTCATGAAACGAGTCAGCTGGGCAGTTGCGATAGTTGTCGTAATCTCGCTCTTTGGCATGGTGCTCGTCGGTTGTGGCGGCACCACTACCACCACCAAGGCACCGGAAACCACCACCACCGCCGCCGGCGGCGAAGCCACCACCACCACCGCTGAAGCCACCACCACCACCGCCGGCAAGCCTGTGGAACTGAAGGTGGCGTTCTTTGCGCCGGAAGCAACCTTCCCCGGCAAAGCCACCATGTGGTTCAACGAAGAACTCCAGAAGGCCACCAACGGTCAGGTCACGGTCAAGTGGTTCCCCGGTGGCACACTCCTGACGGCCCAAAACATGTATGACGGCGTTCTGGAAGGCGTAGCGGACATTGGCGTGTCGTGCCCCACGTACGAACCAGGCCGTTTCCCGCTCCTCTCCATCAATGACCTGCCCGGCCTCTACGAGACGGGTGCGCAGGGAAGCGCGGCCATCTATGACGTAGTTATGGCCAACAAGGACATCGCTGAACTGAAGGACTTCCACGTTGTTACCATCTTCACGATGGAACCCGGCCGCATCATGTCCATCAAGGAGTACACCACACTCGCCAGCTTGAAGGGCGAGGAGATCCGCAGCGCGGGTGGCCCGAAGGCTCTCGAGGCTTTGGGGGCAGTGGGTGTCGGTATGCCGCAGTCTGAGGTGGCGCAGGCTCTTCAGACCCACGTCATCTCCGGCATTCTGACTTCCCGCGAGACTCTGAAGGACTTCAAATACGCCGAACTGTGCAAGTACGTCCTTGATTACCCCCTGACCCAGGTCACCTTCCTGGCCGTGATGACCCACGACAAGTACAACTCCCTTCCTGACAATGTCAAGAAGGCCATCGATGACCTTGGGAAACCGTACTCGGTGAAGGGCGGCGAGATCATCGACACCACTGCTCTGGAAGGCTTGGAGTGGGGTATCGCCAACGAAGGTGTCAAGGTAGTCACTCTGTCGCCGGAAGAGAAGAAGAACTTCGACGACGCCCTGGCACCCCTGGTTCAGAATTGGCTGAAAGACGTAGCGGCGAAGGGTCTGCCGGCTGAGGACTTCCACAAGCAACTGACGGAAGCTGCAGCCAAGTACAAGTAAGCCGTCGGTGTTCGCGTGGCATGCAGAGCTTTGCTACGCGA
>JAXGIS010000029.1:0-8501 GCA_040770645.1 Thermoleophilia bacterium | reverse complement strand
CGGGATGTTGCGCATGTTGACCACGTTGAGCTCGGCGATATCAACCCCCAGCTCCATGGTGGGAGAACAGAAGAGGACGGGGAGTCTCCCCTCGCGGAAACGCTCTTCCCGCTCTTCCCTGTCAGAATAGGCCACCTGAGCGGTGTGCTCCCTGGCCTCGATGCCGACGATGGAGCGGGCCGTGTTCTTGTAGAAACCGAGAAAGAACTCGTTGGCGCGACCGCCACCCGCGGGCGGACTCGGCACGCGGATGAAGTCGTGGTAGGGGGTGACGCCGTCACCCGCCCTCCAAATCATGGTCGCCGCCGGAACTTGGTATCCCGAAACTTCGCCACCCTTCCCTTCGCTCACGGGCTCCACCAGACCGGCCCGACGCAGAACTTCGAGCAGTTGCCGGATGACGATCTCCGCCTCTGCCACCGACAGCCGCTCAGGGTAGTGCGGCCAAGTGGCCGGGCGCCGGAGATACTGACCGAAGCCTCCCCTCCCCGAGAGGAAGAGGTGCTCTTTGGAGTCATTGCGCCGAGAGGAGCGTGGGAACACCAGACGAGAAGTCTCGAGCTTCTCGCGCTCGTCGATGGCCCACGGCGCGCAGAGGTGCTGACTGCTTTGTTGCTTCAGGCTTTCCTGCGACTCGGCCTGCAGGAAGTCCACTTTGACGGCGAGCCCACGCCGCATCCAATCGAGCATGGTGCGCGCGATGGCACTACGCTCCTCTGGAGCGGCGGTCACCAAAGCCGCGTGAGTCTCCGCCCACTCTTCTTCGGCGGCACAAAGCTCCTCTAGCGACTCGTAGTCGATTCTAAGAAGCCCACACTGCTCCAAGTTGGGCAGGGTGATGCGCCAACCCTTCTGCAGATCGCGATACAGTCGATAGCCGATCACTTTGCGCAACGCAGCCTGCGTGTTGGTGAGGGCACCGAATTTGACGGTGGGATCCACGGCGTACCGCTCCAGGGGCAAATCCAACGCCTCAAATACCTTCTGGGTCAACAGGTCGTGGCGGATGCCCGCCTCTCCCGCCGCCTCGACCGCCCGGTAGAGGGCCGAGCGCAAAAGGCCAACCTCCACGAAATCGTTGAAATGGCCGGCCTGCAGCGAAGCGTCCTGGCGATTGTCGGTGAAGCTGAGGAGCTTGCGCGCGCGTGGGGGAGATCAGTGTCGGCGCGGAGATTGCGGATGGCCGCCAGACCCAGGATGGTGGTGGCCGTGCTCCGCCCTTCTGAGCCGAGTTGTCCCAGTTTGACGAAGTCGCCGGTGCGTCCTGCGTAGGACACCCCGCAGGAGAGGCAGAACCTGAACGGTGCCGGCAGATAATGACAGGCCACTGGGTCGGCGCTGGTAGCGTTGATGCCCTCGCCGGTGACGCCACCGGTGGCCACCCCGTGATCTGTAGCCCTCCTGGCGGCGCCGGCGCCGGGGACGACCCTCGGCGGCCCCGCGCGCGGTGCCTCAGCGGCCCCACGAGCGGCCTCTGCATCGCTGATCAAACCATTAGGGAGTACGTGAACCGCCCGCGGCAGCCACTTCACCCTGTCTCTGCGCACCCTGCGGTCACCATCGGTAGCCTGGATCCAGTCCTCGGGCAGGCGGTCCATGACGGCGTCTTCGTCTTCGGGCCACGGGTTGGAGCCGTCGAGGTACAGAAACCCCGCAGTACGGTCTTCCTTATTGATCCGCTCGGAGACCAGGCGGGGTGTGAACACCTGTCCACCGTTGGGTCCCTCCAGGCAGCGCACCACGTAGTACTCCTGGCCACACTCGCGACAGAAGGCCAACGGGAAAAGCACCTTGTATCTGGAGCCGGGGACATACTGCTGAGCATTCGTGGTCAGATAGCGGTCCGCCCCCCGCTCAAGCGAGGCATACACGGCGTCGCCCCGACTGATGAACTGGTGCAGTCGGAAGGCGAACGGCGGGAAGCCGGTGACCGGGTCACGCTCGCATCGGCCGGCACCGAGCAGGAAATCGGCGATGCGCTCAGCGCACGCATCCCTCGGAGCGCCCGTAAGATCGGACAGAACCTGGGCCGCGCCCTCATCCCCGCTGATGCTCCTGGGCTTCACGCGCACTAGGTGCCCGGTATCGGGATCAGGCTCCACGCCCAACGCTCCTTCGATCCAGCGCGACACCGGATGGGCCAAGAAATCCTCGTATCGCTCCGGAACCGGACCCCCGCTTTCTTCTATGGAGTCACGGAGCGCCTCCATGAAGGCCTGGTCATTCAACGGCGCCGGAGCCGTAGCGCGACGCAGCGTCTCACCGATAACCCGCTCAGGCTTCACCGGTGCTCCAAAGAGCTGCGAGGCCACCCGCGCCACCTCAGTCCGCTGCTCGTCGTAGGAACCGGGACCGGCCAGTGTCGCCGATGTCCCCACCACCTGCAGTCCTCCGGGCGCCAAGCGGTCGCGTACCCGCCGCACCAAATAGGCCACATCCGCCCCCTGCCGCCCACGGTAGGTATGTAGCTCGTCCAGCACCAAGAACTGCAGGCCCTGCGCCGCCCCGATCAAGCCCTCTTCCTTGGGACGGGTAAGGATAAGCTCCAACATCACATAGTTCGTAAGAAGAATATCCGGCGGGCTGCCGATGATCTCCTGCCGCTCCTCGTCCGACTCCTGGCCGGTATAGCGACGAAAGGTGACCGGGCCTTTGCCGTCTGGATAGCCGTCACAAAGGAACTTGGTCAGCTCTCCCGCCTGGCTATTGGCCAGGGCGTTCATGGGGTAGACGACAATCGCGCGGATACCTTTGCCGGATCCCTCACGAAGCACCCGATCCACAATGGGGATGATGTAAGCGAGGCTTTTGCCGGAGCCGGTCCCCGTAGTCAGCACGTAGTTGTCCCCGGAGGCCGCGGCGCGCACGGCCTCGGCCTGATGACGGTGGAGAATGATGGGCTTCCCCGTACCGTCTTGGTCCTTGGCCACCCGAAATACCCGCTCGCACTCCGGATGGAGCACATCGGCGGTCACCAGTTCGGCAATCCGACCACCCGATTCGAATGAAGGGTTCAGCTGCACCAAGGGATCCGGCCAGAAGAGGCCTCCAGCTATCGCTTCATCGACCAGACCCCGAATGCACCCGTCTTTGATCCGGATGAAGCTCTCCACATACTGCTGGTAGTCCTCGATCAGCCCATAGTGAAGATCAAAAATGTTCATCCGCACCCCCTCGGGCCGAACGAGGCCGTCGGCCCTGTTACCGAACCGTAGACCTAGAACCGGGCCGCGTACTCCCGACTCTTCACGTCAGACATGGATGAACCGCCTCACCGCCTCCAATGGTACAGCAGCCGGCGGACGGCTCGAGTCCCAGCCTACGATAATGAAGACTAAAGTATATATCGGCAGCAACCGCAATCCCTTCATTCCCGAAAGAACGCGCCCGAGCTGCACCGGAACCACGCAGGCGCGAACCCGCCCGGGCGCAGCGCTCCGCGGCCCCCGCCCGACCGGCCTGTCGGGACCCCGCCCGGACGCCCCCAGCACCACGGCGCCGTAGCCGGCGCGTGGCCCTGAGCCTGGATGGCCGCGTCTTTCCCCCGCTCGCCCGCTCCCAGCCCCCTACCTTATGACCTCACCCGTGCCGGCGTCTATATATATCTCCGCATGCCGCCCGTCGGTGCCCACGATCTCCACTTCCCACACCACGCGTCCATCCTTCCACTGCTCCAGCTCGGCTTCATCCACCACACCGGGCATCACCGCCAGAGCCGCATTCATAGCGGCCACTACATCGACGGCAGGAGCCGAAGGCGCGCGCGTAAGGAGGAAGTTCTTCCGGTTCCTGCCGAAGCACCTCGCCTGTGGCCGCATCGATATCCAACTCCACCCCGCGGCCATCCGCACCGCGCACCACGACCTCCCACGTGGGGCGTCCGTCGTGTCTATCGCGCTCGATCTCGATGACCGCGCCCCCCGACACCACACCCAGAGCCACATCCACAGCCGCTTGGGCGTCCAGCGACGTGGCGGGCGGCCCAGTCACAGTGGGCGCACCGTCGCCCGACCCTTGCGTAGAAGCCGTGGTGCCGGCCTGAGGAGCAGTGGAGTCCGTCGATTCAGGGGTCAGCAGGGTGGGCTCCCCACCGCACGCGACCACACCCACCGCCAGAACCACCAACACCGCAGCCAACAGAAGCCGCAACATATATGTAGGCATTCATTACCTCCCACCACAATGCCGGCGCTCCCGGGGCGGAAACCCTTCACAGCAACATAACCCCCGCACAACTCACATAACCCTGCATTGCGCACGCGCTTGGCCCGCGCCGAGCCGAGTCCGTTTCGCCGGTTTCTCTGGGGTCTGTTACACAGCAACCGGCTTCTACTAGGTTATCCACATCCTACCATGGTGCTTTACGCTGAAGCTTTGCTTTCAAAAACGTTATTATTTTAAGATTATATAAGATTGAACACACCCCTCTTGTCATTCAAAAAAGCCATCTGAACATCAAGAACGTCAAGCCGTCATACGACCGGCAGACAGACCTCTCCGTACAGGCCCCCTTGGCGGGCAATCCCCCTTGAGGCCATGGCCGGATGACCTCGCGCCGCTCCAGCTCCTGCTCTCCCCGTGCCCCATTCCGACGTAGCGCGGTGGTCTTCTGCGCACGCCTATGATTAGTGCACACTACGATAGTGCGCACTATTCATAGGGCCCCCAAGACACCCTGCACACATCAACTCGAGCCAACTCGAACGGGCGGCCCCGCATCTCGCGCGCATTCTGCACACAAAGCGGCACGCTGCCCCCGAAGGCGCCCCGGGAGCAAGGGGCGATCGCGGAGGCAAGGGGCGATCGCGGAGGCAAGGGGCGATCAGAAGGCCCAGTGGCGAAGTAGCAAGGCAGCCCCGCCGGCCAGGAAGCCGGCTACCAGCCCCAGGGGTATGGTGCGCCGCAACATGGCCCCCTCCTTGCCCGCCGCCCCCACTAGCGCTGCGGCCATGGACAGCTTCAGGGGACTGGAGATGCTGGCCACACCACTGCCCACCAGCAGAGCGGCCACCAACACAATCGGGGAGATGCCCAGCACAGATGCGGCCTCCAGTTGCAACGGTGCGAACAGGACGATCGCCGCCAGGCCGTAGCCGGTGAGGAAGGTCCCGATCCAGCCCAGCAGCGGCGCAAAAAGCGGGTACGCGCTACCGGTCATCTCCACCAGCCCGTTCGCCAGCAACGAGGTCATGTTTCCCTGGGGCGCCACCGCAGCAAAGGAGGCATCGTAGCCGCTGAAGGTCACCACCTGCCCCATCACGCCGAATATAGCCATGGCGATCACGGTGAGCCCGGCCTTGCGCGTCCCCTCCCGCAACAACGCGCGTGCCTGGGCGCCTCGAAGACGGAACAACCGCAGGCTGAGCAACACGGCCAGCAGCAGATACAGATAAGAACTGAACAGCGGCCGCATGACGATGGGGTGCACCGGCACGGGTGACACGGTGAAGACCAGTCGTTCGTAGGTCAGAGTACGGAGCGCGGGGACCAAGTTGACCAAGCCCAGCGCCAGAACCAGAAACCCAAACGGAGCCATGTCCCGCAGGATCCGGCGACTGACCCGCGGAAGGTGCCGGGATACGCCAAGCAGCGTGACGGTCACCGCCAGACCCGCCAACAACCCGGCAACGGAGAACCCCACCCAGTACGTGCAAACCACCGATACCACGCCCGCTACCACGGCCGTCAGCAGAAAGAGGGGCCACCGCCTGAGGGCTCCCGCTCGCGGCGAAGTCACCAGGGGGATGGTCAGCACCATAAACAGCAGGCAGGGCAGCGATACCCACGCCGACGCCCGCGCCGTAGCCTGCACCGGCAGGCCGGTCACGGCCTCGAGCACCAGGAGCAGCGCCCCCGCCACGGAGAGCGCCATGATGCCCGCATACCCCTGAATGCTCAAGATGGTGGACGATTCTCCACTCAACCCCGATTCATGCAGCATGGGCGCCGCCACCGGTTCGGCCACCACCCCGGCCCCCTCCAGCACGTTACCGATCCCCACCGAGAGCAACAGCGCCCGGTGCCAGTGTTCGCTCTCCTCGCCCAGCAGCCAGGCCACCAGTCGCGCCAGCGAACCTGAGGCCGTCAACACCACCGAGAGTAGGACCCCGAAGTAGACGAGAAGGAGCAGGGGCAGATTAGTGAGGATTCCATCGAAGGCAGCCAAGACCACCGCCCAGGGCGCCGTGCGGAAGTAGGTGACGGCCAACAGCACGGTGAGGATCGTGCCCCACAAGGACAGTTCCAGGGCAGGGCGCTTGAAGCCGACGGCAAGGACGCCTATGAGCAGGATGGGGGACCACGCCAACGCAAAGCCCACCACGTCCACGTTAGCCATTGGTAGTCGCCCCCATGGGGCAGTATTCTCACGGGTGGCCCCCTTACTGTCAAGGTGACCTCGTCCACATGAGGCGTGTACCATGAGAGCTACATCAACAATGGAGGACCCATGAACACGATCGAACGGGCGTTGATCCACGGATTATTCGTCCACATGCATCACAACATCGACAAGGTGATCGACTTCAAGGCATTCCAGCGCCTCAACGAACAGGTGGACAAAGTCTGGCCGGGGGCCTTGCTCATAGGCCCGGAGAAGAACGATGACGCCGCCGTGGTCCAGATACCGGGAATGGACGGTTACGTCGTGGCCAAGATGGAGAGCCACTGCTCTCCCTGTGTGCCCCGCCCCTACGACGCCACCGCCACCGGAGCCGGCGGAGCCATGCGCGACGTGGTGGCCATGGGGGGACGCCCCACCTTCCTGTTGGACTTCATCGGCACCCGGCCCCTCGACGAGGAAGTGATCGTGGGGCCGTGTGGTTTCGCCGGCAAGTGCACCTGCGGGGAGTGCAAGGTGATGACCAGCCGGGACCGCCTCAACCTCATGATCCAAGGCCTGAGCGACATGTGCCGCACAATGGACGTGTTCATCGTAGGCGGTGGGTTCTCCACTTCCTTCTCCGACATCGTGCCGGCGATGGTGGTATCTGTGTTCGGGAAGCTGATCACCGAGAAGCCACTCACCAAGCCGGCCAAGAACGCCGGCGACAAGATCATCATCATCGGCGTGACGAGCAACGACGGCAACGACACCCTCTTCCGCGCCGGCGTGGTAGACGAGATGCGCCCCGCCCTGGCTTTGTTCAACGAGGAGCGCGAAGCCATGGAAGCCGCCCTCGCCGCCTTCAGCACCGGCAAGATCAACGCCTGCTCAGACCTGGGTGCCGCCGGTGTGGGGGCCGCGATATGCGAATCGGCCAGATACGGCGGATTCGGGGCCAAAGTGGATCTGTCCAAAGTGCCCCTCGCGGTGGAGGGAATCACTCCAGAAGAGATCCTCATCTGCGAAACCCAGGCCCGGTATGTGGTCCAGGTATCGCCGGACTCCGTGGACGAGGTCGTGGGCGCCATCCGCACCAAGACCGACCGCGTGGCCGTGATCGGGGAGATCACCTCGGGCGAGGAGGAAGTTTTCACTTACGATGGAGATACGGTGGCCGTCATTCCCAACCGTCCCTCGGAAGAGATGCTCCGGGAGCTGCCACAGCAGTAACCGTCTGCCGGCCTCCATCGTGGTCTTTCAATACTCGATCGACCTGATGGAGGCCTCACCCTTCAACAGCCCCACGAGCTGATGTGGTGGATAGCCCCGCGGCAGCCGTAGCTGCAGCTCCGCCTGCACCCGGCCGCTCTCCAGCCTCTCCGTCTTGAAGCCCAGGATGTCGATGTGCTCCCCGGCCAGAAGCGCGTGGATCCTGCCGATCATGTCTCCGTCTTCCGGGAAGTCGAGGACCAGATGTTCGGAGGTGGGCAACCCCAGCCAGCGGCTGTATCTGTGGAATAGCATCTGCAGGACCAGGATCAGCAGCGTGGCGCCTGCACCGATGACGTAGAGCCCGGAGCCCACGGCTATACCCACCCCTGCCGTCGTCCACACGCCCGCGGCCGTCGTCAACCCCGTCACCACCTGCCGGCGCATGAAGATGATGCCGGCACCCAGAAAGCCGATGCCGCTCACAACCTGAGCGGCCACCCGCGAGGGGTCCAGCACAACGTTCGCCGCCAGCACATCGGCAAATCCCACCTTGGAGACCACCATTATCAGAGCGGCGCCGATGGCGACTATCATATGCGTCCTGATGCCCGCCTCCTTCAGTCGACTCCTTCTCTCATAACCGATCACGGAGCCACAGACACCCGCCACCACCAGCCTGAGGATCAGTTCCAGTTGCGTCCATATGAATGTGCTCATAACGTGCGTCACCTGCCTTGGGGCCTCCAACGAGGGTCTCCGCAACGGCTGCCGGTGTGGTTTGTGGAGGTTGGCTTCCGGATCCGGCCGGAGGAGGACGAGAAGCGGCCGGATCCACCCTCGTTTGTTACCCGTCACTGATATGTGCCGTTATGAGGTGAAAATGCCCGGCGCGTCGCGTGGGGAAACTTGTATCCAGGCCGGGCCGCGGCCAGGGATTGGTCCCAAGCGGATCACAGGATGGTTT
>JAXGIS010000028.1:0-10908 GCA_040770645.1 Thermoleophilia bacterium | reverse complement strand
TATGACGTCCTTCTGAGACACGACTGGGTTCCCCCGTAGGGACGGCCCCGCAGGGCAAGGGTGGGTACACGCGCTCTGGCGCAGGCGGGCATTATAGGCAGACCCACGCGGGCTGTCAACGCACCTGGGCGGAGAGCGCCCCCACTTCCTAGGTCTGTCAGGGTGCCATGAAACCCGTACGCACGGCCTCGAGCTCCGCCTGAAGACGGTTCGCCTCCGCCACCAAGCGCAGACCCTGCACACGCGCGGCGGATACTCCCCAACGCCGCAGATACCAGCCCAAGTGCGACCTGATCCAGCGCACGGCGCGCGCGTCACCCATGTGCGACCTGGCACCCGCGAACAACCGCAGCAGGTCGTTGACGGCTTCGGCGGCCGTCACCGCCGGACGCCGACCACGGCCTTCCGCCGCCCAGAGAAGGTCTCCCACCAACCACGGGTTACCCAGCATTCCCCGAGCCACCATGACGGCGGTACACCCGCTCTGCGCACGAACGATTGCGGCCTGTTCCACTGAATCGATGTCTCCGGAGACCACCAGCGGAATCGAGAGTCGGCCGCCCACCGCGGCCGACTCTCGGTGATCGGCGCGCCCCCTTGTAGAACTCCGAGGCCGCACGCGCGTGCAGGGCCACCGCAGCCACACCCACCGCCTCCAACCGCGGAGGTCCCGGGCGACACCATCACCCGGTACCAACCCGGTGCGCAACTTGACGGTGACGGGGACGCCGGCGGCCGCCGCGGTGCGCACCGCGGCGGCCGCCATCGCCACCGCCCGCGGGATGTCACCCATGAGAGCGCCGCCCCGGCGCCCGTCTTGACCACCTTGGTGGCGGGGCAGCCCATGTTGATGTCGATGATGTCGGGGCGCGAAGCACGTTCCAACACCCACGCGGTCGCCCGCGCCACGGCATCGGGTTCGGCCGCAAACAACTGTACCGCGAGTGGGCGCTCGACTTCGGTGAACTCCACGTACTCGCAGGTGCGGCGGTTACCGTGCAGATCCCGAGCGCTCACCATCTCAGTGTAGAGCAGGCCCACGCCGTGGGACTTGAGATGGCGTCGGAAGGCGCTGCAGGTGACGCCGGCCATAGGTGCGGCCACTACCCGATTGGGCACCGTGAGCGACCCGACCACGAACGGCCGGTCCAGACCCCTGAGCGCCTGCAGGGCCTCTACTTCTTTCGTATCGCCCGAACCGAACCCGCCTCGTGTGACGTGTTCCATCCGACCGTCGGCTTCATACGCTTCCGGCTCTTTTCGGCCTTCGCGCCACACACAAGACCTCAGCGTGCCTCCTGGGTGCGCCGGTGGATGATCTCCAGACCTTTGAGCGTGAGCATGTTGTCGAGAAAATCGAGCGCGCGCGTATGCTCGAACACCAGACAGGCGAGTCCCCCGGTGGCCACCGAAACGGCCTTGCCGCCCAACTCTTCGCGCATGCGGCTCACCACGCCGTCCACCTGCCCGGCAAAACCGTAGACAGCCCCGGCCTGCATGCTCTGTACCGTGGTCTTGCCGATCACCGTGCCGGGATCGATAAGCTCGATCTTGCTCAGCTTGGCCGCGTTGGCCGTGAGAGCGTCCATGGAAATCTCGATTCCGGGCGCAATGCACGTGCCCAAATACTCTCCGTTTGCCGACACAGCCGAGAAAGTAGTGGCGGTCCCGAAATCCACCACGATGCAGGGGCCCCCATATTCATCGAACGCAGCCACCCCCGCCACGATCAGATCGGCCCCCACCTCGCGGGGGTTGTTGGTGAGAATGGGCATGCCCGTCTTCACCCCGGGTGCCACCACCAACGGTTCCAGCTTCAAGTGCCGGGAACTCATGATCTGGTACTGAGCATTGAGCTTGGGTACCACGGAAGCCACCACGAAGGCCCCGATGGCGTGGCGATCCACCTCAGCCAGTTCCAGCAGGTCGAACACCATGATGGCCAACTCGTCGGCCGTACGGGTGACATTGGTGGCGACCCGCCAGTTGTGCAGCAGATCAGATCCCGAAAACAAACCCAGCACAGTCTGAGTGTTACCTACGTCCACCGCTAGCAGCATGGTTCCTCCTCATACCCCACGAAATCCAGCGCCAGATCCACAGGTGGCGCCCCCGCGGTGAGTGCGCTCGCCGAGATGAAGTCTACTCCGGTGCGCGCCACTGCTCCCACGGTGTCGAGTGTTATGCGCCCGGATGCCTCCAGCAACACATGCGGGGCGAGCTCCCTGGCCACGGCCGCGCAGCGTGCCATGTCCACAGGCGGCATGTTGTCGAGCATCACAATGTCGGCACCCGCAGCGATGGCTTCGCGCAACCCATCCTCATCGCGCACCTCTACCTCCACCTTCATACTGAAGGGCGCCGATGCCTTGGCCTTCCGCACGGTAGCGGCAATACCACCCCCGGCCACCAAGTGATTGTCTTTGATGAGCACCATGTCGAACAAGCCGAAACGGTGATTCCCGCATCCACCATCGCGCACCGCCCGCTTCTCAGGCACGCGCATCCCCGGCAGTGTCTTGCGCGTGTCCACAACCAACGCTCCCGTGCCGACCACGGCCCGCGCGAAGCGCCGGGCTTGAGTGGCCACCCCGCACAGATGGCGCAGGAAGTTGAGCAGCGTTCGCTCAGCTGCCAGAAGGTGGCGCGCGTCTCCCCACATCTCAGCCAGGACGGCTCCCTGTGCCACTTCCTCGCCGGCCGTCGCCAGAGCCCTCCACCCGCACGACGCATCCACGCGCCACAGCACGGCCTCCGCCACGTCAAGCCCCGACACCACCGCTTCCTCACGCGCCACCACGTGCGCACGCGCCTGAGCTCCCTGGGGAACAGTCCACGACGAGGTGACATCCCCATAACCGGCCAGGTCTTCGCGCAGGGCCAGATCCACCATTTTCATCGTCACAGGATCAAGCACTTCTCCCCTTCTCCTCCTCTTCGGGCGCCATCACCAGCGCGCGCTCAGCGTGGACTTCAGGTTCCCCCTGGGCACCCAGCGCCACTCTAATGTGTCGTCGCCAGAGGGCATCGTTGCGGGTGGGGAAGTCGGAGCGCAGATGGACCCCACGACTCTCCTCACGCATCCGAGCCGCGCGTACCATCAGGTCGGCCACTGTAAGCAGGTTGATCAACTCCAGTTCCTCGGGATCTCGACCGGGAAGCCGCAGCTGCGAACGCACTTCGGCCACCACCGTCTCCGCCTCCTCCAAACCTTCGGCAGAGCGCACGATCCCGCACAACCTACTCATGATCAAGCCGAGCCGGCGACGCAGACGGCGCACGTCCTCTCCACGGTTACCCTCACGTGACTCCTCGGCCAACCCCAGACGGATCTTGCGAACGGACGGTCTCGAGCCTGACAGATACCGCTCCAGATCCCGCACCACCCGCTCACCGAAGACCAGCCCCTCCAGCAATGAGTTCGACGCCAGCCGATTCGCCCCGTGCGCACCGGTGCTCGTCACCTCACCGCAGGCGTAGAGCCCGGGGACCGAGGTCCTGCCCCAATGATCGGTCACCACTCCGCCCAGGAAGTAGTGAGAAGCCGGGGAAACCGGGATAAGATCGGAGCAGAGGTTGTAGCCACGCTTCAACAACCCCTGGTAAACAGTGGGGAACCGATCCCGTAGATGCGGACAGGGAAGGTGGCGGGCATCCAAGTGCACGAAATCGATACCGTCGCGCATCATGACCTCATGGGCTTTTCTGGTCACGATGTCCCGCGGCGCCAGCTCCGCGCGGGGATGGACGCCCAGCATGAACCGCCCGCCGTTGCGGTCGAGCAGGTAGGCACCCTCGCCCCGCAGGGCCTCGGTAACGAGGAGTGTGGGATTCTCGCTCCCGTGGAAGGCGGTGGGATGGAACTGCATGAACTCCATGTCCCGCAACACCGCCCCTGCCCGATAAGCCATGGCCTGGCCGTCACCGGTGGAGACATCGGGGTTGGTGGTGCTGGCGAACACGTGCCCCGCTCCCCCGGCGGCCAGTACCACGGCACGTGCGAGACTCACCGTGAGCTCGCCGTCCCTCCCCAGAGAGAGCGCCCCCACGCACCGGCCCTGGTCGGTGAGCAGATCCACGACGAACTCGTGCTCGTGCAGCTCCACTCGGCTGCCCGCGATTATGGCATCCACCAGCGCCCCCGCCACCACACTCCCCGTGGCGTCGCCACCCGCATGCACGATGCGGGGCACGGAGTGCGCTCCCTCCGTACCCAGGATCAGCTGCCCCTTGCGCTTATCGAAACGGATACCGGCCCGGTCCAGCTCCCGGACTCGTTCGGGGCCTTCTTCCACCAGGATGCGCACGGCCGCCTCATCACACAGGCCGTCACCCGCCGCCAGCGTGTCCCGTAAATGCAGAACCGGCGAATCAAACGGGGCCAGCGCCGCCGCGATGCCACCCTGTGCGAAGAACGTGGCAGTGTCATCAAAGCTGCTCTTGGTGAGAAGCCCCACGTTCCAGCGCCGGGAGGCACCTCCGGCGGCCGTCAGCCCCCCTATGCCCCCACCTATGACCAGAACGTCGTAGCTCGAGTAGCGGATCTCTCCGCCACCCTGCGCCACTACGTAAGGAACCCGGCGCACTACGGTTGCGCCTGCAGTCGCCGAGGATGGCGAAGCGTCTCCCATCAGCGGTCGGTCCTCGTGGTTGCGGGAGGGCGCATCAGCGCCCGATACTCACCATGCGCTCTACGGCTGCCAAGGCCTTGAAACGTATCTCTTCCGGAACCACCACCAGGGGGCTCTCGGCGCGCAACGCCTTGACGGCCTTGGCCAGCGTGGTCAACTTCATGTTGGGGCAGACTGCCGAAGAGGTGAGGAGATGGAACACTTTGCCGGGCACGTCCATCTGCAGGCGGTGGATCATGCCGGCTTCGGTGCCGATGACGAACTCCTCGGCCGCATCCTCACGGCAGTAACGGATCATGCCCGATGTGCTCTCCACGGCGTCTGCGGCCGCGCTGACCTCGGGCAGGCACTCCGGATGGACCACCACCCGAGCCCCAGGGAATCGCTGCCGGGCAGATTCGACATCTTCCAACTGAATGGTTTCGTGGGTGGGACAAAAACCTTCCCACAGGATCATGGGGCGTCCGGTCTGCTTCTGTACCCAGGCACCCAGATTGCGATCAGGGGTGAAGATCACTTCGCGATCCTCGGGTATGGACGCCACCACGGCCACGGCATTGGCGCTGGTGCAGCAGACATGAGACAGAGCCTTGACCGCGGCCGAGGTGTTGACGTAGCTCACCACCTCGGCGCGAGGATGAGCCGCTTTGAGCTGCTCCAGCCCTTCCACGTCGACCATTTGCGCCATGGGGCAGCAGGCACGAGAATCGGGCAGAACCACTTTCTTGTCCGGGGCCAAGATGGCCGCAGTCTCGGCCATGAAATCCACACCACAGAACAAGATGATTTCCGCATCCGAGGCGGCCGCCTGCCGCGACAAACCGAGTGAATCACCCACAGAGTCGGCGACATCCTGCACCTCGGCGCGCTGGTAGTTGTGCGCAAGAATCACCGCGTTGCGTTCCCGCGCCAGAGCACGTAGTTCCTGCTGTAATTCCTCTACCTCACTCCCGTGAGCCATATCCACTCCTGCCTCAAGCCTCCGCACCTGCTGTCCTCTCACCCACGCCAAGGCGTCCGCGACCGTAAGGCCGCTGGGAAGGCGAAGGTGGGGCGCCAACTCCGCCAGGGGCTCCAACACGAAACGCCGCTCCTCCAGACGGGGGTGAGGCACCTCCAGTCCGGCCTCGCGGATAGCAGGCCCATCGTACCAAAGCAGATCGATATCGATGTTGCGCGGTCCCCATCTTTCCGAGCGCTCTCGCCCCAGACGACGCTCGATCTCCTGGGTGGCCTCCAGCAGCGCACGCGGGGCAAGAACCGTTGTGACTTCAACAACCTGGTTGAGGAAAGGGGGCTGCTCCACCTTCCCCACCGGAGCGGTCAGGTATACGGAAGACAGGCCGGTAACTACAGTCCGGGGCAGAGACCCGATCTCACGCAGCGCGGCAGCCAGGAAGCTACGTCTGTCACCCAGATTGGAACCCAAACCAAGGAACCAGCGCGGACTCACGTCAGGGGGCGGGTCAGCTCCACGGTGACGGCGGCGGCGGCTACCACGGCGTCCAGCGGCGGCTGCGGTTTCGCCACCCGCACCCACACCCGGTCGACTGGGAATCGCGCCAACAGGTCTTCGGCCACGCCCGTGGCAAGGCGCTCCAGCAGACGGTAGCTGTCGCCCCGCACCCCCTCGACCACGCGCCCCACTACGGCCCCGGAGTCGATCGTATCGGCCAAAGCGTCGGTTTCACCGGCACGGCAGGCCGACACAAACAGGGCCACGTCCAGCACATAACGGCCACCGGTCGCGCGCTCTTCTGCCGTGGCCCCGTGGTGCGCGTAGATCTCCAGCCCCTCGACCCGTATCTCCACGTCCCCACCCGCCTCAACGCGCCGCCGGTTGGTCCGCCGGGAACAAGGCCTGCACTACGCGAACCGCCTGCACATTGTCCCTGACGTTGTGCACCCTGACTATGTCCACCGCTTCCAGGGCGGCCAAGGCCGTCGTCACCAGCGTGCCCACGCTCCGCTCCTTCGGCTCCTCAATGCCGAGCAGCCTGCCCAAGAAGGCCTTACGCGACGCGCCCAGAACCACAGGGCGCCCCAGACAACGCAATCCTCTCAACTGGCGGAGCAGTGCCACGTTGTGCTCGGTGCTCTTGCCGAAGCCTATCCCCGGATCCACAAGGAGATTGGCCTCAGCCACACCCTGATCCACGGCCCAATTCAGCCTCTCGGCCAGGAAAGCGTAGACCTCCTCCACCACGTTGTCGTACTCGGGATGCTCCTGCATGGTGCCGGGAGTCCCTTTCATGTGGGCGAGGATGACCGGACAACCCGCGTCACGCACCACGGCCACCATCTCCGGGTCGGCCCGCAACGCGGTGATGTCGTTGATGATCCGCGCTCCCGCGTCCAGCGCTGCGGACGCCACCGCCGCCTTGCTGGTGTCGACCGAGATGGGAACCGGCAGTTCTCCGCCCAATGCCCGCAGAACCGGCAGCAGGCGGCTCAACTCCTCTTCCAACCCGACGCCTTCCGACCACGGCCGCGTCGATTCGGCCCCCACATCGATGAGGTCGGCTCCCTCCTCCACCATCTCCCAAGCGCGCGCAATGGCCGCGTCGGCATCGAAGTAGTCACCGCCATCGGAGAAGGAGTCCGGTGTAACATTCAGCACGCCCATGACCATGGGGCGATCAGCTGAGGCCAAACAAGCATGACACGTGGGGTGTCTCTGGTCGAAGTGCGCCAAGGCCGCAGCCACCGACTCGCCGACGGCACGTAGGCCAAAAGGCTGCTCCTTGAGTTTGGGCAACAGGCGTTCGAACTGCGAGGCGGTCCCCATTACGAGACACTCGGCCTCCCCACCGCGCATCTCATACACATCACGCGATATGGCCACCTCGCCCCCTCGGGACAGCATCTCCTGCTTGAGGATGTTGGCGGCGCGGACATCCAGCCCTTTGAGCCTCACCACCCGAAACAGAGCCTTGCGGTCCATGATACTGACACCCGGGGGTGACACGGCCATGCCTTCCATAACCCGGCGTGCTTCGCTCAGATCGTGAATGACTATGACCTGGGGCATCCCGGCAAGTGGGATCATGTGGTCGGTTCCTCCCTGGCAGTCTGACGTGGTCCGGATGCAGAATCAGGGGCCGGTGCTCCTTCCGTGGACGCATCCAACTGCATCCACCGCCTCTACTTGCGCGGAGCGTCGATCAGAGCCAGAACTTCGGCGCGGGTGGCCGCACTGGTGCGGAACACCCCCCGGACGGCCGACGTCACCGTAAGCGCCCCCACCGTGCGCACGCCCCGCATCGACATGCACAAGTGCTCGGCCTGGACCAACACCAGGACGCCGATCGGTTCCAAGCGTTCCATGAGCGTGTCGGCTATGGTGCTGGTGAGCCGCTCCTGTAGTTGCAACCTGGCCGCAGCCGTCTGTACCAGCCGCGCCAGCTTGGACAGGCCCACGATCTTGCCACCCAAGGAAGGGATGTAAGCCACGTGTGCCATGCCGAAGAAGGGTATGAGATGGTGCTCGCACATCGAGTAGAAAGGGATGTCCTTGATGAGTACGAGCTCCTGGTGCTTATCGGAGGGGATGCTCTGAAGGATGGCGCCGAGATCTTGATGGGTACCACCCAAGATGTCCCTGTACATCTCGGCCACGCGCCGCGGCGTATCCCGGAGCCCTTCTCGTTCCGGATCCTCGCCCATGCCCTCCAGCACCATGCGAATGCCACGCTGG
This sequence comes from Thermoleophilia bacterium, assembly GCA_040770645.1. Classification (GTDB taxonomy): domain Bacteria; phylum Actinomycetota; class Thermoleophilia; order RBG-16-64-13; family RBG-16-64-13; genus JAAYZX01. Next base: position 2,580 of record JAXGIS010000028.1, on the reverse strand, counting down.
ATCTTGTCGATATCCATCCGGCCCCCGCTCCTTATGTGACGGGCGCCGGCGCGACAGGCGCCGGCGCGATACGCGCCTTCAACCCCGGACCTCGCCCTACTCCTGACCACCGGCCTCGCTGACCGGTGATATGTTGGGGGCAGGGCCTCCCACGGGGCGCTGTGGCACATCGCGCTCGCGCGGCTGCCGCTGCCGGCCGCGCCGAGCCGCTTCTTCGGCCTTGCGCGCTTTTTGTTCGTCCTTGGCCCGGAACACCTCTTCCGGAACACCCCCGGCCAACAACGCGTCAAACTCGTCTTTGTCGATGGTCTCGCGCTCCATCAACAACTGCGACAGCATGTCCAGCTCGTCGCGGTGCTCGTGCAACACGCGGCTGGCCGCGTTGTAAGCTTCATCGATCACGCGTCGGATCTCTGCGTCGATGGCGCGGGCGGTCTCCTCCGAGTACTCCTGGCCCATCCCGTAATCACGGCCCACAAACGGCTGCGCCGGGTCATGCCCAAACGTCAGCGGGCCCAAGTTCTCGCTCATGCCGTACTGGGTCACCATGCGCCGGGCCGTCTCAGTGGCACGCTGCAGATCGTTGGCTGCGCCGGTGGTGATGTCGTCGAAACGGATTTCCTCGGCCACCCGGCCCCCCAACATGTGAGCCAACTTATCCATGATCTCCTTGCGCTTGACCATGAACTTGTCTTCCGTGGGTAAGGTGATGGTGTATCCGAGCGCCTGTCCCCGACTTATGATGGAGATCTTGTGCACAGGATCCGCGTTGGGCAGGTAGTGCGCCACCAACGCGTGACCTGTTTCATGGTAAGCGGTAATGAGCCGCTCCTCTTCGCTGAGCACGCGTGACTTCTTCTCGGGCCCGGCGATGACCCGCATGACCGACTCCTCCAACTCCTCGGCACCCACGATGCGCTTGCCCTGCCTGGCCGAGAGCAGCGCGGCCTCATTCACCACGTTGGCGAGATCGGCGCCCGTGAAACCGGGCGTCTGAGCGGCCAACGTATCCGAATCCACGGTGGGCGCCAGCGGCTTGCCGCGCGTATGCACCTCCAAGATGGCCTTGCGACCCTCGCGGTCGGGCCGATCCACCAGATCTGCCTGTCGAAGCGCCCGGGACGCAGGAGCGCCGGATCCAAGATGTCGGGGCGGTTGGTGCCGGCCATGATGATGATGCTCTCGTTGGCTTCGAACCCATCCATCTCAACCAGGAGCTGGTTCAGGGTCTGCTCGCGCTCGTCGTGGCCGCCGCCCAATCCGGCACCACGGTGGCGACCAACCGCATCTATTTCGTCTATGAAGATAATGCACGGCTGGTTCTGCTTGGCCTGGGTGAACAGGTCGCGCACGCGACTGGCACCGACACCCACAAACATTTCCACGAAGTCAGAACCGGAGATGCTGAAGAACGGAACACCCGCTTCGCCGGCCACCGCGCGTGCCAGCAGCGTCTTGCCGGTTCCGGGAGGGCCGAAGAGCAGCACCCCCTTGGGGATGCGTGCGCCCAGCGACTGGAACTTCTTGGGATTCTCGAGGAAGTCCTTGATCTCCTCGAGTTCTTCGATGGCCTCATCCACCCCGGCCACATCGGCGAAGGTCACTTTGGGCGCATCGAGGCTCAGGCGTTTGGCCCGCGATTTGCCGAAGCTCATCACCTTGCTGCCCCCACCCTGCATCTGATTCATGATGAACAAGAAGAACACCACCATCAGGATGATGGGCGCAAAGGTGCCCAACAGCGTCAACCAGATGGACTGCTTCTGCACATCGGTCCGGAAATCCACCTTGTTCGCGAGGAGGAACTCCTCCATGGCGAAGCCCTCGGTGAAGCCTACAGAGAACACCTCACCCGTGTCTTTGATCTTGCCCTCGACCACCAGATCCTTGGTCTTGATCCGTACGTCTTCTACCTTCTGCTGCTGCACGAGCTGCTGGAAGCCCATGAAGCTGAGGTCCTTGCGGGCCTGATTGCCGTAGAAGAGATTCTGCACGAAAAAGGCGAGCAGAATCACGATTAATATGGGAAAAGCCGCACTCTTGGAGAACTTGCGCAAGGGGTCATCCCTTCAAACTTGATATACACTTTGAATGGTACCACAGCGGCCCCCGGGCCCCATCCGCAGCAAGGCCCGAGTCGGGGGACGGCCGTGATCAGCACCAACTGATCAGCACCAACCGGTGATCAACACTCGCGATCCGCTTCGTCCAACTCGGCGATGAACGATAAGTTGCGGCCCTGTTCCGCGTAGTCGAGGCCATAGCCGATAACGAAAGCGTCGGGAATGCTGAAGCCCGTGTATCGACAGGGCAACGACGTCTTGCGTCGGCTGGGCTTGTTGAGCAACGTACACACCTCGAGGCTGGCCGGGCCGCGCGAGTTCAGGTTCTTGAGAAGATAGGTGAGGGTCAGGCCCGAGTCGATGATGTCCTCCACCACCAGCACGTGTCTGCCTTTGATATCAGTATCCAGATCTTTCAGAATACGAACTACCCCTGAGCTATCCGTGGACGAGCCGTAGCTCGATACGGCCATGAAGTCTATCTCCAACTCGAAATCCAGCCGCCGCACCAGGTCGG
>JAXGIS010000027.1:0-14564 GCA_040770645.1 Thermoleophilia bacterium | reverse complement strand
ACAACACGACCAAGCACGTTCAGGCCGGTCTCACCAGCCTCGGCCAGCTCGATAACGTCGTCAGAATGGCGGAAATCATTGCCGGCGGTGAAGAGGCCCTGAAAAGAAACCCGATAATCTCGCTCATCTGCTGTCTCGTCAAGAGCCCTCTCCAGTTCGTGGACGACACGACGGACGCCTTCATGGAGATCTGTGCCCGGGGACTTCCCGTGGTGGTTTCCTCGGCGCCCCAGGCGGGGAGCACCGCCCCCATCAGGGAGGCGGGCATCCTGGCCCAGATCAACGCGGAAGTTCTCGCGGGGATCACCCTGGGGCAGCTTGTCAACGGGGGAACGCCTATCCTCTATGGAACGGTCCCCACAAAAACACGGATGGACACGCTTGCCGATTCATACGGCGCCGTTGAAACGAGCCAGTACACCATCGACTGCACCCAGATGGCCCGGTTTTACGGGATCCCGAATTATTCGACCTCGGGGATCAGCGACGCCATGGTTCCCGGCCAGCAGTCGTCCATCGAGCGCCTTTTCTCCAATATCACCGTCACCATGAGCGGGCCCCAGTTTCTCCACTGCGCCTATGGTCTTTTGGACTGCAATGCCGTATTTTCCCCTCTCCAGGCGGTGCTCGATGACGCCCATTTCGCCATGATCAGGCATTTTCTCAGGCCTCCCCGGATCGACGACGGGGAGATGGAGGAAGTCCTCGGGCAGATCCGAAAGGTACTGCCGACGCCGCAGAAGCTTTTCATCGGTTACGTCCGGAAAGTCATGCGAAGCGGTCTCCTGTCACCCCTCTATGCCTTCGAGGGAGACAGGCGCAGCGACCGGGTTTTTCACCTGGCCCATGAACGGATGAAAGCCCTCCTGGCAAAACCCGTCGTGCCCGTCGACCGCGAGAAGACATCACGAATATTCAATGAAATACCAGGCCTGCTGCCACGGCTGAACATTTATGAAGAAGGGAGAGGATGATGAACAACGATATCATAGAAAGGCTGAAAGAAAACGTCATTCAGGGTCGGATGACCGAAGACGACGAGGGCATCGATGACACCCTCACCGGTCCCGGTGTCGTGGAACTGACCCGGACGGCGCTGGAAAACGGCGTCCCGGCAAAGAAAATCATCGCCGAAGGCCTCACCGCCGGCATGGAGGTGGTGGGTGAAAAATTCAACGCCGGGGAGTATTACGTCCCGGACATGCTGGCCTCGGCCGAAGCGGTGAGCGAGGCCATGGACATTTTGAAACCCCATCTCGAGGCGGCCGACGTCGCCATGAAGGGGAAGTTCGCCATCGTCACCGTCAAGGGAGATATTCACGACATCGGGAAAAATATCGTGGCCATTCTCCTGAAAGGCGCGGGTTACGAGGTGGCCGATCTCGGCATCGACGTTCCCACGGACAGAATCGTCGCCTATGTCCGGGAAAACAAGCCGGATTTTCTCGGCCTGTCGGCGCTCCTGACGACGACCATGCTCGTCATGGGTGAGATCGTGGAAGCCCTGAAGGCGGCCGGCCTTCGGGACTCGCTCAAGGTGCTCATCGGCGGAGCCGCGGTGTCGGAGGAATTCGCCCGCGAGATCGGCGCCGACGCCTACTGCGCCGACGGCTTCGAAGCGGTGCGCATCCTGGATTCCTACCGGGCGGCTTCATGAGAGGCTCGCGGGATGTGGTCGGCCTGGATTTTTTCTCTGGCGTATGTTGCGAAGCCGCTGGAGCGGTCAGAAAAAGCAAGGGAGGATGTTGATTTTTTATGGCGGGAATCGCAGGTGTTTTAGGAAAGGACGGGGGCATCCTGGACCGGATGCTTGGTTAGAATAATATGCCGGTGCATGAAAAGCATCATCATATGTAGTTATTTACAGAGGTAGCCAGCTCTTACCGGCTGTGAATTGAAGTGGAAGCATATGTTAAAATGAACCGCGCAAAATAACTGGTTTTATTGCTAAGTGCCCCCTCCCCCCCTCTCTCTCCCTCCGTGTCCTTTATCTTTCCACCTGAGGCTCACGAATATAGCTCTGTCTCCTGCTCATGGCAGCATACTGGGTAGGAACATGTTGAAATGATCATAGCTGCTGGAGGAGATGTTTCCCATGTCTGAAAGCTCATAAACATGCAGAATTCTGGCCAGTCAATCTCTCCAGTCCTGGTGCTACTCTTCTGAGGCATCTGTGGCTTTGCAGGAGTAAATGTACAATATCTACAAATTGCAAAATGACTGTTATCTGATGATAGTCAGGGAGCCATTGTAGGCCTGAGGTTTCCTATTCATTGTGTGAATATTTCGTTGGTCTATGGGTTGTTAGGTCCTATGGGGTGAGGGTGGGGCGGGGCCCGCACCCTCACCTTGTCTTTTGCGTCTGCACCGCCGGAGCCTGGTGGGCTCCCTTGGGCGCTTAAGCGGCGCCCTCGGCCTCCACTTGGCGGCGGATCTGTTCGCGTAGCAGTTTTTTATCGGCTTTGCCGGCGGCGGTGAGCGGCATCTCCGCCACCACCTCCACCCGGGCGGGCAGGATGGCCTTGGCGGCGCCCTGCTCGGTCATGTAGGTGGTGATCTCCTCCAAGGTGACGCTGCGGCCCGGCTTGGGCTTGATCACGGCGCAGATCACCTCGCCCAAGTCGGGGTCGGGCATGCCCACGGCCGCCACGTACTCCACGGCGGCGTGGCCGGAGATCACGTCTTCCACGTCGCGGGCGGCGATGTTCTCCCCGCCGCGGATGATGATGTCCTTGATGCGGCCGGTGATGCGGATGAGGCCCGACTCCTCGATTATGGCCAGATCCCCGGAGCGGAAGAAGCCGTCGGGGGTGAAGGACTGCATGTTGGCCTGGGGGTTGCGGAAGTAGCCGGTGAAGATGCCCGGGCCCTTGGCCGCCAACTCCCCCTCCACGCCCCGCGGCGTGGGCCGGCCCTCGGTATCTAAGGTGGCGAAGGTGTCGTAGGGGCACACCGGCCGGCCGATGGTTGAGGTGCGCGCGTACAGATCGTCGGGGGGCCGCGTCTCGGCGCAGGGGCCCTCCACCATGCCAAAGGCGTTCACGTACAGCACGCCCAGCTTCTCCTCGGCCGCCCGCACCAGCTCCGGCGGTGAGTTGGCCGCCCCCACGTAGATCTTGTTAAGCGAGGAGACGTCGTAGCGGTCCAACTCCTCGAAGGACAAGATGCGCGACACCAGCGTGGGCACCAGCGCCGTGCGCGTGCAGCGCTCCTTCTGCACGGCGGCCAGGAAATCGGCGGGGCGGGTGGAGTCCAGCAGCACCTGCTTGGCGCCGAAGAACACGCACGCCGTCACTCCCACCAATAGCGCCAGGTTGTGGCCCACGGTGGTGGCCACCAGGTGGATGTCGTCCACGCTGTAGTGCCAGGCCTTGGCCTTGTACTCCACGTTGCACAGAAAGTCGTTGTGGGTGCGGGGGCAACCCTTGGGCAGCCCGGTGGTGCCGCCGGAGGGCAGTATCTGACACACGTCGCCCGGATGGGGCCTCGCCGCCTCCAGCGCCTGGGCCACGACTTGGGGGTCGGCGTCGCTGTGGGCCAGGTCGCTGTACCACAGCACGTCGCCCGCCGGCCTCTCGGCGGCCACCTGGATCACTTTAAGCCGGGGGTGGGCGGCGCGCACTTCCGCCACCAGGTCGGTGTAGTCGGTCTTGCGGTAGCGGTCGGGCAGCACCCAGCCCCGAGGCTGCGTGAGCTCGGCTAGGTGGATGATCTCGCGGGCGGTGTGGTTCACGGTGAGCAGCACCATGACCAGGCCCGCCTTGTGCAGGGCGTAGTAGGTGGTGACGAACTCGGCCACGTTGGGCAGCATGACCCGCTGCAGGGTGCGCCTCTTCAAGCCACACGCCAACAGGTTGTAGGCCAGGGCGTCCACCTCGGAGCGCAGAGCGGCGTCCAGGTCGTAGCGGCGCTGGTGGCCGTCGGCCTCCACCACGGCTTCTTTGCCCGGGTACATGTCGGCGGCCCGATCCAGGGTGTCGCCCATGGGTGAGACCCAACCACCAGCGCCGGCGGTCGTAGAGCGCGCCGCCAGCTGCAGGTCGTAGAGGTGAATCCTTCTAGGGACATCCTGATCCTTCCTTAGAGGGTGGCAAGGTACGAGCTTTAAGGCTGCGGCTCCCCTTGCGCGGCTTCCACTGGATGCACTCCACCGTGGCGAAGCCCCCTCCATCTCCCAGCAGTGGTTGCAGTAGGTGCACTTGAGCACGTCTTTGCGGCGGCCGGCTTGGTACTTGTTGGGCCAGTAGGGGTCGCACAGGATGGGCCGGCACAGGCCGATCAGATCCACGTCGCCCCGGGCCAGGATGTCTTCCGCCACTTCGGGGGTGGGGATGCGCCCGGCGCCGATGACGGGGATGGTGTGGCCGGCGGCGCGCAGGTGTTGCTTGATGTCGGCGGCCAGGTACAGGTTGACCCGCTCCGGCATCCAGGCCGGGGGCATGGTGCGGGTACCGGAGTAGCCGGTGTAGGGGTCGAGCGCCTCGCCCTCCTTGGGCACGGCGTCCTCGAACTTGCCGCCGGCCGACACCGACACGTAGTCCAGGCCCAGCTCGGCGCAGCGCAGCGCGATCTGGCGCGAGTGGGTCAGGGTGTTGCCCCCCAGCGTGAACTCGTCGCCGTTGATGCGGCAACCCACGCAGAAGTCCTCGCCCACGGCGGCGCGCACGGCCACGATGATCTCGCTCATCAGGCGCATGCGGTTCTCCATCTTGGCGCCGCCGTACTCGTCTTTGCGCTTGTTGTAGCGGGACAGGAAGGAGGCCAGGGTGTAGGCGTGGGCGAAGTGCAGCTCCACGGCGTCCATGCCCGCCTGCCGGGCCCGGTAGGCGGCGTCGGCCCACAGACCGGGCATGGCCTTGATGTACTCGTACTCCAGGTCTTCCACCTTCTGGCGGTAGCCGGAGCGGGCGATCTTCATGAAGTGCAGGATCTGGGGAGCGATCTTGGCGTCGGTCTCGGCGTGTACCCGGTTGGCCAGCTCCCGAAAGCCGGCGATGAACTTGTCTTCGTTTAGGCGCAGGAGCTGGCCGCTCTTCTGGCGCTCCACGGAGACCGCTTCCATCAAGATCAGCGCGGTGCCGCCCTTGCTGTACAGCATGTAGCGGTCGATGAGCTCCGGAGTGGTCTCACCGTCCACCGTGGCCAGCCGGGTGACGGCCGGGGGCATGACGATGCGGTTCTTGAGCTCGAGCTTGCCGTTGATGGTGAACGGTTCGAACAACATGATGGAACCCCTTTCGGTTTATGTCGTACCGATCGCCAGAGATCGGCACTCAGTCGAAGTAAGTGGCTTAGCCGGTCAATGGTCCTCGCCATCGCTCGGGTTCAGCGCGCTTCCAAGGCCCAAACGTTTCAGAAACGAGGCGAATAGCGAAAGCTCATCGCATGTAAGCACGCTGAACTCGCGCGCGCCGAACATCCAGGTGGCATGGCAGAAAATCGCAATCAACCCCCGCCCTTCATGCCGTGAGTTTGACCAGATTCGTGCGGCAGTCATCGGGCAATCTCGCGTTCAGCAAACCCCTGTGTTCGAGTTGATCAATGACCGCGTCATGTTGCCGCTGCTTTGGCGAAGGATTTTCTTGCTGATATCCTTCTGCGACATCGAACCCTTGCTATACAGGACCTCCAGAACAGCAAACTGCGTGAAGAAGTCGGTCAGGCTCCGAAAGGTGCTTGCTGGACCCGCGTCGCGACCGAGTTGTGCGCTCGGCTGAGTTTGATAATGGCATCGGCAGCGGCTGTGCGCGTGTGCCGATGACAGACCATCCGGTCGCTCGTGCGCTCAATCGCAGAATCGTCCAGAAGGCCGCACTCCTTCACCTACTCCCCTTTCCCATACCCGCCCAGATACGGTGAGGAAGTGCTCCGGCGACCTACCCTCCACCTCTTCTTGATACGCGATTGCGCCACGCGACATGACTGCCAACTGCGTGCACATATCGAGGGCAAAGTGCGGGTTTGTTCCACGAGCAGCATGCAGTTACGCCGTCGCTTACAAGTTCCGGATTATCTTTCCAGAAGCTTCCTCAACAATGATCGGCGACAACCCCTCAGTGGGCTCGTCCATTAGGATGACCTCGGGGTTGGCCGGCACCACACGAGAATCGCCAACTGGGACTGTTCGCCGCCGGACAGAGTCCTGGAAAGACGCGTTGACCGTTCCGCCAATGCGGAAACGCTCGCAAGCCCAGGTCGGCTTCTTCACGCCTTTACCCAAGCAGGCCGCCATCTCCGGGTGCTCGTTCGCAGCAGTGAAGAGCCTCCTGCCTTGAGGCACCACTGCACACCCTGGCAACTATCTTATGTGTGGGCCAGCCGCTGATGTATCCCAACTCCATCGCCTCGACGGCCACTCTTTACCTTCACCATGCCGCCCGATGCTATTGACCATGGTGCTCTTGCCGACGCCGTTGCGCCCACCGCCGAATACCATACCGGACAGGACTTCCAACTCCAGATCGTGAAGGACGTGGCTCTGGCCGCGTAATAGATTGTTGAGCCCCTTGACAGCGCAGCCGCCACATCGAACTAGCCAACTCTTTTCTGCCCAATGTACACCTCGGCAGCTAAAACGGATTCTCGCGAACATCTTGGCATGCCTTCACAGATCACCTGCCCGCGGTTCATCACCGTCATCTCGTCCACTAAGCCAAATATCACGTCGAGATCGTGTTCTACTTAGTGATCACGGCCAGATCTTCGGGCAGCCCCTTCACGAGTTCCACCATTGAAGCGGTCTCGACTTGCGACAAGCCGGCGGTGAACTCGTCCAGCAGGAGCACCTTCGGCTCAAGGGCAAGGGCCAGTGCCACTTCAACTCGCGTTGTTGACCGTAGCCTCTCCGCCACGGTACGATAGGCTGCCTTCTCAGGCCCAACCGCTGCAGCACCTTCTCCGCTTTCTCCCGCGAGCCCATGAGGAGTATCAACATGATGAACCAACGATTGTGGGCTTCAGCCATAGCAGTGGCCAGAATCACGTTCTCGAGCACTGTCATCTCTTGGAAGAGATTCGTGATCTACAGTACGTCCAGCCCCTTGCGCACTCGGTAGTTGATCGACCGGGTGGTGATATCCTCTCCCGCAAGCACCACCGATCCCGAAGTGGGCGGATAGACGCCGCACACCAAGTTGAACACCGTGGTCTTCCCGGCCCCGTTCGCACCGAGAATCCCGTGTCGGTCACCGGCACGAATAGATAGATTCACATTGCTGACCGCTTGGATACCACCGAAGTTCTTGGAGAGCCCTCGCACCTCCAATACTGGAACGCCACTGGTGCTCACGGGTTCACCTCCTTGACACGCTCGGGTGGTGTCTCCTCCACCTCAGCCCGCCGACGCTTCTTCAGCAGGGACGCGATACCATCGGGAATGAGCAGGACAGCGAAGATGTACATGAATCCCAGGATCATCATCCATCGCTTCGTCAGGTCTGTGGCCATGACCCGGATGAGGGCGATGACGAAGCCTGCCGCATACGGGCCCCACAACGTTCCCGCGCCCCCCACCATCGTGGCGAGGAGCATCTCCGCCGACATCGTCCACACCACGTAGTTGACCCCCACGAACTTATCCAGCGTTGCCGCCAACGAGCCGGCCACGCCCACAATGAACGCGGATAGGACGAACGCAGAGAATTTGAGCAACTGGACGTTGTAGCCCAATGACTTGACCCGCAACTCGGATTGCCGTATAGCCCTGAGTTGTGCTCCCAGCGGGCCGTTGAGAAGACGCATGGCCAAAGTGACCACGATGGCGATTACTATCACCATGAAGGCAAACATTACTTTGGGATCGGTGAAGTTGATCGGCCCAATGCTGCCCGGCCGAGGAACACCAGGGATGCCGTCGGAGCCGCCCGTCACCTTCTCCAGCTTGATGGCGAGACCCCAAATGACCTGCCCGAAAGCCAGGGTGATCACCAAGAAGCTGGTACCCCGCATGCGGATGGCAAATGGGGCAAAAGCCGCCGCCACCGCCGTACTCATGCCAACGCCCATGATCATGGCCAGCCAAGGGTTCCAACCCACTTTCACCGTCAAGATGGCGGTGCCGTAGGCTGCGATACCGTACCAAGCGGCGTGGCCGAGGGAACCCAGACCGCACCATTGCAGCACGTCCACACCGAACGCGAACAGGCCCATGGCCAAGGCCAGGGAAACAACGGTGATCCAGTAGTTGTCCAGCACCAGAAGCAGGACAATCGACACAATCACCAAAGCGCTCACAAACAGAAAGTAGGGACGGAGGAGATGCCGGAAGAGTTCTTCTTACTCATCAGTTCCCTCCTCGCCCAAACAGGCCCTGTGGACGGAGCAACAGCACCAGAATCACGGGCGCAAATGCGGTAGTAGGAAGATCAGGGATGTAGGCCTTGCTGAAGGTCAATCAGGCCCACGGTACAACGAACGCGCCCTCCAGACTCCCCATGCCCTCAATCGCAGCCACAACGATGGCCAGGAGCAGCATTTCGAAGTCAAACCAATGTACACGCCCAGCACCAGGCCGGCCAACACCGAGGCAAAGTCCGGCAAGCGTGGCCGCGCAATCACAAATACCACGGAAGACCAGCCCCACGTTGATTCCTGCGTCGCGGCAACGATTTAGTCGTCAACACACGCGTAATACAGCTCCCCACGAGGATTTGGTCAAATGAGGTAGATGGCGGCTGCTGCCAGCAATCCCAGAATAATGAGACCACACGGTAGGTGGTACACGAAGAGCCGATAGTCGCCAAAATTGCTGAGAAATGCTGGCGGACGAATGGAACGTAGCCGCCGCGAACACCCAGAGTATGGCATCGCTGACTACGAAGGCCACGCCCAATGTCAGCATCACCTGTCGAAACTCGCTGTGCATCAATGTGCGCAAGAAGAGCGCCTGCACAACCCAACCCAACACGGCAGCCGCAATCAACAGGCCAACAACGGCCGCCAACAAGAAGTTCTTCGTGGACGTCTGCACCGTGACTGCCACAAAGCCACCCAAGAGGTACATCGCGCCATGGGTATGTTCATCACGCGCATCAGTCAAATACCACTGAGAGACCACTCGCGATGAAGAACAGCATCACCCCAATGGCGAGCCCGTTGAGTCTGAGTAGCTATAGCATTCATAAGATCAACTCCAGCGCTGGGTGATGAAAGCTAGATGATTGAGTACACGCCACCGACGGTATCAGACGAGTTCTGCCGGAAAGACGTTATTGGAAGTTAAGTCCGATGCGTGCCCTCGTGTGCAGAGGGCACCACTAGATGCCACCCCAAAGTAGGCTGGGCACATCTTTCGTGTCTCCTGCATATGAGGACTGCGTCCGCGTAAACCCGCAATGTGGAACCGCACCGGCAACTTGGAGGCGGGCGCGAACTCGCGCCGAGTTGAATTCTCTGCGCCGGCAGCACCCATACAGCTCAGGCCCGGCCTCCCGCCTAATTGCTGTGGGCAGGGAGAGCCGGGCAGGAGGTCTGAAGGCCATCTGAACATGTAGTCCCTGCATAGTAGCCAACATTCCCCTGCCGCTCTCGGCAAGATCGTCAACTGCGACACAGGTGGCCGTGCGGAGCATGCCGGAATTCGCAACCCCGTGGTATTCCGACTGGCTGCTTCAGTCCCGCAGAACCGACATGCCGACTCCACTTCACTTGGGCACCCCTCCGCCCAGCCATTCTGTCGTCAATCACCTAGTTGGCCGGCGGTGTCGATCGACGACACAACCCTTATCGCCAAGCCATTTCTTGCCCAAGTCATCGTCGAGCTTCGACTTCGTAGGAATACTAGTCCATGATCGCCTGACCCCGGTCATCGAAGGAGAAGAGGCCAACCGGCGTAATTGATCTTGACGGCCTGCAGAGCCTTGAGGAAGGCTTCCTTGTCTTCCACATTGCCGTTAACGCCCTCGATACCCGCTACCAGAACCATGGCCATGTTCAGCCTTGGAACGTGTACCAGTTGGGCCAGGCGCCGTTGAACTTCTCAGCCCTGGCTTCATGAAGGCCTTATTCTCAGGATTATCGAGAGCGTTGCTGTAGCCGGTCACTCATTATCCCCAGGGCCGCGTCGCCCTGCTCCGTAACACTCCCTCTTCAGTGAGCGTGCCGTTATCCCAGCACGGGGATGTTGGGGGTAGATCAAACTGCTGCAACTGCTGTACAAAACGAATGGAGTCGGGGCTTGCGAAGGAACGCATAGATGACGTCGATCTTGTTCTTGTCGATCGTGCTCAGATAAGGACGAAGTCCTGCGTACCCAAAGGAGCAGCCTGCGTGTAGACAACCTCACCACCGAGGCCTCGTACGCCTTCACGAAATCGGCAATCATCTCCTGGCCCACGACGAAGTCCCAAGAGAAGACGGCCGCCTTCAGCAGACCAAGTTTCTTGGCAATGTAGTACGCGGGAGCCACGCTACGCTGCTTGGACGACTCCACGGTGCGGAATATGTAGGGGCTGCGCTTCTCGCCGGTGATGGCCACGTGCGAAACGGGGACGATCGCCGGGACTTCTTTCTCGCTGCGTATGCCGCTACCCCAAGCACAACACCCGAGTTGACCGGGCACGTGATTATGTTGACCTTGTCACGTTCCACCAGCTTTGAACGCGCTCGAGACCCTGTTGGGGGTTGGAGGCATCGTCCTCGAAAATGAGCTGGATAGGCCGCCCGGCGACCTGATTGCCGATAGACTCCAAATAAGTCTGAAACCCTGGTTCACACTGCTGCCCTCGTGAACCTGCGGTCCCGTCAAAGTTGAGGACGCAATGAGCCAGTTGGCTCACCGGAAGCCGCGGCGATTGTCGTAGTCTCCGCGGCGGCCGTCGTGGTTGTCTCCCCTCCCCCGGCGGCAGTGGTGACGGTAGTTGTGGCCGTCCCACCGCGGCCGGCGACGGCTGCCAGTACCATTACCAGCACCACCGCCACGCCGAGCAGCGTCCATTTTGCGTTTACCCATTCCCTAACCTCCTCCTCAGTGATACCCAACCGACGACCTGACCCAACGCCGCCCGACGCCAACGGACACCGAGGCATCCCAAGCGGCCCTTAGGCCAATCTTAGTTGTTTTATCTCCGGGTCAAGTAGTTTGATGGCGACGGTCGCCGCTGAGCCGCTCGGGCAAGAGCGGATCACGATACCGTTGATCAGAGCCTACCCAAAGCGATCAAGACCGCCCCCGCCACCGCCAGACAAACCAGAAGGCCCAGGCGCACACTTTAGGCCGCTCGTGGCGTCGCAACAGCGGTAGCTAGAGCGAACGTGAGTAGGGATGTGTTCTTCAGAGCGATGTAACAGCCGTAACCCCGTACTGCAAAGCCAAGATGAAGCCTAATGTCCCTGCGGCATTGGCCGCACCGGAAAGCGGCGAAGGCCTCCGCGTCTCCACCCACGGTAAGAAAAAAGGATCGCGCAAACGCGGACAGCGCAGACGATGGTCACCGCCACAAGCCCGGCCACAATGTTGATGGCCGATCCGACTATAGCCCGCAGGCCGCAAGAGGCCACGCCTTTGCCCCTGAGCACCCCGCCCGTTGCAAAACAAATGGCACCCAGCAGCGCCATGGAGATTCCCGCAGGGAACGGCGATAGCCATGTCTGCCGGACCTGCGGCTGAACACGATTACTGCCGCCTGCCGTTTCCGGGATGAACAGCACGGCTCCGTCATGAGATCAAAATGCCTATGCCGGAAATCTACAGCCAAGACACCATCTGTGGCGGAAGCGCCGAAGTAGCCAGTATCAACGCGAAAATATTGTCCGCGAGCAGGAAGCAAGAGCACGGTAAGCCCCAATGCGGGAATGGAGGATATGAGCGCTGCCTGACCGGCGAGCGCGGTGATGAGACCCGGCGGCGAATGCCACCTCCCTCCCGCCCAAGTCTCGCGCGAGATACCTCCCGTGAGCAGCAGCATGGCCAGCACCAGAACCACCGTGCCCCCGTCAAGTTGAGGAAGAGGGCCGTGAAGGTGAATGCGCGAGTCCCTTCACTCCCAACTGCGTCAGGATGTTGAAGAACGCGAACCCCACAACCGCAGCTATCGCAAATCCCACCTTCCATCTGCCCCCACGCTTCCCTGCCGACTCATGTAGCCTCGTAGCGAACGAAGTGTTCATTCTACGATACTCTTTTAAGGTATGCAGGGGCAGATCAGCCCGATGCCGTTACCTACCCACGAATGCTGAGCAGAGCCCCAAACCGACAGCAGCCAGAGTAAGAGCCGGTTTCCTCGGAGAGCGCCAAACGTAGCTGTGCGTCCCCGGTCCCTGCAGCGGAGCCACAGACGCAGTGAAATGACGGCACACGGGAGGCTGCTTGAGGCACCACGGACCGTCCGCGCCCCTCTTGAGCACGGCGGGCAAGATGGGCTCCTACAGCGCCCGCCAACCCTCCGGTCGTAGTCTCGCCCTGTCGGGACGGGCCACCTCGTCGAGCCGCCGCTCGAGAGTCTTGTCCGCGGTAGTTGACCGCCGATGGGAAGAGGTAGTTCGAGGCGTGATTAGAGCGGAACGGCGCGTGCGTCACGTTGGTGGCGGCGATCATCTCCCGCAACTCGCGGAGCATGCCGATGGGATCAGGCAGCACCAGCTCACCTCTGCGTATGCGTGCCGCAATCGGCGTTCCCTCTTGGATGATGAGACTCAACACGCCGATGAACTCGGGGTCGATAGCCGACAAGGCCTCACCCGCGCCGTGTGAGCGACCTCTCCACCCCCGCTGCCCAGGATGCAGGTGAGGGACAACTCAATACCGGCGTCCTTGGCCTTGCGGCAAGCTTCGATCTGCTGAGCCACGGTCACGCCTTTGTGGATCTCGGCCAAGGTCTGTTCATCACCCGACTCGATCCCAGATAGACCATGATTGAGCCGGATGCGCAGTTCCAGCAACTGGTCCACCGACTTCTTCAGCAAGTTCTGCGCATTGGCGTAGAGGTGACCCTCTCCAACGCGGGCAGTTGCTCGTGCAAGGCCAACAACTCCAACAACCGCCTCTGCGGCAGCACAAGGGCATCGCCGTCGACCCGGAATACGGCGGCAATCGCGTTCGCGCAGGCGGGCAGCCTCGATGTCCGCCACCCGCTTCCTCGCTGGTCGGACTCGAACACAGCTTGCAAATAGGTGCCACAAGTCGCAGGTATTTGTGGAGCAGCCGAGCGTCCTGCAGGGCAAGGCTTGTCCGCCTCGCTCAACGGCCGGATCACCACACCTTCGTACACCGCATGCGGCCTCCTTCGTCTTGATCCGCCAGATACGCCTCGCGAACCAGTGGGTCTTGCAGTAGATCACCTGCCGAGTCGCCGACGAGGCCATGGAACCCGGTCTCCATAACGCATACCCGCAGTGGGAGATCTCGAGCGCCACGTGGGCATTCTGTTCCACCAGCAAGATAGTGGTGCCCTGCTCGTTGATCTCTCTAATGATATCGAAGATCTTCTCCACAAACATGGGTGCAAGCCCCATCGAGGGCTCATCGAGCATCAACCGCTTGGGATAGGCAAAGCGAAGTACGCCAATAGCCAACATTTGTTGCTCGCCTCCCGAAAGCGTCCCTCCCGGTTGATCCTCTCGCTCCAGCGGCACCGGGAACAGCTCCGAGGCGCGATCGGGAATCTTCCTTCGCGTCGATACCCCCGACGTGAATAGGCACCCATCTCCAGATTCCTCGCGCACCGTCATACGTGGGAAGATACGGCGGCCTTCAGGCGCCGACGAGCCAGGCTCACCGTGCGATAGGCGGGCACCTTGGTCAACTCGTGCCTCATGGGGGATGGAGCCACTGCGCATGGTATGATCAGTAATGACGGGGGTGGTGCTGCCGGCCCCGTTGCTCCAATCCAGCGTCACGATCTCCCCACGATCGATGTGCAAGAGATGCCTTTCAACGCATGTGTTGCCGTAATACGTGTGTACCTGCCGAACGTCCAACGGCCGGACCAGCGGCGCTTGTGACCGTGTCCGACGCGGCGGAAGGCTTTGGACCGGAACCGCATCACTCGCTCTTGCCGAGGTAGGCTTCAATGACACGGGCATCGCGACGAACCTCGTCGGGCGTGCCTTCCGGCGATCTTCTCGCCGTGGTCGAGCACCACCACTCATCGAAATCCCCATTACCACCTTCATGTCGTGCTCTATCAGAACTGGTCATGCCCTCGCCTCAGTTGCGCCGAATCAGATCCATGAGTTCCAGTCGACTCTTGCGAGTTCATGCCGGCGGCAGGTTCATCGAGGAACAGGAGCAGGGGGTCCGTGGCCAGGGCACGCGCAATCTCCAAGCGCCGCTGTGACCCGTAGGGTAGGTTGCGTGCGGCCTCGTCACGGTATTGTGTGAGGCCCACGTACTCCAGCAGACCCTCGCACTTCTCGATCACACCGCGTTCTTCGCGAACAGCTCCGCGGGAGTGAAAAATCGCCCCCAGGACACTCGTATGGGTTCGGCAATGTGTGCCAATCATCACGTTTTCCAGGGCGTTCATATCCGAGAACAAGCGGATATTCTGGAAGGTGCGCGCCACACCCATTTTGGTCACTTTGAATGGCGGTGTGCCCGCGATTTCTTTGCCCTGAAGCAACACCGA
>JAXGIS010000026.1:0-14734 GCA_040770645.1 Thermoleophilia bacterium | reverse complement strand
GGCGGCCGCCCTCACGGTGGTGTGCGTGCTTTGGGGCATCAATGTCGTCATGATGAAAATATCCACGGAGGGTTTTCCGCCCTCGCTCACGGCCGGACTGCGCAATCTGGTGGCCGGCGCTGTGTTTGCGGTGGTCTTACTGGTGATGCGTCAACCGGTCTTCCACAGCGACCGGCGCCTGTTGCACGGCGCAGTGATCGGGGTTCTGTTCGCCTTCGACTTCTTCTTCATGTACACGGGCATGCGCTACACGAATGCGTCGCGCGCCGTCATCTTCATGTACACGCACCCGATTTGGGTGGCCATAGGTGCTCACTTTCTCTTCAGCTACGATCGACTCACGTGGAGACGGGTGCTGGGGCTGGTGTTGGCTTTGGTGGGTATTGCCTCAGTTTTCGCCACGCGGCCGGATGAGCTTCCGCCCAACTACTGGATCGGTGATCTGATGATGGTGCTTTGCGCACTGTTCTGGGCGGCCACCACCATCTACATCAAGATAATGTCCGACGGCTTCCAGGTAGGGGCCGTCCACATCCTCTTCTACCAACTCATCTTCTCGGTTCCCCTGCTTCTGGCACTGGCCGCCATCTTCGAGCGGGATTTCGTCATTAATGTGACCCCCGTGGTGGCTTGGTCGCTCGCGTACCAGACGTTTGTGGTGGCCTCGGCCAGCTATCTGGTGTGGTACTGGATGATCACGCGCTACCACGTGACCAACCTGGTGGTGTTCTCGATGCTCACCCCGCTATTTGGAGTGCTGGCCGGGGTGGTGATTCGCGGGGAGACGTTGACCACCTGGCTGCTGGTGGGGTTGGCTCTGGTGCTGGCCGGCATCTATCTGGTCACGGCCAGAAAGAGGGGTCAGAGCCTGCCGGCCGAAGTGTTGTAGGTAGTTCGGGGGTAGGTGATACAAGGGGACGTTGGCCGTCGCCGTGGTTTGGGAGTGACTGTGGGGGAGGGGGCCCGTTCGTACACTAGTGTCGGCGGCCCGCATCGGCGCCACCCGTCCCGCGTTATGGCCGGTGGTGTTATACACTGAGTCTGATGTGAGCCGTGCATTGGTACCGTGTATCAGTAGGATGTTGGCCGGAGCGCGTGGACGTAGCACGTGAGTGCGCGCAGCCGGCAGGCGCGACTGCATGCGGATTGGGGGGTCAGGTGCGAGAGGGGCGCGGAGCTGAAAGGGCCGGAGAGAGTTCACAGGCGATGATGGGGTGGGGATGCCCCCGCAGCCTACCCCCCGGGATCTTGCTGCTGGCGACCGTGGTGGCGATGCTGGTGGCGTTGGTGGCGCCGCTTGTGGCGGTGAGTGGAGCCGTTGCCCAGGAAGGCGGAGCCGAGTCTCCCAGTATCAAGTTGGATCGCAGTGAAGCTCCGCGGGGTGCCGCCGTCCGCATCACCGGCGAGGGCTTCGACCGGGGGGCCGATTCCGTTGTCATCCTTATCAATGATTCGCCGGTGTTCCGTATCCCCAAGACCACTTCGTTGTCAGAGGAGGGGAGATTCAGCGCTTGGATCTACGTCCCCGACGAGGCGCCGTTCGGGACCATGACCGTAGCGGCCGAAGACGGGGCAACACAGAAACGAAGCGCCTTGGTTGAGGTGACGGTGGAGCCGCTGTCACAGGATGATTTGGTAGATAACCTGGACTCGTTGCTGGGCGAATACCTCAAGGCCATCCCCTCCAACCCCAAGTGGTACGAGTTGATGACTTCGGCGGGGGCAATTCACTTGAATGGGGACGGCGTTTCCCTGGTAGGAGATTGGGCGATTGGCGGTGGGCCTTCCGGCATCTACAGTGCTGCGCCCAGCATGGTGGCGGCTATGGCTCCCGGATCTCTCGTGGCGCGGTTGTGGCCTGAAGGGAAGTACCTTCCGCTTTGGTATCAGGCGGAAGTGCTGAACTGGTTGGCCGGGATACGTTTCCATTCCGATCCCGCGATGAGGGCGATGCTCGACGGCCTGGATTACGCGCCATTCGTTGCGAGCCCGGGTCGAACAGGCGGGGCGGGTGAAGGCTTGGTGGCACCCACCCATCATTTTGTGGCGGTTTGGCCGCACGGTCCAGCATTGGTGGAGGGGCTGGCCTCGGCTTTGAGACCGGCTTGGGACACCTGCGGGCTGGCTCTGGATCCGTGGCCGGTGCAGGCGCCCCAGATCTTCCAGGCACATGCAGGATCTGGGGCTTGGGCAGATGCCAGCGTCCACTCTGCGCGCTGGATCGGCGTGCGTGGGTCCGCGTGGCTGGCAGAATCCGTTGTGCAGTACGCTACGAAAGAGCAGTTGGCCGACAATGTCTTCCGTGCTCCGGCGTTGGGAGACGAGTATTACTCTCTACCTCGGGCTGAGATCCCGGCTGTGGCGGTATCGAAGACACGGCAAGCCACAGGCAATGATCCGGTCGTGGCGCTCGGCGGACGGGATCCGGTGACCATCATGGTGACTGCCGAGGAGGGTACCGTTCTCCACTTGGACGGCGCTGATGCGGACAACGGTATCCTCGGGTCCGAAGTATTGGCCTTCACCGCGGCCGACGGCGAGCGTTACTGGTTCGTGGCGTTGCCTTCAGGGACTTTCTCTGTGAACCTGGCCTCCGCTGCCGGATCGGATTCTCCGGTGCGCCTCAAGAGGGCAGGCGGATCGGTGGGCTCTTTCGGATTTGGCGCTATTGCGGCTGGGGCTACGGCGGTTCTGGATTTGAAAGAGGGAACTGCTCCAGGCAACCTGATCGCTGGAAAAACCAGCGTGGCTTTGAAGGAGAGTGGACGGAGATCCATTGGGATAGGTGGAGAGGCGTCGGCGGGTCTTGCCTGGTGGGTATACGCTGCGGCCGGTGGAGCCGCGCTGCTTATCGGCGGTGTCGTGGTGGGAGTGAAGTTGAGCAAAAGACGCCGCCGCGCCGCGCATTTTGAGTCGCCGGTGTGGGAGGGGGTCCCCGCAGGGGGGGTTCCCATGGGGGCGATGCCGTCGGATGCCTTCGCACACCCGGCCCCCGCCACACCACAGCCCGGGCCCACTGTGCCGCCCGGCCTCACCTACCCCGACCAGCAGCAACCCGGGTGGCCGCCCCACACCCCCGAGCCCAGGCCCGCGGCACCGGCGTGGCCTCCGGCCACGACGCCGGCGCCATCGCCGCCACAGCCTCCCCCGGCTTGGCCTCCGGCCACGCCTACACCCGCCGCTCCCGCCGCGACATCTCTGGAAACGCCCGCGTGGCCACCCCCGAGCCCCGCCCCGGGAGTGGCCGCGCCTCCGGGAGCGGGGGCTACGCCGGTACCTCCCACGCCATCTGTGCAGCCGCCTGGGGTCACCCCAACACCGGTACCCCCACCGCCTCCCGGTGCCACTCCGCCGCCCATGCCGTGGGTCACGCCCCCGCCCTCTCCAGTGGAGGCCACTCCCGCGCCGTGGACCACGCCCACGCCCATTCCTGTGGGAGCCACGCCGGTGCCGCCCTCTGTTATGGGGCCGGCTCAACCTCCACCTGAGGCTATACCTTCCCCAGTGGCGCCGGCCGTGTTCGCCAGGCTCGGTCGTTACGAGATCATCGGGGTGTTGGGCCGGGGCGGTATGGCCACGGTATACCGGGCACGCCACCCGGGACTGGGGCAAGAGGTGGCCCTCAAGGTTCTCCACTCGCATCTGGCTGCAGATCCGAGCTTCGTGGGACGATTCCAAACGGAGGCGAGGGCGGTGGCCGGGTTGCGCCACCCCAACATCATCCGAGTGCTCGACTTCGACTTCATCAATGACACGTACTTCATTGTCATGGAGTACATCGCGGGGGAGACGCTCGCCGAGCGCACAGCCCGCTTCGCTGAACAGGGCCAGTATCCAGACCTACCGGAGGCGGTGCGGCTATTCTCGCCGTTGTGCTCCGCTCTCGATTATGCCCACCGTCAAGGCATGATCCATCGAGATATCAAGCCCACCAACATTCTCCTCACGCAAGAAGGCGATCCAGTGCTCACCGATTTCGGTATAGCCCGCATTCTTGGGAGCGCGCGATACACGCAGACGGGATTCGTGGTGGGCTCCGCCCACTATATGTCGCCGGAGCAGGCACAGGATCTGACCTCTGACCCTCGCTCCGATCTGTATTCCTTGGGAGTAGTTCTCTTCGAATTCTTGACCGGACGCGTACCATTCGAGGGTGATACCACGGCCACCGTTCTGCTCAAGCACCTGACGGCGTCGGTTCCCGCCGCCAGGCCGCTGAACCCGAAGCTACCGGAGGGGATCGAGGAGGTCTTGAGTATAGTGTTGGCCAAAGAACCCGAGGGCAGATATCAGACTGCCGGGCAGCTGGCCGCTGCGTTGGCGGCGGTTATGAGTGGGGCGGGAGCGCCCTCAGCGCCTCCCGCCCCGGAACCGATGAGGGGTGCCACCAGGGTCGAAGCCTTCGACGTCACCGATGGGGCCGGCGGCTCCCAGGAGGCCGCCGCTGAAGACGACGCCGATGAAACCCCATTGATAATTTGAGGGGTGAAGTACATGAACAGAGATAGAGGGACCAAGTTGGCTGCGAGTACTGGTTTTTGGTCCTGGCGGTGGGACGCGATTCCCGCCGGGTGGCCACCACTGTTGCCGGCAGTGGTTTTGTTGGTCGCTGTGGTGATTTCATTGTGTGGTTGCGGTACGGCGGCGGTCGATGATGAGGGGGAGAAGTGGTGGCCTCGCGTATAGGGTACGTGGGCGGCCCTCCACCACCCGTGACCACCACCTCCGTCCCGGCAGGTGACACCGGCACTAGCACCACCGTCACCACCAAACCGACCGGATCGTCCACCACCTCCACCACGGCTGCAGAGACAACCACGTCTACCGCGGGCGGCGCGGGCAGCGCCACCTGCCCCACCTGTGGCGGCAAGGGCACGGTGGCCTGCAGTGTCTGTGGTGGCAGCGGCAAAGTCACGGCATCGCGTAACTGCTCCACCTGCGGCGGCTCGGGGACTGTGTATGTGAGCTCCAGTCAGACCTGTAACAACTGCGGCGGCAGCGGGTCCATTTACAAAGAGGTTTCGACGAGCTGTCCCAAGTGCGGCGGTACGGGCATGGTGGGTGGCTACACCTGCGATCGGTGCGATGGGTGGGGGGTCGTCCACACCCAACAGCAATCGAGCTGTCCGGTGTGCGGAGGCAGCGGGAGTGTATCGAGTGGCCGCAACCAGACCTGCGGCACTTGTGGGGGAAGCGGCAAGGTCACCAGTACCAGTTCTTGTTCTGCCTGCGGGGGAAGTGGGCGGGTGACCTGTACGCGTTGCGGCGGGGACGGGAAGATCTGATACTGCGGTGCAGCTCGTGGTGGGAACGCGGTGGCGGTCCGCAGCCACGGGGGATGCGCCGCGAAAAGGATACCCCTACGTCGCAACCTCGCAAATGAAGAGGCCGGCCCCCAACGGGGCCGGCCTCTTCCGCCGAATCGGTGACCGGTCTCGGTCGGATTGCTCGACTACTTGACCAGACGGTTCGCGATCAGTTCGTCGACGACTTCCGGCTCGGCCAGGGTGGAGGTATCGCCCAGGTCGGTCAGGTCGTTCTTGGCGATCTTCTTCAGGATACGGCGCATGATCTTGCCGGACCGAGTCTTCGGCAGGCCGGGAGCCCACTGAATGGCGTCGGGGCTGGCGATCGGGCCGATCTCCTTGCGCACGTGTGCCACGAGTTCCTTCTTGAGGGCGTCGGTGGGCTCAACACCGGCGTTCAGGGTGACGTAGGCGTAGATGCCTTCGCCCTTGATGTCGTGGAACATGCCTACGACGGCCGCTTCGGAGACCAGCTCGTGGCTGACCAGAGCGGACTCGATCTCGGCGGTGCCCATGCGGTGGCCGGAGACGTTGATGACGTCGTCGACGCGGCCGGTGATGAACCAGTCGCCGTCCTCGTCGCGGCGGCCACCGTCGCCGGCGGTGTAGTAGCCGGGGTACTGCGCGAAGTAGGTTTCGAAGAAGCGGGCCGGGTCACCCCACATGCCGCGCATCATGCTCGGCCACGGGGCCTTGAGGACCACGTTGCCGGCCACACCGGGCTCGGTCACGGGAACACCATCGGGATCCAGGAGGTCCGGCTGCACGCCGAAGAAGGGACGACCCACGGAACCCGGCTTATTGGCCACAGCGCCCGGAAGCGGCAGCAGCAGGTGGGAACCGGTTTCCGTTTGCCACCAGGTATCTACGATGGGGCAGTGGCCGCCGCCGATCTTGTTGTAGTACCAGAGCCACACTTCGGGGTTGATGGGCTCGCCTACGGACCCGAGGATGCGCAGCGACGACATGTCGATGCCTTCGAGCCACTGGTCGCCTTCCTTGGCGATGGCGCGGAGGGCGGTGGGGGCGGTGTAGAGCTGATTGACCTTGTAGCGCTCAACGATCTTCCAGAAGCGGCTGTAGTCGGGGTAGCTGGGGACGCCCTCGAAGAGAACCGAGGTGGCCCCGGCGATCAGGGGAGCGTACACGCAGTAAGTGTGGCCCGTGACCCAGCCGATGTCGGCGGTGCAGAAGAACACATCGCCTTCGTGGTAGTCAAACGCGTACTTGAAAGTGGCGACACCCTGCAGCAGGTAGCCGCCCGTGGTGTGAACCACGCCCTTGGGCTTGCCGGTGGAGCCAGAGGTGTAGAGAATGAAGAGAGGATCCTCGGCATCCACTTCCACGCACGCGATGTCCTTGGCGTTGTCGGCATCGTTCAGGATGTCGTCCCACCACATGTCGCGGCCTTCGACCCAGTTGACGTCGACGCCGGTGTGCTTGACCACGATGCACTTCTCAACACTGGGAGCCTGTGCCATGGCGGTGTCGGCGGAACCCTTGGCGTTGATCTTCTTGCCGCCGCGGAGAGATCCATCGGTGGTGATGAGGACCTTGGCCTCGGCGTCGATGAGACGGTCGCGGAGGGCCTCAGCCGAGAAACCACCGAAGCACACGCTGTGGATGGCGCCGAGACGTGCGCAGGCCAGCATAGCCACAGGGAGTTGCGGGATCATGGGGAGGTACAGAGAGACGCGGTCGCCCTTCTTGACGCCGAGCTTGGCCAGGCCGTTGGCGACTCTGATGACCTGATCGTACAGCTGACGGTACGTGAGGGTGTAGGAGTCGTCCGGATGGTCACCTTCCACAAAATAGGCGACCTTGTTCTCGTTGGGCGTGCCCATCCAGCGGTCGAGGCAGTTGTAGGTGGCGTTCAGCTTGCCGCCTTCGAACCACGCGATCTTCGCATTGGCCCAGTCGTGATTCTGGACCTTGTCCCACTTCTTGTACCAGATGAGGAGTTCATCGGCCAACTCGGCCCAGAAGTTGTCCGCGTCCTCGATGGACCGCTTGTACATCTCGTTGTACTGCTCTTCGGAGTTGATCCATGCGGTCTTCTTCAGGTTTTCCGGTACGGGAAAGACTAGTTTTTCCTCAGCCACTCTCTTGTCCTCCGCTGGTGTTTGGTTACCACGTGCACGCTTCGCCAGAGGCGCGGCCGGGGTTGGCCGGCAGGCGAAAAAGGCGGCCAGAGTATATCAGACGACACCCTTGGGCACTTCGCCGGTTTGCACACTGGCCGAGTCGAAACCAGGCTTGACGCCAACTCACACAACTACCACTTCTGGCTCTGTGAGTCAAACAGTATTTGCTCGTATTGCCGTCGGCTCGGTTGCCAATTTGGTTGCCCGAATGCCGGAAGGGCGACTGTGGGTCACCATTTGAACTGATTCGTGCGCGACAATCTCCGGTATCGCCCGGCATCGGGAGGTGGGAGAATGGAGTGGCCAACGGGGCGGTCAACGGCTTGGGGAGGGTAAATGGAGATCCAGTTCTGCGGCGCGGCTCGAGAAGTGACCGGATCGTGCTTCCTCATGTCACTGGGGCAGACGAGGTTTCTCGTGGATTGCGGTCTGCACCAGGGAGGGGCCGAAGAGAACGCCGACAACTTCGATGCATTCCCGTTCGATCCCGCGGAGATCGACTTCCTCATTCTCACCCACGCGCATGTCGACCACTCAGGACTCATACCCCGACTGGTGAAAGAGGGTTTCCAAGGGCCCATACTCGCCACCCCCGCCACTGCGGATCTGGCCGCCATCATGCTGCTGGACTCGGCCCACATCCAGGAGGCGGAGGCCGAATGGAGAATGCGAAAGGCACGGCGTGCCGGCCGGCGGGTACACGGGCCGCTCTACGTGAAGGCCGACGCTGAGCGGGCCAACACCTTGCTGAAGGGAATCCCGTACGGAGAGGAGTTCCGTCCCTGCGCGGGCCTGCGCTGCCGCTTCTCCGACGCCGGCCATATCTTGGGCTCGGCGTTCACCGAGTTGTGGCTTCGTGAAGGTGATTGGGAGGTGAAGCTGGTGTTCAGCGGCGACGTTGGTCAGCCGGGGCAGCCGATCATTCGCGATCCCGAGCCTATCACGGAGGCCGACTTCCTGGTCATGGAATCCACCTACGGGAATCGGAGCCACGACGAAGAGGGTGACCCCGTCAAGATGTTGGGTGACATCCTCGAGGAAGCGCAGCGGTCGGGGGGAAACGTGGTCATCCCCAGCTTTGCCGTGGGGCGCACGCAGGA
Organism: Thermoleophilia bacterium; assembly: GCA_040770645.1. Taxonomy (GTDB): domain Bacteria; phylum Actinomycetota; class Thermoleophilia; order RBG-16-64-13; family RBG-16-64-13; genus JAAYZX01. The sequence goes on along the minus strand of JAXGIS010000026.1, from coordinate 6,184 downwards.
GATCGTGTACTTCCTACGCGATCTGTACGAGACGCGCCATCTCGACATGCCCGTATTCGTGGACAGCCCCTTGGCGCGGGAGGCCACCAACGTCTATCGACGACACGAGGACGCCTTCGACAGCGAAGCACTGGAGATCCTCGCCGGCAACGGTTCCATCTTCAACTTCCCCCACCTGCGCTACACGGAGTCGGCGGATGAATCGCGGGCGCTGAACGGTCGCCGGGGTATCGTGATCATCTCGGCCTCCGGTCTGGCCGAGGCAGGGCGTGTGAAGCATCACCTCAAGCACAACCTGTGGCGCCCGGAATCGACCATCCTGTTTGTCGGCTACCAGGCCAAAGGAACACTGGGCCGCCGTATCGTCGATGGTGCCGACCGGGTGCGCATATTCGGTGACGAGATCAAGGTACGGGCCCAGATTGAATCAATCGAAGGGTTTTCCGGCCATGCCGACCGTGACGGCCTGATCAACTGGATCGCCGCCATGAAGCAGACCTCCCCATGCCACCTTCCTGGTCCACGGGGAACCCGAGGCCATCGATGCGCTCAAGGCCGAATTGGAGCGGCGTCTGCGCTTCAACGTGGTCGTCCCCGGAAATACCAGACGTACGATCGTGGCGCATGTCCGCACCCGCGAAGGCGTTCTGCTGACATGAACCTGCGGAACTTGTGTGGGTTCGCGGTGTGCATCTGCGTCTTGGGCGCCGCGGGGTGGCACCCCCGGCGCCTAGCGCTTCGGCGCCGACCTCCGGTCGCGCGGAACCGCAACCGGTGGGCTCCGGGGCCACCCTCTCCAGGGGCGACGGTGCCCACACGGCCGACGCCATCCCTGGGGCCGACTCCGCCTCCGCAGCGGACTCCGCCTCCGCGCCTCGTGGGGCCGGGGTACGACGGCCCAGGCGGCTACTCCGGGACCCGTTCCAGACCCGGGCTCCGTCACCATCACCATCGTCTATGACAACACCAGCACCGACCCGGGGCTGCGTGCCGACTGGGATTCGCCTGCGTCATTGAGGACTCCGGGTTCCACCATCCTCTTCGACACGGGTACTTCCGGCCCCATTCTTCTCCACAATCTGCGTGCGCTGGGGATATCCCCCGCCGACGTGGACGCCGTGGTCATTTCTCACGCGCACAGCGACCACTTCACGGTGGACTTCGTGACTTCCTGTTTCAAAACGGCGAGGTCACGGTGTTCGCACCGGCGTCGCTGCCTGAGGGTATGCGCAACTCCATCGCTGAGGGCGGCACGGCCGTGGAAGTGATTACCGCGGGCCGTGAACTCTTTCCGGGCGTGACTGTGACCGGCGAGCTTCCCGGTCCCCCTCCGGAGCAGGCGCTGGTGCTGGAAACGCCGGGTGGGGCGATAGTGGTGACGGGGTGTGCGCACCCGGGCGTGGTGGCCATGGTGGATGCGGCCCGCGCGCTGGTGGGGCGCGACGTCGATCTGGTGGTGGGAGGTTTCCACATGGGCGGCTTCTCGGCCGGGGAGGTCGCGGAGGTGGCCCGTAGCCTCCAGGAACGAGGAGTGCACCGTGTGTGCCCCGCCCACTGCACGGGCGAGGCGGCGATGCGGGCGCTGGCTGCGTTGTTCGGCGAGGGGTTCCTCTCCGCGGGCGTGGGGACGGTGATACGCATGCCGTGAGGCGCGTGCCGTGCTGCGTGCGCCGTTACCACAGCGGATGGCGAGCGTGGGCCACGAAGGTCTCCCACGGCGGCAGCGCGTGCGGCGCCGCGGCCTGCAGCCTGCGGGAGAGGTGTAAAGCGAGGCCGCACCTGGAATAAGCAAACGTGAGGGCCCGCCGGTCCGGCGGGCCCTGCTGTTACCGGCGGCTAGGAGGTGAGGCAGGTGCCCATCACCAATCTTGTATCATTCACCATCCCGCGCGTGGAGGTCTTGGACCCGGCGGGAGTCGTTGATGCCGCGCTCATGCCCAGTCTGACCCCTGAGCAGATCCAGGAGCTGTACGCCACTATGGTCACCACGCGCAAACTGGATGACCGCATGCTCAAGTTGCAGAGACAGGGGCGGATCGGCACGTTTGCCCGCGTGCTGGGGCAGGAGGCGGCCCATATCGGGGCCACGTATGCGTTGGCCAAAGAGGACTGGCTGGTGCCCGCCTTCCGTGAGACGGGTTCCTTTTTGCTGCGGGGCATCTCCCCCGAGAAGTTGCTGCAATACTGGGGCGGCGATGAGCGGGGCCATGAGTTTCCGCCGGACTCGCGTATGCTGCCGGTTTCGGTTCCGGTGGGGACGCACATGTTGCACGCCGTGGGAATCGGCTGGGCCATGAAGCACAGCAACGAGCGGGCGGTGGTCTTGACCATCTTCGGCGACGGCGCCACCTCCGAAGGTGACTTCCACGAGGCCATGAACTTCGCCGCCGTGTTCCGGGCGCCGGTGGTGTTTCTGTGCCAGAACAACCAGTGGGCCATATCCGTGCCCTACGAGCGGCAGACGGCGGCGGCCACCGTGGCCCAGAAGGCGGTGGCGTACGGCATGCCCGGTATCCAGGTGGACGGCAATGATGTCTTCGCAGTCTATCGGGTGACCAAGGAGGCCGTGGAGCGGGCGCGCAACGGCGAGGGCCCCACTCTGATCGAGGCCCACACCTATCGTATGTCCGACCACACCACGTCGGACGACGCGCGGCGCTACCGGACGGCGGAGGAACTCGCCTTCTGGCAGGAGCGCGATCCTCTGGAGCGCCTGGCCCGCTACATGCGTACGGCCGGTCTGCTGGATGAAACGGCTGAGGCGACGGTGGCGGCCGAGGCTGAGGCCAAGGTGGCCGAGTGGGTACAGGGCTTTGAAGCTCAACCTATGCCCGAGCCTGAGGATATGTTCCGCTACATGTTCGCGGAACCTACGCCGGCGCTGGTGGCTCAGCAGGAGGAGTTGCTGGGCGGATTGAGTTCCGCGGGCGAGGGGAGGTAGCCGTGGCGAACCTGAATCTGGTGGAGGCGGTGCGGGAAGCGCTGCGGCAGGAGATGGAACGCGACTCCAAGGTCATCGTCTTGGGCGAGGATGTGGGGAGGAACGGCGGCGTGTTCCGGGTGACGGAGGGCCTGTTCCAGCAGTTTGGCCCCGAGCGCGTGGTGGATACGCCTTTGGCCGAGTCGGGGATCGTGGGCATGGCCATCGGTATGGCCATCGCCGGGTATCGGCCGGTGGCGGAGATACAGTTCTCCGGGTTCGTCTACCCCGCGTACGATCAGTTGGTGTCGCACGCTTCGCGTATGCGTAACCGTTCGCGTGGCGGCTACACGGTACCGTTGGTGGTGCGCATGCCCTACGGCGGTGGCATCCGGGCGCTGGAGCATCACTCGGAGAGCATGGAAGCCATCTTCGTACACGTGCCGGGACTCAAGGTGGTCATCCCCTCCGACCCCTACGATGCCAAAGGCCTACTGACGGCCGCCATCCGCGATCCCGACCCGGTCATCTTCTGCGAACCCGACCGTGTCTATCGGGCCGTGAGGATGGAGGTGCCGGAGGAGTCATATGTGGTGCCCCTGGGAGAGGCCAAGGTGGTGCGCGAGGGCTCCGATCTCACCCTGATCTCCTGGGGGGCGCACGTGCGCACGGCCAAGCAGGCGGCCGAGCGTTTGGCCGAGGAGGGGGCGTTCAACGTGGAGGTGATCGACGTGCGTACGCTCTCGCCTTTCGATATAGACACGGTGGCGGCGAGCGTAGTCAAGACCGGGCGGGCGGTAGTGGTGCAGGAAGCACCGCGCACCGGCGGGTTCGCCTCGGAGATCGCCACCCAACTCATGGAGCGGGCTATCCTGCAACTGGAGGCACCGGTGGGTCGGGTGACGGGGTATGACACGGTGCCGCCCCTCGGCAAGTTGGAAGACTACTATCAGCCCGATGTAGAGCGAGTTGTAAGGCAAATCCGCGCGACGATGGAGTTCTGACATGGCCTACGAGTTCAGATTCCCGGATGTGGGCGAAGGTATCACCGAAGGCGAACTGCTCAGCTGGAAGGTGAGAGAAGGGGACGTCATCGCCGAGGACCAGACCCTGGCCGAAGTGGAGACGGACAAGGCGGTGGTGGAGATCCCTTCTCCCAAAGCCGGGAAGATCCTGAAGCTGCATGCCCAGGAGGGCGAGATCATCAAGGTGGGAGCGGTGCTGGTGACCATTGAGGAGGCGGCGGCACCGGCAGAGGCGGCCGCGGCGGCACCGGCGGCGGTAACGGCGCCTCCCGCTCCGGCCGCGGCGGCGCCTGCCGCTCCGGCCGCGGCACCACCGGCCGGTGCGGAAGCCGCACCGCCGGCGGCAGAGCCGGGTGTACCTCCGCCACCGGTGGCCCAGATCATGGAGGCCGAGGAGTTCTACACGGGTTCGGTGGTGGGCCGGTTGGAGGAGGCGCCGGACGAGGAAGCCGCGGCTGCCGCCGAGCGGACGGCCGCCGCCGACCGGGTTGGTGCCCGCAGCGCCATCAAGGTGCTGGCCATGCCCTCGGTGCGCTCGCTGGCCGATGAGCTCGGCATAGACTTGGGGCGCGTCCGTGGTACCGGCCCCGGGGGCCGCATCCTCCGCCAGGACGTGGAGGACTACGCGGCCGCCCTCGCCTATGGGCGGGATCGGGTGGAGGTGCCGTCGGTCAAGGTGGAGGAGATCGACACCGCCACCGCCTGCCTGGGGGGCGGTCTGGAACAGGATCAGTACGGCGTGGTAGAGCGCGTGGTGTTCCGAGGCGTGCGCCGGACCATGGCTAAGAAGATGCAGGAGTCGCTGTCCAAACAGGCGCAGGTCACCGAGACCGAGGAAGCCGACGTCACGGGACTCAAACGCATTCGCGAAAAGCAGCGGGCGCTCGCTACCGAGCAGGGCATTCACCTGACCTACCTGGCCTTCGTGGTGAAGGCCAGCGTCATGGCGCTGGAGCGGTTCCCACGCCTGAACGCGGTGCTGGATCAGAGCTGCGAAGAGGTACTCATCAAGCGCTACTACAACATCGGGCTGGCCGTCGATACCAACGCGGGTCTGATGGTGCCGAACATCAAGGCCGCCGATACCAAGAGCATCTTCGAGTTGGCCAAGGAGATAAACGAGTTGGTGGCTCGGGCGCAGGATCGCAAGCTGGATGTGGCCGATCTGCACGGCGGCACCTTCACCGTCAGCAATTATGGTGCCATCGGGGGTATCCACGCCACGCCGGTCACCAACTATCCGGAGGTGGCGGTTCTGGGCATGGGTCGTGTAAGGGAGCGACCGGTGGCCCATCGGGGGCAGGTGGTGATTCGCTCGCTGCTGCCCCTCAGTCTGACGTTCGACCATCAGTTGATCGACGGGGCTGAAGCGGCGCGCTTCCTCAACTTGGTTGTGAACTACTTGGAAGACCCGGACCTGATGCTGTTGGAGGGAGCCTAAGCGGCCGCGGTAGCGTTGGATACGTGAGTACGAGAGGGCCGAAGGCTCGGAGTAGGCTCAAGTGGCGCAGATTCACGAGGATGGAGTGCGGACACCGACGCCGCGGGCGTGGGTGGCGCTGATTGCGGCCACTCGCCTTGAGGTGGAGCCGTTGCTTGCCGTGTGGGGGGCAACGGATTGTGGTGAGGTGTCGGACGGCGATACGGTTTCGGGCACAGGCGACAGCCGCGGTGCGGGCGAGACGCCTGCGTCACAGACGGCCTCGACGGCTGAGTGCGTCGTGCTCGAGGTGGTTCACAGAAGGTGGCACGTTTTCGCCGCCATCCCAGGCGCCCGACCAGGGGATACCGAGATGGGGGCGGTGGTGGTGGAGACCGGGTACGATAAGACCAACACCGCGCAGGCTCTGACTTCGCTATTGGAGCGTGCAGAGGCGGGGCGTCTTCCTGCCTCGGCGGGGTCGGGGTGGGAAAGCAAACCACGGTTGGTCTTGCAGTTCGGTATTGCGGGTGCCTACCCGCGGTCGGGGCTGAACGTGGGCGATGTTGTGGTGGCTACCGACGAGGTGTACGCGGATACGGGGGCATCTACGCCGGGAGGTTGGCTCTCCACCGAGTGCTTCGGTATTCCCCTGGTGACCGTAGCCGGACGACCTTCGTGGAATCGTTTTGTCCTGGACCGGGCCATCTCGGGCCGGGCGGCAAGGCGTCTGCGTTGGCGTGAGCCGGGCACGGGAGACAGACCTGCGGATGTGACTCGTGTGGAAGCGGGCCCCTGCTTGACCCTTTCCTGTGTTAC
>JAXGIS010000025.1:0-16463 GCA_040770645.1 Thermoleophilia bacterium | reverse complement strand
GGGAGTGCTCAGGAGCGAACTAGGAACCGACTACTTGATTTCTCCTGATGTGACTGTCGGTCTCCTCGTTCAGAGCGCATATCCGTTTCTCCACGCTGCCATCTCATGTAAATGGACGATTCGATCGGACCGAGTGCAGAACATCCGCCACGAGGGAATCATCCTCACCCGCCACCGGCGGGGGAGACAACCGCATATCGTCACGGTGACGGCGGAGCCACTTCCCACACGGCTCGCCGCTATCGCCAGAGGAACCGGCGAAGTGGACGCTGTCTACCACATCGCCCTGAAGGAACTGGAGAAAGCCGTAGCCGCATTGGACAACAGCGAGCAGCACTCGGTGCTCGCGGAGCTGATGGACCAGGGTCGGCTCAGGGACTATGACGAGTTGGCCGGAACACTCGCGCTCTTCTGAACCAAGGCAGGATCCTATCTGTCCCTGCCAACCTGTATTATTGTGGTCATGAGTGGCCCGACTTTCATTGACCTCTTTTCAGGTGCAGGTGGCTTGGGCTTGGGATTCGCTCACGCAGGATTCACCTCTGTGTGGGCAGTGGAGATAGACAGCGACGCTGCTGCCACTTACGCGACCAACTTCAGACACCCGGTCCATGCCGGACCGATCCAGTCTGTTCACGATGTGCCTGCCACCCCAGACGTCATTGTAGGTGGTCCTCCCTGCCAAGGCTTCTCGCCTCTCGGCAAGATGTCCCCACGAGACGAGCACCAAGAGATGAATCAGCTGTGGCGACAATACCTGCGTGTTGTTGACATGGTTCAGCCGAAGGTCTTTGTCGTTGAAAACGTTCCCGAGTTCCTTCGGTCTGCCGAAGGAGCTCAGATGATTGCGATGGCCGAGAGCCGTGGCTACAAACCGTAGCGGACGTGTCGCCTACGATTACGGAGTCCCGCAGAAACGCAGAAGGGCAATCATAATCGCTTCGCGAGTGGGCGCACCTCGCCTTCCTGACCCCAACGCCGTGCGCCGGAATGTGCGAGATGCCATTGGCGGACTCCTCCAACCAACCGAGAACTGTACATCGGCAGAAACTCCACGTCCTGAATCACGTCGCTACCGTCTGATTCCTCCCGGTGGTAATCGTTTCTGATCTGCTGACGGAGGAGGGGGCGGCGTTTGGCTCCAAGATGTGGGATTGAGAAACGTACCGGTTCAACGGATGTATTCGGAAGGTTGAATGGGACAAACCGGCCCTTACGATACGCACCGAGTTCTTCGCCGGAAAAAGGACGCTACCCGCACCCGTGACCGTCCCATCACCCACCGCGAGGCAATGCGGCTTCAGACATTTCCCGATGACTTCATCTGGGTGGGTTCCCGGATTTCCGGTAGCGAAACAGGTCGGGAAGCAGCTGAACTGGCCAGACAGAAGCGCTTGAGGTCATACAACTCGTGTAGGGACCTCGCGGGCCAAACCCTACATCTTCTTGGATGACGTAGCATCTGGCCGGACAACCCAGGGCTCGGACATGTGAGCGATGGCTTCCACTGTGCGAGGCCGGCCTCCTTCCCCACGTGTACCTTCTGCCCCTCCTCGATCAGGCCCACCATCAGCGCCCAGTTCTTGCGGGCCATATACGGAGGAGGCATACGGCTCGGAAGCAGGGTGGCCACGCTCCTCCATGGTCTGGGTTGTGTTCGAAGCGCTGGACTTCGTCGTGAACCCAGATGTGCTCTAGGCGCCCAGAATTGCCGCCACTGTGCGCTCGAGAAAACCGTGCACTTCTCGCACAGAGACGCAACTCTATGGCCTGCTCCCCCTGACCCGTACCAGTTAGACTGAGAGTCCTTAGATGGCCAAAGAAGGCCAGAAAGGACCGGTCATGCTGAAAGGAAAGAAGCACACGCCGGAGCAGATCGTCCGCATCCTCAGGGACGCCGAGGCCGCCCAGGCCGCCGCAAGAGCATGAGCTGCGACTAAGCAGGAGATCGGGGTCAGCGACAAGACCTACTACCGCTGGAAGAGTCTCTACGGAGGCATGAAGATCCAGTGAGCTCAGGCGAAGGAACTCGAGGCCGAGAACCTACGCCTGAAGAAGCTGGTCGCTGATCTCTCCTTGGACAACGCCATGCTCAAGGAGTTGGCGGAGGGAAACTTCTGAGCCTGCCCGCAGGCGCCGGGCTGTTATTCCGCTTGCAAAGCGAGTTTGCGGTATCTGAACGCTGAGCCTGCCGCGTGGTCGGCAGAGCAAGATCCACCCAGCGCTATCTGTCGCGCCCGCCGGCCGACGAGGTGCGGCCCCTTGCGCGTATGAAGGCCTGGTGAAGAAGCACCCTCGCTACGGCTACCGGCGCATCTGGGCCCTTCTTCGCCGGGAGGGCTTCCCGGGTGAACCGCAAACGATCTATCGCCTGTGGAGGCGGGAAGGCTACTGCGTCCCCTGTTGGGGCATAAACGCCGCTGCTGGGGATGAGCAAGAACCAGCTGCGCCCGCCACCGGCCGGAACACCCTAACCACATCTGGGCTTGGGACTTCATCTTCGATCGCGATGAACGGGGCGCAGCTTGAAGTGGCTTACGGTCATCGACGAGTTCACCCGGGAGTGCCTCGTCCTGGTTCCCGAGCGCCACCCTCACCTCACTGGACGTGATCGATGAACTCATCCGTCTCATGAACCGGAGAGGAGTCCCCGCCCACATCAGATCAGATAGCGGACCCGAGTTCATCGCCGAGGCTGTGCGCAAGGCCTGCCTGCGGGCAGAAGTCGGTACTCTACGCGCAAACTCGGGCGCACCTTGGGAGAACGGGTATCGCTGAATCCTTCCATGCCTGCCTGCGTGATGAACTCCTCGACGCTGGGAGAGTTTCGCCGACCTCCGGGAGGCTCAGGCCCTCGCGCGCATCTGGAAACGTGAATACAATGAAGAGCGGCCGCACAGCTCGCTCGGTTACCTCACCCACTCGATCTTTCGCTCGGGGATATGCCCTCGCTCCGGATCAGGCTCCATCAGCACATGAACAACGGACTCTCATTGCTGCTGGTACATAAAGCGGGGTACACGCAGGACCGCGCAATGCAGCGCCTGGATCAATGGCTCGCTGTTGAGAAGCCAAGAAACCGCGCTTGGGTCACCACAAGTCAGGCGCGGCCTGCGGCTGCGATCCTGAACCATCGATGCTGCACCGGCGCCATGACGTCAAGACGTTCGGGCAAAGCCGAGAGACACGCGGATAGCCCGCTCCACTTGGTTCATCACTGTCTCCGGGCAGGTGGCCAGAACCTCCGCGTCAAACTGCCCAGCCACGGTGCGCAGCGCCGTTCACATAGCACTACCGACTGCTTCTCGAGTAGAGTGTCCGGCAACCAGACGAAAAGGATAGTGCCGCGAAGGAAGCTGTGAGGCAGGCGACAATCGTGGTGGTGGGACGTTGCGTTACCCACATCGTTCTGCAGTACCAAGCACGGCCTTTTCTTGCCCTGCTCCGATCCTTTGACCGGATTCAGATCCACCTCCAGTACATCGAGCCCCTTTTTTGATGGAAGCGTTCTACCATTCCGGTGAGCTCTGCCGTCGCGCTATGTCGGATTCGGCCATTCGCCGCCCGCGTGCTGGTTCATTTCCTCGTAGCCGGCGCGCATCAAAGCCCTCCGCGTCCTGTTTCTCCAGGCATTCGATGGCTCCAGGACCACTGCCGTCTTGCTGGTCCCCCGCAGGCGGCTGCCCTTTGCTCGATAAAACAATTCGCCCACCGCGGTAGCCGGAACTGCATGGGCCTCGTCTGTGTGGCCATGTCCACCGCTCCTGTCGCTGAGATCTCTGTCACTTCACGTGTGCCCAGGCCCATGGTACCTCCCCAACACCTAGTGAGCAATACAAGTGCGCAGGTCTTCAATCACTACATGACGGTTGCGCTTCGTGCAAGACGTATGCTTTGACTGCCGAGATCAGATTCCGCCAGAACGAGACCGCATCGATTGTAGGGCGGCGGCCGAAACCGAGCACTGCGACTTAGGATGGAACTTGGTTCACCGATCGAGGCAGGAAAAACCGCCTACCTTGTCGAGTCCCGCCCCGGAAGATAGATGCGGTTCCGTTCCGACGCCGATTCAGTGCCATCCGTTGGACTCGAGAGCTGCCTACCCGCCTGCGCCCTGATGGTGGCCTACGTCACCTACTTCCGGGTGCGTGACCGCCTGCAGAACAACCGCAAATGAGGGCCGGCCGTGGTGACGAAGGACATCTGGGCTCTGGAAGAGGTGCCGGTGCAGGAGGCTGAGCGAGGGGCGGAGCAGGAGGCGCGACAAGGATCAACGGCAACAGGGGGCAGCGCTCCGGACGTGCAGGCGCCCAGCCTCCCCACTCTACTGACGACAGTGACTCCAGCACCAGTTGTGGATCCACATACGCCCACCGCTGTATGCTCGAAAAGCATCAGGTAAGAAGATACCGAGGGTATCGATATGATCGTTTGCATCACCTTCTAACACCTGAATAGACCGTGGTGGACCGATCGGTTAAGACCATCCCGGGCGCATCCAGCCACCCGAAGCTCCCCGTTGTTCCCGCGAGTCACGCCGACTACCAGTCGACCTATCGCTCAACGGCTTGATTATCAAGTGGATCATCTCATTGGGCTATTCGCCCTCAGACGTCCGTAGATGAGAGAGAACGTGCTAATCCTGGGGATCGGTAGTCTCGATTCCATCCCCGACCGTCTTTCCACCCTGGAGCCGCACCTACAGTGCTGCTGCACTCGAAATCCTGAGATGATGGTAGCCTACTGCAACACAAAGGCGATCAAGCCGACACTCCTCTTTGCGCAAAGGCAGAGTGGCGCCTGACCCCTACAGTCATTCGGTGACATTTCCGACTGCACCATTACCTGCAGGAGGTTCACAGATGTCCGGCCAATCATCTGAAGACAGCTACATCGACCAGATGGAATGGGAAAAGCAACTCCTGAACCCTGATCTGGATACGGAACCCGCAGAAGCACTCCCACCAAGACCGGCCACCCTTCCCCGGCACAGAGAAGGCGGCAGCCCCCGGAACCTTCAGGAGATCGAGGCGCGCCGTCCTGTACGATCTGATAGACGAAGGCGGCTGGGACATCGCCGGCCATCCGCTCGAAGACTAACCGGTCTGTCGTTACCCCGTCAAGAAGTTGGCGCTGCACGAACCCCTATTTTACTTCAAAGGACCGGAGGTCGACAGCCTCATGGCGCGTTACAAGGCCAAGCTGCAGGCGGGCGACGCCGACGGGGCCATTGACCTCTTGTCCCGTGACGAGCTCAAGATGACTGACGAGCAGGTGGCCTTCATGCGCAGCACTCCCGCTTGGGAGGTCTTAGTGTCACTCGCACCCACATTCCCCGCAGAGTGGAGGCCATTTGGAGATTCAATCCCCAAGTCACCGCCTACAAGGGTCTATCCATGCCCGTGCTGCTGATGACGGGCGGCATGACCGAGAGCAACCCCTCCTACCCCACGCAACAACTACTCGATCTCTTGCCTGATGCCCGCAAGGTAGTACTCCAAGGTCAGGGCCACATGGCTCATTTGGCAGCACCCGAGCTCATCGCCACGGAGATCGCCGCGTTCATGCTTGACTGAGCACCTACGGTGCTCCCCGGCGCAGTGATGTGACGTACGGCTGGGCGTGGAGGTGAGATGTAAGGGTGAGGTAGAGGCGCAGCCTGTTCCCCATCCTACCTATCCCCCACCCCCTGACTCCTCGCCCACGGGCGGCGCACCGCGCGGCCGGGCGGCCGTGATGCAACTCGCCACGGGTGACTACAAGAACCGCCGTCAGAATCAGCGCGCCCCCCACCAAGGCAACGGGCGACAACGCCTCGTGCAGCCACCAATAAGCCAACAAAACCGTCACTACCGGCTCCAGAGTGGACAACATTGCGGCATTGGTCGGTCCCACGCGTTTGAGGCCCGCTAAGAAAGCCGCCACCGGTATGAGCGTGGCCACCACCACAATCGAAGCTATGGCCGTCCACCCCGCGCTCGTGGCGGGCAGATGTGGTCCGTTCACCATCATCAAGATCCCGGCGCTCATGGCCGCGCCGGTGAAGATCACCGCCGACGATTGCACAGCCGACACGTGTCTCATGACATCTACGCCTACAATGATGTAAATCGAATAAATCACCGAGCCCACTACCGCAAATAGAACGCCCTTGATCTGGCCCTGCAACGGCCCCACGGTGAGGGCCAACCCGACCAAAGCGAGGCCGAGTGCCAATCCTTTGGCACGCGTAATGGGTTCATGCAGCAACAGGGTGGCCAGTAGGGCCACGAAGACCGGATACAAGTAGATCAGCAGAGCCACCAACCCGGCCGAAGCGTATTTCAAAGCAGTCAGGTAGCAGAAAGTCTGACCCACGTAGCCGAGTGCGCCCATGCCTATGAGCCGAAGCAGTACCGTTCCGCGGGGAAGCCGCTCGCGCCGCACAAAGAGCAACCCCAGCATCAGAACAGCCGCCAACCCGAAACGCAAGAACAGGATGGTTAGGGCGTCCACGCCGTCCGCATAGGCAAAGCAGGCAAAAATGGCCAGCGTCCCGAATGCGGCGGCAGACACGGCAACCAGAACGATGCCGGCCAGGCGATTCACGGCGTGGGCGTGCGATCCTCTTCTTGTGAAGAACAACGCCCGGTTCTGATCAGCCACACCTGGATGTCGGCCCGCAGCCAGATCTTGCCCGCAGAGTGATGGCGACCGGTCGGGGAAACCCGACCGGTCGCCTGGTCCATTGATGCACGGCGTCCACCGTGACCCGAGCCATGCGGGCGATATCACCAATGGCCACGAGGTCGTACTCTCGGCTCATGCCGCCCGCGTCCTGTTCAGGCCGCCGAGTTGTTCCATGCTTGCGCAGGGCGGCCGCTTAACCCTACTCCAGAACCACATCACATACGCCGCCTGACCCGCATCCAACCCCAGTGCTCTGAGATTGCGCATGGCCTGGTGCCGCCACGCACCCCGTATCTTGCACTGGAAGTCAGGCAACACCTGGTACATCTCATCCAGAACGGCCAACCCCTGGGCCACCTTGGGGTCTCCTTGCCGCAGAACACTCACAGGGAGCGCTCCGGTTACTTTCATGTCTAGCCCCCTCGGGTTCGCTGACACTGATGAGTGTACAGGGTTATGTACAATATGTCAAGTGTCCTGTACAGCACAGTCCCCGAAGACACAGGAGCGAAACAAGGCTCAGCTTCCCCAGATGCCGACTTCTCCGGATACCGGAAGCGGATCCGGTGATGTTGCGCGAACCGGAGTGACCCGTGGAACGACAACTGCTGCTCGTCTTCCTCTACAGCTTCGCCAGCAACTCCTTGACTGCTTCCCGGTCCTCCATGGTGTCCACCCTGATATGGGCCACGAACGCCGCTCCCAGCTTGGCACACGAGAAGCCCGCCATATTGATGCCCGCTTCACCTATCGCCTTGGTTAGCTTCGCCGCCACACCAGGCTCGTCTCGACCCTGCACTCGGACCGAGTAGGTCTTGCGGGTGACGGAGAACCCCGCTTCGTCACCGGCCTGCACCTCCAAGTCGGTTCGCAGAGGAGTCACGAACACCACAGCCGTCCCAGGCTCCTCCGGCGAGCGACGAGAGATGATGAAATCCAGGTTGGCGCCCGCATCGGCGAGCAGACCCAACGTTGCCCCCAGTGCCCCGGGCTTGTCGTCGAGACTCGCCACCCACACATCCTCTCCCTCAAGATACAGCTCCATGGCTCCCATGGTTCCTCCTTATTCGTTGCCGTGCGGTGAGCGCCACAAGAGCGTAGCCCTCTCACCGCTTGGTTCCGTCACTCGGTTCTCCATTTCCTACCTTGGCGACTCCTCCCCCAACCTCAACCCGAGTCCTTGTATCCCACCAGCTTCTTGAGCGCTTCCACGCTCTCCGGGTTCTCGATGGTCACGGTATCCCCGATGGGCTCGTCTCTCACCAATCGCTGCAGAATGCGGCGCATGATCTTGCCGCTCCGGGTGCGAGGCAAAGCGTCTGCAAACAGAACCTTCTCCGGCCTGCAGGTGGGACCCAGGGCCTTGACCACGTGGGCGATAATCTCCTTGGCGAGATCGTCAGATGGCTCACCCTCGCTGAGGCGAACAAACGCGTAGGGGGTGGATCCCTTGATATCGTGGGGAGCGGCCACCACGGCGCACTCCGCCACGTAGGGATGCGCGCACACGGCGTCCTCCACTTCGGCGCTGGACAAGCGGTGACCTGCCACTTTCATGACGTCATCCACGCGCCCGGTTATGCGGAAGTTGTTCTCGATGTACAGCCTGGCTCCATCGCCGGTGTAGTAGGTCTCCAGGCCGTATTCCGTCCAGTAGTTGTCCTTGTACATCGCGGGGTCGCCGTACACTCCCCTCAGCATCCCCGGACCGAACGGACTCTTCTGTACCAGAAGACCGCCTTCCCCCACGCCCAAGGGCTTGCCCTGTTCGTCCACCACCTGGTGCCTGGTTCCTGGGAAGCTCCGACCGGCCACCGTAGGTATGAAGGGACCGATCCCGGGTAACGCATTGATCAGAGTGCCGCCCGTCTCCGTCTGCCACCACGTATCGATGATGGGGCACCTGCCGCCGCCGATCTTGTCGAAGAACCACATCCAGGCGTCGCGGTTGATGGGCTCGCCCACGGTAGCCAACAGACGAAGGCTGGTGAGATCGTGTTTATCCGGCCACTCGTCTCCCCAGCCGGCGAACATCCTGATCAGGGTGGGAGCGGTGTAGAAGACCGTAACGCCGTACTTCTCTATGATCTCCCATACTCTCCCCTGGTCTGGGAAATCGGGGGCCCCCTCATAGAAGATCTGCGTGGCTCCCACCGATAGCGGGCCATACACGTTGTATGTGTGGCCCGTCACCCAACCTATGTCGGCGGTGCACCAGAAGACGTCGTCGTCATGGAGGTCGAAATCCCACTTGGTGGTCCAGTAGGCCTGAACCAGATGGCCGCCCGTGGTGTGGATGACGCCTTTGGGCTTGCCTGTGGTACCACTGGTGTAGAGGATGTAGAGCAAATCTTCGCTGTCCATGACCTCGGGCTCACAGTACGAGTCGGCCTCGGCCATCAGTTCATGCCACCAGTGGTCTCGACCCTCCACCCAGTTGACATCCTGGCCGGTCCGCCGAAACACGATTACGTCGTTGACATCGGTACCCTGCACGGCATCATCGGCGTTGCTCTTGAGGTTCACCGCCCGCCCGCGCCGGAAGTAGCCGTCGCAGGTGACCAGCACTTTCGAACCCGCATCCAGGATGCGGCTGCGGAGCGAGTCCGGCGCGAAGGCGGAGAAGACCACGCTGTGGGGGATGCCCAGGCGGGCACAGGCGAGCATGGCTATCTGCGCCTCTGGGATCATGGGTAGGTAGATGCTGACGCGGTCGCCCTGCGCAGCCCCAAGCCCTTCAAGACGTTGGCGAACTTGTTGACCTCACGATAGAGATCGAAGTAGGTGAGAGTCGTCGGTGGCTCATCGATCGGTTCCCGCACACCGATTATGGCTGCCTTGTTGCGGCGCCACGACTCCACATGCCTATCGAGGCAGTTGTAACTGGCGTTCAGTTTGCCGCCCACGAACCACTGGAAATAGGGGGGCTCCTGTTTGTAGGCTGTGTCCCATTCTTTGAACCAATGCAGGCCTTCGCGGGCACGCTCTTCCCAGAAGGCCACCGGGTCTTTGTCGGCCTGTTCGTAAGTGGAGGCATCGCTCAACCAGGCGTGCTGCTTCATAGCCTCGCTCGGCCAGAACACGTCTTCCTGGTTGGCATCCGCTACAACCCATTTGGTCGTTTTCCTCATGGCTTCCTCCCAAGTCGCACAGACACATCATTGAGGTGGCCAGGAGAATCAGGTCGCCGACTCCAGAACCTGCCGTGCCGATTCGGTTCCGGACGGACGAGAAGAGACCGGAGGAGGAGGACGGATGCGGGCACCGGCGCGCAGGGCCACGCCTGCCGGCATCAGGAATGGCGGAGGGTCGGTGAACATCCCCTGCTCAGAATGGCGGAGAACACACCGGCCCGATGGTGCCGAACGTTGCCTTCCCGTAGCCCCGCCCCGGTCTTCTCGCGGCGGCCACGGTTCTCAGCCGACATCTCTCCTCCCTGTCGGTCCTCAATTCCACTGGCGCGGAATGGAGCGAAGCCGATTACTACTTCCCTTCCGCACAGTGCCGAATCTCAAACACGGACCGGGGCCACGAGGGTGGGAGTGTGCATGGTCAACGCGGCGGAGGCATCGGGGGCGCGCACAGTCTTGGCGCGCCCGGCATCGCCTCATCCGCCCGCAACGCGGGGCCGAAATTCGGCCCCGCGTCAAATGAGAAGCGTTTCTAGCCCTGCTACTTCTTGTAAACCCGGCAGAGCATTCCGCGCGTGGGGAATCCGCCGCTGATCTGGTTGCAGATCTCGGGATCCTCGTCCACCAATACGTTCGCATTGGAGCGGAAGACACCGTACAGGTGGGGTTCGGCTCCCTCCTCCTCCGGGAACCACCAAGCGTGTTCAGCGTGTACCACACGCGGATCGATACCGGTGAAGTAGGTGGCCTTCTGGGTGATCCGGCCCAACGGAGTCTCGATCCACACCCACTCCCCATCCTCGATACCGAGTTCGCGGGCCTTCTCGGGATTTATCTGCAGCTGAGGCTCAGGGTGAACCTTGCGGAGCTTCTCCACCTGGCGATATTCCGAGTGGTAGAAGGGCTGCACGCGGCCACCGGTGATCAAGATGAGCGGGTACTTCTCGGCCAACTCAGGGGTGCTGTACGGGCTGGCCGGGGGCTCGTAATAGCGGGGTAGCGGATCGTAGCCCAGTTTCTCCAGCGTGGTGCAGTACAGTTCCACCTTGCCGGTGGGGGTGGCAAAGCCGTCCTGCTCGTGCCTTCCCACGATCTTGGGCGGAGCCAAGTAGCGGCCTTGGGCCATGAACTCAGCGAAGGTGAGCCCGCTGGGAGCCAGGCGATAATCGTAATACTCCTCCAACGATTCCCACGGCCAGTCGGCCTCCTGCCCAAGGCGGATGCCCAGTTCGCGCCACAGATCGTAGTCGTCGCGGCGATCATAAGCGCCGGGAACGGTCTTGGGCAGAGCGCGTTCGCTCCCGATCAGGGCCGCGTAGGACCATATCCAAGGACGCTCCATGTAGGTGGTGGAAGGAAGCACGTAATCGGCCAGCTGTGCGGACGGGGTCATGAAGAAGTCGTGCACCACGTAGAGATCGAGTTTCTGGAGGGCCTGGTACACGAGGTTGACGTTGCCCTGGGTAAGCAGTGGATTACTGGCCTGGGTGATGCAGGCCCGCACGCGGTAGGGCTCGCCGGTCAACATGGCGCGATAGAAGCTGGGGGCGTGCGCGTAGCACTCGTAGGCGGTGCGGGCATAGGCCTCCCGCCCCCACAGATTCCTGATGGTATCGGTGATGAGATTGAAGCCCTTGGGGCTGATGAGCCGGAAGCGATCACCGCCGAGGGTCTTGGCCATCTGCTCAGGTGAGAGTCGCTCGTGCGCGGCGACTTCCTCTACGTGCACCACATCCGGGTAGGGGAAGGCGAAAACGTTACTACCGCGCGTTTCCACGTTGCCCATGATGGCGTTGAGGGCGTAACGGGCGTGCACCACTTCCACCAGCGCGGCCTGTTCCTCGATGCCCTCCCCATGGCTGGTGACACCCGGAGTCAACGTGCCGTACCATTCGGCAGCCTGTCTCACCTTCTCCTCCGGGATCCAGGTGATCTCGGCCGTCTTGGCGATGGTGTACTCGGCCACCCGCGCCTTCAACTCCTCGAAGCCGTGGCACCAAGTATCCACAAACTCCTTGTTGTAGAGATCGTTCTGGATGATGTAGTTGATCATGCCCATGGCCAGCGCGGTGTCGGTGCCCGGGCGCACCTGCAACCAGAGGTCGGCGTGCCGAACGGCTTCGGTGGCACGCGGATCGATGACCATGATCTTCATGCCGCGTTCACGGCGGGCCTTCTTGGCCTGGCTCCAGAACACGTCCCAGTAGTTGGGGCCGCCACCGCCCCAGACAACGGCCAGTTTGGTGTCCGCCCGCACCACGGGGAAGATGCGCCATCCGAACACGGAGTGGGCCATGGTGCACTGCGGGCCGTAGCAGATGGCACCCATACCCACGTGGTTGGGTGATCCCAGCAGGTTGAAAAACCGCTGCCGGATCTCGTCATGCGTACGGCCGGTGCCGCTGGTGCCGCCCACGGCTTCGGGTCCGCTCTCCTCAATGATCTCCTTCAGTTGGCCGGCTATCTCGTCAAACGCCTGGTCCCACGAGATCTCCTCCCACTTGTCCTGGCCCCGCCGGCCGGCACGCTTGAGCGGGTAGTTGAGACGACCCGGGTGGTGGAAGTACTCCGCGGCGGCGCGGCGGCGGCGACAGGCCTGGGTTACGGGATAGAAAGCCTTCGCAGCGGGGAAGTCGGGGTCAGGCTCCACAGCAAGCAGACGGTTGCCCTCCACCCGTATTTGCACAGGGCAGTTGTTGTGACACTGCGAACAAACGGCCTTCTTGATTTCCATGGGACTGCCTCCTTTGGCCCGTGTTCACGCGGACCTCTCTGAGCCCGTTCCGTCATCTAGGGCTCCCTCCCTGAATGGAAGCCACCACTCGCATTTTAGGCTCCGTCGACGGCGATTAAACCAGGTCGTAACCGAGACCGCCATCAACCGCCGCTACAAAAACTCAACCCAGGGTACTTCATCTCACCCCGGAACTGCCCCCACACCGCGTGAGCCCGCATCACTTGAACCGGCGTCTGTTCCAGCAACGAAGCGCCTTCACGCGGCCGGTGCCACCTCCTATTGCCACCCCCGCTGCCGGCCTCCGCTGCCACCTCCCGCCACAGACTGGAGTAGACTTATAGGCACAAATCACAGTCGCAGGCCGGTCGAATAGAGACGAAGCCCCCATGCAACTGCCGATTACCGCGCCACAGCGATAGGAATACGGTCTTCTGGAAGTGATAGTTTGACTACCTTGGGCGCCGTGCCGTCCGGCGAACCGGGCGCTGCTGACGATTCTGTTCTCATGAACAAACGCGATGTAAGCCTTGCCTTTGGCGGGCTCCTTATCGCCATGCTGCTATCGGCCCTTGATCAGATGATCTTCGGTACCGCGCTTCCCACCATCGTGGGAGAACTGGGCGGTGTGGACCAGATGCTCTGGGTTACCACCGCCTACATCTTGGCCGCCACCATCATGATGCCCATCTACGGGAGACTCGGCGACCTCATCGGCCACAAGGTGATGTTCCTCGGTGCTCTGGCCCTCTTTCTGGGAGGGTCGATCATTGGGGGGTTGTCGACGGGCATGCCCGGCCTCATCACCGCCCGCGCCGTGCAGGGCCTGGGCGGGGGCGGACTCATGATCTTGTCACAGGCCATCATCGCAGACCTGGTTCCCGCTCGGAGGCGGGGCAAGTACATGGGGGTCATTGGGATGGTGTGGGGCTTCTCTTCAGTGGTGTCTCCCCTACTGGGCGGATGGTTCACCGACACTGTAGGTTGGCGCTGGGTATTCTGGTTCAACTTACCTCTGGGCGTCCTCGCCATAGCCGCGGCCCTTGCCTTTTGAAGATGCCCGCGCACAAACCAAGTAGGCCACGGGCGGATGCGCTGGGCATTGCCACCATGGCCGTGGCCGTGGCCGCCATAGTCTTTCTGACCTCGTGGGGCGGACGGGAGTTCGCGTGGGACTCGCCAGTGATTCTGGGCCTCGTAGCGGCAGCCCTGGTGGCAGGCGCGGCGTTTGTGTTCGCGGAGAAGAGGGCAGCCGAGCCCATCATGCCCCTGCACCTGTTCCGTAAGCGCAACTTCAACCTGGTCACCTTCGGTGGCCTCTGTGCCGCCGTGGCCATGTTCGGGGTCATAGCCTATATGCCCAGCTACATCCAGATGGTCACCGGCTTGAGTGCCACCGGGGCGGGACTACTCATGGTACCCATGTCCGCCGGCATAACCATCACCTCGCTCAGCACGGGGGCCTTGGCCTCAAGAACCGGCCGATACAAGTGGATGCCCATCACAACCTGCTTCGGCCTCGCGCTGGGCCTGTACCTCCTCTCCACGCTCAGGCCGGACTCCCCCATCTGGTTGATCGGTGTCTACCTCTTCATTCTGGGAGCCGGTAACGGCTTTGGCTTCCAAATCATCATGCTCATCGCCCAGAACACGTTCCCCATCACCGAGGTGGGCACTGCCACTGCCGCCAACAACTTCTTCCGCCAGATTGGGGCCGCCCTGGGATCGGCCGTGGTGGGCACCATGTACACAACCCGCCTCATGACGCTGTTGACACAACGGCTGGCATCGCACCCCGCGGCTTCGCCCGACTTGGACCCCACTTCGCTCACGCCGGGAATGGTCCATCACCTGCCGGAGGCGGTGAGAAGCGCCGTGGTCTCCTCGTACAACGAAGCCCTCACCCCCGTCTTCCTGTTGATTGTGCCGCTGATGCTCTTGGCAGGAATGGCTCTGTTCTTCATCGAAGAGAAACCGCTGGCCCTCACCAACGCCGTGCCCACCGAAGCCGAACCGGTATCCCACCGCTGCCCAGAACCTCAACCTGCTCTGGAAGATGTCTCCTGACGAAAGACGATGGACGCTTTCGATCTCATATCCGAGGATTACGACCGTTGGTACGACGAGCCCGAAGGGCGGGCCGCGTTCGTGGCGGAACTGGCGTGTTTGCGCTCGCTGATAGGAGAGACACGGGGCGAGTGGTTGGAGGTGGGCGTCGGCACCGGCCGTTTTGCGCAGGGCCTGGGCGTGCGCACGGGTATTGACCCTTCACGCCCCATGCTCGATATTGCCGCTAGACGCGGTATCCGGACGGTTCAAGGGGTCGCCGAAGCTCTTCCCTTCGCACCGCAATCCTTCGACGGCGTGCTGTTGGCACTGACGCTCTGTTTTGTACGCGACGTGCGGAAGGCTCTCGCTGAATGCGCAAGGGTGCTCCGTCCGGTAGGCCGACTGCTGGTGGGCATAGTGCCGGCGGACGGGCCCTGGGGCCGGGCATACGCACGCCTGGCCGCGGAAGGGCACCCTGTCTACTCCTGGCGCGTTTCCTCACTCCTGAAGAGGTGATGGAGATGGCCGCAGACGCCGGGTTGGCGCCTGTCGGCGCGGGCAGCACGCTCTTCTGGGACCCGGGCGAATCTCCGGATCAGGTGCCGCGGGTCGAGGCCGGACTCAACCCCCAGGCGGGTTTTGTAGCGATTCTGTTCGAGAAACCGGGCGCAACCGTTGCCGCCAATGGAGTCTGACCACTCTCGCTAACTGGGCTTGCTCGCGGTCATGTCCGCGGAGAGAACGTAATCTTCCAACTTCCTGCCCGCCTCCCACTCCTGGATGAACTCCCGGCTTTGGTCTCGAGGTTGGATGACGACCTCGACAAACCCAGCGGCCTCGAGCATTTGCTTGGCCTCTGCCGCACTCGAGGCCCCCGAGATGCAGGCGGAGAGCAGACGCATATCGTCCCGCCACTCCTGTGGCAGTTCGGTGGTGGCCACCACGTCGCTCACGGCGAGACGGCCGCCGGGCTTCAGCACGCGGAAGGCCTCTCGATAGACTTGAGCCTTGTCCGGCGAGAGATTGATGACGCAGTTAGAGATAACCACGTCGGCCGTGTTGTCGCCGATTGGCAGATGCTCGATCTCGCCCAAGCGGAAGTCCACATTCTGAAAACCGGACTCCCGCGCGTTCTCCCGCGCCGCCGTCAACATCTCTGGGGTCATGTCCACACCAATCACCCGGCCCTCCGGCCCAACCGCCTGCGCGGCCAAGAAACAGTCAAAACCGGCACCGGCACCCAGATCCACCACTACCTCTCCGGGCTTCAGTTGAGCGATGGCCTTGGGATTGCCGCACCCCAAGCCCAAGTTGGCTCCTGCGGGGACCGTGGCCACATCTTCCTCGCTGTAGCCCAGCTTGAGGGACTGGACCCGGCCCGCTTTGCGGTCCAGACGCCCCCCATCCACTCCCGGATCTCCGGAGCCACAACCGCCCACACCCCCACAACACGACGAGCCCGAGAGCGCGATCTCGGCGTAACGATCCCGCACGGCTTTGTGAATAGTATCTTTAGTTTTGCCTTCTTCTTTGGATACGTCTTTACACACAATACGTCTCCCATGTTTACAATCGCTTTGATCCTGTGACAAACCAATGAGGTGCAGAAGGGGCCCGCCGCCGGCGCCATCCAAGAACTCAAGACGGCAAATCGCCCCCTGTGTCAGCCTCCGAGCATGGCCTCAGCGAGACCTCTGATTACGCGCGACGTCACAGAGGTTGAGGGCCAAGACCGCCTCCAACATAACCTTGTCGCACTCCACCGTTGAGGCGCCTTGGAGCGCCCCGCGCAACCACTCGATCAGGGGACGGGTGGCATCGTCGTAGGCCCCGTCGGAAAGGCGATAGTAGGCCCAGCGGCCTTCCTTGCGCATCACCAC
>JAXGIS010000024.1:0-17544 GCA_040770645.1 Thermoleophilia bacterium | reverse complement strand
CGCTCGAGAATGTGTTCGAGATTTTCGACCCGACTCCGATCGGCTCCGCATCGCTGGCTTGTGTCTATCAAGCCCGATTGAAAAACGGCGCACGCGTGGCGGTAAAGGTGCGGCGCCCGGGTATCGGGCCGCTTATTGCCGCGGATTTGCGGGCGGCCTACTGGTTGCTGATTTTCGCCGAGACGCTCACCATCATACCGCCCGGTCCGTCGCGCCAGTTTCGCGAGGACTTCGAAACCATCCTTTTCAACGAAATGAATTTCCGCGCCGAAGCGCGGTATACGGACATATTTCGCCGGCGCGCGGCCAAGCGCAAGAAAGACGTCACCGCACCGCGGGTCTATTTCGACTATTGCACTGAAGAAGTGATGGTGAGCGAATTCGTGTCAGGCGTGTGGATGTGGGAGGTCCTGGCGGCGGTCGACAGCAATGACCAGCAGTTCCTGGCGAAGCTGCGCGAAAAGGGTATCGAGCCGAAAGCCCTGGCAAGACAAATCGTGAGGATCATGAACAGAGAGGTGCAGGAAGAGCTGTTTTTTCCATGTTGATCCGCACCCGGCCAACCTCATCATCATGCCCGGCAACAAGATTTGCTTTATCGACTTTGGCGCTATCGGGCGGTTTTCGACGCAGACCCGCAAATTATTCCGCGAGTTGCAATACCATATGCAAAGGGCGACATCGGGCGCGTTGTCAACACCGCCCTGGCGTTGCTTGGACCGCTTCCGCCCATGGATGTCGAAAGAGTGCGCTACGAAATGGAGAAGATTTACGCCGACGCGATTTACGCGTTCAACAGCGAGGACGCCGAGTGGTGGGAGAAACGCAAGCGCACAGTTGGCGTCGTTTTCAGAAGTCGCCCGGCAATTCTCCTTGCCGGCAAGTTTCGAGTCTCTCCCGGGTCGGTTTCTACGCTGAGACGCACGACCGCCCGTGTGTCCCTGCCTATTCTAGCGTTTTCCGCAGATGCGAGCCCCGCCACCCACAGGATAGCGTGGTCTCTGACCACAAGCACCACCCGGTCCCGGCACCACTTGGGCACACGGGCGTCGATGAGGATGTCCTGCACCTTTCTGGAACCCGCCGCTCCCAAGGGGTGAATGCGATCGCCCGGAAGCCGGCTCCGAACCCACAAAGCGGTTCCAACGGCATCGGCGTCTAGAAAGGTCTCATGCGCCACACGCGGCGCTCTGAAGTGCACGCCCACCTCCGCCCTCACCACCACTCCCCCCCAGGCTACCCGCCCCGGCACCGACAACTCAACCGGCTCAGAAGGGGGGCGGCGGGATTCCGCCAGGTGCTCCTCTCGCGAAGGAAACCACAGCGCATCGTAGCTCCTCACCGCCACCCAACCCCCACCCACCCCTACAGCCAGACAAGGTGGGCCTACAAGCAGTGACTCGAGCGACGCCACGTGGTCCCGCGTGAGTTCCACGCCCAAGCACCCCGCCAGCAGCTCATACAGCACCATGCGTCTCTTGTCTTCCGGCACCGACCGTAACCGCGAGACGGACCAGACGCCCGGCCCCCTCCGACACGCCTCCTCAAACGCGCGGGCTTCAGCCCGGAGCACTTCCACGGCTTCCACGGCTACTCCGGCGGCACGCGAGGCCGCTTCCACTGCTCCCGGAACCACCCGCTCCCAGGCCGGGAGCACCACTTCTCGTATCCCGGTGCGCACATAGCCCGGGTATTGGTTACCGCGGTCTGTGGCAAAACGCAGTCCGTGCGCCAGACAGTAAGCCTCGGTGTCGCTGCGTCGTAGGGAGAGCAGCGGCCGCACCCAAGGACCACGGCGCACTTCCATGGCCCGCAGGGAGCGAAGCCCACCGTACTTGCCCAACCGGTAGAGCATGGTCTCCACCTGATCATCCATGGTGTGCCCGAGGGCCACGCGCGAGAGGCTGAGGCGGGCGGCCACCTCACAGGCGGCCGCCCGCCTCAGTTCCCGAGCCCGCTCCTGCAGATTCCCCGGCCGCTTGGCCACCGGACGGTGATCCACCACCAACTCCACTCCAAGTTCCCGGCACAGGCACTCCACAAGAGCCTGATCGGCGTCGCTCTCCTCCCCGCGTAGATGATGATTGACGTGCACGGCCACCACCGAAGCCGGGCGGCATCTCCCAGCCGTCCGCCGGCCAGCATGTGAAGCAGGGCCACAGAGTCCTGACTCTCCCGAAACCATCACCGCCGCTTGAGCTCCGGTCTCGAAGAGGCGGTGTGAACGGCAAGTGACTCCACCCGCCCCGCGATGCTGTGGGCGAGCGCATCCGGTGTCTTACCTTCTCCAAAGGGTTTCACAGGGCACCGATCACATTCTTGGTGGAGGACACGGTAGGGAATACGGAAGTCGAAAGTCCTACGTTCCACGCGAGATTAGCACTCACAACGCCTCTGGCGAAATACAGTCGAAAAGGTGTCTTGCACGAGTACCCGGCCTTTGCTTATATTGGATGGCACGTCACTGTGATAGGAGGAGAGGCATGGCCATTCCGAAGATCGATCCCGACCTTTGCACCGGCTGCGGAATCTGCGAAGACACCTGCCCTGATGTGTTCGAAATTGGCGACGACGGCCTGAGCCACGTCATCGATCCCAACGCCTGCGAGGACGCCGGCTGCTGCGAAGAAGCGGCCGAAAACTGCCCGGAAGGCGCTATCTCCCTCGAATAGATCGGGACAAGGGCGGCCACGTAGCGCCCAACCAGAGCAGCGTCAACCACCGACGCACACCGAAGGCCGCCGGTCAACGGCGGCCTTCGTCTTTGAGGTGGCGGCCGCCCGGCCGGCCGCCACCTCGTACCTGGTTCAAGTCCCGTAAGCCTCAAGGGCCTCACGCAGACCTATAGTCTTGTAGCCGCGATCCGCAAGGTCTTCGAGTAGCTGTGGCAGCACCGACTCGGTTTGACGGCTGCCCACGTGCATCAAGACGATGGCCCCCGGCCTGAGTCTGTCGAGAACCGAGGCCCGAACCTGCTCGGGTGTACGGTCCTCCTTCCAATCCAGCGTATCGATGGTCCAGAAATAACTGAGGTACCCTTCGGCGGCCACAACCTCAAGCGTCCTGGCGTTACGCGACCCATATGGGAACCGGAACAGCGGACGGGGATCGGCCACACCCAGTTCCTCAAGCGCCGCCGCTGTGCGACGCAACTGGCTGCGGATCTCCTCCTGGTTCTCGTTGACGAAGTCGGGGTGAGACCAGGAGTGATTTCCGATCGCATGTCCCGCGGCCCTTATGGCACGCACCGAATCGGGGAAGTCGCGCACGAACTCACCGGTGAGGAAGAACGTGCCCTTGGCGTTCCCTGCCTTGAGTGCGGCCAAGATCCCGTTGAGAGGCTCCGGATCGTAGGCGGCGTCAAAGGTCAAGGCCACCACTTTGTCGTCGGTGGGTAAAACCGCGTACTCCTTACCCTCTTTGGGAATGGCAACGGGGTTAGTGGTGGTGGTTGCCGGTGGTGCCGTGGTGACGGTGGCAGGAGGGAGGGATGACGTGGTGGTGGGAGCAATGCTGGTAGTGGTGGCGTAGGGGAGGTCCGACGTGACAGTGGCGCTCGTCCCCCCTCCCGCCGGGAGAAGCGCACAACCGGCCACCAGCGTGAGAACCACCAAGACCGTCAAGCCCAGCGCAACCGCCGTCATCACCCCAACGGACCCCGTCATCCCCTCCGACCCCGTACTTTGCGCGCAGCTATCGTACCTATGTCCCATATTCGCAGCCATTATGCACCTCACCCAATACCGTGAGCCCTTCGCCTACTACCGTTCGCCGTCGGCATTCAGATCCATCGACACATCGAGGTTGTTCTGGTGCCGAGATGGAGCGGCACCACCCCCAGCTGATCACCTGACGGATACACTCACCGCAAGTGTTCCGCGGAGGAAATCCCACATCGCCGTCGAACCCGCAAGACTGAGGAGAAAGGAGAGGAGCCCGCGTCCGTGATACAGATGCCGGTGGGAACGGGGCTGCTCGCCACCACATTCGCAGCACTAGTGGCGACGGTTGTGCTGGCCGTCTCATGGATGCCCGGCACGTGGAGCCGCGCCCGGCTGTTGCCTGCGGTGGCAGCAGCAGCATTGTGGGTGTATGCCCTCATCCGCCTATTCGGGCCCGGATGGTTACCCGCCGGCTGGCCCTCCGCCCTCGACGAGATCGTCACCCTGGTGGCCGCACTCGCCGCCATGGCGTGTGTCATAGTCCTGCGCCCCAGAGAGTCGACCCGCACCTGTGCACGAGATCACCTCTCCTCGGCTCTGGAAGACCCTTTGACGGGCACAGCCAGCCACAGGGCATTCCAAGACCGTCTCAGTCACGAGTGCGAGCGGGCCTACCGCTTTGGAGACTCCTTCACGCTCCTCATGATTGACATTGATCAGTTCCGGCTCATCAACAACCGCCACGGTCACCACATCGGCGACCAAGTGCTCGCCGAGTTGGCCGCCCGCCTGCGCACCTGGATCAGAGGCGTTGATCTGTGTGCACGGTTCGGCGGAGACCAATTCGCCATCGTCCTACCTCACACGCCGCAGCGGGGCGGAGTCGATTCCGCCGAGCGCATACGTCAAAGCGTGGCCGCTTGGAGCTTCCGGGTGCTGAACCTGGGTGACGTGCGCCTCACAGTCAGCGTCGGGTTGGCCACTTACCCAGAGGATGGCAGATCGGCGGTGGAGTTGGTCGACGCAGCCAAGTACGCCGTTCTCTTCGCCAAGACCCTGGGCGGCAACCAAGTGCAGACATACTGCGAGCTCCCCCACCGGGGAGAGCTTCCGTCGAAGGGGCAGGCGGGCTCACCCAGCCACAGCATCATCGTGCGCAGTCTGGCCGCCGCTGTGGACATCCGCGATAGATATACCCACAGCCACTCTCAGTTCGTGTCCACCCTCGCCCGGGCTGTGGCGAGACATATGGGGCTCACCGCTTCAGCAATCAACGAGATCACCATAGGCGCCCTCCTCCACGACGTAGGCAAGATCGGCGTCCCCGATGCCATCCTCACCAAAGAAGGGAGCCTGACCCAAGAGGAGTGGGAGAGCATCAAGCAGCACCCGGTTCTCGGCAAGACCATCATCGAGCAGGCGCCGGAACTCCGCAGCGTGGTGCCCCTGGTGCTTCACCACCAAGAGCGCTTCGACGGCACCGGGTATCCCGCCCGCCTCAAAGGCGAGGACATACCACTGGGCGCGCGCATCATCGCCGCGGCGGACGCTTATCACGCCATTCGGTCGGATCGGCCGTACCGGTCTGGGCGCACGCACGACGAAGCCGTCCCCGAACTGCAAAGGTGCGCGGGAACGCAGTTCGACCCGGCCGTGGTCGCGGCACTGTTGGAGACCTTCGACGCCGACGCCGAACTCCACGCGTTGACACACGCCAACGACACGGGCACCGTGGTGCCGTTCCCATGTGGCGGTAAGATCTCCTCGCTCATGCAGTGAATCTCGGGAGGTGATGTCACATGCGGGCCATGGTCCTGCACACTCCAAGGCAGCCCCTCGAACTCAGACACCTACCCACGCCGGAACCCGGTCCCGGGCAGGTGCTCATCAAAGTGTCCGCCTGCGCCGTCTGTCGCACCGATCTTCACGTAGTAGACGGCGAGCTGACCGAACCCAAGCTGCCTCTGGTCATAGGACACGAGATCGTGGGCACCGTAGCGGCACACGGGCCCGGATCTGAAGGCGATACCCTCCGCTTGGGAGACAGAGTGGGTGTGCCGTGGCTTGGCTACACCTGTGGGCGCTGCCGCTACTGCCTGTCCGGGCGCGAGAACCTGTGTGACCAAGCCCGCTTCACCGGATATCAGATCGACGGCGGCTACGCCGAGTACACGGTGGCCGACCATCGTTTCTGTTTCCCACTGCCGCAGGGATACCCGGATGTGCAGGCTGCGCCCCTCCTATGCGCGGGACTCATCGGTTACCGGTCTCTGGTCATGGCCTCTGCCAATCCGGACTTGGGGGAAGCCGGTGGTCGCCTCGGGGTTTACGGATTCGGCGCGGCGGCACACATCGTGGCGCAGGTGGCCCGCCATCGCGGCCACCGGCTCTTCGCCGTCACTCGGCCGGGCGATCTCGAAGCACAGCAGTTCGCACGTTCTTTGGGCGCCGAGTGGGCGGGCGGAGCCGACGAGAACCCCCCTGAACCACTCGACGCCGCCATCATCTTTGCGCCGGCGGGCGAGCTCGTACCGGCGGCCCTAAGAGCGCTGGCCAAAGGCGGCGTACTGGTGTGCGGTGGCATACACATGTCCGACATCCCCAGCTTCCCGTACGACATCCTATGGGGAGAACGCGTCATCCGGTCGGTGGCCAACCTCACCAGGCAGGATGGGACCGAGTTCCTGGCCCTGGCTCCTCAGGTGCCCGTGAGAACGGAGGTACGGCTCTATCCGCTGGAAGCCGCCAACCAGGCCCTGGCCGACCTGCGGGAGGGCAGACTGCAGGGAGCAGCGGTCTTGACCATGGACCCAGACGTGCCCACAGGAAGGGAGACGAGTGCATGATCTCTTTGGACCCGGCGTGTGCCGAGCGCTATCCCGGCCTCTGCGTCGGCTATCTGGCCGTGGGCGGAGTCAGGGCAGATGACCCCGACGGGCGACGAAACCTCAGCGAGAGATGCGCCCAACTGGAGAGCGACCTGCGGCGCCGATACGGCTCCGTGGACCGAGCCCAATTGGCGGCCATGCCGCCTTTCCCGGCGTACGCCGCGTACTACCGCCGCTTCAAAAAAACGTACCACGTATTGCTGCAACTGGAGTCGGTGGCGCTGAAGGGCAGGGCCATCGCTTCACCAGGCGGTCTGGTCCAAGCCATGTTCATGGCCGAACTCGAAAGCCGGCTTCTCACCGCGGGTCACGACCACGATGCCGTGGAGAACGCCATCACGGTGAGAATTGCCGACGGTACCGAAGAATTCGTTGGTTTGGACGGCCGGGAGCGACGCCTCAAGAGCGGTGACCTTCACATGATGGACGCAGGGGGAGTGATTTCAAGCGTAATCTACGGACCGGACTCACGCACGCGCGTACACCCCCACACCAACCGCGTGCTCTACACAGTATACGGAGTGCCGGGTGTGGAGCCCGCCGATATCGAGACCCACCTGCACAGGCTCCAGGAGTACTTGGAAGTGATGGCTCCGGGGGCAGGGGTGGAGGAGCGACGCGTCCTCACCGCCACCTGAGCAGGCGCCACACAGCGCCGCGCCGGGGCGCAAAGAGGAACGCAAGGAAGAACAGAGCCGTGGCCACCAGAACCACAGCTGCTCCGGACGCCACGTCCACGTAGTAGCTGACATATAGGCCGGCCACGGCGCTCACCGCTCCCACCACCGCGGCCAACACCATCATGGGGATCAGCCTGCGCACAAGCAAATAGGCCGTGGCCGCCGGCGTGACGAGCATGGCCGCCACCAGCCCCACTCCCACCGTTTGCAGCGAGACCACAATGGTGAGCGCCAGGATCACCAGCAGCAGCGTGCGCAGAAACTCGGTCTTGAGGCGTAGGGTGGTGGCAAAGACCGGATCGAAAGATGTGACGAGGAACGGGCGATGAAGGAGAACGACGGTGGCCATCACCACCAAACCGAGGCCGCCCGTGAGCCACAGGTCTCGAGTGCTGACCCCCAGCACGTTGCCGAAGAGGATGTGCGTGAGATCGGTAGCATATGTGCGGATGGTGCTGATCAGCAGCACGCCCAGAGACAGTGCTGCAGCGAAAGATGCCGATGGCCGTATCCTCCCGAACCGTCCCCGTGCGCGACACGAAGCCGATACCCAGCGCTACGGCCACAGCGGCGATCAGGGCGCCCACGAGTAGGCTCCCACGCAGAAGATATGCCACCGCCACCCCGGGGAGGATGCCGTGGGCGAGGGCGTCGCCCAGAAACGCCATCCCGCGTAACACGACATAACAGCCCACCACGGAGCAGATAACACCCACCACCAGCGAGGCCACCAAAGCACGCTGCATGAACGGCTGCAGGAAGGGCTCCGTCAACCACGCAAACACAGTGTCAACACCTCGCCCGACTGCGTTCGTCATCGTCACCAACAGCGTGCGGTGCCATTCCGCGCCGCCGCATCTCCTCTTCGTGCCCACAACACTGATCCACAACCAGTGTGCCGTTCACGAGCAGAGCCTGGCCACCGAAAGCCTCAGCCAGATGTTCCGACCGAAATACCTCTTCGGCGGTGCCGTAGGCTACCAGTCGTCGATTGAGCAGAGCCACGAGATCGAAGCGCTCACGCGCCAGCCTCAGATCGTGGGTGGAGACGAGAACCGTTACTTCCTGTGCCTGCAGTTCGTCGAGCAGAGCCAGCACCGACTCCTGAGTCCCCGCATCCACACCGGTGAAGGGTTCGTCCATCAGCAGCACGTGGGGTTCCTGCGCCAGGGCACGGGCCAAGAAGACCCGCTGCTGCTGACCCCCGGAGAGCTCTCCGATGGGACGCCCGGCCACGGCCTGTAACCCCAGCCGTTCGATACACCTACCCCACCACGGCTCTGTCCTCCCCGGAGAGGCGTCGCAGCCAGCCCGCCCGTCCATAGCGGCCCATGGCAACCACATCGGTCACGGTGACCGGGAAGCGCCAGTCGACTTCCTCCCGCTGGGGCACATACGCCACACAGTCCTGGTGTGCGCCCAAAGGGAGCCCGTGGATGGAGATGCGCCCGCGGCGGAGGGGGCGTAGACCCACCAAGGCTTTGAAAAGCGTTGATTTGCCCGATCCGTTGGGCCCCACCACAGCCACCCTCGCGCCGTGAGGCACACCGAAGCTCACATCCTGCAGCGCCGGGGGCAGGCCGGGGCCGTAGTCCACGGAGATGTTGTCGATATCCAGCCGATGAGGCTCCCCCCAATCCATCAGCGTAGGGCCTCCACGATTGCACGGGTGTTGTATTCGATCATGGCTATGTAGGTGGGAGCCTCACCCTTGGGATCAGATACCGAGTGTGTGTACAGGCCGGTAACCACCCGCACGCCGGCGTCTCGTCCAATCGGTTCGGCCAACTGGGGATTGGGGCCCACCGCCAAGAATATGGCGGGCGCTCCCGTCTCCTTGATGGCAGCTATGAGATCCACCATCTGGCGGGCTGAAGGTGCAGCGCCGGTGCTGAAGCTGGACAGAAGGGTTCCCACCACCCTGAACCCGTAGCGATCTGCGTAGTACCCCAGGCTGTGATGGTCCGTGACCAGCAGGCGCCGAGCTTGAGGAACGGTATCCACTTGGGAGCGCACCCACGCGTCCAGCCTTCTGAGTTCGGTCGAGTACTTGGCGGCGTTGGCCGCGTACTCGGCCGCTCCCGCCGGATCAGCCTCCGTCAACCCCCGCTCGATGTTGGCCACGTAAGTCTCCACGAGGACCGGATCGAGCCAGAAGTGCGGATCGACCTCGCTCCCACCGTGACCCCCACTATCGACCGGCTCTCCCCCGGCGGGATCCTCCAGGCGTGGGCTCAATCCGAAAGAAGCCTCGATGACGCGCCGCTCACCCCCCACACCGGTCAGCAGTTTGTCCAGAAACACCTCCAACCCCGCACCGTTCACTATGAAGACCTGGGCGGCCGACACGCGTCTGACATCGGCCGGGGTCGGCTCGAAGGCATGGGGGTCGGCACCGCGGGGTATCAGCGTCCCCACCGTCAGCCGGGAACCCGCCACGTTCTGTGCGATATCCGCCAAGAATGATTCGGCGGCCAACACCGAAGGAGTTGTGCCCGTAGATCCGCCCGCGGCGTTGGAGTCCACCCCACCCGCACACCCGCCCGCCCAGAGAAGGACCAGCAGGACAATCCCCAGCGCCACTGCCGCCTGCCCTCGTTTCAGCGCTCTAAATGGCACGGCCACCGCCTCCGCTCGAGCACTCCTCTCGACCCTGGAGCGCCTCCCCTGACCGCCTGCCTAGGCCTTTTCGACACCTCCGGACCTGCTTCCCGGCAGTCTCGGCAGGTCCCGCGCAACTCGAGCACATGCGACTCCACCGTGAACCCGGTTTGAGCAGCCACGGCAGGAAGCATGTCGGCCACCACACAACCACCGAAGTCGGCTACCTTTCCGCACGACAAGCACACGACGTGGTGGTGATCAGTGGGCGGACAGCCCACGAAGGCAGAGCCGGCGTGACGAGTGTGGACCCGTTCGGCACCCCCTATTTCGTCAAGGAGGTCGAGGGTGCGGTACACGGTAGCCAGCCCCACCTGCTCACAGTGCCTGCGGGCTGCTTCCAGCAACTCCGCAGCGCTCAGCCCCGTCGCCGACTCCTCTACGGCGGTGAGTACGGCCAAGCGCTGGCGGGTGAGCCTGTAGCCGGCGTCCCGCAACCGGCCGGCGAGGCCCCCCTCATTGGTGCGCTTAGTCGGCACGGCCACTCCCTGTGCCGGGTCCGGACTCTCTACAGCCGGCCCAACCTCCTGTACCCGACGCGCTATCGTGCCGGATATAGTTGAGAATCCTTCTCATTAAGATTGATGGGCGCAGCCTAGCAGTCAACACACGGCGTGTCAATCACAGCTGAAGCAACCGAAACCGGATCGAGAGCCGGTGGGAAGTGCGCCTACCCACCCTCAGGCATCGACTAGCGCCTCGCGGGCCAGGGCCGCAACCTCGGCTGCGGTGCGCCCCACCGGCACGCCGGCCGCCTCAAGCGCGGCCACCTTGGAAGCATACGTGCCCCGTCCCGCCGTGATAATGGCTCCGGCATGCCCCATCTGCTTCCCCGGCGGCGCCGTGGCGCCCAGGAATCATGGACACCACCGGCTTGGTGACGTGGGCAGCAATGTACTCGGCCGCTTCCTCCTCAGCCGTACGACCGATCTCGCCGATGAGTACGATCACCTTGGTGGCCGGATCTACCTCGAACAGGGCGAGAACATCTGTGAAAGACACGCCGGAGATAGGATCCCCCCGATCCCAAGGCAGGTGGACTGCCCCACTCCCAACCGCGTCAACTCTCCGGCCACCTGGTACGAGAACGTCCCGCTCCGCGACACGATCCCCACAGAGCCGGGCAGATAGACATGGCCGGGCATGAAACCTATAAGCGACTCCCCGGGCGTGATCACGCCGGGACTGTTGGGACCGATCATGCGTGGTGCCCGTCTCGCTCAGGCGGGCGCTTCATGAGCATAGTGTCGCGCACCGGCACACCCTCCACCAGGCACACCACCAAGCGCAAACCGGTGTCGGCAGCCTCAAACACGGCGTCTTTCACGAACGGACCCGGCACCAACACCGCCGTGGCTTCCGCGCCCTGCTCGTCCCGCGCCTCAGCCAGCGTATCGTACACGGGGATGCCGTTGATCTGGGATCCACCCTTGCCGGGCGTAACGCCCGCCACGATCGCAGTGCCGTACTCTCGCATCAGAAGGGAATGGTAAGAGCCGAAGGCACCCGTGATGCCTTGCACCACCACCCGGGTCTCACGATCGACCAGGATGCTCACGACCCCGTTCCCCGTTCTGCCGCCGGAAGCTCGTTGCCCCCGCCGCCTCCGCTCCTCTGTGCCGCAAGCTCGACCACCGTCTCCAACGCCTCTTGGATGGTGGCCGGCGCCCACAAACCATCGAGCCCCGCTTCAGACAGGATGGCGCGCCCGGCTTCCTCGTTGCGACCGTGGAGCGTGGCCACCACCGGCAAGTGCCCGGCAGGCAGAGCACCCACCGCCTCCACGATCTTCTGGGCGATCACATCGCAGCGGACCCCACCACCGAACACATTGATGAGCACCGCGTTGACGCGTGGATTCGACAGCAGGAGGCCCATGCCGTCGGCGATGCCACCCGCAGGATGCGCTCCCCGTGTCAAGGAAGTTGGCCGGACGGCCGCCCAGCAGCGCCAAGTGATCCATGGTGGCCATGGTCAGCCCGGCTCCGTTGCTGATCAGGCCGATATCACCCTCAAGCTCAACGTAACTCAGCCCCATGGCGGCCGCACGTGTCTCCACGCTGTCGATCTCCGCACCCTTGATGTCGGGGTGCCGCCCGCGGGCCGCGTTGTCGATGGTCACCTTTGCGTCCACTGCAACCAGATCACCCGCGGTAGTGAGCACCAAGGGATTGATCTCCACCAACTCGGCGTCGCTTTCCCAGTAAGCCCGATAGGTGGCGCCGATGATTTTGGTCAAGGCCCCCTGGCCCTCTACGGACAGACCGGAGCGTCGCGCCAGGTCCCTGGCTTGATATGGGTGCAGCCCGTAGGCCGGATCAGCGTGTAAGCGGTACAGGCTGTCGGGGGCGGCTGCAGCCAACTCCTCGATGTCCATTCCGCCGCGGGCACTGATCATGAGTAAGGGCCGAGGGTGGGCGGCGGGTATCGGTGAGAACACTGAGGTACAGTTCAGCGCTGATGGGCACCAACTCCTCCGCGGGATCTCGGTCACCGCGAAGCCACCAACCGTCATCTGCAAAAGAGCCGAAGCAGTGTCTTCGGCGTGAGCTGCTGACTGCGAACCACGCTCACACCTCCGCCTTTGCCCCGCTTCCCCGATCGGTACTTGGGCTTTGAGCACAAGCCCACCTGCCGATGCCCCGATCTGGTCCCACGCTGCGCGCTGCCTCTGCGTCCCGGCACACCAATCCCTGGGGCACGGGGATGCGAATCCTGACAGCAACTGCTTGGCCTGATGTTCGGTAGTCTCACGTTACCGGTCAATAGTGGCAAGAGATGCCACAACACGTCGGCCACTTCCCCACGGGTGGCTGATTGCCAAGGATCCCATCGAGACCCATATCCCACCAAACCCGACAGCAAACCATTGTACTCGGCAATGCGCATGGTCTCACCGTGTTCCAGGTCAAAAGCACCCAGCGCACCCGTGTAACCGAGTGGAGGAAGGCGAAGGGAACCGGGCGCGAGCGAGCCCGCCGCACGCACGATCATGGTAACCACTTGCGCTCGCGTGATACTGCGCCAGGGCGCAAACAGGCCGGGAGCCACGCCCACGGTGATGCCTCTGGCCGCAACCGCCGCCACATATTGGTGGGGATAGAGGCTGAGCGGATCGTCTGGGCCCAGATCACGGTAAGGAGCCGACAATGACTCGCTCACCGGCAGATCGAGCACTCCGCAGATCATCTTTGCAAACTGAGCACGCAGCACCGGTTCATCAGGGCCGAAAGTGCCGTCGTTCCGCCCACAAACGACACCTTCGGCGGCGAGCGCCTCGATCGCGGTCCAGTACGGGTGAGCAGTGGGCACATCGGAGAATCGGCACGTGGGCAGCGTGGTGGTGGTCGTGGTGGTGCTGGTGGTGGTCGGAACCGTGGTCGAGCTACTTGAAGTAGTAGCCGGCACCGTGGTTGTAGTGGTGGAGCCGGTAGTCGGGGTACCGACCCGTCCCAAGGCGGCGCCGGCGTCCACACGACCGTGACCGTAGCTGGTATCGAAGCCGCGGATTCCCAGATCCACCGCCGAGGAGATGAGGATGTCGGCAACCTGCCGAGAAGTCAGGCTCGGATTCACTGAGAGCAGCAAAGCCGCAATCCCGGACACGAACGGCGTGGCGAACGAGGTTCCATCTTTCTCCAACACCCCGTACGAGTCCTTGGTCGCGTCGTAAGTCAGGATGCCCTTTCCCGGTGCCACGAGATCGATGCCTAACCCTGTAGATGAGAATGAAGCCCTCAGATCATTCCGGTCGGTAGCGCCCACCGCTATCACTCCCGGCAGTGCGGCCGGGTATTGGATACCTGCGCCCTGGCCGCCGTTACCAGCAGAGGCCACCACCACCGCCCCCTGATTCAGGGCGTACTCGATGGCCCGTCTCTCGGCCACGAAAGTGTCGTCGGACCCGTAACTTATGTTGATGACATCGGCTCCGTGGTCTACGGCCCAGTAGATGGCCCGGATGTAATCGTCATCCGACACACTCCCATCGTCGGTGAAGTGAACGGGCATCAATGACACGTCCCACGCCGTACCCGCCATCCCCACGCGGTTGTCGCCCCGCGCTACGGCAACGCCGGCGACTCCCGATCCGTGACCGAAGATGTCCTCCCAAGCCCACGGCGCGGCCGTCTGCCATTTGGTGCTGTAAGGAGAGACGATGCGATCGCTCAAGTCCACGATATCCTGGGCGATTCCACTATCGAGCACGGCCACTACCACGTTGCGCGAACCGGTGGTGACGTCCCAAGCCTGGGGCAACCGGATATGCGGCGGCGCCCACTGCAGCGCATATTTCTCGTCATTCGGCACACGGGCCAGATGTCGAAACGAGCCCAACTCCGCCCACTCGATCCCGGGGAGATTCAGTAGCGCCGCAACGGTTCTCTGCTCGTCCGGCTCCACTCCTTCGTCGGCCGCCAGGATGACGGTGCCCGTCTGAGGGAACAGATCAGTCTGATGCAGCCCCAGACCTTCAAGGTCTGCCTCAGACAGAGTACCCCTCTTTCAATCCGACGAAGAACTTGGCTCGCTCCCGATCCTCTGCGACAAACCTCACACCTGCCGCCTGCAACAGTTGTCGGTCGGGTTCGGTTTTGGCAAGCGCGGCCGCGGCCGCGATCGTGCTCTTCGGCAACATCCACCCGCGTGCCCCGTCGGCGGCAGACGAAACCGTCTTCGCGCTCCTCCCCGACCCATCGAAACCGAGACCAGCAGATGCATAGCCCCCCACGCCCGCCACGACAACGGCCCACAGCAGGGCAGCCAAAACAACCACCCACCAACGACGGTGCCGAAGCAAGCTGTCATTTGCGTGCATGCAGTACTCCCCACTGTTGGGCCGGCCACCACACAGATCGGCCTCTCACCACACAGGGTACCACCCGGAGATCCGTGGGATGAGAATCGGGATATGCGAGCACGGGAGAACGGACGGGACAAAGAGTCGAAAAGCAGCACCGGGCGGAACCAAAACCCGCCGGGCGCTGCGCCGATCTCAATTAGAATTTGGGATTGGAGCTTCTTTCCTGAAGACCTACATTTCGACACAATCGCCCGAGTTCTTCTTGCTCCTCGTC
Source organism: Thermoleophilia bacterium (assembly GCA_040770645.1). GTDB lineage: Bacteria > Actinomycetota > Thermoleophilia > RBG-16-64-13 > RBG-16-64-13 > JAAYZX01. Next base: position 2,575 of record JAXGIS010000024.1, on the reverse strand, counting down.
CGTAAGGATGCTGAACTCACGCTGCACCGTAGAGATGTAGACCGGCAGAACTTGACGCATGAGCTCAAGGCCCGTGGGCGTTAGGCTCACCTCCACGTTGCGGCGATCAATCGCTGAGCGAGTCCGTTCCACGAAACCTCTCCGCTCCAGATTGTCCACCACTACATTCACACTGGCAGAGCTGCGCAGGATCTTGCGAGAAATCGTGCGCTGGTTCATCGGTCCGAGCGTGTTCAAAGCTTCCAGCACCGCAAACTGTGCGAAAGTGATCTCTCCTGGAAGACTCGCCGCTACTCGTGTCGTGAGAGACCATGTTGCACGACAGAGTTTGATGAAGGCGCCGAAGGCCCTGATTTGTTCTGGTGAACCCTGTTCCTGTATGTCGTCCCGTGTCATTCCTGACATGTCCGTCATGTCCACCCTGTCGCCGTTGGATAATTACTTCTGGCAAGAGTTGCTTGTCATGTGTCGAGCACCCAACATGGATCGGTCCAGCACAAGCTTTCGTTTCTCAGCCGCAGTCGGCAATTTCGACAAGCACTCCGTTCAAGGCCTTGGGGTGAACAAACCCGTACTCACCCCCGAGCGCAGAAGGAAGCACATCGCCCTGCTCGGGATCGCTGATTAGAGCATAGCCCGTGTCTTTCAGCCTGCCTATAACATCTCGAGCCGAGTCAACGTTAAGACCAATGTGCATGATCCCCTCTCCACGCTTGGAGATGAAACGTGCGGTGTTACCGCTACCGGTAGTGTCCTCCATAAGCTCCACTGCCGTGTCGCCCAGCACGTAGCGAACCGCACGAACCTCAGCAGCTTTGTCCTCATAGGTTTCGTCAGGACCGGATTTGCCGAGCACGGGCTCCCAAGCACGACATGCCGCTGCAAGATCCTTAACGGCAATGCAGATATGATCGATTTTGTTGATCTTCACGGCCTTCCTCCTTCGACAAATAGAGTGGTATGAATACATCATGTGTACATGTGTAACCCGCGCGTGTTTCTTGGTGGCAAGTAGACGAGGCGCGCCGCGCCTTGATGCACAGAATGGTTAGAAGTAGAATGATTATAACATGACCGCTCCAGAATCGGTCGACAATCACGGGATTCAGGAGGAACGATATGCCTGAGGTAGGCGAACTAGCTGGTAAGGTGGCCTTGGTCACCGGAGGCGGTGCAGGCATAGGGCGAGCGATCTGCCTCAAACTCGCCCGGATGGGCGCCGCCGTTGCCGTGATGGACGTCAGAGAGGAAGCCGCCGCTGGCGTCGTATCCGAGATAGACGGGACTGGGGGCCGAGGCCTCGCCGTCGCTTGCGATGTCACGGACTACTCCGCCGTCACGGCGGCCGTTGACCGTGTGGTATTGGAACTCGGTGTACCTTACATACTGGTGAACAACGCGGGTATCGATATAGTGCGCATGTTCGTCGATACAGACGAAGCTCTGTGGCGCCGCCTTACCGACGTGAACTACATAGGCTTCTTGGCGGTGACTCATGCCGTCGCCCCCAAGATGATCGAGAACAAGAGTGGCCTCATGATCAACATCGGCAGTGACGCCGGTCGAATTGGCAATCCAGGCGACGCCGTGTACTGTGGCACCAAAGCAGCGATGATGGCCACCTCCAAGGCATTCGCCCGTGAGTTTGCCCGTCATGGCATCCGCGTCAACTGTGTGGCCCCGGGCCCAATCCGAGGGACTGAACTCCTTGATGATTTCTACGAAGGAGAAACAGGCGAAAAAATCGCGAGAATGGTGCCTCTTCGCAGATTGGGCACAGCGGAAGACGTAGCAGATGTGGTTGGGTTTTTTGCATCTGATGATTCACGGTACCTCACGGGACAGGTGTTGAGTGTGGATGGCGGCTTGACCATGATTGGTTGAGGCCCTGCTTCAGTCACGTAGCACGGACTGCATCGTGAGCCTTACCCCAGCCTATCGTCGCTTCGGTGAAGTCGTCCACGGACTTTCTAGCACCGCGCGCCAAACCATCGAGGCGTTGCTCGGGCGAAGGACTTTGCCTATAATCGTTAGAAATAGAACGACTTGAAGATGAATCTCTTCGACCTTGCGTATCCCAAACGACCAGAGGAGTCATGACGAAGATATGAACTTCCAGCTAGATTCAGAGACACTCGAGTTCAAAAGCAGGCCCGTGCTTGGGTTCATGAGGTGCTGGACCCGTTGTGCGCCACTCTGGAAGCAGAAGAGCGTATGACGGAGGAGTTGGTGCAGGAGTTGAAGCACGGCCGTCTGCCCTTTTTTGGGATGACCATTCCCAAGGAATACGGTGGTCTTGGTTGGCCAGCACTCAAGTGGCTGTCGGTATTGGAAGAGTATGCGCACGGCTACGCCATGCTCCGCATGGTGGCGCACACCATGAACGGTCTCTTCTGGCGCCCACTGCTTGACCACGGCACGGAAGAGCAGAAACAAAAATACCTTCCCGGCCTCGCCAAAGGGGATATTTGGGCGGCGAACTCCCTCACAGAGCCCGAAGGTGGTACAGGCAAGGATATCAACGCCCGCGCCGAACCCGACGGAGAGTATTATGTGCTTAATGGCCGGAAGTGGC
>JAXGIS010000023.1:0-21310 GCA_040770645.1 Thermoleophilia bacterium | reverse complement strand
GCGAGGGCGTCTCGTCCATGAGATGGAACGTGACGATGTGAACCCGCCCCCGCGAATCCACGGTCTGCGTCGTCGAGTTCATCAGCCCGCGGAACATATCAACGCGCTGGAAGCAGATTCCGGGCGTGGAAATGCTGAGCGGCTCCTCGCCGCGAGAGGCCACATGCTTGCCCGCGCCGTTCTTCCAGGTGTCGCCGCCATCATCGCTGTATGCATAGCAGAGGTCGTGATTCGTCATCGGGTCGCCCGACTCGCGCCACACCCAGCTCAGATGCATTCTGCCCTTCGCGTCGTAGGCGATGCCGTTGAGATAGGCGCACCGCGACTCGCTCATTCCGTACTTCCCGGCGCCGGAGATCAGCATCCGGGGCTGCGACCATCCCTGCCCTGCCTTGTAGTCCGCCAGCATCCAGTCGCCCTGGCCGCTGCCGCCCTGCCGGAACATGAGTTGGAGCCCGCCGTCCGGACGCGGGATAAAGCGCGGATAGGTGACGCCCGTGACGGCCTTCCCCGGTTCGAGTTCACCCTTCACAGGGCCGAACAGGTCAGCCGTCCACTTGTGCGACTCCGGGCGCGTGGCCACGCCTGCCCGCGAGACGCGATAGTGCAGAGGATGGCCGTGGTGGTCAAACGCCAGATGTATGGCGCCGTCCGCCGCGCAAATTCCCAGCACGGTGACGTTGTGTGTATCATTGCTCCGGATTGTGTAGTCCTCGGTGATTGGGTTCGGACCACAGCGACATGCTCAAAGTGGTGAAGAACTTCATGGAGTTCTTCGTGGAGGAGTCGTGGCGGTCATGCACACCGTGTCGCGAAGGTAATGAAGTACTGCTCGAGGGTCTCGAGATGTTGGAGTACGGTGAGTGCTCCACCTCCTACCTGAGGGAACTGGTCAAGTTGGGCGAGACCATGGTGGTTGCTCTGGCGCGGTCTGGGGCAAGTCCCAGCCCCAATGCCTTCCTGTCGATTGTCGAGAACTTCCGCGACGAGTTGATGGGCCGTACCGTCGCTGAGTAGCTCAAGGAGCGGAATATGGATTTGAAGAACCCGAGCTGCGATACTACCCGGGCGCCCGTCAGCCAGCAGGGCGGCGTTTGCACGCTGCCCGATGTTGAGGCACCCAAAGTCACCATCAACATCGATGGTATCGATGTAGCTATCTTCGGCACCACTATCCTGGAGGCCGCCAACCAGATCGGTGAAGATCCCCACGTTGTGCGCACATCCCGACCTGGCTATTGCCGGCGTGTGCCGCATGTGTGTGGTGGAGGTGGAGGGCATGCGTACGTTGCAGGCGTCCTGCGCGTACCCGATCACAGCCCCCATGACCGTGAAGACTCAGTCCCGCCGGGTTCGCCAGGCCCGTCGTCACATCTTGGACCTACTTCTGCGCAAGCACTACGGAGAATGCTACGCCTGCGTTCGCAACGGTGTGTGTGAGCTGCAGTCACTGGCCGAGGAGTATGGGGTTGACTATTTCCGTTTCGGTCATCCCACCGAGCCCATCTACGAAGTAGACACCTCGAGCTACGCCGTTCATCGGGACATGAACAAGTGCGTGCTGTGCCGCCGTTGCGTGCGCACCTGCGTGGACCTGCAAGAAGTGGGCGTGTACGAGGCCATCGGTCGCAGCAACCAGACCAAGATTGAGACCTTCCTCGATAAGCCGCTGGCGGATGTCATCTGCATCAACTGTGGGCAGTGCATTAATCGTTGCCCCACCGGGGCTTTGCGGGCTAATGACCCACCGACGAAATCTGGGCCGCCATTGATGATCCCACCAAGCATGTGGTCATCCAGACCGCTCCGTCGCCGCGTGCCGGCATCGGCGAGTGTTTCGGGCTCGAGCCCGGCCACGCCCTCACCTTCGAGATGAACACGGCACTTCGTCGTTGCGGTTTTGACAAGGTGTTCGACACCAACTTCAGCGCCGACCTCACTATCATCGAGGAGGGAACCGAGCTCATCATCCGTCTCAAGAAGGCTTTGGTGGATGGTGACCCAAGCGTGGCTTTGCCGCAGTTCACGAGTTGCTCTCCGGGTTGGGTCAAGTACATCGAGCACTTCTACCCTGAGTACCCGCACGTCTCGACCTGCAAGAGCCCGCAGCAGATGTTCGGCTCGCTCATCAAGACCTGGTATGCCCGGATGAACGATCTCGACCCGGCGAACATCGTCTCGGTCGCGTTGATGCCGTGCTCGGCCAAGAAGTTCGAATGCAACCGCCCGGAGATGGTTGACAGCGGCTTCAAGGACATCGACTACGGCCTTACCACGCGTGAGCTCGGCGCTATGATCAAGGAGGCCGGTATCTGGCTTCCCGACATGCCCAAGTCCGACTTCGACGATCCTTTCGGTACTGCCACTGGTTCCGGGGTCATCTTCGGCGCCACCGGCGGCGTTATGGAGGCCGCGCTGCGTACAGTGATCGAGCTGGTAACCGGCAAGAAGGTCGAGAATTTCTACGAGCACGCCGACATTCTTCCGGTGCGTGGGTTCGATGGCGTCAAGTACGCCGAGGTCCGTATAGACGAGGTGGGTCCCGTCCCCGAGTTGCTCAAGGATCTCGTCCCCTCCTGGGACTTCCTCAAGGGCGCAACCCTCAAGGTGGGTGTGGCCCACGGTACCGCCAATGCCAAGCGGGTCATGGAGGACATCAAAGCGGGCGGCATCTTCAGCCAGTGCCACTTCATCGAGTTCATGGGGTGCCCCGGCGGATGCATCGGTGGTGGCGGCCAGCCCATCCCAACCAGCCCCGCCATCCGCGCGGCCCGCGCCAAGGCCATCTACTCCGAAGATGCTGCCTATGAGGTGCGTAAGTCCCATGAGAACCCGGCCATAGTCAAGATCTACACCGAGTTCCTCAAGGACGGCCCCTGCAGCCATCTCAGCCACGAGTTGCTGCACACGCATTACGTTTCACGCGGCAAGTTCATCGAGTAGCGGAGGAGGGCGCCCGGTATCGGGCTCGAGTTGGGAACGGCCACGGTGCCGGCGGCGGGAGCCGCCGGCACCGTGGCGTGCTCTCATGACGCACTACTCAACACGCGGTTTTGGGGGTCAGCGTTTGCCGGTCGGCTCCCACTCTCTCAACTGTGATGTGGTGCCTACAGCGCATTCGTGTGCGATGAATATGCGCGCCGCCGCTGGTTTCAATTGTTGATCACCGGGAAACACGCAATCACGAAATCACGCCGCTCAAGCAATGAAGTGGAGGCGCATTGCCATGGCAAATCGTACGATCATCGGGGTCAGGATCGACGCGCGGCAGGAGAATGTCCCAGCGGTGCAGGCCGTTCTGACGGAGTACGGCTGCAACATCCGCACCAGACTCGGTATGCATGAAGTGGCGGGCGATTACTGCGCCCCGGGGGGCCTGGTGTTGCTCGATATGTTTGGAGCTCAGGCTGAGATAGATGCCTGCTACACCAAGTTGAGCGCCATCCCCGGCGTGGGGGTGCAGCGCATGGACTTCGTGCTTTAGAATTTCAGCCTGTAGTAGGTGGAGTGGACCGTACTTCCTTGTAAGTTTCGGCGGACGGCGAAGTTCAGGAGTACGGTAGCTACGAAATACCGCAGGTGAAGGCGGTGGTGGGCAGGGGGCCGGTTTCTGATGCAGGGCCGGGTGGAGACTGCCGCCACCGCCTTTGCTCGTGGAGGACAAGGAGGTTGGGCTAACGTGAGAAAGATGGGGAATAAGAAGACGTGATGCGGTGGGTGTCACGGTGGTGTTGCTGTTCCTGGCGGTGGTGGCGGCCGCGTGCGGTGGCGCCACCACCACGACGGCACCGGCAACCACCACTACGGTTGCATCCAGCACCACCGCTTCCCCGACCACTACCACCACGGCTGCGACCAAGCTACCGAAGCTCACCCTGGTGGCCCCGCCGGGACCCATGGCCATGCCCATGGCCTATCTGGTAACCAATAATTCCCTCGCCGCAGTGGCCGAGACAACAGAACTGATCATCTGGGAGAATCCCGAACAGCTCAAGGCTATCGTGGCAGGGGGGCAGGGCCACTTCGTAACCGTGCCCAGCAACAATGCCGCCATCTTTTACAATCGTGGGCTGCCGCTCAAGCTGCTGGACATCTCCGTCTGGAACATCACCTACCTCGTCAGTGCCGATCCGGATGTCAAGGCCCTGACCGATCTCCGGGGAAAGGATGTCATCGTCTCCTTCCAAGGCAGTGTGCCCGATGTGATGTTTCGGTCCATGCTCGTCAAGTCCGGATTGGATCCTGCGTCCGATGTCACCATCAAGTACGCGGCCGATCCCACGCAGGCGGCACAGATGTTGTTGTCGGGTCAGTCAAAAAGCGCGGTGCTGAGTGAGGCCGTGGCTACATCAGTGATTCTAAAGACAAAGGACGGGTCCAACCCCGTGCGACGGGTCCTCGATTTCGGCTCTTCTTGGGAAGCGCTCTACGGAGTCGGTTCGCGCACTCCCATAGCGGGCACCTGTGCCACTGCGGCGGTGTCGGACAAGCCGGCCGTGGTGGCCGAGTTCAAGTCCCAGTACGAGAAGGCCGTGGAGTGGACGGCGGCGAATCCGAAGGAGGCGGGCGATCTGTTAGAGAAGCAGCTGCCGCAGCTGGGGTTGAACGGGGCGCTGATGGCGGAATCCTCCAGGAACATCAAATGGGACTTCGTGTCGGCGCCCGATGCCCATGCCGATCTCGAGGTTTTCTACACACAACTCCAGGTGCTGTCTCCGGAGGTGGTGGGGGGGAAGCTGCCGGATGACGGGTTCTACTACAAGCCGTAAGACACGTGTGCTCTTTGGGCTCGCGGGATCTGCCACTCTGATCATCGGGTGGCAGATCCTCTCCATGGTTGTCAATAGGGCCATCGTGGCTTCGCCCTGGGAGTCGCTGATGGAGTTGGGGCGCCTCGTGTCCTCCGGGGCGATGCTGAGAGAGCTGCTCATAACATTGCGCCGGCTGGTGATAGCCTTGGCCGTCGGAACCACAGCCGGATTGACTTTGGGTATGGTGGCGGGGTTGCGGCCGCGGATCAGAAGCTTCTTGGAGCCGATTCGGTGGGTGGCCATGACGCTTCCCGCCGTGGTCATCGCAGTGTTGGCCATGCTCTGGTTTGGCTTGGGCGACAAGGCCGTGGTCTTCCTGGTGGCGGCCATCGTCACGCCTGTGATCTACGTGAACACCGTTGAAGGCGTGCTCTCCATGGATGCCCGTATCCTGGAGATGGGGCGTGTGTACCGCGTTCCGCGTCGGCTGTTGTTGACCGAGGTCTATCTACCCGGTATCGGTTCGCCGGTGGTGGCGGGGTTGACGTTGGCCACGGGGATCGGGGTGCGCGGTGTGGTGTTGGGCGAGGTCTTGGGTGCACAGGATGGGATCGGCCATGCATTCGCCCGCGCCATGAGCTATTTGGACACTCCACGGATCTTCGCTTGGGTGTTGGTGGCCTTGGGGCTGATGGCTGTGCTCGAGTTTGCGGTGTTGCGCCCGGTGCGGGCCCGTGTCATGCGGTGGAAGAAGTGATCACGTTTGCCGGGGTGAACAAGACCTTTCAGGACCTCACCGTGTTGCGGGACGTCAGTTTCCGCATGAATGAGGGGCAGGTCGTGGGCATAGTGGGGCCGTCGGGTTCGGGCAAGACCACCATTCTCAGGCTCATGGCCGGGTTGCTCGAACCCGATGCGGGTCGGGTCACGCGTCGCAGTATGCGGTTGGCCTACGTCTTCCAAGAAGCCCGTCTGCTGCCCTGGCGGACGGCCCTGGACAATATCGCTTTGGTGCTGCGGGCATCGGGGTGCGATCGCCGGACGGCGCGCGAGGGGGCGGCCGATTGGATGGAAAGGCTGGGGCTCAAGGGGTTTGAGCGTTACTATCCAGCCAAACTCAGCGGGGGGATGGCGCAGCGGGTGGCCATCGGCCGGGCCTTCGCTTCGCGTCCCGACGTGTTGCTTATGGACGAGCCCTTCAGCGGTCTCGATCGCGCGCTCAAGACCTCCCTTATGCCGCTGCTGGCTTCCCTCATCCGGGAGGAGGGCACGACGGTGGCATACGTAACGCATGATTTACCCGAGGCGCTGCGCCTCTGCGATCGCATCCTGGAGCTTCAGCCGGGTGGTTCCCTACGGGAACTGGACCTGACCGACCGTGGCGCGCTACTCCTGGGATGGGTTTCAACCATCATGGCTGATTGGCAGGAGTAGTGGGCGGGTACGAGCGACAGACGGCCCGAAGAGGCCGCTGTGGTAACATCTCAGGATTCAGCACCTAGGGAGGAGACGCTATGCAGGACGGCTTTTCCGGGTATCTGCTGTCGCGCCAGTCCCACTCCACGCCGGTGCGCGTGGATATCGACGACACCACCCTGCGGGACGGCGAGCAGACGGCCGGCGTGGTCTTCGCCAACGATGAGAAGCTACGAATTGCCAAATTGCTCGATGAGGTGGGTGTCTTTCAGATCGAGGCCGGCATTCCCACCATGGGCGGAGCCGAGAAGGAGGCCGTGGCCAAGATCGCGGCTCTCGATCTTAACTGCAGTATTCTGGCTTGGAACCGTGCCGTGGTGGCCGATATCGAGGCCTCACTCGATTGTGGCGTGGATGCCGTGGCCATCTCGATGTCCTCGTCCGATATCCACATAGAGCACAAGCTGAGGACCAACCGCGAGTGGGTCCTGGAGAGCATCAAGGCGGCGGTGGAGTTCGCCAAGAGCCACAACCTCTACGTTTCGGTCAACGCCGAGGACGCCTCGCGCTCCGATATGGAGTTCTTGCTCACGTTTGCCCGCACGGCGCGTGATGCCGGGGCGGATCGCCTGCGCTTCTGTGACACGCTGGGGATCATGGATCCCTTCAATACCTTCATGAAGATAAAGACCATCATCGACGTCACCGGCATGGATGTCGAGATGCATACCCACGATGACTTCGGCATGGCCACCGCCAACGCCATCGCCGGCATCAAAGCCGGAGCGCGGTTCGTCAACACTACGGTGAACGGCCTCGGGGAGCGCGCGGGTAACGCCGCCCTGGAGGAGTTGGTCATGGCCCTCAAGTATGTGGAGGGGATCGAACTCCACGTGAACACCAGCAAGTTCCGCGAACTGTCCGAGTACGTGGCCCACGCCTCGGGAAGGCCCATACCCACGTGGAAGCCGATCGTGGGGGCCAACCTTTTCGTCTACGAAGCGTCAGCCCAAGCCTCTTGCGTGCTGGAAGACCCATCCAAGTACGAGCTTTTTCCGCCGGAGGCCGTTGGTCTGCAGCGCCGCTTCATCATCGGTAAGTACTCGGGTGCGGATTCGCTCAAGATGAAGCTGGCGGAGCACGGGGAGACGGTGACAGACGAGGAGGCGGCGGCCCTGGTTATGCAACTGCGCTCGAAGGCCGTCAGCTTCAAACGCGCCCTCTTCGACGAGGAGATCCTAGACATCTACCGGGAAGGACGTGTCGAGTTGGAGGAGCGGGCGGCGGAAGCCGCCGCTGTGGATCTCGATATCACGGCAGAGGCTGCGGCCGAGACTCTGGCGCTGATCGAAGACCTGACCGGCGAGGTTCCCGCCGCAGCCGTCATCGTTGACAACGGAGAGGAGGCGGGGCGTGAGCAGGGTTAGGCGGGCGCAACCATTCGAATCGCGGTTCCGCGAAGCCTCGCATCCCGTATGTCTGGTCGATACCACGCTTCGCGACGGTGAGCAGACCGCCGGAGTGGTGTTTGCCAATCAGGAGAAGGTACGCATCGCATGGCTGTTGGCGGAGATCGGTGTGAAGGAAATCGAAGCCGGTACTCCGTGCCTGTGCCCCGAGGAGCGTGAGGCGCTGCGGCAGATCGTGGCACTGGGGCTGGAGTCACGCATCTTGGCCTACTGCCGGCCTCTCCCCCAGGATGTGGAGATGGCGGCCGACTGCGGAGTCGACGCTGCCGTGATCTGGACCTGCTTGTCGGGTTACCCGGCGTCCATGTTCGCATCGGGCGGGATGGAGCGGGCACTCGCCGGGCTCGAAGCGGCTGCCACCCGGGCCACGGAACTGGGACTTCCTTTCATCGTCTGCGCCGAGGACGCCAGTCGCACGCGCAACGATCGCGTCTTGGCCATCGCCGTCAAGGGTCGGGAGTTGGGAGCCGAGCGTTTTCGGTACTGCGACTCCATCAGCGTCATCAGCCCCTTCACGGCCTTCCAGCGGGTTCAACTCATTTTGGAAACGGCCGATATCGACGTTGAGATCCATTGCCACAACGATTTCGGAATGGCAACCGCCAACGCTCTGGCCGGCATCAAGGCCGGAGCGCGTTACGTGACCGTGGCCGTCAACGGCTTGGGAGAGCGGGCGGGCAACCCGGCCTTGGAGGAAGTGGTGATGGCCCTCAAGCACCTGGAGGACATCGATCTGAGTTTTGCCACAGGGCGGTTCCGCGAGGTGTCGGAGTACGTGGCTAGAGCGTCGAGTCGAGCCATCCCCATCTGGAAGGCGATCGTGGGCGAGAACGTATTTGCCCACGAATCGGGTATTCATGCGGACGGGGTCATCAAGAACCCGCTAACGTACGAGGTTTTCAGTCCCGACGAGGTGGGGCTCACCCGGCAACTGGTGGTGGGCAAACACTCAGGTAGCCGCACCATCCAGCACAAGTTCCAGGAGTTCGGGATAGACCTCACCGACCGCGAAGCCGATACCATATTGGCCCGAGCCCGCCAGATGGCGGTGGAGATGAAGCGCGCCCTGTTCGATAAGGAACTCATGTACATCTATCAGGATTTCCTGCGCGACAACCGGGAGCGGAAGACGGCGGCCAAGGTGGGCGTCATGGATGACGAGGACTGACTCCCGGAAAGGCCGCACCGCCCCGGGATTCTATGTCACGCGTTCCGCGCACGCTCTTCATCACCAACGACTTCCCGCCGCGCGTGGGAGGGTTCCAATCCTATTACTGGGGATTGGTGCAGACACTCCATCCCGAGGACATTGTGATCATGGCGCCGGCACATCCTCGCGCCGCCGAATTCGATCAGAACCTCCCCTACCGGGTGGTGCGCACGCGAGAGGCCGTGGTCTGGCCGTCGCCGGCCAATCTGCGCTTGGCTGAGCGTCTCATTGACGAGCAGGGTACCGAACTGGTGCAGATGGGACATCCGCTTCCGGCAGGTTTGCTGGGGCCGGTTCTGAAGCGCCGCCGAGGTCTGCCGTACATCGTGATGCTGGGCGGCGCCGAGGTTACGTTCCCTGCCACTTGGCCGGTGGGAGGCCAACTCATGAGGTACGTCATGAAGCGGGCCTCTCTGTTCATCGCAGTGAGCGATTACACGGCCGCCGCCGCACAGCGTTTGGTGTTTGACAGAGTCCCTGCGCGGACGCTTCGTCCGGCACTCGATTTGGGTGCTTTCCCGGCCACGACACCGCAGGATCGTGCCCGGGCACGGGACGAGTTGGGCATCCACGGCCGTCTGGTGGTGTGCGTGGGGCGACTGGTCCCCCGCAAAGGTCAGGATGTTCTGTTGGAGGCGGTGGGTAGACTCGCACCCCACATGCCCGACTTGGAGTTGGCTTTGGTCGGTGACGGGCGCCTGGCGTATCATCTGGAGCGCAGAGCCGTGGCTTTGGGACTGGAGGGCCGGGTGCACCGACCGGGGTCCCTCACCGCTGTGGACATGCGTCGTTGGTTGGCGGCGGCAGATGTCTTTGCGTCGCCGTGCCGGGTGCGGTGGGGGGGTCTCGAGGTTGAAGGATTCGGTATCGTGTTTGTGGAGGCCGCACTGACGGGTCTGCCGGTATTGGCCGGTCGATCGGGAGGATCGGTAGAAGCTGTGGTGAGCGGGGAAAGCGGTATCGTGGTGGACGGGGCCAGGGTGGAGGAGGTGGCGGGGGGGGGGCCCCCAGGCGCCTGCTGCAGGCGCCTGAGGCCCGCCGCCGTGAACTCGGTGCCGCCGCCCGCCGACTGGCGGTGCGGCGGCACGACCCGGAAGAAGTCGGCCGGCGGTATCGCGAACTACTGAACCTGGCCGCGGGGAGAACGTCCGGTGTCTGACAGTGACGCACAGACGGGCGTCTCCGCCTCAGACATAGTGGATCCTCCCGAAGCGGTATCGGAGGAACTCGCCGACACAGTTCTCCTGGAGGAAGACGAGGCCGACGTCGCCGGCGGCAAGAAGCGGGTGGTGCCTCAGTGGTCGCGGATTGCAATAGGTCTGGTGCTGGGTCTCGCCGTCGGTGTCGCCGTCATCCTGCTCGTCAATCCTCATGTGGATGAAGATATCGAGCAGGCGGTACTCGCCACTAGGGAACCTATCTTCCTCATCTTGGCTCTGGTGGCCTTGGGTGTCTTGCTCGTAGCGGATGCGTGGTGTCTGGTGGTGCTGGCGCAGGTGGTCCGCCCCGAGGTTCCCTGGTGGAGGGTATTGGGTGTCGCCTTGGAAGCGAACCTGGTGGGCGGGGCTACCTCGTTTGGTGGGCTTGAGATCCCTTACCAGATCGTTGTGCTGCGTGCGCTCGGCCTGCGGGTGTCCGAGGCAACATCAGCGGTCATGGTTAAAGGGCTGTTGCATACCTCCGTGCTGGTGGTAGCCGCGCTGGCAGCCTTCATTCCCATCAGCGGCTCGCCCATCACCCCGCGCCAGCGCTGGATACTGCTGGGGGTGCTGGGATTCATGCTCGTCTTCTGGCTGGTGGGCACATTGTGGGCTCGAAAGCCATTGGGCCTATCATTGCTCCCCAAGCCCATCCGACGGCGCGTCGGCTCTTTCGTAGAGGCCTTGGGAGCGTTCAGGACGGCCGGTTGGAGGGTGATGCTCAAGGTCATCATTCTTACCATCGTCTACTGGATCGGCATGTTCTCGCTCATTCCGCTCATCTTGTTGGCGTTGGGCTACCGGGGAGCCTTGTTGCCGATCGTGGTGGGCCAAGCGGTGCTTCAGGTGCTCATGCCGCTGTCGCCATTACCCGGTGGAGCCGGTGTGGCCGAGTTCGGTTACCTCGAGTTGATCGGGCCGTCCACTCCAGGGCGCATCCGCGTGGCCAGCTTGATACTCTGGCGGATCATGACGTGGATTCTTCCTGTGGCTCTGGGAGGCCTGGCAATGGGTTTGAGGGGGATCAAGCGCAAATGAACCGCCCGCTCCGTATCGCAGCCGGCATTGCCGGGGTGGGCGCGGCGTTCGCCCTGGGCTGTGTGCCGAGTGCTGAGTTGGTGGCCAGACTCTACGGTCGCGGCCCTATCGCCGCTTTGGGCAACGGTAATCCCGGAGCAGCCAATGTCCGGCGTACTCTGGGCATGCCGGCTGCTCTGTTGGTAGGGGCCCTCGACGTATCAAAAGGGTGGCTCCCCACGCGGACGGCCAAGAAGCTGGGGGCTCCCGACAGTATCGCCGGGCCCATGGCCATGGCACCGGTGGCTGCCCATATTCTGGTGGTGGGCGGGAAAGGGGCGGCTGCGGCGGTGGGAGCGGCCAGTGCATTTGATCCCCTCGCCATGGTTATCGCCGGTGCCGGGATTGTCTGGGGGAGCATCAAGGGACGGCACGCACCCGCGGTCATGGCGGGCGGCTTCGCCTATCCCACGATACAATGGTTACTAGGACGTCCGCGCGAGCACGTGCTTTGGAGCTCCGGCATCATTGCGCTCTTGGTGGGTGGGCGCCTCAAGGGCCCTCGTCGTGGCGCCAAGTCACTGTCCGGGCGAGTCCTCTGGGAGAGACTCTGGTTCGACAGAGAGCCGGTCGACTGACAAGGAGGTGGGGCGGTGCGGATAGGCCTCGTCACCCCTTATTCATGGACTGTGCCCGGGGGTGTGAACGACCACATTGCCAATCTGGCGCATCAACTGGAGCTTCGGGGGCACGAACCTTGGGGTCTCGGCCCCGTGGGGGGCCCGGGCCGCTCACGTCAGCGGCTGCCGGAACGTTTCATCCCGGTCGGCTCTGCGGTGCCGTTCCCTTCGAATGGGTCCAAAGCCTATGTGAGCACTTGTTTCTGGATGCCGCAACGTATGGAACGTATCTTGGCGAACAATATCTTCGACGTACTGCATTGTCATGAGCCGTGCACACCATTCGTGGCTGCGGCCGCGGTGTTGAAACGTAATGCGCCGGTGGTGGGCACGTTCCACGCGGCGCTCGACGACTCGGTGCTTTACCGATATCTCTATCCGGTGGCCAAGAAGATCATTGAAGCGTTGGCGGTCAAGATTGCGGTCTCAGAAGCGGCCAAAGCTTACGTTGAGCCGCGGTTCGGGGGCACGTATCGCATCATCCCCAATGGAGTGCCGGTGGATAGGTATGTGCCGGCGCGTCACGGCGAGCGCGTGCCGGGCAGGATTCTATTCATTGGTCGGCCCGAGCCGCGCAAAGGGCTCCTGGTGCTGCTGCGCGCTTTCGTTCGCTTACGGTTGGCGCGTCCTACGCCACGCTGGTATTGGTGGGGCCGCGCTGGGCCCAGGTCCGCCAACTGGTGGAGAGGTCGGATAGCGGTTTGTCCTGGCCCATTCCCGGCATTGCTGCCTTGGGGCGGGTGCCCCACGACGTGAAAGTGGCGGAGATGGGTGCTGGTGAAGTGCTCTGCGTACCTTCACTCCAAGGCGAGAGCTTCGGTATCGTGTTGGCGGAGGGTCTGGCCGCCGGCCTCCCCGTGGTGGCGTCTGATCTGCCCGGGTACCGCTCTGTGCTGCGTGACGGCAGTGCCGGGTACCGGTGCCGCCGCGCGATCATCTGATGCTGGCGGATACGTTGGTGGGCGTTCTGAATGATCCCATACCCGGCGGGAGTTGGTGGCGACTGGTCTGAAAGTGGCGGACGAGCTGGCGTGGGAGCGCGTAGGAGCCCAGGTGTTGGAGACGTATGAAGAAGCCATAGAGATCGGCGCCAGCCTGCAGCCGCCGGTGTCAGTTAGAGGAGGCCGGGTGCGTTCATTGGTTGTTCACTTCACGGGCGGCACCGAGGTGACCATCGATATCGATGCTGAGCCTGAACAGGTGTTCGCCGACTTGGCCGAGCCGGGCGCCTGGCTTGTGGTGGCCGACTCCGAGGGCGAGCTGCATTACCTGGCCAAGAACCAGATCACATATTCGACTTTCGGCAACAAGAAGGCATCGGATTCGCGTAAGGAGGAAAAGGGCGAATGGCGTATCAGATCACCTGCATACCTGGTGACGGCACCGACCCGAGCTCATCGGCCGCGGTGCGTGTAGCCATCGCGGCCACGGGAGTGGACATCGATTGGGTCGAGGCCGAGGCCGGGGCGGACGTGATGGAGAAGTACGGCACACCGCTGCCCCACAGGTGCTGGACGCCATCCGAGAAACGCGCGTGTGGCCATCAAAGGTCCCATCACCACGCCGGTGGGCTCGGGATTTCGCAGTGTGAACGTGGCACTACGCAAAGAGCTCGACCTCTACGCGAACCTGAGGCCTGCGGTGACCATCCCGGGTGTGCAGTCCCGCTATCAGGACATCGATCTGGTGGTGGTGCGTGAGAACACTGAGGATCTCTACGCCGGGGTGGAGCACATGGTCGGCAAGGACGCCGCCGAATCCATCAAGATCATCACGCGACCCGCCTCGGACCGCATCTGCCGGTTCGCTTTTGATTACGCTCGAGAAAACGGTCGCCGGAAGGTGACGGCTGTGCACAAGGCCAATATCATGAAATGCACAGACGGTCTCTTCCTGGAAGTGGCACGTGACGTGGCCGCCAACTACCCTGACATCGAGTTCGAAGACCGGATCGTCGACAACATGTGTATGCAGCTCGTACAGAAACCCGAACTTTACGACGTGTTGGTGTGCCCCAACCTGTACGGTGACATAGTCAGCGACCTCTGCGCAGGTCTGGTGGGAGGGTTGGGGGTGGCTCCCGGCGCCAACCTCGGTGCCGATGTGGCCGTGTTCGAGCCGGTGCATGGGTCGGCTCCCAAATACGCCGGTCAAGACAAGGTCAACCCCGTGGCGTTGATCCTGTCGGGTGTGCTCATGCTGCGCCATCTGGGCGAGAAGCGGGCGGCCGATGCCTTGTTCTCCGCCGTCAAGGCGGTGGTAGGAGCCGGCCGGCGCGTGACGTATGATCTGGGTGGTTCGGCGGGAACGCAGGACATGGGCTTGGCCATCGCTGAGAAAACCGCTGAGTTGGTTGCAGCTGAGTTGGTGGCCGAATAGAGCGGCGAGTGCTCCGGGTTGTCGGGAAGCGATACTCCGCCCTCATCAAGAGGTAACCGGGTTGGTGGGGCGCCGACCATCTGAAGCGATGGTCGGTTGTCCCAATCGCGTCCTGAGCCCCATTTGTGGCAGTTGTGCGGGTTTCGGTATAAACTGCTCTCCTGTTCGGCGGCAATAGCGCGGGAGCGTGCACCCGGTCATGGAGAGACGGAGTAGTCAAATCTGGCAGGGCCCGGCACGGGCGCCTCATCGATCACTGCTGCGGTCGCTGGGGCTGGGTCCGGGTGATGCCGACCGGCCGCTCATAGGTATCGCCAACTCGTACAACGAGCTGATTCCCGGTCACATCCATCTGCGGTCCCTGGCGGAGCAGGTCAAGTTCGGGGTGTGGCAGGGCGGCGGTGTGCCACTGGAGTTCAATACCATCGGTGTGTGTGACGGCATCGCCATGAACCACGCCGGCATGAATTTCTCGCTGGTGTCCCGTGAGACCGTGGCCGATTCCATCGAGATCATGGTGCAGGGTCACGCGCTCGACGGGCTGGTGCTGCTGACCAACTGCGACAAGATCGTGCCGGGCATGCTGATGGCGGCGGCGCGGCTCGACATCCCCGCGGTGGTCGTCACCGGCGGCCCCATGCTCGCCGGTCGGCACGGCAACGAGACACTCGACCTGAACAGCGCCTTTATGGCGGTGGGCGCGGCCACCAAGGGGCATCTGAGCGCCCGCGAAGTCGAGATCATCGAAAAGGCCTGCTGCCCGGGCTGCGGCTCGTGCGCCGGCATGTTCACGGCCAACACCATGGCCTGCCTGTGCGAGGCGCTGGGCATCGCCCTGCCCGGCAATGGCACCACCCCGGCCGTCAGCTCGCGGCGCATCGCGTTGGCGCGAGAGGCGGGCATGCAGGTGATGGCGATGCTCGAGCGCAACATCCGCCCCAGCGACATCCTCACCGCCGACGCCTTTCACAACGCCTTTTCCACCGACATGGCCATGGGCGGCTCGACCAACTCGGTGCTGCACCTGCTGGCCATCGCCCACGAGGCCGGCATCACCATCGACCTGCCTGACCTGAACCGCTTTTCGAGTAACACGCCGCACCTCTGCAAGCTCTCGCCCGCCAGCGACCAGCACATCCAAGACCTCTACTACTCGGGCGGCATCGGCGCCATCATGCACGAACTGGACACGCTCGGCCTGCTCAGGCGCGACTGCATCACCGTCACCGGTCAAACGGTCGGCGAGAACCTCGCCCCCGAGAGCCGCTGGGCGCCCGACTATGCCACCGTCGACCGCAACGTGGTGCGTTCGGGCGATAGCCCCTACTCGGCCACCGGTGGCCTGACGATCCTCTTTGGCAACCTGGCGCCCGAGGGCGCCGTGGTCAAGAGCGCGGCCGTGGCCCCCAGCATGATGCAGCACACTGGCCCGGCGCGGGTCTTTGATTCAGAAGAGGCGGCCACCCAGGCCATCATCGACATGGCCTTTGACGAGGGCGACGTGCTCGTCATCCGCTACGAGGGCCCCAAGGGCGGCCCCGGCATGCGCGAAATGCTGACGCCGACCTCGCTGCTGTCGGGCATGGGCCTCGACGGCAAGGTGGCACTGATCACCGACGGGCGCTTCTCGGGCGCCTCGCGTGGGGCAGCCATCGGTCACCTCTCGCCCGAGGCAGCGGCCCGCGGACCCATCGCCGGCCTGCGCAACGGCGACCGGATCTCGATCGATATTCCCGGCCACAGCCTGAGCGTGGCCCTATCTGACGCGGAGCTGTCGGCCCGCCTGAGGGCGCTGGCGCCCTTTGAGCCCAGGGTCACACGCGGCTATCTGCGGCGCTATGCGCGCCTGGTGACCTCGGCCAGCACCGGCGCCGTGTTCGAGGACTAGGCCAGGCACGCCGGCACACGAGCAAGGAGTTACCCATATGCGGTTGAACGGCGCACAGATCCTGTGGGAATGCCTCGTCCGCGAGGGCGTCGATACGGTGTTCGGCATCACCGGGGGCGCGGTGCTGCCCATCTATCACGAGCTGCCCAACTACCCCATCCGCCACATCACCATGCGGCACGAGCAGGCCTGCGCTCACGCGGCCGACGGCTACGCCCGCGCCACGGGCAGGGTGGGCGTCTGGCCCAGGCGCCATCGCCTGGACCTGCGGGTCACCGGCTGCTGCACGGCAACGATGGACCTCGCCGATGGCCGCTATATCACCGGGGTGCGCCATCAGCGCCCTGGGCACCGATGCCTTTCAAGAGGTCGACATCACGGGCATCACCATGCCCATCACCAAGCACAACTATCTCATCACCGATGTGGCCGACCCTGGGCGCTGGCCGCGGCGCGAGGTGCGCCTTCATATTGCCAGCACGGGGCACTCCGGGGCTGGTGCTGATCGATATCGCTGAAGACGCGCAGATAGCCGAGATCGAGTTCGAGTATCCCACGTACATCAATTCGCCGGGCTACAAGCCCCACGCGCGGCAACCCGCGACAGGGTCAAACAGGCGGCCGACATGATCAACGCGGCCCAGCGCCCGCTGATCATCGCGGGCGGGGCGTGCTGGCGGCGGGCGCCCAGCAAGAGCTGTGCGAGCTGGCCACCAAGGCCTGCCATTCCCGTGTCGACGACGCTGCGTTGGGCAAGAGCGTCATCCCGGAGACACACCTGTTGTGCCTGGGCATGGGCGGCATGCACGGCGAGGCCTATGCCAACTATGCGCTGCAGCACGCGATCTGATCTTTGCGGTGGGCATGCGTTTTGACGACCGCCACACTTCAGCCGCAGGAACCTTTGCGCCCAACGCCAGGATCATCCACGTGGATATCGACCCGGCCGAGATCACGGGGCGACCCGCGTCGACCTGCTCATCGGGCGACGCCAGGAATGCGCCGGCAGGTGCTGCCGCTATCCAAGAGCGTGAGCAGACGAGCGGCTGGCCAGATCGGACGCCGGCGCGCCGAGACGGCGCGACCGCGACGCCCTGTGGCAAGAGACCGACGAGGTGTTGCCGCAATATGTGGTGTTCAACATCTGGGAGGCCACCGGTGGCCAGGCCCTGATGGTAACAGACGTGGGGCAACCACAGATGTGGAGGCGCAGTACTATCGCCACGTGCGGCCAGGGGGCTGATCCTCGTCGGGCGGCCTGGGCACCATGGGCTTTGCGCTGCCGGCCGCCATCGGCGCGCGGCGGGGCGCCTGGATCATGGGTGGTGGCGGGCGACGGCGGCTTTCAGATGACGCCGCAGAGCTGGCCACCGTGGTGCAAGAGCGCCTGCTCTGATCAAGGTGGCCATCCTCAACAACGGCTTCTTGGGGATGGTGCGTCATGGGCAAGAGATGTTCTTCCAAAGGAACTATTCCGGGTCACCGCTGCTGGGCCCAGACTTTGCCAAGCTCGCCCAGGCCCATGGCATCGCCTCGGCCACCATCGAATCCAAAGAAGGCGTGGCCGACGCGGTCAGGATGGCGCGCGACCGATGGCCCTGGCTATGATCGACTTTCGCATCGAGCGTGAGCACAACGTCTTCCCGATCGTACCGGTGGGACGCGCCATCGACGACATGATCCGCAGGCCACACCCCAACGAACAGCCGCGCTAGAGGAGGGCTTTACATATGTCCCTGGCACAGAACAGCGAAAACTACTCGCGGCGCACGTTGGTGGTGCTGATGGAGGACCGCCCCGGTGTGCTCAGCAACGTCTCCAATCTCTTCCGGCGCCGAAACTATAACATCGAGAGCCTGACCGTTGGGCACAGCGAGGCCCAGGGCATCTCGCGGATGACGGTGGTGGTCTATGCCAACGACGCCATGCTCGAGCAGGTGGCCAAGCAGCTCTACAAGCTCATCAACGTTACCAAGGTGAGCGAGGTGGGCGCCGAGGATGCCGTGATGCGCGAGCTCGCCCTGATCAAAGTGCACGCGCCCTCGGCTCAGCGCGCAGAGATCAAGCAGGTGGTAGACATCTTTCGTGCCCAGATCATCGACGTGGCGCTCGACTCGATGGTCATCGAGATCACCGGCGACGAGAGCAAGGTCGAGTCGCTGATCTCGATTCTCAAGCCCTTTGGCCTCAAAGAGCTGACGCGCACCGGCCGCGTGGCCATGATGCGAGGCTCGCTGGCCGCCAACGGCACACGTTTCGGGTCCTAGCCAGCCAGGCTCATCGAGCCGCTGGACAAGCAGTACGAGGAGGCTCTTGACATGGCAACGATCTACTACGACCGCGACACCGACCTGGCGCTACTGCATGGCAAAAAGATCGCCATTCTGGGGTATGGCAGCCAGGGCCATGCCCATGCTCTCAACCTGAAGGAGAGCGGCTGCGACGTGCGCGTGGGCCTCTATCAGGGCAGCTCGTCGTGGGCGCGCGCCGAGCAGGCGGGGCTCAAGGTGATGCTCTCTGCCGAGGCTGTGGCCGAGGCCGACATCGTCATGATCCTCACGCCCGACACGCTTCAGCCGGCCATCTACGCCAACGACGTGGCCCCCAACCTCAAGGCCGGCGCCATGCTGATGTTCGCTCACGGCTTTTCCATCCACTATAGCCAGATCGTGCCACCCAAGAACGTAGACGTGACCATGATCGCGCCCAAGGCGCCCGGCCATCGCGTGCGCGAGCTGTACATCGACGGCCAGGGCACGCCCGGCCTGGTGGCCGTCTACCAGGATGTGACCGGCAATGCCAAAGCGCTGGCGCTGGCCTATGGGTCGGCCATCGGCTGCGGCCGCGCCGGCATCATCGAGACCACCTTTTCGGAAGAGACCGAGACCGACCTCTTTGGCGAGCAGGCGGTGCTCTGTGGCGGCGCCACCGCCCTCATCAAGGCGGGGTTTGAGACGCTGGTCGAGGCGGGCTACCAGCCCGAGATCGCCTACTTTGAGTGCCTCAACGAGCTCAAGCTGATCGTCGACCTGATCTACCAGGGCGGCCTCTCGTACATGCGCTACTCGGTGAGCGACACAGCCGAGCACGGCGACTATACCGGTGGCCCCAAGATCATCGACGACCACGTCAAGGCCACGATGAAAAAGATGCTGACCGACATCCAGGATGGCACCTATGCGCGCGAGTGGGTGCTCGAGAACCAGGCTGGGCGGCCCGGCTTTAACCTGATCCGCGCTCGCGAGCGCGACTCGCAGATCGAGCAGGTGGGCCGCAACTGCGCGCCATGATGCCCTGGCTCAACGCCAAGTAGACCCTGCCGCACCGCGTCGGCGGCGGATCGTCGCCGCCGACGCCTCTCAAGGAGCGAACCTGACCGTATGGTAGATCGCGTCTCGGTCCTCGACACAACCTTGCGAGATGGCGCCCAGCGCGAGGGGATCTCTTTCTCGGCCAAGGACAAGCTGCGCATCGCCGCCAGGCTCGATGATCTGGGCATCGCCTACATCGAGGGCGGGTGGCCCGGCTCGAACCCCAAGGATGCCGAGTTCTTTGCGCGGGCGGCGCAGATGCACTGGCAGCATGCTCGCATCGCTGCTTTTGGCTCCACACGCCATGCCGACAGCAGGGTGGAGCAGGATCCCAACGTCAGAGCACTGCTGGAATGTGGCGCGCCCGTGGCGGTGCTGGTGGGCAAAGCCTCGACCATGCAGGTAACGCAGGTGTTGCGCACCACGCTCGACGAGAATCTGGCGATGATCGGCGACACTGTCGCCTACTTGAGGGCGCGTGGCCTCGAGGTGCTCTTTGACGCCGAGCACTTTTTCGACGGCTACCGCCTCGACGCCGACTATGCCCTGGCCGCCTTGCGCGTCGCCGCCGAGGCCGGCGCCGATCGCCTGGTGTTGTGCGACACCAACGGGGGCTGCCTGCCGTCTGAGGTGGGGCGCGTGGTGGCGGCCGTGGTGGCGGCCTTTCCGGGGCGCAGCATCGGCATCCACGCCCACGATGACACCGGCGTGGCCGTGGCCAACACCCTGGCTGCAGTCGAAGCGGGCGCCGACCATGTGCATGGCACTATGAACGGCTACGGCGAACGCTGCGGCAACGCCAACCTCAACACAGTGATCCCCAACCTGGAGCTCAAGATGGGCATCAAGGCCCTCGCCAACGGCGATCTATCGCTGCTGACGCAGGCCTCGCTCTATGTCACCGAGATCGCCAACCTGCTGCCCGACCCGTACGCGCCCTATGTGGGGCAGAGCGCCTTTGCCCACAAGGCCGGGCTGCACGTGAGCGCCATGCTCAAGAGCGGCGAGGCCTATCAGCATGTGCGGCCCGAGCTGGTGGGCAACCAGACGCGCGTGCTGGTGTCAGAGCTGGCCGGCCGCAGCAACATCGCCCACAAACTGGCCGAGCTGGACCTCGGCTTTGAGCTGAGCCCTGAGCGCATTGCGGCGCTGGCCACACAGGTCAAAGAGCGCGAGAACGAGGGCTATCAGTACGAGGGCGCCGAGGGCTCGTTCGAGCTGTTGGTGCGACGTGGGCAGCCCGACTACTTTCCACCCTTTGAGGTGCTCGACTTTTTGGTGCTGGTCGAAAAGCGCACGGGCCGCGACATCCTCTCTGAGGCCACCGTCAAGGCCAGCGTCGACGGCATGACCATGCACACCGCTTCAGAGGGCGATGGCCCCGTGAACGCCCTCGACCGGGCCATGCGCAAGGCCCTGTTGCCCTTTTATCCCGAGCTGGGGCCCGTGCAACTGACCGACTACAAAGTGCGCATCATCGACCCCAAGTCGGCCACGGCCGCCAAGACGCGGGTGTTGATCGATGCCAGCGACGGCGAGCATACCTGGACGACCATGGGGTGCTCGGTGAACATCATCGAGGCCAGCTTTGAGGCGCTGATCGACAGCCTGGAGCTACCGCTACTGCGGCGGGCCTCCGCCAGAGGGGTGACCGAGCCGATCGAGACCACGGCTCAGTGACCCGGAGGCCCGCAGGAAGCAGCAGGTCAGCGGCGACAGCACGATCAGAGGCCAAGGAGCACAGACATGGACACCGATCGCATCATCATCTTTGACACCACGTTGCGTGACGGCGAGCAATCTCCCGGCGCCACGCTGAACACAAGCGAAAAGATCGAGATCGCCCGCCAGCTCGCCCGCCTGGGCGTCGACGTCATCGAGGCTGGCTTTCCCGCTTCGTCGCCGGGCGATCTGGATGCCGTGCGCCAGGTGGCGCGCAGCGTACAGGGGCCCGTCATCTGCGGGCTGGCCCGTTGCGTGCGCAGCGATA
>JAXGIS010000022.1:0-21869 GCA_040770645.1 Thermoleophilia bacterium | reverse complement strand
GGCCGGCCCGCGCGTGGCGCGGGCCCGCCGAGCTCCCATGCAGTCGCGTAACGAACACCAGCGCCTCGTTTGCCGTCATCCACGGGTAGAACGCGGGTTCCTCCGCCAAGAAGCCGACGCGTCGGCGCAGCTCCAGGCTCGCCTCGCCGGGCCGCACGAGTTCTCCGGCCACAGTCGCCGTCCCGGAAGTGGGGGAGAGCAACCCGGCCAGCATCTTGAGCGTGGTGGTCTTGCCGGCCCCGTTGGGCCCGAGGAAGCCGTATATCTCTCCGCGTGGGACCGACATGGACAGGTGGTCGACTGCACAGAACTCACGAAACCGGCGAGTCAGACTGCTGGTGGTGATGGCGGGGGTACTTTGGGGAGCCGCCTGAACGGCAGCGTCGGTAGTCGTATCGGTAGTCGTTTCGGCCGGGGTTGTCCTGAACGTCATTCGTTGCGTCCCCACACCAGATAGAGGATGGGCCCAATGAAGTTGAGGAGCAGAATAACCAGAACCCACACGAGCTTGCTCCCGCCGCGGACGCGTTCGCGGCGGACGAGGTCGACCAAAGCCCAGATCATAAGGCTCAACTGGATGGCCAGAAGCGGTAGCAGAATGGCTCCCAACTCGGCGAAGCTCAGGCTGTCGAGAAACGGAGGTGTGTGCACGTTGCTGATCCTCCCGGGTGCCGATCTGGGCCATGTGGCCTGCGGGTCAGTCCCGCAATCCCGAATCATTGTACTAGATGATTGATTCCACGAACATGGCGGAGAAGAAGGGGTTCGAGGCAGAGAGGCCGAAGCCGACGGTGATAGCAACACCGTCTGCCTGGAGGCCACGATGCACGCCGACCTCGACACCCTCTGCACCGTCGTTTATTGCACAGCCGATGATCTTTTGCCAGAGCCCAAGAGAAACGCCCGCCGCCGAACCACCGATGCCGAGATCGTCACCTTGTGTGTGGCTCAGGCCATCATGGGCATCCCTTCTGACCGTCGCTTCCTGCGCGTGGCTCAAGACCGTCTTTCCCCGCTCTTCCCCGAGATTCCGGCACAGGCCGCCTACTTCAAGCGCCGGCGCCGTCTGGCCCCTCTTCTCGAGTGGTTCCTGGTCATCTTTGCCCAGCAAAGTCCCGGTTTCACAGATACTCTTCTGCTCATCGACTCGACCCCGGTGGAGTGCGCCAGAAGCCGGGAAACCGTCCTTCGCTCCGCCCTTTCGGACATCTCGGACTACGGATACTGCGCCAGTCATTCCCGCTACTTCTGGGGAGTACGCTTGCATGCCATCTTCGCCACCGACGGCACTCCCCGAGCGTTTTGCCTTACCTCTCCCAAGCGCGATGAACGTGAGGTGGGACTGGAGCTTCTCGGGCGCTGCAGGCGCCGTGGCGGGGAAACCCTGCTGTCCGACAAGGGATATGCAAGCCAGGAGTTCAGCGCCGCAGTCATGGATCTTGGGGCTATTCACGTCCGGCCCAAGCGCAAGGACGAGGTCGGCCAGGGGCTGCATCTCGCTCCCATCCGCCAGCGCATCGAGTCCATTTTCTGGACCTGCAAAGACGTCCTTTCTCTGGAACGCCACGGAGCCCGAACCCTTCCTGGACTCAAAGAACGCATATTGCAGCGCTTTCTGTGCCTGGCCGCCTGCATCAGCCTCAATTACCAACTGGGCCGTCCCAGCCGAGCCCTGGTCGATTACTGTTAATGTCGTGGAATCAATCATCTAGGCCTCTGTATCAAGCTTACCGCAACGACCGGGCCTCCGCTATGGGGGTTGCTGCGGCTGCTACGGCTTGACATCCCGGAGCGAGTCGGTAAACTTCTGACTCCCGTGGGCCTATAGCTCAGTTGGTTAGAGCGCATCCCTGATAAGGATGAGGTCGGTGGTTCGACTCCACTTAGGCCCACCTTCTCTTTGTTCCCGGGGGATTAGCTCAGCTGGGAGAGCGCCGCCCTTGCAAGGCGGAGGTCGCCGGTTCGATTCCGGTATCCTCCATCACCTCTTCCATTCTACTCTCCGCCCCCGGGTTCAGTGTCTGGTCTATTCCCCTCGGGCGCGTCGCCACGCATCGGCACCTCAGCTCGCTCTGCGCGGTGATCATTTCAATCTGATGATTCAGCAATATGTGTTGCATAGCCATTGCAACTATGTTAGAGTGCAAGTGGTATTACAGAAAAACACCGGCGTGGCGGGGCGCACATGACTGAACGTCGCAAAGCCAAGTACCGACTTCTCGTGTTCGGCCTCATCGCCGTAGTTGGACCTTCCGCCTTCGGGGTGCGGGGCGTCTTCGGAATCCTGTACTCCATTCTCCTGGCCGCCTACGCGCTGTGGGCTCTGCGTCTCACCGTAGTCTTCGATGATGATATGTCGCTGGGCTATCTGCTTTGTCTGTTCGACGCCACCATCGTAGTGCCACTCATCCTGTGGACATCCAGCTTGTGGCTCGTGGTGCCTATGGCACTGCTGTGGGTGGGAGGTCTGCTGTTGTCGTGGCAGGCGGCGCGAAGGCTACGGGAAGAGCTGGAGGGAGCTGAAGCGGGGCAAGGCTCCGGGGCGATCGCACCCCAGGACGAAGCCACGGGCTTCATCTCGCGTGCCGGATTTGTGCAGTCGCTCCGCGGCTTATACGCTGAGCACGGGGGCAACACGCGATTCTCACTGGTTGTGGTGCGGCTGGAACGCTATCAGGAGTACGCCCTCCTCTCCGGCTCCGAGGCCGCGGGAAGAGCACTGGGCGCGTTGGCGCGGCGGGTGAAGAGGATTGTGGGACCCAATGCGAGTGGCTATCGCATCACCGATGACCGCATCGCTTTGGTTGTGGAGGGTGACGGGTTTGGGCTCTCGTCACTGGTGGCCGAGGCGCGCCGATCGACCGGGTCACGGTTGGTACAAGGCCACAAATTGGAGGTCTCCATAGGATACGCCACCTTCCCCCGAGACGGGTCTACGCCTCGCGAACTGCTCATGGCGGCCGAGGCTACCGCATCCGCGGGAGCCTTCGGCTGCTGCGGTCGCTACCGTCGGTTCACGATTGGCCATGGGTTCGTAGCGCAGAGTCTGCGCGGCACTCCTCTCTCCACTTCGCCGTGTGCTGCGACACCCCCGCTGACAAGGGGGTTGCTGCGTGAAATTTCGCGATAAGACTGTCGCCGTTCTCATGGGCGGCATTTCCTCAGAACGTGAGGTGTCACTGCGCTCAGGGGCCAACTGCCTGCGCGCCCTGCAGAACCTGGGGTATCGAGCTGTGGCTGTGGACGCGCAAAGGGATGTCGCCCGTCGACTGGCCGATGCCGGTGCCGAGGTGGCATTCCTGGCCCTTCACGGACGCTACGGCGAAGACGGCACGATTCAAGGACTGCTGGAGATCCTGGACATTCCCTACACGGGGTCGGGGGTACTGGCTTCGGCCCTGGCAATGAACAAGGTGGCCTGCAAGAAAGTTGTTGGCCAGAGCGGTGTTCCCACTCCGGTCTGGCGCGAGATCGACCCCTGGATATCGGCTGCTGAAGCGGCGGCTGCCGTGGAGCGCGATCTGGGCTATCCGCTCATGTTCAAGCCTGTCCAGGAGGGGTCGTCCGTGGGCGTGGTTAAGTTGACGTCGCCGGGCGATCTCGCTGCCGTGATCGAGCGTGGACGGGCGGATTTCGGCAGCGTATTTGTGGAGCGCTGCGTAGTGGGCACGGAGATAACGGTAGGCGTACT
This sequence comes from Thermoleophilia bacterium, assembly GCA_040770645.1. GTDB lineage: Bacteria > Actinomycetota > Thermoleophilia > RBG-16-64-13 > RBG-16-64-13 > JAAYZX01. The sequence continues at coordinate 18,178 of JAXGIS010000022.1, read as the reverse complement.
GGAGGGGCCGCGGGGGCCTTGGGCGCTTCCCATTCTGGAACTGGTTCCCAAGCGCGATTTCTACGACTACGAAGCCAAGTACACCTCGGGCCTGACCGAGTTTGTCATTCCGGCACGACTCGAGGCCGACGTGTACGCGGAAGCGCAGCGCTTGGCGTGTCGGGTGTTTGAAGCGGTGGGGTGTCGCGGCTACTGTCGCGTGGATTTCATGGTGGACAAGGTTGAAGGGCCCCAGTTCATGGAGGTAAACACGCTCCCCGGCATGACGGATCTATCCGATCTGCCCGCCCAAGCCCGCCATATCGGGATGTCTTATGACGAATTGGTGGAACTGATCCTGGGTACGGCTGCACTCGATGCGGATCGATTGGGCGGCACTCCTCACATGACATGATGGACGAACCCCTGCGCACACTGTTGGAGGAGGTAGCGGCCGGAAGGGTGGCGGTGGAGGACGCCCTGGAGCGCTGGCCGCAACTGGCCGTAGCTCACGTGGGCGAGTTTGCGCGGTTGGATATGGGGAGGCTGCAGCGCAAAGGCGTGCCGGAGGTCATCTATGGCCCGGGGAAGACGCCCGAGCAATTCCTAGCCATCGTGCAGGCGTTTGTGCGCGAAAGGGGTGTAGCGCTGGCCAGTCGGGTGGACGCGGTTCGGCGGACCTTGGTCACAGACTGGGCGGAAAGCGCCTGTGCCCGAGTGTGGGAGGGCGTGGGCGGCGCGCTCGAGGTCTCGGCCGAGGGCTACCAGCACCAGGAAGGCGGCGGGGTGGTGGGGATACTCACTGCCGGCACATCCGATATCCCGGTGGCCGAGGAAGTGTCTTTGGTGGCGCGTCACATGGGGTGTCGCGTGACAGCAGCTTATGATGTGGGCGTGGCCGGGGTGCATCGACTGTTGGAGCCCCTCACCGAGCTGGCCCGCGCCGAGGCCGACGTGGTGGTGGTTGTGGCGGGAATGGAGGGCGCCTTGGCTTCGGTGGTGGCGGGACTAGTGTCGGTGCCGGTTGTGGGCGTGCCGGTGTCCAGCGGCTATGGGGCAGGTGGAGCCGGGAAGGCGGCTCTGTACTCCATGCTTCAGACCTGCACACCGGGGCTGGTGGTGGTGAACATCGACAACGGTGTGGGGGCGGGGGCGGCGGCGGGCCTAATCGCGCGTCGGGTGGCTTTGTGGCGGGAGGAGGCCGCACAGGCGCACGCGACCCCAACCGCAGAGTAACGAGGGGGCGGGCGATGAAGTTGGATGACGCGAAGCCTTTGACCTTGCAGGTGGAATGCGGCCCGTCGATCGAGTTGGGCGGTGTGGACGTTGAACGGGAACTGGATACGTCTTATCTGCGACGCTTGGTTGATACGAGCGGCGCGCCGGTGCGTCTGATTTCTGGGACCAGGGTGACGCTGCTGTCGGGAGGGTCGGTATTGTTCGTGGGAATAGTGCAGGAAGACTCGAGCGTGAAGGACTTCCTGTCTTGCAGCAGCGCCGACGGGGAGTATGAGGACCTGTAGCTGAGGGTCTGGTTGCGAGGTCTTCAGCCCAAGTTGGCTATGAGGCCTCCGGCTGGTTCGACCCTGGACGGTAGACGAACTCTTCGGCCGGCTGTGCGCGGAAACCGAAAAAGTGCTCGAGGTGATCCGCAATGCGCTGTGCCGCCCGCCCGTCTCCGTAAGGGCTGACGGCGTTGGCCATGTCGTCGTAGGCGCCGCGGTCGCTCAACAGTTCTGTGATGCTCGCCTCGATCACCGCGGAGTCCGTTCCCACCAAGCGGGCCGTGCCGGCCTCCAGCCCCTCCGGCCGCTCGGTTACATCGCGCATAACCAGCACCGGTTTGCCGAGGGCGGGAGCCTCTTCTTGTATCCCCCCCGAGTCGGTAATTACGAGGTCAACCGCCTTCATGAGGTGGACGAACCGACGGTAGGGTTGTGGTTCGGCGAACACCACGCCGGGCTCGTTGCCCAAAATGCTCCGAAAGGTCTCGCGCACCACCGGGTTGAGGTGGATGGGGAATATGAAGGTTAGGTCAGGGTGCCGGCGGCAGCATCCGCGGATGGCGCGGGCGATGGAGGCCATGGGCATGCCCCAGCTTTCACGACGGTGTACCGTAACCAGGATTTTGGGGCCGGGGCGGTGCAGAGCGGCCTCAAGCGAAGGTTCGAAGGGGGGCGTGGGCTGTGCGGCCGTCAGCAGCAATGCATCGATGACAGTGTTGCCGGTCACCACTATGGCGTTGGAGGGGGCTCCCTCCGCCAGCAGTGCTGCCCGGGCGGTCTCGGTGGGCGCCAATAGCACCTCGCACAGGCGGTCGGCCAAGCGGCGGTTGGCCTCTTCGGGATACGGGCTGTACAGGGTGTCGGTGCGCAACCCCGCTTCCACGTGGGCCACGGAAATCTGGCGATAGAAGGCTGCCAGAGCAGCCGCAAACGTGGTGGTGGTGTCCCCGTGCACTAGGACCATGTGCGGTTCCGTACTCTCCAACAGCGGCTCTAGGCCTTGGAGCACGGCGGTGGTGATGTGCGTCAGAGACTGGGAGTGCCTCATAACGTCCAAATCGTAATCGACGGGGATACCGAACGTTTCGATGACTTGGTCCAGCATCTCCCGGTGCTGGGCCGTAACGCAGGTGATGACGCGGAAATGGTCCCGGCGATTGAGTTCCTGCACCACAGGGGCCATTTTGATGGCTTCAGGACGAGTACCGAAGGTGACGAACAGCGTGCGCATGTCTCGACTCTATCCGACCGCCCCACTGATAACAAGTAGGGAGTCCGTGGGTCTGGCTGCCGTCGGCCTGGGGTTCCAGGTGTGGTCCGCACTCGGCCCGACGCCGTTCCCGGTTGCGTTTCTGGGGCCTCTACCCCCGCTCGGCGTCTGGCCGCCGTTGACTGCTTAAGCTAGAATCACTGGCGCCTTCCACATGCTTATCCCACCGTCTGCGGAGTGTCGGATATGACCACCTTCATCGATCGGCAGGGGCGGCTCTTTGGCAAGATCGGCCTGGTCGACATCTTGATCCTCCTTCTGCTGGTGGCGCTGGTGCTGTTCGCCGTGGTGCGCTTCGCCAAGCCGGCGGATGCGTTGGTCACGGTGGAGACCACCCTCACCGTGGAGAAAGTGCGTGACCCCACCGTAATAACCATTGCCGAGGGTTCTCCGGTGTACGACGAAGGAGGGGCGCTTCTGGGCTACGTGCACGAGGAACCCAGGGCCACACGCATGCCACTCGATGTGTTCATGGCCGATGGTAGGCCGGTAACCGGTGCGGTCTCGCAGGTGTACTGGGATTTGGAGATCAAAGTTAGGGGTGAGGGCCACGACTCCGGCTCCGATATCTCGGTTGGCGGGGTGGTGCTCAGGGTAGGTATGCCGCTCATGGTTCATGGTCCTGGGTTCGGCGTCAAGACTCAGATCCAGGGCGTCAGGGTGGTTGGGGATTGAGTGTCTGGTCGGCCTCGCTGACGGGGCGGGTACTCCGCTCGGCGTGGCGATGGTGTGGCGTGGTGTGGGCGGCCTCGCTGACGGGGCGGGCGGTGGCGGCCGCCGGCCGGGCCGCGGCCGCTGGAGTCGCCGGGAGCCGCCTGCTGTCGCTCAGAGGGGCCGCCTTGCGTCCATTTCCTCTCCTGGCCCCTCTGCCCCTGAGCGAGGGGATCGGGGGTTGGGCTCGTTGCGCGCAGCTACGTGGCTGTGGCCCGCCGCTTGGGAGAAGGCGGGGTGGGCCGCGGACTGCGTCGCGCGGCGTCATCCTGGGAGGTATCGTTTCTGGCCGGGGGAAGTTGGCTGCGCGTCGTTGGTGCCTGCTTTGTCGCCGGTGGAATCGTCCGTGCTTCCTTGACCGCTTCTTGGCGAGAGGGGTTGGCCGGCGGGTTGTTGGCGGCGGCGGGCTTGATCGCCGCCGCCCGGCCTCGTTTGCTTGCATTGGGCGGCGGTGCCTCTGTCGGGGGCAGGATGGGTGTCGCCGCCGGACTTGTGGCTCCTGATCGGCTCGACCCGGCGCGAGGCGCTTCGTGGCCCGAGGCGCATATGAGGGCCGGGGGGCCGGGCGCGGCTGAGGCGGTATCGGGGGAAGGACTGGTCAAAGTCCCGCCCCAAGGACACCGGTACATCGGTGCGGGCTGGGCTGTGTGGCTTGCGGCCGCCGCGGCCGCGATGGCCGGAGGCCTGAGCGCCGCTGCGGGGCTCGATGCCTTCGTCACTCTGGTAGGTGCGGCGGTGCTGGTGTGGCTGATGGCCGTCGTACCCTTTCGCGGGGAGTTCCTGCTGTTGGTACCGGCGGCATTCCCTTGGGTGGATTGGTTGGCCCGCAACCTCCTCGGGCCGGGCCTGGGCAGTTACTGGGACGAGGCCTTCATCGTGGGCGGCTTCGCGGTGGCGGCGTTCGGGGCGCTGGTCCTTCGCCGGTACGAATGGCGGGCTGTGCCGATCACCGTACCCATATTGGCGGCATTGACTGTGGCCGTGGGATCGATCCTCATCAACCGCGTGCCTGATCAGGTGGCCCAGTTCGCGCTTCGCGTCACGTTCCAACCCTTCCTCTTCTACTACCTCGCCGTTTGGCTGCCCAAAGATCGGCGGTGGGTCAAAGCCACCGTGGCCGTGTTCCTCGGCGCGTCGGTGCTTCTTGCTCTGCACGGCCTCTACCAGTACGTCACCAACGCACCCATGCCCGCTTCTTGGGTGGATACGCACGAAGATATCGGCACCCGAGCCTATTCCATCATCAACAATCCCAACGGTTTGGGGGGTTTCCTGCTCCTGGGGATAATGCTGTCGGGCTCCCTGGCGCTCTCCCGCGTCCGCTCCATATGGCGTATGGTCTGTGGCGCCGTAGCGGCACTGCTGCTGGCGGCCTTGGCCGTCACCTTCAGCCGTGGGGCGTATATCGGGTTGGTGGTGGGCTTCGTGGCTCTGGCCCTGCTCGCCTTTCGGCCGTGGCTAGCGCGTCTGTTCGGGGCGGCCGTAGTTCTGGCCCTCCTGGTTCCGCGGCGTTTCTGGGATCGTCTCCTCTTTGGTTTCAGCAGCTACTATCTACAACTCAGCGCCACCAACGGTCGTCTTTACGTGTGGCGCATAGCCCTCTTGCGCATGGCGGAGCACCCGTGGTGGGGAGTGGGTCTGGGCACGTTGGGAGGGACCAGCGCCTACCTCGCCGGATACGGCAGGCTGTGGATCGACAGCTACTACCTGCAGTTGGGGGCCGAAGGAGGCGTGTTGCTGCTTCTGGCGTTCGTGTGGATCCTGGCTCGCGCCGGCAAGGGCGTGGTGGCTGCCTACTTGGCCGAGGGCGATCCTTTTCTACGGAGTCTCAGCGCGGGCGTGTTCGGTGGATTTGTGGCCGTGTGCGTGGCGGCGTTCACCACAAGTATCTGGGAGACGCTGGTGGTGGGCGCGGGTTTCTGGTTTTTGGCCGGCCTGGCTTCATCGTTGCCCCCACGCGAGGATGAGACCCAGGGCTTGGGCCGGGCGCGGACCTTGCGTGACCAGGCGCCGGTGGGTGCGCTCGGTGCCGATAGGGGGGCCTCCGGGCGTGGTGTGGCGGCGGGGCATGACGCGGCAGTGAGGGGCAGCACGGCTGTGGGGGGCGAGGCGTGAAGACGGCGGACCGCCCGCTGCGGGTGGTGCACGTCATCGGCGGAGGCGACGTCGGTGGCGTGATGACTCATTTGGTGCCTTTGCTGTCCGCTCTGCTCGAGCGGGGTCTCGATTTGCATCTGTTGTGCCTGGGGAGCGGGGATTGGCGGATGAAGCCGCCCGGCGCGGCATCCCGGGAGGTGCTTCCCATGTCCGGCCCCTTCGATCCGCGCATGCCGCCCCTCTGCGCTCTGCGCTGCCGGGGGAGTGGGACGTGGTGCACACTCATGGTTCTCGCGCCAACCTACCCGTTCGTGTGTTGCGCCTGCCGCATCCTCGAGCCGGGAGCGCCGAGAGTTCGACGGGCAGGCACTGTCCTCGGTACTTCACCACTATTCACTCTGATCTTCTTCTGGACTACCGCAGCCGTCTTCGCGCCTCCGTCTACGGCGTCTTCGACCGTGCCACACTGGTGGCTGTGGACGGGATCGTGTGCCGTTCTGAGGACCTGCGCCGCCGGTTGGTGGGGCGGGGATACCCGACGGCCAAACTGCTGGTGGTGCGCCCCGGTCTCGAGCTAGACCCTAACCGCCCCCTTCCCGGACAACGTGCCGCTTGGATGCGGGACTCGGCGTCTGCACCGGGAGCCGCGCAGGCTTCGGACCCAGAGCTCCCCGAAGCCATGGCGCGCATCGATGCTCCGAATGCACGATGGGTGGGTACGGTGGCGCGGCTGGTGGGGGTCAAGGATATCGATTTGATGTTGCGTTCGTTCGCTCGGGTGGCCGCCGAGATGCCCACAGCCAGGCTGGCGGTGGTGGGCGATGGGCCGGACGGGCCCGGGCTCCGGCAGACGGCGGTGTCGCTGGGGATTGCCGAGCGGGTGGCATTCACCGGACGGGTGCCCAGCATATGGCCGGCGTTGCGCCGGCTCTCGGTCTATTGGCTTACCTCTATCTCCGAGGGGCTGCCGCTGTCTATTATGGAAGCGATGTCCACCGGACTTCCGGTGGTGGCCTCGGCGGTGGGAGGCGTCCCGGAGGTCTTGGAAGACGGTGTATCCGGTTTCGTGGTGTCGCGTGTGGACCGTGAAGCGGCCGCAGCAGCTATGGCCGGGCGCGTCACGCAGTTGTTGGAAGATCCAGATTTGTGCCTGGCCATGGGAAGGGCCGGGGCGAGCCGGGTGACCAGGGAATTCGTCCCCCAGGCTGCAGCCAGGCAGTACGAGCACGCTTACCGCCGCTCAATCGCAACAGCCCGGTAGGCTGCGCATACACTACACGTTGGAGTGGAAGGGCAGGTCGTCGCGTCATGTTACGAGGTTGGGACATCGTTGTGCTGTCGTCGCTGGACTACTGGGCGCACTGGACGAGCAAGCAGCAGATCATGCACCGGTTGGCCCCTACCAATCGCATCCTATATGTGGAAGAGCCGGTGACCATGTTGGCTCCGTTCGTAGTGCCGGAACGCCTGCGAAGGTGGGGGGCGGTACCACCCCGAGCGCCACGCGCCGAGTTCGATCTATGGACGCTGACGCCCCCGCCGCTGCTCCCCTTCGGCAACGTGCGCCGGGAGATCAACCGCGTCAATCAACGCATTATTGCAGCGTATGTGCGTTGGGCCGTGCGACATCTCGGCTTTCGCGATTATCTGCTGTGGAGCTATCTACCTACAGCGGTGGATATCGTGGATCTTCTCGACCCGGTGGCGACTGTCTACCACTGTGTGGATGAGCACTCGGCGTTTCCGGGGTTCGTGAAGCCGGAGGTGGTCTGGTCGTACGACGAGGAGTTGTGTCGTCGTGCCGATCTGGTGGTGTGTACGGCCGACAATCTGCGCGCCGCCCGGGCCGAGTTCAACCCGCACGTGTTCCACGTGCCCAACGCAGGCGACATCGAGCACTTCAAACAGGCTCTGGATCCGGCGCTGCCTCTGCCCGCCGACGCCGCGGCGCACTCCCATCCCCGGATCGGCGTCATCGGCATCCATGACGAGCGCCTGGATGTGCAGGCCATCAAGGCCATCGCCGAGGCCGACCCGTCGTGGAACGTTCTTCTTATCGGACCCATTCGCCCGGGCGATGTGGATGAGGCCACTTTGGCCTCCCTGCCCAACGTGCACCTCCTGGGCCGCAAGCAGGTCCCCGAGTTGCCGGCCTACGTCAAATCCCTGGATGTGGCCCTCATTCCCTACAAGACCATGGAGCTCACCCGCAACATCTTCCCGCTCAAACTCTTTGAGTATCTGGCGGGTGGAGTGCCGGTTATTGTGAGCGGGCTGCCGGAGTTGGAGCGCTACCGGGGCGCCATCATGATCGCTGAAGGGCCTGCCGATTTCCCGGGGCTCATCCGGCAGGCATTGGCCGAAGACGGTCCCGAGAGGCGGGCGGCCAGAGTGGCGCTGGCCGAGCAGAACAGCTGGGATCACCGCGTGGAGGCCATCTCCGGGTTGGTGGAAGACATGTTGCGTCGCCGAGGTCTGGTCTCACGCGCCGGCGGCGGCCCGGCGGCGGGAGGTGTCCGGTGAGGATTCTCCTGCCCACCATGCGCGATGTGGGCCAGGTGGGAGGCACCACCACCCACCTGGATATGCTTTCCCGCGGCTTGAGTGCGATTGGGCACGATGCGCACGTACTCTACTTGGGCGCTCATGTGCCGTCGGCCGTTCGTAATCTCGGCATCGTATGGCCGGCGGGGGCTCTCAACCGGGTGCGGCGTGGATGGGGCATGATGTATGCGGCGTGGACGAGGGCGCAGGTTCTGGCGCGCCTCACCGAGCGGGAGTTGGCCCGCGATCGCAGGGCTGTGGCGGCGCAGAGCCCGGAAGGTATCCCCTGGCAGGTGCTGAACGCCCAGGATGTGTATTCGGTGCCGGGCCTGCGCACTGTCGCTGACACCTACGGCATACCGCTGGTGCTGACTCTCCACGGCTATCCGCTCTACGAGTCCGTCTCCGAGGGCTACACCACTCAGTCCGCCTGGGGCGAGTCGTATCTGGTGAGATCCGAACTCAGGGCTTTGCGGCAGGCCGATCGCATTGTGACGGTGGATACCCGCCTGCGCGACTTTGCCCTCAATCTCGTTCCGGAAAAGGCGTCGGCGGTTACGGCTCTCATGAACTTCATCGATACCTCCTCCTTTTCCCCCAGTCGGGAGGGCAGTGAGGAGTTGCGGAGGCGCTGGGAGATCCCGGAGGGCAAGACGGTGCTCTTCTGCCCCCGCCGGCTGGTGAAGAAGAACGGGGTGGTCTACCCAGCCTTGGCCCTGGCGGCCATGCTGCCGGAGGAGCGGGAACGCTTCGTCCTGCTCCATGCCGGGGAGGGTGGAGAGCGCGCAGCCATCGAGGAAGTGGTTGGCCGGTATGGCCTGGAAGCCCAGGTGCGGCTGCTGGGCAACCAGGACAGGTCGGCCATCTCAGAGCTCTATCGCCTGTGCGATATGGTGCTGGTGCCGTCGGTGCATTCGGAGAACGTGGAGGAGGCCACCTCTCTGGCCGCGCTCGAGGCCATGGCCTCCGGTCGCCCGCTGATCGCGGGTGCGGTGGGGGGCCTGGCGGAGATGGTGAGGCACGAGAAGAACGGCCTGCTGGTACCGGGTGGCGACGCAGAAGCGCTGGCGGCGGCCATACTGCGGCTGGCCGCCGCCCCGGCCTCGGCGAGGGCCTCGCCGAGGCCGCCCGGGAGTACGTGGTGGCCAACCACTCGCACTTGAAGGCGGCAGAGCGCTTCGTGGAGATCTATGAGGATGCTGCGGCCGGCATATCTCCGGACCTGGTTCCCTATCGCCATTGGGGCCAGGCGCGGAGGGGGGCGGCCACCACGGCAACAGCGGGCGCGGGCCCGGCCGCGGGAGCGGAGGCTGTTACCGCGGGGCCGGGTGTGCCGGGTGTTGCCGCCACGGCGTGGAGTACCGCCGCGGACGTGTCCCCGCCCCGCATCGAGGTGCTCGGTCTCCCGCTCGAGTTGGTGAGTCTGGAGGAAGCTGCGAACTGGGTTATGAACGCGGCCCGCAGCGATCCCCCAAACAAGGAGGCCCGCCTGGCCGTGTCGTTCAACCCCGAACTGGCCGTCCGTGCACAGCGGGATCCGGTAGCGGCTGAGGCTATGTTGGAGGCGGATCTACGTTACCCGGACGGTGTGGGTGCGGTGTGGGCGGCCGGGCAGCAGGGAGTGAGCGGGTTGGAGCGCGTGCCCGGCATAGAGCTGGCGGAGCGGGTGCTGACCCGCGCCGCGGAGGAGGGCCTCTCAGTCTACTTCCTGGGGGCGGCTCCCGGCATCGCCGAAGAGGCGGCACACCGGCAGGCGGAGGCCAACCCGGGCCTGCGCGTGGCAGGCACGCATCACGGCTACTTCTCAACGGATGATGAGCTGGAGGTGGTGGACCAGGTGAGGGCGGCGGGCGCCCACATTCTCCTGGTCGCCATGGGCGCTCCCAAGCAGGAGGCTTTCATGGCGCGCCACCGTGCTGCGTTGGGGGTGCGTGTGGCCCTCGGCATCGGCGGCAGCTTCGATGTGTGGTCGGGCGCAGTGAGGCGGCCCCCGCCTGGACCCGTCGCTGCAACGTGGAGTGGTTGTGGAGGTTGGTGTCCAACCCACGTCGCGCCGGGCGCCAAGTGGCCTTGGCGAAGTTCGTGCGCTACGTCACGCGGAACGCCGAGTACGAGCAGGGGCGGAGCACACGCTCTCGGTGAGGAGGGCTTGGGCGGGATGAAGTACCTCATCAGCGGCTACTACGGGGAAGGCAACGCGGGGGATGAGGCCATACTGCCGGTATCCTGCAGGAGATCGGCCGGCGCGATGAGGGGGCTGAGTTCCGTGTGCTGTCTTTCGATCCCGACGACACTCGGCGCCGCCACGCAGTGGAGGCACTCCCCACCACCCTGCGCGACCCTCGGACTCTGGGGATGGCCGTGGCGTGGGCGGATTTGGTCATCAGTGGTGGGGGCAGCATGCTGCACGAGGCCGACTTTGCGCTCTACGGGAGGCACTTTCTGTTTCGGGCGGGGAAGCTGCGGCCCATCCCCTTTCCTGGCCATAGTGGGGATTGCCCGCACGATGGGCAAACCGGTTATGTGGTATGCGCAGGGCCTTGGGCCCTGCACACCAGAAGCGCCCGTGTGGCGGTGCGGGTGTTGGGTTCGGCGAGCCAGGTGGTGGCGTGGCGTGACCGTGAAGCGGCTGCGCTGGCGGCCGATGTGGGAGTGCGGTCCGGTGTGCAGATGGTGGTGCCGGATCCTGCCTACGCGCTCGCTCCCTGTTCGCAGGAGAGGGCGCGCGAAGTGCTGGCGCGGGGGCGGTGCTGGTCGACAGGCGGCTGATTGCCGTGTGTCCGCGCCCATGGCTTGATCGTCTCGGGTACAGAACGCAGTTGGTGGAAGCGCTGGCGCGTGTGGCGGACGGCCTGGGCCATTATATAGTGTTCCTTCCCTTCCAGAGAGAACGGACGGCCCCTTGTGCCGGGAGCTCGCTGCTCATCCACGATTGGCGGGGAGATCGTTCGACGCCCACAACGTGGATGATCCATCCTTGCTGGCCGGGTTGCTACGCGAAGCCGACGTGGCCGTGACCATGCGGCTCCATTCGGGCATTCTGGCTGCGGCGGCGGGGACCCCCGCCGCCGCCATCGCCTATGATCCCAAGGTGAGTTCCTTTGCACGGCAGACCGGGCAGGGGGAGTATGTGGTCACTGCGGATGAGTTGGAGACAGAGGCGGGGGGTCGGCGACTTGAGTCGCTGCTGAGGGAGTCGGTGACTCACAACGCGCTGCGCCGCCGCCGCTTGGAGCGGGCGGTGGCTCCGCTGCGCGAGGCGGCCGGCCGCACGGCGCAACTGGCCGTCGGTCTGGCGCGGGCCGGGCGCCTCTGAGGCGACCATCCGGCCGCGCGCCGAGGGCGGGCCGCGCGCCGACGCCTTCTGTGCCTCGTTGCATCGCGTCGGCTCACGGGGTCATTTGGCCTGCGCAACCCGGAGTGCGGCCTGATCGTTTTCTTAGGTGTGCAGAGTGTCGCGCCTCTGATATGCTCCCCTTCGCACTCGAGCGCGACCATCTGAGCTGGTCGGAGTCGGGGGCGTGCTCGGGCTCCGGCAGGATTTGGGCCCTATCGTGGCGAACCTGACGTAGATGATGTCCCATATGACGCAGGCAAGGGAACAGACTCCGCCTACCTGTCTGGATCGGTTCGGTCGGGTAGGACTCAGCAGAGTCGCTGTGGTGGTGCTGCTGGCGCTCATGGTTGGGCTGCTCGTTCCGGGCATGGCCGGCTTGGCCAACTCGGCTACCACCAGTTCCAGCGGCGACCGGGTGATCGTCCCCATCCTCTTTCCCTTCCTCGAGCGTCGTGACTGGAAGGACGATTGGGGTGCACCCCGCACCGGCCATCTTCACAAGGGAACGACATCCTGGCGCCCAAGGGACGCCGGTAGTGGCCGTGGTGTCCGGCACCCTGGATTGGATGAACTCTCACCGGCAAGCTCTCCACCGTTAATCCTTATCCCGAGTACTACCTGCTTCTGCGGGGGGACGACGGTAATGACTACTTCTACGTGCACTTGAACAACGACACTCCTGGGAACCCCTGGACCGACGACGGCCGAGGTGGGCCGGAGAACGCATATGCGCCCGGGTTGACCAATGGTTCACGTGTGCAGGCGGGACAGGTTATTGCCTACACCGGCGACAGCGGTAATGCCGAGGACTCCATACCCCATCTCCATTTCGAGATCCACATCGGGCGATGGGCGAGCGGCGGCGCGCACGCGGTGAATCCTTACTGGAGCCTCCGGGCCGCGCCCACCTACGATGAGTGGATCGCTTCCGGCGGAGGACCCATCGTCCCGGGTACGACCACCACCACGGGAGGCTCGGGTACCACCGTTACGGCTCCCACCACCACTACCACGGCGGGTACCACTACCACGACCAGGCGCCCTCCCGGAGGCCAGCTCGACCCGGGCATGCTCCACTTCCGCGATGTCTCGCGCAGCGATTGGTTCTACCCCGACATCGAGTTGTTGTACGCCGCCGGAATTGTCAAGGGCGGCTCCGACGGGACTTTCAACCCGTACGCCACTATCACCCGTGCGCAGTTCACTGCATTGCTGGCGCGTGCCTTCCTGGCTGAGCAACTGCAGGGGGCAGGCGGAGGCCGGCAGGTCTTCACCGATGTCAAGCCCTCCTATTGGGGCTACCGTGAGATACAAGCGGCCGCAACGGCCGGGCTGGTGAGAGGGGTGGATGGGACGCGATTCGCCCCGGAGTCGCTCATCACCCGTGCGCAGATGGCGGTCATGATCTGCCGTGCCCTCGACGCTGTGGCCGGGGAAGGCTCAGTGCCGCCTCAGCCGTCGCGAACGCTTTCCTTCAGCGATATTCCCGCCTCCCACTGGGCGTGGGCGGAGGTGTTGCGCGCTGCGGGTCTGCAGATTGTGAACGGCTACTCCAACGGCGTGTTCCTCCCCGAGTCCAAAGCCGAACGTTGCCAGGCGGCCGCGGTGCTCGCCCGTGCGCTTCGACTCCACCGCAACGCGGCCGGCTCGTAGCATGAAGACTCGCTTCCGATACAGCGGCGGAGCCGCGCGCACTCTCGGCGGGTTCATCTTGGCCGGGGTCGCCGCCCTGATGCTCTTGTTGGCGCTCCCCGGTTTCGCCGGCGCGGTGGTGTTCAGTGACGTGGGCAAGTCGTCGGCGGAGGATGAAGCGGTTCAGTATCTGGTGGCCGCCAAGGTACTGGCCGGATATTCAGACGGCACTTTCCGTCCCGGACAGCCCGTGACCAGGGGCCAAGCCGCCAAGATGGTGGTGGCTCAACAGGGAGTGGCGCCGGCCTCGAGCGCATGTCGTTTCGCCGATGTGGACTCCACCTTCGCGGCCTTTGTGGAGGCGGCCGCCACCAAAGGCTGGGTGGGCGGCTACCCGGATGGGCAGTTCCGGCCTTATGACTCGCTTCAGCGACAGCACATGGCCGTGATCTTGGTGCGCAGCATGGGGTGGGAGGCTCAGGCCAAAGCTCTTAGTGGTGCGCAGGTACAGGCGGCTCTGGGTCGCTTCCCCGACGTCAATGGGGTGTCGGGGGAGGCGAGCAAATATGTGGCCCTGGCGGTGACCAAAGGTCTGCTCAACGGTGACGCCGCCGGCAGGCTTAATCCCACCTCTGGGGTGACTCGGGCGCAGGCTGCTTTGATGGCGTACCGCGCTGAGACGAGTAACTTGGTGGTGGGCCAGGGCTTCCGGGCGAGCGCCGATCATGCCGACAAAACCCGGGTGGTACTCGATCTGTCGACTGCTCCTTCTGAGGTGATGCCTCGGCTCTTGGAGGATGGGTCGCTGGAGGTGACCATTCCTTGGGCCACCGTACCGGCCGCCGGGCTCTCTGTGGCGGTCAACTCCAAAGAAGTGGGCAGTGTCACTGCCACGCAGGGCTCGTACCGCCCACCCTCCGTCATAGTGCGGGTGGAGTTGCGCCAGTACAGCAGCTACCAGGTCTTCATTCTCGGCCCCGACTCCAAGACCGGCTACGGCAACCGTGTGGTCATAGACGTGTTGAGAGAAGCGACCAACCCCGGGGGCGTGCCTTTGGTGGCCATCGACCCAGGACACGGGGGCTGGGATCCGGGAGCCGTGAACCCGTTCACGGGCACGCAGGAGAAGACCGTCAACCTCAAGATCGGTAAACGCCTGGACGAGCTGCTCCGTGGTGTGGGGCTGCAGACGGTCATGACGCGCACGGAGGATGTGGCTGTGGGGCCCACGCTGTCCGAGGACCTCACCCGCCGCGGCCAGATTGCCAACGAAGCAGGTGCCACCATCCTGGTCATGATCCACAACAACGCCCATGACGGGGATTCCAACGGCACCGAGACCTTCTACTGGGGCACCGACGACAAGAACTACTCCGTGGAGGGCAAAGCCCTGGCTCAGACCATTCAGCGTCACTTGGTGGCCGCCGTCGGCCTTCGCGATCGCGGGGCCAAGACTTGGTACGGCAAGACGCTGCGGGTGCTCGATGTGGCGCAGATGCCGGGGGTGATGGTGGAGGTGGCGTTCATGGACCATCCCACGGAAGGCCTGCTGCTGGAAGACCCCGCCTTTCTGGAGCGAGCGGCCAGGGGGATCGCCCGGGGAGTGTTGGCTCATCTGGGTTGGGATGTCGAACTGGTGCCCCTCACGTAGCACGCCCATGGAGGATGGCCGTCAGGGAGGCTGATGCCGTGCGGAAGCGTGGAAGGGCACATAGGGGCAAAGGGGATACTGCCGGGCACTTGTGTGCGGGCCGTGGCCGCGCGCTGCGGTGGGTGATGCTCCCGGTATATGTCGTGGTGGTGGCCGTGGTGGCGGTGGCGGCTCTGATGGTGGCGCCGCCGCCGGCTGCGCAGGCGGGCGACTTCGTGTTCCAAGGTCGGGGCTGGGGTAGCGGCGTGGGCATGAGCCAGTGGGGCGCGTGGGGCGCGGCCCAGGACGGCAAAGACTATCGCTGGATCCTGGACTTCTATTACCCCGGCACTACGCTGGAAGCGCTGCCGGAGCAGGATGTGACCGTGAAGGTCAAGATCTCGAGCGAGCCCTGGCTCAGTGTCACCACCATCACGCAGGACTACCGCCAGGTCGATCTGGCTCCGGTAGTCACCCCCTTCACCCTCGTGAAGAAGAACTCCTCAGGCGAGCACACGGAGCAAATCCCCGTGGGGGCCTTCTTCAACGTCTTTCCGAAGGATGGGAAGGTATATCTGAACGTGGCCGTGGGGGACGCGGCCGTGGAGAAGGGGCCGTTCGACTGGATAGAGGTGCGACCGACTTCCCGCGAAGGCCGCGTCAAGGTGGAACTCAGAACCGCGGGTGGCTGGGTGACCTCCGGAGCCCGCGAGTACTGGGGCGCCATGCGGGTGGTGCCCTCGTCGCAGGCAGGCAGCCTGAACCTGTTCAACATCGTACTCATGGAGCAGTATCTGGGGAGCATCGGCGAGGTGGAGTACGATTGGGGCCAACCCGGATGTAGGGCTTATGCCCCGGAGGCGGTCAAGGCTCAAGCGGTGGCGGCCCGCACCTACGCCGTGGCTGAGCTGCAGAGCCGCGATTTCATTCACGACAACCAGTGGGACCAGGCCTACTTGGGCTACTTCACCCGGGGCTACTGTTTCGAGACTCGGTTTCCGGGGATCCCGCAGGCCGCCCGCGACACGGCGGGCCTGGTGCTCAAGTATCGTGGCTCGTACGCCGTGACGTACTTCTCGGCCCACTCCGGGGCTACACCACGGCCTGGGAGACGGGCAGCTACCCGTATCTGGTCGCCAAGCCCGATCCCTATAGCCTGCAGAGCCCGCCCACTTGGCTCGATCCGTGGGGGCCCGGCTATCCGTGGACTTATCGGATATCGGCGGAGGCGCTCTCTTCGCGAATCAGGGGTATGACCGACATCAACGGCCGGTCGGTGAACGTGGGCACCGTGGCGCGGATCGAGATCATGGCTCGGGACACGTCCGATGCCGACAGCCACGTGAGCCGGCTTCGTATCACGGGCAGCAACGGAAGCGCGGTGGTGGGTGGCCACGCTTTCCGGCGCTGCTTCGGCTACGACGAGATCCGATCTACGCTCATCCTATCCGTCACAGGGCCCCCGAGTCTCCCCTCGGGCGAGTTCTACGATCTCACCATGTACGGCACGGAGATCAAGAAAGTGGTTCTGGCCGGCCTCATGGGTGGATACCCCAATGAGCTGTTCAAGCCCGAGGATTCTTTGACGCGATGGCAGTTCGCCAAGATTGCCGTTAATCTATGGAACCACCGTTTCCCGGATGCGCCCATTGCAGTGGTAGATGTCCCCGGCCAGCCGTTTTGGGACGTGCCCGCCGCGCCGGGGGTGCTGGGCGATGAGAGCGATTGGGTGGCGGCGGCCCACAAGGCCGGCCTCATGCACGGGGTCACCGCCACCAGCTTCAAGCCCTACGAGCCCATTCGGCGTGACGAACTCGCCACGGTCATGGTTCGGGCGCTGGGGCTGGGAGAAGCGGCGGCAGCGTTGCCGCCCGGCTCGCCGGCCTTCCTCGATGTGCCGGCCGACAGCCCTCATTCACAAGCCGCGGCCTACCTGAAGTCGCTGGATGTGCTGCGGGGATATGAAGAACCGGTGGGGAGCGGCAGATACAATCTGCGCCCGGCCGAGCCCCTCAAGCGCATGCACGCCGCCGCCGTCTTGGCGCGGGCGCTTGATGTGCCCAAGTAGTAAGCTACTGAGTCATCATGGGCAAGAAGGGTAAGAGTGGCCCGCGCGGCGAGGCGGCCAAGACACCACCGGCCGGACAGACGGGCGGTGGTTCCGGGCCCCCTGGAATCGGCGCCAAAGAATCGGGCTTCAAAGCGGGCTCCAAAGCGGGCTCCAAATCGCGCTCCACAGCCGAAGGCGCGCGGTCGGCAGGGTCTGCGACCCGCGGTCCGCGCGGAGGGGTGGGGGCTGGGTCCCGGCGCCCGAATGTCCCTGAGCACGGAGGCGGGCGCGGTGTCGGCACTGGAGGCGCCTGGTGGGAGTGGGTCGGCGGTTTAGTGGCTGGTGCCATCGTGCTGGCGGTGAGCGTGGGCTACGATTCCCAGGTCTACGCGCTGTACTTCACGCCGCGGGTGGTCGTCCTCTACCCACTGGCCGTGGCCCTGGTGTTGACGTGGCTGCTATCCGCACGCCTGGGCGTGGTTCCGATACGGTTGGATTGGCTGGACGCCGTGGCGGGAGCATTTATCCTTTGGCAGGTGCTCAGCGTGGTGTTCTCCCAGACGCGGGCCCTGGCGTGGTATGGCGTGCTCAATCGCGGGGGCGGGGCCATGTTGTGGATCACCGCTGCGGTGCTGTTCTGCGTGGGCCGTCGCCTGCTCACCACCCGCTTGGCGATTAGCCTGGTGGGCCTGGCAGGCGCGCTCTCTTTGGTGCTGGCCGGCATATCGGCGCTGGTGCAACTGGCAGGTGGCCGGCCACCCTGGCACGGGGTCCAAGTGTTTTTGGCTCAGGGTCGCATGACGGGGACCATCGGCAACCCGGTGAACCTGGCCGGGTTGAGCCTGCTCTCCTTGTATGTGGGAGGGCTGGCATTGCTCAGGGCCGATCTGCGGCGGTGGGTCCGAGGGGCGCTGGGAGTGGGCGCGGTCTTGGGCATCGCTTGCGTGGTTCTCCCCGTGAGCCGGGCCGGGTATCTGGGTTGGGGGGCGGGACTGGCGGTCGGGGCGCTGTTCCTGGTCCTGGCCCGACGCCGGCGGGCTCTGGCCGTGGTGGTGGGGGTGGCCGTGGTGGTGGGCGTCTTTGCCTTCGTGTACAACCCGCGGGCCCAGGGTCCGGTCGCCCCACCGTCTGCGCAGGCAGCCACAGATGGCGAGAGTGCCTTGACAGAGAGCGACCAATCGCGCCTCGAGTTCTGGCGCATAGGCGCCGCTGCCATCCTTGACCGTCCCGTCACGGGTTGGGGTCAAGGAGCCTACGTGGTGGCTTATCGGGCGCTGGTGCCCCCGCAGATGGTGTTCCAGAAGCCCAACGTGGCGGTCAGCGATCCCCATCAACTCCTCATGCTCCTGGGGGCGGGCTCGGGAGTGCCCGGCCTGCTTCTCGGCTTGGCCCTGCTGGTGGGGCCGCCCGTCTTGTTGGTGAC
>JAXGIS010000021.1:0-23763 GCA_040770645.1 Thermoleophilia bacterium | reverse complement strand
CTCCTGTGGCCAGCCTAGTTCTGGTGGGTGATGGTCCCCTGCGCCACGCCCTGGAGGAGCGTGCCACCGCATGGGGCCTCGGTGGTCGGGTGCACTTCGTGGGAACGGTATCAGACGACGAACTGGTGGCTTGGTACCACGCGGCCGATGTGTTCGTCCTGCCGTCGGTTACGCCCAACGAAGCCTTCGGGTTGGTTCAACTCGAGGCCCACGCTTGCGGGTTGCCGGTCGTGAGCACCAATCTGCCCAGCGGGGTGCCGTTCGCCAACGCGGATGGTGTAAGCGGCTTGGTGGTGGAGCCCGGCGATGCAAAGGGTTTGGCGGCGGCCCTGAGACGCCTGCTCACCGACCCCGAACTGCGCGCGCGGCTCGGGCGCCAAGCGCGCGAGAGGGTATACGCGGAATTCTCGCTGGAAATCATGACCCGCCGGATTCTCGATGTGTATGCGGAGCTGTTGTGAGTCGACGCTGGTGGCTCCTGCTGAATCTGGTGGTCGACGCGGCCGCGCTCAATGCCGCCATCGTGCTGGCGTTCGTCTTACGTTTCGGCTGGCCGGTGCCGGAGTTCAACTTCTCCGCCTACTTGGCGGCGGCTGCCCCCATCACTCTCGGTCAGTTGCTGATACTGGCTCTGGTTGACCTCTATGTCCCCACCGCCGACCGGTCGGGAGGTGGGTTGCTGTGGACCGTCACCAAAGGGATCGTGTTGGGAGGGCTGGTGTTGGTCACCCTCACGTTCTTCCTGCGCGCCTTCGCCTTCCCGCGAGTGGTTATCCTCTCTGCCCTTGCGATTCAGGTGGTGTTGCTGTGGGGATGGCGGGTGGTCGCCGCGGGTGGACTGCGCATCCGCTGGCCGGAGCGGCGGGTCCTTCTGGTGGGAGATTTGGACGACTGCTATGAGAGCGCACGGCGACTGGAGGGTATGAAGCACTGGGGCTACCGTGTCGTGGGGATGGTGGGCACGGATGATGGACCGGCCGACCCGGCCGCGTTGGGAGACGCGCTCGAGCACGTGATGTCGCTGCCGACGCATCTGGATCTTCTGCGGCCGGACCAGATCATCTTCGTCACACCGTCGCGGCACAGAGAGGCGCTGGAACAGGTGGCGCTCAGCCGCACCTTCGAAGGAGACATCTACGTGGTGCCCCAGCTCTACGAGATGCACCTCGGCGAGGTCAACTTCTCGCTTCTGGGAGACATCCCTCTGCTCAAGCTCAGTCGGGCGGGTCGGTCCGGGCCGCTTCAGGGTTTGAAATCGTGGCTGGAACGCGTGGGCGCGGCCGTGGTGCTTCTCGTGGCCTCGCCGGTCTTGCTGCTGGTGAGCGTCCTCGTTCTGGCCACATCGGGCCCGCCCGTTATCTATCGGCAAACGCGCGTGGGTCGTGACTTTCGCCCCTTCACCCTCTACAAGTTCCGAACCATGGTGAAGGATGCGGAAGCGGGGGGAGCCGTCTTCGCCGACGCCAACGATCCTCGGGTGACGCCGGTGGGTAGGGGGCTGCGCCGCTCGCGATTGGACGAGTTGCCGCAGTTCTTCAACGTCCTCAAAGGCGACATGAGCATCGTGGGCCCGCGGCCCGAACGACCGGAGTTCGTGGAGGACTTCATGCGGGACGATCCGCTCTACCGCGAGCGCTTCCGTGTGCGGCCGGGCATAACCGGCCTTGCCCAGGTGAGCGCGTCTTACGCCACCAGTCCCGGAGCCAAGCTCAGGTTCGATCTTATGTACATCCACCATGAGTCGATCGGGCTGGATCTTCGCATCATCCTGCAGACTCTCAAAGTGATCCTCACAGGCCGGGGAGCTCACTGACCGGGTCGCGGCGCCGCCCCTGACATTCCGCCCGCGTGGGTGGTGTCGCCCAGAGGCCGTCGGCGCTGGGTTTTGGAGTGTATCTTGACTGGGGATTTGTATCTCACCCGACCACGAACGACCAAGGAGTTGCGCATGGTGTCCACGGATTTATCCGAACGTCTGCGATGGCGCATAGAGGGGTATCGCAACGCCATGGTCGACTTTCAGCGCGACCTTACGGCTGTGAACGCGGTGGGGCCCACCAACGGGGGCGACGGCGAGTGGCAGCGTGCGGGGTTCGTGCGCGAGGCTTTGAACGCCATGGGCATGGGGCGCGTACGCGAGTTGCACGCGGTGGATTCACGCGCTTACGCAGGGCAGAGGCCCAATCTCATGCTCATCCACGAGGGCCTACGCAATGCGCCTGTTGTGTGGGTGATGGCCCATCTGGACACGGTTCCCCCGGGAGACGAGTCGTTGTGGGAGACTCCGCCCTTCGAGGCGGTGGAGCGCGACGGCAGGCTCTATGGGCGCGGGGTGGAAGACAACCAACATGGGTTGACATCCATGATCTTCGCCCTGCGGGCCGTGATTGAGGAAGGCCTTGCACCCACCAGCGATGTGGGGCTGATGTTCGTGTCCGACGAGGAGACGGGCAATGCCTACGGCCTGATTCACGTTCTGCAGGTGGCCCACGATCTGTTCGAGCCCGGGGACTTGGTGGTGGTCCCCGATTTCGGCAGCCCGGAGGGCGACCAGTTGGAAGTGGCGGAGAAATCGGTTCTGCAGGTGGAGTTCACGGTGCGTGGCCGCCAGGCTCACGCTTCCATGCCCCACGCCGGCGTCAACACCCATCGGGTGGCCGGTCACTTGGTCGTACGCCTCGACCAACTCCTGCATGAGAAATTTGGTCTATCCGACCCCATGTTCGATCCTCCCGCCTCCACCTTCGAGCCCACGCGTCACGACGCGAACGTGTCCAACGTGAATACCATTCCCGGGATCGATCGGTTGTGGTTCGACTGCCGTGTCCTGCCCTCTGTGGACCTGGATGAGGTGAAAGCCGCGATAGACTCCGTGGCGCGGGCGGTGGCCGGCGACTTCGGTGCGACCATTGACGTGAACTACACGAACGAGAACCCGGCGGCTCCACCCACGGCGGCGGATGCCCCGGTGGTGTTGGCCGTGGCCGAGGCGGTGCGGCAGGTACGCGGTGTGGAGCCCAAGATCGTGGGGATAGGCGGGGGCACTGTGGCGGCCGAGTTCCGGCGGCGCGGCATCCCGGCCGTGGCCTGGTCCACCTGTGACGCCGTGGCGCACCAGCCCAACGAGTACAGCGTGATCGACAACATGGTGTCCGACGCCTTGGTTTTGGCCCACCTGTTCGTGCGCGATCAATAGCCCGGGGGTGGGGGTGCGTGGTGGGCGCCGCGGGCGGCGTGGCCGGCCCGCGGCGCTGCGGGTCACCGTGCGATCAACACCGGCACCGTGGCGTGGTGGGCCACACTCTGAGATATGGAACCCAACAGCAGGCCTGCCAGTGGGCCGTGGCCCCGGCTGCCCAGAACTATCAGGTCGGCCTTCCACGCTTCGGCGGAGTTCAAAATGGCCTGGTCGGCTGGGCCTTCCAGGTCGCTGATCCGCACTTCAAATTCCGAGAGCACGCAGTTCCTCAGCCTTGCTTTCCGCCACCGCCCGCGCCCGCTCGATCTCAAGGGCGTCTTTGTCGGTGGGCTCCGTTATGCGTGGAAAGGGGCGGAAGGCTGTGGCTACCACCATGCTGGCTCCGTACGTTTGGGCCAGGGCGGCAGCGAGCGCAGCCGCTCGCTCTGATCCGGCCGTGCCGTCGTAGCCGAGTACGATGACCTGTGGCTTCCAGTCGTCCATTCGTAACCTCCAGAAGCAGCGGATATCAGAGGTGTCCCCGCACCAGGCGATGCGCGAGGCGGGACTAATATGCCTGTTCCCCCGGAAATCTTGTCGCAAACCAATCATCGGTGAGCGTGATGCGCCCTCTTGATTGCCGGTGCGGCGTGTGTCACACTCCTGATCACTATGTTTTCGCGGGTCACCGCGCCCCTTTGCCGAGGGGGAGGGTTACTAGGAGGTTCGGCGGATGGAGACCGGAACGGTCAAGTGGTTCAATGATGCCAAGGGATTTGGCTTCATCGCGCGCGAGAAGGGCGAGGATGTGTTCGTTCACTTCTCCGCGATCGTGGGGGACAGCTTCCGCACCCTGAGCGAGGGCGAAGAGTTACGTTCGAAGTGGTGCAGGGGCCCAAGGGTCTTCAAGCCGCCAACGTCAGCCGGGGTTAGTCCCGGGCAAGATTGAGCGCGGGCGGCCCCGCGGCCTGTGGGCCGCGGGGCCGCCCTATTCCTGAGGTTGCACATGTCCAGCGAGAAGCCGTACGGCACGCGGGCCATCGAGGAGAATCAGCTCGAGTCGTGGCCCAACCCGGCCTCGGATCGCCCCTACCTCGTCAGTTTCGATATTCCCGAGTTCACCTGTCTGTGTCCGCGGTCGGGGTTTCCCGATTTTGCGCTGATCAAGATCCGCTACCAGCCGCGCGATCTGATCGTAGAACTCAAATCTCTCAAGCTCTACATCAATGGGTTCCGTAACGTGGCCATCTCACACGAGGGAGCGGTCAACCGCATCCTCGACGACTTGGTAGCCGTGCTCGCGCCTCAGCGGATGCGGGTTACCGGGGACTTCACCGTGCGGGGAAATATTCATACCGTGATCACTGTGGAGTACGGCAGCAGGCTTACGTCTTCTGGCCACGGCGATGCGTGGCCGCGGGCTACGGCTGGGTCGCCGTCTGGAGTGGGTGGTTCCGCGCCGGGCCCACAGTAGTCCGGCCGGGTGCATGATGGTATCGGCGGAGCACATACGGCATTACTTGCTTCTGAGCGGTGGGCTCGACTCCACCGCGCTGGCCGGGCGGCTGGTTGAGCAGCACGGCGCGTCAACCGTGGCCGCCGTCACGTTCCTGTACGGCCAGAAGCACGCTGTTGAACTCGAAGCCGCCCGCGCTGTAGCAGCGTTCTACGATTTGGCCCAACATCAAGTGGTCGAGATTCCGCCCATCCGCGGCTCGGCTCTGACCGAGCAAGATATGCCTCTGCCCCAGGGTCGCGACCTGAAGGCGGTTCAAGGGGTGGCTCCATCGTACGTCCCGGCGCGGAACCTTTTGTTTCTGGCTTTGTTGGCCTCCATGGCCGATGTGGCCGGTCCCGCTACGCTGTGGCTGGGGGTGCATCACGACGATCACACAGGTTATCCGGACTGCCGGCCGGAATTCGTCGCTGCCGCCGATGAAGCCGTTCGGCTGGGCACGCAGTACGCACTTCGTGTGGAAGCTCCGTTCGTCACATGGAGAAAGGAAGACATAATTCGTTGGGGCCTGGCACACGGGGTGCCGTTCCACTTGACCCACTCCTGCTACCGCGGCGAGAACCCGGCTTGTGGTGTGTGCGACACCTGTCAGGCCCGCTTGGCTGCGTTCGCAGCGGCGGGTGCTCAGGATCCTCGCCCGTATGCCGTCGGGCGATCGCAGTTGCCGTGAAGACTTCCATTACCAAGATCTGCACGTTCGCGGCGGCGCACAGTCTGCCCAACCACCAGGGCAGATGCCGCAACCTCCATGGCCACACCTACACACTCGAGGTCACGTTGGAAGGCGCCATACGCGAAGACGGGCCCGCAGCAGGCATGGTCTTGGATTTCGCCGACCTGGAACAGGCTATCGAAGATCTGGTCCTGAGCCGGCTCGATCACTCCTATCTCAACGAGGTGCTGGAGGTGGTCCCCACCGCGGAAGCCATCGCCGGTTGGGTGTTCACCGTGCTCCGCCAGCGCGGTCTTCCTGTGACCAGGGTGAGATTGTGGGAGTCGCCCACCAGCCACGCCGACGTGACGGAGTGAGCGGGGAAGATGATGCGGGTCGTTGAGGTGTTCGATTCTCTGCAGGGCGAAGGGCTGTGGGTGGGCACACCCATGACTTTCGTGCGCCTCGCCGGCTGCAATGCGCCCGATCTGGGTCTGGGTTGCGTTCGTTGGTGCGACACCAAGTATGCGTGGCAGCCGGGTACGGGCGAAGACCGCCGGATAGAAGACGTAGCCGCGGCAGTGAAGCTGCCGCGTTGTTGCCTGACCGGAGGCGAACCGCTGTTGCAGGGTGCGGAAGTGGCCTGCCTCATCGAGGCGTTGCATCGTCGCGGCGTGGCCGTGCACCTTGAGACCAACGGCACCTTGGAGTTGGGGACGGAAGCACACCCTGACTGGATCACCGTGAGCCCTAAGCCACCGGCGTATACCGTTGCCCCACGATTGGCCGCCCGTGCAGACGAGATCAAGCTGGTGGTAGACGAGCCACTCGCAGCCCGGGGCGCGCCGGTGGTGGCCGGGTTGGTGGAGAGCATCATCGCGCCGCGGTCGGGGCTTCACATCTCGCTGCAACCGGAGGCGTCGGGAGGTGTGGAGCTGGCCCGACGCGTGGCCGGGTTGGTGCTGGCAAACCCGACATGGCGTCTGAGCGTGCAACTTCACACTATACTTGGCCTGCGATGAGGGGGCGGGAGCGGTGGAGATTGACCGTGGAAATAAACCGCAGGGGCAGATAAGAGAGCGACTCGGGCAGATGGTTCGGGACGAGGAGGGCACATGCCTACAGTTCACCGCTATACGGTAAGGCCGGTCCTCCCGGAGCGGATCCGCGGGCTGCAGGAAGTGGCCTACAACCTGTATTGGACCTGGAATCCCAACGCCATCCGGTTGCTCCAACGTCTCGATGCGGATCTGTGGGAGGAGAGTCGTCATAACCCGGTGCGCCTTCTGGGGGAGATCTCGCAAGACAAGCTGGATGCAGCTGCCGAGGATGAAGGGTTCTTGGAGAATCTTGATGCGGTGGTGGCCGGACTCAGGGCGTATGTGGACGAGAAGGGGTGGTTCTCTCAGGCGCATCCCGAGGCGGCCGGTGCCTGCATCGCCTACTTCTGCATGGAATTCGGGCTCACCGAGTGTCTACCCATCTATTCAGGCGGGTTGGGTGTGCTGGCGGGAGATCACCTCAAATCGGCGAGTGATCTGGAGCTACCCTTGGTGGGAGTCGGTTTGCTCTACCAGCAGGGGTACTTCACGCAACGTCTGAACGCCGACGGCTGGCAACTCGAAGTCTACAACTCCCAGGATTTCGGGACCCTGCCGGTGCTGCCGGCAGTGGGGGAGGATGGCAAGCCGGTGAGGGTGGAGGTCTATCTGGCCGGCCGCTGGGTCAGCGTGGCCGTGTGGCGGGCGCAGGTGGGGCGAGTGCCGCTCATCCTGCTTGACACCAACGTCCCCGAGAACCTGCCCGTGGACCAGGACGTCACCGACGAGTTGTACGGCGGCGGCCCCGAAGACAGGATTCGCCAGGAGATCGTGTTGGGGATCGGTGGCATGAGGGCGTTGCGCGCCCTGGGCTATCGGCCCACGGTCTGTCACATGAACGAAGGACACTCCGCCTTCCTCTCGTTGGAGTGGGCCCGCCAACTGATGAGCGATCATCACCTGACGTATTGGGAAGCCAGGCAGGTAGTCCAGGCCAGCACCGTGTTCACCACGCACACGCCGGTACCGGCGGGATTCGATCTCTTCCCGGAAGAACTCATGCAGAAGTACTTCACCACCATGGTGAAGGATCTGGGGCTGGAGTGGAATGAATTCATGGGCAAGGGGAGGGTCCATCCTGCGAACCAGGCCGAGCCCTTCAACGTGGCCGCCCTCGCGTTGCGGCACGCGCCACGCCGCAACGCCGTCAGCCGTCTGCATCGACGGGTTACTGCACACATGCTGGCGGAAGGCTGGCCGGGGCTGCCGGACAGCGAGATCCCAGTGGATTCCATCACCAACGGGGTCCACATGCGGGGCTGGGTGTCTATGGAGATGGCCGAGCTGCTGGATCGGTATCTGGGAGTTCGTTGGCAGCGCGACGTGAGCGACCCCAGTGTTTGGGACAGGATCAGGGCCATTCCCGATGAAGAGCTTTGGCGGACCCACGAACGCCAGCGTGAACGGTTGGTGGCCTTCGCTCGAAGAATGCTGCGCCAGCAACTAACCCGACTGCACGCGTCGCCCCAGGAGTTGAAGTGCGCCGATGAAGCCCTGCGGACCGATATCCTCACTGTGGGATTCGCTCGGAGGTTCGCCACTTACAAGCGGGCCACCCTGCTGCTACGGGAACCGGAAAGACTGAAAGCGCTGCTGCTCAACGAACGCATGCCCGTGCAGATCGTGTTCAGCGGCAAGGCTCATCCCCGCGACGATGCCGGAAAGGCCTTCATTCGAGATCTGGTTCAGTTCGCCAAACAAGAGGGCTTGACCCGCCGCCTCGTCTTCCTGGAGGACTACGACCTGGAGAAAGCTCGGATGTTGGTGCGTGGTGCAGACGTGTGGCTGAACACCCCCAGGCGCCCTCTTGAGGCCAGCGGCACAAGCGGCATGAAGGTATTGGTGAATGGTGGCCTCAACGTCTCCGTCTTGGACGGGTGGTGGGCGGAGGGATTCCGCCAAGATGCGGGCTGGGCGGTGGGCGACGGCGAGGAATACGATGACTTCGAATACCAGGATCGTATCGACGCCGCTTCGCTGTTCTCGCTCCTGGAGAATCGGGTGGTGCCGCTCTTCTACCAACGGGGGGAGGACGGATTGCCTCGAGAGTGGATTGCGTGGATGAAGTCGTCCATGCGCCATCTCACGGCCCCCTTCTCCACAGCGCGCATGGTGAAGGACTACACAGAGCGGTATTACGTGCCGGCCACCCTGCAACACGGGAAGATGACCGCAGACGAATGCAAGAGAGCACGCGAGTTGGCGGCTTGGAAACAGAAGGTTCGCAACGCTTGGAGCCAAGTACAGGTGGCGACGGTGACATCCGACCTGGGAGGCGACGTGGCCGTGGGCGGGAAGCTGCCGTTAGAGGTGACTGTCCGTCTTGGCCCTCTGACCCCCGACGACGTACAGGTGATTGTCTATTACGGGACACTGCGTCCCGACGGCAGCATCTCGGGAGGTAGGCACCAGGTTCTGACTTGGTCGGGTGTGGCCGACGGCCTGCATCAGTACCGAGGCGACATCTCGGCGTCGTCGGCAGGATCACACGGCTTTCAGGTGGCCGTGGTCCCACACCAGGACGACATCCTGGTGCCTCACGAGATGAGCCTCATGGCCTGGGAGTGAGGCCCGTAAGGTAGCGGCAACGATGCAGTGCAGGGGTGCCGGCCGGTCCTCGGCCCTGGGTCCAGGGTTCTGGGTTCAGGCCGGCCCACCCTCGGCGACCCGCCGGCAAATGGCCAGCCCTTCGTCCGTGATCTGTGCCCAGACGTTCACGGGGAATAAGTCCGCTTGAGCCAGGCCGGCTCCGACCAGGTCGACGACGGCGGCGCGGGCTTCCTCGTGGTTCAGTCCGAGTTCGTGCTCCAGCTCCTGCAGTGGGACCTCGGCTCTTGGGTCACGCTCATGCGTTGCGGCCAAATAAATAAGTATCTCAAGTTGCTTCTGGCTCAATTTCATAGCATCGCATTGTACCTGCACGGGCACCTGCTACGACACGGCACATAGAACACAGAATCTCGAGTGTGGAGAGCGGAATACTATGCGTGAAGTTGACAAATGATGCGATTTAGCCTAGCTTAATATTGCCCTTGCAGGACAGGAAGCGGCTTCGGCCCTCTTGGATGGGAAACCTGCTTGCCGGCAAGGGAAGGCAGTATCCGGTGGATGGGACCATTTCGGATCTGCCGCCATTGGAGAAAGGGAGCGAACCTCGGCATGCGTTCAAATCGCGTGGCGGCTTGTCGACGCCCGCGGGGTGACGCGCAGGCAGGGGGAGAGGAGGAGCCATGAAAAGCGGCACCTGGTGATCTCTGTGTCTGTCTGAACCCCGGGTCCTCAAGGTGACTTTCCTCTCAAGCTAATGCGCATTTCTGCCGAAGAAATCAGAGTGGAGGCAGGCACCTGAGACGAAGATGAGGGTCCGTGGGCTCACCTGAAGCAGCCCCAGTTGGTGTCACAACCGGGAACGGCGCCCGAGCGTTGTGGACTACCGCCTATGTGGCAGTCATAACCTTGGGCGCCGTTGCCATGCTCTTGATCCTGGCCCTCACGCGCGACCAGTGGTTTGCGGCTATCCCGTTTAGTCTGTGGGGCACCATCTGGGGTACGCTCTTCTTCATCTCGGCCGGCGCCTTTGCGGATCGCTACCGGGTCAAAGTGGGAGACCGCGTCGAAGTCTCGGCCAGCTTCCTACCCGACTTCCTTGCCGCCGTTATCCTCGGTCCCCTGGTTGGGGCGGTGGTTTCGGGAGCCGCCGTGGTCAGTTGGTGGCAGCGAGGTCAGTTGCTGCGTAACATTGCGCACTTCAGCGTCTTTGTTCTGGCCGGAGGCACTTGTGGCCTGGTGTATATCGCCGTGGGGTCCGCGTTTGTGCCCGAGGGAGCCGAGATTGCCGGGGTGGGCCTCGCCGTGGGCGGCGTGGTGGCAGGTATCGCTTACCAGATAGTGGATTACGCGCTGTTTGTCCCCATCGCATGGTTGAGGCGCGGGCTGGGGCCCGGCGCCTACTTCAAGGAGGCCATTCAGCCCTTCCTCCTCTTCCAGATATTCTTCTTGATTCTCAGTCTGGGTCTCGCCTACAGCTACCAGCACTCCGGCCCGTTCGGCTTCGCCCTCTTCTTCCTGCCGGTCTTCGGCCTCATCTATGCCTTCCGCGTTTACGCCCGGGAGATGGAGTTGGCCAAGAGGTTGGAGCGTTTCTCCATGCAGATGGCGGCCAGCATGATCACGGCTCTCGACCTCAAAGACAACTACACCGCGCAGCACTCGGCCAGTGTGGCCCAATACTCCTTCGATATCGCCCGCGAGCTCGGGCTGAGCAGACGACAGCGTAACCTCGCGCATCTTGCCGGGCTTCTGCATGACTTGGGGAAGATCAGCGTGCCCGACGAGGTGCTGGGCAGCAAAGAGAAGCTGTCGCCGGAGAGCTGGGAAGTCATCAAATATCACTCTGTGGCCGGGCACAGGATCTCTCCGACATGAGCGAGTTCGAGGAGCTGAGCTTGGTGGTGCTCCATCACCATGAGCGGTTCGACGGCCACGGCTATCCTCACGGCTTGAGTGGAGAGCAAATTCCTCTGCTGAGCAGAATAGTGAGCGTGGCCGACTCATACTCGGCCATGGTCTCCGATCGCCCCTATCACGCCAAGAAGACTCCAGGGGAAGCTATCGCCGAGTTGGAACGCCAGAGGGCGTCAGTTCGATCCCGTCGCCGCCGATGCCTTCATCGCCGTTCTGCTCAGGGCCAACCACGAATACCGTACCTCCGAGCACGCCGACTTCCACCTGCAGTTCCAGAAGGTCCGCTTCCTGCGCGACAGGGGTTGAGGAAGCAGCACGCCGTCTATGTGATATCGTTCCTCGCCGAGGAGAAGGGGGTCGGCTGGCTGCTTCACGAACGAAATCACTCTGGCTGATTCTCGCGGCTCAGGCGCTGTCCACCATCGGAAGCTCCGTGACCACCGTGGCGCTGGCCGTCATGGTGTTCCAACGGACCGGCTCCGTCCTGCACATGGGTGGCATTCTGGCGGCGTCCACCCTGCCCGTTGTCGTAACGAGCTTCGTGGGTGGCGCGCTGCTGGACCACTATCCCAGTCGTACGCTCATGGTGCTGTCTGATTTGGTCCGAGGGGCGATGGTCATGGCCCTCCCCTTCGCGGCCGGGGCATCTGTGGCACTGGTGTACGTAGTGGCGGCGATGATGGGGATCTTCACTTCCATCTTCAATCCCAGCCAGATCAAGCTCATTGGAGACTTGGTCCCCCAGTCTGAGTTGATGCGGGCCAACTCCTATCTGAGTATTGCCCGCGATGGGGCGGAGTTGGGCGGATACCTGGTGGGCGGGGTGCTGGTGGCGACCATAGGCTACTTCGCCACTTTCGCCATTGACGCCGTGAGCTACGTTCTATCCGCCGTGCTGCTTATGGGAGTGCCGGTCCTGCGCCAAGATGCCGCTACGAGCAGTCTCCCCAGCTTTTGAGCGAGGCACCGCTGGCCATGGCGCGTATGTGGGAGCGGCCGGTGTTGCGCACCAACGTGCTCTACGCGCTGTTGCCCATGGCTTTTGTGATGATGAGCACTCCCAATGCCTACGGTCTGGCGCTGGAGGTCTATGGGCGTGGGCCGCAAGGGCTGGCGGCTATGGAGGTGATTACGTCCGCGGGGTGGATCGTGGGCGGTGCCTTGGCCGTGCGCAAATTGCAAGGGTGATCGCAACGCGTATACGGTGGTGTGCGGCACGGTCATGGGGCTGTGCTTCCTCGGCGTGGGCTTCGGGGGCGGCTTCTGGCCCGCCGTGGCCCTGCTCACCGTGGCCGCGGTGGCCAACGTGGGCGTTGTGGTGGGATCTATGACCCTGTTCCAGGAGATCGAGCCGCGACCGGACAAAGGACGCATCATCGCGCTGCGGGCCGGGCTGGGTCAGTTGAGCGGTGCAGCCGGCCTGTTCTTGGGCGGTGTATTGGGAAACGCCCTCGGCATCAACAACCTGTATCTGCTGGCCGGGGGGGCCTCCATAGTGCTGGGCCCCATCATCCTTCTTCCCTACCTGCGCTGGAAGCGTAAGAACCCGGTGGTGGCGGCATCTCCTGGTGTAGCGCAGAGTGCTTTGATCATGACTGAAAGCGAGGTGCCGTGAGGCTCAAGATCGGCGGAATGGCCCTGGAGAATGGGGTGTTGTTTCAGACGGCGGAGCATTGGTCGGCAGCGGTGAGGCAGACCGACGGCACCATAGCCGTGGCCGGAGGTGCCAAAGGCCTGTCCCTAGCTGCGCGCTCCGAGGTTGAGTCGATCCCGTTGTTGCGGGGGCCGTTGCGCTTGGTGGAAGGCATGGTGGCCTTGGCGCAGGCCAAACGGGCGCTGCCTCAAGCGAAATTGCCCCTACAGTCTCCTGCAGTTTTGGGCACCATGGTGCTCTCCACCGTGGCGTTGACGTCTCTGAGGGGGCGTCGTGGGAAGGTTACGCCGGCTTTGGCTCTGGGGCAGGAGTTGGCGGCTGTGGCCTTGTCGTTGGCCCCGGCGGTGGTTGCACTACGCGGATCGAATCTGGCTGCGTATCACGGCGCGGAGCACAAGAGCATCGCGGCCTACGAGCAGAGTGTGGGCTCTGATCCCACCGCAGCCGCCGACGCGGCTGCGGCCGCCAGAGAACACGAGCGCTGCGGATCCAATCTGGTGGGGCCGCTGCTGGCTCTGAATGCGGTGGGGAGCGCAGCCGTGCGCGCCTCCGCACGGGGTCCCCTCCCCGGAGCCAACGCGGCGGTGGGCCTTCTCAGTCTGATGGGAGCTTTTGAGCTAGTGCGGTGGGCGGCCAAGCATCCCGGTGCACGTGTCACTCGATGGCTATTGGCTCCCGGGGAACTGCTCCAGCGCAGACTGACCACTCGTGAGCCGGCGGCGGAGCAACTGGCCGTGGCCCAAACGGCGCTGGCGCGTCTCCTCGATTTGGAACAAGGCGGCGGCGAGCGCGCCGGACGGGTCGACGCCCTCAGTCCCGTAGCGCCGTGAACGCTGCGTGGAGAATGCGGTACGATTCGTCCAGTGATTGAGGGATGACCCGCGTGTCGGTGATCACGGACATGAAGTTCGTGTCGCCGTTCCAGCGGGGTACCACGTGGATGTGAAGGTGATCCTTGACCCCCGCACCGGCGGCGGATCCCAGGTTAATGCCCATGTTGACGCCGTCTGGGTTGAAGTCCCGCTTGAGGGCCCGGATGGCGTCTTGGCAGAGCCGCATCATCTCGGCCGTGACATCGGGGGCCAAGTCTTCTAGGTTGGCGATATGTTTGTACGGCGCTACCATGAGGTGCCCGTTGTTGTAGGGGTAGGCGTTGAGCAACACGAACGCGTGATTGCCTCTCCATACGATGTGATTGGCCGGGTCGTCTCCCGCGGTGGGTTTCTCGCAGAAGATGCAGCCCGTAGGTTTGGGTGATCCGATGTACTCCATTCTCCACGGTGCCCACATGACGTCCAAGCGTTCTCCCTTCTCGTGCAGGGCGGGTGCAGCCCCGACCGGTCCCATTGTACTCGTGGAGCTCCGTGGGCGGAACATACAGCACGTTATGGGCGAGGTGGAACACGAATGAGGAGCAGATGCGCAGACGGTGTGGGGGTCGATCTGGTGCGCACCGCCGAGGCGGCGTACGGTGTGCCGCGGGTGGTGGGTATTCAGCAGGAGATCCTCCCATGGGAACTCGACTTGATCGAGCGCATCTGCGGCGATACTCGCTTTCACGACGTCACGGTCTTCACGTTCTGCGGTGCGGCCATGGCGCTGATCCACAAACCCTCGGATCCGCCCGGGGCTCTGTGGGCGGCAACGGGCGGAGTGGAACCCGGCGAATCGATAGCCGAGGCGGGCGCCAGAGAGGCTTGGGAGGAGACCGGCCTACTCGTTAACCCGTGCCGGTACGTGTTGAGGATGCGGGTTCTGTTCACCTGCGGTTCCAGGCGTCGTCCGTGGACGTCTCATGTGTTCACCATGGAACCTGCCTCGCCAGCGGGGGAAGGTTGCGGCCACGCGCAGGCAGCCTTCCCGCCCGGCATCGGTACGGATTACTCAGGGGTGGTGCCGGTATATCCTTCGCTTTCCCCCGTGGACAGACACGAGGTGGAGTATGCGGAGTGGGTAACGGTGAGTCGTTTCCGCGAGGAGATTGCGCCAGTGCTTCGATCCAGCGGCTGGGGGCGGTTCCAATACCGGCTGGCCCTGACCGGCTACCTCTTTGCTGAACTCGGGGTCTGACGCACCCACCAGTAAGTGGCAAGTACCGGAGATTTGGAGTGAGAACGTCTGGCGGACTTGCTTCTCGGACTTGCCCTTCAGAAGCGCCTCTCGGGCGTGCCCTTCAAACTCGCTCTTCAGGAGGCCGATGGGATGATCTGAGTGCGGCAGGTGCGGTGACCGAGGGCCAGGCTGGCCACGTGGTCAAGTCGGAATCCGTTTGACCCAGTGAGTTCGAGCAACATGCCGCGTATCAAGGCTTGGTGCACCTGACACACGACGGGAGCGTGCGAGGAGGAGAGGGGCGAGAACAGGCAGCTGCCTTCAATGAGTGCCAGGCCTCTCCCCTCACCGTTTTCTATTCTGGCGGCGCAACCAAGGCCGCGCAGGGCGGCGGCCGCCACCTCTACGGCTGCGGCCAGCGGCAATGGGCCCTTGGGGCCGGCTGGGAGCTCACGCGCGACTCGGCGGCCCCACTCCTCGCCGAAAGTCGCCAAGCCTTCTGTGTTGGAGTCGTTGGCGGCGCAGTACTCACGCGCCAACTGAGCGAGGAACTGGAGGTTGCGGGGCGGAAGTTGGATGTTGACGGCGCGTGGCCCCGGTCGGAACGAGAGCTCCGGGCGTCCGACGACGCCACTGCGATGTACGGCCTCGGCCGTGATGAGCCCGGCCTCTTCCAGCCTGCGCAGGTGGACACGGATGGCGCTGTGATGCAGCGAGAACCATCTGGTCAACTCCTTCACCGTCACGGGCCCATCCGCTTCGGCGATGCGGCTGCAGACCTCAAATCGAGTAGGATCGGCGAGCGCGCGCGCCGTACCGAACGTATCCGGAGGGATCACGAACAC
This sequence comes from Thermoleophilia bacterium, assembly GCA_040770645.1. Taxonomy (GTDB): domain Bacteria; phylum Actinomycetota; class Thermoleophilia; order RBG-16-64-13; family RBG-16-64-13; genus JAAYZX01. The sequence continues at coordinate 8,302 of JAXGIS010000021.1, read as the reverse complement.
GGGCGGCTATCTCCCGCGGCCGCAGTGAACCTGCTTGTTGGGCGCCTTGTCAATCGTCCCATCGGAACTCGGGTTGGCCTCGCTTGTTCCAGATCTCCTCGGTGGCGTCATCCAGGGCAGCGGCGCGGTCGGCCGGCATCTGGGTGAGCAGTTCCGGGGGTTGCGCCAATAGCGCCAATTCCAACTCGGAGGCATCGACGCGTCCACCCTGATCCAGTGTGGCGTTTTCCTCCCGATACTGGGGAGCGAGTTCCTGCGGTTCCATCCCCTCGGCAAAGACGGACACTCTGTCGTCGGGTCCCAGATCGGGTCCCAGTTCCACCAGGAATTGGTACCAGACAATCTCCCAGGCGATGGTCACCATGACCCGGAGACCTTCACCGGGGATGGGGTGGAGGTTGACCATGGGCCGGCCCAGACTACGACGCACTGCCCTCATCTTCTCCGTAGCGGCACTTTCGGCGAAATATCTCTGGACGAGTCGCACGTCATCAGCGGTGAGGCCGGCATCGGCCCACGCGGCGGCAGACATTTCGTGGGAAGCAGCAACCTCGCCACCAACGCCCGCTTGAGCGGCTCCGTTCGCCTCGGCCTGTGGGCCAATGCCGGCCGGAGGGCGCGCCGGCGCCCACGGCCGTGGGCGCCGGTGCGCCCCCTGTGATCGTCGCCGGTGTTGGAGCCGCGGGCGCAGGGGCTGCAGTAGCCAGCAGGCCTTCCACCCGCTGTAGACGGTCCGTCAATCTGGCCAGTTCACTCTCGAGCAATCGCACGCGGCTCTCCTCGCAGTGAGGTCGGCCTGCAACTCTTCGAGCGCGGGACCCAGTCCCCTCGAAGGCGGCAAGCGCTTCGGCCGCGCCTGCAGCGTCGGCCAGATTGTGGAGGGCACCGGGGACTTCGGCGAGCGTTACGGCGTATGTGGCCGGATCATTGATTGGGTCGAACAGCGGTAGTTTCTGATCTATGCGCCGGGCACACTCACTGAAACACCCCGGTGGAACCGTCATCGTTTTCGAACACCGCCGGGTTATCGCCCCGGGCTGCCGCAGAGGCGCATTCGTCTCCCCCATGCCTTCAATCCTCCTGGTCGGGAACTGCAATAGAGATCACGCGGCATCACGCGTGAGCAGGGCCCGCCACTTATCCAAATAGTAGCAGTCACGATGCGTGCGGAGAAGGAGAGCCGGCGAGGGGGCTGATGAGGGGCGAGGGGCCGGCGAAGGGATGGGTGTACCCAGGACCATGCACCGCCGGACGCTTCGGGCGGCTATGATGGAAAGTAGCGGCAGAGACCGGGGTGTCGTTTGCGGTCGGGAAGGGGATGAGTGGTCGTGTCGAGCAGGGTGATTGGGGGCCGAGACACCGAGGGTGTTGTGCTGGTGGAGATTGGTGATCGGGTGTCGGTGCTCACCTTCAACCGGCCGGGGGTGGGCAACGCCGTCACACCGGAAGTGATCGCGCAGCTGTCGAGGGCGGTGCAGCGGCTGCGCGAGTGGGCGGCAGCAACTCCGGTGGCCGCCGCCGTTGTGGTGACAGGCGCAGGCAACCGGGCCTTCGTGTCGGGTGCGGATCTGCGCTATCTGGAATCGATCGAGTCGCCGGAGGAGATGGGGTCCTTTTCGCAGACCATGCAGGAAGCCTTGGCCGAGCTGGAGGACCTGCCCGTGCCGGTCATCGCGGCCTTGGAAGGGGCCGGCTTTGGGAGGGGGACGGAGGTGGCGTGGGCCGCCGACCTGCGGGTCATGGCGCGCAACGCCTACTTGTCATTCAAATATGCTCGGGTGGGCGTGGTGCCCGGATGGGGTGGGTGCGGCGACTCGTCTCGCTGGTGGGCCGCAGCCGCCCTGTTGCTCATGGCCACGGCGGCCGAGGTGAGCGCCGAAGAGGCGTTCAGGTTGGGATTGGTGAACCGGGTGGTGGAACCGGGTGAGGCCCTGGCGGCGGCGCGGGGTTGGGCAGAGGAGATGGCGGCTCTTGCTCCACTATCCGTACGTGAGCTTAAACGGTTGTTGCGGCATGCGGCTTCGGCGGACCGCAAAGCGTCGGCCGCGGAAGAGACCCTTGCCTTCGTGCGGCTGTGGGCCAGCGAAGATCACAAAGAGGGACTCCGCTCGCTCAGCGAACGCCGCGTGCCACGGTTTCAGGGCCGCTAAAGTGGCTGCTAGTGACCGCCGAGTGGCCGCCGAGGAAGTCCGGTTGGGTAGATGAGCGAGCGATGAGGCCGGAGGTGGACGAGATGGGTCTGTCCGAGGGGCCGCAGATGGCGGCGGTCTGGAATGGGGGGTGGTTATTACCCAGGGCGACATCACCCGGCAGGACACGGATGCAATTGTGAACGCGGCCAACACGGCACTGGCTCCGGGGTCGGTCGATGGCGCCATCCAGGCGGCTGCGGGGCCTGAGTTGTTGCGCGAGCGCGAAGAGGCGCGCAGGCGGCTGGGGGATCGCTTGCCACCGGGACGGCGGTGGCCACCGGTGCCGGGAAGCTCAGCGCGCGGAGGATCATACACACGGCCGGACCTATATGGGGTGGCGGTGGCCACGGTGAGGCGGAACTGCTGCGCTCGAGCTACCGAGCGAGCCTGCGGGTGGCCAAAGAGGAGGGGTTGGCGAGTGTCGCTTTCCCGGCTATATCCGCCGGTATCTACGGGTACCCTCTGGCCGAGGCGGCACGAGAGGCACTGATGGCCGTGCGTGCGGAGCTACGGGAGAGTCCAGGGTCATTGCGGGAGATCAGGTTCGTGCTCTTCAATGCGCGAACCATGGAGGAGTTCGAGCGTGCTCTTCGTGAGGTCGACGCGGCGGAGCGGCTGGACGACTCATCAGACCGCTGATACGCTGGCGACAAGGGTATGGCTCTTACTGGAGGGGGGTGCCTGCTGATCACTACTGGTAAGCTGCGGTCAAGTCAACGCCCGGTGCAGAAGGAGTGAGGTATGTCGTCGGTTTCGCAGAAGATCGGGGGGTCTCTCAGCAAACAGTCGTACATCCGCAAGATGTTCGAGGAGGGCAATCGCCTCAAGGCCATCCACGGTGCGGACAAGGTGTTCGACTTCAGTCTCGGCAATCCCAATCTGGAGCCGCCTGAGGAGTTCCAGGCCGCCCTTCGCGACCTGGTGAACAATCCTATTCCCGGCATGCATGGGTACATGCCCAATGCGGGTTACCCGGAGACGCGGGCGGCCGTGGCGGCCTTCCTCTCCGAGGAGCAAGGTGTAGCCCTCAAGGGTGACCACGTGGTGATGACGGTGGGGGCGGGGGGAGCCTTGAACGCCGTGTTCAAGGCGGTATTGGATCCCGGCGACGAGGTGCTCACGCCCAGTCCCGGATTCGTGGAGTACGACTTCTACGTCGACAACCACGGCGGGGTTTGTGTACACGTTCCCACCGCCCCCGACTTCGATCTCGATCTCGACGCCATAGCCGGTGGGATCAACGCCAAGACGCGCATTGTGTTGATCAACTCGCCCAACAACCCCACGGGCGTGGTGTACAGCGCTGCCACTCTGTCCAAGCTGGGTGACATCCTGCGCGCCAAGTCCGAAGAGCACGGGCGGATCATCTACCTGCTCTCGGATGAGCCCTACCGCAAGATCGTGTACGGAGCCGTGGAGGTTCCGCCGATCATGAAGGCGTACGACAACTCCATCATCGTCACCAGCTACTCCAAGGATCTCTCGCTGGCCGGGGAGCGGATCGGCTATGTGGCTGTGAACCCCGCCATCCCCGAGGTTGAGTTGTTGATGGGGGGCCTCATCCTCGCCAACCGCATCCTGGGCTTCGTCAACGCGCCCTCACTAATGCAGTTGGCGATAACCCGCTGCCAAGGGGCGCGTGTGGACATCAGTCTCTATCAGCGCAATCGCGACCTGCTCTACACGACCCTGACCGATGCCGGCTTCACCGTGCCGCAACCGGACGGCGCCTTCTACCTGTTCCCCAAAGCTCCCATCGCCGACGATGTGGCTTTTGTGCAGGAGTTGGCCGAGAAGCTGGTGTTGGTGGTGCCGGGCAGCGGTTTTGGGGGTCCCGGCTACTTCCGCATCGCGTACTGCGTCTCCTCGGACAGGGTGGAGGGGTCCCTGCCGGTGTTCAAGGAAGTGGGCAAGAAGTATTTCGGTTAAGATTTCGGTTAAGAATGTCGTTATTCCGGCCGGGCGGCGCCCGTTCGGTAGGGGAGAGGGCGGCGGCCGGGCCCGGCACCCCGGGACCGGCCGCCGCGCCTATGCGTCCTGCCGGTGGCTGCGGTACGACAGTTCCTCAATCTCCATGACGTACACCAAGGTTCGAGCCACCAGGTCGTGGGGCAGGGGTTCGCCTCTGCGCGCCGGATAGTACTTCGCCACGAGTAACTGGAGGGCCTTGGTCTTCAGTGCCTCGTCGCGAATGCGGTGTACCGACCCGGATACGATCACGGACTCGTATGCGAAGTTCACGCGGCAGGCGGTCTCGCCGCGGATTATGGTGGGTTGGCTGACCACATTGAGGCAGGCCCAGGCCTGTTGAGCCAGGGCTTCGGCCCTGCGGCCGTGCCCGCCGTGGAACACCAGCCGGGCGGTGCCGGCCGCCACATCGTTTTCGTGGGCGGACCCCGTGGCGTTTTCCAGGCCGGCCTGGGCTCCCTCCGGGAAGTTGAGCGCCACGGTGAAAGAAATAGGGACCACGTAAGGCCTCCCCTCGGCGACCACGCCCAGGTGCCCCACCGGCTCGAAGCTGAGCACGCGCAACGCGCGCCGGAGAGTGTCCGTGTCGGTGCCGGTGGCTGCCACGGGGAGGTCGACAGTGTTCGCAGCCGGGGTGGCATTCGGGGTGCCGCCGGGAGCGCCTTCGCTTTGGGGGGCGTGGGGCCCGGTGGTCACGGCCGCATGCGGTTGATGGCGTCCACGTGCCGTTCGATGCGTGCTCCATACCCCACACCCGGCACGGCCCAGCGCCCATCGAGATCGGACAGCACACGGGCCGAGCCCCGACTCGGCACAGCGTCGAAGCGGGGGTCGGTCTGAGCGTTTGCCCAAGCGGCAGGGGACACCGTCCAGACGTAAGCCACCATGTGCGCGATGTGCGCCTGCACTCCCGCCTCTGCTGAAGCGAAAGAACAACCGGGCTCACCGCCGCCGGTGGCGCCGATGCCTGCGTAGTTGTTCTGAGCCGGTGCCACATCGCCACCGTACCGCCCGAAGCCGGTTTCGTGGATCATCTGTGCCCACAGGACGTCGGCACGCAACCCGACCTCCGCCGCGTAAGTTACGTACAGCTCGGCCAGGGTGGAGGTGGGGACCGTGAATGACGGTCGCGGGTTATCTCGGAGCAAGTAGTCGGCGAGCATGGATGCGGTGCCCGACCATACACCGGCAAGGGGCGTCTGGCCTGCGCTCAGGACGAGGTTGGTGGTGGATACAGTGGTGGGTGTCACGGGCGAAGGTGAGGCGGAGTCCGGGAAAGCCTCATCGGCTGGGAGGTCGGGCGCAGTGGAAGTGGTCATCCGAGCTTGGCGTTGCTTTGCGAGCCAGTACGGGACGGTGGTGACGGACGGCAGCCCGCCTCTCGAGTCTGCGGCCGAGGCGTCACTCGTACTCATCCCCACCGCATTCCGGGTGAACTCCGGGCCGCCAGGAGGGCTCAGGGTGTGGGCGGCGCGGCCGGCTCCCGGGTACAGCAGCGCCGATGCAAGCACCGCCACCACGGCCATGCCTGCCACGATCGCGAGCCCGGCCAGCAGGGCCCGCGACTCTAGGAGTTGACGGGCCGCCGAGAGGAGAGGTCGTATGTTGTCACGCCGGCGGTTCATGGAGTCATCAAATCACGGAAACGAATTGGCGCCAAGGAAGACCCGGTCCAAAGAAGAACCGAGTATCCACCGACGTCTTTGCTCCTGCTTCTGCTCAGAGCAGAGTACAATGACCGCGGTTCGATCAAGGCAGGCCGCATTTGACCCTGGGGGCGGCATGGAAGACAGAGACAAGGCCATTGTTCTCATCATAGACGGGGCGGCCGGGTGGCCCGCCGACCAGTTGGGGGGTCGCACCACTTTGGAAGCGGCCAGGATACCCAACCTCGACCGCATGGCGGCCGAGGCTTGGTGGGGATGACACGCACGGTGCCGGAGGGTATGGAACCTCGAGTGCGGTGGCCTGCATGAGCGTGCTGGGCTTCGATCCCAGTCTGTACTACGCCGGGCGGGGCCCCATCGAGGCTTTGGCCTTGGGCATCGATCTGGAACCGGGTCAGGCTGCGCTGCGGTGCAACCTGGTCACCATCCAAGATGACCGTATGCGCAGCTACACGTCGGGTCATATCCCCTCGCGAGAATCGCACGAACTGATCGCCCTGCTGCAGGCCAAGCTGGGTTCGCCCCGTGTGGCCTTCCATCCCGGGGTGGGCTTCCGACACATCGTGACCGTCAAAGACGGCGCCTCCCTGCTTGAGAGTGAGTGCACACCCCCCCACGACATTCCCGATCGCCTGGTGGCCGATTATCTCCCTCAGGGTCCCGGTTCCGAGTTGTTATTGGATCTGATGGAGCGGTCCACCGCCATCTTGGCCGATCACCCCATCAATCTGGCGCGTATGGAGCGCGGTGACCTGCCTGCCACGCAGATCTGGTTGTTCTGGCCGGGCATGCAGCCCGGAGCCATGCCTTCCTTCGCCTCCGTGTTCGGGCGCCGGGCGGTCATGAGCACGGCTGTGGATCTATTGCGTGGTTTGGCTAAGCAGGTGGCCATGGACACCATTGAACTGCCGGGAGTCACCGACACCAACGACAACGACTTCGCCGGCCAGATGTCAGGTTCGCTTGCGGCTCTTGAGCACTATGACACCGTGATTGTTCATGTGGAGGCGCCGGACGAAGCCGCACACGCCGGTAACGCTCATGACAAGGTGGAAGCGCTGGAGAAGGTCGATGAACTCATGGTGCCCCAGATACTGGCGCTACCGTATCGAGTGCGGGTACTCGTGCAGCCGGATCACCCTACGCCGTTGCGTGTTCGCACGCATGTGAGTGAGCCTGTGCCGTTCATTGTCTGGGCGCCGGGCCGGGTGGAGCCCAACGGTGCCACGGCCTATTCCGAGGCTGCGGCCGCCAAGACCGGCCTGCTGGTCAACCCGGGTCATGGTCTGATGAGGCAGTTCTTGGAAGCGTGACATGAGTCTTCGCTTGGGGCCGACAGATGGATTTTGGCTGAACGGCCGACCGATGTCTCGTACTCGCACTTGGCCCGTGGAAGCTGCTCTGCGTGGGTGTGGACACGTTGCGCCAAAGACCGACTGTTCTTGACATCACTGCATCTTCCCTTGTAGCATGGCGGACACCCGGGCCGGTCTGCATGCTTAGCTTAGCGTGAGTATGTCCGCGGCTCGGCGGTCACGCCCAACGGCGGGAGTCGAACACACAGTGCGTCAGGTTCCTCGGAGCGTTTACGAATGCAATCATCCTTCACTCAGTGAGGACGAGATGCAGACTCCCCTGTGCGGCGTTCCTGGCCGGTACGCCTGCGTTGGCGCTATCCAATCCGGCCACCGTACCTGTGTCCCGCGCCGGTGGAACTATGAGGTAGACGGCGCGTCTAGAGAAGTTCTGTCGGTTGTACGCAGTTGAAAAGGAGGGAGCGCTGCATGGAATTGAAACCGCTCAGTAGTAGGAAGCGCTGGCTCACGGTGGCCATGCTGACCATGCTGCTGGCCGCTATCCTGTGCAAGGCTTTGGCGCCGATCGCTCTGGCCGCCGAAGGAGGGCACAAGGGGGGAGGCGAGGCCAACATTGTCTTGCCTGACCTACGCCAGGTCAGTTGGGGCAGCATCACCGGCCAAGGCCTTCTCACCCTCGGATTGATCATCGTGGCCTGCGGGTTGCTGTTCGGTCTGGTCATCTACACCCAGATCAAGAAACTCGGGGCTCACAAGTCCATGATGGAGATCTCCGAACTCATCTACCAGACCTGCAAGGCTTACCTCATCCAGCAGGGCAAGTTCCTGGCCATCCTGTTTCTTTTCATCGGTGCCGCCGTTGCCTTTTATTTCGGCTGGCTCTCGGGGGCCGACTTCGGGGTAAAGGGTGTGCTCATCATCCTGGGCTGGACGGTGATCGGCATCCTGGGATCATACAGCGTGGCCTGGTTCGGCATCCGCATGAACACCCTGGCCAACTCGCGCATGGCTTTCGCCTCGCTCGAGCGCAAGCCCATCAAGCTGCTCAACATCCCGCTGAAGGCGGGCATGAGCATCGGCGTGGTGCTGATCTCCCTTGAGCTCATCATGATGCTCATCATCCTCATGTTCGTGCCGGGCAAATATGCCGGCGCCAGCT
>JAXGIS010000020.1:0-25871 GCA_040770645.1 Thermoleophilia bacterium | reverse complement strand
GCGCCGTGCGCCAAGTTGATGCTGATGATGGCCGGGAGCAGTTGCGGGGTGAGTCCCACGGCCAGGGCCATGGAGAAGAGGAACGAGTCGAGGACCGGGCGATGTAGATACACGTTCACGGCGAAGATGCCGAGAACCATGACCAAGGTCACCTCCAGCAGGAAGTGACCGAAGCGGCGCACCCCGTGCTCGAACTCGGTTTCGGCTGCGCGCAACCGCAGGCGCTCGGAGACCCGGCCGAACTCCGTGTCCCGGGCCGTATGGACCACCACGGCGGCGGCAGTGCCGCTCACCACGTGAGTGCCCATGAATAACGAGTTGGTGCGTTTGGCGAGGGGGGTTTCGGCAGGCGAGGAGCCCTACCTCCTTCTCCACGGGATACGTCTCCCCGGTGAGCGTGGCCTCATCCACGAAGAGCGCGTTGGATTCCAGAAGGAGGCAGTCGCCCGGCACGATGTCGCCGGCGCTGAGGCGGATCACGTCGCCGCGCACCACCGCCTCCACGCGCACGTCTTGGGGTAGCCGTCACGAAGCACGCTGGCCTCCACCTGGACGATGGCCAGCAACTTCTCAACCGCGTCGGTTGCACCTCGTTCCTGCCAGAAGCCGAGGAGGCCGCTCACGGTGACGATCCCCAGGATGATGGCGGCATCTACGCGGTCATGCAGGAAAAGGGAGAGGCCCGCGGCCGCGATGAGGATCAGGATGATGGGGTTGTTGAACTGGCGAAAGAGCAGGCTGAGGGTGTCGGTGCGTCGCCGGGCGTGCAGCGTGTTGGGACCGTACTGCAGTAGACGTCTGGCGGCCTCGCTGCTCCCCAATCCGGTGCGCGCGGTATCGAGCTCTGCAAGGAGATCAGCCACCGACGTGGCCCAGAAGGTCTCAGATGCCATTGTCTCCCCGACAGGATTCGGTGTGTTACCGGCGGCCGCACCGGCGGTAGGGTGTGATCAGAAGAGCAGTACCCGCCTGGGAGGCTCCCTATGCGCGCTGTGGGCCGGCAATGACGCAGGGGGGTGGCGCGGGCCGGAGGGAGTGGTCCACGCGGCGCGGTTGACCCGGTTCACTACGGTCGCCTGAAAGAGCAGGCGGGCGAGACCCTGACAGTAGTCCGGTCAGGTTCAGGCTACTGGGGCGCCCTCACGAAGTTCCATCTTGCCGCCGTTAATGCGACGCATCATTACCTCGCTCGTCTTGTCGGTCAAGATCCCGTCTTCAGCCATTCCTTCGAGGTGGAGCTCACCGCCTTGCGCATGTTCGACTCGGCTTCGGCCGCGGTGGAGCCTGTAGCTATGCAGCCGGGTAGTTCCGGAGCGTAGGCCGAGTAGTTCTTGCCTGCGCGCTCTATGACGATCACGATGGTTCTCATCGGCGTCGTACCTCATCAATGCCAGCTACTGTTACCCGGCCGGGTTTGGTCGGGTGCTTATACTGACGGTGACTTCCGGTCTGGGATACCTGGTACCACCCGTCGTCCAGAAGCAGCTTGATGATGTCTCTGACTTTCACCACAAGCATACACACTACTGGAGTAGCTCTACCCCGTCATCGGACCATGGTTGGAGCTAGGTGCCAGAGGGGCTGTTGGTGATGCTGGCTCCATGGGCAGTTGCCTCGTGGGTGCGAGTTGGCCGCCGGTTCCTACACTCCCGCTGCCCGTGGTATTGAGGACCCAGTCTGCCTCCTGCCCGGCGCCGCCCACCCGTGTCGGGCGCGCCGCCACCCGAGCACCGCCCCTCCGCGGGCAAGCGAGATATACTTCTCCAATGGCCTAGGAAGCGTCCGCGCGCCCTCCACGGCCGTTACGGTCTACGAAAGGAGCGATGCCGTGGCCCTGAGCGGCCTTCAGGTCTATAAGCTGTTGCCCAAGACCAACTGCAAGGATTGCGGGTTTCCCACCTGTATGGCCTTTGCCATGCAGCTGGCGGGGGGCAAGGTGGAGATCGAGAAGTGCCCGCACGTGAGCCCCGAACTGGCGGCGGAGCTGGGCGAGGCGGCGGCTCCCCCCATCCGCAAGATCACGGTGGGGGTGGGTGAACGCGCCGTGACGGTGGGCGAGGAGACCGTCATGTTCCGGCACGAGCGCCGGTTTGAGCACGCTCCCGGCCTGGCGCTGTTGCTGGACGATTCCGTTTCCGACGATGACTTCGATGCGCTGCTGGAGACCTTCGTGGCACAGGAGTTCGAACGGGTGGGGCAGGCGCTCAGGGTGCAGATGCTGGCCGTGGCGTCCGAGGACGCCGGCCGGCTGGCGGTGCGCGCTGCGCGCGCCGCCGCCACCGAAGCGCCCGTGGTGCTGATGAGTACGTCTGCGGCCACGCTGCGCGCGGCCGCCACTCCCATCGCCGACCGTCGCCCCCTGCTCTACGCCGCCACCTCCGCCAATTTCGACGAGATGATGGCTCTCGCCGGCGAGCTGGGCCTGCCGCTCGTCGTCAAGGGCTCCGGTCTGGAGGAGACTACGGCTCTCGCCGCCAAAGCCCTGGGCGCCGGCCTACGCGACCTGGTGCTCGACAGCTCGCCCGCCACTCTGGCCGGCGCCCTGCGGGACCTCACCCTGGCCCGGCGCGCCGCCATCAAGAAGCGGGTGAAAGAGGCCGGGTTCCCTATGTTTGCGGCTCCGTGCCGCATGGCGGCAGATCCTATGCAGAAGACGCTGTACGCCTCTTTCTTCGTATGCAAGTACGCGGGGTTCGTGTTGATCGATTCACTGGATCCGGCTCACGTGTACCCGTTGTTGGTGTTGTGCCAGAACATATATACCGATCCCCAGCGGCCCATGCAGGTGGATCAGGGCATCTACCCGCTCAACAACCCGGGATCCGACAGCCCCGTGCTACTCACCACCAACTTCTCCCTCACCTACTACACAGTGGCGGGTGAAGTGGAGAACAGCCGCATGCCCGCTTGGCTCATGGTGATGGACGTAGAGGGGCAGTCGGTGTTGACCGCCTGGGCGGCGGGCAAGTTCGTGCCCGATGCCATTGCGCCGTTTGTGCAGAAGTCGGGCGTGACCGAGAAAGTGGACCATCGTCGCCTCTACATCCCCGGGTACGTGGCCCAGATCAGCGGCGAGTTGGAGGAGGAGCTGGGCGACGAGTGGCAGGTGGTGGTGGGCCCGCGGGAGGCGGCCGACATCCCCCGATTTCTCCGGAGCCTGACGGCGTGAGGGGGGAGGGGGCAGCGGCGGCACCTGCCGGAAGGAGAATGGCCCGCAGAGTGACGGCGACCGCGGCCACGTTCGGCGGTAAGAGCCGGAGAGTGGGGGTGGCTACAGCCGCGAGGGCCCATATAGCTCCGCGCGGTTGGGATGAGGTGGTGCTGTGATCATCGCCCGGCAGAAACCGTTCGCAGATATCTTGGCCATGGTGGGCGACGCTGAGACCGTGTACATCGTGGGCTGCGGCGAGTGCGCCACGGCCACCGAGACCGGTGGCGAGCGCGAGGCACAGGCTATGAAGGCCCAGTTGGAGGCCGCCGGCAAGCGCGTGACCGGTATAGATGTGGCGCACTCCGTATGCCAGGAGCTGGATGTGAAGCGGCTGTTTCGGGCGCGTCAGGCCGATGTGGCGGAAGCCGAAGTGGTGCTGGTTCTCTCCTGCGGGCGGGGTCGCAATCGGTGCGCGGCGCCACCGACAAGCGGGTCATCGCCGGTACCGACACCCTGTTCCTGGGCAACTCCAAGCGGCAGCTCGACTACGAGGAGAAGTGCACGCTCTGTGGCGACTGCGTCATCGATCGTTTCGGTGGCATCTGCCCCATTGCCCGCTGCAGCAAAGGCCTTGTGAACGGCCCCTGTGGCGGTAGTGACCACGGCAAATGCGAGGTGGACCCGGAGAGGGATTGCGCGTGGGTGCTGATCTTCGAAGCGTTGGAGAAACAGGGCCGGCTCGAGGATGCCACGGTCATTCAGCCACCGAGGAGCTGGGACCAAAGCCGGCGACCAGGGCACGTGAACTGGCGGGAAGGAAGGCGCCGCACTGTTGCGCAGCCTGTGGTGGCGGCCGCAAGGGTCGCCGCCGCGAAGACCGGTGCTTCCCAAGCCGCCGCTTCGGCCACGGGGCTTGCCGCCGCGGAGACCGGTGCTTCCCAAGCCGCCGCTTCGGCTGCAGACCCCAAGGTTGTTGGCGTGGATGAGGACCCAGGCTCGTGAATCGGTTCAAAGCGGCCTGCATGAGCGGGGACTTTGTAGTCACGGCGGAGATAGGGCCTCCCAAGGGAACGGATATCTCCGCCATGGTGGCCGACATCGAACTCCTGAAAGACAGGGTTGCGGCACTCAACGTGACCGACAACCAGAGCGCGGTCATGCGCATGGGCCCGCTCTCCGCTGCGCATCAGGTCATCGAGCGGGGTGGGGAGGCCGTATATCAGCTCACGTGCCGCGATCGTAACCGGCTGGCCCTGCAGAGCGACCTCCTGTCGGCCCACGTGTTGGGTGTCCGCAACCTGCTGTGTTTGACTGGGGATCATCCCTGTATTGGCGATCATCCTCAGGCCAAGCCGGTTTATGACTTCGATTCGGTCCACCTCATCCAGTGTGCGCAGGGGCTCAACGAGGGCTTCGATTGGAACGGCGCCGGCTTGGAGGGCGCCACCGATTTCTTCATCGGGGCTGTGGTGGCGCCGGACGCAGATCCCATTAGGCCACAGCTGTTCAAGTTGGCCAAGAAAGTGGAAGCCGGCGCCGAGTTTTCCAGACCCAGGCCGTGTACGACATGCAGCGTTTCGCCGATTTCATGACCGCCGCCCGCAAAGTGACGGCCGGCACTCGGGTTACGGTGCTGGCCGGGATGTTGCTAGCCGGTGCCGGTATGGCGCGCTACCTGAATGCCTCGGTACCGGGCATAGTAGTTCCCCGAGGCGCTGGTGCGGGAACTGGAAGAAGCGCCCAAGGGCGAGGCTGCTCTGGTGGGTGCCGCCATCTGCGCGCGTCACATCCGCTTCCTACGCGACGAGGGAATCTGCGATGGGGTGCATATCATGGCTTTGGGGAGAGTGGATCTGGTGCCGCGGATACTCGACATGGCCGGGGTACTCTAGATGGCCGATGTGCTCTAGTCGCGCGGAGGAGGGGAACCGTGGGCGAGGCGGCTAAGAAGATTGTGGTGTTGGGCGGGGGGCCCGGCGGCTACGTGGCGGCCATCAGCGCCGCCAAGCGGGGCGCCGACGTGACGGTGGTGGAGAGCGGACCTCTGGGCGGCACGTGCCTGAATCGGGGATGCATTCCCACCAAGACGCTCATTGCGGGTGTGGACGCTTTGGCCAAGGCGCGCGCCGGCGCCGCTTACGGGTTCAGCGTGTCCGGAGAGGTGACTCCCGATTGGGCGCGCATGCAACTACGCAAAGAAGAGGTGGTGGGGCAACTGCGCAACGGCATCCACACTCTGTTCAAGAAGGCCAAGGTCAAGCTCGTTGCCGGGAGGGGCCGGCTGGCGGGGCCCGGTGTGGTGGAAGTGGAGGTGGTGCCGGAGATATCGCGTGAAGAGGAGACCGCACCGGTACCCGAGGCTGCTACGGCAGAGCTCTACAGAGGCTCGAAGCCGACGCTGTGATCGTGGCCACCGGGTCAGAACCGCTTCATCCTTCCTTCTTCGACTTCTCACAGCCCGCGGTCATGGATTCCACGGAGCTGCTCACCATCGAGCGTATCCCTTCGTCGCTGCTCATCTTGGGCGGGGGCCCCATCGGTTGTGAGTTCGCCTGCCTTTTCGCTGAGCTCGGTACTGCCGTGACCATCGTGGAACTGCTGCCGCAGTTGCTCCCCCAGGAGGATGCGCGTGCAGCCAAGCAGTTCCAGAGCGCCTTGCGGAAGAAGGGAATTGAGGTCCTGGTCAAGACACGCCTGGAGAGCGTGGCGGAGTACAGGCCCGATCAGGTGACGGTGTCTCTGGAGGGGGCCGCACGCTCACCGCCGAGAAGATGCTGGTGGCAGTGGGACGGCAGCCGAATACGGCGGGGATCGGCCTGGAGACAGTGGGTGTGGCTGTAGACGAGCGTGGTTACATCCTGGTGAATGAACGTCTGGAGACGTCGGTCCCCGGCATCTACGCCATCGGCGACGTCACGGGCGGCTTCCTGCTGGCGCACGTAGCCTCACACGAGGGCCTGGTGGCGGCGGACAACATCCTGGGCGGTAATCGTGAGCGCGACCTGCGCTACGTGCCCATGTGCGTCTACGGGCTTCCGGAGTTGGCCCGTGTGGGCTTGACCGAAGACGACGCGCGGGACGAAGGCTTCCGGCCGGTGACCGGTACTTTTCGCTTTGGAGCCTTGGGCAAAGCCTTGGCGCTGGGCGAGGGCCAAGGCTACGTGCAACTGGTGGCCGACCACGACACCGACAGGCTGCTGGGCGCGGTCATGATGGGACCGCACGTGACGGACGTGATTCACGAAGTGGCCGTGGCGTTGGAAGCCGGCATGAGCGCGCGCCGCTTCGGCCGGATCGTGCATGCACATCCCACCATCGCGGAGGCTGTGATGGAGGCAGCGCAGGATGTCAACGGGGAGTCGGTGCACGTTGCCGGCTGAATCTCGTGCGCGGGTGGCAGGCGTCGGCCCAGGAGACAACGGTACCATGGGTGAGAAGATGGACGACGCTGCGGCTTCCACACCCACCGGCGCCCTGGTCGGGCCGGGTCCCAAGCCGCCGTGGCTGAAGAAGCGGCTGCCGTCGGCCGCCGCCATGGCCGGGATGGATCGCCTGTTGCGTTCCCGCCGGTTGCACACGGTGTGTGAAGGAGCCGCCTGCCCCAACCGCGGCGAGTGTTTTGAGTCCGGCACCGCCACCTTTCTGATCCTGGGCGACACGTGCACGCGCGACTGTCGCTTCTGTGCCATTACCGGAGGATCACCGTCACCCCTCGATGCCGAGGAGCCGAAGCATGTGGCCGAGGCGGCCGCCGCCTTGGGGCTTTCGCACGTGGTGATCACCTCGGTCACGCGTGATGATTTGGCGGACGGCGGGGCCGCCCACTTCGCAGCCACTATCCGAGAGGTGCGTCGCGCTTTGCCGGGCGCCACCGTGGAGGTTCTCATCCCCGATTTCGCCGGTGCGGCCGAGGCGCTGAACACAGTGCTGGATGAGGCCCCGGAGGTCCTCAATCACAACGTGGAGACCATTCCCCGTCTGTATGCGCGGGTGCGACCGCAGGCCGACTTTGAGCGGTCGCTGGAAGTGCTGCGACGCGCCGCGGCCGTGACCACGGCTGCCGGCCCGCCGTCCACGGGGGATGAGGTCGGCCCCGCGCGGGAGTGCCTGCCCGCTTCGAATCACCCTCCGGTGGTCAAAAGCGGTTTCATGGTGGGGTTGGGGGAGACGGCGGATGAAGTCGAGGCCCTGCTGGACCGGCTGGCCGAGACCGGCGTGGACGTGGTGACCATCGGCCAGTATCTGAGGCCGAGCAGCCGCCATCTGCCGGTGGTGGAGTACGTGCCGCCGCAGGTGTTCGCGGGCTATGCTTCCTATGGAGAGGGGTTGGGACTGGTCGTGGTGTCCGGTCCCTTCGTGCGCAGTTCTTTCGAAGCAGAAGCGGCCTACCGTCAGGCCCTCCGGAGGAAAGGTTGGGGAGCGTGTTCATAATCGCAGAGAACATCAATATCATGAGTCGCCGGCTGGGCCCGGCGCTGAAGGCGCGGGAGGCGGAGCCCCTTCAAGATATGGCGCGGCGGCTGGAGGCCGCCGGCGCCGACGCCCTCGACATCAACTTGGGCCCGGCGCGCAAAGGCGGTGAAGAACTCATGCGTTTCGCCATCGACAGCGTGTCGGCGGTGACTCGGTTGCCGTTGTGTCTGGACACTACCAATCCGGATGCCCTGGCGGCCGGGATCGCTCACTGTGACGAGCTGGGCCTGCCCAAGCCCCTCATCAACTCCTTCTCCATGCAACCCGACAAGCTTGAGCGCATCCTTCCACTGGCGGCGACCTCGGGGTGCGACATCATCGGCCTTATGATGGGTGACGCCGTGCCTGCCGATGCAGACGAGCGCATCGCCATGGCCTTCGAGTTGGTGGCGGCCGCCAACGAGCTGGGCATCAGCAACGACCGTCTCTATCTCGACCCCATCATCCTGCCCGTGACTCTGGACGTGGGCCAACAGGGAGCCCTGGCCGTGCAGGAAGCGCTTCGTGCCCTCCCGGACATGTTCGACCCACCGGTGAAGACCACCTGCGGGCTTTCCAATGTGTCAAATGGTATGCCAACGGATTTGCGTTCTGGCGTGAATTGTGTGTATATGGCTATGCTCGCAGCACTGGGTATGTCATCTGCCATCGTGGACGTCCTCGACCCGCAGATGATGCGCACGTTGAGGCTGATACGGGCGTTGCGGAACGAGAGTCTCTTCTCCGTCTCCGATGCTGAGCTGGCTTAAGTTGATACCGAGGTGGGAGGTTGGCCCATGACGGTTGCTCAGAGTCCGGATAGCGCCGTGGCTCAAGCCGCGTTTGACTACGGACCCCTCGAAGAGCTACTGGAGAAGTACCAGGGGATGAAAGGAGCGTTGATTCCGCTCCTGCAGGGTGTGCAGGCGGCATACGGCTACCTGCCCAAGGAAGCGTTGATACGTCTCGCCGAAGCGCTGGGGGAACCGCTGAGCAGCGTGTTCGGCGTGGCCACGTTCTATGCCCAGTTCCGCTTGATCCCTCGTGCCAAGAACGTGGTCCGTATATGCCACGGAACGGCCTGCCACGTCTCCGGCTCCCCGTTGGTGAGCCTGGAGGTCGAAAAACATCTTGGCATCCAGGAAGGTGAGAACACCGAGGACATGGTGTTCACGCTCGAGGGGGTAGCCTGCCTGGGTGCGTGCGGCATGGCTCCGGTCATGATGATCAACGACCACACCTACGGCAAGTTGTCGCCGGACAAGGCCGTTTCCAGCCTGAAGGAGTTCCGAGCTTCCCAGGGCAACGGTGGTGAGGTGTCGGAGGCATCCGCTGAGGCCGCGTCTGCGGCACCGGCCGATGCCACTTCCGAGGGGGAGGAGGCGTAGATGGCGCGCGAACTCACTCAGCCCACCACTCTCCGCCCGCGCAAGGTTGAGCCGCAGGTGGAAATCGGCGTGTGCATGGGGACCGGCGGTATAGCGGCCGGCGGCAAAGAGGTTTTCGAGGCCTTCGAGGAGGGCTTGGCCGCTTCCGGCATTTACGGCGTGGTCAAGCCGCGTGAAGACACCTGCGATGGTAGCTGTGCGTCGGTCACCGGGACCGGCTGCCGGGGCATGTGCGCCATGGATGTGCTCGTTGACGTGACCACCTTGGACAATGGGACCAAGAGCACCGTCACCTACGGCACGGTGACACCCGCCATGGTGAAGAAGATAATCGAGGAACACATCATCGGCGGAGAGCCGGTGCACAAGTGGATCGTGCTCTCGGAAGCCGAGCCCACGTCGCACAATGACTTCTACGCCTACCAAGACCGGCTGGTGCTCCGCCACTGCGGCAAGATCGATCCCGAAGATATCGACGACTATATCGAGAACGGAGGGTATCAGGGCCTCTTCAAAGCCCTCACCTCCATGACACCTGACGAGGTCATTGAAGAGGTCCTGGCTTCGGGTCTGCGCGGGCGCGGCGGAGCCGGGTTTCCCACAGGGATGAAGTGGCGCTTCGCGCGCAACGCCCCCTCACCCGACGGTCAGAAATACTTCATCTGCAACGGTGACGAGGGTGACCCCGGCGCCTTCATGGACCGCTCGCTCCTTGAGGGTGACCCGCACGCCGTGTTCGAAGGCATGGCCATCGGCGGATATGCCATCGGCGCGAGGGAAGGTTATATTTACGTACGCGCGGAGTACCCGCTGGCCATCAAGCGCCTGAAGATCGCGCTTCAGCAGGCAGAGGAGCGTCACCTGTTGGGTGACAACATCATGGGCTCCGACTTCTCCTTCCACATCAAGATCAAGGAGGGCGCCGGCGCCTTCGTCTGCGGCGAAGAGACCGCCCTCATGGGCTCCATTGAGGGTCGGCGAGGTATGCCGAATCTCCGGCCGCCGTTCCCGGCGGAATCCGGTCTGTGGAAGCGGCCCACCAACATCAACAACGTGGAAAGCCTGGTCTGCATCCCCTGGATCATCACCAGCGGCGCTGAGGCCTTCGCCGCCCGCGGCTACGAGAAGTCCAAAGGCACGAAGGTCTTCGCCGTCACCGGTAAGGTGAAGCGGTCCGGCCTGGCCGAAGTGCCCATGGGTCTAACCCTGCGCGACATCATCTACAAGATCGCTGGCGGCATCAAGAACGATCGCGCTTTCAAAGCCGTGCAGCTGGGTGGCCCCTCAGGCGGCTGCCTACCCGAGGCTCTGCTCGATACCGTGGTCGACTACGAGGCCCTCAATGAAACCGGGGCCATCGTGGGTTCGGGCGGCATGGTGATCATGGATGAGGACAACTGCATCGTGGACACGGCGCGGTTTTTCCTCAAGTTCACCCAGGCTGAGAGCTGTGGGAAGTGCATCCCCTGTCGCGTGGGCACCAAACGCATGCTCGAGATTCTCGATCGTATCTGCGACGGTAAAGGTCGCCCCGAGGACATCCCTCTACTGGAAGAGCTTTCGGAGAACATCAAAGATGGTTCGCTGTGTGCGCTCGGCGGCACCGCCCCCAACCCAGTGCTCACGGCGCTGAAGTACTTCCGTGAGGAGTTCGAGGAACACATCTTCGAGCACAAGTGCCGGGCAGGAGCTTGTGCGGCGCTGACCACCTACTACATCGACGCCGAAGCCTGCACCGGCTGCCGCGCGTGTGCGCGCGCATGCCCGGTGGATGCAATCACCGGCGAGAGGAAAGAGCCGCACCACATCGATCCCGACATATGCATCCGTTGCGGTGCGTGCTACCAGAAGTGCCGGTTCAACGCTGTGAGGAGGAAGTGATGGCGTCCCTTCCTGAGACCGAGGTGAAGACCCTCACCCTGACCATCGACGGCCAAGAGGTGACGGTGGACCCCGGTACCACCGTGCTGGAGGCGGCGCGTAGCGTCGGTATCGATATCCCCACGCTGTGTCATGATCCGCGCCTGGAACCGTTCGGCGCCTGCCGTCTGTGCCTCGTGGAGGTAGAGGGCGGTAGAGCTCCCATGCCGTCGTGCGCACTCAAGTGCGGCGATGGAATGGTGGTACACACGCGCAATGAGAAGATCATGAAGCTGCGCAAGTTTGTTATCGAGCTGCTGGTCTCCTACCATCCGCTCGAATGTCCCGTGTGCGAGGCCGCCGGCGACTGCCGGCTCCAGGACTACGCGCACGAATACGGGGTGGCGGTTTCCCCTTGGGGTTGGCATCCACTGGAGTTTGCCACCCGCGATGACCACCCCAACGTCGCCCGCGACCCCAACCGTTGCATCCTCTGTGGTCGCTGCGTGCGTATCTGCCGCGAAGTCATGGGCATCGGCTGCTGGGGCTTCCGCAGCCGTGGCTACGACACCATCATCGACACGGCCTACAACATGCCCTTGGAGGCGGTGGACTGCGTATCCTGCGGTCAGTGCGTGAGCACCTGCCCGGTGGGCGCGCTCAACATGAAGCGCAGCCGCTTCGCCGCCCGCAACTGGCAGACGGATAAAACCAAGACCGTCTGCGATTTCTGTGCCGTGGGCTGTGAGCAGGAAGTGCAGACTTTTCGCGGGAAACTGGTGCGCGTGAAGGCTCCCA
Organism: Thermoleophilia bacterium; assembly: GCA_040770645.1. Classification (GTDB taxonomy): domain Bacteria; phylum Actinomycetota; class Thermoleophilia; order RBG-16-64-13; family RBG-16-64-13; genus JAAYZX01. The sequence goes on along the minus strand of JAXGIS010000020.1, from coordinate 14,222 downwards.
TCGGCGAGGGAGTCAACCAGGGGAACCTGTGCGTGAAGGGCCGCTTCGGTATGGAGTATGTGAACTCGGATGAGCGGTTGATAGCGCCTTTGGTCCGCGGTGAGGACGGTCTGCTGACCCCCGCCACTTGGGACGACGCGCTGGCCCGGGCCGCCGAGGGCCTGAAGAAGGCCAAAGCAGCCAAGGCTGTAGGCGTGATCGCCTCCGCGCGCTGCACCAACGAAGAGAACTACCTGCTCCAGAAGTTGGCCCGTACCGTTCTGGGCACCAACAACATCGACAGCGGGGCCCGCTACAACCAAGCGGCAGCTGTGGCCACGGTGGGCAAAGTTCTGCCCTACCCGGCCATGACCAACTCCGTGGCGGACCTGACGGACGCCGACGTTCTACTGATCGCCGGGTCCAACACCACCGAGGAGCATCCGGTGTTGGCGCTGCAACTCATCAAGGCGGCGCGGCAGGGCAAAACCCTCATTGTGATCGATCCGCGGCGGACCGACATCGCCAAGAGGGCCACCCTGCACCTGGCGGTGAAGCCGGGTACCGATACTCTGCTGCTGGCCGCTATGCTGCGGCACATCATCGACTCGGGGCTGCAGGACAAGGATTACATCGCCGCCAACGCCGAAGGCTACGAGGAGTTGGTGGAATCGCTTCAGGCGGTGAGTCTGGAGGCGGCGGCCGAGGCCTGCGGCCTCGCCGCCGCCGACATCAAGACCGCCGCTGAGCTGTACGGCAAGGCCGCGGCGGCTTGCATCCTGTACTCGGCCGGGTTGACCCAGCAGGTCAACGGCGCGGCCGCCGTCACGGCACTGGTCGACCTGGCCGTGATTACCGGTAACTTGGGCCGCCCAGGTACCGGGGTCAACGGCTTGGCAGGTCAGGCAAACGCTCAGGGTGCCTGTGACATGGGCTGTCTGCCCGACTATCTACCCGGTTACCGCGCCCTCACGGATGCCGACGGTGTCAAGGCGGTTGAAGCCGCCATGGGTCGCTTGGGCGACAAGAACCCGGGTAAGACCATGGGGGAGATGCTCCAAGGAGTGCTTGACGGGCAGATCAAGGCACTGTACGTGGTGGGAGAGAACCCGGCCGTGTCGGAACCGGGTGCAGCGGCTGTCAAGGAGGCGCTGGAGCAGGCCGAATTCTTGGTGGTGCAGGATCTCTTCCTTTCGGAGACGGCGCGGTACGCGGACGTGGTGCTGCCGGCGTGCGCCATCACCGAGCGCGACGGCACTCTCACCAATACCGAGCGTCGGGTGCAGCGCGTACGCGAAGCTTTGCCGCCGCTGGATGGCTGTAAACCCGATTGGGAGATCGTGCTGGCGCTCGCCAACCAACTCGGTGCGGACTGGGCGTACGCGTCCCCGGCCGACATCATGGTGGAGATCGCCAAAGCGGTTCCGCAGTACGCAGGCATCTCCTACGAGCGCCTCGACCAGGGTGATATTCAATGGCCGTGCGTGTCGGTAGAGGACGAAGGGACCCCGGTTCTCTACGCCGACGGTTTCGGTGAGCGCAAAGCCCTTCTGCAGCCGGTGGAAGTAGCGCCGGTGGATACTGCAGACTCTGCGGCCGATGGTTACGCCTTCACGCTGACCACCGGCATCGAGCGCGAACACTTCGGCACCGGCAGCCGTTCCCGCCGGGCACCGGGGCTCAGTGGTCTGGTGGCCGAGGGTAGGCTGGAGATCAATGCAACCGATGCGTCGTCGCTGGGCATCGCCTCCGGGGACCGAGTCCAGGTGACAAGCCCGTGGGGCAACATTGAGCCTGTGGCGGTCATCGCACCCACAGTGCCGCAGGGACTCGTATTCATGCCGCAGCACTACGCCGAGGCGGCGGCTGCCGCATTGTTCCCGGCTGTGAGTGATCCGGTGACCAAGGTGCCGGCCCTGAAAGCGGTGCCGGTCAACGTTCAGAAGAAGGCGTAGGTAGGCTTCAGATCCAGGTGGGCCCGGGGCGCGGCGTACGCCGCGCCGCCCTCTTCTTCCGGCTGTCTGACTACTCCTCGTCCGGTTCGGGTGCCGGCGACTTGGGAGCGGCCTTCTTGGCCTTGGTTTTGCCCTTCGCCTCCTTCAACTCGCGCGCCTTGGCCGTGAGTGCAGCCAAGCGGTCGGCCACGCGACGGTTCACGGTGTTCTCGGGATAGACACCGCTGTCGTCCGCCACGCCCGCCGCAACGCCGGTCAGGAGCGAGATACCTTCGTCGATGCTGGATATGGGGTAGATGTGGAACTGCCCCGCGGCGATGGCGTCGCGCACCTCCTGCCGCAACATGAGGTGGGGCACGTTGGTGCGGGGAATGAGGACCCCTTCGTCGCCGCGGAGACCCTTGGCCTTACATACGGCATAGAAGCCTTCGATCTTCTGGTTGACGCCGCCAATGGGTTGCACCTGTCCACGCTGGTTCACTGATCCGGTGACGGCGAAGCGCTGCTGGATGGGCAGGCCGGAGAGGGACGACAGCAACGCATAGAGTTCGGTGGAGGAAGCGCTGTCGCCATCCACGCCGCCATACGACTGCTCAAAGACCAGACGCGCATTGACGGAGAGCGGCTGTCCTGGGCGAACTTGTGTGCGAGGTACCCTGAAAGGATCAGTACTCCTTTGGTATGGCTCGGACCACCCATGCTCGCTTCACGCTCGATATCCATGATTCCCTCTTTGCCAATCCCGATACTTGCCGTGACCCTGGATGGCCTTCCAAATTCAATATCACCGAGACTCATGACGGAAAGCCCGTTCACCTGCCCCACTTTCTCTCCCGTGGTATCGATCATGAAGATACCCCGGGTGATGTACTCCTGGATTTTTTCCTGGACCAGGCTTGAGCGGTAGGTCCTCTCGTCAATTGCCTTCATGATGTGCTTTGCTTCAACCATCCCCTCATCCTCCAGGGTTGCATAATAACTTGCCTCCCGGAGGACATCTGATATCAGGGAAAAGCGGGTGGTGAGTTTCATCGTGTCATCGGCCAGGCGGGACCCGTATTCAATGATCTTGGCCATCGCTGAACGGTCAAGGTGTTTGAGATGATATTTTTCACAGATGGTACAGACAAAGGCCGCATATTTTCGCACATTATCCTGATTCCTGTCCATGGCAGAGTCAAAATCGGCCTTGACTTTGAAGAGCTCCTGGAAATCTGGGTCCAGGCGATAGAGTGCGTAGTACAGGTAGGGCTCGCCTATGATCACTATCTTCGCGTCGAAGGGAATGGGTTCCGGATCCAGGGTGGAGGTGGTGGCCCAACCCATCTGCTGAGCTACGTCCTCGATGCGGACCAGCCCGGTCTTGAGTGTCCGCTTGAGTGCGTCCCATGCAAACGGTTTGCTTAGGATGTCTCTGGCCTCCACTACCAGAAAGCCGCCGTTGGCCGTGTGCAGCGCACCGGGTTTGATCATGTTGAAGTCGGTGACCAGAGCCCCGAACTGGGCCATGTGCTCTACGCGCCCCACCAAGTTCTGGAAGGTGGGGTTGCTCTCGTTGACGATGGGAGCGCCCTCGAGCGAGGAGTTGTCCACCAGCACGTTCACGCGGTAGCGGCGGAAAGTGGCCTCGTTACGTCCGCCGGCAGGGATGGGCATACCCATGAACATGACCGGCTGATCCTCGTCCGACTTCCGGAAATCGTTGGCGTTCTCCACCACATCTTTGAGAACGGCCTTCAGATACTCGCCCAGCTCATCCACCTCGACCCACTTGGCGGCCAGGTCTTCCACCAGATGCTCGGCGGCAAAGGTGGAGACCTCGCGGTCGAGGTTCCGCTGAGCTTCGCGCCCTTGGCGCTCGTCTTGACGCACGAGGCGCATGACGTCTTGCAGTTCTCCGTTCAGTTGTTCCAAGCCCTTGTCGATGGCCTCCTGACGCTCCTTGGGCAGTTCGTTGTAGAGTTCGCGAGGCATGGGTTGGCCGTCGGAGGTGCGGGGGGCAAAGGCAAGGCCGGCCGGAGTGCGCATGATAGTAAAGCCGCGGGACTCGGCGACTTCTTTCAGGGCCTTGAAGCGGGCCTCCTGCTGCTCGCTGACCTTCTGCTGGATCTCGCGCTTCTGATTCTCGTACTCCTCGCTCTCGAACGCCTGGCTGATGGCGGCCTGCAGAGCCTCCACCAGTCTCTCCATGTCCGTGCGGAAGTCACACGCCTTCCCGGGGGGCATCTTGATGGCGTTGGGCCTATGTGGAGCGTCGAAGTTGTAGACGTAGATGTAATCGGCGGGAACCGGGAGGGTGGCCGACTCGCGGTTGAGAAACTCCGTGATGGTGCGGGTCTTGCCGGTTCCCGGTGCACCCAGAGCGTATATGTTGTAGCCGTGGCTCTTGATACTGACCCCAAAATCCACGGCCCCGACTGCGCGCTCCTGGCCGATGATCTCGGTCAGGGGGGGAAGCTCAGCGGTGGTGGCGAAGGCGAACCCGGCCGGATCGCACGTGCGGTATGTCTGCTCTGAGGATAGCTCCTCAGGAAAGGGCGGGTTGAGTGGTTTGGCGGGTCGCTTAGGCATCGGCTCATCTCCCATGGGTAGCTCAGCGCTCACTTACGAGTCTAACCATTTGTGGCCCATGAGGAAACCCTTTCTGCCCAGAAATGCGCGCATCCGGGTCAAACAGGACTTGCCGTACCGTGGGGTTGTATTGCTTATTGACGGGGGAAACGCCCGTAACGAGATGGTCTGTATCAGGTTCCCATCGCGGATGGCGCGGGTGGTTGCGGGTTGTCGACCGCGACCGTTCGTGCGCCAAGCGTGAGATTCTAGGGCGCATGCGACCAGGGAGTGTGGCTGCGGGGGCAGGGTGGTGTCCGAGGGGGGACTTGAACCCCCATGAGCTATGCGCTCACTAGGCCCTCAACCTAGCGCGTCTGCCAATTCCGCCACTCGGACGTGCTCAGCACATCGCGAGTATAGAGGGTGCGTATATGACCGTCAAATGACCTTGGCGGAGACGAACGAATGTTCTATACTGGCCGCAGGCGTACATACGTTCGCAGAGGGAGTGACATCGGTTATGGCGCTGACTGACCGGCAGGAGGCAATTCTTGCCGCCATCCGTGACCTGACTCATCGTAACGGTTATCCGCCCACCGTCCGTGAGATTGGGGCGGCCGTGGGCCTGTCTTCCCCTGCGTCGGTACAGAACCACCTCCGCGTGCTTGAGCGCAACGGCTACATCCGTCGTGGCTCGCTGAAACGCCGGGCCTTGGAAGTGGTGCGGCCGGCGGAAGAACCACGGGAAGCGGCCGCGGGCAGAGGGGTGGGGGTGGTGGGCCTGCCTTTGGTGGGGCGGGTGGCGGCCGGAGATCCTCTCTTGGCACTGGAGCAGATCGAGGACGTGTTGGAGGTCCCCAGCTTTCTGGTGCATTCTGGCGAGTGCTTTGTTCTGCGTGTCAAGGGATCATCCATGGTACAGGCCGGCATCCTAGACGGTGATCTTGTAGTGGTGCGCAGGCAGGACACAGCGGGGAACGGAGATATCGTGGTGGCTGTGTTGGGAGACGAAGCCACCGTCAAGCGCTTCTTTCGCGAACAGGATCACGTTAGGCTACAGCCCGAGAACGAGGAGATGGATCCCATTCTGGTGCGGGACCCGGTTATCGCGGGCAAGGTTGTGGGTGTCATGAGGAGGCTGTGATGAGGGCCGGCGCGGTCAGAACCAGAGGCCAGGGCGCGCAGCTCAACGAGGTCGCCCAGTCGCAGCTCAGATTGATATGGGCCGAGGGAGGGGAGGTCCCCGGCGCAGGCAGAGGAACACGAATCCGCCCCAGCCTTGAGCTTGGCCGCCCTGTTGGGCGGCCTGCAACAGGGCTCGAGGTGCCCCGTGTGTGGCAGAGGCTTCCTCCGGTCCAAGTCGGCAGGTGCACGCGACTCTGGGCTCGAGATCCGGGCACATGTGCAGGCGGACGCCGGACTGCGTTGCGACTGCTGCGGCACGCAGGTGGAGAGGCTGTAGCCTTCGCTTCGGGTGGGTGGGGCGACGCGGTATGAACTTGGCCGGTTTTCAACCCGGAGACTCTCGGCTATACTGAGCAGCGCCAATTCATTCCTCGGTAGCTCAATTGGCAGAGCACTTGGCTGTTAACCAGGGTGTTGCAGGTTCGAGTCCTGCCCGAGGAGCCAGACAGCACACCGCCTCATGGGGCTCTGCCTCATGAGGCGGTTATGTTTCTGCGCGGCCCCGCGGCGTTTCCCGCGGGGCCGCGCCACTATACCGCCGCAGGTGCCGGAAGCGGTTTGGGCGTTGCGCGTGGAGCGGGGTCGCCATGCTAGCATGGCGCCGAGCAAGCGACGGGTGACGAAGTGACGCACCGTTGTTCCGAAGCGCAGCGGAGGCCCTGACAGCAGTGAAAGACATCAGTGAAGATAACGCCGCAGCCATCGATATCGCCGCAGAGGCGCCTACCAGCGCACATGGGCGACGGCACTACGGACTGCGCGGTAGTGGTGCTGGCCGGAGGAGCGGGCACGCGATTCTGGCCCCTCAGCACTCAAGACAAGCCCAAGCAGTTCCTCACCCTGCTCGGTGACAGGAGCCTGCTGCAGACGGGTTATCGCCTGGCTTCCCTGATCGCTCCTTCCGAACGGATCCTGGTGCTCACGAACGAAGCCTTCGTTCCGCTCGTTCGAGAACAGCTTCCGGATCTGCCGCACGCCAACATCATCGGCGAGCCCATGCGTCGCGACACCGCGGCGGCCATCTGCCTGGGGGCATTGATCTGCCGTGAGCGCTTTGGAGATATGGTGATGGTGGTGCTGACCGCCGACCATCGTATCGCTCCCAGCGAAGAGTTCGCACGAGTCATCAACTCGGCTGCAACGGCGGCGGCTTCCGAGCCTGTCCTGTACACGCTGGGCATACCACCAACCTATCCGGCCACGGCTTACGGTTATCTACGTCAGGGCGCGAAAGTGCGGGTCGATGGGGATTTGACCCATTATTCGCTTCTTGGCTTTCGAGAGAAGCCGGACCTGGCGACTGCGGAAGAATATGTGGCTGCGGGCGAGTACTGGTGGAACAGTGGCATGTTCGTGTGGGGCACGGACGTAATCCTGTCCGAGTACCACAAGAACCTACCCGGTCATCTGGCGGTGTTGGAGGCCGTGCCCCTGGGAGGAGGAGCGGAAGAGATCCATCGGCGGCCCCTGAGGGAGGCATTCGCCTCTTTGCCATCGCTATCCGTGGACTACGGGGTCATGGAACACGCCGCCAACGTGCGCATGATAGGCGCCACTTTTGAGTGGAGCGATTTGGGTGGTTGGGTGGCTCTGGAGGAATACCTCCCGGCAGACGACCACGGCAACCACTTTCGGGGGCGGTTGGCCACCCTCGATGCACGGGCCAACATCGTGTTTTGCGCGGATCCGGGAGAACTGGTGGCGTTGGTGGGGGTGGACGACCTCATCGTGGTGCGGGCCTAGCAGGCGTATACACTGGTGGTACCGCGTTGGAGGGCGGAGGAGATACGGCAACTCGTTGCCCAACTGGAAGACGACCGCTGAAGCACGCGTCGACAGGGGGTCGAGATGGAAGAACAGCAGGCACCTTTGCACTGTTTCAAAGCGTATGACGTGCGGGGGCGCGTACCGGATGAAGTGAACGAAGAAGTGGCCTACTGGAGCGGCCACGCCCTCGTGCGCTTGGTATCGCCCCGGCGTGTGGTGGTGGGGCGCGACATGCGTTTGTCCGGCCGGGCACTTCAAGATGCGTTCAGCCGTGGGGTTACGGATGCCGGGGCCGACGTGCTCGATATCGGCTTGGTGGGTACGGAACAAGTGTACTTCGCCACGTGGCACCTCCAAGCCGATGCCGGGGCCATGATCACAGCCAGCCACAACCCGGCAGACTACAACGGCATGAAGTTCGTGCGTGAGCGCGCCATCCCCATCAGCGGCGACACCGGACTGAGCCAGATGGGGTCGTGGGTGGCCGCGGCCCTGCAAGGGAGTGGCCCTCTGGCGCGGCCGGAGTCCGGTGCACACCGCGGCACAATTTCGGAGATTGATCCCACGCCGGCCTACGTGGAGCATCTGATGGGCTACGTGAATCCATCGGCTCTGAGTCCCCTGCGCGTAGTGGCCAACGGCGGGGACGGCATGGCCGGGCCGCTGGTGGAAATCCTTCGGGACCGGCTTCCCCTGGAGTTCTTACCCATGCACATGGTGCCCGACGGCACTTTTCCCAGAGGGGTCCCCAACCCCCTCCTTCCCGAAAACCGCGCCGTTACGGCAGACGCGGTCATCAAGGAAAACGCTGATCTCGGCCTGGCCTGGGATGGGGACTGCGACCGCTGCTTCTTCTTCGACGAGAACGGCGCCTTCATCGAAGGCTACTACCTGGTGGGATTGTTGGCACAGGAGGCTCTGAAGGATCATCCGGGGGGGCGCATTGTGCATGATCCACGCCTGGTGTGGAACACCATCGAGATGGTGAGGGAGGCCGGAGGCATTCCCATCATGAACAAGAGCGGCCATGCCTTCATCAAGGAACGCATGCGGCGCGAGGATGCGCTCTACGGCGGCGAGATGTCCGCTCACCATTATTTCCGTCGTTTCGCCTATTGCGACAGCGGTATGATTCCATGGCTGCTGGTGGCGTCGCTCATGAGCCGTACGGGAAAGCGCCTATCCGCGCTGGTTGGCGATCGCGTGGCCCGTTTCCCGGTGAGCGGCGAGATCAATCTGGAACTGCGTGATCCCGCCGCGGCGCTCGCGGGCCTGAAGGCCGCGCTCGCGCCCGGCGCGCTCAGCGTTGACGAGACCGACGGCGTCAGCGTGGAGTACCCGCAGTGGCGGGTTAACGTGCGTATGTCCAACACGGAGCCGGTGGTGAGGGTAAACCTGGAAACGCGGGCCGATGTGGACCTGCTGCACGAGAAGACCGCAGACGTTCTCGACCTGCTGCGCCGGGAGGGGTGACGGAAGTGCTGCGCATCGCGCTGGCGCAGATCAACCCCACAGTGGGGGATCTGCAGGGAAATGCGCAGCGCGTGATCGAGTCGGTGGAAGAGGCCCAGCGCTGCTGTGCCGATCTGGTGGTCTTTCCAGAACTCATCATCAGTGGGTATCCGCCGGAGGACCTGTTGCTCAGGCGGCACTTCCTGATCGATTGCCGGCGCGCGCTCGATGTGGTGGCCACGGCGTGTTTGGGGACCGTGGCCGTGGTGGGGTTCCCGGAGCACGAAGCGGGACGCGTGTACAACGCTGCAGCCGTGCTGGCGCGGGGTAGGGTGCACGATGTGTACCGCAAGGTCCTGCTCTCAGACCACGCTGGACTCGACGAGAAACGATACTTCACCCCTGGCGAGGAAGCACTGATCGTGAGGCTGCAGCAGACGGCCGTGGCCATAGACATCTGTTCCGACCTTTGGGGCCCGGATGGGTCTGCTCAGGAGGCGGCCGGGGCCGATGTGATCGTGAACCTCTCCATGTCGCCGTATCACCGCGGCAAGGGGTGGCAGCGCGAGCAGATCCTGCGGCAGAAGGCCCGCGAATGCGGCTCTTTCGTGGTGTACGTCAACGGGGTGGGGGTCAGGACGAACTGGTGTTCGATGGGCACAGCCTTGTGATCGACCCTGGGGGCGAGTTGGTGTGCCGCGCGCCGCAGTTCGCCCAAGCGCTGCTGTTGGTAGAGGTGGACACGCCGGGTATGCCATCGGAGCCCTCGTTGGAGCAGTCACAGACACCTGCCTGCCCTCGGCCGGTGCGCGTAAGTGAAGTGAACGGGGGCACGCGTCGCCCGCCCAACTGCATGGGTGAGGCATTGTGCGGAGATCTGGTGGGCAGACCGGGCGCGGTGGAAGAAACGTTGACAGACGAGGCCGAAGTCTACGCGGCATTGTGCCTGGCCACGGCGGACTACGTGAACAAGAACCGCTTCGGACGCGTGGTCATGGGACTGAGCGGGGGCATCGACTCGGCGCTGTTGGCGTGCATTGCCGTGGACGCCTTGGGCAGAGAGCGAGTGGTGGGCGTCTCCATGCCGTCACGGTTCACGAGCGCGGAAACGCGCCTCGACGCGCGCGTCACCGCCCGGAATCTGGAGATCGAGTTCCACGAGATCTACATTGAGGAGGTCTTCTCCGCCTACCTGGACTCACTGGCCGCCACTTTCAGCGGCAGAGAGCCCGACGTCACCGAGGAGAACATACAGGCGCGCATCCGCGGCAACTACCTCATGGCCATGTCCAACAAGTTCGGCTGGCTGGTGCTGGCCCCCGGCAACAAGAGCGAGACGGCCGTGGGCTACACGACGCTCTACGGGGATATGGTGGGGGGCTTTGCGGTCATCAAGGACGTGCCCAAGACGCTGGTATACCGTCTCGCCCGTTATCGCAACCAGCGGGGACCGGGCAGCGGGCCCATCCCGGAATCAACCATCACCCGCCCGCCTTCAGCGGAGTTGCGGGCGGACCAGACGGACCAAGATACGTTACCCCCGTACGAAGTCCTCGATTCTATCGTGGAAGCGTATGTGGTTCGCGATGAGAGCGTTGAGGAGATAGCGGCGACGGGGTTGGACCGCGCCGTGGTGGAGCGCATTACGCGCATGATTGACTTGAACGAGTATAAGCGCCGACAGGGAGCGCCGGGAGTGCAGATCACTCCCAAAGCCTTCGGGAAGGATCGGCGGCTGCCCATCACCAACCGCTATCACGGTTAGCGGCCACAGCCGGCGGCGCACGCCCCGGCCGGTCAACTTCGGATAGCGGATCATCGTCCGGCCCGCCCAACCGAGGTTCAATGCCCGGAGCCGGCTGCGCCTGCGGTTGCAACCGCCGCAGCGCGGCGAGCTTCGGGGTCCGTGAATGGCCACGGGCGAGTTCTGCGGTACACTTCTTCGTCCATGAGCGACTACTACATCGAAGGTCAAGAAACCGACGGATCTGTGGGCTTGGTGGAGACGCAGTACGCGAGCTTCGCGGAGCTGCCACTCGACTCTGGGCTGATGCTGGCACCGGTTACCATCGCCTACGAGACGTATGGGCATCTCAACGCCGACGGCAGTAACGCCATACTCATCCTCCACGCTTTATCGGGGGATGCACACGTGGCCGGTTACCATGAGGGCAGTGCGCGGGCCGGCTGGTGGGACATCATGGTCGGGCCCGGCAAAGCTTTCGACACCGAGCGCTATTTCGTGATCTGCTCAAACGTCATCGGCGGATGCCGGGGCTCGAGCGGACCATCATCGCTAGACCCAGAGACCGGCAGCCCGTACGGGCTGCGTTTCCCGGTAGTCACGCTGCCGGACATGGTGCGCGCCCAGAAGTTGCTGTTGGATAGACTGGGGATTAGCCGCCTTCTCTCCGTCTGCGGCGGATCTATGGGTGGTATGCAGGCGCTTCAGTGGGTTGTCACCTACCCGGAGATGGTGGCATCGTGTATCCCGATCGCCTGTACCCATAAGCACTCTCCCATGCAGATTGCCTTCAACGAAGTGGGTAGGCAGGCCATCATGCGTGATCCCAACTGGCGCGGGGGCGACTACTACGGAGGCGAAGGGCCCGACGCCGGTCTCACGGTGGCGCGCATGATAGGCCATGTCACCTATCTGTCCGACGAGTCTATGCGGGACAAGTTCGGTCGCCGCCTTCGCCAGAAGGAAGTGTTCGGATACGATTTCGCCTCGGTTGACTTCGAGGTGGAAAGCTATCTGAAACACCAGGGCGAGGTCTTCATTCGGCGCTTCGATGCCAACAGCTATCTCTACATCACCAAAGCCTTGGACTACTTCGATCTCACCAACGGCCGCGGCACCCGGGTGGAAGCCTTCACGGACGTGCCGGTAGTGGTCCTGATAATGCCAGGCAGTCCTGCAGGCACCTGTCCAGGAGATAGATCAAGGCCAAGGCGCCGAGATCGTGCCACTGCACTCCAGTATGCACCAGCCATTGTCAGAGCTCCACTCCCAGTGAGGCGGAGATGGCAAGGCTACCTCTATTCAGAAGCTCAAGAGTACGGGCAGTTTGAGTCCGGGGTTGTGTGAACCCCATAAACTGAGGCAGCCAGCCTGAACAGTGCCTTTTTTTAACAAAAAACACACCATCCTCCTGTTCTTGTAACACCGCACCCGCAACACTAACACCTGCACGCACACGTATACCACCTCACTTTAGTCAAGGCAGTGTGATGGCAGCATTCCAGCAACTGCAGAGCTGTTTGCATCATGCTGGAATGGCGCCTGCTTGAACCCAGGAGGTGGCTGCAGCAGTGAGCCGAGCACCACGCGCTGGGCACGGAGCAAGATCGAATGCGGAAGCCTTGCGGTGACCACCCCTCATCGTCGGGTCTCAAACCATACCGAGGAGCTTTACATTCTTCAGTATTTACAAACTTTAGAAGCTGAGCCTCCCCTGGCGATTTTCTTCCCCCCAACATCCACAGCGTGAGCATAAGGGACTTCCGCATCTTTGCGAAAGCGCACGGCATGCGTGTTGTACGCTCCTTCTACCGCGGGCGCCAAGGGCGAGGTGAGACTCTGGCCCAATCTCCGTGCCCAACACGGTGTGTTTGTTGCTGGAGTTGGCGTAGGCGGAAAAGGGTTGGCGATGTTTCCCACTACCCCTACGACCCGGGCCGCGCTTCAGCTAGAATGGAAACCTCGGTGGGCTTCAAGGTCGCCCACCGTCCCCGTGTGGGCCCATAGCTCAGTGGTTAGAGCTGCCGACTCATAATCGGCCGGTCGTAGGTTCGAATCCTACTGGGCCCACCAAAACCCGCATCCGTACGCACTACTTGAGGGTGCCATCGGTATACTCATGTACAGGGTGGGGTGTTCCACCGGGCAACGGGCAAGCGAAAGGATGCGCCGCCTTCGCTCAGCATGGGGCGGCTCGCTCCCGCGTTGCGTCGCTTCTCGGTCCCTCCGACCCGCTCCCCGGCATTTTCTGTGGACGCTGGGTTGCCCCTGAGGGAGCGGACATCCTTCCCAGTGTTTCGCCCATAGACGGCGGGATACTGGGCCACGTGGCCACGGCATTTCCCCACAACTACGAGGAGATGATGGAGCGCGCCCAGGAGTCAGCGTTGGCTTGGGCCCGCTGTGCCCGCTCCCGTGCGGGGTCAGGCCGTACTGCACATAGCGGAGGAACTGCGCCGGCAGAAGGAGATGTCTGGGACTCCTGGTCTCCCTAGAGGTGGGTAAGACCATAGTGGAAGAGCCAAAGGCGAGATTCAGGAGATGGTCGATATCGGCCACTTCGCGGTGGGGCTCTCCCGCCAGCTCTACGGGCTCACCATGCCGAGCGAGCGCCCGCATCATCGTATACAAGAGCAGTGGCATCCTCTGGGGGCCATCGGCGTGATCACCGCTTTCAACTTCCCGTCGGCCGTCTGGTCTTGGAACGCGTTCATCGCCGCCGTAGTCGGCAACTTGGCGGTGTGGAAGCCGTCGTCACCCGAGCTGCGCTGACTGCCATAGCTGTGGTGCGGGTGGCCAACCAAGTACTGGAGCAGCTGGGTCATCCCCCCATCTTCTTCCTCGTCGTGGGCAGCGGCCGCGTGGTGGGCGACCGCATGCTCCAGGATCGGCGCCTGCCCCTGGTCTCGTTCACGGGCTCCGTGGCCACCGGTCGGTTGGTGGCCGAAGAGTGGCATCCCGCTTGGGCCGGAGCCTGCTGGCGTTGGGCGGGAACAACGCGGCGGTGGTTACCGCCAAGGCGGACATGCGGACGGCGGTGCGCGGAGTGGCCTTCGGTGCTTTGGCCACCACCGGCCAGCGTTGCACGTCCACGCGCCGACTCATCGCCCAGGAGGGCATTTATCGCGACCTCGTTGATCGTCTGGCGGCGGTGTACCGGTCGGTGCGGGTGGGTAATCCTTTGGAACCCGGCGTGCTGGTGGGGCCTCTGGTGAGTCGTGACGCCGTTGAGGACTATCTGGCTGCAGTGGCGCAGGCCCAAGAGCAGGGCGGGCGGCTGCTCTGCGGAGGCAAACCACTCGTTACGCCCGATAACCCCGGCGGCTTCTACGTGGAGCCCACCATCATCGAAGCGCGGCCGGACATGCCCATTATCCAGGAAGAGACCTTCGCTCCCATCCTGTATACCATGCCCTACCCCACCCTCGAGGACGCCATCGCCATCCACAACAGCGTCCCCCAAGGCCTATCTTCGGCCATCTTCACCACCGACCTACTCGAAGCCGAACAGTTCCTGAGCGCTCAGGGCTCCGACTGTGGCCTGGTCAACGTGAACACCGGCACCGCCGGCGCCGAGATCGGTGGCG
>JAXGIS010000019.1:0-26503 GCA_040770645.1 Thermoleophilia bacterium | reverse complement strand
TGGAGGCATCGTGACACCTGCGTGGCCGAAATTAAACGGACGGGCAGCCGTAACGGGAGGGGCCGGCTTCATAGGTTCACACCTGGTCGACCATCTGGTGCGGTTGGGGCACGACGTGGCGGTGCTCGACAACTTCTCCAGCGGCCGGCGCGACAACCTGGCCCAGTCCCTTGGCCACATCCGCTTGATAGAAGGTGATGTGCGAGACGAGGAGGCGGTGCGCCAAGCGCTGCACGGGTGCCGGGTGGTCTTTCATCTGGCGGCGGTGGTGTCGGTGCCACAATCGGTGGAAGACCCGGTCACCACCCACGATGTGACGGTGGGCGGCAGCGTACGCGTTCTCACAGCGGCGCGCGAGCTGGGCGTGGAGCGTGTGATCATGGCCTCCAGTTCCGCTGTGTACGGCGAAAACGAGATCACGCCCAAAACGGAGAGCCTGGCCGCGTCACCCACCTCTCCCTATGGGGCCGCCAAGCTGGCCATGGAGGGCTTCGGACAGGCTTTCGCGGCCTCATACGGCCTGCACGTGACCTCCCTCCGTTACTTCAATGTCTATGGCGCCAGACAGGATCCCTCCAGCCAATACGCGGCGGTGGTGCCCCGATTCATCGACGCCCTACTCTCGGGCTCCCGCCCCGTGATCTACGGCGACGGTTCGCAGACCCGCGACTTCATTCACGTGGACGACGTAGTACGCGCCAACCTGCGGGCCGCCTCCTCGCCGGCCGGGGCCGGCGAGGTGTTCAACATCGCCGGCGGCTCTCCCCACACCGTGCTTGGGCTCTGCAACCTACTCTGCGCCATCACCGGCTCCGCCTCCGCCCCCGTGTTTGAAGAGCCACGCCCCGGGGACATCCTCCACTCCCACGCCGACATCGGCCGCGCATCCACTATATTGGGATTCCAACCCCGGGTGGACCTGCAGGAGGGACTGACGCGTACGGTGGAGTGGTTCGCTCATCATGCGCGCCCTAAATCCGGAGGGTCTGCCTGAGCCGCGCACGCAGTTCATGCACCTCCCTCACCGCCCTCAACAACAGCATCCTCCTCTTCTTCGCTCTCAGACAACCAAGGATCGGAGGCGGCAGCGGCCACGGCCATGTTGTCCACCAGATTCCGCAGGGCGCCTTCGCCTGCCCGGCGCACCGCCAAGGCCAATACGGGGCCCAACCCAACCCACGGCAGGAATGGCAGCAGGACAAAAAACCATATCCAAGCGAAGGCTCGCAAAGAGGGAAGCACGGCCCAGGCGATCCCAAACCCAACCAGAAACAACACGGCCATGCCTCCGAGCAGCAGACCCAGGAGCCGCTGAACCCACACGGCGCCACCCAGCGCCGCCTCCACCCGAATCTCCCCGCCGCCGATGGTAACGCCGGCCAGCGTGGCACCCCGTAACGGATCCACACGCGCGCCCCGCATGCCCGGGCCAACAACGCGCAGCTCGGTGGCCGTCATGCGCTCCACTCTGAACCCCGCCTGCGCGAACGCAGCTTGAGCCACAGCCATGGCGCGGGTCCCGTCACCCCTGTACGGAACCGAGTACCGAAAATCCGGGATGCTTTGCTCCACAGTCTGCTTGTAGTCCTCTTGAGACCCCTCGGGTTGGGGGACATCGTCCCTCAAAGACACCCCATTGTATCCCGCTCGGGTAGAATCGCTGACCATGACCAACCTGCGCACAACCCTGCAGCGCGTGGCTCCCGCCGGGTCGCTGCGCGCCCGCTTCGCGCGGGGGAGCGCCTGGTCGCTCGGAGGCCAGATCGCCTCCTACCTGGTGGGTGTTGTGTCGGCAGCTCTGGTGGGACGAGCGCTGGGGGTAGCCGGCTTCGGCGAGTTGGGCATGATCCAGAGCACGGTGGGCATGTTCGGACTGCTGGCCGGGATGGGCTTGGGGGTGACCAACACCAAGTTCGTAGCCGAGTTGCGCTCCTCGCATCCCCAGCGGGCCGGACGCATCATGGGCCTCTCCCTGCTGGTGGCAATTATCTCCGGAGCCTCCGTATGTGGGCTGGTGATCGGATTGTCACCAGTGCTGGCCGGCCGCACGCTCGGCGACCCCACCCTCACCCTACCACTGCAGATCGCCTCAAGCGCTGTTGTTATTCGAGTCGGTGATCGGCGCGCCGTCCGGGGCACTGGCCGGCTTCGAAGCTTTCCGGGAGATCGCCCTGAACACCACGTTGCGCGTTCTCCTGACCTTTCCGCTGATAGTGCTGGGCGCGTACCGCTTGGGCCTCACCGGCGCTGCGCTGGGGTTGGCGGGCGGAGCCCTCGTCGGCCTCGTCTTGTACGTGATCTCCACGATACGCGTCTCCCGCCGCCATCAGTGTGTGGCGCGCTCTGACGGCCTGCGCACGGAACTACGGGTACTCACCGGGTTTTCGCTCCCCGCCTACGTGAGCGGGGCCATGGTCACCCCCATGATTTGGGGTGGCACGGTTGATACTGTTCCGCTACCCGGACGGATCCGAGCAGATGGGCCTCTTCCAGGCTACGTGGCGTTTCCAAGACATCATCAGCCTGCTCGGCGCTACAGTGGGGGCCTCACTCCTGCCCCCGCTGGCTTCCCGTGAAGGCCCGGGAGCACGCGGTTGGCTGCCGGTAACATGCTGGTCTCCTGGGGACTTGGGGCCTTCCTACTGCCCCGCTCATGGCCTTCCCCGAAGTGGTGGGTCTGCTCGGCGGCGGCTACGCCGGCCGCCCCTCAACGTCACCATGGTACTGGCCATGGCCGTCACCAACATCATTCTGTACAACAGGGCTCGCCCGGGTCCTGTCCCGACCGCCCGTGCCCTTCTGTGGTGGGGTGTGCTCAGCAACGGCGTGTGGGCCGCCACCCTACTCCTCTGCACCTGGTGGTTGGCCCCCCACGGCGCCGTGGGTCTGGCCGGCGCCTTCCTCATCGCTTATGCAGTGAACGTGGCGCTGTTCATTCCCCTATACACGGGGAAACAGCTGGTGCCGCGCCGCACCATCGTGTCAAGGGAAGCGTTGTGTATCTGGTTGCTGCTGGCCGCTCTGGCCGCGGGTAGCTTGGTTGAGCTGGGGTGGGCCTTGCGCGCCGTGCTCCTGATGGTCTGTTTGGCGGCGGGCGCGGGACTGTTCTGGCGCATGGCGCGACCCTCCCCTTAGCGACGCGCCCCCACGTCTCCCATTCGTGGTCAAACCGCGCTAAGTTGGCCGGCCCCGACGGCCAGGGCGCCCGCCACCGGAACAGGGCCGCCGCCGCCACCAAGTCCAAGCCGGCGACGCCCGGGCAGCTCCGCACCAAGCCCCCAGATGGCTCCTCCCACTCTTACTTCACAAGCCCCCTGAGCACCCAGAGCATCGCCGCCATCTCACCGCGGGTGGCTGAAGCCCACGGGTCCCACCCGGGACCAAACCCCACCACATCCTTCATAAGACCGTTGTGCTCGGCCACGGCCATGGTGGGCCCGTGTACCGGGTCGAACCGCCCCAACGTGCCCGTGAATCCTGCCGGCGGCGAGGCAAGACTCTGGGGCGCCAGCCTCTGGGCTGCACGCACGATCATCGTCACCAGTTGAGCGCGGCCTATGTTCACGTAGGGCGAGAAGTTGCCACCCCCCGTCCCCTGAGTGATGCCGTTGGCGGCCGCTACCGCCACATACTGGTGTGGGTAGCGATCCTGGGGATCATCCTCGCCCAAATCCCGGAACGGACAGGCAATGTCAAGCGGAACGGTCAGTCCCAGAGTCTCGCAGATCATTTTGGCGAACTGCGCGCGCCAGGCGGGAGCCTCAGGCCGAAACTCCCAGCTCAGGTTGTATTCGTAGCCCCCCAGCACGCCGATTCGCCGCAGTTCTTCGATCTGCCTGAAGTAGTGGTGGATCGGCATCACGTCACTGAAGAACGGTAACTCCGGGATAGCGAAGGGCACAGCCATGAACACCTCGTCCAGCGACCACTCATAGCCCCGCGGCGTACCCCCCACTTGGCCCGTCCACAGTACACGGTGCCCATCGGTGCGGACACCGTAATCATCGTAGTCGTTGTCGGTCAGGCGCGTCAGCTCCGCTAGGCTGTGCCGATAGACGTAGACTTCCGTATCCGCCGTCAACGACTCGGCGCCCGTCCACGCCACCGTGGACCAGGTCAACTGCGCATCCACAAAGTAGTACCAGTCGGGGCTCGCCCACACCTCAGTGAGCGTCTGTATGTCCCACAGGTGGAGGCGAGAAGCGCCATAAGACTCGGGCGGTGCCGGCATATGCTCAACGAAGAGTAGGTATCGTCCATCCAGCCCGCAAACGTGGTCGTCTCTGCTGTTGGCCGTGATCTGCGTCTGCAGACCGCTGTCCAAGTTGTGGATCCACACCTCCCAATCCTGCCCGTCCCAGCGCGAGAACGCCACCGTCCTCCCCGAAACGACGGCTCCATCCTCGTCCGTCTTCATGAAGACACCGCTCAGCGGGCGCGAGGTCCTCGATCCAAGGTCATACACCATGGTGGCCCAAATCCGCGTACCACCAGGAACATCCACCAGGGTTCTGTAGACGATGACTCCACCGTCGTAGCTCGGACCGACATCGGGCACGCTGTTGTGGGTGATCTGGGTGACCTCTCTGGTGGCGATGTCAAAGTGAAATATCTCCCAGTGCCCGGGCCCATCATGACCTTGCCAACATACGCGACCGGCCCGGCTGACGGGCAGGGCGTGGCAGCTATACGGCCCGGCGGTCAACGCCCATTGCTCGCCCGAGGACACCCTGCGCACCATGATTTGCGAGGAGTACGTACCGTCTCCGGAGGGATGGATCTCGCACCAGGCGAGAACTCCCATATCCATACTGGCATGACCGTCGTCCCACTCGTTGTCGGTAATCTGAGTCACGCGGGCCTCGGACAGCTGGCGCTCGTAGAGTTCTAAGTCGTGACCGTCGAAGTGCGTCCAGTAGATGTACCCGTCGGCGATGTCCTGCGCCACGTCGGGCACGTCGTTGTTGGTGAAGCGGTACGTGACCCAGCCGGTGGCGCCGTGCGCCGACGAGGGGAACACTAAGGACAGGCTCAAGAACAGGAATGCGATTAACAAGAGCAGGACGGCAACTGCGGCGATCGCGTTGGTTGCGGGGATACGAGTGATCGGGGATGGAAGTGGGAACTGGACCGAAGACGTGGTAGCCATGGCAGACCCCCTATGAGCCCGGGTGGGAGCCGCCACCACGGGCCGGCACCAACAATACTTCCACGCTTCCCATTGTGATACCGAAGAAAGTACCTGTCAACCGAATGGCGCCGCGAGATGTCGGCCCAGTCTCCCCACCGAGAACCGGCCGAGTTGGCACCTCGCCGCCATTCACGATATTGTTGCTTCGCGCCGGATCACCCCCGCCGCAGTAGGTAAACTGGAATTCGCCGGCACGCGCGATTCGCAGCGAATCCAAGAGCCAGGCATATTTGACTGTATTCGTCCTGCTTCAGCATGATGCGTTCTGTGTGGACGAAGTGAGGAAGCGATCAGAAATGGCACAAGTAGTCACAGCAAGATTCCCGGAGAGCGTGGTAGAGGCGCTCGATCGAGTAGCGGCGGCACGTCGCCGCAGTAGAGCGGACATCCTGCGGGAAGCGGTGGACCTGTACCTGGAAGAGTGGGCAGACTACCAGACTGCGCTCGACAGACTCCAGGACCCCACCGACCGCACCCTAACCTGGGAAGAACTTCTTTCGGACCTGACCTCCGCACAAGCGACAGGAGACGGCGAAGGCTAGAGAAGTACCGCTGGGGCAGATCAGAGGAGACAAGCCTGGGTGGCGACCAGAATCAGCCAACTGCGCTTCAAGCGAAGCATCATTCAGGATCTCCGCAGTATGGGGGCGACCGTGGACAGAGAACTCGCCTCCTTGACTCGCATCCTCTCTTTCAATCCGGAAGCCTGCGAGCGACTGAAGGGCGGGCTGAAGGGCGAGGAGGTGCCCCTCTGGCGCCTGAGACTCGGCCCCTATCGAGTGACGTACACCTTCGGGGAAGACCACGTGTGGGTTCTGGTGATCGCTGAGCACCGCTGGGGATCTGCCACCCCCGGTTAGCCCCCGTCCGGCTGCGGCGCCAGAGCGGCGCCGGAGTTGCCCCAACCCGGCTGTGCGGTCTGGGTTGCCTCCGCCGGGTTGTGCCGCCCCGTCGCGAGCCAAGCGGGGAGTCCGCCCCCATCACAGGCCCGGACCGCGGCCGGCCCCGCAGTTTCCGGCTTGCAACGGCCCCCGATGGCCAAACCCCGCACGCTGTCCACCCCGGCACCCGTGACCGTCGGTGCCAATACACAGCGCCACCCTGCTAACATTCCCTATCATGGACGCACGGATTATCCTCATCACCGGCGCGGCGGGCTTCGTCGGGAGACACCTGCAGGAGGCAATCGCCCAACGCATGCCCCAGGCCCGTCTCTGCCTCATGGATCATCCGTCCAGCGGCATATGCAAAGCCGGCGCGGCTATCGAGTATGACGAACAGACCGCCCGCGTCTCCGCCGATCTCACGTGTGCCGAAGACTCCCGCTTGGCGCTCGAAGCCTTGGCCACCAACGTCGGCATACCGGATTTGGTCTTCCATCTTGCCGCCCACGCTGAGGTCGGCCGGTCTTTCCGTGCCCCATCGGCCACCTACAATGCCAATGTGGTGGGAACCGCCCGCCTACTCGAAGCCATCTCCGACCTGACCAACACGTGCCGCGTGTTGATCCCGAGTTCTGCCCAGGTGTATGCCGCCGCCGGCCCCTGCGTGGCCGCCGACTCGTGCGCCGACTCCCCTTCGGACGACGCCAATGCCACCAACGACGCCGCAGCAACCGACGGCGTGAGCGACGTAGACGGGGCCGGCGCCGCCGACGTTGACGACGCCGATGCCGGCATCACGGGCATCGTGGCCATCGACGACGCCGGCCCCCCGATAAACACCACGTGTCTCCTGGATGAATCGGCCCCGATCGGCCCTTCTTCCCACTACGGCGTGAGCAAGTTCGCGCAAGAGGAAATCGGCAGACTCTTCTTCGAAACCACAGGGCTTCCCGTGATGATCACTCGCGCTTTCAACCACACCGGCCCCGGGCAGGGAACCGGTTTCGTGGTGCCCGACTTCGCCAGACAACTCGCCGTCCTGGAACGGGAAATGGCCACGGAATCCTGGGTGGCGGCGGCGAAGCGGGCGCTGGCCGAACCCACGAAAACACCACTGCCGGCAGGCACCATCCGCGTGGGCAACCTCGACTCACGGCGCGACTACCTAGACGTACGCGACGTGGTGTCCGCGTACCTGGTCGTGATGGAGCGGGGCACGCCGGGCCAACCGTATAACATCGCCTCGGGTACGGCCTGGTCAACGCGCAAGATACTGGAGGTGCTGCTCTCCCACTGCACGGTACCCATATCCGTGTACCAGGACCCGAAATTGCTCCGGCCCAAAGACGCGTCCGTGTTGATCGGCGACGCTTCCCGCCTACGGGCCCTGGGATGGCAGGCCCAGCACAATCTCTCCGACACGCTCCGCGAGACGCTGGACTACTGGCGCCGTATGACCGGCAGTCGCCTCAGCCCCCACCGACCTCACGGGGAGACGACCCAATGACTGCTTCGCGCACCGCGCTCATCACCGGCATAACCGGCCAGGACGGCAGCTACCTGGCCGAGCACCTGCTGTCACTTGACTACCGCGTGGTGGGTCTGGTGCGGCGCTCGGCCTCGGAGAACTTCTGGCGCATCAACCCCATCCGCAACGAGATCGAGCTCATCCAGGCCGACCTCTTGGACCAAAGCTCGCTCGACACCGCCATCCGTCAGATAGACCCCGACGAGGTCTACAACCTCGGCGCCCAATCCTTCGTGCCCACGAGTTGGGAGCAACCCATCCTCACCGCCGAGTTCACCGGCGTGGGCGTCACCCGTATCTTGGAAGCCATCCGCAGGCACAATCCGTCCATCCGCATGTATCAAGCCTCATCCAGCGAGATGTTCGGCCGCGTGCGCGAAATCCCCCAGACGGAGCTGACCCCCTTTCACCCGCGCTCGCCCTACGGCTGCGCCAAAGCTTACGCCCACTTCATCACCGTTAACTACCGCGAGTCCTATGGCCTGCACGCCTGCTGCGGCATCCTCTTCAACCACGAGAGCCCCCGCCGCGGCCTGGAGTTCGTCACGCGCAAGATCACGCACGCCGTGGCGCTGATCAAGCACGGAATGGCCGAGGAGCTGCGGCTGGGCAACCTCGACGCCAAGCGCGACTGGGGTTACGCCCCCGACTACGTGCGCGCCATGCACCTCATGCTCCAGCACCACGAGCCGCAAGACTACGTGATCGCCACCGGCGAAACACACTCCGTACGCGAGTTTGTGGAGTTGGCCTTTGCCGAGGTAGGGTTGGCTTGGGAGGATTATGTTAAGGAGGATGAACGTTTTCTCCGGCCGGCTGAGGTGGACCTGCTGGTGGGCGATGCCTCGAAAGCTCGGGAAATCCTGGGGTGGGTGCCGTCGGTGAGCTTCCGCGGTCTGGTCAAACTCATGGTGGAGGCCGACCTGGAATGGGTAGCCAAGCAGAAGGCCAAGCGCCGGCGACTGCCGTAGACGTGGGGGTGGCCACCGAGACGGCGACACCGGCCACAGCGGTGGCGCCGACCGTAGAAGTGGCGCCGGCCCAAACCCGCACTGTCCCACCGACCACATCATGACCCCCAAGCCACTAGGATCCTGTTTGACGCGCGTATGGCCTCATGGGGTGGGGTGGGCAGGTACACCACCGGGCTGCTGGGGGTCTTGCCGAGATCGCGGAGGATGCCGGAGTCAACATAAGCGCGCTCCGCATGTCCGCAGACACTCACCTGTTCCCGCAGACGGCGCTCGACAGGGTCCATTGGCTCAACTGCAAACACGGACCGTGGACACTCCGCGGGCTCGAAGAGGCGGCACGTGCGGCCCGTGCGGACGTGGACGTGTTCCACACGCCCCACATCACGCTGTTCCCTCCAGGATTCTCTGGGGCGAGGTGGGCACTCTGCACGACGTGATACCTCTGCAGCATCCCAACACCATCTCCTCCCCCCAGGCGGGTGATGTTTCGAGCTCTGCTCCACGCATTCGTCACACGAGCCGACTGGCTGCTCTTCGGGTCGAGAAGAGCGGCCACGGACGCTATTGCCGCCGGCCTCTCCCTGCCCCACTTCTCCATCGTTCTGAACGCCGTCGACGACCGCTTCCGCGTACAGACCGTCGAGGAACAACATCGGGCCTGCCGCCAGATCGGCGTCCGCCCGGGAGCATCATGTGGGTGGGTCCCTTCAAGAGACACAAGAACCTGGAGACGCTGATACGGGCCTACGCGCTCCTGTCGGGGACCCTCCGCTCGGAAGTGGAACTGGTACTGGCAGGAGCGAACCGTAACGCCTACGGCCGCGAGTTGTCCGCCCTCGCCGCAGAACTGATCGGGCCTGGGCAACCCGGTCAAGTGCGTTTTCCCGGATACGTACCCGATGACCTACTGCCGGCCCTGCTCTCCTCGGCGGCCCTGTATGTCTTCCCCTCGTTGAGCGAGGGCTTTGGCCTGCCGGCTCTCGAGGCTCGGTCCTGTGGCGCCCCCGTGGCCACCTCAGACACCACCCCCGTACGCGAGTTCCTCGGCAACAACGCGTGGTACTTTGACCCCCGGAAACCAGAAAACCTGGCGGAGCTCTTGGGCACCCTGCTCAGCCCGTCCGGGCAACTGGGCAACAGGCTCGGCGCGCGCCCTTCTTTCATCCCGGTCGTCCACACATGGAGGCACACAGCCTCTGTCACAGCGCAGTGCTATCACCGCGCGTATTGGCTTCGGAGGCAAGACAACCGGGCCTTCCCGTACCACCTCCTCCCATGTATTGAGGAGACCGTCTCCCCTTCCTCTCCCTCCAGATCGGCGACAGTACACTCGCCGACGGCACCTAAGATCCGCCCTGACATTGCGAGCCGGTAGCAGAGGAAGCTCGAGATGCAGTGATGAACAAGGAGTGAACCTTGCCCGCGCTGAAGCCACCGCTCACGCCCAACACTGAGGCGCAGTCCCGACCGACCATCGGTGTCATCATCCCCACGTGGGACAGCCCTGGGCTCCTGAAACGGTGCCTACGATCTCTTCTCCGTGACGCCCCGCCAACACCGGCGTCGGATGGTGTCGAGATCATTGCAGTGGACGACGGCTCCTGCGTCGAATACACCCTCCCTGAGTTCGAAAGGCCCGGAGTATCGCTTTTGCGCCGCGCCGCCCGCGGCGGGTTTGCTGCCACATGTAACGCCGGCGCCGAGCACGCCCATAGTGAGTGGTTGGTTTTTCTCAACGACGATGCGTTCGTGACCTTGCGCGACCTACACCGGCTGGTTGCCGTTGGGTCGAGCGCGGGGACGGCGATCATTGGGCCGCAACTCATTGGGCCGGACGGCCGCAAACAGGATTCCATGGGTAGTCTCCCCTGCCCCGCAGCCATCGTGCTCACCAAGCTCGGAAGACTCCTCGGTGCGGAGTTCCCCGGAGCGAGTCATCGGCGTCAGGTGCCGGAGAAGGTAGCCTGCGAATGGGTCAGTGGTGCATGCCTAGCCGTGCGGGCGGAGGTGTTCCGAGACGTGGGG
This sequence comes from Thermoleophilia bacterium, assembly GCA_040770645.1. GTDB lineage: Bacteria > Actinomycetota > Thermoleophilia > RBG-16-64-13 > RBG-16-64-13 > JAAYZX01. Next base: position 15,901 of record JAXGIS010000019.1, on the reverse strand, counting down.
GGCTTTGATACCGAATTCACGTACTTCGAAGACGCCGACCTCTGCGCCCGCGTGCGCAGACAGGGAGAGACCGTCATGGCTACCTCCCGCGTGACGGTGGTGCACATAGGCGGTGCCACTTTCACTAGGATCTCCGCCCAACGGAAAGAGGCCTACCGGCGCAGCCGTCGGCTATTCTTCCGCCGGCATTGCCGGGTGTGGCCTTAGGCGCAGGGGAACGCGCGCGGGTGCCAGAGAGCGGTCTCCTGTCCCAAGTGCACGCTGTAATAAGGATCGCGAGGACACAACCTCTCACACACTTCCGCGATGGCGGCTCGCTCCTGCATGACCCTCGCTCTAACTGCCTCCGACTCCCTTGCCAGTTCGTCATCCTGGCCTCGCGACACCGATTCATGATGGATCAACTTCGCATATGGCGTATAGACAATGAGACGACCGGTTGCCCGCACCCGTAGGCAGAAGTCAACGTCGTTGTAAGCGACTCCAAACCGAGCCTCATCAAACCCGCCGAGTTCCTTAAACAAACCCCGGGAAACAAGCAGACAAGCCGCAGTCACCGCAGAGCAGTCTCTGATCAGGAGCGATTGGCCGAAGTACCCGCCGTCGTCGTCCCACGTCCGTTTGAAGGCGTGGTCTGGGCGACCATGAGATCTGATGAACACCCCGGCATGTTGAACCCTGCGATCCGGGTACAGGAGCCGCGCGCCCACCACTCCCACCTCCGGCCGCTGGGCATGCTCGAGCATCGCCTGTATCCAATCACGACTGATCACCTCAGTGTCGTCGTTCAACAGTAATACGTAATCGCTTTCCGCCAAGTCAACGGCGTAGTTGTTGAGGGCTGAGAAGTTGAAGGGCACATCACGCTCGACGACCCGAACGCACGCATCCTTGCGCAGCATGTCCAAATACTCCAGAGTGTCCGGATCCCGGCTCCCGTTGTCCACCACCATGACCATGTAGTTGTCATAGCTGGTGCGGCCCCTGATGCTCGTGATACATCGTCTCAGAAACGCAGCATTGTCTCGTGTCGGCACGATCACGGTAACGGACGGTCGGCCCCTTATGCTCCTCTTCACACGGTAGAAGGTTCCATCATGGAAGGTGGGCACGAAGGCGTTTCTCACCCCACCTGATTGGCCTGTTGCCTCCAGATAGTCCTGAAGCGCCCTTACCCCTGCCTCGCCAGCGGCCGGCTTGGCAGCCGCCGAACGCGCTGTGGATGTCTCCGCCGTACGCCAGTGGTAGAGCACAAGTGGTATGTGGACGATCCTCTCGGCTGAGGTGGCGACAGAAGCCCGCAGCGCGAGATCGAAATCTTGAGCTCCGTCGAAGCCCTCCCTGAAGCCCCCCAGCCGCTGGAGCAGCGAGCGGCGATATACGGTCAGGTGGCAAATGTAATTCTGAGACAGAAGCAGATCCGGGTTCCAGTCCGGCTTGAAGTAGGGCGCATGCCTTATGCCGTGCGCATCGATTTTGTCTTCGTCTGAGTAGATCCAATCCACGTTCGGATTGGCCTGGATCGCCCGCGCCACCTCAGCCAACGCATTGGGAGCGAGCTCATCATGATGGTCAAGAAATGCCACGAAATCGCCTTGAGCAAGAGCCAAGGCAGCATTGGTCGCGAATGCGATGCCACCGTTGACGGGTGAGGAACTGAACCGAATGCGACCATCGCGAGCGGCCTGCTCCCTGACAAAATCGAGTACGCCTTCTGCCGTGGAGCCATCGTCATGGATGCAGAGTTCCCAGCTGGAGTAGGTCTGCCGCACCACTGATCGGATGGCAAGGCGCAGCAGGTTCAAGTCGGTATTGAATACCGGCATAACAACGGAAATGAGTGTACGAGATCCCTCAGGAAGCCCGAAGGATGACGGTGCTCCCCGAGACCAATCGAACTTCAGTTCATATTCGTTGAACAGGATCCACAAGAAATAGAGTAGATGCCTCCAGCGTCCGGGGAGACGTTGAAGGGCAAGACAGGCGACTGTCCTCGAGAACCCGAGTAAGCCCTGGGCTTCGATCCCGGCTTTCACCTTCCAGGCGTTGTCACGCAGATAACGTGTAAGCGGGTACCTAAGGCAATACTTCGGTGTCACTTCTGATGCCCGCAATGCAAGCTGTGTCACCCTGCGGCCAATCACATCGCCAACAACCTCACCATTCTATTCGACACAGCCACGCAGAACACAAGCCAGCCCAAAATGCGTATGTGCGCGTGTCGCTAAAAGCGAAACGCAATACCTGGAACATCGCTGCAGGCCGCTCGAGACCGGACCTTAACAGAGAAACGAATCCAGCCAGCAACTCATACCCCTCTGCGTCCACCTCCAAGAGGAGCCGCATGGCGGACACATTCCCTACCTCTTGAGAAGGACAACGATGCCGCGCAACCTCATGCCCCGTTCGCCCGCGGGGCTGCCAATGGGCCAAGGGGTGCACACGTCCCTCTGATCCCTTTGGTCTGATCTCATCCCAGGGTGCGAGGCCGAGGCGGATGTCAGGACATGATGAAGCTGCCCTTACGGGTGTATCCACGCCTCCTGCTCTCCCGCACTCACTATGGCCTTCCGGCACCGCGGTCACAGGCTCAGGCTCAGTTCGAGGGAGATCGCACGACGCCTAATCTCACCAAGACCAGACGCAGAACGCTCCCGACGCCTTCCTCACGCCACACACGAATGGCAGTACGCAGGCGTCGGCCCAGCAAAGGCGCGTTCGGCTTGGAGGCGATGTCACAAACAGTACGAGGCAGAATGGGTCTCCTTCGGGAGTCTAATAGAGCATTGGGCGAAATGGGTCCATGCGCCACTTCTTGGAACTTCTGCTCCCTTTCCAAGTGATCGACAAACCGAGCATCAGTGAAGGCAGGATAGAGTTCCTGAAGCAGGTTCGTGAGGAACTCACGCAAACCGGCGCGAAGAAACGGCGCTCCCTCCCACAGACAATAAAGAAGACTGCGAAATATGACGAAGTCCTCGGGGATCATCGTTTTCTGTGTCCACTTGGTGTCGATGAAACTGAGTGATCCGTCATTGCGGCGGATGAGATTCCAGAACGTGCAGTCGATAGCCGAACCACTTAGACAAGGAAATGCGGACCCTGGCGCACACTCCTCCGCAAACTGAGCACGCGCAAATTCGGTTATCTCGCGGCACAAACGAAGAAGGTTGCCGAAGGGGTCCTGCGAGACCAGGGCGGCATAGGCTTCCATGTAGAGGAGCGATCCTTCAACGTGTGGCCCATCGCTGATCACAAAGCGGTAATCGCCTAAATCCACTTCCGGTAGCCCGTGACGCATCGGTCGGCGTTCTATCCACAGACCATCGGCCTGTTCCACAAGCGTGATCGTGTGGTGAAGCTCAGCGCGACTCGTATTGGAGAACTTCTTTGCCAACCAACCCTCGGTCAGCCGCACCTTGTCCGAAGACGAGCAGAGCACCAGAAATGAGTTGGCGAAGTGCCAGGTGAGTCCGGCCTCCTCCATGCTCTTCATAAGGAGTGGATCCGGCATCAAGTGCTCTCTGGCGCCCGAGTAATCCTCCGCCAGTCCACGCATCCACTGGTGAGGTGAGAAGCCTTTGAGATGCTTCACCTCACGAATCACGGTAGTGGGGAGCTTGTAGTCCGGATGCAAGTGATAGAACTGCTGGTTATCGAAGCCGGCCTCACGCAGCAGCGACTCCAACTCGTTCCGACCGAACGTGACCGGGGTGTCGTTCGGATAGCCGATGAGGCCATCGAACAAATGGGAAGAGTGGTCTTCGCTGCAGCCGGCCCAGTACTTGACGCCCAGTCGGTTCTCAATAGCAACGAGCAAAACTCCGTCGTCACGTAGCGATTCACGGATCCTCTGGAGAAGACGCAGACAAGCTTCCCGTCTCGTCTGCCCCCTCCTCGGCTGAGTGTACTCAAGCACGCCGATGAGGGTGGCCAGATTGTAATCGCCGTGAATCGGCGCTGTGGTCATATCTCCTACGAGGACTCTGACGTTCGAGTCACCGCGGGTGCGAAGGCGATTCAGTCGCGCCCGTTCCAGAGAGCCCTCCAGGGCATCGACTTCTGCAACCGCGCACGCAAGCCATTTCGTGATCGCCCCTGTCCCGGCACCCAGTTCGAGCGCACGCCACGACGGGTCCAACAGCGAGCGAACGGACTCCATGAGATTCACCCGCTGATGGGAGAGATGGTACCGAGACGGCCAGTCACGAATGAAAGCTGCCATTTCCACCGGGTAGTCGCTTACCACGCCCACCTGTTCGAATACATCGCGGATGTACGCCTCGCTACCGTCGACCCAACCCAGGTCGGCGTACCCGTCCGCCACCCACAGGTCGTCCTCTTCGCTTAAGAAGAAGCCTTCCATGACCATATCGCTGCTCACGATTCAATCATTTTCGTAGTTCCCGGATCAGCTGACGATACCTACTCCCGTCAATCGTTCCACAACGTACTCGCGGTAGAAGCTTGTGTCATCGAAGTACAACAACTCCCCCGGATCCCAAACGAACGATCCTCTTCCGGCCAACGGTTCCAGATGCTTGTGCCAACCGCGTATTTCTCTGTCGAAGCTGTTCAGGCGTCCAATCCGCTCTACGAGAATCTTCCTACGCCCATGCTCCTGGCTTCGGATCGGGTAGTGGCGCAACAGGAACTTGAAGGGATAGACCCGTCTGCCGGAAAAGAGCACCTCGTGTCCTCCACTCGAAGCCATGTCAATGCGCCCGTGTTGTCGCTTCCAGCCTTTAATCTGAAGAAAATGCCCTGGGCGCCTTCCAAACTCGAAATACGGCATGCGGCACTGGAGCGGTAAATCAGCGGGAGGTGCTTCCTCGGTAGGCCGGAAATCCAACACCGTATGATCGATGGCATTGAACCCCTCTTGGTCCACTCGATACAAAGCCTCTCGTAACCCAACCTCCGGCCAGGGTGATTCACGGATCTCGTCTGCATCTACCCTTATCAGCCAATCGGCATCGGATTCGTGTGCCAGCATCTCTGCGAAGCGCAACTGAGCGTACAAGTCGCGCGTATCAACGGGGCCATGGGCGGGAAAACGACTGATGTGCCGCACACCGTGCCCCAGATATCGGCCGGCTATCTCGATAGTCCTGTCCGTACTCCAGTTATCCACCAAATGGATCTCAACGCCTTGACCGATCAGATGTTCGAGAGTGGAGGCGATCACGTCTTCCTCGTTGTAAACATCCATGAGTGCTAATACGCGAAAGTTCGAGGGGGAGATCACAGGCTGAGGCCTCCCAACCACGGCCACAATAGCGTTCTTCTGAAGTGAGGGGCTGCCAAACGTGAAACCGCTGAACACGACCTTCAAGCCTGCAGATCCGAGGAGGTGCAAGAACTCGGAGTAGCTCCACCTGGCAGCGGAGCCACACTCCGAGGCCTCATCTCGCCTCTCGATCAGAGTACGATCTGGAGTCACCAGCACCGCATATGGCGCATCCTCCAGAAGATCACGGATTGTCTTCAACAGATGATCCGGCTCAGGCAACTCCGTCAAAGCGTCCGAGCAGAAGATGACGGATTCGTGCAGTCTAGACCTGTCTGCAAGAGCTACGGGCGCACTTCCAAGATCTGCACTGATCCATTCGTGATATCCCGGGTGTGGGTTGTGTTCGCTGGGGCCGTGAGCGGCGCCCATGCCCACGATCTCCAGATCTGGATGCAAGAGGGCAATCCCACAGCCCTGACGTCCGCCGATATAGATGAGACGCCGGCAACCGCAACGCTGAGCGATGTGATCAACAAAGCCATGCACAGGAGTGCGAGAAACCACCCCCTGTCGCTGAGAGCGATGACTCAGTGTCTCAGTCCGCAGGTTGGCGGCAGCCTTGATCCTATCACCGATAGTCCGCAGTGGGCCGGTGACACGCCACGAGGTGGAGGCCCGGATCTCTTTGAGCTTCGCGGCGTAGAAATCAGCCCTCTCGCGTACCGCCGACAACTCCGCCTGCATTGCCAACAAGGTGAAGCGTAGTTCCTCTTTCTCGGAGGCCCCGCTCAACTCCCCCCACCCCGGTCTCCCCTCCGGCGTTCGCCCCGTTCATTCCGACCTCCCCGCGTACTTCTCCACCACCTCGGCCGGCACGCCTTCCGCGCGCACCACGCCCCGGTCCAGCCATACCACCCGGTCGCAAACCTCCTGCACCCGCGGCAAATCGTGACTGACAAACAGTATGGTCACGCCACGCGCCTTCATCGCGGCAATGCGCGCCCGGCACTTGGCCTGAAACTGCTCGTCCCCCACAGCCAACACCTCGTCCACCAAGAGCACATCCGGGTCCACGTGCACGGCCACCGAGAAACCCAGCCGCATGTACATGCCCGACGAGTAAGTCCGCACCGGCGAGTCGATGAACTGCTCCAACTCCGAAAACGCCACGATGTCGTCAAAGCGTGCCCTAATCTCGCGCCGCGTCATGCCCAGCATGGCGCCGTTGATGAAGACGTTCTCGCGACCGGTCAGGTCGGGATGGAAGCCCGCCCCCAATTCCAACAGCGCCGACACCCGCCCGCGCACGCTCACCGTTCCCCGCGAGGGTTCAATCACCCGCGCCACGCATTTGAGTAACGTGCTCTTGCCCGAACCGTTGGCGCCAATCACGCCCACAGCTTCTCCCGGCTCCACGCGCATCGTCACACCCTGCAGCGCCCACAAGTCCTCGTAGCGGGCGCGTCGGAAACGCACCAAAACCTCTTTGAGGCTGTGTGTGCGGTCGTGATACAGACGGTAGTGCTCCCACAGGTCTCGGATGTCGATGGTGCCCACCGCCGCGTCGCCCGCGCCGCCCACGCTCACACCTCCTTGGCCAGGTTCCGGGCCATACGCGCGAACAGCACGTACCCCAATGCGAAGGCCGCTACGGCCACCACCACGCAATACACCAGCACCTGCCACTTCGGCCAACTCAGCCCATAGAGCGAGCCTCGAAACAGCGAGATCAGCGGGTTCATCGGGTTCCCGTACATCAGGATGGTGCGCGCCGAGGCCGGAATGAAGTCCAACGGGTAGATGACGGCTGGGCCGTAGAACCAGATCATGACTCCAAGTGGCACCAACTGCTCCAAGTCGCGGAAGTACACCGCAGCCGCCGAGAGAAACATGCCCACACCACCCGTGAACAACAGGAGCAGCACGGCCGCCAGCAGCACCACCGGCAGATACGGGAGAAAGAAGTAGCCCCAAGCCAGCAGGAAGAGAAACAACACCACCAGCTCCAGCCCAAAGTTTATAAGATTAGTAATAAGGATGGAGAATGGTATTACCTCGCGTGGGAAATACACCTTCTTGATCAGGTTCGCATACTGGATCATGGAACCGGTGGCGCGGTTGAGCGAGAGAGCGAAGAAGTTCCAAGGCAGCATCCGGCCAAGAAGAAGAGCGGGAAGTGCTGGATCCCGGCCCGGAATACAAACGAAAATACGAAGGTGAACACCAGCATGGTCAGCACAGGGTTAAGGAGCGACCAGAAGAACCCCAGGACGGAGTTCTTGTACTTGACCTTGAGTTCCCGCACCACCAGCGCCCAGAGCAACTCGCGGAAGTTGTAGAGTTCTCGTAGTCTGGTGATCATCATCTCCGCGATGCCACGGCGTCATCTTCCAGGTAGGACCGTGTGCAGCAGCCCACCGCGGCCGATGATAGGAGACCCGGGCATCGTCCGAGCGGAGACTACCCCGTTCACCACCTGAGCGAGCGGCGACGCTCCCGCCCGCGATCAGATGGCGCCGTCAACACGCTCCGGATTGGCGCGCACCCAGGAGCGGATGGCCCCGAGGATCCGCCCCACATCAGCTACCTCGTGAAACAGATCTCGAACAGCTCACCAGAAGAGATTTCGTCAAGTCATAGCTCGCTCCCCACTACACGCGCCAGTGCTCTCGAAAGAAGGGCCAGATCCCCGGCGCGCCGCAGGTAGTAGAGTTGCAACTCCGACTCCTCGATCTGGTCACGCGCGAACAGAAGCTCACCCCGCACAACCTCCGCGGCCAGGGAAGGGGTTCGCCTCGGGCAGAACCACCAGGTCCACACGCGGCACCCCCAACTCACTCTCTCCAGGGCAAGCGTAAGCTCAACCGTTCGGCCGAGAGCCGTCGTTTCCAGTCGGGCTGAACGCCGATGTCCACATCCGACGTAACCGTGGATGCGGCCTCTCCCCCGCTCCCGACACCGACGCGCTCCGCTATCTCGGTTGCCCGGCTGCCGAACACGTACACAGCGAGCAGGCTGTATCGCCGCGCAAGCGCAGCAAGCCGCTCGCTGAGGACGTCCACTTGCGTTTCGATGGCCTCTTGATTCATGTCGTCTTGATTATCCCACGGTCTCCTGTATTCGGGCCGGTCCATCCCTCACCGCACGAGATGCACCCAACTCAACGTCGAGTGACAGCCACGCTGCCGTCTGCGGTCTCGACGGCCGGAATCCCACGTGGCTGCCAGCGCAAGGCAGGCGGTCGTCCCAGAGACAGCCCCAGTGTGCGTGTGATTCAAGCGGGCCGCCCGCAACGAGCGCGGCGTCTACGATGCTAGAAAAGGCGTGGGAGAACCATCTCCAACGGGGACGCAGCTCGAAGATGCATCGAAGCATGTCCAGCGCGTGGGTCATGCCATCGGGCGAACTCGGCTCAACACCAACTGTCACCGCGCTGGAGATACAGCTCGTACTCCAACTTTTGCGCCACCATCTCATGACCTGACGTTCCCGAAACAGAAAGGCAAGTAGTGCCGAGGCATCGAGCGCAATGATGTTCGCGTCCACGACGGCGTCGCCTGACATGAGGCTCCGTGGACACCGCTCAGCCCTCCGGTTCTCTTGGCGCATCGCCGTAGAGACTGTCCACCCAGTGTTGCAGAACGCTTCGAGTGACTTGCGCACAGTTCAGCCAGACGTCGAGCTCCACCAGGATTGCCGCTGCACTTCGCGCTGCGACTGCTCCATGCTCCGCACCAGCTCAGCGCGCTTCTCCGCAGCGCCGTACGCGCAGTCGCTCCGTCACTTGATCGGGATCAGGGGATCTGGGCGCGAATGGTAAGTACCGCCACCGTCTCTCCTTTGACGTTCATTGTGTCATTGACAGTCTACACCCGCGCCGTCTTGTCACTCCGCCGCCACCCCAGGAGGCGCACCACAGGCCCAGACCCAATCCCAGCACATCGAGTAGCGTCCGCGAGCGAACCCGTGCGCAGCGCGATCGTACTCTGATTAAGCTCATCGCCAAGTGACACCAGTGCTCCGAAAAGGAGCACGGTGATGGTCATCCTCTGCTCTGCCCTTGAGCTGCGCAAGCACCATCCACCTGCGCAGCGACCACGCGGCCACAAGTCCCAGCACGGCATACTCCACAATATGCGCCGCCTTGCGCACAAGCCAGGACAGTGCCTCGGCAATCGCGGCCCACGTCTCGCTCCCCAGCAATCCGGGAAACCGTGGACGCGAACCACTGCCAGAGATGGGCGTCGGTGTTGAGCTCGGCTCCAAACTCGCCGGAGGAGAGCACGATGAACCCCAACCACACTACAAGTAGCAGGCCGAGGCGCAGGACGCCCGCGAATGATGGCCCTCGCGGCGCGTGTCATGCGAAATCATGACTTGGTCACGCTTGACTTCAGAGGGGTCCCCTTCTCACATCGAGCTAATCAAGCGTACCCCAAGTCCTTGTGGTTTGGCAGCGCGACTGGGTACCCGCCATCCCGGCCCTCGGCACCCAAGGCCGGCCGCGGACGGCCCAAGCCCCACCCGGGCACTGGGCCGAGCCTACGTGGCCGGCGTCACTGCCCATCAAGGACCAAGAGCCGCATACCGATGTTGAACGCATGGAATACGTTCTACTACCGCCCGTAGTTGAAGAGGAGTGCCCATGACCGTGACACGAGACAATTTGGACCCCATCACATCCCGCGAGGCCACCGTGGGGCGTCATCGGCATGGGTTACGTGGGCCTGCCGCTGGCGCTGGTCTTCTGCGAGGCCGGCTTCACCGCGGTCGGCTTCGACATCGATCGAGAAGACCGCGACCCCGGTCCGCGGCGAGTCCTACATCAAGCACATCGGCCCCGCGCGCGTGGCGGCCGCCGCGCCCCAGCGCTTCTCGTCCCCCACCGACTTCTTCCGGCTGGCCGCCTGACGATACCGATCTGCGTCCCCACGCCTTGGGTCCGCCACCGCGAGCCCGATCTTTCCTTCGTTCTCAACACAACGCGTGAGGTGGCCGCCCACCTGCGCCCGGGCAACTGGTCACCAGTTCCACCACCTATCCCGGCACCACCGATGAGGAGCTGCCCCCTTGGCCGCCACCGGCCTCCAGACCCCCCGGGACTTCTTCCTGGCCTTCTCGCCTGAACGCGAGGACCCCGGTAACCCCGACTTCGATACCCGCACCATCCCCAAAGTGGTGGGCGGTGTGAACCGCGACTCCACGCAAGTGGCCGCCGCTCTTTATGCAAAGGCGCTGGATCGAGTGGTGCCGGTTTCGCATTCGCGGGTGGCCGAAGCCGGAAAGCTGCTCGAGAACATCTACCGCTCGGTGAACATCGCCCTGGTGAATGAGCTCAAGATGACCTTCGACCGCATGGATATCGACGTATGGGAGGTGATAGAGGCGGCCAAGACCAAGCCTTTCGGTTTCCAGGCCTTCTATCCCGGGCCCGGTCTGGGCGGCCATTGCATCCCCCTGGACCCCTTCTACCTCTCCTGGAAAGCCAGCGAGTACGGCATGTGGACGCGCTTTATCAACCTGGCCGGCGAGATCAACACCCGCATGCCCAACTGGGTGGTGAATAAGACGGTAGAAGCACTTAACGCAGTTGGAAAGAGTATTAAGGATGCACGGGTGTTGGTCCTGGGCCTGAGCTACAAGGCCGACATAGACGATGATCGCGAGAGCCCTAGTTATGAGATCATCGAACTGCTCCGCGAACGTGGAGCCGAAGTAAGCTATTGTGATCCTTACTTCCCAAGATCACGCGCCGGACGCAAGTACGACGTGGGTCTGGAATCCGTGCCTCTGACCGCTGAGGAGTTCGGCTCACACGACGTAGTAGTGCTGGCCACTGCCCATCGCGAGTTTGCCGACCCGGCCCTGTACAAGCACACGGCGTTGGTGGTGGACACGCGGCACGTGGTGGACCCCAACTGGGGGCCCAAAGTGGTACGAGCCTGACATCGGCCGCGGCGGGCAGTCAATGGTAGCCAGGGCGCACGCATTATTTGGCCCAAAAATGGGGAGTCAATACGAGACAGAGGGATTGCGTCAGAGGGATTACGCAGACGACCACTGAGAACGGAGACTCCCGCATAACCCACACACGACTGAGCACGAGAAAGACACTCGCTCCACAGACTCAAGGGAGCGCACTCATATGACGATGAATTCCACCGAGGCAGAGAGAGCACCACAGCAGCGGTTTGGCGACTGGAGAGAGCATGGCCCGAAGCAAGCAATGGTACGCAATCCTGGGAGACACGGCAGCCATTCTCTTGGCGTACTATTTCGCGGTCAGCTATTACCAGGGCGGCCGGATCCTGAGCGAGTCGGACTCCCTGGCGCCTTTCCTGACGGCCGCAGCCTGTGCTGTGCTCTTCCATGTGGGAGCCAACGCCTCGCCGCCGGCTACCGCATCATACCCAGGTACATTGGGTTGGCCGAAGCACTGCGCTTGTTTGCAGCCGCGGTGGCGGCGGGAGTAGTACTGGTGGTTCCGATCCTGCTGCGCTCGCTTTGGGCTCCGGATTGCCCGTGGGTGCCATCCCCATTGGGAGCTCTGGGCGCCTTCGCCGTTATGGGCGGTTGGCGTCAGTCGAACGCATCCTTACTGAGCGGAGACAGCGTACGCAGCAACGGGCGAAGGACCGGGTACTGCTGGTGGGTGCTGGTCGAGGAGCCGACATGCTGGTGCGCGAAGATCCGGCGCATGCGTGGCCTCGACGTGGAAGTGGTGGGGCTGGTGGACGACAATCCTCGGCCGACCGGGCTCCACGTCCACGGCTCCCCGGTACTGGGCACCTCGCGGACGATATCTCTACCCTGGTGGCCTCCTATGACGTGTCACAGATCATCATTGCCATCCCCTCCGCCACACCCAAGCAACTGGCCGACATCTACGTCATGCCGTGAGCCGGGGTACCGGTCAAGATGGCGCCGAGTATCACCGACCTGATGGCGTGACTTCCGGGGAGCCCACCCGAGTCGAGACCTGGAGATCACCGACCTGCTCGACCGACCCAAGATCCAGATCGACCCCTTCGCCTTAGCCCACTACATAGCCGGCAAGCGATCCTGGTTACCGGAGCCGGCGGTTCGATAGGCTCCGAGTTGGTCCGGCAGATAGCCCGCTACCAACCCGAACGAATCCGTGCTCGTGGATCACGACGAATCCGCTCTTTACGAGCTTCTCACGAACAGCTACAGACACTCGAGTTCGGCAGGTACGCTCTGTTCCCAGCCAATATCCTGGACGAACGCAAGCTCGAGACCATCTTCGCCAAAACACCTTCCCGAACTGGTGTTCCACGCGGCAGCTCGCTAAACACGTGTCCTCCCTCATGGAGCGGGCGCCCGATGAGGCCGTATTGAACAACATCCGCGGGACACAGCTCGTAGCGCGCACCGCCGTGCGCTTCGGCTGTCGCACCTTCGTGAACATCTCCACAGACAAAGCCGTGGAACCCATTTGTGTCATGGGAGCGACCAAACGGGCCTCCGAGCTGCTCCTACGCGCGCTGAGCAGGCGGCACGCCGGTATGCGCATGGCGTCCGTGCGCTTTGGAAACGTGTTCGGAAGCCAGGGAAGCGTCATCCCCGTGTTCCGCAAGCAGATCGAAAACGGCGGCCCGGTGGTGGTGACCCACCCGGACGTAAAACGTTACTTCATGACCATCGAGGAAGCGGTGCAGCTGGTGCTCCAAGCCGTGATCCTCATGGAAGAGAACGGGCACTTGGGCTCAGGGGCCGACATCTACGTCCTTGAAATGGGCGACCCCATCTCCATCGTGGAGCTTGCGCACCAGATGATTAGTATTCTGCACACTCATCCGGAGCGTCCCATCGCCATCGAGTTCATAGGGCTCCGCCCCGGCGAGAAGCTGGACGAGGTCTTGGTGTGGGACAACGAGGACGCCCTGCCCACAAGCCATCCACTCATCCGCCGAGCCACCTCCAAACCTGGCGCGGATTTCGGCACAAACGGCTCGCGCGAGACCTTTGAACGCGAAGTGAGGACGCTCATCGAGTTGGCGGGACAGCGGGCACCACGCGAGAAGATACTGGCGGCGCTCCAGGCGTGCGTGAAGGGCTATCAGCCTCCGGAGGGCACCGAAACCGAGAAGAGCGATACCGTGCTGTCCACCCTACGGCCTTATCCAGATACCGAAAGCGGTGGTGGGAGCTTAACGCCTGAGCAATCCATTACTTCGGACCCTGCAATCACAGGTTGAGAAGACTGTTACACTGAGGATATATATGCAGCGTATGCACGGCGAGGCCCTTTCCGGCACCATCCACGGGCGCTTGGGCTGTACGAAGGGAGTGGGGATGAAGAAGACGGCTCTGTTGATGTTGATGTTCGTAGTATTGATGCTCGTGTTCGTACCGTCGGCGCTCGCGGCCACCCCGCAAGACATCTACGACGACTACGCCGACAATCTCAAACTCGACGGTACTTACACCCCGGAGGAACTCAAAGCCTACCTCAACGATCCGGTGATTCACCAGTACGGCAAACCTGACATAACCGAGCCGCTCGACAGTCTCATCCGCCAGCAGCTCAAAGACCGCCCCCCTTTCCCGTTCACGGGCTTCCAGATCCTTCTCGTGAGCGCGGGCGCGGTGGCGCTCATCGTCATTGGCGTGCTTCTGCGGCGCCAGAGCAGGCGTGACCCCAGCGCGTAACCTCGGTATCAGGTGACGCTGCACAATCGTCCCGATGCCAGGGCGGCGACACCGGTCGTCGCCCTGATCCTCTCCCATGGATCAAGCCCCGCACGACATAGACCTTAAGCACCTTATCGCCACGCTTCGTGAACGCTGGTGGATAGTAGTCGGCTGCGCCGTCTTGGCGGTGGTCTTGGCTTTCACGTATTCCTACACGCGGGAGCCGATGTATCGCGCTACGGCCAAAGTCATGCGTGAAAGCGCCAATCTAGACCAGGCGCTTTTCGGTGCGCGTGTGTTCGACTCCTCGAACCAGGAACGGGTTCTCCGCACTGGAGCCACGCTGGTCAAGACCGACACTGTAGCCAAGATGGTGCAGCAGTATCTGGCAACCCCGCGTCCTCCCGCACAATTACTACGTATGGTGACAGCCACTCCTGCGACGGCCACCGACATGATCACCATTGCCGCCGAGAGTCCCAGCGCCGAAGAAGCGGCGCAGATCGCCAACGCCTTCGCCGAGCAGTTCATCCTCTCTCGCCAAGCCGCAGACAGGGGCACACTGGCCGCAGCCCGCGCCAAAATAGAAGCCGAGTTGAGTGGCATGTCGGATGCGGAGCTGGCTTCGGATCGAGGCCGCACTTTGGTCCAAAAATACGAGGAACTCGGCATCCTGGAATCGCTCCAAACGGGCGGGTTTGCTCTGGTGCAGTCAGCCACGGTGCCACCGGATCCGTCCTCTCCACGAATCGTAATGAACACGGGCGTTGCCGGCGTGGCAGGTTGGCTGTGGGACTGTTGTTGGCGTTTCTCCTCCAGTTCCTCGACAGGAGAATCAAGGACGAGGATTCGCTCGAGGCGACTATAGGAGCGCCGGTACTCGCACGTATCCCTCGCGTCGGACACCAATGGAAGAGCCGCAAACACGGGTCCGGTGACGGAGTGGTCGGATTTGCCAATCCCGGCACTCCGTTGTTGGAGGCATTTCGGAGCCTCCGTTCGAATTTGCAGTTCTTCGAGGTGGAGAGGCCTCTGAAGACCATCATGATCACGAGTGCGCTGCCCAAGGAAGGGAAGTCGACCACTACCGTGAATCTCGCTTTGGCTTTGGCACTCTCGGGCTCACGGGTCTTCATCGTGGAGGCCGATTTGCGGCGACCACGGCTGCACAAATACCTGAACGTTGACCCCAATCTGGGGCTCTCCAACTACCTCGCGGGCACAGCGGAGCTCACTGCGGTCACGCAGGCGGTCCAATCGACTCGTTTCTTCCCACCCAGCGCACAGGGCCTCCCGAGCAACGGCAGCGGGCGCAGCAACGCGGCGGCCGCCAACCACTTTGCCTGCATCCCGTCAGGTCCGTTGCCACCCAACCCTGCTGAGTTGTTGGGTTCGTCACAAATGGCCGGTTTGCTGACGCACCTATCTGGGGTAGCCGACTACGTGATTGTGGACGTACCACCGGTGCTCGCCGTATCAGACGCATTGGTACTGGCCCCGCACATGGATGCAGTACTGGTGACGGCGCGACTCTACTCAACAACTCACGATGTGGCCAGGGAGATGCACAACTTGCTCGGCCGAGCAGGTGCGCGCGTAATCGGAGTGGTGGTGCAGGACGTCCCTCGTCCCCGCGGCTACTACCACAGATACGAAGGATACGGCGAATACTCCCCTGCCGAGTAACCCGAGTGGTCCGCCCATTTCGGCTCGTGGCTCATGCGATTCTTCGCGCCGGGCATCCGGCGTAAGTACCGGGCTCGTCAATATCACGTACCACAGTCGCTCCTGCAGCAACAAGCGTTCCAGCAGCGATACTTAGGTACTGCACAACCACCGCCCCGGCACCGATCATGCAGTGGTCACCTACTGAGACGCCACCGCTCAATACCGCTCCGGGCGCCACGTGGACATTCATTCCCAGTACGCAATCGTGTTCCACCGTAGCGTTGGAGTTGATGATGCAACCGTCCCCACAACTCGCACCGCAGTTGACAACGGCGCCGTCCAGGA
>JAXGIS010000018.1:0-31633 GCA_040770645.1 Thermoleophilia bacterium | reverse complement strand
TTGTAGCGCTGCGGCCAAATCCCCGGTTCCTGCCCCAACCGCCACGGGTTCCGCCTTCAAAGCAACAAGCGGTGCATACTCTTGCCCGGCAATAGCCTCCTCCACGCCCGTCCCGCTCTTACGAGGCCGCGCCCGCAACACGCCCATGGGCAGTAGGATGATGACAACGAGCAGAAGCAGGCTGCTTATGGCCATGCGGTACTGCACGATGCTCGGGAACGCACGCAGCCATTCGCCCAAGAACGTATACATGATGGCCCCGGCCACAACGCCGGTGGGATTGCCCTGCCCGCCGAGGATGAGGAGCAGATAGATGGCCACCAACGTATCGAGCGTGAAGTTCTCTGGGTACACACCGGCCTGGAACGCCCCCAGGAGCGCACCTGCCAACCCCATGATCGATGCCGTGGCCACAAAAACATTGACACGGTAGCGGGGTAGATTCACCCCCATACACGAGGCCGTGATCTCGTCGTCACGGATGCCGGCCCAAGCCCTACCGCTACGTGACCACAGTAACCTGAGCGAAGCAAACAGCACGAGGGCGGCGAACACCCAGAAGAGGTAGTAGTACTGGATAGGTGATTTGAAGATGAAACTGAACAACGAAGGCCGGCTCACGCCTGGAATGCCGTTAGGCCCATTGGTGACCGGCATCAGATTGAGGATCAGTTGCTGCACTATGTAGAAGAAAGCCAGGGTGACGATGGCCAGGTAGTCGCCTCGCACCCGTAGGCTAGGGATCCCAATGATCAGGCCGAAAACAGCCGCCACGATCATGGCAATCAGAATAGACGGCCAGAACCCCAAGTGAATACCGAACTGCGCTGAATTGAGCAGCGCGTATGTGTAGCCTCCTATCGCGTAGAAGGCCACAAAGCCCATGTCCAGCAGGCCGGCCACGCCGGCCAGGAGATTGAGGCCGTTCCCGGCGATCACATAAACGGCGACAATCACCCCCACCCGCGTCCAGTAACTGCTCCGAATCAGCAGCGGAAAGGCGATCACGATGGCGGCCACAATGATGGCCCACACGGGTTGCGGCACACGCGCCGTCACCGACCTGAGAGGGGCCGTAGCGTGCCCCAAACTTCTTCCGGCCCGTTCACGCAATGACTGAGCCATGGCGCCCTCAGACTTTCACTGGGATCGGCTTGCCCAGCAGCCCTGATGGCTTGAAGAGAAGAATGGTAATGAGGATGGCAAAAGCAATGACATCCCGATAAGTGAACGAGATGTAGTACGAACCCAGTGTCTCTGCCGTAGCCAGGATGAATGATCCCAACACCGCGCCCCTGAGGTTACCAATGCCACCCAGCACGGCCGCCGTGAAGGCCTTCATGCCCAAGCTGAAGCCCATGGCGAAGTCGATCTGCGTGTAGTAGAGGCCGGTCATGATTCCGCCGATTCCCGCCATCACCGCACCAACCAAAAAGGTGAGCGAGATGATGCCGTTGACCGAGATGCCCATGAAGGAGGCCGCTTCGCGGTCCTGTGCGCATGCGCG
This sequence comes from Thermoleophilia bacterium, assembly GCA_040770645.1. Taxonomy (GTDB): domain Bacteria; phylum Actinomycetota; class Thermoleophilia; order RBG-16-64-13; family RBG-16-64-13; genus JAAYZX01. The sequence goes on along the minus strand of JAXGIS010000018.1, from coordinate 30,126 downwards.
CATGGCCTTCCCGGCTTTGGTGCGTGCCATGAATACCTCGAGTGCAATCAGCGAGATCACGGTCACGCCTATGATCACGTAACGACTGGCCGCAACCGTGGTATCCCCGATATGAAGCGCCCACCGCTGCGGCAGAAGCAGATCGGTGGAGATGGGACGCACGCGGAATTTGGTGATGACACCCATGATGTTGCGCAGCAGAACCGACATGGCCAAGGCGCTGATCAATGGCGCAAGACGGGCCGCCTGGCGCAGGGGCCGGTAGGCCACGAACTCAATGGTGACGGCCAGAGCCCCACAAACCACCATCGCCACTAGAAGTGAAAGCAGGATGATGAGAATGGGGTTCGCGGTCAACTGATCGTCAACAATGAATAGCTTCTGAGTGTAATAGCCCATGAAAGCGCCGATCATGAAGACCTCGCCGTGGGCGAAGTTGAGGATGGTCAATATGCCGTAGACCATCGAATAACCTAGGGCGAACAGCGCAATAACCGAGCCCAAGGTCAGCGCATTGACTACCTGTTGTGTCATATATCCACGTTCCTCCGGTCTGGAGAGTAGGCTCTATGTGGCGGCCGAAAATGCCGACCCGGGCAAAACCGAGGCCTAGCGAAGCTGTTCCGGTTCGGGCCGGAGGACTGCTCCGGCCCGAACCCAACAACTACCGGCTGCGCGCGGCCTCTAAAGCGTGACGCCCTTGACCTGCACGAACTTGTTGCCCTTGGCCTGAATGATGAAAATACCACCGGTGGCAAGGTTCCCATTGGGCAGGAAGGAGATGGGGAAGTCCAGAATGCCCTTGTAGTGGATCTTGCTGATGGCGTCATTCACGGCCGCGCGATCCACCTTGCCATCCTTGACGCCGACCGACTTGATGGCATCGAGCACCAGCATGGTGGCTTCGTAGCTCTGCGCTGTGAATGCACTGGTCACGCCGTACTTGGCGATGTACCGGTCAAGGAAATCCTTGGCCGTGGGCAGGTCGGTGACCAGGGGACCGAGGCTGGTGGCATAAGCGCCCTCGGTGGCCCCACCGGCGTTTTCGATGAAGTCGACCGGGTCGTTGCAGCCGTCGCTACCCATGATCGTCACGTCGATGCCCATGCTCTTGGCCTGTTTGGCGATAGCGGCGGCCTGAGCGGGGGACGGGATGGTGGTGAACAGAATGTCGGGGCCGAACTCCTTCACCTTGGTCAGCACGGAGGCGAAGTCCTTGTCGGTAGCAGCAATCTGCTGCCGCTGCATCTCGACTCCACGTTCGGCAAGAGAGGCCTCGACCGAATCGGTGATGCCGACGCTGTAGGTGCTCTTGTCATCGATGAGGAAGGCCTTCTTGACTCCGAGGTCCTCCGTCACGAACTTGGCAATAGACGGTCCCTGCACGGCGTCGGCCGGGCAGATGCGGTGGAATACGGTCCAGCCGCTCTCGGCCAGTTTGTCGTTGGTGGCCGACTGCGTGATCATGGCCAGTTTGGCTTCCTCGTAAACCGGAAGCGCCGACAGCACCGTAGAGCTGTTCATGGGACCGACCACGGCCACCACTGCCGGATCTTCGACGAACTTCTGCGCCACGGTGGCGGCAGTGGCCGGGTCGGCGATGTCGTCGCCCACCTCAACAACGAAGGTCACGCCGGGCATGGCGCCGGACTTGTTGTAGTCCTCCACAGCGAACTGCACGGCCTGCAGAGCGTCCAAACCGATCTTGGAGAGGTCACCCGTGAAGGGGCCCTGCCCACCGATTTTCACGGTGACCTGGCCCGCCGTAGTGGTAGTGGCTTCACCCGTGGTGGTGGTTTCGCCGGGAGCCGTGGTGACCGGGGCGGTGGTAGTGGTGGTGCCACCGCAACCTGCCGCTACGATGGCTACTGCAATCACAATGAACACCATTAGCGATATGAACCGCTTATCTAACTTCACTTCGTGCACCCCCATTGCTCTCATGTACTACGATAGGCATAGCAAAAGCGCCCAGACTCCCCACCGGGCATCGGCGAAGAGCCTCACTACCGACTCAACACCCCCCCTTTCTCTTTCGTAATCACGATTGATGTTCCATATCCGGCGGATGCCCAATCGTGTACGAGTCGGCGTCAGCATTCCCCGCCGGTGGCGTATCCAAACCAAAATCTATCACGGTTTGCCCACTGTGTGGACCACGTATTGGGAGCAATATCACTCCATCCCACCATCGCATACGACCCCGGGCTCACTTGCCGCCCTCGCCCGCTTTCCCGGCCAAAGCCTCCAGTACCCTCTCCGGCGTCATGGGTAGGTCGTGCAGACGCACGCCGATGGCGTCGTAGATGGCGTTGGCTATGCAGGGCGGAATACCCACCATGCCCGGCTCGCCCACGCCTTTGGCACCAAACGGTCCCTTGGGATCCGGCTTATCTACGATAAGAACGGTACTATCGGGCATGTCCAGCGTACCGGGGACTTTGTAGGAGTCGTAGTTGTCGGTCTCCACCACGCCCGTCTTGGGGTTCACGATGAAATTCTCCGTCAGAGCGTAGCCCAGACCCTGCTGCAAACCCCCCTCCAACTGCCCTTCCACCGCCATGGGGTTGATGGCTTTCCCGCAGTCGATGGCCGTGACAAACCTAGGCACGCGCACGCGGCCCGTCTCGGTATTCACTTCCACTTCGGCGAAATACGCGCCGTAAGTGGGTGAGTTCCACGTGGATTCAAAAGACTGCTTGCCGGCGAAGTTGGTGGCGCGCCCTCCAAAAGCGTATATGGAGTCGTAGCAGACCTCGGCCACCGTCACCGTCTTGTCCGGCCGGCCCTTGACCACCACCACCCGGTCCTTTACTTCGAGTTGGTCGGCCGGCACTTCCAACATCTCAGCAGCGCGAGCCAACCTCTGCTCTTTGGCCTGGCGGGCGGCCCGCAATGTGGCGCCGCCGATGGCGTAGGTGGAACGGCTGGCGTCGGAGCCGTACTCGAAGAGGGTCACGTCGGTGTCGCCGGTGACGATATGGACGTCCTCGGCCCGAATACCCAGCTCTTCAGCACATATCTGGGAGAGCGCCCCCCAGATATGCTGGCCGACCGGCGCCGGGTGCACGGTCAGGTCCGCGGAGCCGTCCTCGTTGAACTTGACCATGGCGTTGGAGTGCTCCAGGTACAGGGGCGCCGCGCCGGTGCAGTGACTCATGGTGGCCAAACCATAACCGCGCTTGATGGGGCCCTCGTCCTCCTTGGGCTGCGCACGCTTCTCGTACCAGCCGAAGGCTTCGGCCCCGAGCTTCAAGCAGTCCTCCATGTAAGTGCTCTCCAGCTCCAGGCCCATGGAGGCGATCTCACCCGGCTCTTTCGCGTTCTTGAGACGGATGTCGATGGGGTCAACGCCGAGTTTGCGCGCAGCATCGTCCATCAACTGCTCTATGCAGAACATCATGGCGTCGTTGCCAAACCCACGCATGGCCCCCGAAACCGGCGTGTTGGTCATGACCATTTCGGCTTCCCCGTAGCGATTGGGGCAGCGATAGTGGCCCATGGCCAACGTCATGCCAATCACGGACGACATGGGGCCGCAGCCCATGTACCCGCCCAGGGTGCCGATCATGTGGGTCTTGATGGCGGTTAGGGTACCGTCAGAGGTGAAACCCATTTTGATGTCGATCTTCTTGAAGCCGGTACGGCTCTCCAGCCCCAGGAAGTTGTCCTCGCGTGAAAACACGAGGCGAACGGGTCTCTTGCTCCGCAGGGCCAGAGCCACCGCGATCGGTTCGGCGCACACGGCGCCGCGCTGCCCGAAACTGCCTCCTACGAAGGGCGTCATGAGCTTGATGCGGTTCACGGGCATCTTGAAGATGCTCGCCAACTCACGCCGGCCCAGGTGCGCCAACTGACACTGCGACCAGACATTCAAGCGACCCGAGGAGTCCAGATATGCCACACACGCCGCGGTCTCCTGCGTGCAGTGGTCCTGCTTGTGCGTGGAGAAGATGCCGCTCACCACCAGGTCGGCCTCGGCCAGGCCTTGTCCACGTCACCCTCGGGGTAAGGATAGAACAGGTGTTTGCCTATGTTGCCGGGCGCAAGCTCGAAACCTGCGGCGCGCCCGGCTGCATGGCCTCTTCCGCGTCGAGCACGAAGGGTAAGACCTCGTACTCCACTTCCAGCAACTCTATGGCTTCTTCAGCCGTGTGCTCGTCCACCGCAGCTACCGCGGCGATGGCATCACCGTAATGGCGGGCCACCTTGTTCACCACCGCCTCCTCGGGCGGCACGCGGTAGCCACCCGCCACCAGCGGCATGTCCTTCATCCCGCGATCGAAGCCATTCCATTCGGCCACATTGTCAGGCGTCAGCACCGCCATTACGCCGGGCAGCGCCTCGGCCTTGGAAGTGTCTATGCTCTTGACGATAGCGTGGGGATAGGGACTGCGCAGGATTTTGCCGATGAGCATGCCGGGAAGTGAGATATCACCGGCGAACTTGGCCTCGCCCGTGGCCTTGGCGGGACCGTCGGGCTGACGAATGCGTGTGCCCACCACGCTGAACTGCGCAACCTCGGCGCCCTGATGCACCGCGGATTCCCGGTTGTCGGCTGCATGCCCTTCCATCTCAGTTGCCCCCCTTCCGCATGACTTCGGCGGCGGCGAGCACCGCTTCCACGATCTTCACATAACCGGTGCACCGACAGATGTTGCCGGAGAGCGCTTCCCGCACTTCATGCTCGGTAGGATCAGGATTGCCATCCAGCAGGGCTTTGGCCGTCAGGATCATGCCCGGTGTGCAGTAGCCGCATTGGATGGCCCCGTAGTCCACAAAGGCCTGCTGCAGCGGGTGCATCACTCCGTCGCAGGCCAAACCCTCGATGGTGAGCACCGGCTTGTTCCGCACTTCCATGGCCAGTGTGAGGCAGGCCAGCTTGGGAGTGCCCTCCACCAACACGGTGCAGGCTCCGCAGTTCCCCACGCCGCAACTGTGCTTGGTGCCCGTGAGACCCAGGTGGTCACGCAGGACCTCGATCAGCAGTTCGTGCGGCTCCACGGCCACCTCGTGCGGGAGACCGTTGACTACGAAAGTGGCTACCGTTTTCATCGGCCGGCCTCCTGCATGGATGCGGCAACCTGGCGTTGCATCTCGGTCACTCCCTCGTTCACGAGCACCTTCACCATGTGCCGGCGATACGCCGCTCGGGAGCGGGGCTCGGCTTCCTCAGATGCGATCTGCGCGGCTTCGGCAATCTGGGCCGCCTCCGGCCATGTTCCCCGCAACAGGGACTCGGCGCGACGAGCCCGAATGGCCATTGGCGCCACTGAGCCGAGACCGATACGCACATCCTCGAATGATCCGTCTTCCTTCAGCACCACCACCACGCCGGCTCCCGCCAGCGTCTCGTCGGTGGACGTGATCTTGGTTATCCACTTGTAGCAACCGGCGCTGCGTGGCGGCAGCGGCGGCACCTCTATCTCCACCACCACCTCATCCTGCGCCAAAACCGTACAGAACGGCCCGGTGCAGAACTGGTCCATGGGAACGGTGCGTTTGCCAGCAGGACCCACCATGTGCAACTTGGCCTCCAGCGCCACCAACACGGGCGGCGTATCTTGCGACGGGCCCGCCTTGCACACGTTGCCCCCAATGGTACCCATGTTCCTGACTTGGGGCGTCCCCACCTCGTTGCAGGCCGTGGCCAGCATGGGGAACCGCTGTTTAACCAGCGGCGAAGCCGCGACACGGGCGTGCGTGGCCAACGGGCCCAGCCTCAGAGTGCCGTCCTGTTCCAGTTCGATGAAGTCGAGTTCAGACAAGTGAGAAATGCCTATCAGATACTCGGGCACCATCTGCCGTTTCTTCATGGAGATAACGAGATCAGTCCCGCCCGCGAAGATCCTTGCCTTGTCACCGTAGCGGACTAGCATGTCCACAGCTTCGGACACACTTCCTGGTTCCAGATACTCGAACGGCCGTAACAGCCTAAACACCCCGACCTCCCTTTGCTCAGTTCTCCGCAGGAGCCCGAGGGACTCCCCCATCTGCTCTCGCCCATCGCTGCGCGGCCTCTACACCCAGGCGGAAGGCCCGCCTATTCGTGTCTGCGAACCGCACCGGCAGAGAGCCTATCATCTCTTCCTCGAGCTCCGCGGCGGAGAGAGGCATAAGCCCCCACCCCCCCAGAGCCCCCATCATAACCATGTTCAACGCCTGGGCGTCACCGGCCCGATGCGACAACTCCACCGCGTCCAAACTCAGCGCCCCCGCCGCGAGCGAGCCAATATCCGCCATGAGCCTGTCCATCGCCGGATACTTCGTCCGGCCCATGAGCACACCGATAGGCGGAACCGCCACCTCGTTCACTATCGCGTGGGTGCCTGCGTGACCGTACTCAGCCAACACCCGCAACGCCTCCAAGGGCTCGAAGCCCACTACCAAATCCAGCTTCCCCCGCGGCACCAAAGGCGGGAGCGCGGGTCCCTGCCAGAAGCGAATATGACTCGCCACCGATCCACCCCGCTGCGCCAGACCGAAAACATCGCCCACAGACGTCTCAAAGCCGGCCTTGAGTAACGCCGAGCCCAGCAGGCGCGCGGCCAAGACATTACCCTGCCCGCCAACGCCGGTGATGATCACATTGTAAGGCCGAGCGCCGGTCACGAGACTCCCTCTTCCCCGCGGCCGCCGACCTCAACCACACTCAACGCTCCCCGGGGGCACAACTGTGCACACAGACCGCAGGCGTTGCAGTAGTCGGGGTCTACGTAGGCGTGCCCGGCCTCGGCGTCCCAGCGATTGCCGGGGCAACCCAGGACGCGGCTGCAGAAGCGGTCGCATCCGCAGGCCTCGCCCACACACAACTCCGCATCCACCACCATCTCCAGTTTGGGGGCGGTGACGCTCTTCTTGTCGTAGGTGGCACACACGCGGCGCATCACCACGGCGCGCAGCCCGCCTCGCTGCAGACCATCGAAGACCGCCGTCACGGCGCCCTGAACGTCTTCAACGGGGTCGATCACCACCGTCTCCACGCCCAACCCCCGGCAGACCTCTTCGGGCGTCACCACGATCTTGTCTGGATCGAGCGGGGTGCAGGGAGTGCCGGGGTGTGGCTGGAAACCGGTCATGGCGGTTGTGGAGTTATCAAGGATCACGAAGACCATCGAGGCCCCCTGCACCTTGGCATTGAGCAGCGCGGGGATGCAGGCGTGGTAGAAAGTGGAGTCACCCGCCACCGCCACCACCGGTTGAGAGAAGCCCATCTCGGCCAGCACTCCAAAACCCGAGGCTTCCCCGATGCCGGCGCCCATGCAGTGCTGTGTTTTCAGGGCCGAAAACCCCGTGGGCCCCACCGCGAGCCCGTAGCAGCCGATGTCGCCGGTGGCGAAACCTCCCCGGCCATCCAACGCCAAGGCGGCGTTGATGGCCCAGAAGGAGGCACGGTGGGGACAACCGTGGCAGAAGCTGATGTCACGAGGCGGTAGCGACGAAAGCACCTCGGCCGCTCGCGTTGCACGGGAGCCGGATGCGGCGACAGTAGGCAGTGAGCCGGCCGCCGTCGACACGAGGTCGGCGCCGTCGGCCCCCGTCCCAAAGATCTCCTTCAGTGCATGCAGAACGGTATCGGTGTCCACCTCTCCCACCCCAGGGATGTGCCCTGAGCCTTTGCCCAGAATGGTGCGGGCCCCCAGTTCGGCCGCGTGGACCGAGTGGACAATGCGCAACCCCTCCTCTATGAACGGCTCCACCTGTTCCACCACCAGTGCCCGCTCGCAGCGACCAAGCGCCTCCGCCGCCAATCCCTCTGGGAAGGGATGCACCGCGCCCAGCTTGAGGATGCCCACGCGCTCTTCCAAGCCCAGCTCGGTCACGGCCTCGCGCGCATAAAGGAACGCCAGCCCTCCGGCCACCACCAGCAAATCCGGTCTTGGCGGACCCATGTAGGCGTTGAAGGGCGATGCCGCCAACTCGATCTGGATATCTGACATCTTGCGCTTGAGCCGGGCGTGATTCTTGGTCACGATACTGGGGAGTCCCAACAGGGGACGCCTTACATCGAACTTTGGGGTCGAAGCCGTGGTGGGAAGTTCCCCCAGAACCACACCGGCGCGCCCGTGAGACAGCCGCGAGACCGAGCGCAGCATCACCGGGATCTCCCAACGGCAGGAGGCTTCCAGCCCCCAAGCAGTCATGTCTTTGGCTTCCTGCGGTGTGGCCGGCTCCAAGAGCGGCAACATGGCCAGGCGGGCATAGAAGCGCGAGTCTTCTTCATTGCTGCTGGTGAGCGGTCCCGGGTCGTCGCACACTACCACCAGCAGGCCGCCTCCGTTGGTGCCGGTCAGGTTGACTGTGGTGAGGAAGTCGGCGCACACGTTGATACCGTTCTGCTTCATGGCGCATATGGCTTTTAGGCCTGCAAAGCGGCGGCGGCGGCCGTTTCCATGGCTACGATCTCATTCACCGACCACTCGGCGTGGAAAGGATATGCCACCTTGGCTTTCAGGAGAGTGTCGATGATCTCGGATGACGGGTTGCCGGGGTACCCCGCGCAGAACGACACGCCCGCCTCCAGAGCCCCGCGCGCGATGGCTTCATTGCCCAACATCAGTACGCGGGTACCATCAGCGTGAGGCGACATCGCGCTCCACCTTCTCTCCATATCCGCGCAAGTGGACCAAGTAGGGAGCGTCGTGCCCCACGGCTTCGGCCTCACCTATCGCACGCCGCTTCTTGCCGAGAGAAGCCTCCGCCAGATGCGCCAAGCGACCGGCTTCGAGGATCCCCACCTCCACCACTCCCGCCGCCTGGGCGGAATCCATGAGCGATTGCCCCACCTCAGTGCGGACCAGAACCGTGTTCCATCCCGCCACCCCTTCCACAAGGCCTATGGAGAGGTCGGCGTTCTCCGAGGTCATGTCCGTGCAGAAACGGCAGGCATCGCGCACTGCCACCCGCACCTCCTCAAGAGGTATCTCCACTCGGCCGCCACTTGCGAGTTCCACCTCCATGATCTGCGCCGGGGGCGGGGGGATGTCCACCTTGCGCACTGTGCGGTCTCCCACGTGCCTGGCCAGTAGATCGGCCCAGTCTCGTTGACCAAGTGACCACGTACAGAACAGGCCCACGATCAGCGCGATGCCGGCAGGCGTCTCCGGCGGTGCAGAGAGAAGCATCTTACGTAACGCCGTGGCCTGGCAGGGCAGCGCCACCACGCCCAGGCGACGATAGCCCCGCTGGAGCGCCTCGTTCACCACCGCTACGGTCGGGGACACGGCGAACTTGGAACCGGCGCCGCTCAGTACGGCCTCCGGCGTGTCGGCGAGAAAAGCTCGGGGCATAAGCCGAGTGCCTGCAGGCACGGTGGCCACGGACGCCCTGATTGCGGACGCGCACATGTGGCCTAACCGAGGGTTGCCACCCGACTCGGGAGCGCCGGCCCACTCAAAGGCGCGGTTGGGCTCAGGCGTGTTGCCCGTCCGCGGGGTAGTGTCCACGTCCCACCCAGTGACAATCGCCGCGTCTATTGTGCCGGTGCGGAGCGCATGGGCGACTATGGCGGTCACCGTACCGCCGTGTTGCGGCGTAAGGAGCGCGGACCGCCGGACACGGGTTGCGTCCACAAGAGACCGAGCAATGAGCGTTGCTGCCACATCCCCCAGCGGACCCCGGTAACCGGCGTCACCCCCCAACGATTCATCCGTCAAGCCCGCGCTGCGAGGGCAGTGACGGTAACAGCGCCCCTCCTCCTTGGTGCACGAGGCCACGAAAGCCAAGCGATCTTCCCGGGCCACGATATACGGGCAGTAGGAAGCGCACGCGCCGCACGCCACACATAACGGCGAACCGAGTACTTCTTGCACTAGTTCCGATAGCGCGCCGAGCCGTTTCCCCATGGGTTACCTCGTGAACCCCCCTCGTTGACCAAATGGAGGACGACTCTCATGAGCCTACACAGCGATCGGCCTCACACCCCCCGATGATGTCGGACCGAGACGCCCCCCGTTTGCGCTATGTAGACTCTACTATACACCACTCATCTTCGCCGGACTGCTAATCAGACCACAGGCCCTTCTGCTCCCAGGGACCACGGTGAAACGAAGGAGCTGAGAAGGCGGGCAAGTAAGCACCGACCGACGAAAGAGCGCTGCCGCGCGGCCGATTACGCCGCCGGCAGCGCTCCGTGAAGCCTATCGCCGGAAGAGACGATTTATACGCCAGCCGTGCCAGAGAAGACGGCCCGCCGACCCGCGCCCCGCCTCCACCACTCGGCCGGAGGTGGCCTTTACTCATCCTCCTTGAACAACTCGTAGCTCACCCGGTCCTCCAAGGGCGGGGTGGATCCCCCGCGAATATCTTCGGCGGTTTGATCGGGACTCCGGTCTCCGGATCCGGAGGCGTCATGGGCCGGTCGACCGGGCGTTTGGCGTCGGCAGAGGTCCACATCTTGTTGAGTTGCTTCTCGGTCCTGAGGCCTGCCAGTTCGCGGGTCCTCTTGCCCGCATGATCACGGCCCTCAACCGCCACCAACGCACCCGTGGGCAGCGCTTAGCGCACTCCGGGTCGCCGCCGCACAGGTCGCACAGCAGGGGCACCTCGGTGCGCGGATGTAGTTGAATGACGCCCGAGACGCATACCTCGACACAAAGACCGCAGCCAACACACGTTTCGGGGTCAACGCTGACCAGTTTGGTCACCGGATCCTGTGCAATGGCATTCACCGGGCATACTGCTGCGCACGGAGCCTTGGCGCACCTCAGGCACACTATGGGCCGGTCTACGCCCGACTCCTCGAGCTTCACCACGTGGAGGCGGGCCAACGAAGGTGAATACTCAGCTTCGTGGAAGAAAGAGCACCCCGTTTCACAGGCTCGACACCCGGTGCACAACTCCGGGTCCACAACCAGACGCTTGTTGATCACGGTTTTCGCTCCTGGATCCTCGTCCGCAACGCCCTCGCGGCCCTCCACGGTGACGGTCTTGAACCGATCCACGTAGTCCTCGGAATCGCCCAGTTTCTGCGCCAAGTACGTCCAGCGCGCGGTGGTGTGGGCCAAAGTGGGATCACTCTCGGCAGCCAAGTCACCGCCCGTCGCTTTATCGTCCACGGCCTGGGAGGCGTAATCGGCCTTCAGTTGGATGCCACGCGCTGCCAAGTCGTCGGCCACGAAGCCCAGATCGAGCTCACGCAGTTTCCGCTCGGTGGGCCACCCGGTGACGGGGTCCCAACCCCGGAAAGGATAGTACTCGTCGAGCATCTGATCGTTTTCGAACACCAAACCGGCCGACGGGCCGCAATCTTCTCCCATGGGCTCTTCCTGGAAGCGCTTGGGCAGGTAATCGTCTTTGCGGGACAGGCCCCAACGCACCAGCATGGCCCGCTCCAGGTTGTTGATCCGTTCACCGATGCGCAATACCTCTTCGATGTCCACGTCGAAGCCGGTGGCGTAACGGAACAAGTCACGAGCAACGGGTTCCTGCACCGTCTCCATGGAGACGCCGATGATTTTGCAGTAGCTCAGACAGTCGGCCAGTGCGCATATCTCCTCGAACCACGCCAACATCTTGGCCTTGCCCTGCCAGGGTGCCTGCAGCGCACAGTTCTCGGATCCGAAGCGCTCCAAGGCCTCCTTCGTGCGCCCCGACATCTCAAAGAAGGGATCCGCGCGCTGATGGTCGGCCCCCCGCGATGACACCGCGTTGCCCAAACCATAGGCCTTGAGCCCGCGCACATCCGCTTCGAATATCTCCAGGTTTTTGGCCTCCATGCACAGCTCGCGCCCCACGCCCAGCCGCTCCGACGCACGTACCACGCCATCGGCCAGCACCTCACCGAAGCCTTCACGCCGGATGATCTTGTGGAGTAGTTCGTAGACGGCGCGGCCGTTGCCCCAGCTGAGATCCAGCCCGTCACAGTCCTTCTGCGTCAGCAGGCCGCGCTGGTAGAGCTCCTGGGCCCAGGAGATGACTTCGCTGACCGTGATGGAATCGAGCCCGGCCCGGTTGACCACCTCAGAGCATTTGTAGGCCAGCTTCAGATCCGGGTTACCGGTGCGCACGGTGAAAGCGGCCAGGGTCTCGAATTCAGGTCCCTCCGCCCGGCATTGTTCACCGTCGAAACCCCCGGGGACCACATAGTAGCGACTGCAGGGAGAGATACAACTGAAGCACCCCTTGCGCTTCACGTTGTACTCGGCCGCAGCCTTCTCCCCGGAAACCCCCACCCAACCCTCGTACACCCCGGACTGGAAGTGACGATAGGGCAGGATCCCTACGGCCTGCTCCAGCCGGATCAGATTGGTGGTGCCGGTGATGCCACGCTCCTGGTAGTTAGAGTGGTTATACAGCGCACGATAAAAGTAGTTGATCAGGCGCTGGAACTTCTCCGGCTCTGCCACCCGTACACTACCGGAACCCGACAGCGCCACCGCTTTCAAGTTCTTGGATGCCATGAGCGCACCCATACCCGTGCGGCCCATGGCACGAGCATTGTTGGTCATGATGCAGGCGTAGCTGACGCCGTTCACGGCGGCGGTTCCGCAACAGGCCACCTGCACGGTGTGGTCGTGAAGCTCACGACGCAGAGTGGCCTGTGTCTCCCACGTATCCAGGTTCCACAGATGCGAAGCGTCGCGAATCTCCACCTCGTGATCAACGATGCGCAAATAGACCGGTTTATCGGCCACACCTTCGATAATGATCTGATCGAAGCCGGCGTATTTCATTTCCGCGCTGAAGTGACCGCCGGCGTTGGAGTCTCCCAGGTAGCCGGTGTGCGGCGATTTACCGCTGGCATTGATACGTGAGCCGGGGAAGCTGGTGCCGGTGATGGGTCCCACGCCGAACATCAGCTTGTTCTCAGGGCCGCGCGGATCGGCGTCCACCGGCACTTCCCGGAAGAACACCTCCATGTTGTAACCACGCCCGCCCATCCACTTCCGCGCGTAGTCGGCAGGAATATCCTCAATCGTCCAACGACGATTGGTCAGGTCCACGCGCAGGCGATAGCCGGCATGGCCGAGATTGTGGGTCACGACGTCACCTCCTTCCGCTTGGGGGTGGAGCGTCGGCATGGCCGGCCCCCACCCCACGACTCAGGATAGGGCAGCTCACCCCTGCCTCACTCACCCAGATATGCGCTCTTGACGAGATCGTTGGTCATCAGCTCCGATGCCGAGCCGCGCAAAACCACCTCGCCCATCTCCAGTACATACCCATGATCCGCAATCGACAACGCCATGAATGCGTTCTGTTCCACCACCAGGATGGTGGTTCCGTCTTCTCTGTTGATCTGTTTGATGGTTTCAAACAGCTCCTCAACCACTTTGGGCGCCAAGCCGAGCGACGGCTCGTCGAGCAGAAGCAGTTTGGGTCGGGCCATAATGCGCCGTCCCACAGCCAACATCTGCTGCTCACCACCCGAGAGCGACCAACCCAACTGTTTTTCACGCTGCTTGAGCACCGGGAACAGCTCATAGACGCGGGCCAAATCGCCGTCGATACTCATTCCGCGCTTTCTCCAAGAAGCGGTAGCGAGATTCAGGTTCTCGGCCACGGTGAGGCCGGGGAAGATACGGCGGCCCTGCGGCACATGAGCAATGCCGAGGCCCACTATCTTCTCCGCGGCCATTCCGTCTATACTTCTTCCTTCAAAATATATGCTCTCCTCGCGGGAACGAATGAGCCCGGATATGGCACGCAGCGTGGTAGTCTTGCCCGCTCCGTGCGCGCCGATGATGGCAGCGATCTCCCCGGCCTGCACCTCGAGACTGATGCCGTGAAGGGCCTGAATGGGCCCATAGAAAACATTGAGGCCGCTAAGCTTGAGCACCGCCCACCTTCCCTCCTAGGTAGCACTCAATCACGCGGGGGTTGACCCGGCATTCGGCCGGCGAACCCTCGGCGATCTTCTTCCCGAAATCCAACACCGTGATCTGATCCGAGAGGCCCATGACGAAGCGCATGTTGTGCTCCACCAGAATGACCGTGATCCCAGAATCGCGGATCTTGCGGATCTCATCGGCCAAAGCCGCGGACTCTGACTGCGATAGACCGGCGCAGGGCTCGTCCAGCAGCAGGAGCTCGGGTTCGGTGGCCAACGCCCGCGCGATTTCCACCATGCGACGCTGGCCGTAAGAGAGGGACGTAGGCAGCATGTCCCGCTTGTCGGCTATACCTACGAATCCCAGATACTCCATGGCCTTGTCGCGCATGGCCCTCTCTTCCGCCTGGGAACGGGGCAGACCCAAGATGTCCTCCACCATGGTGCCGTGGGTACGACAGTGCCGTCCCACCATCACGTTCTGCAAAACGGTCAGCGAGTTGAACATCCGGATGTTCTGGAATGTGCGACCGATGCCGCGACGAGTGAGTTTGTATGGGCTGACTCCACCCACCGATCGGCCTTGGAACATGATGGTGCCCGCGGTGGGTTCGTACACCCCCGAGATGCAGTTGAGCATGGTGGATTTGCCGGAACCGTTGGGGCCGATCACCGCCCGGATTTCCCTCTCTTTCACCCGCATGTCCACGGAATCCACTGCGGTCAGGCCGCCGAAGACCTTGGTGAGCCCGTTGGTCTCCAGGATCATGAGGCATCACCTTCCTTCTCCACGGTCTTGGCTAGCGAGGGTTGCCCATCTTCGAACGAGGGCGACTCAGTGGAAGACGGTGCAGGCTTCTGATACGCCTTGCTTCGTCCCATCAGGAGATCGCGCGCGTTGAACTCATGCGGAGCCTCCGCAACCGGCGTCGTCTTGAAGAGCTTCGGCCCGATCGTCCGCTTCCACAGCGTCTTAACGTAACCCACCACCCCACCGGGCAGGAAGAGAGTGATAAGCAGAATCAGCAAACCGTAGATCATCACATAGTAGTTGGCGGCAAACCGAAGCAGTTCGGGAAGGTATGTCAGGATGATGGCACCCACGATGGCGCCCGAGATGCTGCCTTCACCGCCGATGAGGAGCATGGCCAAGATGAGCACGGTCTGACTGAGTGTGAAGGTATCCGGGCTGATGTAGTTGAACGAGGAAGCGAACATGTTGCCGCCCATCCCCGCAAACACCGCGGACAAGAAGAAGGCTATGACCTTAACATAGGTGGTGTTGAGCCCCATGACGTCGGCCGCCAGTTCCCCGTCGCGGATGGCGAGGAAGGCACGCCCGTACTTGGTCTTACGCACCCGCCAAGCGATCAGGATCATGATCACGGCCATGGCCAGGAAGAGATAGTAGATGGAGGTCTTGCTTGTGAAATGCCAAGCCCCCAACGAAGGGGACGGGATCTTGGGGATACCGCTGGCCCCGTTGGTCAACCCGCCCCAGTTGGTGGCCACCAGGCGGATGATCTCGCTGAAACCCATGGTCACCATGATCAGGTACTGACCGCGCACTTTCAGGGTGGGGATGCCCACCAGAATGCCTGCGAAGCCGGTGATAAGCATAGATGCCAGCAGAGCGGCCCACCACGGCCAACCAGAGGTGGTGGTCAGGATTGCCGTGGTGTACGCACCGATGGCGAAGAATCCCTGCTGAGCCATCGACAACTGGCCGATGTCGCCGGTAAAGAAATTGTAGCCCACGACAATGACGATGTAGATGAGAGCCTGGTTGAGCAGTTGCCGCGTGTAGTCGGTGCTCATGAGATGCGGTAACAGAATGAGGACGGCTGCCCCAGCAATCAGACCGGGAATCAGTAGGGAGAGGCGCTTGGAAGTACTCGCTGTGCCCATGGCTTACACCTTCTCCCCGATCTTCTCGCCGAAGAGACCCTGCGGCAGGAAGAGAAGCACCACGATCAGCACGGCGAACGTCAGTACATCCTTGTATGCCGTGGATACATAACCTGCCAGCAGTGACTCCGCGACTCCGATGAAGAGTCCTCCCACAAGAGCACCCTGGAAGCTGCCCATGCCGCCGATGATGCATGCCGCAAAGGCTTTGAGCATTGCCGCGAATCCCACTGAGACGCTTATGAAAAACAGGGGAGCCAATAGGAAACCGGCGAGGCCTCCCAGCGTGGCCGACAAAATCCAGGTGAGAATGATGATGGAGCCCACTTTGATGCCCATGAGTCGGGCGGCTTCCGCGTCTTGGGCCACCGCCTGCATCTTCCAGCCGATGCTTGTCTTGCTATAGAGCACCCACAACCCCACGATACAGACGATGGTGATACCGAAGATGTACAACTGCTGCGGAAGCACTGACAGTCCCAGTATGTTGAGAGGCTCTGAACCACCCAGAGGGGGCATGCTCTTGGGGTAGACCCCAAAAACGAGGAGCATGAGAGCTTGGAGGGCAATGCTCACACCAATGGTGGCTATCACCACCGTGCGCACGGGCTTGTTCCGCAGTGGCCTGTAGACCAGATAAGCGAACACCACACCTATGGCAACCATGGCCACCAGGTCTAAGAGTAGCCCAACCACAATGGGCATTCGGGCGCTCACCACGAAAGTGGTGCCCAAGTACGCGCCGATGGTCACCAGTTCCCCGTAAGCGAAGTTGAGGATGTTAACCGACTTGAAGGTGATTACGAAGCCGAGGCTCACGAGGGAGTAAATGCAGCCGATCGCAAGCCCGCTGATGAGTAGTTGTCCCATAAGGTCCCTCTTCTCCGGCCACGCAGCCGAAGCGACTAGACGCTATCCGCTCTGATGTACGACGACTGTGCGTGACGGGCGGGGCGGCCGCCCCGCCCGTCACGCACCAACAATCGTCCCTTACCTTACATCCGCCGCAATGGTCTTGATGACAGGAGCCTTGCCGTCCTTCACCTGGGTGATGGACACCTGCGTGCCGCCGTCGCCGTTGGGGCTGAAGTTCCAGACGTTGCCCATGCCCTTGACGCCTTTGACTTCATTGAGGATGAAGTCCTGATCTTGGCGCGATCGGTACCGACCGCCTTGATAGCGCCGACTGTGATCATTACCGAATCGTACGCGTCTGCGGCAATGTAGTCGGCGTCTATACCGTACTTCTCCTTGTATTTGGCGTTCCACTCCTGGACCTTGGTATCCGGGATCTTCCGGCGGAACCGCCGAAGTCAGAGCGTAGATGCCCTCAGCTTCGCCACCCGTGAGCAGCTCGAGAGTCTGCGGCATGACCGCGGTGTTGGAGCCGACATACTCTATGTTGCTCATACCGAACTGTTTGCGTTGCTTGATGATAACCGCGTGGGTGGTGGGGTCGGCAGTGACGATCATAACGTCCGCGCCAGCGGATTTGATTTTGTTGAGCTGGGCGGTCATGTCCTTATCGTCTGCACCGAATACCTCTACGGCCACGGGTTCCAGATTCCGCTTCTTGAGCTCCTCTGTGATCAGTTGCTCCCAGGTCTGGCCGAATTCTGTTGTTCACGCGCAAAATGGCGACCTTGGTCTTTTTGAGATCGTCAAGCGCGAACTGCACCGCAGCCAGAGGCGTCACGTTGTCAGGCGTGCTGAAACGCAGCACCCAGGGGTTGCCCTGCTGGGTCACAGCCGGGTTCTCACCCATAGGGTAGGTGGGGATCTCCGCCTTGGCGATATCTGCCATCTGGGCCAGCGCGAACGAGCTCAGTGCCGTATCGATGATGACCAAGGGGTTCTTGGCGGCCAAGCGGTTATAGGCATTGACAGCACCGGCCTGCTCCGAGCCACTGTCTTCCGCCATGAAGACCAGTTTCTGGCCGTTGACACCACCCGCTGCATTCACTTCCTCAATCGCCATCTTGGCGCCGTTACCAATGCCGGCCTCGCCACCGGCGTACTTACCAGTGGTGCCGTACACAGCGCCGATAATGATGTCTCCACCGCCTGCACCAGCCGTTGTGGTGGTTTCGCCACCGGAGGCCGACGTGGTGGTGCTGCTGCCGCATCCCGCCAAGACCATGCCGGTCAGCGCCAGCGCTACGGTGCACAGTATCAATACATACAAGCTCTTCTTCATGTTTGTTCTCTCCGGATTAGTACCAAATGATGACTTCCCATAACCCCAATGCTCCCGCGCCACGACCTCCTTCCACTCGGATTACTCCCGGTGATGGGGGCCGGGATTGCCCCTCACCACCACCCTCCATGCTCAGCCTACCGGCGGCTATGGCGGCCGCCACCTCGCGCTCCACACGCCGCACATGCTGCAACATGGTCCGCGAAGCCGTCTCTGGATCGCGTGACAAGACCGCATGGGCGATCTCCGCATGTTCCGGGTTCATACGGGCTGGACGTCCCGGAATCGTTATCATGGCCCTGCGGGTGCCCTCGAGATGCCGATAGAGGTCCGCTACTGCCGACACAAGCACGCGGTTACCGGACGCCTCAGCCAAGGAGAGGTGGAAAGCCTCATCGGCATTCACCATGTCATCCGCCCTCCCGGATTCCACCGCGGCTCGTATCTCTTCCTGTGCCTCCCGGATACGAGAGAACTCGCCATCGTTCCCTCTCTCCGCGGCGAGAGCCACCGCACGCACTTCCAGTATCTGGCGCAACTCCAGAAGATCCATGACGTCGCGCTCATGCATTGCCAACCAAGGATTGCCCAACCGAACCGCCCTTCGGTCGGAATCGGCGCATATCCAGGTACCCCGGCCGGGGCTCACGGTGATGATGCCCATGGTTTCCAAAATCCGCACAGCTTCGCGGTATGAGGAGCGGCTGACACCCAAGAGCTCCACCATTCTCCTCTCGGAGGGCAAACGGACGCCAGGCTGCAGCCTGCCGGTCCGGACCAACCGCACGAACTGCTCCACGGCATCGTCGGAAAGGCGTCGACTGCGAACCGATGTGAAATCGTCCTGCACATCCATGAAGCCTGCACAGACTCCTTCGCTTCTCGCCCACACCACGAGGCCCGGTGTCATTCGTGGGGAGGATGACTCGTGGACCGGAGGTATGCTGGTCCGACCAGCAACCCGGACATTCTAGCGCGGCGACGAAGTGCCGGTCAACCAACCGCCGTGATCGGCCGGACGGTAGCGCCGGCCCCGAAATATAGACCGAAATCGGTCCCACACCACAAGAAAAAACGAACCTCACACCCATCAGGGTTAGGTGCAACCTGATCGCCCATCAAGGCCCGCAACGCAGACAGGTGATTCGCCGAATGCCCGGCCGGACGTCCGGGCATTCGGCCTACCGTCAGAAATCCGCCGCCACAGACGCGTCCAGCGCCTCCAGCACGCTCTCCTGCGTCAACGGGGCCCGCATGAGCCTCACGCCCACGGCATCGTCCACCGCATTGGCAATGGCCGCTGCAGGGAGCGACGCCGGTGGTTCCCCCACCCCTTTCACTCCATGCAGCCCCGTGCCCGACGGTTGCTCCACAATGATGGGCTTGATCACCGGCATGTCTACGGCCGTGGGCAGCTTGTAATCGAGGAAGTTGGGATTGATGACCACTCCCTCCTTCATCTTGACCTCTTCAAGCAAACCGTAGCCCAGACCCATGGCCACTCCGCCCTCCAGCTGTCCTTCCACAGCGCGGGGGTTGATGGCCTTGCCCACATCCATGGCCGCCGCTACTTCCAGCACCCGAACCTGACCCGTCTGGCGATCCACGCGCACCCGCGCCGCCTGCGCGCTGAAGCTGGGCGCCAAGAAGCTGGGGTAAGTGAGACCGCGGCAGGCGTCGGCATCCCAGCCCGGCATGTCGGTCCATGACGAAGGCGGCATAGGTCCTGCCGCTCCACGTCCTCACATAGGTCAGGTCAGGTCCGCGTTCCGCTATCTCCGCGAGCGTCAATGCCATCTCCTCATGACCCAGAATGCGCACGCCTCCGGGAACCAACTCCAAGACATCCTCGGCCACACCGAGCGTGCGCGCCGCCCGCTCTAGGATGACCGTGCGCAGATCCTCAGCCGCCATCTGGCACGCCCGGCCCACGTTGTAAGTCATGCGGCTTCCGCCGTCACCGTGATCGTACGGCGAGGTGTCGGTATCGCACGCGGACACGATCACATCCTCCGGCCTCAGTTTGAGCTCGTCGGCCACGAGTTGCGGCAGTGATGTGTATTTGGCGCCCGGGCCGATGTCCACCGCGCCGGTTATGAGCGTGACAGTACCATCCTCATTCAGGTTGATCAGAGCCGACGTGGCCCAACCCCCGCTGGTCCACCAACTGCAGGCCAGTCCCACACCCTCGTCCGGCTCCTCCTCGCGGCCCCAGCCGACGGCGGCGGCCGCCTGTTCCAGGCACTCGCGCACGCCCACGTCCTGCAATCGCTGGCCGGCGCCCAACACATCGCCCTCCTCCACCACGTTCGCCAGCCGGAAAGCAAGAGGATCCCAACCCATCTCTCGAGCGATGATGTCGATCTGCGACTCGCCGGCAAAGACCGCTTGGGGTCCTCCCGGCCCTCTGCACGAGCCCGAACTGGCCTTGTTGGTGTAAACGGCCTTGCCGGAGAGATCCACGTGATCAAGGCGATAGGGCCCCGTGACCAGGAACATGGCCAGCCCCACAGCAGTGGGCCCGTTACCGGAATAGGCCCCGGTGTCCAACAGCACCTCGGCCCGACGAGCCACCATCTTCATATCGCGATTGACACCGGTGGTAATGGTTATGCGCGACGCATGGCGCGGATTGGCCGCCTGGAACTCCTCTTTGCGGCTCATGAGCATCTTCACGGGCCGTCGACTCTTGAGGGCCAAGAGCGCCGCAAACGGCTCCAACCCCATCTCCAGCTTGCCCCCGAAACCACCGCCGATGTGCATGCCAATCACTCGGATCTTGGTCATGGGCCAGCCCAACGCGTGGGACATGTAACGCCGAACCGCAAAAGGCTTCTGATTTGTGGTCCAGATGGTGACTTTGCCGTCGGCGTCGGCTTCGGCCAGGCTGGCGTGCGGTTCAATGTAGCTCTGATGGATGATTTGGGTTTCGAAGGTATGGGTGAACACACGATCGCAGGCGGCGAGGGCCGCATCCGTATCGCCACGCGTGATGTAGGTGGCGGAGCAGGCATTTCCCTCGCGGATGGCATCCCAGCCCGCCTCATATTTCAGCAGATCCTCGTGGACCAGAGGAGCATCTGGAGCCAGCGCCACGTCGATGTCGTGCACGGGGGGAAGGTCCTCATAGGACACTTCCACCGCGGCGGCGGCCTCGGCAGCCAACTCCGGCGTTTCCGCCGCCACCAACGCCACCGGCTCGCCCACTGACGCACCTTATCCCGCGCCAACACCTGCTGATCGTATAGGTCCACCCCGTAATAGAGGCCCGGCGTCAACTCCGCTCCGGTGACCGCCGCCGCCACTCCCGGCATAGCCAAGGCTCTGGCGGTATCGATGCCCACAATGCGGGCGTGCGGCCGTGTGCTGCGCACCACCGCTCCCCACAGTTGGCCGGGCCGCGATACATCGGCCCCAAACTGGGCTTTGCCTGTCACCTTCTCCACGGCGTCAAGTCGCGCCACGCTGGTTCCCAGGGGGCCGTCTTCCCGCACGCACTGCTCCCCACAAGCTGCCGCTCTGATGGCTTCCACTATCTTGGCGTATCCCGTGCAACGACACAGGTTCCCGGCGATGGCTTCGCGTATCTCCGGTTCGGAAGGATTGGAGTTTCGGGACAGCAAAGCGGTAGCGCTGACAACCAATCCCGGAGTGCAAAAACCGCACTGGATCGCGCCCTTGGCAACAAAAGCCTCTTGGAGGGGAGTCAGTCCGCCATCGGCCGACAACCCCTCAATGGTGGTGATCTCCCGATTCTCCACATCACCGACCAATACCAGGCACGAATTGCGAGGTTGGCCATCAATGAGGACCATACAGGCCCCGCACTCGCCATCGCCGCACCCTTCTTTGGCCCCGGTGAGACCCAGGCGCTCGCGCAGGCAGAACAGCAGGGTCTCCCCGGGGTTCGCGTAGACTTCCCGGACCAACCCGTTGACCTTCAAGTTCATGCCCCGCTTCACGACGCCCTCCTCTCGTCCTGCGCTCGACTCCAGGCCGCCGTGACTGCCCGTCCGGCCACCACCGCCACCATGCGGCGCCGGTACTCCGGGTCGCAGCGGAAGGAGCCAACGCGGGGCCGCGCCTGCGCGGCCGCCGCCTTGGCAATCTGGTCAACTACTTCGTCGTCCAGCAGGCGCCCGGCGGCCATCTCCGCAGCACCCTCCACCAGCATGGGCGTGGGAGCCGCCGTCCCCAACGCCAGACGCAGGTCACGACACACACCAGCCTCGTCCACGCTGACCAACGCCGTGGCGCTGACCAGCGCAATCTCCATAGCCCGTCTCCGTCCCAGTTTTATGAACGCTGCGCCATGAGGTCCTGGGTCAGGTATACGAAAGCCCATCACAATCTGCCCCTGCTGCAGCACGGTCTTACCCGCACCCACATAGAATTCGCTCAACGGCAGACTGTGACCGGACTCTCCGTCCGTCACCTTCACTTCCGCGCCGTACACGAGCAACGGGCCCGCTGAGTCCGCCGACGGTGCCGCCGTACACACATTGCCTCCAAGCGTGCCGGCCACCCTGATGGACCATGAGCCCACGGACCTACAACCCTCTGCCAAAGCCGGGTACTTCCTCTGGATCTCGGGATCCGAGGCCACCTCATCGTGCGTGGTACCGGCACCTAGGTACAGCGATCCGTCCTGGTCCCAACGGCGTTCGCGAAGCTCGGACAGGTCGCGCAGAGACACCACCCGGCCGAGCCGGCGTCGCCCATCTGCCTCCCACACCAGTACATCGGTACCCCCGGCCAGAAATACGGCACCTGCCTCCCTGCCCAGGGCGCACGCCTCAGACAAAGTTCGTGGAGCTACATAGTCCAGAATCATAGAACTCCCTCCTTCTAAGCACCGAGATATTCACCAAGATATCCATCTCACCCGAAGTGCCCACTTCCAGAACCCTATTCCTCTGCAGCGAGGCGCCCCCGTGTCAGAGTGCCGGGCCAAGGCATGCAACGATATAGACGTCGGGACAAACGGCGAGGCACCCGGCGTTCAGCGTCCGCCAGCAAGCCGAGGTCTGATGGCGATCCGGCCAGTATTCGGTCGTCCGATGCCGGGGCAACGGCGTATCGATAGGCAGCATCTGGAGAGAAGGCAGCATTTGAAGAGAACGGATGAGTTGTTCACGGCCTGGCCATATCCGATTGGTCCCATGGTCCTCTGATTGAACCACTCCTCGCCACTCTACGATTCCGGTGAACTCATGTCAACACCCTACTCAGCAACCCCCGCTCGCTACCGCCGAACCCGGGTGCGGCATCGCGCCAGCGGACTCAGCGAGAGTCGCGGGCTTGCTTGGACATGTAGCGTTCCCGATGGGCCACGGCCTCCACCTCTTCCGCCACACGCCGCACGTGAGTGAACATGGCTTTGGCGGCTGCCTCTGCATCGCGCGCCAGAATAGCCTGAGCCACGGCAGGGTGTTCCGGGATCATGCGGCGAAGGCGGCCGGGAAGCGACACAACCACCCTTCTCGTCTCGGCCTGGAGGTTGTTCAGACTCAAGAGCGATTCCGCCAGTATTCGATTCCCAGAAGCTGCACCCACCGCCTCGTGGAAACACGCATCCGCAGCGATAACACTCTCCGCATCACCGGCCTCAACCGCACTATGTAGACGATCGAGGCAACTGCTTATCAGCGCCAGATCCTCCTCAGTCCCCCGCTCTGCGGCCAGCGCTGCAGCCTTCACCTCGAGGGTCTCCCGCATCTCCAACAAGTCGGAGGCATCACGGGAGTGCACGGGCAGCCATGAAGTGACCGGCTGCATGGCTCGTTGGTTGACGTCCTCCCGAACCCATGTTCCCCGACCGGGTACCACACGAAGGATGCCCATGGTCTCCAAGATCCGCACTGCTTCCCGCAAAGAGTTGCGGCTCACTCCCAGCCGTACCACCAGATCACGCTCGGGTGGCAGTTTGGCGCCCGGAGCCAGTGCGCCGCTCCGCACGAGCGCCACCACCTGATCCACCGCACCGTCAGACAGCCGACGTGGCTTCAGTGACGTGAACAGATCACGCTTCCCCATGACACAGCACCCGCACACCCTCCCAGTCAGGTCAGGAACCTATCTTATCCACGGCTCGACTTGTCCGTCACCGCCACCAGGTGCCCAGCCGCAATGGCAGCACGGGCGGCCTCCTCCGCTTTGCGGTCGTGCGTTTGTATGGCCTTGGCAGCCAGACGCGCGTTGCGCGACAAGATCGCTTCCATCACCGATATGTGCTCACGCAAGATGGCCTCTGGGCGGCCGGGCATGGCTATCAAAGCCTTGCGCACACGCTGCACCATGGAGTAGACGTGACCCAGAAGTTCCACCAGCAGCGCGTTGCCGGACGCCGCCCCCAGAGCTTCGTGGAACATGCTATCGGCCGCCAACATCCCATCGTAGTCGCCTGCAGCAATGGCTTCCTGTAGGCGTTGGATGCTGACGCTCATCGAAACCAGTTCATCCGCGGTCGCCCGCTCTGCCGCCAGTTGCGCCGCCTTCACCTCCAGAGTCTCACGGACCTCGAAGAGTTGCATGACGTCGTGTTCGTGGCTGGGAAGCCAAGCAATGGTCTCGCCCAGCTTGGGCTGCTGGTAGTCCTCGCGTACCCAAGTCCCGCGACCGGGGACAACACGTAGAACACCGAGCGTCTCAAGGATCCGGATGGCCTCACGCAAGGACGTACGACTGACTCCCAGTCGAGTGATGAGTTCTCGCTCAGGCGGCATCCTGCTACCCGGGGCCAGCTGGCCTGCGTTCACTAGGCCCAGGATCTGGTCGACGGCACTATCAGAGAGCCTCCTAGGCTTCACCGATTCGAAGAGATCTTGATCCACCTACGCCACTCCTTCGTTATGGCGATCTCGCGCAACCCAGTGTCTGTCATCTAAGCCACTAGGAAACCGCTGATCTGTTCGAGCGCCCACAAGATATCAGAACGTGAGACGTCCAAGTGAGTCACCATGCGCACTTCGCGCTCAGAAATTGCCTGAAACAGCACACCCCTGGCCGCCATGCCCACCTCAAACTCCCCGGCCGAGGGGGCACCCACCGCCAGACGAGCGTTGACGATATTGGTCTGAACCTCAGTCGGATCTATCTCGATTCCAGGTACGGCGGCCAGCCCCTCCGCCAGGAGACGCGCATTGGCGTGGTCCTGCTCCAGCCGTTGCACGTGTTGCTCCAGTGCCACGATCCCGGCCGCCGCGATCACGCCCGCCTGTCTCATGCCACCTCCCAGCATCTTGCGGACCTTCCTGGCGCGAGAGATGAATCCCGCCGTGCCGGCCACGATGGAGCCCACCGGGGCCCCAAGGCCTTTGGAGAGGCAGATCTGCACACTGTCCGCGTAGCGGGCTATCTCCGCGGCCGGCACTCCAAGATACGTGGCCGCGTTGAAGAGCCGGGCACCATCGAGGTGGATGGGGAGACCGTGACGGTCACAGAGGGCACGGGTGGCCGCCATATAGTCGAGACCGAGCACTCGACCGCCCATGCGATTGTGCGAGTTCTCCAGACAGACCAGGCCCGTTTCGGGATAGTGGGTGTCGGAAGGTCTGATCCCTTCCTCCATCCTCATAAGATCCAAGCTGCCATCAGGCTCGTTGGGCAGAGGTCGGTAGGAGATGCCGCCCAGAGCGGCCGCGCCGGCCACCTCCGCCCAGTAGATGTGCGCCCACTCACCGAGTATGATCTCGTGTCCCCGCCGGCAATGAGTGAGAACGCTCACCAGGTTGCCCATGGTGCCACTGGCCACGAACAAACCCGCCTCTTTCCCCAACATCTCCGCGCCTAGTGCCTCCAAACGATTGACACTTGGGTCCTCCGCGGATACATCATCACCCACCTCGGCAGAAAACATGGCCTCTCGCATCTCGGGCGTGGGCTTGGTCTTGGTGTCGCTCCTCAGTTCCACGATTCGCATAGGTGATCCCTCCATGGTTATGGTCCACCCACAGAAGCCTCAGGCACTAAGGGTTGCAAACGATTCACAGCGCGTACCCGGGCGGCCCCAGCTTGACACATACCGTACTTCTGGGTAGTATGCGGTCTAATCAGTTGACCGCGCAAGGGGGCGGGTGAAGTCATGAGTACCCAAGCATCGACTAACGAATCATCCCTCCAGCCCTACGGTTTCAATATTGAGCATGGCGCCGCGTGCCTGCGTGCGAGCGTTTGGTGCCTGAACAACTGCTCTCAGACTCCTCAAACCGATCATACGCGCATGGCGGCGGAGCGGTACCTCGAATCCTGGAGCCGCGAAGTCATGGACTGGGACCGCTGGGAAGATGAAGTCGACGCCCTCAAGGCAGATTTCGCAGCCTTCATCAACGCGTCGCCCGACGAAATAGCCACCCTCACCTCGGTTTCCGAGGCTACGGCGGTGTTGATCAGCGCACTGCCTCTCAAGGACCGCAAGAAAGTGGTCCTCACCGAGGCGGAGTTCCCCTGCGTGGCACACATCATCCTGGCGCACGGTCGCTACGGCTTGGAGCCGGCGTGGGTGCCCATCCGCGACGAGATCATCCACGCCGAGGACTATGACCCCCTGATCGACGAGTCGACCCTCCTGGTCTCGGCCACACACGCCTTCTATCAGAACGGTTACGTGCAGGACATCGCGGCCATCGCCAAGAAGGCCCACGATAAGGGCGCATTCCTATTCGTAGACGCGTACCAGTCCTCAGGCATAGTCCCCATCGACGTGAAGGCCATGGATGTAGATTTCCTCACCACAGGCACACTCAAGTGGATGTTTGGCGTGCCGGGGATCGCCTTCCTCTATGCCAAGAAGGAGTTGCTCCCGCTCTTGGAGCCTGCTCATACGGGTTGGTTTGGGCGCACCGATGTCTTCGCCTTCGATCCCAAACTGCTCGATTGGCACCCAACCGCCAAGCGGCTCGAGACCGGCACCTGGCCGGTACCCGCCGTCTACATTGCCCGCGGCGGCCTGCAGGTCATCACGGAAGTGGGTGTGGAAAACATCCGCGACTACACACGCACGCTCTCGGCGCGCATCATCGAGCGGGGCCGGGCCCAGGGCCTCACGCTGTACGGAACCGACGATGTCACCCTCAAGACCCCTATCACATCGTTCATGTGCCCGGGCGATTCCCACGTGGCACAGGACCTGATGCTCAAACGCGGCGTCATCGCCCCCGCGCGCGGCCCCGTGATTCGACTGGCCCCCCACTTCTACAACCTACCGGAAGAGTGCGATTACGCGGTGGACGCGCTCGCGCAGGTATATAAGGAGCCCGAACTTCTGGCCTCGACTCCCCGCCATTGATCACATACGGGCGGCCATCACTCGTGGCCGCAGACCATAACCAAGCCTCCCCATCCACACAGCCCGCGGATTCCCACCCGCGGGCTGTGCCGTCTCGCTTACGCGCGTTCGCGGGTCACCCTATCGACCGACTGCGTGAACTGCACAAACGCATTCAGCGTCTCCAAAGCCCGGCCCGATTGCACCGCCCGGCGGGCCAAATCGATGCCCTCATGGATTGACTCGGCTTTGTCGGCCAAATATATGGCCGCGCCGGCGTTCATCAATACCAGCTCCAGTGGGGGCACCCGGTTCACCTGCCAGCACCCCGCGGGTGATGGAAGCACTTGGCAGGGTCCCCGCCCACCAAGTACTTCAGCGGCCATCGACGCAATCCGTGGGCCAACCCGGGTATATGTGGAAAGGGTCACTGCGCTTCCATCCTCGACTTCCACCACTATGGTGGGCGAGCTAATAGATATCCTCGTCCAAACCGTCCTCACCGTGTACCACCATCGCCCGTTCTGATCCCATGTGGACCAGTGCCTCGGCCAAGACAGGCACGTGGCGCGCGCGTCGCTCACACCGGTGAGCTGCCGCTTAACATCCGCCGGGCTCAGGAGAGGCAAGCATATTGAAGACGGTGGGCATGTTCAGACTGCGTCGCACGGGCACCAGACGGCGAATGGCGGTGTAGTGCAGCGGAGCGAACATGAAACCGAATCCCCACCTCTTGGACGCACTGAGCGATGGGCCTCCGGAGGAAGATCGATGCGGGCTCCCAGCGCCTGCATCAAGTCGGCGGCGCCCGCATAAGAAGTCTGTCCCCGGCTGCCGTGCTTGGCCACTTTGACTCCGGCACCAGCTGCGACAGCGCCGCGGTGCTGGAGATGTTGAAAGTGGCGAGACGATCGCCCCCCGTGCTGACGATGTCCATCAGCGGTTCATCACATTCTATATAGACTGGCACCCGCGATCTTCTGCATCGAGCGGGCGAATCCAGAGATCTCCTCCCCGCTTTCACCCTTGACTCGCAAACCCATGAGAAACGCGGCAGCCTGAATATCACCCACTTGGCCTCGATAATCAGGTCCAGGACTTTGGACGCCAAATCGGCATCGAGATCACGACGTTCGGCCAGGAGATCGAGGGCAATGGAGACCAGAGGAGCAGCAACAGCGTCAAGCGATTTGGAGCGACTCACCAACAAATCATAGACCAGGTCCACGAGTTCAGGATGGTCCGAGATAGACTTCTCGATTTGATGCCGCCGGTACTCCAGAAAGTACTCCGGTGTCACGTGAAGTGCCGAGGCCATGGCTTCGATGGCCTCCGGCTGCAGAGTACGCTCTCCGGCCACTTGTTTGCGGAGGGTCTCGTACTCCCACCCCTCCAGCCGGCGGAAAAACTCACGGAGTATCGATGCGAGCACGCGGATCTCCGCTCTCCTGGCGGAGTAGCTCCGCCAACGCATCGGCGAAAGGTCTAAAGATGCAACGCATGCGCGTGTACAGAGGAGGTCTCGGCAGGGGCCTCGGCAGAGGATCGCCCCCATGCAGGCAGACTACACACGACGAATCACTCGATACAAAATGACCCTTAATTTGACCAGCGTTCATTACAGACAACGGAGCCGTTGACAATCCTACAGCGCTGTATTACCTTGGACTATAGTGGTGTCTGCAAATGCTGCCGGGCACGCGATATGGGGTCGCACAGCGGTTATCGCCGCAGAGCGTCGCACTCAAACCTAGGGGGTGCAGTCACGTACGAGCGCATCGGCAGGAGTATTGTTCTTCGCAGAACCGAAGAGGCTGAGCCTGTAGAAAGAGAACTATGTTAACTCAGGAGGGGACCGCAGAATGACAAACAGAAAGACCATCGGCGTCATTATCGCCATCGTAACGTTGATAGCCCTGCTCGCCACATCGCTGGCAGGTTGTGGGAGCACCACCACTACAGCAGCACCCCAGGCAACGGGAGACTACAGCGTCCGCAACCTCGACCACCGGGGAGACTCCAACCACAGAGGCGAAGAAACTGGTATTTGCGGAGTCCAATCCCATCGCATCGAACCAACACCAGATGGCGTTTGAGCACGGCAAGCGCGAAATGTGCAAGATCCTCGGCGCCGAATTCATCACCGCCGACGCCAATATCACTCCGGCCAAGCAGGTGGCCGACATCGAGACCTTCATCCAACAGAAGGTGGATGGCATAACCAGTTGGACCCTGGACCAGGGTGCAGCAACGGCTGTGTATAAGAAGGCCCAGGAAGCCGGCATCCCGGTGGTGACTGAGAACAGCCCCGGGGATTACGTGACCTCCACTTTTGTGCAGGAGCAGAACACCAGCCCGCTTGCTCAGGAAGACGCGGCCAAATGGTTCTCGTCCATCTATCCGGGTGGGAAGATCTTCATCATCGGTGGTGAGCCGGTTCCTTACATTCTTTACGTTGCGGACAACATGGAGACGGCTGCCAAAGCTGCGGGGCTTGAAGTGTTGGCCCCCAGAACAACATGAGCACCAGGCCAGCGGCGCCCAGCAAATCGTGCAGGAGTTGCTCACCAAATACCCGGATGTCCAAGCCGTGTGGTGCTTCAATGACCGCAGTGCCCTCGGGGCCTCCGCAGCGCTTCGCGCCGCCGGCAAGAAGATCTACAACGAGGCCGCTCCTGAGGCCGGCGCAGTGCTCGTGACGGGCATGAATGGTACCCAGGAAGCCCTGGAAGCCGTGAAGGCGGGCATCATATCCGCGACCTACGCCGGGCAGTCGGAGAAGGTGGGTGCCGCCGAGATCGAGCTGCTCTACCGCATAGTCACCGGCAAGATCGCCAAAGACCAAGTCCCGCCGATCATCATCTGCCCTTACAAGAGGTGGGACGGCAAGAACGTAAATGAAGCCCCCATCCCAACCGAAGCCACCTTCACAGAAGGTGTCATCGATGAGTTCCTGACCTACACCGCCGGACACGATGCGCCCAA
>JAXGIS010000017.1:0-33087 GCA_040770645.1 Thermoleophilia bacterium | reverse complement strand
TGAGCCCCTGCTTCGACGTCACGGTGTCTGCCGACGAAGTCCCCAAAGGTAAACCTGACCCTCAAGTATATATTGAAGCTTGTAGCCGCTTGGGTGTGGAGGCTGTGAACAGCGTGGCCATAGAAGACGCCCCCGACGGACTTCGTGCCGCCAAAGCCGCCGGTTTGTGGGCTATCGCCGTGCCGCCCCCCCATCCCGCGGCCGCTGAAGATAACCGAGCGCTGGCGGATTTCGTCGTCGACGACATCCGCCGTATCACCCCCGAACTGATAGCCGCAATCGCCCCCGGCGCCCGCTCCTAGCCGACGAACTCCCAACACGGCTCAAAGCGGGCGTGGAACATCCACAGGTGCTTGGGCTCGTATGTCATGCGCAGCCCACGCTCCTGACTCCCGCACGCTTGGAACAGATCCAGAATGGTCTCCGCCGTCACGTCCATATGCGACTGCGTGTAAGCGCGCCGGGGAATCGCCAATCTCACCAACTCCAGTCTGGGGTAGCGCATCTCGCCGGTTTTGGAGTCACGCCCCGCCGAGACCGCCCCGCGCTCCACGGAGCGAATACCACCTTCCAGGTAGAGATTGACGGCCAGAGTCTGAGCGGGAAACTCCTCTTTGGGCACTTGGGGGTAGAAGCGCTTGGCGTCAAGAAACACGGCATGGCTCCCCACCGGCTCCACGATAGGAATACCCCAGTCCAGCATGAGCCCTCCCAAGTACTCCACCTGTCCCACACGCGCCGCTTGATGCCGTTCGTCGAAGCTCTCCCCTATACCGATGGTCATGGCTTCCATATCGCGGCCGGTCATGCCCCCATAGGTGTGCAACCCTTCATAGACAATGACCAGGCTGCACGCCTCCTCGTAGAGGACATCATCGTTGACGGCCAGCCATCCGCCGATGTTGACGAGCGAATCCTTCTTGGCACTCATGGTGCACCCGTCGGAGTATGAGCAGAACTCGCGGTTGATGTCGGCGAGGGAGACGGCCGCGTACCCGGGCTCGCGTTGTTGGATGAAGTAGGCGTTCTCGGCCAGACGGGTGGCGTCTAGAAAGATGCGAATACCGTAACGCGAGGTCAACTCCCGCACGGCGCGCATGTTGGCCATGGAGATGGGCTGCCCTCCGGCCATGTTGACCGTGCCCGCCACGCACACGTAGGGGATTCTCTCGGGCCCCACCTCGTCGATCAACCGCTGCAGCTTCTCCAGGTCCACATTGCCTTTGAAAGGATGCCGGTTCTGGGGATCATGAGCCTCGTCGATAATGACATCCACGAAGGTACCCCGGCCAATTCCTGGTGTAGGCGGGTGGTGGTGAAGTACATGTTTCCGGGAACCGAATCACCGGGCTTTATGCTCATCTGCGAGAGAAGGTGTTCCGCGCCGCGTCCCTGATGGGTGGGGACCACGTACCGGTAACCGTAGTACTCGCGAACCGCCTCCTCCAAGTGGTAGAAGTTTCGACTTCCACAGTAGGCCTCGTCGCCCATCATAAGGCCGCCCCACTGGCGATCGCTCATAGCGCTGGTACCCGAATCGGTGAAGAAGTCCAGGTAGACCTCTTCGCTCCTGAGCAGCGTGGGATTGAATCCCGCGCGACGGATGGCGGCGACCCTCTCCTCGCGCGTTAGGCATCTTATGGGCTCCACCATCTTGATCTTCCACGGTTCCGCCCACGAGCGCCGGCCTCTCTGCTGACCCGCCGTTTGCAGACCCCGAACCTGCCCCGTTCCGTCTACCATTTGCCCATACCCCCTGAACGCCGCTCCTGCCTGCAGTGCCACATGCTAACCGAACTCCCAGTTTCCCATCTAAGCCACGACACAACGACCGCGCCACGTCCGCCCAGCAACCTCCTGTGCCGCCGTCCCCTGGCGAGTAGCTTCAGTTCTCCGAGGGAATATGTGGGCAAACCTCGAGAAAAGGGGACAGCTTGCCCAATCGCCTGGCTAAAGAGACCAGCCCTTATCTGCTCCAACACGCCGCCAACCCCGTCGACTGGTACCCGTGGGGGCCCGAGGCGCTGGAACGCGCAAAGCTTGAGAATCTGCCCATTTTCCTCAGTATCGGCTACGCCGCCTGCCACTGGTGTCACGTCATGGAACGGGAATCGTTCGTGGACCCCGGCGTTGCCGCCTTCATGAACGCCAACTATGTGTGTATCAAAGTGGATCGCGAAGAGCGCCCCGATCTTGACTCCATCTACATGCAGGCCGTGGTTGCCTTCACCGGGCGAGGAGGCTGGCCCATGAGCGTGTGGCTGACTCCGGCCGGGGAGCCGTTCTACGGCGGCACCTACTTCCCGCCCACCCCGCGCTACGGCATGCCGTCATTTGCACAGGTGCTGGAGATCTTGGCCCAGATGTGGAAAGAGCAGAAGGAGACTCTGCTGCAGAACGCAGCGCAGACCACGGAACGGCTGCGCCGCGCCACGGCTTCGACACCCGCCGAGGGCGATGCACGCGAGGCGGAGACCAGCAGGCCCATCATCTTGGATCCTGACACCCTCGGCCGCGCCGCAGCCGACCTGGTCGCCAGCAGGGACCGCCTGCACGGCGGGTGGGGTGATGCGCCCAAATTCCCTCACCCCATGGTCATCGAGTTCCTGTTGCACCACGCCGCCCGCACGGGAGAAGGAGCCGCCGCAGCCGCAGCGGCGGAGGCACTCACAGCCATGGCCCGCGGTGGTATCTACGACCACCTCGGTGGCGGCTTTCACCGCTACTCCACCGATGAAGCCTGGTTGGTCCCGCACTTCGAGAAGATGCTCTACGACAACGCTCAACTGGCCCGAGCCTACCTGCACGCCTGGCAGTTGACCGGAGACCCGCATTTCCGCCAAATCTGTGAAGAGACTCTCGATTACGTCCTCCGTGACATGACCGACCCCGCCGGCGGCTTCTACAGCACCGAGGATGCGGACTCCGAAGGCGAAGAGGGCAAGTACTACGTATGGACGCCGGATGAGATCCGACTGGCCCTCGGTGAGAGCCAAACCGATCAGACGAATCGCGTGCCCGACGCTGCTCAGACCTTCCTGCGCGTTTATGGTGTCGACGACCAGGGGAACTTCGAAGGGCGCAGTGTGCTGCATGTGGCATCTGACCCCGCGGCAGCCGAAGACCACGCCACTCTCGCACACGCGCGCCGCATTTGTTGGAAGCCCGTGACCAACGGCCGCGACCCGCACGCGACGATAAAGTACTCGCCTCGTGGAACGGCCTGATGCTGTCCGCCCTGGCCGAGGCGGGAGCCGTGCTCGGCCGTTCCGACTACGTGGCGGCAGCCGAGAAGAACGCCGCCTTCGTACTCACCAACCTGCGGGCCCCCGACGGCCGTCTGCTGCGCACGTGGCGGGCAGGCCGGGCCCGTTTGGGTGGTTATCTCGAAGACTACGCCGCGCTCTGTGAGGGCCTGGTTTGTCTATATCACGCCACTTTTGCCGAGTGCTGGGTGCTTGCGGCCACGAGTCTGGCCGACATCATGCTGGCGCGGTTTCGGGGCGAGCAGGGCGAGTTCTACGACACCGCCGACGATCTGAACTGCTTCTGGTGCGCCCGCGCGACCTGCAGGACAACGCGGTCCCGTCCGGAGGCTCATTGGCCGTCACGGCGCTGGCGCGCTTGGCGGCCCTCACCGGCGTGGAAGAGTACCGGGTCGCGGCGGAGAAGGCGCTTGCCGGATTGGGCGACCTGCCATATCAATATCCGCTCGGCTTTGGGCAGTGGCTATGGGCTGCCGAGCTCATGGTGCAACCGCCTGAGGAGATCGTGGTGGTGGGGCCGAGCCGAGATGATCGTACCGAAGCCCTCATCCAAACCGCACGCGAGGGACTCAGGCCCGGACGCATCATCGCGCACTCAGAACCGGGGGCGACTTCCGCTCTGCCGCTGTTCGAGGGCGAAGCCCCGCCGACGATGCACCACTGGCGTGGGTGTGCCGGGGGCCACATGCCTGGCCCCCGTTAAGGACGAGGCAGAGCTGCGCAGAATCCTGCGCGCCAAAGCTTAAGCCTCGAGCTCCACTCCAGGGGCGAAACACAGAGCAACCTCGTTTCCCCAGAAAAGAGCGGCGGCCCCCTCGGTTCCCGAGGGGCCGCCCACGACCCGCTGGGCCGGATACAAAGCTCGATAGCTAGATAGACGGTAAGACGTATTCGAACCCGTCGGGGAGAGTGATCTCGCCACCGGGCGTCTTCACGGTCAAGTTGACCTTGCCCTCACCATGTGCCGGCGTCCGCAATGTAATCGTCCGCCCATCGGCAGACACCAACAAATCCGTCACGGAGGTGGCGCCAAAGATGACTTCGCTGGCGTGGAAGAAGTGGAAGCCGTGAAGGACGACCTGTTCATCTCCGGCCGGTCTCCCCACTACGGGCACCACCGGATCAACGGCCCGGAAGACCGGCGGGAGCAGATACTGATAGGCATCCGCAAACGCCACCTTTCCGAGCGGCACGTAGAGCGTCACCGAGACCGACTGGTCTTGGGGCAATCCCAGAAGAGCAGGCACTGTCACGGTCACAGTGGTGTCGGTCGCCGTTGTGGGAGCGACCGTACGATCGCCAAAGGCCACCATATTCACCGCTGCCAAGTTATTGCCGACGATGTTGACCACATTGCCGCCGTCAATGGGCCCCGCCGGCAACACGATCTTCGTGATGGTCGGCGCAGCCACATAAGTGTACGCCGCACCGGGATCAGATAGACCGGTAGTCCCGCCTCCGGCAGCCACCCGCACGATCGCCTCCCCCGCGGCGTGCGCAGGAGCCGTAGCCGTGATCTGGGTGGAACTGTCCACCGTGAAGGTTGCAGCCGTTCCGCCGAAAGAGACCCCGCTCACACCCACGAAGTTGGTTCCGCGGATGACCACGTTGTTCCCGCCACTGGTGAGGCCCGTGGAAGGATCCACAGACAACAGCGTAGGCGCATCTACGTACGTGAAGTCATCGGCCTCGGTATTGGGGTTCGCGCCTCCGGGAGTGGTGACTCGAATATCCACCACACCGGCCGGATGAGGCGGTGACTGAGCTGTGATCTGATTGGGCCCACTCACCATGTATGTAGCGGGCACCCCTCCAAAAGTCACCGTGGCGATATTGGCGAGGTTGGTGCCTGTGATCAGCACCATCGTTCCCCCGTTCACCGAGCCAATGGCGGGGCTCACGCTGGTGATGGTGGGACCCACGAAGTATGTGTAGTTGTCGGCTTCGGTGTCCGCCGAAGTCCCACCCTGGGTGGTCACCGATACCGTTACCGTGCCCGCCACAGTCGAAGGCGGGGCCACAGCCGTGATATGGGTGCCGTTGTCCACCGTATAGGTAGCGGCGACAGTACCGAACTTGACCGCCGTCACCCCCACGAATCCCTTCCCGGTGATGCCCACGGTATTGCCGCCGGCCAGCGGACCGCCCGTAGGAGCCAGCGCCGTGATCGACGGCTTGGCCAACTCGAGCACCTTGGCCTCGGTACGTAGAATCATGGCCACCGCGGGTGCCCGGTTGAGTTGCGCCTGCGGGCTCAGATACCACAAGCCTCCGGACGGCGACCCCAGAACCACTCCCATATGAATGAGGTACGCCGTGGCGGGCTTGTGGACGGTATCGATCTGATTGGCGTCGGCGTAACCGTTGAGATTGGCCGATCCCACCCCGTTGTACCAGGCCTGCAGTGAACTGTAGGTGTTGGCCCCGTCTTTGATGATCCCAGTAGCTTGGAGTTCGACCCCCGACAGGTACTTGCCGAGAATGGAATACCCCTGCTGACGGGTGAGATTGGTATCGGGCCGGAAGTAGCCGTCGGTGAAGCCCGAGATGATACCTGCCTTGTGTGCTCCCTCAACAAAAGAGTAGAAGGTGCTGCCGCGAGGGACATCGGGAAACGTGGGCTTGGCAGGATCGAAAGTCGGTACGCCTAGGCCGTCCACCGCCATCTTGGCGAACTGGCCCCTGGTCACCGGTTGGTTGGGGCGGAAAGTCCCGTCCGCGTACCCCTGCGCCACTCGATGAGCGTCCTGAGCAGACACCCGGTACGTGTCCTGCCACTGCGCATCGGAGATGTCTTTCCAGATGTTCGCTCCGTAGGCAATCCCCGGACAGATCATCACCAGCAACATGCCCAGCACCAAGACAACAGCAAGCGGCTTTGCCGAGCTTCGTACCGCGCACGCCAAACGAATCAGGCATGCCATGCTTCTCCCACCTCCCTCACTGTGATCTTTCTCCTCTCTGGCGTGATTCTCCACTATACGTCCCATCCCTTCCGTGGGCTCCGGGGCTTCCCGGGCTCACCGCGCGCGTGATCCGCCTACGGCCATGCGCTGCCGGTCGCCCGACACGGAACCGGATCGGTTTCGCCCCGACCGGAGTCATGAGCTAATGGCTCCTCCACCCGAGCAGCATCCCCAATCCCGCCAGCACCAGGAAAACGGGCCAGAGTAGGCCCCAATCCCAGTCGAACAACAGCATAAGAGCCACGAAGCTGAGGACCAGACCGCCGGTGAGCGATCCGGCCGCTTCACGGCTGAAACCGCCGCGGCGCCGATAGGCCCCCCGTGCCGACGCGAACGCAAAGGCCGCCGGTATGAAGATGAACAGGGCCCACCAATTGTCCAACGTGAACCATCCCCAGACCTGGCCCAGAAACACAATGCCCAGAATGATGAGGATCACACCGGCCACCAGCCCCCCACGCGCCCCCTCCGGTCTCGCCTCTGGGAGGGGCGGCTGCATAGGCGGCTCCGGAGGTTGAGTGGCGGCTGCACCCCCCGGCGGCTCCGCCGGCGGGGTCACTGAAGCACCGGGCCCGGTCGGCCCAGGTCCGCCCGCCCAGGTCGCGGATTCCGGCGGCGGAGGCGGCGCCGACCCGCCTACCGGCACAGGCGGAGGTCCGTGAGATTCGTCGGCCATGAGTGTCCTCCCTACAGAAGCAATTCCCCGACACCCGCTTCGTGGGTGGGTGTCACTCGCCCACGAACTCAACAACTACATCCTTAACATCCCACAGGGGTTCGATCTTGTCCTTGATGTCCTCCTTCACCACCGCCGCGAACTGATGGCTCTCGGGAAGGGCGATCTCCACCTTCACTACCCCGTCCTCCAGCGAGAGCGACTTCACCAGGTCGGTGCGCACCACATCGAGCCCACAGAGCGGATTCATGACGTGCTTGAGCCGCTTACGTAGCGTCTCCAGCGTGGTGGGCACGCGCTCGGTGACCAAACCGTGGCGCTCTTCGTAATCGCGCACCGCAGAACGAAGCCCCTCCACCGCCAGCACCGAGCAGTGCGCCTTGAGCGCCGGCAGGCCGCCCAGGGCCTCCGAGGCCTCCTTCCACGTGATCTTCTTGGCCTCCTCCAGTGTCTTGCCCTTGGCCAGCTCCGTGATGATGGAGCCCGTGGCTATGTTTGACGCGCACCCGTACGACTCGAACTTGATGTCTTCGATGACCTTGGTCTCTTCGTTCACCTTCAGGTAGACGGCCACCATGTCGCCGCAGGCGGGACTGCCCTCGGTGGCCTTACCGTCGGGATTCTCCATCTTGCCCACATTGCGGGGATTGCGGAAGTGCTCGAGGACGATCTCGTTGTAGGGAAAGGGTGTCATGCCTGCTCCTTACCGGGATAGAGGGGGCTGATGGCACGAAGCTGCGCCACCACCTCAGCAATGTTATCTATGATGCGGTCGGCATCTTCCATGACGTTGTACCGCCCGAATGTGAAACGCACCGAGCCGTGAGCACGCTCGTGATCACCGCCGATGCCCATGATCACGTGGCTGGCCTCCAGCGACTTGCTGAAACAGGCCGAGCCGGTGCTGACGGCGAAACCGCGCATGTCGAGCTGCAGGGTGATCGACTCCCCCTCCACGTAGTGGAAGGTGATATTGGCGTTTTGCGGCGTGCGCTCCGTGCGGTGGCCGTTCAACATGGTGTAGGGGATCTCGGCGAGCGCGCGCTCGATGACGCGATCACGCATGGCCTGGATATGATCGGTCTCCTCTTGGGTGATGAGCGCGGCCGCGGCGGCGAAGCCCGCCGCGCCGGCGATGTCCTCCACTCCGGCCCGCAGGTCGAACTCCTGGAAACCGCCGTCCATCCACTTCCGCAGCGGTGTGCCCTTGCGCACGTAAAGGCCGCCCACACCGCGGGGACCGTGGATGGTGTGCGCCGACACCGTGACCAAGTCCACCGGCACTCGGCCCACATCGAGCGGCACGCGCGTGAAGGTGTGGGTGGCGTCGGAGTGGAACACCACGCCGGCCTCGCGACAGACCGCGCCGATGGCGGCGATATCCTGCACGGTGCCGATCTCCTGGTTGGCGTGCTGGATGGAGACGAGGGCCGTATCCGGCTCCAGAGCGGCCCGCACCGCCTCGGGGTCGATGCGCCCATCCCCGTCGGGAGCCAGATAGGTGACACGGTACCCTTGGCGTTCCAACGCGCGGGCGCTGTTGAGCACCGGGAAATCCTCGATTTTGCTGGTGATCAGATGGCGACCCTTCTTCTCCGCCAACGCCATCATCACGCCTTTGATCGCCATGTTGCTGGATTCGGTGCTACCGGAAGTGAAGATGAACTCGTTGGGCCGGCCGCCTAACTGAGCGGCCAGGGCGGAGCGGGCCTCATCGAGCGCTTCGCGGGCTGTGATGCCGATGGAGTAGCCGAACTCCGAGGTGGCAACGGCGTAAGTATCGAAATAGTAAGGGCGCATAGCCTCGAGCACGCGCTCGTCCAAGCGGGTGGCGGCGCCGTTATCGAGATAGGTGGTTTCGCCAAACATGGGCCTCTCCTCAGATGAACTTGGTCGCGGCGCGACAGGACCTCAGATGAAAAGGGTGAGAGTCGAATCGCGGGCCTCGTTGATGTAGCTGCCCACGGCGCAGTACTCCTCGATGAGGTCGGTGCGCAGATC
Source organism: Thermoleophilia bacterium (assembly GCA_040770645.1). Lineage (GTDB taxonomy): Bacteria > Actinomycetota > Thermoleophilia > RBG-16-64-13 > RBG-16-64-13 > JAAYZX01. The sequence goes on along the minus strand of JAXGIS010000017.1, from coordinate 24,178 downwards.
GGCCTGAGAGACCCCCATGATCTCCATGGTCATGTCGCAGGCCATGATCTTCCCCCCCAACTCCTTGAAGTCTTGCGCCAACTTCTCCAGCGACACCACGTTGCTCTTCTTCATGCGCCGGCGAATCATCCACTTGCCCAGGCCCAGCATGTGCATCTTGGAGAGCGGCCCGCTGTCCAGCCCGGCCCCCTTTTTCAAGCGCAGCAATCCCCAGAAGGTGAAGAACAGCGTGCACTCCATGCCCATGGCCAGCGCTCCGCTCCCGATGATGAAGGCGCTGTAGATTTTGTCGAAGTCGCCACTGTGGACGATGATGGTGGCCTTCTGGGGCATGATGGGCGCGATCGGACCGGGTTCGGGGCCGGCGGCGGGCAGCGAAGCGGCGGGCAACGTCGGGGACGCTCCGGATGTCACGGGCGCCGCAGAGGCATCCGGCGCCGACGGCGGAGCCGAAGCCGCCGCGGGCATCGAAGCCGTGGGCGCCGCCCCGGCCTGCGACGCCAACGAAGCGTCTCGCGCCGCCAACTCTTCGGGGGTGATAGACGTGGAGGAAGTGACGGGAACCGGACCTTCGTCTGTGCCGCTCATCGTTTGATCCTTATCTTCCACTCGTCGCCCTCCTGCCCTATCTCGAGTATTTCCAAGCCCAGCGCCTTCACGGCCATGGGAATCTCGACCTTGGACGAGGGATGATCTCCCAGTACTTCCACAATGTCGCCGGGGGCGGCCTTACGCAGCGCTTTCCGCGTCTCCACCAGCGGCACGGGGCAGATGTCGCCCCGACAGTCAACAGTGATCTCGGTCACCTCGGGGTCCCTCCTCGGTTGGATTGTGGCGGCCGCGGCGCAGCCGCCGGCCGCGACCTATCTCACGAATGTACCCACTGGAGTTGAAACTCAAGCCCAGCACCTCTAGACCCTCGCGACAGTCCCGCGGAAGACGTGCGTGTCTACCCACAGACGCCAACGCAGCACAGTGGAGTGTGACACGAGTCCAAATGGCGTTGACGATAGAGGGTGTTTGCGCCGGTGTGGTAACGTTTCTATCAAGTGACAGGAAACATCAGTCATTAGTTGGAGGTTACATATCAACCCAAATAGATCCTTTGCAGAACGTTCTGGACCATTACCTGGCGTCGGTTCGATCGCAATAGCAACGCGTCGCATACAGTTCACGACGAAACCTTTCCGCCAGGCTCTTGGTGATCTTCTCGGTCCGGAGGACATGACTGCCAGCGGTCGCATCAACCTGCGACGCTTCTGCCGCCGCGTAGAGGGCTGGGAATACGAGAACCTGCGAAGGCAGATCTATGCCGAGCGAACACTGCAGCCACAGGCCATCGAAGCAATGGCAACGGCGCTGGGCGTGCCGCCCGAGTACTTCAAAGAGTACCGGCAGTATCAGATGCAGCAGGTAATAAGCGATCATCCCGATTTAGCCGACGTTGTCTACGATCTCGTACTGGGCCGCGCCAAATCCCTGGACGCAACGGTGATTCCACTCATCAGCCTTGCCCTGGGTCAGTTGGCCGATCACCAAGACCTCCCGGCCGCCACCGTGGACAGGATCGTGGACATGATCGTGGACGGTACTGTGAGTGACGGCCAAGCAGGGGCCTTTCTTCTTGCCCTGCGGGTGAAGGGCGAAACCGGAGATGAGATCTTCGGAGGAGCAGAAGCGATGAGACGGGCTACCACACCCGTGGAGGTCCGTTCGCCAGAACCGCTTGTGGATATCACCAGCACGGGGGGTGACCGGCTCGGCACCTTCAATATCTCCACCACCGCTGCCTTCGTTGCCGCCGGTGCGGGAGCACGGGTTGCCAAATCGGGCGGGCGAGGCCAGCACTCGCTCTCAGGGGCCCGCGGGACCTCATCCAGGCCCTAGGGGCCAGAATCGATCTCTCCCCGGCCGATATCGCCCGCTGCATCGAGCAGGTGGGATTCGGATTCATGTTTGCACCCCTCCATCACAGAGCCGTGAGGCACCTATTGCCGCTGCGCCGCAGCCTGAACACACCCACCCTATTCAATCTGCTGGGCCCCATCCTCAATCCGGCCGGCGTGAAGCGGCAGATTACGGGCGTCTATCACCCCCGGTATCTGACAGTTCTTGCGGACGCCATGCTGCAGCTGGGCTTCGAGCACGCGCTTGTGATTCGGGGTGAAGACGGACTGGATGAGATCTCTATCACCGGACCCACAAGCGTCGTGGAACTGAAAGACGGCACCGTTGGCCCACCATTTCAGATACACCCCGAGATGTTTGGGCTGCGCCGAGGGGACGCCACGACACTGGTGGGAGGGGATGCTCACCATAACGCCGACATCACCCGGCGCATCCTGTGCGGTGAGGCCGGAGCAACACGAGATATAGTCCTGGTCAATGCCGGCGCCGCCATCTACGTGGCTGGACTGGCTGACTCCATAGATGAAGGAGTGGAACGAGCACGAGAGTCCATCGACAGCGGGCGGGCGTGGGAAAAGCTGACCGCGTTTGTGGACTTCACACGAGCAGCCACACTCGCCAGCTCAACCGACAACCTGTCGGCCTGAGCTGGGAGAAGCTGCCAGCGGCGGCTCCTCCCAGCAAGCAACACCCTGCCACTCCATCACCCTACACTTCCCGTATCCTTTTGACCCTCCACTCGACGGCGGAGCGATCAATCCCGCGGCTTGACAAACGGCCAGGATGTCTTACAATGTCGGCGGTTTCTTGACAGTTCTGGTGATAATCCTACAAAGCGCGACATAAACCACCAATGCAACCCGATGCCGCAACAGCATGCGGACAGTGGGGAGGTGCACATGCTGTGCCGACAATACTGCGTCGCAACCAGTCTGGATGAGGTCGCAGCCTCACTAAGCGCCGGCGGAGACGGAGCAAAGATCATCGGCGGCGGAACCGACCTGGTCATTCGGCTGAGCGACACATGCCGCGAAAAGGGCCCCGAGCTACTGGTAGACGTGTCGGGGATTCCCGAACTTCGTGGCATTGAGCTTGTTGACGGCCAAGTCAGCATAGGTGCCGCCACCACGATGAGCGAAATCGCCCACTCGGATCTGGTGGTTCGTTTCGCCCCGTGTTTGGCTCAAGCAGCAGAGGCAGTCGCCACGCTGCAAAATCTGTAACGTCGCCACCATAGGTGGAAACTTGGCCAATGCCTCACCGGCGGCTGATACCGTCCCAGCCTTGATGGCCGCACAAGCCGAAGTGGACATCGTGGGTCCGGAGGGACCCAGAGCGATCACGGTGGCCTCGTTGGCCACCGGCCCGGGAAAGACGTCGCTGACTCCACTTGAGATCATCACCAGGGTTAGAGTGCCGGCCATGGCCGATGGAGAGGGCCAGGCGTTCGTGAAGCTGGGCCGGCGCAAAGCGCTCTCCATCTCCATCGTCAATGCGGCGGCCTGTGTGGGTCGGGCCGGCACAAGCGTGACTCATGCTCGGTTGGCCCTCGGCGCCGTGGCGCCGGTGGTCATGCTGAGTCTGGAGGTCGGTGGACTCCTCGAGGGAGTGGTGCCCGACGCAGAGGTGTGGGCCGCAGTGGAAGAGTGCATCGCCCAAGAGGTGCAACCCATTGACGATATCCGCGGCGGCGCAGCCTATCGGCGAAGCATGGCCGGCGTATTCGGCAGGAGGGCTCTGCAGACCGCATATGAGGCAGCCGGTATGAACTCGTCCCCGGAAGGACGGTGAGTGGTCCGTGTCTGAACTGACAACACAAGATTCAACACAGAGCCGATCCGTCTCCTTCTTCGTCAACGGTGTACCCCGTACGGTTTCGGCACTGCCCGACGCCACACTGCTCGACGTCCTGCGGACAGACTTGGGCCTGACCGGCACCAAGAAAGGCTGCGGCGGCGGCGAGTGCGGAGCCTGCACCGTCCTTCTCGATGGAAACCCTGTCAGCTCATGCATCCTCCCCGTCCTTAAAGCCGAGGGGCGTCGTGTGGAGACAATCGAGGGCCTCGGCACACGAGGAGAGCTCCACCCCCTCCAGTCATGGTTCCTCAAGCTGGGTGCAGTCCACTGCGGTTTCTGTACCCCGGGGATGCTCATGTCCGCCAAGGCGCTCCTAGATTCCAACCCCAACCCATCCACGGACCAGATCAAGGCGGCACTGGCGGGGAATCTATGCCGATGCACCGGCTACGCCAAGATCGTGCAGGCGGTCGCGGCCGCCGGAGCTGAGCTGAGGGGCGAACGTCTCCAGGAACGAGCGGATCGCACCGGCGACAATCCCATTGGGAAGTCCGTGATCCGGGTGGATGGTGTTCCCAAAGTGCTGGGCGCAGCTCAATTTGCTGCTGATCTGTCCCGCCCCGGCATGCTCCACGCCGCGATGGTTGTCAGCCCTCACGCTCACGCGCTCATACAGGCAGTCGACACCAGCCGAGCTCTAAGCCGGCCCGGCGTGGTGACTGTGCTCACCGCCGATGACGTACCAGGAGCAAAACCTACGGCATCCTTACAAAAGACACCCCTTTCCTGGCCACCGGCAAGGTCCGTTACGCCGGTGAGCCGGTTGCCGTGGTCATCGCGGAAGATGAACGAGTGGCGCGCGCAGCTGCTGCCGACGTCCAGGTCACCTATGAACCCCTCCCCGCCGTCTTCGATCCTGTTGAGGCCATGGAGTCAGACACGGTCAAGGTGCATGATGGAGGCAACGTCCTGCGTCACGTGAAGGTCAGGGTGGGAGATGTAGACGAAGCCATGGCCCAAGCGGCGGTCACGGCCAACAGACGGTGTGTAACACAGGCAGTCGATCACGCCTACATCGAACCGGAGGCGGGCATCGCCTATTGGGACGGAGACGTCCTCGTCGTGCACACCTGCAGCCAGGGCACCCACTACATGCGCGGCGAGGTGGCCCACATGCTCAACATGCCCATCAGTCGCGTGCGCATCATACAAGCCACCACCGGTGGTGCGTTCGGCGGCAAGATAGACCTGTCCGTCCAGCATTTCATCGCGCTGGGGTGCTACAAGACGGGCCGCCCCGTGAGGATGGCCTGGACCCGGGAGGAATCGCTCCGTACGAGCACCAAACGCCATCCCTTTGTCCTTGACTACACATTCGGCGCCGACCGCTCCGGAAAACTGATAGCGGCTCAAGTCAAGTTGATAGGGAACACCGGCGCATATGCATCGTTTGGGCCGGGTGTCCTGAATCGGGCGGCCATTACCGCACTGGGACCCTATGAATGTCCCAACACGAGCGTCGATGCCTACGTTGTCTACACCAACACAGCTATCTCCGGCGCCATGCGGGGCTTCGGCGGACCGCAGACGTCCACGTGCTCCGAGCCGCTCCTGGATGAGATCGGGCGCATGTGCGGTCTGGACCCCGTGGAGGTCCGTCGAGTGAACATGCTCCACACGGGTTCCCGCACTCTGACCCGGCAACTCCTCACAGCTGCAAGTGGCGGACTGGAGGCCCTCGAACGGGTAGAGGCGGAGGTGCGTCGTAGGGATGCGGAGGTTCGGAGATGATCAAGCGCGGGAGAGGATACGCAAGCATTCACTACGGTATCGGCAACGCCGGACGGCCCAACCCGTCGAGCGCCGTGATCGAGATGTCCGAGGACGGTTCGTGCCTGATCACTTGTGGCGCTGCCGACTTGGGGCAGGGTTCTGACACCACCCTGTGTCAGATCGCGGCCGCCACGCTGGGAATACCGGTGGAGAAGGTCACCATAACGTCGGCCGACACGCGGGTTACCCCAGAGGCCGGAGTCAGTTCGGCCAGCCGACAAACATACGTATCCGGCAATGCCGTACGTCTGGCCGCCGAACAACTGCGTGAGCTCATCTGCGCAGAGGCCAGCGTTGACCTGGAATGTCAGCCCGACGACTTGGAGGTGTGCGACAACCGGGTCTTTGCACGGACTGACGAGGCAAAGGGCGTCAGCGTACCGGACGTTTGCGGACGCCTCCGCAACCAGGGCGTGCTGGCTTTAGGTACCGGCACCTTCTCCCCTCCCACCATCGTCCCACTCGACCCCCAAACGTCGGAGGGCATCTCCAATGGTGCCTTCGTTTTCGGCACACAGTGCGTTGAGGTGGAAGTGGACACGGAGACCGGCGAAGTCCGAGTCACCGACGTTATCGCCGCCCACGACGTGGGATGCTGTGTCAACCCCATGGCGGTGGAGGGCCAGATCGAGGGTGGCGTGGTGATGGCATCCGGATACGGACTCTTGGAGGAGATCCGCTGGGATGAGCAGGGCAACATGCTCACTGTCGGATTCGATACCTACCTCATCCCCACAGTCCTCGACGCCCCGCACGTAACACCGCTCATCGTGGAAGATCCAGACCCCAGCGGTCCCTTCGGGGCCAAGGGTGTGGGCGAACCTCCTGCCGCCATGACCGCTGCCGCCATCCTTAACGCCATTTACGATGCGGTGGGCGTGCGGTTGGAGTCATTGCCCGTGACCCCAGAGAAGGTGTACGCGGCGCTCCAGGAACTGAATCAAGGGACCGCCGTTGACGAGCAGCAATGCAGCCATGCTCCCACCGGCCCATAATATAATCTGGCTGAGACTGACCTAGCCAGGGTTCCAGATCGACACTAAACCAGGAGGCTCCCGAACGGGTGGGTATAGACGTCAACACCGTGATCTTCCAGCTCTTCAATGGGTTGGTCTGGGGATGCATGATGGGCTTGGTCGCTCTCGGCCTTGCCCTCATCTTCGGCCAGATGGGCGTCGTAAACATGGCCCACGGCGAGTTCTACATGGTGGGAGCAGTCGGTGCCTACCTGTTCGTAGCGTCGCTTGGCCTGAACTTCTGGATCTCCATCCTCCTGGTGGCGGCGGCCATGGCCGTCCTGGGAGCTGTGCTCGAGAGGGGCGTCATGCGGCCCTTCGAAGGAAAAGCCGCCCCCTCAATGGTGGCGGCTCTGGGTTTGTCCTTCATCATTCAGCAACTTGCGCTCATCACTCTCGGGGGAGCGGCAAAACAGACACCTTCCCCCATTTCTGGAGTGGTGGCCCTTGGTGATTTTCGGTTCCCCACCTACCGCCTTGTAGTAGCGCTCGTCGCTTTGGCCCTGATCGGCCTCTGTTGGCTCCTGATCCAACGCACCCGTTTCGGAATGGCCGTGCGTGCCTGCATGAGAGATCCACAAACGGCAGCCGAGATGGGAATTAACACCGGTCTGGTATCCATGAGTACTTTCGGCCTCGGCACTGCTATGGCAGGTGTAGGCGGAGCACTGGCAGCACCGATCAGTCAGGTGTTCTTCCTCATGGGACAGGATGTCATCGCCTTCGCCTTCATAGCCGTTATCGTTGGCGGGCTGGGGAGTCTGCAAGGAGCCTTGGTAGCCGCCATCGCCTTGGCGGTTGTCGAGGGTCTTCTGACAATAGTCCTAAGCCCCGCGCTTGCGCGGGCTTCTGTTTTCTTGATTATGACTGTCGTGCTGGTGTTCAGGCCACGCGGCCTGTTCGGGAAGCGATAGGTGGAGAGCCCATGACACGCACACCCGCAAAGGTACGTCCATCGGAAAGGCCGGGGGCAACACGGAGTGTCTTGCGTTCGCCTTGGCTTTGGTCGGTGGTGGGCATCGTCGTCCTATTCGCCATTCAGCCGCTGTTGCCCGCCGGAGTAATGTCGTTGATCATGCTCATCTGCATATACTCCGTTTACGCGCTTGGCTACGACGTGATGTTCGGCCTCACCGCACAATCCAGCCTGGGCCAAGCCGCTTTCTTCGGTCTCGGCGGCTATTCCCTGGTGCTGACCTCTCTTCGGCTCAATTTCCCGCTTCCTTTGGCGATTCTCACCGGATTGGTGGTGGGATTGGCTGCCGCCTTCATCATCGGCGCCATCGCTGTTCGTTTGTCCGAGGCGTACTTCGTCATCATCACCCTGCTGTACGCGTCGGTTTTGCTCCTCCTGGCCAACAACCTGAACAAGATCACAGGTGGAAATGACGGGCTGTCTTTCAATCTTCAGCCCTTCAACCTCCTTGGCATGAGGATCGATCTGTATGAGCCCCGGACGATGTACTTCCTACTGGCCGGGGTGGCAGTCTTGTTCTTCCTGTTCACCCTCATGCTCTCTCGCTCGCGTCTGGGTCTCGTGCTCAGGAGTGTGGGAGATAACCAGAATCGGGTTCCTTTCCTCAGGTACAACCTCTATCGATACAAACTGGCTGCTTTTGTCATCGCCGGTTTTATGACCTCGGTGTCGGGTATCTTGTACGCGCTTCGCCTTCACTATGTGAGCACAGAGTTCCTCAGCTTCCGCATGTCCGTCATGCCCATCGTCTGGGTGCTTCTTGGCGGCCGAGGGACGGTCATTGGGCCTGTGATAGGCGTGGCCATCATGACTATCTTTGAATACTACGTAAGTGCAATTGTGACCAACTACCTCATCATCGTGGGCGTACTACTGATACTGGTGATGCGTTGGTCCCCGCGCGGCTTGGTGGGCTATCTGCAATCTCTGCTGGGGTAGAGCTAGAAGACGCCTCAAAACCGCGCCCCAAGGTAAGGAGGACGCCTGATATGCCTCCAGTCTTGGAGATCAATGGCCTGTCCAAGTCATTTGACGGACTTCGGGTAGTGAATGACTTCTCCCTCCAGCTCAATGCGGGGGAACTCCGAGTCATCATCGGTCCCAATGGTGCCGGGAAGACCACGCTGTTCAACCTGGTGACGGGAGCGCTCACGCCCGATTCAGGCGAAGTCATCCTCAAAGGTGAGCGCATCACCAAGCTCCCGGCTCATCAGCGCTACCGCAGGGGCCTTGCGCGCTCGTTTCAGATAACCAACGTCTGCCTGGATCTGACGGTCAGACAGAATATCTGGCTGGCCGTCAATTCGCTGGCGCCGCGGCCCTGGGATCCCATCCGAACGCCGCATCGTAGAGGCCCGGTTGCAGAGCGGGTAGAGGAGACGGCCGCCGACGTAGGACTGCACGACAAGCTCGACTTAGTGAGCTACTCCCTGTCTCAAGCCGACCAGCGGCTACTCGAAATCGCCATCGCACTGAGTTCCCAACCGGATGTGGTCCTCCTGGATGAGCCCACTCAAGGCGTGGGGACGAAAGAAGTGCAGGAGCTTGTGGAGGTGGTGATCGGACTGGCGGGCAAGACCACTTTGCTGGTCATTGAGCACAATATGGACTGCGTCATGGCTATGGCGCACCAGGTGACGGTCATGGCACAGGGGTCGGTGCTGGCCGAGGGTCCCTGTGACGCCATCGTGGCGAACCCCGAAGTTCAGAGAGTTTACTTAGGAACTAGTGTGAGTTGCGAGAATCTAGGGAGCATATGCCGTGAACGTCCCTGATGCCGCTCTGCTAAAAACCGAAGGGCTGGACGTATGCTACGGCAAAAGTGAGATCGTCCACGGTGTCACTATGGACGTGGTCGAAGGTGAAGTAGTCGCGCTTCTGGGTCGCAACGGAGCCGGCAAGACGACACTCCTCAGAGCGATCATGGGCAGTGTCAGCCCACGCGCGGGCGAAATCTATTGGCGCGGTACCAGCATCACCGGCCTTCCCGCACATAAGCGAGCCAAGCTCGGTATCGGGTATGTGCCCCAGGATAGACACCTTTTCACCGATCTAACCGTTGGTGAGAATCTCATTGTGGTAGCCAAACAACGCGACAGCCAGGCCATACAAGACAGCCTGGATCTGTTCCCGGCGCTGAAGGAACGTTGGGGTAGACGAGCCGGCACTCTTAGCGGCGGCGAGCAGCAGATGCTGGCCATCGCCCGCGCCCTGGCCGTGGAACCCAGCCTTCTCATAATCGATGAGGCCACCACGGGTCTCATGCCTATAGCCGTGGAGGCCGTACAGGAAGCGGTGCGTCAGTTGAACGCGGAAAGGGGGTTGGCGGTCTTGCTGGTGGAGGAGAGAGTTCCGTTTGCCACCGCGCTGGCTCACAGGTTCTTCTTTCTGGAGGACGGCAAGATGGCATTTGCTTGTGATGCAAAAGCACTTATGGAGCAACCCGATGACCCCCTGCTCAGGTACGTTGGCGTAAGCCGCTCTTGAGCATGAGCATTGACTTTGGGCGTTCATTACTGATTTTCGTCCCCCCCACGGAGCGGTCCTGATTTCAAAGTTTGTGTCAATTGTCAAGGAGGAAGCATGTTGCATGTGAGACAGCAACGACTCGTATTGGGACTTATCTTACTACTGGTTTTCGGCGTGCTGGCGTTGACGGGCTGCGGAGGCGGAGCTACCACCACAACCGCCGCAACTGCACCGGCGGAGACAACTTCCACCGCCCCCGGTGAGGCCACCACTACTTCTCAAGCCGCCGCCACAGGCGAACCCATCAAGATCGGCCTCATCGCTGATAACACCGGTTCCCTGGCACACTACGGTCACTCGCACGAAGTGGTTGCCAAAGCCGCAGTGGCCAAGATCAACGCCGAGGGCGGCATCGCTGGTCGCCCCGTTGAACTCCTGGTGGAAGACACCGAAAGCCAGCCCACAACGGCAGCCGTAAAAGCCAGGAAGCTGGTTGAGAGCAACCGAGTCGATTTCCTGCTCGGCACCAACCACGCCGGCGTGGCCATGGCCGTGGCCCCAGTGGCCAAGGAACTCAAGACGATCTACTTCGCCACTTCAAGCGGTGTGGGGCTGCGCCTGCCGGGCAACGGTAGTCGTTTCGTCTTCCAGCTACCCTCCGACACCAAGCAAGAGACTAGAGCTGCTGCCCAATACGCAGTTAACACGCTGAACCTCAAGAACTGGGTCACCGCAGTTGCGGACTACGCCTGGGGCTGGGACAGCGAGACTGCGTTTGAAGAGCAGATCCAGGAAGCCGGCGGTACCCTCTTGAAGAAGATCAGAGTCCCAGTGGGGACGAGCGATTGGCTCAAGTACCTGCAGGGTATCCCGGACGAGACCGAAGGCGTCTTCTTCGCCAACTTCGGCCCCGACTTCCTCTCGTTCGTCCGCGATGTGAGGGTCGTCAACCCCAAACTGACATTGTTCGGTCAGAACTACGTGCTCACCGGTATTGACGTCAGTAAGCTGGGAGCGGACGCCGAGGGCATGTATGTGGTCACCGCCTTCCCCCAGGTCGAAGATCAGAACACCACTGAATTTCAGAAGCAGTACCGGAGCGCCATAGGTGTCGACGCCAACGGAGTGGAGACAGCCACCGGCAAGATGTTGGCCATGTCCTTCGCTTGGGCCACGTGGGAGAGCCTGTACACGATCAAAGAGGTCATCGAGGACAGCGGCTGGGCCTCCAAGGCCGACTACGCCAAGTTCATCGAAGCCCTCGAAGGTCGGACACTGAAGGAAGGGCTCAGCCACCCCGAGGGGACCAAGCAGGTCCGCGCTGAGGATCACGGCAGCATCAAGGGCATGTTCATAGAGCAGATAAAAGACGGGAAGGTCAACGTAGTGACCCGCTTCGAGCCGGATGCGCTGACGTGGCCGCCGCTCAAGAATATGCCTCAGGAGGAACCCCTGAGCTAGGATCGACTGGACACATCCTCATCCAGCACCGCCTGAACACATCACGCCCCAAGCCCCAGGATTCCTCCTGGGGCTTGGGGCTCTAGTTTCCTCCCATGCGAGCCTCCGCTATTCCCGCACCCACTCGCGGCCCACATCGATTATCATGGGCGGAACGTCCTACGACACGAGGTGTTGTTACCCATGAATTTCGCCCGCTTCTGTCCGCTCAACGCCAGCAAGTTCGCTGAGCGCGAGTTCCTCATAGAGAGCTACCCCTCGCGCGGGTTCCGACGAGCCCTCACATGGGCGGAGTTTGAAGACAAGACCAACAAGATAGCCAACTACCTCCGCAACGTATGCGGTATCGGCAAGGGCGACTTCGTGCAGCACCTCATGACGAACAGCCTGGAGTGGTACATAACGTACATGGCTGTGCTCAAGACCGGCGCGGCCGTCAGCCCGCTCAACTTCCGCTTCGCGAGCTCAGATATCAAATACGCCTGCGATGTAATAGGCAGCAAGGTCTTCATCCTCGGAGATACCTTCACCCCGCGAGTGGACCCCATCCGCGGTGAGATGGAGTACTGCGAGCATTACATCACGGTGGGCGACGACGGCCCCTCCGATATGATCCGCTACGACGACATCATCAACCACGGAGACCCCACGCCCCTCCTCGCCGACGTGAACGAAGACGACATGGCCGAACTCATGTTCACCTCCGGCACCACCGGGTCTCCCAAACCCGTGTGCCACACACACGGCACTCTATTCTGGATCGGGATCGGCAACGCCTTGACCTACAATGAGGGCTACCTCAGTACCTACCTGGCGCCCCACCCCTTCTACCACAGCGGCACCTTCTTCCTCTCTTTTCCCAGCTTCATTGCAGCCGGCAAAATCCTGATGCCCATGGAACTCCAGCCCGATCTCTACCTGCGCTCCATCGCCGAAGAGAAGTGCACGGGGGGCTGGAACTCGGTACCCACGTGGTCTGACGTCATTGACGCCATCAAGAGCGGTGCCGTCGATCTGGCCAACTATGATCTGTCGGCTCTGCGACACATAGAGATCGGTGCTCAGCCGGTACCCTACGCCCTACTCGAAGACTCCAAGCACCTGTTCCCCAATGTGGCCTTCGGCAACATCTACGGCATAACCGAAGGTGGTGGGGGCGGGCTCACCAACTGCTACGACGACGACATCCTGCGCAAAGCCGGCTCCATCGGCAAAGCCACCGCCTTCACCGAGGCACGCGTAGTCGACGGCTTCATGAAAGACATGCCCGTGGGACAGGTGGGGGAACTCGTCATTCGTGGGCCGAGAACCATGAAGGAGTACGCCTTCAACCCCGGCATGACCCGCAAAACCGTCATCAACGGCTGGCTCAAGACCGGTGATCTGGCATATATTGACGAGGAGGGGTACATCTTCTTCACCGATCGCCAGAAGGACCTCATCATTCGCGGCGGGGAGAACATCTTCCCCGTCGAAGTGGAGGACATCCTGCGCAAGCACCCCAAGATCCAGGATGCAGCCGTGCTCGGTTACCCACATCACCGGCTGGTGGAGATCGTGATGGCCATCATTCAGCTGAGGCCGGGCGAAGACATGACCCAGGAAGAAGTAATTGCGTTTGTGGGTGGAGCGGGTCTGGCCAAGTTCAAATGGCCGGAGAAGGTGGTGTTCGCTCCGGTACCGCGCAACCCGGCCGGCAAGATCGAGAAACCCAAACTGCGCGAGATCTACGTCAAGCCGGCCAAGGAAGCACTGGAGCGCGAGTTCAAACGTAAGAACTGATCACGACCGTACGATCAGGGCGGCGCGGCACACGCGCCGCCCGCCGCCCCCACCTATCCGCCCAGTACCTGGATCAGCAGATTGACGGCCTCAGGGGAGAGGCCGAGATCATCCGCCAGTCTCCTCACCTCGTCCGGCGAACCACAGCCGTAGAGGAATCCATTGACGCGCGCAGCGGCGGTGGAATCAACAACTCCAGCGAAGTCCGGGTACATGTGCCGGAACTCCTTCAGGATGGACTCCCTCCCCTGTAATGCGTACTTCTGATGGTAATCCTCGGCACGGTAGAACTCCCACGCGGTTACGATCTCAGTCTGTACCGCGCGCCCCGTTCCCGCTTCCAGCGCCGCCTTGGCTGCGTGTGCTGCCCGCTCCTGCTCGGCGTCATGGACGAAGATGATGGACTTGTACTGAGTTGAAAGTGCAGTGCCAAAAGGATTATGCGCCGCAAAGAAATAGGACAGCAACTCATCGTACTTGATGACGTTGGGATCGTAGTCGATCTGAACAGTCTCGGTGTGATCCGCCAGGTTGTGGTAAGTGGGGTTCTTGGTGCTTCCTCCTGCGTAACCCACACGGGTCCTGATGACACCGTCGAGACACCCAAACTGGGCGTCAGGGCCCCAGAATCAACCCAGGGCGAAGGTCGCCGTCTCAAATGCGGCCGGAGCCCGGGTGTCGAGCGCGGGAACGGCCGGCGTGGTTGCGGTGCGCTCAGGCGATTGGGTCTCGGTGGACGTTGCGCCTCTTGGACCTCCGGTGCAACCCAAGGAGGGGAGGGTCAGCCCGGCGCTCAGGCCCAGTGCGGCCAACACAACGGCCGCCGTCTTCAAATGATGTCGCGAATGCATATGCGTGGCACTCCTGAATCGTGTGCGGGCAAATTTGCGAGCCTCGCCTCAAATAATACCAGTGTGCATCATCGTCTCACGTACTGAAACCACGGATGTCGCACGCGTCCGCATCCCGGGTCACACCGTCAATCTTCCGATCTCCTGAAGCAACGCGACCATCTCCTTGGGCAGCACCGGTGGCTTCTTGCCCACGGCATGACATCCCCATATCAACTCAGAAACACGTTCCACGATTCCCGCCACATCCGCTGCCCGGCGTAGGCTTCCCGCCACCGTCACCAACCCGTGGTTCTGCAGCAGAACGGCCGCTCCATCGCCGAGTGCTTTCGCGGTGGCCGCCGCCAACTCCCGACTGCCGGGCATGATGAAGGGCACGCGAGGAATATCTTTGAAGAAGGCCGCCTCTGCCGTGATGGGGCTGAACGGGATACCGGCGAGACCGAGGATGGTAGCGTACGTGGCATGAGCATGCACCACGGCCTCCACGTCCGGTCGCACCTTATAGATGGCGAGATGCATGGGCCACTCGCTGGACGGAGCGGGCGCATCCGGGTTGAGGGTGTTGCCCTGGTCGTCCAAGCAAACCATATGTTCGGCACGGAGTGTGCCCTTGGAGACTTGACTGGGTGTGATCCACACGTGGCCGGTTTGGGAGTCGCGCAGACTGGCATTGCCACCGGTGGCCGTGAACAGACCCGCGGCAAACAACTCCGCCACCACCGCGGTGAGTTCGTCACTGGGACCGCCTCTCCCCTGCGCTTCAGACGCACATGCCTCTTCACCTGCCGCAGTGTGCCCGCCTGGGCTGCCTGCGGCCACTGCCACCTGCGCCGCGCGATCCGCGGCGCGCCGCCGCCCCGGCCACCGGGGCGGCGTGCGCTGAAATCGAGGCCGCCCGCGTCCTCGCGGGCGGCCGCATACAGGCGCACCATCCGCCTGAATGCGCTGCACCCATGGCTAAGCGAACGTCGCCCATGAAGGCCAACTCGCTCCGACATGGCCGCGCGGTTGCCGTTGATGCGGCCGGTCAGGATACCGTCGAGCACTTCGGCCTTGGCCTTCATCCGCACCTGCGCCGGCCGCCGGGCACCAGCCCGGCGATAACCACCCCATCCAGGAAGGTCATGGAGAAGTCAAGCCCCAGATCGGTCACCGTGTATTGCGTGGTCGATCCCGGCCCGTTGCGAATCCCCCAGGAGCGCCGGGTCGCTGCCCGCTCGATCCAGAAACCCTTCCAGCACCCGCTGCATCTGCGCCTTGAGGCCGCCGACACCGCCGTCACCTTCGCCCAAATCAGCCGCCACATTGTTCTCGCTCCCCGCCGAAGTAACCGGTGCACGTAGATCGGTGACGGACGGCGTCCGTCTGCTCGCACATCGGGCTCCGACAGACCGGCCGCGTCTCTCCTCCGCCAATCAAACGACACCAGCGACTCCGGGTTCAGAATGCTGAGCGGGAGCCTCACCTCTCGCCATACGGACGAGCGGCAACCACCAACGAACCCTGATGCACCGCCACCTCCACGGTGTTGCCCCCTGCGGGGGAGTCGCCAGCACATTGGGCAACGCGAGCAGAGGATGATGTGACGACGGCGGCTCCGTCTCGAACACATCAACCGCCGCCCCGCCCAGGTGACCGGACTCCAACGCCGCCCAGCGCCGCCTCGTCCACCAGCGCTGCACGGGCCGTGTTCAGACGGCGCCTTCTTTCATCTGTGCCAACTCGGCTGCCCCCAGCAGCCCTCTGGTCTCTGTGGTCACGGCGGCATGGAGGCTGACTACCGCTGCGCGCCAGGAGTTCCGTCAAGCTCACGAGTTCAGCGTCCACCAGCGCCGCCTGTTCGAGCGTCACGTGCGGGTCGGCCACCAACAATGTGGCGCCGAAGGGGCGCAACCGCTTCGCCACCTCACGCCCCACGGCCCCCAGGCCCACCAGCCCCACCGTGCTCCCCCACAACTCCCGGCCCGCGAAGTTCGGCGAGCCCGCCCCATCCGCCCCATGTCACCTTCCTCGCCACCCGAGAGACGCAGGAAGGCGTCGGCGTCCTTCAGTCTGCGCCGCAGAGCCAGCATGAAAGCCAAAGTCAGATCGGCCACCGCCCCGGCGTTGCGCCCGGGAGTGAAGAGCACGGGTATGCCGAGCGCGGTGCAGGCTTCCACGTCCACATTCACGGCCTGGCCACGACAGGTGGCCAGTACCTGCAACTGGGGTAACCTGCGCAATGCCTCGGCTTCCACAAGATCGACCTCTGTGATGAAAACATCGTAACCCTGAAGGGCCTCCACCAAATCATCGCCGGTCAACAGGCGCAGGGTCTCGCGATAGGGAGCATAAGTGAGCGTACCCAACGCGCTCAAAGCTTCGCGGCTGCTCTCATCGATGTCGGCCGTGGCCAGAATGCGGAGTGCGGGCGCCGACACGCTTCTCCGTGGCGGCCGGGGTGCGCGCCAGCAGATCTTGCACCGCCATCTCTGCCACCAGCTCATCGGCCGGAGCGCGCCTCTTCCAGTCGGCGCCAGTCGTAGTAGAGTCGACGATATGCAACCGAGCGGCCTGCTTCTGAACCAAGTGCTCTGTACGCAGTTCCACCGTGCCCATCTCCCGACCCGCCCGAAGGCCAACCGCCGCCAGCCATCAATGCGGCACCCAGGGCGCTGACTTGGCCGCCAACAGTGCTGCGCACCGGCACACCCATGACCTCTGCCACCACGGTGCGCCACACAGAGCTGCGCGTCAACCCTCCCACCATAAATATCTCACCGTCAACTTCATGTTGAGCGTCCTCACGAGGCACGGGATCAACTGAACCCGCACCCGGCGATTGCTCTTCGCCCGCCACGTTACTCCCCGCATCCGTCGCGCCCTGGGGAATCGCCCGCAGTTGCTCCACGTTAGCTCTAATCGCGTATGCCATGCCTTCTATCAGCCCGCGTGCCAATCGCGCGCGCCGAGTTGCCACCGCCTCATCCATATGCGACAGAGCCAATGTTCCCACTGGGAAGGAGCTCGCGCGCGTTCATGATGGCGGCTCCAAACGACGAGAAGACGCCGCCCGCCCCCGGTGCAGCCAAACCGGCTTCAGCCAGCAGATGCGCAACGGGCCGCGTGGCTTCGGGATACAAAGCGTCTGCGAAACCACTCCACCATCGCCGGCCGCCCCTGCATTGGCTTCAACACCCAGCGACCTGCCCGGACGTGCGGTGCGGTCCACACCCGCGCGCCGGTGTCCACCCAGGGACGACTGGTAACGAGTTGCACGGGCAGAGTGCTCCCGGCCACTATCCCAACCATGCCGGGTTCCGAGCATCCCACGGCCAAGAGGGCGCATTGGACGGCGCCGGCCAAGATCACGGAGTCCGCCGTCAAACCCAATTCCCGCGGCTATCGACGGCAGAAGAGGCCCCACCACTGCACCCGCCCGGCACATGGGCGGCAACAGAGAAGAGGACACGCCCAACTCCCCCACGACATCATCGGCCCAGTCACCGGTGGCCACGTCCAACAACAGGGTCTCGGCGGCCAGAGATGCCTCGGCAGCCGGAACACCGGTCAGGAGGTACACGAGCCATTCGGCCAGACCCAGCACGTGCGCCGCCTTAAGCAGGGCCTCAGCCCTATTGGCGCGCAACCACAGGAGCCGGCTGGCCGTACACGCCGGAAACGGCCAATGCCCGGTTCGTTGGTTGAGTTCCCAACCGTAACGTTGAGCCAGCCCGCTCGATTCAGAGGCCGCCCGCCCGTCTCGGTTGGGAACGGCAAACAGCACTTCCCCCTCTCCGTTGAGCAAGACGGTGCTGAGTCGCATGCCGGTAACACCGATAGCCGCAACATCGCGCGGTACCACCCCCGACCGGGCGGTTGCCTCTCGCACCGCCCGGATGAACGCACGGCGGAAGGCGGCGTGGTCCAGATCCAACGCGAAGGGCCCGGCCGACAGGTCAGGATGCGGACCCCACACCCTCTCGGCGGATGCCCGCTGCGTGCCATCTTGGTCCACTACCAGGCACCGCACCCCACCACCCCCGGCATCGATACCCATAAGACAGGTTCCCACTCGCCCTCCTTCCGTCCTTTCTTCACGCCCCCGCCTGCCAAACACTCGAGCGTCGGCTCCGCCGGTCACACTGTGCGCCCCATTCGGCTGGGTCTCGCACTCACTTACCCGCAAAACCAATCCCAGCAAAACATCGCTTGCCAGAACATCGAACCTACGCCATCCTTGTCATGTAAATGGTTCGCCGGCAGCCTACCCTGATGTGAGCGGCTGCCTGACAGCGATACGCGAAGGGGGCTCAACATGGCGTTTCCTCCCGACTATCTGCAACCGCTCGACATCCGAGCCTTCAAGCTCGGCATGATCTACGCGTTCACCGAGGCAGTGGCGTCCGGCTGCAAACCCCTGGCCTTGAGTCCTCCCCTGGATACGGATGAGTACCTGGAGGCTCTGCAAGGAGCGTTGTTGATCGCCGAGGAGTACGGGACCGCGGTTGAAGGCGATGACGCACCTCTTGAGACCCTACTGTTCAACCCGGAGTTTACTCACGGTAAGCTGCTCGTCCTAATGGCCGCCGATCGGTCCGTCCTCGATTCTTATCACGAGCTCAAAGCCCGCAAACGAGCTGCAGCCGCCCTTATCGACGAACAGCGTCAGACCGAGGAGATGGAGATCGCACGCGGGTTCGGCAGGCTACTGGGCTATGGTGAAGAGGCCGTCGAAGGCCTGCTGCGGAAGCCCCGTTTCTGAGAAGGCAGCGAATGGGCAGCCAACGCAACAACCGACCCCCGTTCAGCCGACCTGGGCGTTCGCCCGACCGCACGGTGGCATCCACTTCATGCACAGCATAGTCACACTGACCATCAACCCCACCGTCGACTACTCGGTGACCGTCGACGAGGTGCAGCCGTTCAGCAAGCTCCGCTGCACCCAACCTCGGCGTGACCCCGGTGGCGGAGGAGTGAACGTGTCGCGCGTGATAGCCGAACTGGGCGGATCACCCCTCACCGTCTACTGCGCGGGGGGAACCACAGGTCGGTTGCTCCATGAGCTGCTTGCCGATCACGGCCTCCCCGGTCTGGTCATCCCCATCTCGGGCGACACCCGGGAGGATTTCTCAGCGATGGAGCGCTCTACGGGCCGGCAGTACCGCTTCGTCCCGCCGGGGCCCGAGATGACCGAGGCCGAGTGGATGCACTCCCTGGACGTGGTGGCCCAGCTGGCCACGGGCTGCTCCTATCTGGTGGCCAGCGGCAGCCTGTGCCCCGGCGTGCCCAGCGACTACTACGCCCGGGTGGCCCGCATAGCCAAGAAGGCCGGCGTCCCCTTGATGCTCGACACTTCAGGCGAGCCCTTGACTCTGGCGCTACAGGAAGGGGCGTTTCTCGTCAAACCCAACCGCCGCGAGCTTGAGGCGCTGGTGGGCCGCCCTTTGGACTCGAGCGAAGCCCAGATCGACGCAGCAGCCGATCTGGTTCACTCCAAAGCCGTCCATGTGGTGGCCCTCACTCTGGGGCGGGACGGCGCCGCCTGCGTATGGCGCGAGGGCCGCGGGCAAATCAAGGCACCGGAGGTGCCGGTACAAACCACCATCGGAGCGGGCGACAGCTTCATGGCGGGCATGACTTGGGCGCTCGCGTCGGGGAGACCCATGCAGGAGGCATTTCGCTGGGCGGTGGCCGCCGGCACCGCCGCCGTCATGTCGGAAGGCACGGGCCTCGCCCGTCGCGAAAACGTAGAAACCCTATACGAGCAACTCAGTACCTAGAGACGCTCCCCTGGGGGCGCTTACCTAACTCTGCGCCAACCTAACCTGTGCCGCCTGCGCCACGGCCTCGGCATCAAACACCACGGCGTCACTACGATTCGCCGCTTCCGCCTCCTCTCGAGCCAACTCCGCGTCTTTCCAACCCGCCCCGCTCAGAAGACACACGGTCCGCTCTCCGGGATCGAGCAGGCCGTCCTCCAAGAGCCGGGGGAGCGCAGCCAAGGGCGCCGACGAGGCAGGTTCCGCCCACACTCCTTCTTCACGAGCCAATGCTGCCTGCATGGCGAATGCTTCGTCATCGGTGATGCCCACCACTGTGCCACCGGAAGCCCGCACTGCCGCCAGCGCGTGTTCGCCGGTGAAAGGCACGTTGATACCCGAAAGCCGTGAGTGCGGATGCTCAATGGCACCAACACGGTCGGCACCCGCACGATACGCGTCGAGCAACGGCGAGGCAGACACGGATTGCACTGCAATCATACGAGGCAGGCGATCGATGACTCCCGCTCGTTGCAACTCCAGGTAGCCGCGCCACTGGGCGGCCAGCATGTCTCCGCCTCCCACTGGGCAGACGACCGCGTCAGGCGGACCCGGCAAGCGCGCCGCCACCTCATAACTGATGGTCTTGATGCCTTCGAGAGCGTATGGATTAACGGGAGCCCAGACGAAGGCCGGGTAGAAGTCCAACAATCGCGCCACGTCCATGATCAAGTCACGTGTTGCATCCGGGCCGTGACTGAAGACGCCCTCCACCGGTAACACCAAAGCACCGGTGGCCAAAGTCTGACGCAGTTTGGCCGGAGGATTGCCGGGCTCCAGAAGAATGAGGCAGCGGAGACCGGCCGCGGCACAGTAGGCGGAAGCGGCCGCCGCGGAGTTGCCCGACGAGGCCGTGACCAATCCTTTCTTGCCCGCTTCCAGGGCCAGGCCGGCCACCATGACACCCGCGCGATCTTTGAAAGCTCCGCTGGGATTGCGGCCTTCGTTCTTGAAGTACAACTGCTGCAACCCCAGTGCCCGCCCCATCCTGCGCGACATCACTAGGGGGGTGTCGCCCTCGCCCATAGTGGGCAAGGGGTGCGACACGGGGAGGACGCCTGCGTATCGGTCGATGCCCGGCCCGGGCACGATGTCGCGGAGCACAGCGATCTCGCCGTCATCGTAGATGGGCTGAAGTATGCCTCCGCACCGCGGACACCGCCCCATGGTTCCCCAAGTCTCTTCATTGTGACATTCGGCACAGGTGATCTTCATGGCTCTGCTCTCTTTCCATACGTGGCCACCAACGAAGCCACTTCGTCTAAGTCGATGTTGCCACCGGAGACAATGCACACCACCTTGCCACCCCCGGCTCGACCGGCCATCGCACACGCCACAGGACAAGCTCCGGCTCCCTCGGCAATCACATGATTACGCTCAGCAGCCAGGAGCAGCGCTGCCGCCACGTCGTCCACCGACGCTACGGCCGACTCCACCCCCAGACCCTGTGCCCGCTCGAACATCTGCGGGAAGACCGAGCGGCTGCCGATCCCATCTACGAAGGAGGGGGTGATATCGATCTCCACCGGCCTCCCGGCCGCAACCGCGGCTGCGTAAGGTGCGGCGCTCTCTACTTCCGCAGCCACCAGCCTGCAGTGAGGCCTCAGTTCCCGCACGGCTACGGCCACGCCGCACGTCAACCCTCCCCCTCCCCACGGCGTCACAATGGCGTCAACATCCGGCAACTCCTCCAGCACCTCCAACGCGATGGTGGCGTTGCCCGCCATCACCTGTGGATCGTCGAAGGCGTGCACGAAGGTTCCTTCCACGCCCGGGAAACACCGCTTCTGGAAGGCCTCCCACCACTCCTCATAGGTGACACGTATGACGCGCGCACCCAGACGCTCATTGGCGACGACCTTGGTCTCCGGTGCGAACTCCGGTACCAACACTGTGCAGGGAACGCCCAACTCGCGGGCCAAATGGGCCACCGCCTGCGCCATGTTCCCGGCGGAGGCCGTGACCAGCCCCCGCGCTGCCTCGCCGGGGGCAAGCGCCCCGACCACGGCGGCCGCCCCTCGTATCTTGAAGGCGCCGATGGGCTGAAGGTTCTCCAGCTTCAGGTAAACGTCAGCGTCACCGGCGAACGCCCGGCTCCGCATGGGGTCGAGCCGCACCAACGGTGTCCGCCACGCGTGCAGCGCCACCTGCCGCCGCGCCGCCTCGATCTCCGCCATGGTTGGTAGCACGTTCTCCTCCTCCCGACGTTCCCCCGCTCGACCTCGGGCCGCCTCTACGCGAATGCGCGCACCAGCGTACCCATTCCTTCCGATGCCGCCAGCTCATACACGCGACGGGCGGCGGCAAGATCCTCGACGGCCAGACCCAGTGACTTGAACAAAGTGATCTCGTCCGCGGCCACCCTGCCCGGATGGGCTCCCGAAACCAGGTCGGCCAAATCGGCACGCACGTGATCCGATCCTATGGCTCCGGATTTCACCGCCTCCAGGTAGTCGGCCGACTCAGCCTCTATGGACTCCCTGCGGTCGGCGAAGAGCGAAGCCCGGGCTACAGCTTCCACATCGAGTTCGCGTTCCAGGGGAGTACTGGCCCCCACCGCACAGACGTGTGCCCCAGACGCCAACCAATCGCCGCGCAGCACCGGTTCCCGGCTGTTGGTGGTGGTCACCACCAGATCCGCACCCCGCACAGCCTCCTCCGCACTCGGCACGGCCTCTACCGGCAGCCCCAGCTCGGCTTGGACATCGCCAGCAAACGCCGCCGCCCTCTCCGGAACCACATCGTATACACGAATCCGTCTCAGCGACCTCACCAGGGCAAGGGCCCGGGCGTGCCCCCTCCCCTGTCGACCCGCCCCGAGCACCGCCATGTCCTGCGCATCCGGGCGTGCCAAGAACCGCGTGGCCAAAGCGGAAACCGCAGGCGTGCGTATGGCCGTCACGGCCGAAGCGTCCACCACTGCCTGCAACTCCCCTGTCTCCCCACTCAAGACCAGAACCGCCCCCTGATGCGAGTCCACGCCACGGGCTCGGTTGTCCGGAAAGACGCACACCACTTTGACCCCGAAGCTGCCGGCCGCATACGAGGGCATGAGACCCATGAGGCCGGATGCCTGGGGCGGACGGACCACCGACCGCAGCGGCTGATGAGCGTCTCCCCCGGCCACAGACAAGAAAGCCTCCTCCATGGCCGCGATGGCATCTGCCATGGGCAAGAGCCTGAGCACCTCTTCGTGGGTCAGGATGATCACGTCACCCATGGCGACTCACTCCCCGCCGCTACCGGCGCATACAGGGCAGGCGAAGTATCCGCCTATCTCCACCCGCTCTTCCGAGGTGAGCTCAAATTCCAGGGCCGACAGGCCGGGCTCCAGATGGGATAGTCTGCGAGGACCCATGATCACCGCGGTCACGCGCGGTTCATGCAGCAGCCACGACAAAGCCACCGTGGCCATATCGGCCCCGCGCGCGGAAGCAAACTCCCGCAGCCGTTCCAGCCCGGCGAATATGTGGGGACGTACCAAGTGCTCGTACGGATCGGAGCGAAGGGTCATGCGCGAACCGGCCGGGTGCTCCTGCCCCTGCCGATACTTCCCCGTGAGCCAACCGCCCGCCAGAGGACTGAACGGCGTGAAACCCAATCCTTGATCCGCCAGCAGCGGGAAAAGTTCAACCTCATCTTTACGTTCAAGGATGGAGTAGGAGTTCTGGACCCACTCGATCCTGCACCACCCATTCTTGTCGGCCAGCCACAGAGCTTTGGCTGTGAGCCAAGCGGGCATGTTGGACGCTCCCACGTACCGAACTTTGCCCTGATGGACCAGATCGTTGAAGGTGGAGAGGGTCTCCTCCAGAGGCGTGGTGGGGTCGGGCTCGTGCATGAGCAGCAGATCCAGGTAATCGACTCCCAAACGAGTCAGGCTCTCATCGACCTCGTGGAGAATGTGGCGCCGTGACAACCCCCGATCGTTGGGGCCGGGTCCCACCGGGTTGAAGATCTTGGTGCTGATGACTAGCTGGTCACGGACGGCGGGGCCTTTGGTTGCCAGCCAATTGCCGATCATGGTTTCGCTCGCGCCCCCACCATAGGCGTTGGCGGTATCGAACAGGTTGATGCCCACGTAGAAGGCGGCATCCATCAATTCAAACGCCTCTTCCTGCGTCTCCCCCTTGCCGAAGAACTCGGGCATGCTACCGATGCCACCGAAGTTGCCGCAACCCAGCGCCAGCCGCGACACTTTGAGACCCGTGCGGCCAAGATTCACATACTCCACTTCACCCAACCCCCTTCCAAGCCGACGTGAGCCGGCACCGGATTGCA
>JAXGIS010000016.1:0-35117 GCA_040770645.1 Thermoleophilia bacterium | reverse complement strand
ATGGATAGCTCACCCGGCTTCGGGTCTACAGCATGCGACTAAAACGCCCTATTCAGACTCGCTTTCGCTACGGCTCCGCTCACGCTTAACCTTGCCGCACACCATAACTCGCTGGCTCGTTATGCAAAAAGCACGCCGTCACAGCCACGAGGGCTGCTCCGACCGCTTGTAAGCACACGGTTTCAGGTTCTATTTCACTCCCCTCCCGGGGTGCTTTTCACCTTTCCCTCACGGTACTAGTCCACTATCGGTCACCAGTTAGTACTTAGCCTTGCGGAGGTGGTCCCCGCAGGTTCCTACCGGATTTCACGTGTCCGGTAGTACTCAGGAACTGGTTAAGGAAGAGACCGACATTTCGCCTACGGGGCTCTAACCCCCTATGGCCCGGCGTCCCAGCCGGTTCGACTATATCGGCCTTTTGTAACTTCCCGGGTCGTATGCAGCCGACCCAAAACCAGCCCTACAACCCCGCATCTGATAGGCCTGCACGCAATCGCGCAGATGCGGTTTGGGCTCATCCCGTTTCGCTCGCCGCTACTCAGGGAGTCGACGTTTCTTTCCTTTCCTCGGGCTACTTAGATGTGTCAGTTCGCCCGCTTACCTTCTCCCAGCCTATGTGTTCAGCTGGGGATGACCAGACATTACTCTGGCCGGGTTGCCCCATTCGGAGATCCGCGGGTCGAAGGCTGTTCAGCGCCTCACCGCGGCTTATCGCAGCCGTCCACGTCCTTCATCGGCTCCTGGTGCCAAGGCATCCACCGTACGCCCTTACTATCTTGACGGAAGAACATCACAATTTGTCACTATGCAGATTTCAAGGTACGCACGGAGAATATCCCGCAGGCGAAGACTGCGCTCAGAGCGTAGTCTTTCAAAACTGAACAAGCGTGTGGCGCACTAGGCCGGATTGGGCCCAGATTGCTGCCTGGTCGACATAATCCAGGGTACTCGAATCACAGTGGCAAGACGCGAAGCGTCACATCACTGCTGTTTGAAGAATCCAAGCCCTGCGGTGTTGGTCACCGCGTATCCCTAGAAAGGAGGTGATCCAGCCGCACCTTCCGGTACAGCTACCTTGTTACGACTTCACCCCAATCGCCGAATCCACCTTCGACGGCTCCCTCCCTTGCGGGTTAGGCCACCGGCTTCGGGTGTCCCCGACTTTCGTGGTGTGACGGGCGGTGTGTACAAGGCCCGGGAACGTATTCACCGCGACGTTGCTGATTCGCGATTACTAGCAATTCCGCCTTCATGGAGTCGAGTTTCAGACTCCAATCCGAACTGAGACCGGCTTTAAGGGATTCGCTCCACCTCGCGGTATCGCAGCCCGTTGTACCGGCCATTGTAGCACGTGTGTAGCCCTGGACATAAAGGCCATGATGACTTGACGTCATCCCCACCTTCCTCCGGTTTGTCACCGGCAGTCTCCGATGAGTCCCCAACTAAATGATGGCAACATCAGGACAGGGGTTGCGCTCGTTGCGGGACTTAACCCAACATCTCACGACACGAGCTGACGACAGCCATGCACCACCTGTGTACGCTCCCCGAAGGGTCGGTCACCTTTCAGATTCCTACCACGTACATGTCAAACCCTGGTAAGGTTCTTCGCGTTGCGTCGAATTAAACCACATGCTCCGCTGCTTGTGCGGGCCCCCGTCAATTCCTTTGAGTTTTAACCTTGCGGCCGTACTCCCCAGGCGGGACACTTAATGCGTTAGCTTCGGCACCGGGAGAGTCGACACTCCCGACACCTAGTGTCCATCGTTTACGGCTAGGACTACCAGGGTATCTAATCCTGTTCGCTCCCCTAGCTTTCGCGCCTCAGCGTCAGTACTGTTCCAGGAAGCAGCCTTCGCTACCGGTGTTCCTCCTGATATCTGCGCATTTCACCGCTACACCAGGAATTCCACTTCCCTCTCCCAGACTCAAGCAAGCCGGTTTCCGACGCACGTCCGGGGTTGAGCCCCGGGATTTCACGTCGGACCTGACAAGCCGCCTACGCGCGCTTTACGCCCAATAATTCCGGACAACGCTCGCCACCTACGTATTACCGCGGCTGCTGGCACGTAGTTAGCCGTGGCTTCCTCTGGGGGTACCGTCAGCCCTTGGGCTATTAACCCAGGTGCCTTCTTTCCCCCTGACAGAGCTTTACAACCCGAAGGCCTTCTTCGCTCACGCGGCGTTGCTGCGTCAGGCTTTCGCCCATTGCGCAAGATTCCCCACTGCTGCCTCCCGTAGGAGTCTGGGCCGTATCTCAGTCCCAGTGTGGCTGATCATCCTCTCAGACCAGCTACCCGTCGTAGCCTTGGTGAGCCGTTACCTCACCAACAAGCTGATAGGACGCGGGCCCATCTCAGGGCAGAGGCCGAAGCTACCTTTGGTCGGCTCGCTTATACGAGACGACATCGTCCGGTATTAGCCCCGATTTCCCGGGGTTATCCCAGTCCCTGAGGCAGGTTGCCCACGTGTTACTCACCCGTTCGCCGCTCTACTCGGGGCCGAAGCCCCTTTCTCGCTCGACTTGCATGTGTTAGGCACGCCGCCAGCGTTTGTCCTGAGCCAGGATCAAACTCTCCGTGAAGTATTCGCGATACGGGCAGTGTCTTGCGACGACCACCCGGATCTGACTTTGGAGAGCACTGATCGACTCTCAAAGAATGTCAGTTCGCAGTACGCCGAAACGTACGCGAATGACGGGGTTCGAGCCTTCTCCTGACCGGAGAGGCCCGAGTATTGAGTGCAGGCAGACCGAGCTCTCGCTCGATCCATCACGCTTGTTCAGTTTTCAAAGACCACCGCACCCCTAGGCGCGAGCGGGAAGACTAGCACCCTCAACCGCTATCGTCAACCCGCCGAATGCACCTTTCTTACCAACCCCGAGACACCTCTCTAACAAAACGAGCCGCCTCGGCACCCGCCGGACGGCCCTCCTGTTCCACCGACTTCTCGCCGGGTTACGAAGGCGGAACCCCCTTGGGGTACACTGTGGTTGTCAGATCTCGCATGCATCCTGGACCTCTCATTATAGCCCTGAGGCCCCAACACGTCAACGGCATCATGTCGCAATGACACGCTTCCGCCGACGTCGGTGCATTGTACCATACCCCCCGGCCCTGACAAGGCCCCCTCAAATCCTCTTCATCCCCAGCGCGATATCGACTACCACATCCGCGTCCACTTGCGCTCCAAACACTCCATACCATGTACCGTCCGCGCTCCACTGCACCAACGTGCCTCCCAGCACGCTGTACTGCACGGCCTCGGCCCCTTCAACCGTGCCCACAGCCAAACCTGGCAGGTCTCCTACGTCGCCCTCCACTCCAAGGAGAAACTGTACTTTCCCGCCCGCCACGCTCACACATACTGCTCCGCGGGCCGGGGCCAAACCGATAGTGCCGTCTTCGCCTGCCTCAAGGGTGGCGCTCGGTGGCAGTGTGCCCGGCACAAAGACCGGCAACCCCGGAAGTTCATCTTGCAGTGCGGCAAACGCCGCCAAGATCTCAGCCTTTGGAGGGAGCCAATCTGCCCGCGAGGGTGCGGAAGTCACCACGGGAGACGAGACCGAATCGGCGGGCGAAGCAGGCTCGGTGGACGCCGCAGCTCCACCGTGGCTCTGCCCCAGCCCCTCTTGTGACCCGCACGCCCCTACCGCGAAAATCAGCCCGATCGTAATCATCCACAACATGACCCGCAGTACGTAGCCCCACGATGAACGCATCCGTTCTCTCCCTGCTGTCCCGAGCAACCCACGATGATTCGAGTGTATACGCGTACTCCATGGAAGGGAATACGACTTTGGTTGCACGGGGGCGATCCGGCGTGCGGTCCGGCATGCGGTCCGAAGCAGCCCGCGCCGGCTTCGGGGAGGTGCACCGCCGTGGTCAGGGAATGATGCGTAGGAAGCGGCGTTTCCCCACCTGGATGACGCCGCCGAGAACTCGGTCGACCGCGATCTCTTCGTCCGAATTCCTCACGACTGCGTCATCCAACTTGACGCCGCCCTGTTGGATCAACCTCTTAG
The DNA here is from genome assembly GCA_040770645.1 of Thermoleophilia bacterium. Taxonomy (GTDB): domain Bacteria; phylum Actinomycetota; class Thermoleophilia; order RBG-16-64-13; family RBG-16-64-13; genus JAAYZX01. Next base: position 31,093 of record JAXGIS010000016.1, on the reverse strand, counting down.
CTTCGCCGTTGGATGCCGCCAGTTTCATCTCAACCATGAGTCGCGGTAGCCACACCCGCCCCTCCCGGACGCACGTGGACGGAAGGGGAGCCTCCGGTATGTCCTCCGGGCGGTTTCGGTGTTTGAATACCCGATCGAACTGCTCGCGCGCGGCGCTGGCAGCTGCGGAGTCGTGATAAAGGCCGACAATGCGCTCAGCCAGATCCCGCTTGCACTCTGCCGGATGATAAGTGCCGGCGGCGACCCGCTGGGCGATGTCCTCGACCTCGCGGTGGCCGGCGCCGGTGAGCAAGGTCCAGTACGTGACCATCAAGTCGTCAGGAATTGACATCACCTTCCCGAACATGTCGTCCGGGGTGTCAGTGACGCCTATGTAATTGCCATACGTCTTCGACATCTTCATGGACCCGTCCGTACCCACTAGGAGGGGTACGGTCAGGATGCTTTGAGGCAACAGGCCGTAGGCCTCCATAATCGGTCGGCCCATGAGCAGGTTGAACTTTTGATCCGTGCCGCCCAACTCGACATCAGCCTTCACGGCCACGCTGTCGTAACCCTGGAGCAGCGGGTACATGAATTCGAGCATGGAAATCGGCTCGTTCTTGGAGTAACGACTGGAAAAATCGTCACGTTCAAGCATGCGCGCCACGGTAGTGGTGGCGGTTAGTTTCAGCACTTCGTCCATGCGCAACGGAGACAGCCATTCGCTGTTGCGTACGACTTCCGCCCGCTCCATATCCAGGACTTTGGCCGCCTGCTCCACATAAGTGGTGGCGTTGATGTTGATCTCCTCATCCGACAACCGTGGCCGTAGCTTGGAGCGGCCGGAGGGGTCCCCCACCTTGGCCGTGTAGTCTCCAATGATCAGCACCGCCGTGTGGCCGTGCTTCTGAAACTGTGCCAGCTTCCTCAGAATCACGGTGTGACCTAGATGAATGTCAGGGGCCGTGGGGTCTACGCCCAGCTTGGCACGCAACGGCCTTCCCTGCTCCCGCGCCCATACCAGTCGCTGGAGGAGGTCGTCAGTGGGGAGTGCGTCGACGGTGCCGGAAATGAGGTCCTGATAGACCTCGTAGATGTCGTTGGGGATATCGGGGCGGGGGCAGCTTGGTCCATGTTCATGTCCTCGTCGTGTAACATGCCCATGAAGGATAGAAGGGATGCCGGGCGAACGCAAGGGAGTAAACGCTGTCCGCCGGTCGTAGTCACAATCGAGCCAAGCCGGCTGAGGCTGTTCGAGCCTCCCGGTGGACCAAGACTCTGTGGATAACGGCAGCGGCCCTTCTCACGCTGGTCGTAGCCGCCGTATCGGCACTCGTGGGCCTGTATGTGGGCATCCTCAACGACCTGCCCAAACTCGATATTCCCATCAACAGCGGGAGATCGGCGCCCATTCGCATATATGATTCGGGGCACCCTGCCACTTTGCTGGCCGAACTGGCCGGACCCATCACGGCAGACCCCGTTCCCGCCCAAGACATGCCGGAAGTACTGCGGCAGGCGCTGATTGCGGCAGAAGATGAAGCGTTCCCGCTCCGAGGAACCATGAGCATAGGCTCGCTGGCCCGGATCTTGCGCGCTGAAATCTGGGGAGGAGCGGCTCAGACCGTCTCGCCCATCACCTTGGGTTTTATTCACGAGAACTACGTGGCAGGCCGGACGCACCCCCGCCCCCGCTTGTACGAGGCGGCATTGGCCTACCGGCTGGAGCAATCCTGGTCCAAAGAGCGAATCCTGACCTCATACCTCAACACGCTCTATTTTGGTGAAGGATGTTACGGGGTGGCCGCAGCAGCGCAACGATACTTCGGACTGCGCCCCGCTGCTTTGAGTACGGCCCAAGCAGCCATGCTCATCGGTTTGGCCGTGTCCACAGATGCGCCGGCTCCGCGCACGAACCCGGATGCTGCGGTAGCGGCGCGCAATCACGTTCTCAACCGCATGTTTCAGGAGGGGTATCTGGATGGGAAGGCTCTGCAGGAAGCCTTGGCCGAGCCTTTTGAACTGAATCCCGTGCCCACAACTCCCGCGTCTCGTTCCACGACGTGGACCGATTTCATTGAGGACCAGCTGGTCAGGAGGTATGGTGCCGCCCGGATTCTGAGAGGCGGGCTCACCGTCTCCACCACATTGGACCTCTCCATGCAGGAGACCGCCGAGGCGACTCTGCTTCAAGCGCTCAAGGATGCTCCCCAAGGCTCCCAGGGACTTATCGTGGCTGTAGATCTGCCGAGTGGCGCGGTAGTGGCGATGGCACAGACCTCGAAGGGACAGGCTGCTGAGGCCCTCTCCACCCCCCGTGAGGCAGGCCGGTTGCTCCGTCCCGTGATCTTGGCTGCCGCTTTTGAACGCGGCATCAGCCCACTCACGGCCTATACCACGGATGCCGGCCAGATGATCCTGTACCAAGGGGCCACCACGGCCGACGCAGATACCTACGATCGGGTGGCCAGGCAGGTTGGCCGAGAGGCCGTGCTGGACACAGCCAGACTTCTGGGGTTGGGAGCGGCTCTCCAGGCGGATGGTTCCGACTACGGAGATGATCTTGCCTCTCTGCGCGTGACACCTCTGCAGGTCGCCACTCTATTCACAGCCCTTGCCACAGAGGGTCGGGCTCCGGTCTCCGGTTTCGCCACGGCCACCTCCGGCGGCATTGCTGTGCGCACCATCCTACAGGTTGAATCTTCTGACGGTTCTCTCGTGGATCACGGCGACATCGCTTGGCGCGATGCGCTTTCCACAGACACTGGCTTCCTGATCACGAGCATCCTGGCATCCACTCCTCACGAACTCCCGCTCCCCGCCGACGTGTTCCCCCCCGGCACGGTCGCCACCCTGACAGCTCCCTCGCGAACCGGATCCGAGGCCTGGTTCGTAGGCTACTCGTCGGGTCTGCTCACCGTGGTGTGGGTCGGCGGCTGGAACGATGACGATGTGCCCACAGCGTCTGCGGCAACCGGTGCGGCGCCGAGTACGGCCGGCGCGGCCGCCGGGTCGGCGTGCGCCATCTTCATGGAGCGGACCGCAGCGACTGTGGTCCCTCAGGAGTTCAAACCTCCTGCCACCACCGATTGGGAACAGGTTACGGTGTGTGCTGCATCCGGCAGCACGCCCTCTTACGGTTGCCCGGTGACAATTCAGGTCTTGGTTCCCATGAGTCTCGTCCCCACGGAGACGTGCTCACTCCACACCCGAGCAGCGCGGGTCACCACAACCACGATCCCGGATACCACTACAACCCACACCACTACAACCGATACCGAGCAAGAAGATGTGGTCAACGTACCATCGGTGGTGGGATTGACACCGGGTGAGGCGGAGGTGCGTCTGGCTGCGGTAGGCCTGCGATTGGTGTGCACTGTTGGTGCCCCGGGTTCGCGCCCCGGCCTTATCGCCTCTCAGAACCCCTCACCAGGTGCCACCGTGAGGCGAGGGCAAACGATCTCCGCCATCGTGGAGGCACTGCCCCCCACATCCACCCTCACCACCTCAGGGGGCGCCGCGACCACAACTTCGCGCTGAATGCCCTCGGGAACGCGGTCTCCCGATCAGCAGGGACTCACGCCTTCGCGCGGCTGACGCGAATGAAGCCGGAACACGGGATGATCTCCACACCGGCCGCTTCGCAGGTGTCGAGGATGAGGTTCATGCCCAGGGAGTCCGAGGCGTGGTGACCTGCCACCACTACGTGTACATGCATCTCGTCGGCGATCTTGCGGTGCTCCTCGTCCATATGCATGGCGACGACGGTTCCAACACCGGCCGCGGCCAGGTGCCTGACCGACTCCTTGGGACCGGATGTGCCCCCAGTCATGTCGACCATGATGCGCCCCGTCCGCCGCTCCTCTTCCCCCACGAAGAGCATAGGACCCGTACCGCGAAGAACCGCCTCCCTGTATTCGGGAATGCTCTTCAGCATGTCGAGCAAATCGCCCAAAGTGGCATTCTGGTCCAGTTCGTCGCACTTTCGCTGTACGAAGGACTGCACGCAGTTGTCGGCGGGGGTGTGGCACGTCATGACGGCCAGGCCCAAGAGCCGCGCAGCATCGAGCGCCTGTTCGGTGTTGGAGGCGTGGAACCAGCGACGAATCTCACGCATGCGGTCGGAGATCAAGGCTTCTCCCAGGTTGATGGGAACCCCGAAGTCACGCCATATGTCCGCCTGCACCGCCATGACGGCTTCGAGATCCGCCAGAGCTCTGCTCATAGGGTGATGCGCCAGAACCAGATCAACGGGGCGGCCGCGCTCCCCGAGTCGGTCGGCCAGCAGCATCTCCCCCACATCCACATCAATCCCCACCAGGATGCGCTCCACCCTCGAGTCGAGGTCTCCGGCCAGCACCCTTGTGTCGGCATAGGGATTGGTGAGGCTCTCCTGATCGAACTCCCACCTTTTTCTCTGGGGTAGCTCTTCCCACGTCCTGCGGGCATCGGCGAGCAGCTGCTCAATACCCTCCGTTCCACGTGGGTCGGCCGCCACGCCGGCGGCTACGGCCGCAGCGTAGACGTCTCTGAGTTGCATGCGCATAACCCCCTTGTACATATCAGCGGCCATGGTCTACCTGTTCAAAGCCTTCACTGGGGCGATCCCTGAAGGGTGCTCCTGGTCCCCCGGTCGCGTAAATCAGTCGAGTTGGATGACCTGTGTCCGCAACTGCCCGATCAGCGTGGCGGCCTCCACCAACTGCCGCTCCACAGATGCGGGAGCGGTGCCACCGTACGATACTTTGGCAGCGACCACCCGCCGCAGATTGACTACGTCATAATATTCGTCGTCGAAGAGGGGGCTCAGCGATGAAAGCTCGTCCGGGCTGATGGCCTCGAGCGGCCGTTCGCCCGCAGCGGCCAAGGCCACCAGGCGCCCGGCCACGGCATGGGCTTCACGGAACGGCAATCCCTTGCCGACCAGGTAGTCGGCCACATCGGTGGCCTGGGCGTAGCCGCCCTCGGCTGCCTCGCGCAGGCGCTCGGCGCGTAAAGAGGCGGCAGCCGCCATGGCGGCCGCCGCCTCCAGGCAGACATCCAGTTCGTCACGGGTGGCGAACACATACAGCTTGTCTTCCTGAAGGTCTTTGTTGTAGGCGAGAGGCAGCCCCTTGAGCAGAGTGCCCAAGGAGGTCAAGCGACCCACGAATCCCGCCGCCTTACCCCGTATGAGCTCGGCTGCATCCGGGTTTCGTTTCTGAGGCATGATGCTCGATCCGCTGCTCCAGGCATCTGGGAGGCGCAGAAAGCCGAACTCCTGTGAGGACCACAACACGATTTCTTCCGCCAAGCGTGACAGGTTCAATGCGCAACAGGTCGCGACCGCCAGGTACTCGTAGGCGGCATCACGGGAGGCCACCGCATCCATAGCATTCGGCGCCACACGCTCGAATCCCAACTCCCGTGCTACCGCCGCACGGTCCACGGGGTAGTTCACTCCAGCCAGCGCCCCCGCTCCCAGCGGCATCCACGAAGAGTCGAACCACCGGATGAAACGTTGGGCATCTCGTGAAAGCATGAACACGTAGGCCAGCAGATGGTAGCCGACTGTCACCGGTTGCGCCCGCTGCAGGTGTGTGTAGCCGGGCATAACCGTATCCTTCAGCTCCGTGGCGCGCCGGAGCAGGACCTCCATGACTTCGAGGATACGCTCCAGGTGGCCGCGGACTGCCGCACGCAGGTAGAGTTGCAGATCCAATGCAACCTGATCGTTGCGACTGCGGGCCGTGTGGACTTTGCCACCCACCGGTCCCACCAGCTCGGTGAGGCGTCTTTCCACCGCCATGTGTATGTCTTCGTCACGGAGTTCCCAGGGGAACTCGCCCTCGGTGATCTCCCGCTCCACTTCATCCAGGCCGTCCAACAGGATGTCGCATTCGCTGCGGCTGAGAACGCCTATGTGGCAAAGCATGCGCACATGGGCCCGACTGCCGGCGATGTCGTGACCGGCCAAGACGTGGTCGAAGGGAAGTGAGGCGTTGATGCGCTCGAAGAGCGGCGCCTGCTCCTCGCTGAAACGCCCGCCCCATGGTTTGGCGTGAGGGAGCCCCCCGGTGCTGCTACCGAGATCGGGGGCCACTCCCTCCCCATCCGCGTATGAGCGGTCGTCTTCCGTCACAGCATTCCTTGAGCCCGACGCGCAGCCACCTCCATGGGAAGGCCCCACAGGCGAATGAAGCCCACGGCGGCGTCGTGGCTGAACTGGTCGCCGCCGCCGTATGTTGCCAGTTCTTCCACATACAACGAGTAGGGCGAGCGACGTCCCACAACCGTGCAGTTGCCCTTGAAGAGGCTCAAGCGCACGTCACCTGTGACCCACTTCTGGGTATCTGCCACGAATGCGCGCAGAGCGTCGGCCAGTGGGCTGAACCACTGAGCATCGTAAGTCATGTCGGCCATTCGCTGATCCACCCCCCTTGTAGCGCAGCAGATCGCGGGTCATGACCAGTTCCTCCAGGTCGCGGTGGGCCATGATCAACGCCAAGGCTCCCGGGACTTCATAGATCTCGCGGCTCTTGATACCCACCAGCCGATTCTCGATCATGTCCACACGCCCGTAACCGTGTGCGCCGGCGATCTTGTCCATGCGCTCGATAATTTCCAACAGCGGGTAAGCCTGCTCGTCGATGGCCACCGGCACGCCCTTCTCAAATGACACCACTACCTCTTGGGGCTCGTCCGGCGCGTCTTTGGGGTTCACCGTCTCGGTGAAAGCAGCTTCCGGCACGGGCGCCCAAGCGTCTTCAAGCTCTCCGCATTCGATTGTGCGCCCCCACAGATTCTCATCGATGGAGAAGGGGTTCTTCTTGGTGAGGGGGACATTGATGCCTCTGGCGGAGCAGTAGTCGAGGATCTCCTCACGGTTCATCCCCCACTCCCTGGCCGGACCCAGAATAGTCAGACTCGGATCCAGGCACCGGAAAGACACATCGAATCTCACCTGGTCGTTGCCCTTTGCCGTACAGCCGTGAGCCACCACCTGCGCACCGCGCTCGTGCGCCAAATCCACGATCTTCTTGGTGATGAGTGGCCGCGACAACGCTGCCACCAGCGGGTACTTATTTTCATACAGAGTATTGGCCTGGAGGGCGGGGAGCACGAAATGCTGGACGAACTCCTCCTTAGCGTCGATGATGACGGCTTCCACCGCCCCTGCCGAGAGCGCTCGGTTCTTGAGTTCCGGCAGGTCATGGTTACGCCCCACATCGACCAGCGCCGCAATGACGTCGTAACCATGATTTTCTTTGAGGTAGGGAATGAGGGCGGACGTGTCCAGTCCACCAGAATACGCGAGCACACATAGTTGGTTTGCCACTGTTTTGCCTACCTTCCGGCCCTTACGGCCTCTTTCCCCGTTTCCGGGCTTTCATGTCATCCCCCCAACTTCTTGAGGTAGTCGGACACTTGGACGGCCTCATCCGTTCCAACCGTCACAATCAGAACCGTGTCGTCGCCTGCCACGCACCCCACTATGAGTTCGTGTTCCAGTTGATCGATCACGCGGCCCAAGCCAGGTGCCGTTCCGACTTCGGATTTTACTACCACCAAGTTCTGCGCGTACACCACCGCGGTGGCGAACTCGCGTAGCATCCTCCCGCAGGCGGCCTCAGGATCGCGCCGCTGTTCGTTGTCGGGAAGCGTGTAGCAGGGCCGACCCATGGAGTCGCGGTTCTTCTTCAACCCCAACTCGCGCATATCGCGACTGACCGTGGCCTGGGTCACATCGCAGCCCAGAGCGCGTAGCGTATTGACCAACTGCAGTTGTGTGCCGACACGCTGCTGCAAGACCACATTGCGGATCAACTGCTGCCTACTTCTCTTGCTGAGCACCGTGAGCCCCCGCTCCCCCGTCACTCGCCGGCCAGCAGATAGGTGAGCAGCGCCTTCTGCACATGTAGACGATTCTCGGCCTGATCGAAGACCACCGATTGCGGACCGTCCATGACGTCATCAGTGATCTCCTCGCCGCGGTGTGCCGGCAGGCAGTGCATGACCACGGCCTCCCACGGCGCAGCCCGCATAAGCTCACTGTTGACCTGGTACGGCCTCAGCGCATCCAGTTTGGCTTGGTCGCGTTGTTGGCCCATGCTCGTCCACACATCCGTGTACACGGCCGACGCCCCCGCCACCGCCTGCGCCGGGTCGCGCTCCACCCACACCCGTGTTCCGTGCTTCTCGGCCAAGCCCTGGATCTCCTCCCACATCGCCGCCGGAACGTCATGACCCTCGGGCACTCCCAGGCACACGTTGACACCGAGGATGGCGCCGGCCGCGGCCAAGGACACGGCGACGTTGTTGCCGTCTCCCAAATACGTGATCGTTCGCCCCTTGCTATCGGGGAAGCGTTCTTCAAAAGTGAATATGTCCGTCACTGCCTGGCAGGGATGACGATCGTCGGTCAGCGCATTGATGACCGGCACCGTGGCATGCGCAGCCAAGTCATCGACGTCCCTCTGCGCAAATGTCCGGACCACTATGGCATCCACGTACCGTGACAGGACTCTGGCCGTGTCTTCCAGGCTTTCCGATGTCCTCATCTGCAGCTCTTGTTCGCTCAGATAAAGCGGCATGCCTCCCAGTTGGTGGATTCCCACGCTGAAGCTCACGCGCGTACGGGTCGAAGGCTTGCTGAAGATGAGTGCCACGGCCAGGCCGGTGAGACTCCTGTGAGCATGTGGCCTCTGTTTGTGTTTCGCAGCACGATCCAACACGTGCCTCAGTTCAGCCGCCGACAAATCGGACACTTTTGTGAAGTGACGAACTTGTTCCAGTTTCTCCATGTCCTCGCCCCTCTTCCCCGGCTATCCGCGTTCGGCTCCCACAAACCACAGTAGGACCTCTCCCACTCGGTCGATCTCCTCATCCGTCACCGTCAGCGGCGGCAGGAAACGCAGTGTGGTTTCCGAGGTCGCATTAACGAGGATACCCCGGTCCATGCCCGCGGACACGGCTTCACGTGCCCGAGGTTCCACCAGATCTACGGCGGCCATGAGACCCAACCGCCGCACGTCGGTGGCGGCCCCCACGTCCACCAATCGTTGCAACCAATCTTCAAGGCGTCGACCGGCTTCTTCCACGCGGCGACCAAGTCCTCTTCCTCCAACAGGTCCAGGACGGCGAGGGCGGCAGCCGCCGGAACCGGACCTCCCCGAAGGTGGTGCCGTGCTCGCCTGCGAGCAGCACGCCTTCGGCTTTGCCCCGGGCAATGGCGGCGCCCATGGGCAGGCCGCCGGCCAGGCTCTTGGCCAGCGTGACAACGTGAGGATCCAGGTCGTAACGCATGTACGCGAAGGGCACCGCACCGACCCAAGCCTGTCTGCACCTCGTCCATGATGAACAGCGCATCGTGGCGTGCGCACAAGGCCTGTGCTTCCTGGAGGTATGCAGCACCCAACGGGTGCACGCCCGATTCCCCCTGTACCGGCTCGGCAATGAATGCTGCCACGGGCTCCTGCGCAAACACGCTCCGCAGTGCGCCGATGTCGTGGCGTGGAAGCATGCGATACCCGGGGAGGGGAAGACCGAACGGCTCCTGCTTGGACGGTTGCCCCGTGGCGGAGAGGGTTCCCATCGTGCGCCCGTGAAAAGAGTGCTCCAAGTAGACTATGCTTCCTCCGCCGCGCTCCCGGCCCCATTTGCGTGCGATCTTGAGTGCACACTCGTTTGCCTCGGCGCCGCTGTTGGCGAAAAACACCCTGCCCCCGTTCGCCAGCCGGCTTAGACGCCGAGCGAGTTGCGCCTGAGGTTCGGTGAGGAACAGGTTCGAGGTGTGGATCAACTGTGCCGCTTGGCGCTGGATGGCGGCCACCATCCGAGGATGGCAGTGACCGAAATTGCACACCGAGAGTCCGGTCACGAAGTCCAGGTAGCGCCTGCCGTCGACTCCCACCACCTCGCTACCCGACCCGGACACTATTTGCAGAGGAAGACGAGCGTACGTGGGGAGCACGAACGCGGCATCGATGGCCGCCACCTCGGGGTCTACAGCCATGGGCGGATCCAAGGGCACGTCTGTCATGCCGCCCCCTTGGAGGCCCGAGCCGAGCCTGCTGGGCTGTGGGCCGAGCGTGTGATCTTGGTGCCGACCCCGGCATCCGTCAGGATCTCGAGCAACACCGAATGAGCCACACGCCCGTCGATGATGTGGGCCGCCTGGACCCCCTGCCTGAGGGCAGACAGCACTGCCTCCACCTTGGGGATCATGCCTCTGGAGACCTGTCCGGATTCCATCATGGCTTCCAAGTCGGTGGCACTGCATTCTGATATGAGGCTCCCATCATCGTCCACGTCGGCCAGCAGGCCCACCACGTCCGTCAGGAAAACCAGCTTCTCGGCCTTGAGGGCGCCGGCCACCGCAGCAGCCACCGTGTCGGCGTTGATGTTGTAGCTTATCCCCATGCGGTCGGTCCCCACCGATGCAACCACGGGCACGTAGTCGGACTCCAACATATCCAGCAACGCGGTGTTCACAGACACGACCTCGCCCACCATGCCCAGATCCAGGATGGAGCCGTCTGCCCCTCTGCGAACGAGCTTCTCGGCCTCCAGCAGCATACCGTCGTCTCCGCCCAATCCCACAGCTCGCGCGCCATAACGATTGATGAGACTGACGATTTCTTTGTTTACCTTGCCCACGAGAACCATGCGCGCTACTTCCATGGCGGCAGCGTCGGTCACGCGCAGCCCTTCCACGAATTTCACGGGAAGATCGAGTCTCTTCATCACGCTGCTTACTTCCGCCCCGCCACCGTGCACAATGATGGGTTTGATGCCCACATAGCGCAGCAGGACTATGTCGGTGGCGAATTCGTCTTTGAGATCGGCCGAACTCATTGCCGCGCCGCCGTACTTGATGACAACTGTTTTACCGTTGAACAAGCGAATGTAGGGGAGAGCCTCCAGCAGGGTCTCCACGCGCTTGCGATACACCTCACGCATCAACTTCAACCTCTTTCTCTTTCCGTCTCCACCTTAGCTTGACCCAAAGCCTCTCAGGTGGAGTACTCGGAGTTGATGGCCACGTACTCATGACCGAGGTCTGAGAAATACACCTCTTCGTGTGATCGCCCAGCGCCCAAGTGAAGCAGCATGTCTACTTCACGTTGAGCCATGACCTCCTTCAACAAGGATGCGGCCTGGGTAGTGAGTTTCACACCGCGCGAGTTGTTCGCCACCCGGACGCCTCCGATCTCCAGGTATACATTGGGAAGAGCACGGCCGGGCAGTACCGCTCCCGCGGCGCTCAGTACTCTCCCCCAGTTGGGGTCGCAACCGTACATAGCGGTCTTCACCAAGCTGGAGTCAGCAACAGCCCGGGCGACCATCCGTGCCTCCTCGTCGCTCGCGGCACCGCGCACGCGCAGTCTGACCACCTTGGTGGCTCCCTCTCCGTCCGCCACCATCATCAGAGCCAGGCGTAACAGCAGACAGTGCAGTGCCGCGCCCAACTGGGCAGCCCCCGCCGGAGACAAGAACACCCGTGATCCTCCACCGGCCAGAAGGAACACGCAATCGTTTGTGCTCATCTGGCCGTCCACCGACACCCGATTGAACGTCCTACCCACCACCCGGCGCAGAAGGCTGCGAATCACTCCGGGGGACACCGCGGCATCGGTGGTGATGAAACACAGCATGGTGGCCATAGCCGGGGCGATCATGCCCGCCCCTTTGGCACACCCACCTACGCGGATGACGCCATCCGCGGTCTCCACTTCCAGAGCACACGCTTTGGGGAACCTGTCTGTGGTCATGATGCTGGCCAAGAAATCAGCGCCACCCGCCGTCTGCAGGGAAGTGGCGGCAGCGGCAATACCCTGCTCCACCCGATCCCAGGGCGGCACTGTGCCTATGAGCCCGGTGGATGCCACTCCCACCTGTTCAGGCGCGATCCCGAGCTCCGCCGCGCACGCCGCCTGCATGCCGCGGGCTACGACCAAGCCTTCGCCCCCGGTGCAGGCGTTCGCCGAACCGCTGTTGGCGACAACGGCGCACAGCTTGGACAGCTTGGTCTCGCGTTGGGAGACAACAATGGGCGCTGCTGCAAAGGCGTTGCTCGTGAAGACTGCCGCCGAGGTGACCTGGGCTCTGCAGTCGGAGGCAGCGGCCAAGAGGCCCACATCGGGCCGGCCACTCTCCTTGATGCCGGCGGAGACACCCGACGCCACAAAACCCCGCGGGTAGGTGACTCCAGGCGACACCCCGTTCGCCTCTACCAGCCTCACTCCCTCGGGCAGGGACCACAGCCGCGACTCCAGGGGAGTCGTCACCAAGGGGTGTTCCGCGGCGCCACTCATGCCCGGCCCCGAAGGCCGGAGGTCTCCTCAAGCCCGAACATGATGTTCATGTTCTGCACAGCCTGGCCTGACGCGCCCTTGACCAGGTTGTCTATCACCGAAATGACCTTGACCACTCCGGCCGCAGTGTCCGGGCGCACGGTGATCCGACAGGCGTTGGTCCACTGCACTTCGCGGAGGGCCGGGGCGTGTGGCACTACCTCCACGAAGGGCTCTCCCTTGTAGAAGGCGTGAAAGAGATCGAGCAGCTCACCTTGTGACGGCACCATCGGCTTTCCGTCCTCGCCGCGCAGGCGAACGTACATGACACTCAGGATGCCCCGGTCTACAGGCAGGAGATGAGGAGTGAAGGATAAGGGCACGTTGCGGCCGGCCAGCGCCGAGACCTCCTGTACCATCTCGTACGTGTGGCGATGACCTATTTCACTGTACGTCTTGAAGTTGTCGTGAACGCTGCAGAAGTGCGTCTTGTCCGTCGCGCCTCGGCCGGCCCCGGACACGCCTGATTTGGAGTCTACGATCACCGGGCCCTCATCGAGATACGCGGCCAAGGGCGCCAGCCCCAAAATCACGCTGGTGGGATAACACCCCGGGTTGGCGACCACCCGCGCCCCGGCCACCGCTTCCCGATACAACTCAGGGAGGCCGTACACGGCTTCGGCTACCAACTCGGGATACGCGTGGCGGAAGCCGTACCACTCCTCATAAGCGGCGAGATCTCGCAGGCGGAAATCGGCACTCAAATCAATGACCTTCACTCCACGCGCAACCAACTCTCCCACCACCGGATGGGCTTCAGCGTGGGGATAGCAAACGAATGCCACATCAGACCCGTCCACCACTTCCGGACGGTACTCCACGTAAGAGCCTTCCGCGCGCAGGTGCGGGAACACGTCGCCAACCGTCTGCCCGCGGTACGACATGGAGGTGAGGGCGCGAACGTCGACGTCGGGATGCCGCCACAGCAGGTCTGTCAAGACCATGCCTGTGTATCCCGTGGCTCCAATGATGCTTGCAGTGATCACGCTTCCACCTCATTCACGGTATGCGCGCTGGCAGTTGAGCGCATAATTATACATAGACATGCATTTTCGTCCAGCCGGAGTCGGCTTGGCCAAGCACCCCCCACCCGTCTCCACCTGGGCGGCGGATAGGGGGTGGTCTCGTTTCTCAGTCCGGGTTCAGCCCCGTAGCTGCACACCCAGCCGCTGCCGTAGACCTGCGAGAAGGTCTTCTCGCAGGTCGTTGACTTCGGCCTCGCTGAGCGTGCGCTCGGGCGAGCGGTAGACAACACGCAACGCAAGGCTCTTCTTGCCCTCACCCAGGTTGGGCCCTTCATAAACATCGAAGATTTTGACTTCCTGCAGCAGTGGGCCCCCCAACTCCCGGACCGCCGTCTCTACATCGGCGGCCGGCGTATCCGCTTCGCTCAACAGCGCCAGATCCTGTTCCACGCCCGGGTAAGTCATAAGGTCTTCGAACAGGTTCGGCCGGCCTACGGTCGCAAGCAACAGGTCTAGGTCCAACTCGCACGCCAAGGTGCCCGACGGCAGATCGTAGGCCTGTAGCACCAAGGGGTGAACCTCTCCCAGCCAACCGGCTTCGGCTCCCGCCAGCTGAAGTCGCGCGCTCTTGCCGGGATGAAGGAAAGGCTCGGTAGCGCGCTCGAAGGAGCCGGTAAGCCCCAAAGCGGCGAGGATTCTCTCCACAACGCCTTTGACCAGGTAGTAGTCGGTGGGCACATCCGCTTTCACCCACCCCTCCTCCTCCCAATCACCCATGAGGAGCACACCCAACCGGCGCGGTTCCTCTGGAAGCTCACTCCCGCTGGGCCGGAACACCTTGCCCAGCTCGAAGATGTGCAAACGTGTATTGCGCTGGGCCAAGTTGTGCGCGGCCGTGGCCAACAAGCCCGGGAGCATCATGGTGCGCATGAGCGATTGGTCAATGGACAACGGATTGGCCAGCTTCACAGCCCGGCGACGGTCATCATCTTCCGACAGGCGGAGCTTGTCGGCCCAAGCCGGTTCCCCGAAGGAATAAGTAATCACCTGGTTGAGACCACACGCGGTCAGCACATCCTCCAAGCGGCGCAGAGCCTGTTGGACGGCAGTGAGACCCCCTCTCCCCTGTTCCCTGCCGGGCACGGTGGAGGGAAGGCGATTGAGGCCATGAATGCGTGCCACCTCTTCAATGAGGTCAATCTCGCGCTCAAGTCCATACGGAAGGTGGGCACCGTCACCTGCAGCACGTCCTCGCCGGCATCGGTGACGTTGCAACCCAGTCGACCAAGAATGGCCTCGATCTCATCGGAGGCCACCGTGGTCCCCAGAACGGCCGCCACACGGCTGGGGCGCAAAGTCAGTTCCCAGGGCAGCCACTCTCCCGCCCTGACATCTATTGTCCCCGAAGACACCTCACCACCGCAGATCTCTTCGATCATCTGACACGCCATGTCCAGCGCCGGCATGACCAGATTGGGGTCGAGACCCTTCTCGAAGCGGGTGGAAGCCTCACTGCGCAACCCCAATGCGCTCGAGGTGCGCAAGATGCCGCCGCGCTGGAAGTTGGCGGCTTCAAGGAGGATGTTGGTGGTGGAGTCGGTGACCTCTGAATCGAGGCTGCCCATGATGCCCGCGATGACCGAAGGCTGCTCCGCGTCGGCGATAACCAGCGTGTCAGCGCTGAGAACACGATCCACACCGTCCAACGTGCGGATAGGCTCCCTCTCGCGTGCGCGGCGAACGATGATCTTGCTGCCGCGTACGGTATCGAGGTCGAAGGCGTGCAGAGGTTGCCCAACGGCCCACATCACGTAGTTGGTGATGTCGACCACGTTATTCACCGGACGCATGCCGGCGTGCATAATGCGGGCCTTCAGCCAGGGGGGCGAATCGGCGATAGTCACGCCCCGTACCACCCGAGCGGCGTAACGCGGGCACAAGTCCGAGTCCCACACCTCGATGGCGATATCCTCATCCACGCTGCGGCTGCTGCACGGGTAGGTGATGGAGAGGTCCTCGTCGAAGTCCACCTCAGTTATGGCGGAAATCTCACGGGCCAAGCCACGGATGGAGAGACAATCCGGCCGGTTGGGGGTGACCTCCACTTCCAAGATGTGCTCGCTGATGGGCAGGCGATCGCCCAGCAGTTCACCAGCCTCCCAGGCGTGGGGCAACTCCAGGATGCCGCTGCTCTTGGGAGCGAACCCCAACTCCTCCTCGGACATGATCATGCCCGAGGACACCACGCCCCTCAGCTTGACCTGTTTGATCTCAAACCCGCCGGGCATAACGGCGCCGGGCAGGCATACAGGAACCGTCTGCCCCGCCGCCACATTGGGCGCCCCGCACACGATGGTGCGCGGATGCTCCTCCCCCACATCGACCGTGCACACGCTCAGCTTGTCGGCGTTGGGGTGTCGTTCGCAGGTAAGCACTTTGCCCACAACAAAGCGCTCCTGTATTTGCTCGTCGGTAGGCACGCCGGCCGTAGAGACCCGCTCCACTTCGGTGCCGGTCATGGCGAGACGGTCGGCCAACTCCTCGACAGGGAGGTCGATGGCCACGTATTCCCTAAGCCAGGACAACGGCGCTTTCATCTTTCCTCCTCTCTCTCAGAACTGGCGCAGGAAACGCAGGTCGTTCTCATAGAACAGCCGCAGGTCGGTGATGCCGTGCTTGAGCATGGCGATGCGCTCGATCCCCATGCCGAACGCAAAACCCGTGTACTCCTCGGGATCGTAGTTCACGAAGCCGAACACGTTGGGGTCGACCATGCCCGATCCCAAGATCTCCAACCAACCCGTGCGCTTACACAGGCGACATCCGTCGCCGTCGCACATCATGCAGGAGACGTCTACTTCCACCGACGGTTCAGTGAAGGGGAAGAAGTGCGGACGCAGGCGAATACGCCGTTCCTCGCCGAACATGGCTTTGGCGAACTGTTCCAATGTCCCTTTGAGATCGGCCAGGGTGATGCCGTGGTCCACCACCAGCCCCTCCACCTGGTGGAACATGGGCGTGTGGGTGGCATCACTGTCGCGCCGGTAGGACTTGCCCGGCACGATGACATAAACGGGTGGTTGTTGTTTCTCCATGGCCCGCACCTGTACCGGCGAGGTGTGCGTGCGTAACAGCACTTCATCTGTCACGAAAAAAGTGTCGTGCAGAGAGCGGGCGGGGTGATCCTCGGGAGTGTTCAGCGCCGTGAAGTTGTAGTAGTCGGTCTCGATTTCGGGGCCTTCGACGACCTCGTACCCCATGCCCACAAATATGTCCTCTATCTCTCGCTGCGTCTGAGCTATGAGGTGCAGGTGTCCCAAAGGCAAGGTACGGCCGGGTAGAGTCACGTCCAGGCGATCCTTCTCGAGCCCGTGTACGAGCTGGCTCTGCTCCAGAGCGCTATGCCGCGAGGCGTGCACGGCCTCCAACTCGCGCTTCACCAGGTTCCCGAAACGTCCCACGACCTTCTTGTCTTCCGGAGACAGTTCGGCTATGGAACGAAGGAGATTGGTGAGGTCCGCCTTCCGTCCCAGAAATCGAACTCGGGCATCCTCCAGGGAATCGAGATCTTCCGCCGCCTCGAGAGCAGCCACCCCCTGTTCATATATTGCCCTGAGGTCGGCCCGTTCCAGTTGGGCTAGTATGTCGTTCTGGGCTGGAATGTCGGTCCTCCTTCCGATTCAACTGCGGTCATACCACAGTGCACTATAGTTCTCCGCCTTGCTGCGCGCAACAGGCTGCGGCAGATTGGCGCTTCAGCGACCCTCGGGCTGTCCGATCGTCTGCAGCTCGTACAACACGATGGTCCCAGCCATGGCCACGTTCAGGGAGTCGAACCTCACTTGGGGCACGGCCACCCTCATCTGTGCCGCCCACGGAGCATCCGCCAGATCAGGGAGACCACCTCGCTCCGAACCCAGGGCCACGACCACACCGTGCGCCCCATCGGGACGGCCGACAGTACGGGCCCGCCGCAGCTCCCCGGCCAAATCCCGGGAACCCACGTCTCCACGCGGATCGGCCACAACCAGTGCCGGAACTGCATCCCCGCGCTGCGCGCGGGCGCGCACGTGGGCCATCAGATCTGCCGGCGACACCTCGGTGGCAACAGGGAGCAAGAAGTGCGCTCCCATGCCTGCGCGCAGGGCCCGGACTCCGAACGGGTCCGAGGTGCGGGGGCTGCAGGCCACGCCGGCCGCGCCGAAGGCCGAGGCACTGCGGATCAGCGTGCCCACATTCCCCGGATCCCCCACTTCATGTAGAAACAGCGTCACCGTGGTGCCCAGGTTCCACTCGCTCAACCCGGCGCGACGCTCCGGGAACACGGCCACTACGTCTGCCGCTCCTCCCAACGCACTCACGCCGGCCAGCGTCTCGGCCTGACATATGGCCACATCCAGCCTGTCGGTCCGCGCCGCGCTCCACACTTCCTCCGACAGTCGCTCAGCGATGTCATCGCGGACCAACAGTTCGGCAGGCCAAACGCCCGCTGTCAGAGCCGCATGAAGCAAGTCCCAGCCTTCAGCCATGAAGAAGCCCCGTTTGGCACGGTACTTTTGCTCTGCAGCCTGCGGGCCAGTTTCAGGCTGGGGTTGTGGCGTCCGGCGATAGTGCGGATCAAATCTCCCTCCCTGCAGAAGCAGAGGGGCGGGCCGCCGCGCGCTTCCGCGTGGCGGCCCGCCCCTCTGACACCAACCGCCTACGCGGCAGCCAGGGCCTCTTTGGCCTTGGCTGCCAACTCGGCAAACACGGAGGGCTCAGTGACCGCCAGGTCGGCCAGCACCTTCCGGTTCAAGGTGATGTTGGCTTCTCTGAGGCCGTGGATCATTTGGCTGTAGCTGAGGCCGTTCTGCCGAGCCCCCGCGTTGATACGCATGATCCACAACTGGCGAAATTCAGCCTTGCGAGCCTTGCGGTCGCGGTAGGCGTATGTGTAAGACTTCAGTAGCTGCTCTTTGGCCCTCCGGTAGGAGGACTTCTTGAGACCGTAGTACCCCTGGGCCTCGTGCAGGACTTTGCGCCGCTTCTTCAGCGCGTTGGGGCTGCGCTTGATACGTGGCATGACAGGTACCCCCTAGATACCCAGCAGGTCTCTGGCCTGGGCCAGGTCTTGTGCGGCTATCGGAAGATCCTTACGGAACTTGCGCTTCCGTTTGCTGGACTTCTTGGTGAGTAGGTGACTCGAGAACGCCCGCTTGTGAAGGAGGCGTCCGGTCCCCGTGATCTTGATGCGTTTCTTGATACCTTTGTGTGTTTTGAACTTAGGCATTGCTACGTTGCTCCCTTCGCCACCAAACCAGGCCGTGGCAGGCCGTCTTGTCTCGCGCCAAACGCTCGGGCGGCACTGAGGCCGCCCAGAGCACGCCATTTTACAATGCGTCGAGAGGAGAGGGCCTAGTGAGGCTGCTTCTTGGGCGCCAGCATCATCACCATGTTGCGGCCGTCCAAGTTGGGCTGGGATTCGATATCACCCAACTCAACCAAATCGTCCGCCATGCGGCGCAGGAGACGTTCCCCCAAGTGGGGGTGCATCAATTCCCGCCCTCGAAACATGATCGTGAGCTTCACCTTGTCTCCCTGCCGCAGGAAACGCTCCACATGACCCTTCTTGGTGTTGAAGTCATGGTCATCGATCTTGGGGCGAAGCTTGATCTCCTTGATGTTGATGGTGGTTTGGCGCTTGCGCGCTTCTTTGGCTTTTTGTTCCTGCTCGTACTTGTATTTGCCGTAGTGCATCACCTTGCACACAGGCGGATTGGCCATGGGAGCCACCTCCACCAAGTCAAGGTTCAGCCGATCGGCATAATCAAGCGCCTCCCGCAGGTTGACAATCCCGACTTGTTCTCCGTCCGGTCCAATGAGCCGGACGACGTCGGCTCTTATCCTCTCATTGATGCGCGTCGTGTCGACTATGTTGATCTGCACCTCCCCCGGTATGCCGGGTCTCGCCAAAAGGAAAAGCGACGACAACAGCCGCCGCTTCCAGGCACACAAACCACGCCCACTACAGGAGCGGGCGCCCCGCCCTTCCGCGGCGGGGCGGCCGGGACATACTCACCGGCACTTGCTATGGCGTGACCAGGCGCCTCCGAGGCGCGAGGTGGGAAGCGCGGCTTCCGCTTTATGCAGTGGACGAGTATAGCGGACCCAGGCCCCTGCGGAAAGGTGAGCCTACACTCCCGTGGAGGGCATCTGCGCCTGGGCCGCAATGGTGGCGGTTGCCACTTCCCGTGACATGGCCCCCAGATCGCCTTGGCCGTGTGCCCGGACGGACACGGTTCCCGCCGCCACCTCTTTGTCGCCCACGATAAGCATGAAGGGGATCTTCAGCATCTCGTTGTCTCGTATCTTGCGGCCCACCGACTCAGTCCGCTCATCCACCTCCACCCGCAACCCGGCAGCCGCCAGCTCCGCGGCCACGCTGCGCGCGTAATCGACGTGCCGATCGGCGACGGGTACGGCCACCACCTGTACCGGAGCCAGCCAGGCCGGGAAGGCCCCGCCGTAGTGCTCGATGATGATGCCGAGGAAGCGCTCGATAGAGCCCAGAACGGTGCGGTGCAACATGACAGGCCGGTGGCGTTGGTTGTCTTCACCGATGTACTCCAGCTCGAAGCGGTCGGGCATGGCGAAGTCGAGCTGGCAGGTGGCGCACTGCCAGGTGCGACCCATCACATCCTCGATATGGAAGTCGATCTTGGGCCCATAGAAGGCACCGTCGCCGGGGTTCAGCTGATACTCGAGCCCCAACCGCTCCAACGCCTTCGCCAGTGCGGCCTCCGCCCGCTCCCACATCTCCGCGGTGCCGATAGATTTATCGGGCCGCGTGGAGAGCTCCATGTGAACTTTCTGGAACCCGAAGGTGCGGTACATGCGCCTCACCAGTTCGATGACCCCCACCACTTCGTCTTCCACCTGCTCAGGTAGGCAGTACAGGTGGGCGTCGTCTTGGGTGAAGGACCGGACGCGAAACAGCCCGTGCAGGACACCCGAGAGCTCATGACGGTGCACCAGCCCCAACTCGGCCATGCGCAACGGAAACTCGCGGTAGGAGTGTTGAGAAGACTTGTAGATCAGAATCCCGCCGGGGCAGTTCATGGGCTTCACCGCAAAATCAAGATCGTCGATCTTGGTGAAGTACATGTTGTCCTTGTAGTTGTCCCAGTGGCCGGACTGCTCCCACAGGGTCCGCTCCAGGATGATGGGGGTCTTGATCTCCTGGTAGCCGGCGGCCGCGTGTTCACGACGCCAGTAATCAAGAAGCGTGTTGACCACCACCATCCCTTTGGGGTGGAAGAAGGGGAACCCGGGAGCCTCATCGTGGAAGCTGAACAGGTCCAACTCCTTGCCCAACCGGCGATGGTCCCGCTGCCGGGCCATCTCCAGACGCGCCAGATGTTCCTCGAGTTCTTTCTTGGAAGGAAAGGCGGTACCGTAGATGCGGGTCAGCATGGGGTTGTCCGACCTGCCGCGCCAGTAGGCCCCGGCGATGGACAGCACTTTCACCGCGGGTATCCTGCTCGTATCGGGAACATGGGGCCGCGACACAGATCCAGGAACTCGCCGTGGCGGTATATGCTGATGGTGGAGCCTTCCGGCAGGTCGCGAATCAACTCCACCTTGTACGGCTCGTCTTTGAAGAGATCGAGGGCCTCTTCCCGACTCACTTCCCGGCGCTCGAAAGGCTGCGCTTCTTTGATGGACTTCTCCATCTCCGCCTGGAACCGGGCGATATCTTCCTCGGAAATGGGCTCAGGGAAATCGAAGTCGTAGTAAAAGCCATCTTTGATCGACGGGCCGATGGCCACTTTGGTACCGGGGTACACCCTGGTCACCGCTTCGGCCATCACGTGGGACGCTGAGTGGCGCAGCAGATCCAACCCCTCCTTGGACTGCGCCGTAACGATACCGACTTGGTCCCCCTGGCTGAGCGGTGTGTCCAGATCGCTCAGAGTGCCGTTGATAGTCACGCCCAGCGCCGCCTTGGCCAACCGTGGGCCGATGGCTTCGGCCACGGTCCGGCCGGTGGCGCCCTCAGGGAGTGCCAACTCGGAACCGTCGGGCAGGATGACGTTCATGGGGACCTCACATAGTCGTCTGGTGGGGATAATGGCGCAGACAGTATACCGGTCCATAGCCGTCTACCTACGAGGGCTATGGCCCCCACACGGGCGTGGTCTGTGCTGTTATGCCTGAACCTCCCCTTTGCCCCGAGGCGCCAGCACCGCGGACAACTCCCCGGCGAACACAAATACAGTGGCGGCCAACTGCGCCCATATCAGAACACCAATCACGCTCGACAGCGTCCCGTACACGAGTCCGTAACGTGAAAAGCGTGTCAGGTAGTAGGAGAAGCCGATCTTGAGAAGGTTCCACCCCACCCCGTTCACCGCGCCGGCGATCCAAGCCGCACGCCAGGGCGCCCGCTGCGAAGGGAGAAAGCGGTAGATCAGGGTGCCCAATACCACGTCCAGGCCCAGTGTGAGCAACCCCACCAGCACGGCCCCCACCGTGCGCACCGCCTGAGACAAACCCACCCCCAGCCAGATCATCAACTGCGGCCAGAACTCCAAAGCGAGCGTCGTGAGGCCTGCCGATACGGCCAGGGCGATACCCCCCAACAGTGTGAACCCGGCCGCCACCACCCGATTTACGAGAAAGAAGCGCCGAGACGGCTCCTGCCACACCGCGTCGAGCGTTCCGGCCAAACCTGCAACAAAACCGGAGCCCGAGTACAGCAGGCCTATCACAGCCACCACGGTGACGGCCCCCCTAGTTCGCAGCGCCGTTCCCACCGCTTCCTCCACGATGGCGGCGGCATCGGGCAGTAGGAATCTCTCCAACTGAACCCCAAACCACTGCAGCACTTCAGCGCTGGGGAACCATAGACTGGCGATGGACACCGCGAACACCGTGAGGGGGAACAGCGAGAGAAACCCATAGAAGGCGAGGGCAGTGGCACGCTGTGGACCCGCATGTCGCCCCATGTTGGCGCCGGTGCGCCACACGGTCATGATCAGTGCACGCAGACCGCGAGGCAGGTCGGCGACGATGTCTTCAAAGGGTCTCACAGAGGGTTGAGAAAAAGGTGGTGGGCGTTACAGGATTTGAACCTGTGGCCTCTTCCGCGTCAAGGAAGCGCTCTCCCCCTGAGCTAAACGCCCACGTGCGCCGCTCATCATACCCCGCGTATCCACCCGGGACAAGCCGACGGAGAGGTAGCCCTTGCGCTGGCCGGATTGTCCCTTCTGACCTACACTCATAACAGAGGTGCGACTACGATCGGAGCATGTCTCGAGCTCATGCTTGAACAGAAACCCGCTCACTTCCCTCCCCCAGGCCATCCGGCGATACCTGCCGCTTCCCACGCCCGGCTCCACACGGCCACCGCTCAGCAGGCGTTCAACCGCATGCCCTGAGGAGGAGATCGTGAACACAGAGCCCACGTCCGCCGGTTCAGAACATCGCCGTCTAGATTACGCTTGGCTCATTTTGGCGGTGGGTACGCTGTGCGAGTTCGGAGCAGTGGGCCTGGGCCTCGGCTACGGCATGCTCATCCCGGCCATGCAGGCCAGCGCCTGGGCATGAGCAACACCGAGGCCGGTATCCTCGCCACGGCCAACCTGCTTGGTTACCTCATCATGTCGGCCTTGGGTGGAGCGTTGGCCACGCGTTTCGGCCCCGCATCGTAATAGGTGTGGGGATGCTGGTGGTCCGGGGTGGGGATGGTGCTCCGCTGGCGGCCGGCCTCACTGCCGCCGTTGGCGGGCCGTCACCGGCGTGGGCACCGAGGCGTGAACGTGCCCACCATGGGCTTGGTGTCCGCATGGTTCAGCCGGTCTCGCCGGGGGATGGCCGTTGGCATCCTCTTGGGCGGCAATGCCGCGGCCTCATCGTCTCCGGACTGCTGTTTCCCAGAATCATCTCCCTGCAGGACGGAGAGGGTTGGCGGCTGTGCTGGTACCTCGTCTGGCCTTACCCTGGTGCTCTCGGTGGTGGGCTTGGCCGCGCGCTGCGTAACAGCCAGTCTCATAAGGGACTGATCATACGGCGCGATGATGGTGCCGCCGGTGCCGGTGCGGAGACGGCGGCGCCCGGCTCCCGACCGGCCACACCCGGCTCTTCTGCTCTCAACTCCGGCGCCTGGTTTATCGTTCAGGTGCCGTAATACATCTGGGACTCGTCTATCTCGCATATGGTTTTTCATACATCATCTATGACCTTCTTCACCAAACGGCTCATGAGCGACATGCACTACAGCAAAGAGGCTGCCGGCGCCTTGTTCATGCTGTTGGGGTGGCTCAGCCTCGTCTGCGGTGGGTTGTGGGTCTGGTTCTCTGATCGTTTCGGTCGCAAGCCGGCCATCATTGCCGTCTACCTAATGCAGACGGCGTCTCTGGCGTTGTTTGCATTTCCGGGTTCCCGGCAAACTATCGGGGCGCACCATCCTACACGTGCATCGCGTGCTACGTGAGGCGTTCCGCCATGCCGTGCAGGACCAACTGATCGCCGTGAATCCATGCGACGCCGTGAAGGCGCCCAAGGCGGAAGACAAGGAAATGAAGACCATCACTCCCGAACAGACGGCCCGCCTGCTACGTGGGCTGGAGGGCACGCGCTACCACGTACCTGTGCTATTGGCCGTCACGTGTGGGCTTCGCCGGGGCGAACTTCTCGCCCTCAGGTGGAGCGAGATCGACCTCACCGGCGGCAAGCTGGCTGTGAATCAGGCTCTGGAGCAAACGAAAGAGGGCATCAGATCTAAACGACCGAAGACCAAGAAATCTGCACGGTCGGTGGCTCTTCCCGCGCTCGCTGTAGCTGCTTTGAAGACGCACAAGTCGGAGCAGAACGCGGCCAAGCTGGAGCAGGGCAACACGTGGAAGGATAACAATCTGGTCTTCCCCACTCACGACGGCGGCTACTGGTCACCGTCTCACTTCTCCCGCATGTTCACCTTCCACGCTCGGAAGCTGGGTATCGACTGCCGGCTGCATGACCTTCGGCACTCCCACGCGACACAGATGCTCGCGGCCGGTGTGCATCCCAAGGTGATAAGCGAACGGCTCGGGCATAGCAAGGTGGGCTTCACAATGGACACCTACGCGCATGTAATCGAGGGCATGGATGCAGACGCGGCGAAGTGTATCGGCGCGGCCCTGAACGCGGCCATCGCGAAAGATACCAAGAAGGCACGCTGAAGAGTGGACACCAAATGGACACCAAATGACCCCGGCAGAGACAAGGCCTCAAAACGCCAAACCCCGCTGTATGCAGGGCTTCTCTAAGGAGGCGACGGCCGGAATTGAACCGGCGTAGCGGGTTTTGCAGACCCGTGCCTAGCCACTCGGCCACGTCGCCCCGCGATCTGCGAAAGAGAATGGAGCGGATGAAGGGATTCGAACCCTCGACCTTCTGCATGGCAAGCAGACGCTCTAGCCAACTGAGCTACATCCGCCCGGAGAAACCGGATTATAGCGCCGCTACACGCGCCCGTCCAGAGCCTTGTTCACCAGGGCGTCGGCGGCGGAGTTCTCCGTTCGGGGAACATGCTTGATCTCCACACGCGCGAATCTTCGTACCAACGCCACTGCCGCCATGTAGAGCTCCTTGAGTTGCGGATCCCGCACTCGATACTCCTGGCGCATCTGTCTCACCAGCAACTCCGAGTCCGACATGATCCGCACCCGCCGGGCGCCTCTGTCCAGAGCCGTCTCCAAGCCGGTAATCAGGGCCTGGTATTCAGCCACGTTGTTGGTGGTGGTACCGATCCGGGCCGCCACTTCCTCCAGCACGTTGCCTTCCACGTCCTCCACCACCACTCCTATGGCACTGGGCCCAGGGTTGCCTCGGGAGCCGCCGTCGACGTGCAGCACCAACACACGGTCCTCCTCCTCGGGCGAGAGTTCATCCCCGCCCTCCACCGAGAAGAGTGGTAGCTCTCCGGCCGCCGGTTTGGCGCATGAAGGTCGGACGGCGGTGCGCCAAGGGGACTTACACGCGTCCGCGAAATCCACCGTCACGCGTTGTGGTTCCAACTCAGCAGCCAAGACCGCCGCCCACCGGCGCAAGGCCCAGCTCTCCAGTTGATAGTGCGGTGCACAGATGAGAGATAGACAGAGGTCCTCCGCCCGTTCGGCGTCGTGGTAACGGAGGTCCCCGGTAATGAGCAGGTCGGCGCACCCGGCGGCCTCAGCCATCAGGCTGCCCCCGCTGCCGGTAACCACCGCCACGCGATCGATCATGCGGTCCGGCGGGCCCACGTACGATATCTCGGGCATCTCCAAGAGCTCCGCCGTGGTCTCCACCAATGAGATGAGAGGAACACTCACCCGCAGTCGTCCCACTCGACCCTGTCCCAGCCTTACCGCCACATCCTCCACCGGATAGACATCGAAGGCGGGTTCCTCGTAAGGATGCGCTCCGATGAATGCCTGAACCACCGCCGCCACCAGGCGCTCAGGCACCACCGTTTCCCAGCGCACTTCGGCCACGGATTCCCGGCGTCCGACACGGCCGATCGTGGGGCGGGCACCCTCCTGGGGCAGGAAAGTGCCCGCCCCCTGAGTCGCAAATGCGCACTCGCTGTAGTTGCCCATGGCCCCCGCCCCAGCCTCAAAGCAGGCGGCTGCCACTGCGTCCAGCGCCTCAGGCGGGACAAAGCCCACCAATTTCTTCCAACCTATGCGCGCGCGCACCACAGGCACCGGATCGATTAGACCCAACTCCAGGGCCACCTGCTCGCAAAGGCCCCCCTGCGCTCCGTCCAGGTTGGTATGAAGAGCGAACAGCACAATATCGGCGGCGATCAACTGGGTCACGAGCACCCCGACCCGGTTGCGATCGGTGACGCTCTTGATGGGCGAGAAGAGCAACGGGTGGTGAGTGATCACCGCTTGGTACCCGCCGGTGACCGCCTCCACGACCACGTCTTCCGTCAAGTCCGCGCCACCAGCACTTTGCGTACTTCAACTCCACGCCGACCCACGAGCAGCCCAACATTGTCCCAAGGCTCAGCCGTGGCAAACGGCGCCAGTGTATCTAGTACCTGCTCCAGCTCTTCTACCAGCACGTGTTCAGTCCTCTTGTCGCCGTACCTATGTGACCACTGTACCGGCATGGGCCTAAGGCTAAACCGGCCCGAGCCTGCACCCTGGTTTGTGACTGCGCCGGTCTTTCTTATGAGCCCACCTCGAAACTCACACCTTGGGCCAAGGGCAGGTCGTGCCCGTAGTTGATGCACGCCGTCTGGCGGCGCGCATAGCTCTTCCAGGCGTCGCTTCCCGATTCCCGCCCCCCCACCCGTCTCCTTCTCCCCGCCGAAGGCGCCACCGATCTCGGCGCCGGCGGTGCCGGTGTTCACGCTGACCAGGCCACAGTCGGAGCCCTGAGCGCTCAGGAACTGTTCGGCTTCGAGTAGGTCGGTGGTGAAGATGGCCGAAGATAGGCCTTGGGGGACGCTGTTGTGGATGGCGATGGCGTCCTCGAGGGTGGAGTAGGGCATGGTATACAGGATGGGAGCGAAGGTCTCTTCCTGGATAATGGGCATGTCCGGCCGCGCTTCGATGATGGTGGGCTCCACGTAGAGCCGCCGGGGTTATCGGGCGTAACGAGTGGTTTTGCCCTCCGCAGAGCAGCCGCCCGCCCTGCTCTTGGGCCTGCGCCACTGCAGCCAGATAGTCCTCAACGGCGTCACGACTCACCAGAGGCCCCACCAGCACGCCGGGTTCCAAAGGATTACCCACCCGCACCGACCGGTACACCGCCGCCAGACGATCAACCAGGTCGCGATAAATGCCCTCCTGGGCGATGAGTCGGCGCGTGGACGTGCAACGCTGGCCGGTGGTGGCCAAAGCACCGAAGGCCACTCCGCGCACCGCCGTCCGCATGTCCGCCTTGGCGGTAACCACCGCCGCACGTTGCCGCCCAACTCCAGCAGGCTCCGGCCCAAGCGGGATGCCACTTTCTCGGCCACCAACCGACCGGTGGCCACGGAGCCCGTGAACGAGACCAGGGGCAGGCGCCGATCCTGGAGCATGCGGTCGCCCACTACCGCGGCCGCTGCCCACGACGAGGAAGAAGATGGGATGACCCAGCTGCTCCAGCACTTGGTTGGCCACCCGCACCACAGCTATGGCAGTCAGCGCAGCCTGCGACGACGGCTTCCACACCGCCACGTTGCCGACTACGGCGGCGATGAACGCGTTCCAAGACCAGACGGCCGACGGGAAGTTGAAAGCGGTGATCACGCCGATGGCCCCCAGAGGATGCCATTGCTCTTGTATACGATGATGCGGGCGCTCGCTCGGCATGGTGAGCCCGTAGAGCTGGCGGGAGAGCCCCACCGCGAAGTGGCCGATATCGACCATCTCCTGAATCTCGCCTTGGCCTTCCACTATGGTCTTACCCACCTCCAGGGAGACCAGGAGTCCCAGATCCTCCTTCTGCCGGCGCAGTTCCTCCGCTATGTGCAGTACGGCCTGACCCCGCACGGGAGCGGGCACGCGGGCCCAAGCCAACGCTGACTCCTGGGCGCGCTCCATCATCTCCTCGTCGTTGTGGGGAGATGCCGTGGCCACGTGGCCCAGTATCCCGCCGTCTATGGGCGAAACACTGGGAAGGATGTCCGCTCCCTCGGGGGCAACCCAGCGTCCACAGAAAATGCCGGGGAGCGGGTCGGAGGGACCGAGAAGCGACGCAACGCGGGAGCGAGCCGCCCCCATGCTGAGCTGTGACATGACGCATCCTTTCGCTTGCCTGCTGCCCGGTGGAACACCCCACCCTGTACATGAGTATACGATGGCACCCTCAAGTAGTGCGTACGATGCGGGGGTTTTGGTGGGCCCAGTAGGATTCGAACCTACGACCGGCCGATTATGAGTCGGCAGCTCTAACCACTGAGCTATGGGCCCACACGGGGACGGTGGGCGACCTTGAAGCCCACCGAGGTTTCCATTCTAGCTGAAGCGCGGCCCGGGTCGTAGGGGTAGTGGGAAACATCGCCAACCCTTTCCGCCTACGCCAACTCCAGCACAAACACACCGTGTTGGGCACGGAGATTGGGCCAGAGTCTCACCTCGCCCTTGGCGCCCAGGTAGAAGGAGCGTACAACACGCATGCCGTGCGCTTTCGCAAAGATGCGGAAGTCCCTTATGCTCACGCTGTGGATGTTGGGGGTGTTATACCATTGGTAGGGGAGGTTCTTGGTCACGGGTGCGCGCCCGGTGAACATCAGTTGGAATCGTGCGCTCCGGTAGGCGAAGTTCGGGAGACCCACGATGAGGTAGCGGGCCACCCGCAAGGCTTCCTGCATGATCAACACGGTCTCCCGGGCCTGCTGCAGAGTCTGGCTCAGAATCACGTAGTCGAACATGCCGGCAGGGTAGTCTGAGAGACCCTCGTCAATATCGCCGTGAAAGACGGAGAGCCCTTTCCCCACCGCGTCGTATACCTTCTCCTCCATGATCTCCACGCCGGTTCCGCGCACCTCTTTGCGGTCTACCAGCAGTTTCAGTAGCGTGCCTCGACCGCACCCCAGATCCAAGACCCGCGAACCCGGCTGCACCACGTCCACAATGAACAGATGATCCAGGCGTTCCCCACCGGGGCCCCGCGCCACACCGTCGGTGGCTGTGGCTGCACTTGCTTGCGGCCGGCTACTTGGCACTCTTGACTCCCAACCGCCGGCCGGTGACCGCCAGGAAGTTCTTAATCAGATAGGTCTGCTGATCCGCTTCCACCAAGAAGGAATCATGACCGAACGATGAGTGGATATCGAGGTACGTGCAGTCGAGACCATTGCCTTTGAGCGCCCGGACGATCTCCTTTGATTGGTAGGCCGGGTATAACCAGTCGCTGGTGAAGGCGATCACCAGGAAACGTGTCTCCACCGGCACGTCCGTGAAGGCTTCCACCAGGGTCCCGCGGCCGTTGGTGAGATCGAAGTAGTCCAAGGCTTTGGTGATGTAGAGATAGCTGTTGGCATCGAAGCGCCGAATGAAGACCTCGCCTTGGTGTTTCAGATAACTCTCCACCTCGAAGTCAACCGAGGCGAAATCGTATCCGAACACTTCCTTCTGGCGAAGGCGGCGACCGAACTTGTCTCGCATAGACTCGTCGGACAGGTAGGTGACGTGGCCGATCATGCGCGCCACCGCCAGGCCGTGGGCCGGGCCGGGGGACCCGTAGTAGTCGCCGCCCTGCCAGGCCGGGTCGGCCATGATCGCCTGCCGGGCCACCTCGTTGAAGGCGATGGCCTGGGCCGAGTGGCGGGTGGTGGTGGCCAGGGGGATGGCCGAAACGAGCATCTCGGGGTAATCGACGCACCAGCGCAGCACCTGCATGCCGCCCACCGAGCCGCCGATGACCGCCAGCAACCTGGTGATGCCCAGGTGGTCGACGAGTTCCTTCTGGGCGCGGACCATGTCGCGGATGGTCACCATGGGGAAACCGAGGCCGTAGGGGCGGCCGGTGGCCGGGTTGATGGACCCGGGGCCGGTGCTGCCCGAGCAGCCGCCGAGGATGTTCGAGCAGATGACGAAGTAGCGGTTGGTGTCGATGGGCCTGCCCGGCCCGACCATGTTGTCCCACCAGCCGGGGCGCGGGTCGTCGGCGGTGTGCACGCCGGCCACGTGGGCGTCGCCGGTGAGGGCGTGGAGCACGAGAATGGCGTTGCTGCGGTCCACGTTGAGGGTGCCGAGCGTCTCGTAGGCCAGGGTGACCGGGCCGAGCCGGGCGCCGCATTCAAGGGGCATCCCCTCCGGCGACTCGGCGAAGGTGAAGAAGCGCCGTTCCACCGGCAGGCAGCCGCCGGTCGTTCCGGCAACAGGGGTGCTCATGGCCGGTCGCCGCTGCGGGCATGCCTGCAGCGGTCCCTGGTGAGCCTACATTGTGGCAGTCGTGAGGTGGTGTTTCGCGAGCGGTCTGTCATGCGCACACAATAGCCATGGGCAGGATCGTTGGCCAGAGGAAAAACGGCCGGCCGCAGGGGCGCGGCCGCTGTCCGGGCCGGGGTGGGCGAATCCGCTAATCGCGGGTCAGCTGGCGGTAGCGGATGCGGTGCGGCTGGTCCGCGTCGGCACCCTTGCGTCGTTTGTAGTCCTGCTCGTAGTCCGAGTAGTTGCCCTCGAACCAGGTGACCTCGGAGTCGCCCTCGAAGGCCATGATGTGGGTGGCGATGCGGTCCAAAAACCAGCGGTCGTGGCTGATGACCACGGCGCAGCCGGCGAAGTTCTCCAGGGCCTCCTCCAGGGCGCGCATGGTGTTCACGTCCAGGTCGTTGGTCGGCTCGTCCAGGAGCAGCACGTTGCCGCCCTCCTTGAGCATGCGCGCGAGATGCACGCGGTTGCGCTGGCCGCCGGAGATTTCGCCGACCTTCTGCTGCTGGTCGCTGCCGGTGAAGTTGAACCGGGCCACGTAGGCGCGGGCGTTGACCTCGCGGGTACCGAGCCAGATGGTCTCCTGACCCTCGCTGATGGTCTCGAAGATGGTCTTGGCCGGGTCGAGCGCGTCCCGCGACTGGTCCACGTAGGCGAGCTTCACCGTTTCGCCGATGCGGATGGTGCCCGCGTCCGGCTGTTCCTGGCCGGTGATCATGCGGAACAGGGTGGTCTTGCCGGCGCCGTTCGGGCCGACGATGCCGACGATGCCGCCGGGCGGCAGGGAGAAACTCAGGTTGTCCACGAGCAGGCGGCCCTCGTAGGCCTTGCGCACCCCCTGCGCCTCGATGACCAGCTTGCCCAGGCGCGGCCCCGGCGGGATGTAGATCTCCAGGTCGCCGGATGCCTTTTCGCTCTGCTGGTTCAACAGGTT
>JAXGIS010000015.1:0-37687 GCA_040770645.1 Thermoleophilia bacterium | reverse complement strand
TGGCGCCACGAGACGATGTCGTCTATTTCTTGGGTTGTGCCAAGAACAACCTTTACAGTCGTGCAGCCCTTGCCACTTGGCGCGTGCTTCACCGCAATGGGGTACGGGTAAGCCTGCCCAAAGTGGTCTGTTGTGGACTACCCTGCCACTCAGCCGGGGACATTGAGGGTGCCAGGGCGTTAGCTCGTCGTAATTTGTCCATACTGCGGCACACGTCGGGGAGAATAGTGGTGGACGAGTCGAGCTGTGCTTCTCATCTGAAGCACCTTCCGGAGCTTTTTGCGGGTTTACCGGAGGAGAGGGAGATGCACGCGCTGGCTGAGCGCGTGGTGGATATCGCCGTGTACCTGGACCAATTGGGCATCGAGAGCCCCGGCCATCTGCCTGGTGTGGTTGGCTTGGCATGATCCGTGTCATCCTACGCCACCATGAAGGTGTCATCGAGGCGCCACGAAACCTCATCCGTGCTATACCCGGCACCACGCTAGTCGAGTCAACGTTGGAGCCGGGCTGCTGTGGTGGCGCGGGAGCGATCCTGCTGACGCAGCCCGAGCTCTCCGATACCATTCTGGAGCGTCGGCTGGAAGGCTTCCGAGCGGCGGGGGCTGAGGCCATCATCACCGGCGGGCCGTCATGTGTCACGCAGTACCGCCGCGCTTCCCAGGGCCCTCCTGTCTTCTACCTGTCGGAATACCTGGAGAAAGCTTACGACGCCAAAGCTGGCCAATGACGTGGCGGGGGAGAAAACGCAGCTGAGTTAGGAGGTGTTGTCTAGTAAGCATCCTTGAGGAGCCTGATAGCGAGTCGTGAGCACATCACTCATGGGGATTCTTGCAACTAGCGTGGGGAAGGGGGAAATGTGAGCGAGCGAAAGAGTCTGGTCCTTGTACTTCTGGTGTTGGCCACAGCAATGGTGTTGATTGTGGCGGGATGTGGGGGTGCCACCACTACCACGGGGGCGGTGACAACCGCGGGTAGCGCGACTACCGTTGGCGGTGGTGATACTACAGCCACCACAGCGGAGGAGAAGGGCACCGTAACGCTGGGTATGGTCGTCGGCTTCTGACGGGCAAGTACGCCTCGCCGGAATCGCCACTTGTCAATGGGGTGAAAATGGCGGTCGAGGAGATCAATGCCGCTGGCGGCATCAATGGCAAGACCATCAACCTTGTGATAGAAGACACGGGATCAGAGCAGACCGGTGCAATTAATGCCTACAACCGGGTGGTTGCTGCCAAGCCCATAGCTATCATGGATACGACCCTGAGCGCCTTCGTTGCCGCTCAGCTTGACATCATCAAAGAGAATGCCATACCTGCCCTTACTGGTGCGTCCAGCGCCAACTTGACTGAGAACAACAGCGGCTGGCTATTCCGTATTCGCACAACCGATGGCGTGATGGCCAAAGCAGCTGCCCAGTACGCCATGAAGGGCTTTGGCGAGGGTAAGAAGATAGGCCTCATCTATGCTAACGACGAGTACGGCAAAGGGTGGAAGGCCGTGACCGATGCTGCTTTCCAGGAAGCGGGCCAGACGCTGGTGGCCGAGGAAGCAGCTGGTGTGGACGACAAAGATCTTTCTGCTCAGTTGCTCAAAATGCAGCAGGCGGGCGCGGAAGTAGTGATCAGTGGCAACCAACCTACGGTCCAAGCGCTCCTGATGAAGCAGGCCAAACAACTAGGTATGACTTATCAACTGCTCATCTCGCCGGCCGGTGTGTTGCCAACAACTCTGAAGCTGATGACGGCCGATGAGACCGAAGGCGTGTACGGGCTACAGTCGGCTGTGCCGACACTCGCAGAGCACTCTAAAGAATGGGCTGCTAAATACAAGGCTAAATTTAATATGGAAGCCGATTCCTCAGCCGGTGAGTACTACGATGGCGTCATGATGGTTGCCGACGCTATCAAAGCTGGGGCCGACACACCACAAGCCGTAGCCGACTTCCTCTGGAAAATCAAAGACCGTAAAGGCATGGGTAACACATGGACCTTCGCGCCCAATGGCGACGGGGGTCGTCAAGCTATGATTCTCAAGATCGAGAATCTGCAGTTGGTTCCAGTGGAGACTCTCGTTATTCAGTAGCTGCTGGCTCAGAATGCCGGAGTGGCGTCAAGCCGCTCCGGCATTTCCTGCATCGACAGCCGAACAGATTGGGTGGCCTATGTTTGTTCAACTTCTCGTCAGCGGGATAGCGATAGGCTGCGTATATGCTCTTGTAGCGCTCGGCTTCACCCTTGTCGCCAGCTCAGCGAACGTTCTCAATTTTGCTCACGGTGAATGGGTGATTATTGGAGCATATCTCGGTGTCACATTCAGTGTTAATTTGAAATTTAATCTAGTGGTTTCATTTGTGCTTGTAGCAATATGTATGGTGGGCGTAGGTTGATATTTACAAAAGCCGTCTTTTACCCATTGAAATAGACATCTACTTACTACCACCATGGCTATTTGGGTACGCTATCGGTGATTCAGAATGTTGCCATGTTGATATGGGGACCATATCCATTGATTCATCCTCTTCTTTGGCAATAAACCACTAAGCATTCTCGGTGCAAAAATTCTACCTCACTCGCTGGTGATTATTGTCTTCACCATTGTTCTCATTACGGTACTTCTTGGACTCATACTAAGCAAGACAAAGATTGGATTTCGTGTGCAGGCCGCGGCTCAGACGCTGAGGCGGCACAGATGATGGGCATTAGAGTGGACCGTGAAGATGCTGGTTTTCTGCACTGCTGCTGTAATGGCTGGGTGCGCTGGTTTCTTGGTTGGGCCGATCATGATAGTCACCACGGGGATGGGCTTCATGGCCATGCTTAAGGGTTTAGCGCCACGATCGTGGGTGGTTGGGGAAGCCTCAAAGGTGCAGTGCTCGGTGGCCTGCTCATTGGGGTTGTAAAAACGCTGGCTGCTATTACATCTCCACTCTCGTACAAAGATGTGGTGTCATTTGCACTGCTTGTGATGGTGTTGTTTTTCCTGCGGGGAGGCTTGGCTGGCGGAGAAGATCGGGGAGAAGGTGTGACATGGCGAAGACCTGAATGCGAATATCCAGGCGCTTTGGCTTCGAGGCGTAACCTGAAGTGGTTTCGCTATCTTGCAGCGCTTGTTCTTGTGTTCGTGCTTCCGGCACCATGCCGTCAACGCTTACGAGCAGGTGTTTAACCAGATCATCATCTTCGTTGTTCTTGCCATAGGGTATGATTTAGTGCTTGGCAGCGCTTGGGGCAACTCTCGTTTGGTCATGTGGGGCTGTTCTCCATTGGTGCCTATGCCTGCCCCGCTGACTACGCGGCTGCAAGTTCTCTCGTGGGTATGTTGGGGCTGCTGTTGCGGGGGTTGGCCGGTGCGCTGATCGGTATCCCAGCGCTACGCATCAAAGGGCATTATTTGGTGATGTTGACTTTGGCGTTCGGTGAGATCGTGCGATTGCTACTCACGAACCTCGAGGGTCTCACCGGAGGCTCTGAAGGGATAACAGGCATCCCGGCGCCAGCACTGACCCTGGGTATTCTCTATAGCCGCCAATCGCTCTCATACGTGCTCTTGGTGTTCGCGGTGCTGGCCGTACTTGGCATGGTTATGATCGACCGCTCCCTGTTACGGAAGGGCGTTCATCGCAATCAAGGACGCGGAACTGGCGGCCGATGTGAGCGGTGTCCGTCTCTCCCATATCAAGGTCTTAGCCTTTGTCATGCTGTTTATGCGGTGTGGCCGGCGGTCTCTATGCGCACACTTTTCACACATCAGTCCCGAATTCTTCAGCCTCGGTCTCACTATCACTTTGCTGGCCATGGTACTGCTGGGTGGACGGGGGTTCATCATCGGTTCGATAGTGGGTGTCGTTGTACTCACTGTTCTGCCGGAATCGCTTCGGTCTATCCAGCAGTACTACATGGTGGTATATGGCCTTGGCATCTGGCTACTGGTGATGTTTCTTCCCGGTGGCTTGGTCAGCGTGACTCTATTGCCAAACGTTTGATCGGGC
Source organism: Thermoleophilia bacterium (assembly GCA_040770645.1). Classification (GTDB taxonomy): domain Bacteria; phylum Actinomycetota; class Thermoleophilia; order RBG-16-64-13; family RBG-16-64-13; genus JAAYZX01. The sequence continues at coordinate 33,696 of JAXGIS010000015.1, read as the reverse complement.
GTTCTCGAGGACGTGGAGTACGGTACCTCATCCACGACGGACCAAGGAGCTTAGGATGATCCTCGAGACCAAAGGGTTGACCAAGCGTTTCGGAGGCCTAGTGGCGGTCAATGAAGTAACGCTGGGTATCGAGAAAGGCGAAATCCGAGCCATTATCGGTCCCAATGGTTCCGGCAAGTCCACCTTGTTGAATGTTCTCTCGGGTGTCTACAAGCCGTCTGGAGGTACTCAGTTGTTGAGGGCGTTTCCATCGGAGGCCAAGTGCCTAGCCGCATCACAGAAGCCGGAATTGGTCGTACTTTCCAGAACACCAGTCTCTTCTCCACACTCACTGTGCTGGACAACGTGATGGTGGGAGCCCATTGTCGCAATCATGCCAACATCTTCCAGGCCGTATTGGGCACCAAGAAGGCGCGGAAAGAAGAAGAGGTGGCGCGCGAGGAGGCTTTGGAACTCCTGGATATGGTCAAGCTGGCGCATCTGAGCGCTCCTCGCATTTCACCGACCTTCCGTATGGGCAGAGAAAGACTCTGGAAATGGCGGCGTAGCGCTGGCTAGTCACCCCAAGGTGCTGATGCTGGATGAGCCTGTCGGTGGGTTGTCCTCGAAGGAAACGGATGAACTAGTCCGCATCATCAACGAGTTGCGAGAGCAGGGGCTGACCATCATTGTGGTGGAGCACGATATGCGGTTCATCATGAGGCTGGTCGACCGCATTACCGTGCTGAATTTCCGGGAAGACGATAGCTCAGGGTACCCCCGACGAAATCAGATGCAACGAAGAGTGCATCGCCGCCTACCTTGGTGGAGCAGGGGAGGTGCGCAGTGATGCTGGAGGTGCAGTCTGTGTGCGCCTGGTACGACGAGGTGCAGGTGTTGCATGATGTCACGGTGGAAGTGAAGAAGGGCGAGGTGGTCGCGGTACTTGGTGCGAACGGTGCTGCAAGACCGCTGCTGCGGACGATCTCCGGGGCTTGGCGCGGTGGTGACCGGTGAGATCTTGCTGGAAGGTGTGGAGATCGACAGACTCCACCCGGAGGACGTTGCGCGCAAAGGTGTGAGTCACGTGCCGCAGGGACGGCGCATTCTCCCTGGCCTCACCGTGCACGAGAACCTCATCGAAAAGTGGAGCACGTGGGAGCCAAGACACTGATTCAAAACATCGATAGGGTGTACACGCTTTTCCCAACACTAGGGGTTCGGCGCGCGCAGCTGGGCTGGTCCTTGAGTGGTGGCGAGCAGCAGATGCTGGCAATGGGGCGGGCGTTGGTGGCCGATCCCAAAATCATGATTCTGGATAACCCTCACTGGGCCTCGCACCGTGGTCGCGGAAGAACTGTTCCAGACCATCGACGAGAGTCGACGCAGCCGCGATCTTACCATCTTGCTTGTGGAACAGAATGCGTATATGGCATTGCAGATAGCGAACGGCTACGTGATGGAAACGGGCCATGTCGTGCTGGCGGACACGCAGCGGCGTTGCGTGAGAATCCCCAAGTGCGCGAGGCCTATATGGGAGGATAGCCCAGTGAGTTGGGGGCGTGCTGAGTGGGACCGGTTTCTGGCCGATGTGGAACTGCCGGAGGTTCATCCTTGCCCGCCAGCGGCCGGGATGCCCACCGCCGATAGATGTGGGCTGGAGATCGATCGACTGGTCGGTGATCAAATAGCGCCCGGATGTTCCCTGCGGTCTGGATGTTGCAGCCGTGGGCAGCCGAGGAGTGGCCAACATCGCTATCGCGGTGGGTGCGGTAGGAATCTGGTGCGGTTGGGGGTTGAACTCCTTTGTTGTGCCAGCCATGGGTAGCCACGGCGCCTCCACGGCAGCTGGGCAGGCGGCGTGGCCGCCAGCATGGGCGTCGACGAAGCGGGTGTGGGGGCTTCGGTTGTCTCTACGCTGGAACACTGTAAGTATCGGTTCTTCCCCCTCTGGTGTACCTGTGCTCCTTGATCGCGGCCGCTGCCGAGGCGGACGCACTGGTGGCAATCAACCGCATCAAGCCGCACACGGGCTTCGTGGGCCGGGTGGAGAGCGGGTGTGCAAGATGCTCGCGGTTGGGCTGGGGAATCAAAAGGGTGCGGCTACGCTGCACGGCAGGGGCATGGCTGTTTTTCCCGAACTGATTCCAGAAGTTGGCTCAGCGATGCGTACGCGGAACCTGGTTTTTGGTATCGGGATTAGTCGAGAACCAGCACCACCAGACGTCTCGGGTGGCCACACTCCATCCAGACCGACTGGTTGAGGAGGAGTCAGTCTTGCTGGCGAGGCCCGGCGCCTCGTGAACCACATTCCCTGCATCCCATCTGCACGTGCTGGTAGTGAGAGAGATCGGCAAAGACATCAGTGGAGAGGGGATGGATCCGAACGCATCGGGCGGTATGTCACTTCGGCTGCCCGTGATCGATATTCAGAAGATAGTGGTTCTGGGTTTGGAGTCCGGGGACAGGAGCCAATGCCAACGGAATAGCTTGGCTGATATCACCGTGCGCCGCGTTGCCGACCAGACGGACTATCTGCCCATGTACATTAACGCCATAACCGCTCGGCATTGCGAGCACGTGCGTATAGCCTTTGACGCTTGACACAGACGAGAACGCGATCAAGGCTGCTGCCAAGAGCCTCTGGGGGTCAGTGGTCAAGCTTCGGTGGTGAAACTGGCAGTGATTAAGAACACACTCGATCTCAGTGAGAGCTCTTCTTGTCAAGCCGCGCTGACTGAATTTGGAGGGAAGACCGGGTGGAAGTTGGGAGCCACGGCCTCTGATGTTCGCTGAGGATGGCAGTCCTTTATAGCTTTGGGAGTGGGTGCTGAGGGATGGTGGGCGCAGGTTCTACTGCAAATGCGGTCGCAAGGACTGTGTGCTCCCCGAAGGACCAGTAGCCGAAGGACGGAAGACCCATACGCTCAATAAGGTAGGCCCAGCGAGGTAAAACGAGGCCATCACTCGTAGACATGATTCGTGGGCAGATCACTGCCCGAACAGAGTCCCTATCTCTTCCGCCATGCGACCGCCGCTGACGTTTGCGATCACTCGGGATCTCACCGTCTATCTCGTGTCACACCAAACTTAGAACTGGAGTGCGCGGTTGCCAAGGTGTTTAGGAAGAGATGCGCTACGGACCGACGGTGTTGTCGAAGATACGGCTAAGCGATATCGTGACTGGCCCTCTTTCCGTGGCCCATGGTCGAGTTCGAGTGCCCGAAACGGGCTGGCTACCGTACGTTGATTCGGCACGAGCTGGCAAGCATGACTGGTGTGAGAACCCAAACACAATGGCAGCCAGCCGGTCCCTCGACATCGGGAGATCGCCGACGCGCTCGCCAGCCGCACTTAGATTGCGTCGGTAGCGCGCAGGGTTTGATCTGGCTCGTCTCCCGCTTCCTCACCCCACCTTCTTCGGAATAGCTGTGGTTCCCGCCCCCGGTGGCCGCTTACGGCCTGACACCGACACGTTCTCGTAGACCTCTTCCTCGCACCGCCTCCGGGCCGTCAGATTGATCTTCACCACCGTCTCCCGCTCCGCCTCCTTAGCCAGCACCTCCTCCAGATCCCAGATGTTCTGCACCACCACGGCCAGCCCTCGTTTGCGGTTGTTCTGCAGGCGGCCGTGCACCAGGAAGTAGGTGGCGCGGGCTACCACCGGGGCGCAGGCGGGGAGGCAGCTCTCGAAGAGCACGCATTCGAAGAGGCCGTAGGCGTCCTCCAGGGTAAGGAACATAGTGCGCCGGCCGGAGCGCATCCAGGGGTTCTGGGCCCGCTCGTAGACGCCGGCCACCAGCACCGGCACCTCGTCTCCCATCTGCGGAAGCTTCCAGCTGGGGGTGACGCCCAGGCGGGAAAGCGTCGGTTCGTAGAGGGCCAGGGGGTGGCAGGTGACGGTGAGGCCCAGAAGTTCGAGCTCGGAGCGCACCCGGTCCTCCATGGTCCACTCGTGCTTGAGGGCGGCTCTCTCGGGGGCGGCGAAGAAGGCGCGTAGTTGCCTCGAGTTGCCGCCGCCGGCGGAGGCCAGGGCGCTCAAGCGGTCGTGGAGGAGGGGGAGACGCCAGAGGAGCTCGGTACGATCGGGCTCCACCGAGTCGAAGGCCCCGATGCGGATGAGGTTCTCGGCCACCGGATACTCCACCCGGGTGCGCAGGTAGAAGTCCTCGAAGCTGGTGAAGGGGGCGATGTGGCGCTCCTCTTCGATCTTCTTGAGCGCCCGCACCGACATCTGCTTGAGTTGCGAAAAGCCCACGCGTACCGCCCGCCCGGCACCCGGCGCCGGCGCTCCTTCCGGGCAGAGGCAGGCACCGGGGGTTACGCCGCCGCGGGCGCGGGGGGCGCGGGGGAGGATGAGATCGCCGGGGTGGGGCCCGGGGACGGGCGCGGCGCCGCTCTGGTCGGCGCCGGCCGACGTATGGTAGAAGGAGTCGATTACCGTATCGTCGTCCTCCGGGAGGTCGCTTTGTCCTGGGTGCTGCTCCTCTTTGCCGGGTTGCTCGAGATCGTTTGGGCCATCGCCCTCAAGTTGAGCCACGGGTTCACCCGCCTGGTACCGACCATCATCTTCATCATCTTCACCATTGCCAGCGTGGCGCTTCTCAACCTGGCGGCCAAGTCGCTCCCCATCGGCACGGCTTACGCGGTTTGGACCGGTATCGGGGCGGCGGGGACGGCGCTGATCGGCATCGTCTTCCTGGGCGATCCGGTCTCCACCGTGCGCGTCCTCTCCATCGTGCTCATAATCGCCGGCGTGGTGGGACTCAACTTGGCCGGGGGCACCGCGCGCTAGGGGGGCCTCCGTTGTAACTCCGTCCGGCGTGGCTTCGCCCGGCGCGGCCCCGGTTAGCGCGGCTCTGTCCGGCGCAACTCCGTCCGCTGCGGCTCCGCCGGTTGTAGTCTTCCACTCTCGGGAAAGCGCCTCGGTCAGCGCGTCCTCGCCGTTTTGCTCGCACCGGAGTTCGGCGAGGTCCTCAGCAGTTAGGCCCCAGCGGCGCTCCTTGGTCCAAGCGAAGGCAAAGGGGTCGTAGGGTTGGGGGCGGGGGGCCCGCGTGGCAACTCCGTCGAGCTGAGCAGAGTAAGTCGACGGATCGTTTGCATACTGCGCCGGTTTTGCCGGTTCTGATGGCGTCCTAACGTCCGACGCCTCCCACCGTGAACCCGCGCCCGACAGGTTGATATCCAGCGGCCTTACCTCCAGGCCGAAGCGGCGCGCGTCGTTGAGGACGGTGCGCGGGGTGTAGAAACCCATGGGCTGGTTGTTGAGCACGGCGCAGAGGAACTCGGCCGGGTAGTGCGCCTTGAGGTAGGCGGTGGCGTAGGCGATGACCGCGAAGCACACCGAGTGGCTCTTGTTGAAACCGTAGGCGGCGAAGCCCTCGAGTTGGCGGAAGACCTCGCGGGCGGCGTGGGCCGGGACACCGTTGGCCACCGCTTTGGTCACGAAGGTCTCGCCGATGGCGGCCATCTCCTCCCGGCTGCGGTCGCGGGTCATGGTGCGGCGGAGCATGTCGGCCTCGGCGGGGTCGAAACCGGCCACCAGCTGTGCCACCCGCAGCACCTGCTCCTGGTAGAGGATGACGCCGTAGGTGTCGGCCAGCGCTTCGGCCAGGGCGGGGTGGGGGAGGGTGACGGGCTCGATTCCCCAACGCCGGTCGATGAACGGCCCTATCATCTCCGCCTCCAGCGGTCCGGGGCGATAGAGGGCGATGGCGGCGATGATGTCGTCGAAGGTCTGCTCCTGGAGCCGGGTGGCCAGGTTGCGCTGACCGGCCGACTCCAGCTGGAATAGCCCGATGGAGCCGCCGTTGGAGACGATCTCGTAGGCGGCGGGGTCCTCGGGCGGGAGACGGTAGGGCAGCAGGCGGCGACCGGTGCGCTGCCGGATGAGGTGCACGGCCTCGGCCACGGCCGAGTGGGTGCGCAGGCCCAGGATGTCCATCTTCACCAGGCCCAACGCGGCAACATCATCCTTATTGAACTGCGTCACCACCACTCCCTTGGCGGCCCACTGCAGGGGAGCGTAGTAGGTGATGGGTCGGTCGGCGATCACGAACCCGCCCAAGTGGGTGCCCAGGTGCAGGGGGAAGGCATCGAGGCGCTCCACCAGATCCAGCAGGCGCGCATAGCGGCCGCCGGGGGTCACCACCGTACCGTCGGGAGCCACCACGGGCGGGGCGGAGTCCTGCAGGGGGGAGTCGCGCAGTTCCGGCCAGGCGCCGGCCAGATACTCGCGGATGCGGGCGGCGTCGCCGTGACGGGGGACGTGCTTGGCCAAGGCGTTGATCTCCGTGGGCGCGTAACCCAAGGCCTCGGCCACCGTGCGCACGGCCGACCGGGGCGACATGGTGTTCACATTCGCCACCACCGCCACGTTTTCTCGGCCGAAGGTGCGGTAGATGTAGTCGATGACCTCGTCGCGACGCTCGGAGCAGAAATCCACGTCGATGTCCGGCATCTCCCTCCGGTTGGGGTTGAGGAAGCGCTCGAAGAGGAGGTTGTGGCGGATAGGGTCGGAGGCGGTGATGTCGAGGGCGTAGCAGACGATGGAGTTGCCGGCGCTCCCGCGTCCCGAGCAGTAGATGCCGCGCTCCCGCGCCCAGCGCACGATGTCGTGCACCACCAGGAAGTAGTGGGCGAAACCCATGCACTCGATCATGGCCAGCTCCTTCTCCAGGAGCTGCACCGCCCGCGGCGGCACCGGCCGGTACATGCGTGCCAGTCCCCGGAAGCAGCGTTTGGCCAACAGCGAGTAAGCCGTCTCCCCCCGCGCGATGGGCACCTGCGGGAAGTGGTAGGTACCCAAGTCGAGGTCCACGGTGCAGCGATCTGCGATCAGGGCCGGTGTATCGAGAGGCGAGAGGGTGTCGAGCGGCGAGAGGGCGGCGGCTGTGGTGGGTAAGGATGAACGTTGTTGGCCGGGCTGGGATGAGTCGGTTGATGCAATATTGCTTGCATATGATTGGTTATGCAATTCCCACAGCGGTTTGACGCAGACCTCAAGCTCGGATCGAGAGAGCAGACAACGCCGTCCCGGCACGGGTTCAGGGTAGCCGGATAGAGGCCGGTCGCGGCCGGCGGCGCGACAGACGAGGTGGAGGTCACGGTCTTCAGGGCGGGCGTAATGGGCGTTGGCGGTGAGGACGGTGGTGAGACCGCACTCGTGGGCCAGGGCGAGTAGGCGTAGGCAGTAGGCGTCACAGGAGAGCTTCCAGGGGCGGTCGTCGGGGTGGAAGCCTACGTCGTAATCGGCCGGATTCGTGTGCCGGAGGTGCCGGAGACGGCCGTCCTCTCCGCGGATCTTCTGGTAGAGGGGAACGCCGTCGGAACTGGAGCCTGTTTCGCGGTGGGGCCGGTAGCCGAAATGCTGCAGCTCGACGAAGAGGTGATGAGGACCGAAGATGTCGCGGAGGCGGAGGAGAACGGTGCGGGCGAGGTCGTCGCTGCCGGCGTCCACAAAGGCGCCCACCTCACCGTGTCGGCAGGCAGTGAGGCAGATGAGTCCGTGGCGGTGCCGGCGGAGGGAAGCGAGATTGACGGTGGGAGGGAGGCGGTGCTGAGAGTCGGTCAAGTGGGCGGCGGAGATGAGGCGGCAGAGGTTGGCGTAGCCCTCGCGGGTCTCGGCCAGGAGTATGAGGTGGTAGGGGGTGGTTGGGAGGGACACCGTCTCCGATTGGATGGTGGCCGCGGCGCGGGCGGCGGTTCTGTCTACAGAAGAGCGGATAGGGGAGCCGTGACTCTCGGGGTCGGCGCCATATACGGAGATGCCTGGGCTGAGGAAAGACTCTACCTGTACTTCAGCTCCATATATGGGTTTGATTCCGTGTTTGGCGCAGGCTTTGGCGAAGCGGACGATGCCGTAGAGCCCATCGTGGTCGGTGAGGGCCAGGGCGGATTGGCCGAGTGCAGCGGCGCGGGCCACGAGCTCCTCAATGCGACTGCCGCCGTTGAGGAACGAGAAGTTGGAGTGTACGTGTAGGTGCACAAAGGGGGTGGCCGGCATGCCGGCCGCCGGTATATCGGGGGCTGGGGTGGGGTCAGTGGGTGGGGTGTTGTTGCGGGCCGGTCCAGGATCGGCCGGTCCCCGGGCCCAGCCGTCCTTGGGGCCGGTGCCGTGGCGGCGGATGTAGTCGTGGGTGGGTTCGATGCGGCGGATGCCGAACCCGCTCAAGGTTGATGTCATGGTAGACGCTCTCTATGCAAAAGTGATTGCGATATTAATAAAATGCAACAAAATACTTCATAATATATGAACATATGTTCGTCCGCTGAGGATAGCGATCCCCCGGGACGGAAAAGTGGGGAGCACATGATCAGCCAACGATGGCCTCAGTCTATACGAACAAATGTTCGTAGACAAGGGTACCAAGCGCGGGCTCCCCAGGGCGCCACACCACCCCCTGGAGCGCTACGCGAGGATGCCTTCTGAGATATCGCAGGGTTGCCGGGCTGAAGGCCTGTGTTGTGGGTTCGCTATAACCATCGCCGCCGGTGGAAGCGGCGCGGTGATATCACTTCTTGACGAAGATGGTGGTTGTGGTCGGCAGAGGGCGCAAGGTAGTCACAGTGGGCACAGTGATTGAGGGTATTGTGATCGTGGGGAGTGTGGACGATACGACGGTGGTCACGGTTATGGTGGAGGTCACAGTCTCCAGCGTCGGCGACGGTGTGGGGGGTGTGGTCGGTGGAGCGGTTGTGGCTGGGGTGGGCGGGGCGATAACGCGCGTAGTGGCTACAGATCTTGTGTATTCGGCCCAGCCGGTGGGCGCGCTCTTGTTGCCTGCGCCGTCGACGGCCGTCACCCGCCAACGCTCGCGGGTTGAGTGCATGTGGTGGGCAAACTCGCCGGTGGCGACGCTGCCGGCATTCACCGTGAGCACGTAGCTGCCCGTGTTCTCGTTGAACGACTCAACCTCCAGGCGGTAGGTCACGCCGCTCGGATCTTTGACCGTCTCCCACTGGAGGGTGACAGAAGCGTCCTCGACCACTTGGCCCGGCGACGGGTAGATCAGACGAGGGGTGGGGGGCGGTGTGGTGTCCCTGTCGCTACTCGTGACTGCGGGAAGGCCGGTGGTGTTTACGGCGGTGAAGCCCGAGCCGGCGCGGGCGGTTGTTTCCACACTGGGTCGGGAGTCGCGGAGCAGCAACGGGGTCAGCAGCCAAACTGCCAGCAGGAGGACGGCACCTGCAGCCGCAACGATCGCCATGAGCTTCGGAAACGATAGGCGGACTGCCGACTTGGCTCGGCGGGGTACCGGAGTCTCGTTTGGCGCGGCGCTTGCCTCATTGCGCTCCGAGTTCCCGCCTATGCCGGTTTCCGTCCGGCCGCGACTGGTGAGGTCGCTGAGGCGGGTCCAGAGGCCTTCTCCCAGCGTGGCCGGAGGCAACAAGGGCAGAATGGCTCGGTAGCTGCGCGAAGATTCGGTCATCTCCTCGAGCGCCAGCCGACAGAAGGCGCACTGCTGGAGGTGTTCCTCAACCCGGGCCCTTTTCTGGGCGTTGAGCTCGTTGTCGATATAGGCGGAGAGCAGGGGCAGCATGTCCCGGCACTCGGCACACAGCTTGTCTATGTCGACGGAGGACATTCTGAACGCCTCCTTGAACTTCAGCCTCGCGCGCGAGAGCAACACACCCACCGTGTTGCGAGGCATGCCCATGATGTCGGCGATGTCTTGGTAGGAAAGATCATGCAGCTCGCGCAGGGAGAGGATGGCACGATGATTCTCGCTCAGCCGGAACGCCGCCTGCCAAGCCTGATCCTGCTGCTCTTGGACCAGGGCTACGCGTTCGGGATGGGCGCGGAGGCTGGGCTCCAGCGCCATATCCAGAGCCTCAGGCTGTGCGAAGCGGGTGCGGCTCTTGACCGTGTCGATGGCTAGGTTGTGGGCAGTGCGGTAGACATAGGCAGAGAGGTTGAGTTCGCCCGTTAGGCGCGGCAGTGCTTCGAACACGCGGGCGAAGGCTTCTTGCGTGATGTCCGCGGCGTCCTCGCGATTGCCGGCGATGCCGTAGGCGTAGTTGTAAATACGTGACTGATAGCGGGAGAAAAGCTCGCCGTACGCGGTGGCGTCACCGTTGCGGGCGGCCGCTACCAGCGCCGTGTCTGTGATTGGTTCCCTGGTGTCCATCATCCCCCCTTGAGCTCATCCTAATCGTGAAGTTCTGCCACGACAACCAGTCGTTTGGCGGCGCTGCCCTTGGGGTGGCAGGTGGTCAAAGTGAGGAGATCTCTGTGGTTCTGAGCCGTCACTTCCACGGCGCTGGGGCCGACCACTATGGTCTCGGTTACGCGGTACGTCGCGGAGCGGTTGGAGGTGATGGTCAGGATGCGGTCGCCCGGTTGCAGCCTGTCGAGATCATGGAACGGGTGGCCGTACATGGTGCGGTGGCCGGCGATCACGGCGTTGCCCGCTTCGCCCGGGAGGGGGGTGTGCGGGTAGTGACCGGGGCCTCGGGCCAAAGCCGAACCACCAGTTCCCTCCACCACGTACGCCTCGAGACCGATAGAAGGGATCACGATCAAGGCCACTGTGCCGTCGGGAAGAATCGCGCCGCCCAGGCTCCGTTCGTCGGCGCCGGTTCCGCCGGACAGGGATTGAGCGGCGGCGGCCACTTTGAGTCGCCACTGGGTCCAGAGGTAGTGAAGATCCGTCAGTTTCGGATAGGCCATGAGGCCCGCACCCACCAGGATAATAAGAAGCCCCATGGTGAGTGAACCAGTGCGGGTCTTGGCTCGGGTACGGGTGTTGAATCCGGTGCGGGTCTGGGGTCCGACGGGGCTGTGGGCGTCGTGGGAGGGGCGATGGCGGAGGTGCCGGTGTGGGTCTGATCTGTCTGGTTCATGGCGGGTCTCCGGTGTTGATGTGCGATGGGCATTCGGCGGTGGGTTCGATCTGCGTTCGTGGCTGTGACGTGGCGGCGGAGGGGGCGCCTAGGCGCCCCTCCGCCGCCGCCCCACTTTCAGCGCCGGCTGTCTCCGTTGCGCCGGCGGGTTACCATCAGCGCGCCTGCCAAGATCACGGCCGCTCCTGCAATCAGCCACGGGGTGCTGTCCCCGCCGGTGTAGGGGAGGGTGGGTTCGTCGCCGTCATCCTCTTCACCGGCCTCTTCTTCGGTGACCTCATCATTTCGTTTTCCTCTTCGGTGACCTCATCGTTCTCGTCTTCCTCGTCCTCCGTTGCCTCCTCGCTCTCATCCCCCTCGACTTCGTCAGAGTCGTCCGCCTCGTCGACCTCTTCGGCCTCGTCTGTCTCGGTCGTCTCTTCGGCCTCGTCCGTCTCGTCGACTTCCTCATCTGCATCGTCGGCTTCGTCACCAGGGACGATGTGGTCCAAGACCAAGGAGGAGGGGCCGTAGAAGATGCGGTTCTGGGAGAAGGCGAGGTGGGGATCGACGCCTTCCGGGATAGGTGTAGCAGGGCTGCCATCGAGAGATTCAATCTGGTCGAGAATATGCCCTGGTGTGTGGGAATCGACGCCAACGAAACCACGGGCGGCGTCTCTGTTGAGATGGACCGGGCCCGCCATGGCCGGAACGGCTGCCAGAAGGAGCACAACCATGGTGGTGAGCAGGGCGAGAATCGCGAACATCACATGCTTTTTGTCGGTCTTGGCCTTCATCGTGGGTCCTCCTTGTGGATCCGCACTCTGTTGTCTCTGCTCATACAACTGAGAAGGACGGCCGGTATTACAGGGGTTCAAAAAAAGTTGGAGAGTGGGGAGGTGCACCACGAGGGCGGGTCTACCATCGCGGGCCGGCATCTTCAGCGGCTCCTCGACGTGGAACAGAAGGTGCACGTTGGGCCGGGTTGTGGTCAAAAACTGTGCGTGGATCTTCGCTATGCCACGGACATGCAGTTGGTCTCTGTGCAGCGTCCCGTAGGAAAGGGTTTGCCTTCCCCGCGATGCTGCCGATATACAGTGGTGGAGTGGCGAAGGACTGGGAGCAGATGTGGCTCCATTTAGAAGGAGGAACCGCCCCCGTGGACCAGGATACGCAACCTCAGAGCTCTTACCAGCCGCAACCGGCATTCTCGGCCGGCCCGGGTTGGCAGCAGCCACCCATGAGCCGGCAGCCTGCTCCATACGGCATGGGGATCACCGCGCACGCCCTGCGCCAGTTGGCCACGGCCCGCAAGTGGGCCTTGTTCTTGGCCGTCATGGGGTTCATCGGTTGTGCGCTGATGGTGTTGGCGGTCTTCTTATTCGGGTTGTCATTCAGCCTGATTGGCCAGTTGCTACCCGGACGAGGAGTAGAGGCACAGAGCTTCGGCCTCGCCGCCGCCGCGTTCTATCTGGTGTTGGCGGTGGTCTACTTCTTCCCGGCGTTCTTTCTGCTCCGCTTTTCTGCGCAGACCAAGCAGGCGTTGGCCGCCCACTCTCCCGACCTCATCACCGACGCTTTCCGACACCTGAAGTTGTTTTTCGCCTATGTCGGCATCCTGGTGATTGTGACTCTGGGTCTCGTGGTGATCGTCATGGTGGTGGGCGCAGCACTCGTCCCCCGTAACGACATCTATTGGGGGCTGGTGCCCTTTCTGTTCTGCTAGCTCTCGGTGACGCCTATTCGCTTGAGGTGGTCGCCGCTCCACGGGGGCCAATGGGGCAAGGAGCGCCTGTGCCCATCAGGGATGCCGCGACCGTTCTTCCCGGGGAATACCGTGTTTGTCACCCGCTATTGGTAGCGGCGATCGCGGTGTAGGATCCAGCCGGGTTTGTGAATACCGGCGGGATCCCGATGGGTCCAGTGCACAACGCCGCCCTGCGCGTTCCACTCGTAGACTCCTTTGAACCGGACGGTGTCGCCTACACGCAGCGAGTCGATCCGCGGAGCGATGTCAATATTGTGTGCGATCAGCAGTGTCTGGCCCGAGGCCAACTCCACCAGGAAGCGCTGATGGCGGGAGCCTTGGGTGTCGTCGGGCAGGAGTCTGTAGACCGTGCCTTGGCCTTCTACGGCCAGACCGGTGGCGTGCCGAGCGAATGCCTGCGCCAGTTCTGCGTCGCCGGGGGCAGAGCCGGTGTCGATGGTGGCGTTGCTGACCGGCGCTGGTGATTCGGTCGCCGGTGTTGGAGCCGCGCCTGAACAGCCCGTCGCGAGTACGGCGATTGCCAGGAGCAGAACGATGAGAACCGCAGTCGCCGACCACAGAGGGATTCGTACTTTCATTCTGAACTCATTCACACCCAGAGATTACCTGTACTGGGGGCCTGCGTCCTGTCGGCGTCCGTAGGACCTGGTCGACGGTCTTCGGCGGCTCGGAACTCCGCTACCTGGCATTAAGGAGTTCAAACCCGGTGGCAGGGTCCACCCGGCGCTCACCGGTGGTGCCCAGGATCTCGAGCAATATGGCTTCCGCTACCAGCCAAGTGATCGTTCCCGCACGGGTACAACCCACGGTGGCACGACCCTCCCGCCCGGCCGCCGCGTGCATGTGGAGCACCGGCCGACCTTGCGGGTCGGGGAAGATTGTGCCGATGGCCAGCACTTCGGTGGGCGCCGCCAAGGCGTGCAATTAAGGGATGGATCGGTGTCTGAGTATCGGAGGTGTAAGAAGAGCCGGGTGTTGCGTCCGCGGTGATGAGTTCCGAGTTGGTTCCCTCTCCTTGGTCCGACGTCGCCGGCCCGACCACAACCCGATCGCCGGTCCCAGTCTGCCCAGCAGGAATACCACGCCACGCTCAACGCCGCGCTCGGCGGCGAACGTTCCAGCGACGGATTGAACTCCCCACCCTCCTTCGAGCCGATGACGAAGACCCGGCCCAGCGATCCCTCACTCCAGTTCACGGACTCTCCCTTGCCGGGGACGCCTTCCGAACGTGCGCCCCGGTCACGGTGTGCTCACTGACCAGCCGCGTGTGATGGCCTCTGTGACAACCGTACCAGGGCGGGCGGGCCCCGTGGTTTGCAAAGCGACGACATCGGCGGCGACTTTGTCGTTCGAGGGAGACGCGCATGACCACGGTGAGCAACTCTTGGGTCGGCGGCCCAACCGGCGGGGTCGGCCTACCGGTGACGGAGGAGACGGAGCCTCGTGGGGCTGGCACAGTGTCAAAACCATGCAGGGCGGAGGCCGATGGATACGGTTCCCGGAGCGCAGGTGGTGAACGTTGAGGGCATTGGTGGTTCTGCCTCCCGGACTACGTGCGCCCCGCAGCCTTGGATCAGGAGTGGGCAGTCGAGTATCGGGACACCGGCGGCGAGCGGGTGGCGGCTGGTGCGCCCCGGCTGCCGGCTCTGCATGGCGGTACTGGTGACCGGGAACGGTGTCGTTGCGTCTCTGCGCCGTGGCCGTTGCGTACGGCCGGGCAGTGTTCACCTTCCTGGCTGGAAGCACTAGCGGCCTCGCACGGCCTCTGTTTCGAACGCGCTGCCGTGCGTCTGCAGCGCTCGCGCTGGGGCAGCTATTCGCGGCGGGGGACTATCAGCCTCAACGCTCGGCTGCTGCTTCTACTCCCCAGAACTGGTGCGGCATGTGCTGCTCCACGAATTGTGCCACTCTGTACATGACCACCCGCGCGCTTCTGGTCTCTCGTGCGTTCTCACGATCCGGCCTGCGACTTACACCGCCGCTTGTTGCGAGTTGCCGCGAAGCAGTTGCCTGTTTACGGTGAACGACTGACGGCACAGCCGACAGCCGACCGAGTGCCGGCCTCCGGCGGTTCTGTGGGAACAAGGTCAGTCGGAGGTGTACTCGATTTGGGGGATCTGGCAGGCTTCACTTTGGATTCTGGCCGTGCTCAGGGTCAGCGAGCCCACAACTCCCAATGCCGCGGCGGCAGCGGCTACCAGAAAGGCAACGGCGAATCCTCCCGCGGCGTCGGCCAAGGCGCCGGCTACGCTTGGTCCCACCGCCTGCCCCAGACCGAGGAACACGGTGATAAAGCCCAGCCCTGCGGGGCACAGGCGGGGTCCCAGCACGTCGTCGCTCGCCGCCGCCATGATCACGGGAACGCTCCAGGCGGTGAAACCGAAGAGCACGGTTGCCAGGATGACGCCACTCGTCGAAGGCCAGAGGGCAAACAGGGTGAATGCCACACAATGTGCACAGTAGACAACGGCCAATGTCCACTTCCGGCCCATCCTGTCGGATATGCCGCCCCACAAGACCCCCGAAAGAAGGCTGCACCACCCCATCACCATGAAAAGGGCGCCGGCGTGGGCCTCTGTGTATCCTATGTCGCTCACTAGACGTTTGGTAAAATAAGTCATGAAGATTATGTAGGAGAATCCATGGCTGTATAGGTGGCACCGGAGATGCCACATGGCTCCCGATCGGTACGCCTGACGCATGCCGTGCCTGACCGCTCCCGCTTGCAGGGAGGAGGCTGCTCCGCCTGCAGTCTGTGAGAAGAAGAGGAACGCCAGCAGAGCCAGCGCTACCAGAGCCATCTGGCAAAGGCATACCAGGTGATTCGCCAGCCCTGGTTGCCATAGCCGGCCACGAATGCCGGTACTAAGGGGCCGGCTGCCGCCTATCCCCAACGATTGACCCGCAACGGCCGTCCCGACTGCGAAACCGCTACGGCCTGAAACCAAGCAGGTAGGAGGCCCTACGGTAGGACGAGCTGCATCCGCTGGCGGCTCCAGTGACTGCGCGCCACACGAGAAGCGCAGCCATGCCGCCAAGCCGCACCGGTCTGAGGCTTCATGCCCGCCGCTGCTACGAGGGAGGCCGATGGTGACCACAATCGAGGAGCCATAGTGCGAGGCGATGGCACCGGCAATGGCCGATGGCCATGTATCCCAGGAGATTGGCTGTGGCCAACAATCCGGTCTGGGTGTTGGTCAGGTTCAGCGCCGCCTGCATTGAGGGCAACACCATCCCGTAACCAAAACGGGCCAAACCCAAGGCCCCGAACACAATCAGCGAACCAACGGTGAGCACCAGCCAGGCGCGCCGCGCGGGTCGCGGCGCCGCCTGGGCGCTCTGGGGGAGAGAGGGGGAATCCGGCGGCGATCCCCCCTCGGTTGAATGGTCGCCTCTCAGGCCAATTGCTCCTGCTCATGCTTCTGAGCGATGGTGGCCGCTAGATCATCCAGGGCTTTCAGGTCGGCTTCGCGGGGTAGGCCCTTGCAGAGAACGGGAGTGAGAACCTCGACCTTGAGGTTGGGGATCATTGCGGCCAGTGTCTCCACTGCCTTGCCGCCCCAGCCGTAAGAGCCGACGATGGATAGGAAGCGGGCTTTGGGCTTGAGAGCGTTGGCCAGGAGCGTGGCATAGGCGGCCAGTGGGTGCGGGCCCACCAGCACGGTGCACGTTCCCACTACCACCGTAGCCGCGTCCAGCAACACCATGGCCAGTTTGCCTATATCGGTGACGGCCAGATTGAACAGCTCCACGCGCACACCTTTGTCGACCAGGGCGGCGGCTAGATGTTGCACCATCTTCTCGGTGCTGCCGTGCATGGACACATAGGGGATGACGACCAGATTCTGGGGAGGAGCCGATACCCACTCCTTGTAGAGGTCGATGATGAACTCCGGACGATCATAGATCTGCCCGTGGCTGGGGGCTATCATCTCGATGTCATAGCTTTCCAGCTTCTTCAGGTTTTTCTCGATCTGAGGCCGGAAGGGGGCCATGATTTCGGCGAAGTAGCGCTTGGCCGCCTCCTTCACCCGCCCCTCGTCGGTCACGTAGAGATCAGAAGTGGCGATGTGCGATCCAAAGAAGTCGCAGCTGAAAAGGATGCGCTCTTCCTGCAGGTAGGTGACCATGGTCTCCGGCCAGTGCACCCAAGGGGTATGGATGAAGGTGAGGGTTTTGCCTCCAGCGCCAACTGTTCTCCATCCTCCACCACCAGGAAGGCTTCCCGGGTATGGCCAGGTGATCGATGAGCATATCCTTGGCCCGAGGGGTCACCACCACCTTGGCCTCGGGATACTTCTCAAGCACATGACCGATGGAGCCGGAGTGGTCCTGCTCCGCGTGATGGGAGACTATGTAGTCGATGCGCGGCACGTCTGCCAGTTGGGCGAGGAGTTCGTCCACCATGGGTGGGTCAACCGTATCGAGCAGAGCTACTTTGTCCGTGCCGTCGATCAGGTATGCGTTATAGGAGGTGCCGTCGGGCAGCGGGATGAGCGAATCGAAGAGGCGCCGATCCCAGTCCACTGCTCCCATCCAACGGACACCACTTCGTACATCTCTATGATTCATGATTGTGCCTCCAAGAGTTTCTGCAGTGTCGCCCTGACGATGCCACCTCATGGTAGCGATTGATCGGGGAAGCCAACAGGGCCCCGTCTGGGGCCCTGTTGGCTTCCCGCTTCAGCGATCTTGTGCCCTACCGGGAATCCCCGGCGGACGGTGCCGCCACCTTGCGGGTTTGTGGACGGGGTCGAGGGGCGGGGGCGGGTTTCGCGCGCCGCCGCCACGCCACCCAGGCGCCGCCCTCGTGGCCGTATCCGGGATGATGCGATCCAGCCATGCGGGCATCCACCAGTTGGCGCGCCCCAGGTAGCACATGAGGGCCGGGACCAGCGCCATCCTCAGTAGCAGCGCATCAAATGCGATCGCCAAGGCGATGCCGATCCCCAGTTCTTTGGTGAGGGAGATGCGGGTGAAGGCGAAGGCCGCCGTGACCACCACCACCAGCAGGGCGGCACTCAGAATGACTCGGCCGCTTCGCAGCAGGCCGTGGCGGATGGCTTCGCGGTTATCCCGTTTCTCCAGCCAGGCTTCGTGCATGCGCGTCAAGGAGAAGACCCCGTAATCCATGGAGATCCCGAAGAGCGCGCAGAAGATCACCACCAGGATGATGGCGTCGGTGGCGCCGGTACTGGTGTAGTCGAGAAAGCCCTGGAACCGTCCATCCTGGAAGATGAACACCAGGCAACCGATGCTCATGAGGATGGTGAGGGCGTTGACCAGTACGGCCTTGAAGGGCAGCAGCACGCTGCGGAGCATCGAAAGCAGCACCAGGTAGGTCGCTACCAACACGTATGCGATAACCCAAGGGATCCGGCTGATGAGGCCATCGAAGAAGTCGGCCTGTGATGCCGCCTCGCCCGCCACGTGCACGGTGAAACCCGCGGGGGGCCGTATGGCGGCCAGTGTCCCGGCCAGATCCTGTGCCTCGGTTGAGGTGGGGGCCGCGTCGGCCACCACTCGGTAGAGCACGGCTCGCTCGCCCACGGAACTGCGCACCAGCGTCAGCAACTGTCCCAGTTGCTCGCCGGTGATGGTCATACCGCCGGGCAGTTCTAACCCTCCGGGGGGAAGTTTGGCCATGAGCTCGGAGATCCCGCCGGCGGTTCCCACATCACCGAGTGCGCCGAGATCCATGTTCCCGATCAGACCCTGCAGCTGCTCCCACGCGCCGGCCATGACGGTGGGATCCAAGCCCGGCAGCGTGAAGAGACTGATGACGGACTTGACGCCCGGTGTGGCTTCAAGTTGCTGTCCGAACTCGAACAGCGGCAGGGCCTCGGCCAAAGACGGCGTGGCACTGCCTCCTTCCCAGGTCACCAGCACGGAGATGGGGGAGAGGGCGGCACGATCAAAGTCACGGTCGAGGATGTCGTATCCCACGCGTGACTCAACGGTGGACGGCAGCGCAGTGGCCGAGGGCATGTCCAGCTTGAGATGAAGCACGGGGACGGTCACAGCGAGAATGAGCAGCAGGCTCACCACCATTACCACCCACGGCCGGCGGGTGAGAAATGAAGTCCAGCCGCGCCAGAAGCGACTCTCGTGGGCGGGACGATGGGGAACCACGCGCACGGCGTTGATGCGCGGGCCCAAGACCCCCAACATGGCCGGCATGAGAGTCAACGAAACGGCCACCGAGAAGAAGGCCACAATGGCTCCGCCGGTGCCGATGGAGCGCAGGCTCGGGAAGGGGAAGAACAGGAGCCCCAGAATCCCGATGGCTACGGCCAAGCCACTGAAAAAGACAGAACGGCCGGCGCGTTCTGTGCACTTCACCACCGCATCACCCACGGTGGCGCCGCCGGCCAACTCCTCGCGGAAGCGCGCCACGATCAGCAGGGCGTAGTCTATTGCCAATGCCAGCCCCAAGAGGGTGGCCACATTCATGACGAAGATGGACATGTTCGTCGTCTTGGCCAGAAGATAGATAATTCCCAGCGTGACCGAAACCGCCACTCCGCCTGCCAAGACCGGCAACGCTGCCGCCACCAGGGTGCCGAAGACCACGAGCAACGCGGCGAGGGCCACGGGCAAGGCGAACAACTCCACGGTGCGGAGGTCGCGCATGGACAGGTCGGACATGTCGGCGTCGACCGCAGGTCCGCCGGTCACATATGCGGTGAGGGCATCAGATGTCAGGCCGGCGGTCACCGTATCGCGCACCAACGCCACGTGCGTCTGGACTTCGGCGTCGGCGGCGTCGAAGTTGAGCACCGCCACCGAACTCTTCCCGTCCTGGGAGACGAGTTGATCACCGCCGGTGGATGCGTAGGTCTGTACATCTGTCAGATACGGGATGGTCTCAGGGGTCAGTCCAGCGAGAGCCTGGGCCTCCAGAGCCTGATACTCCTTACTCCTCACGTCCAGTGTGTCGCTGTGGAAGACGATGACCAGATTGCTGCGGCCGAGGGCCAGCTTGTCTTCGATGAGGGCTGCGGCTCGGTCGGAAGAGGAATCGGCGTTCGAGAAACCCCCGCCCTGTAGGACGTTGCCCAGGAACGGGGTGGCTACCAGCCCTCCCGCGAACAGCAGGACCCAGAACGCGATCACCAACCAACGGAAGCGATACGAGAACCTGCCTATAGCGTGAAACATGACGGACTCCTTTGTGGCTGCAGCTTGTGGAAAGGCGGCTCAGTGGCCGCTCGTGAGCTCCTTCTATTTGGCTTTCAAACCCTCAACGAATGCCTCAATGATGCGTCGGGGGGTAGCCGAGATCTCGCCGCTCACCATGGTGAGATCGATGCCCTCCAAGACGGTCATGCCGTGGACCAGCGCCCACAGTTGATAGGCCATCTCGGAGGCACTCAGGCCTTCATGGGCCCGAAAAACCCCTTGCTGCATGCCCTCTCGGAACGTCTCTCCGATAAGCCTGGCGGCCTCCAGGCCCAGCGAGGGGTCCACCCCCTCAGGCAGGTCGAGGGAGTTGGCAGCCAGGATGCTGCGTAGGTCGGCCGGATTCTCACGCCCAAAATCCATGTAGGCCAGACAGAACTCGATCACTCGTCGATCGGGCGACGAATTCCGCGGTACTCGACGCACGTACTCATCTAAGCGGCGAAACGAATCCTCCATCAGGGCCAGGATGATGGCGTCGCGGTTGGCGAAGTAGGTGTAGATGGCAGCGGGGCTGAAGTCGGCTCGGCGGGCCACCTCACGCAGCGTTACGTTGTCCGGCCCCACCTCGAGCATGAGCTCTCGAGCCACCTGGAGTAGTTCTCGCCGCACCGCCTGGCGCTGTCGTTCGCGCCTGCGTGCCCCTGGAGCGTCGGCGGAGATGGGGTCTGTGTTGTCGGTTACTTCGTCATTGTCAGCGAACATTGTTATGCCTCACGAATGGTGTTGTAGTAGATGAACGCGAGACGATAAAACGAACACTGTTTGGAATAGTAAACCCACGACCTCCCACCGTCAAGGGCTGTTGCACGATGTTGCCCGGCTGCGGCTGTAGCGCAGCCGGGCAGCGGGTGCGGCAGGGTGGCGTGGAGAAGCGGAAGAATCCCGGTGGCGGTGCTCCCTGGGTGGGCAGTCAGCGCCCTAGGGGATCCGGCGCCGGTGGGTGGAGGGTCCCGGCGCCGGTGGTCGAGAGTGGTTGCCGGGTCGGTGTTCGGCCTAGGTGGCCGCTAGGTGGGGCTCACGCCTGTTCTTTCCAAGCTCCATAGGCTGCCATGAAGGTTGGGAAACCACATGTGGGGATCAAAAGGAGAAGCGCGTGAGCGATCTCCTCCTCCCGTAGCGCCGGCCTCGCGTGCTGCGTTGACGTGGGTCACCAGAGCTCGGAGGTGTCCGGCGGCTCCGGAGATGCCGATCTTTATGAGCCAGCGCGTCTTGGCGTCGAGCGGTCCCGCACTCTCGTATGAACTGTCCCAGCGTTTCGTTCTTCTCATGGATGTCTGGGAACTCGGCTTTGAAATCGGTGAACAGCTGGTGTATGTCTTTCACGGCGGTCCTCCTTACACGGTTTTCCACGGGCGGGCTCGTCCGCGGACTCTGTCCCGGGCCGTCCCGGCTCGGTACACACTAGCGGGTTACCCGTCTCGGGCACGCTCTACGCACAGCTGATGACCGTTGGGAGGTTTCGCGGCGCACGGCCCTGAGTCGGGGGCCGTGGGGGAGCGAGGCGATGCCTCGATGCCCGAGACACGCAGCGCGCGGTGGTGGCAGGAAGTAGTGCGGCGCACAACACGGTTGCATCGGCAGGCAGGAATACGGTCGACAAAGGTCGAAGTGCCTGGTATGGTGAATCGGAGCGAACCGGCCGGGTTGACTGCCCGAGGGAGGGGGCCGACTATTCACGGCAGACCGTTGAAGGTGTCTGCACTGCCTCGCCTAGTTCTAGGGCTTCTCTTGGCCACCGCTGCAATGGCACTCGCGTGGGCGGGTACGGCGCTCGCGTACAGCTACTCTGCGGCGGAAGCCGAGTTTGTCGCTCTTCTCAATGCACATCGCCAAGCCTACGGGTTACAGCCCGTCATGGTCAGCGACATCCTCTCCGACACGTGCGCCAAGCACGGCAGCGACGAGGCCAAGTACGACTTCTTCAGTCACACGACTGAGGCCTCCGATTGGTTCAAACCCGGTTCGGCCCCCTGGGATCGTATGCGCCACAACGGCTACACGCAGGGCGGGGCCATGGGCGAGATCATAGCCGTGGGCACACCCCTCGCCTCTGCGTCCGCCGTATTTCAGGCTTGGAAGAATTCTCCGTCGCACAATGCGGTGATGCTGGGCGCTTCTTTCCGCGTGGTGGGCGTGGCTCGTGTCTGCGTGACCGGATCTCGATTTGAATATTATTGGTCGGCGGATTTCGGGGACTACATCGATAACACGGCCCACTGGCTGAACGGTTCCTCCACCAATACCACCACTACGCTTCCCCCAAACACCACCACCACGACGGTGACTCCCACCACAACCACACATCCCACCACTACGGTGACTACCACCACGGTGCGTCCCACCACGACGGTGAAACCACCGCAGACCACCACCACATCAACTCCCACCACTTTGCCGGCGTCGCCGTTCATTGATGTGCCGGCTACGCACTTCGCGTTCGAGGCCATATGTAACGTGGCGGCGTGCGGCATCATGACCGGATTCCAGGATGGCTCGTTCAGACCCGAAGATGAGGTCAAGCGCGCTCAGGTGGCGAAATCCCTGGTTCTGGCCGTGGGCGGGCATACGGAGGCTTTGGAAGTCCGAGGGTCCCCCACCTTCTCGGATGTCCCCTGTGACGGCTTGGCCTACCCATACGACTACGTTGAAGAAGCTGCTGCGCTCGGAATCGTGCAGGGAGTCGGCGACGGGCGCTTCAAACCATATGACGATGTGACCAGGGCTCAGTTCGCCCTCATGGTGGTTAGAGCCGGCGGTGACGTGTTGCGTCGACCGCCCGTGGACTACTCCCCGGGGTTCAGTGATGTTCCTGCCTACGCGGCAGAGGCCGTTAGGGTTGCCTGCTTCAACGGCTTATTCAGCGGCGTGGCCCCCGGCGTGTTCGGCCCGCATGAACTCGCCAGCCGCGCTCAGGTGGCCAAAGTGATCTCAGTGCTGCTGGTGCTTATGAAGTAGGGGATCGGGAAGCGACGGGGTGGGGTTCGCCCGGCCGCTTCCATGGCCAGGCAACGCGCGCCTTAGTTCCGGCGGGCCCGGCGTCGTGAAAGACGTGGCTGCGGGTGGTTGCCCGCGCGTCGTAATTTAGGACTCGTGGTGAACCTCCAGGAAATAGAAGCGTCCTGCGTCTATCCAGAACGTCTGGTAGGTGGGGCCGTATTCGTATGGAGAGTAGGGCCGCCGATAGTCCGGCTTGGCCGCTATTTCGTGAATGGACTGGGCGCCATTCGTGGAAAGGCGGATCAGCGCATCCGCCAGCACGTCATTGGACCGCGTCTCCTCCTCGTGCATGTCTGACAAGGCCTGCGCGATCAGCCGGTCCAAGTCATCAGGGGCGACGGCTCGGAACTCGGTGTTGGGCAGCCATTCCTCCACCCGGAAATCATCAGCCGGATTTCTTGTGAGCGCGTACGCCAGGAAGAGTGGCAGATCCACGCCTGTGTCCGCCATCAACTCAACAAGGCGGACGTGGCTTGCCAGCCAGGTCGACTGGAAGAGATCGTTTGCCACTTCGAGGCTTAGCTGCGGCAGCTGCGATTGCGCCGCCAGAACTTGTCTGACTGTTAGCAGTGCACTCATGGTAGTCAATGCCGAGGGCGTGGTGTGTGTGCGCCCAAGTGAGTCTACCTCATGGCCAGGATAGTGCCGTTCTCTTTGATCAGCACCGGCACCTCGTGGCGGGGATACCGGTGCGGCCAGGCCCGGCCCGGTTCGTAGCTGAATCTGTCGGCGATAGGATGACGTGGTGGCGTGTTAGCATTGGCGCCGAATTTGCCTGTCGGCGTCGTCTCTGGAGTCCCTCGTGCCACAAGGAGAGTCGCATGAGCGAAGCATCGTACAACCCCCCATCGTACGCCGCCCCCACGTATGCCTCTTCATCCCATCGTGAACAGATCCTCGCGGTAGTTGGGGGGCTCCGTCGTGCATCGGGCTTCTTGGGTCTCAAGCAGAAGGCCTGCGCTTTGGTCTTGACCGATCAGCGCATCATTTTCGCCGGCATGTCCAATGAGCGGATGAAGCAACTGTTGTATCAGGCGCGCGATGCCGCCAAGCAAGAGGGCAAAGGACTTATCGGCCGCTACATGGCACAGGCGCAGGCTGTGTCCGGGTATCAGCAGCGTTACTGGCAGATGGCTCCCGAATACATCTTGGTGGAAGAGGTGGACAACTTCGCCATTCCCCGAGCCGATGTGAAGAAGGTCAAACTCAAAAAGGGGATAGCGGACGATAGCGGCACGCGCACCGAGGACAAGCTGATCATCCATACCACACGAGAGAAGCTCACGTTCTATGTGGGTGGTCCGCTCGCGAGCGTGAGGGAGGCCTTCCGCGCCGCCGGTTACTCTGCCTGAGCCGGGCCCCTTGCACCCCTGCGGGCGGCGTGTGGTGGTCTAGTGGGGGCACTTACGCCCCGGTCCGGTGCTGCGCGCGCGGGTCACAGCCTGCTAACATTTCCTTCATGACCAATCGCTTGCGTCGATCCTGGAACGTCCCCGCGGGGCGTGGATTCATCATGTTGGCCGTCATGCAGTTGGCGTACGGTTTCGCAACCAGCGCCAACAACAGCACTGTCACCAACTTCTTCACGGATGTCCTGGGCTTCAGTGGACCGCAGTTCGGTTACATGACGGCCATCCGCGAACTGGGCGGTCTTCTGTTGATACTGCTCATGGCGCTTTTGTACCGCGTATCGCTGCAGTGGCTGACGGCGGGTGCCATGTTGATCATGGGTATCGGATTCGCTTTGTACACGGTGGCCGCCGATTTCGCCTCGTTGATTCCCTGGGTTCTGCTCGGTAGTTTCGGTATGCATACCGTTTTGCAAACCCAGTATTCCTTGGGAATGAGCCTGACTTCTCAGGAGAGAAGCGGGCATGTGTTGGGGCGTATGAATGCCTTCAACCAGTTGGGGATGTTTGTGGCCCTGGTATTCGTGTTCCTGGTCTTCCAGTTTGACCTGTTCTCTTTCAAGCCCACCTTCGTCATCATCGGGGTGGTGAGCGCCATCGGTGCCCTGGTTATCATTCGCTTCCCTCATCTGCATGAGGGAGAAGAGCGCAAAGTGGCTCCTGAACGCGAACGGATCGTCTGGAACAATGACTATCGTTACTTCTATCTGCTCAACTTGTTGGACGGTGTGCGGCAGCAGATATTCTTCTCTTTCGGATTATGGGTCCTGGTCCATCGCTTCGGGCTCACCGTGGCCCAAGTTTCGATCCTACTGATGACCGTGACCTTCGTGGCCGTCGTCTCCTCCTCTTACGTAGGGCGCCTGTTCGATCGGCTCGGAGAGCGTCTCGTTCTGCAGGCCATCAATATCGGCTACGTGGTGGCCTTGGGCGGCTACGCTTTGTCGGACAACGTCTATTTGGCCTGCATCTTCTACGTCGTATACTCCTTCATTGCTCCGTTCTCCATCATCGGGGCGTCCACCTATCTGCGCAAGATCGCGGTTCCGCAGGATATGGCTTCCAGCCTGGCCATGGGGGTTACCATCCTGCACGCCACCGCCGTGGTGGTTCCAGTGGCGGCGGGGTTCATCCTGAACTTCGTGGGCTATCAGGTGCCGTTCTTCATAGCCTGTGGCGCTGCATTGATCACTGTGGCGGTGACTCACCGTCTCAACCCGGCTGAACAGAGAACCGCTGCGCGGGTGGCATGGGACGAGGCCCAGTTGGCCGATAGGCCGGCGCCGGTAGTCTCGGCGGCCGATACGCGGGCCACCGGATAAGCCTCTCGGCTACCGCAGAGTCAGATCAGGCCCAGCCGCCGACCCACTTGCCCCACGATGTCGAGGACGCGGTCGAGTTGCTCGGTGGTGTGGGTGGACATGTAGCTGGTGCGGAGCAGTTGGCGCCCGGGCGAAACCGCCGGGGAGATGACCGGATTGACGAAGACGCCGCTGTCGAAGAGCATGCGCCAAGCGGCGAAGGTTGCCTGATCGTCTCCTACCACGATGGGGACGATGGGGGTTACGGAGTTGCCGATATTGAAACCGAGTGCACGCAGCCCGGCACGCATATATTCGCCGTGGGCGATGACCCGATCCACACGCTCGGGCTCGGCCTCCATGATGCGCAGGGCGGCGAGTGCGGAAGCAGTACTGGCGGGGGTGGACTGGCGCTGAAGATGAGCGCGCGGGCGTGATGCTTGATGTAGCCGATGACATCCTCCTCCCCGGCCACGAAGCCGCCGAGAGAGGCCAGGGACTTACTGAAGGTAGACATGATTAGATCGACGCGGTCGGTCAGGCCGTAGTGGGCGGCGGTGCCGCGGCCGCGGCCGGTTACACCGATGCCGTGAGCGTCGTCTACCATGAATCTGGCCCCGAACTCCTCGCTGACGTCAAGCAGCTGGGGTAGGTCGGCCAGGTCCCTTCCATGCTGAACACTCCGTCCACCACGATGAGACGGCCGGTATCATCCGGCAGGCCCCGGAGCAGGCGGCGCATGTCTTCAGCGTTATTGTGACGGTACCGCAACATGCGCCCGTACCCCAATCGTGCGCCGTCAACGATGCTGGCATGGTCTTCTTTGTCCAGGATGACCGCGTCGGCTCGGCTCACGAGCGAGGAGATGACTCCCAGATTGGTCTGCATGCCGGTAGAAAAGACGAGGGCGGCGGGTTTGCCCACGTAGCGGGCCAGTTCTCGCTCCAATTCCTCGTGCATCTCGAGGGTCCCGTTCAAGAAGCGTGACCCGGTGCAACTGGTACCGAAGCGTTCCAGGGCCGCACAGGCCGCTTCCTTGACCTTGGGGTGGGTGGTGAGGCCGAGGTAGTTGTTGGAGCCGCACATAATAAGGCGATGGCCCTTATAGACCACTTCCGTGCCTTCGCTCTCCGCGAGGGGGATGAAGTACGGGTAGTAGCCCTGCGCGATGGCTTCCTTGGCCGTGGTGTACTCGAAGCACTTACGGAAAATATCCATGTGGATAGTCACAATACAGGGTATGACGCATCACTGCCAAGGGTGGTGGGTTGGGACGACGACCACAACTCCCTGCGGATGGCTCGGCTGCGCAGCCACAGCCAGCCCGTGCGCAAGGTTTCCCCCAGCACCAGGGCGGCCATTCCCACCGGGAGACCGACAACACCTCCCCACAGCACGCCGGCCACCAGCATCGCGCTGGTGGCGAACAGGAAAACGAACACCGCCTCCGTGACGGACCGCGTGCGCCGCCCGTGGAGAATGGCCCCTTGACAGTAGCTCTGCGCCACCGCCAGTAGCGGCAGGGGTGCCAGCAGCCATAGGTACTTCGCAAGCAACGAAACCAGTTCCGGTTTGAGACCCACCACGGTGCCGTATATGGGGGTCGCCAGCGGGGGCATGGCCAAAACCGCGAAAACCGCAAACGAGACGGCGCTGATCACGATCCCAAAACGTCTTAGTTGCCGCACGGCCCCCGGGCGTTCGATGACGGCGATCACCACTTCCGAGAAGCCTACTCCGAAACTACGAACGATGAAGCTCACCGAGTTCACCACCGGCCATACGGCCAAAGACGAGATGGCCTCCGGCATACGACTGACCGCGGCGCTTACCAGAGGGTTGGCGGCGAACAGAAGCACCGACGTGAGGGACAAAGGGATGTAGAAGCTCAACAAGCCGCGCTGAGTGAGGGGTGGTGTGCCGGGTGGCGGGATTGGGAGCTCTTTTCTGACCGGTCCCACTCTGAACTTGGCATAGAAGGCCTCGGCCACGACGCCCAAGCAGAGTGTCGCGGCTGCAACAGCTGCGCCGGGGATGGTTCCTACTATCCAGGCAGTGCCCAGCACCGCAAGCTCCGTACTGAGGCGCACCATTGTCCCCGTGCCCACGGCCAGCGAGAGACCCGAGCGGATGAGGACTCCTTGGTTGAAACGCCGGTAGGCGATGGCCCAAGTCCAGGGCAGGGTGAGCATCATGCCGATGCGGCTCGGTTCGATGATCTCCTCGGGCGCACCAATGAGGCCGCGTGCCACCAGGTAGTAGACAGGCGTGAAGGCCACTACGGCGTGCAGCAAGGTGAGACCCGCGCTCAGGCCGTGCATGAAACGGCGCATCACTCGGTAGGATTGGGAGTCGCGACTGAGGGCCGTAGATGCGGACAACAGCATGACCACCGGGGCCTCAATGAGGAAGCAGAGGGGAGGATGAGCCCACCATACGCGGCCAAGCTGATCTCGGGGTGAGCCAGGCGGGCCAAGACCAAAGCGATGGCCGGGCCTTCGAAAGACATAAGAAGCCAACTCGCGGCGAGCGGCCACCACATACGGAACAGTTTCCGCATCGAGGGGGCATCAGTCATGGGGGGCTTCCTGTCCATCACCGCTCGTTGTTCTCACCGGGCGGGGATACGGGTCCTGATCTACGCGCGGTGCGATTTACTAGGATGACTCCCAGTAGAGAGACGGCGCCGCCTGCCAGGGCCATTATGGTAGGTGACTCGCGGCGCCAGATCCAAGCGATCAACACAGCCAGCACCGGCACCAGGTATTGGAAACTGGCCAACACCGACGCGGGAGTGCGCGACAGGGCCACCGCCCATGTGATGTAGGCGACTCCACCCGGGAGCACTCCCAGGTACACAACGGCAAGCACGGCCTCAGAGGGGGCGGAAGCCACTGCGTGTGGGAATCCCGGGAGAAAAAAGAGGAGCATGGCCGTGCCGGCCCAAATGCTGTATGTGCTGAGTTCCAACCCTGTATAACGCTCAAGTAGAGGCTTCATCATTACGAAGTAGACCGCACTCGATACCGCCGATATCAACACCAACAGCGCATACGGTTCCAGATTGAAACCGCCGCCCTCACCAAGCGCCACCAGGGTCGCTCCGCCCAGACTGATGACAATACCCAGCCATCCCCAGGTGGCCAGCCGCTCCTGGAGAAATACAGCCGCCAATAGCGCCGTGAATACGGGGCTGGTGGCTATGAGGATACCTGCGGCTCCCGCTGAAACCCGCAACTGCGCGTAATTGAGGGCCGTGTGGTATACGGCTATGCCGAAGAGCCCCAGTAGTAGAATCAAGGGTAGGTCGCGCAGGGCAGGTAGGCGCATCCTACGAATGACGGCCGTGATGCCCATGAATGCCGAGGCGCTCAGGAAGCGGAAAAGGGCAAGGTGGCCGGGGGTGAAAGCCTCAAGTGCGGCTTGAATGCCCGCGAAGGCCGAGCTCCAGAGGACCAGGGTGACGGCTATGGCGCCGAGCGAGCGTCTGTCGACGGTCACGGGCGGTGAAGGGATGGGGGTTGGACGGATGAGTGGACCACGTTGATGAGCAGACTACCACGAGTGCCCGCGCGGTGTGGCCGGCCGGGAGCGAGGCGTTGGGAGAAACAGTGTGAGTCTGCCCAGTGAGCTTGAGTTGTTGAGCGCTTGGTGGTCCGTGGAGGAGGGCGCGTGGATAACTCACTTCGAGGCCACTTACCCGGGCGAGACCTTCTGTCGATCGGAGGTCCGTGTTTCCTCGGCGGCGATGGCCGGGGTTGGGATCGGTCATCGCGGCGAGGGGCGTGATGCCGAAGGGATCGACGCAGTGGTGGCTCTGGCTCGTGACCAACTGCTCGAGATCCTCGAACGGGAAGGTAGGCCGGTGTCGTTGGTGGTGACGATGGGGACCGATGGATGGGAGGTAATCAAACGAGGCTATCCTGGGTGAGAGCCTCCCTCCGCATTGGTACCCGTGTCCACGCGTTGCACCAGCACGAGTGCGGCGGCGAGCAGGAGCATGAGAGCGGGTAGCGCATAGCGTAGATCACCGGTCAAAGAGGACACCGCGCCGAACAACGGAGGGCCCAACACCGCGGACGCGCGTCCCGCCACTGCGAAGAAGCCGAAGAACTCGGCCTGGTGCGCCGCCGGCGACACCAGGGACATCATGGTGCGGCTGACCGTGGTCAGGGCGCCCACGCCCACGCCGGCCATGAGCCCGATGATGAGGAAGTCAATGAAGCTGGACGCGAACATCGCGTAGCCGAGCACCGCGATCCACAGCACGATCAGGATACTGATGGTGGGCTTGGCTCCTATTTTGTCGGCCAGCCTGCCCATGAGGAATGTGCCGGGCGCGGCCGTTATCTGCGAGATCAAGAAAATCATGACTATGACATCGAGGTTCATGTTGCGGCTACGGGCGTAGATGGATACGAAGAGGCTCATGGTGGTTACCGCGTCGGTATAAAGTAGGAAGGCGAACAAGAAGAGGAAGGTGTTGCGGTAACGCCTGATGTTGCGCAGCGTGTTCCATTGGCGAGAGAGGGCGGCGGTGATCGAGACCCTGGAGCCGACCAGCGGTGGGGTCCGGTCCTTCACAAACAGGAAGGCGGGCAAGGAGAAGAGCAGCATGAAGCCGGCGATGAAAAGGAACAGCGGTGCCATGCTCTCCGGCATGCCCTGTAGGGAGTTGGTGCGCAGGTAGGGAAACGCTATGCCCATGGATACCAGTGCACCCACATATCCCAAGCCGTCGCCCAAGCCCGAGACGGCGCCCCGCCGGTTGCGGGGTGCCACCTCCGGCAGAAAGGCGTTGTAGAAGACGCTGCCCCCTTGATAGCCCAAGCCGGCCGTGATGTAGAGGATCATCGCGGCGACCGCCGTGCCGGGGCCCAGTGTGGCGAAGAGGGCGGTGCTCAAGATGTTGAGTACTGTGCAGGCAATGAGCAGCCTGCGTTTGGCTGCCGCGGCGTCTGCGTAGGCGCCGGCGGCGGGTGCCAACAGCACCACGAGGACCATGGCCAGGGAACCCGTGAGCCCCCAGAGGAAGTCACCCTCCCGAACACCGTTCAGGCACACTTCCTTGAAGAAAGTGGGGTAGATGACTGTGCTCACCAGCGCTGAAAAGGGTGTGGTGGCGAAGTCCCAAGCCGCCCATGCGTATACCCGAGGCTCACGCCACCATGCGCGATTGGAGGTCATGGCGCCTGGGTACGTGACCAAAAACAGCCTGTCACGGTGCAGCCTCCGCTGCGGCGGCCGGCTCTGGTGGTTGGGGAGAGGGGGGATCATGAAGTGTTCTCATATAGATCAGGTGGACATGTCTGTGCAGGCGCGGGCCACGGGTTGCGAGGAGTGCCTGAAGACGGGTGATGAGTGGGTGGAACTGAGGGTGTGCAAGACCTGTGGTCATGTGGGTTGCTGTGACTCGTCGAAGAACCGGCACGCTCGGGCGCACTGGGAGGAGACGGGCCACCCCATCATCCAGCCACTTTCCTCGGGCCCACCCCGGTGGATGTGGTGTTACGCAGACAACGCGTACGTGGATCCGGACGGGACTCTGCGTTGATCATGCCACCGCGCGTTCCGGCGGCCTCATGTTCGCGCCGAGTTGGTTGGGCCGTGTGCCGCTGTACAGTGGAGTAATCCACCGGTAGCCGCCGCGCTCCACGCGAGGCAAGTGCCCGCCGCCGCGCGTGCTATAACCGGCTATGCAGTCTGATGTCTCCATGTCCACCGCCCTTCTGCGTGTGCTCGATCGCTCTCTCCGAATCCGGTGGCATTGCCGGTAGTCTACCTCCGCGGGCTCATCGAATGATAACGGTCCGACTTCCATGCAAGGGCTCTTGGGGCAAGAGGAAAAGAAAAGACTGTGCCAGGTAAGTGTTTGCCTCTCTCGAGCTATGCCGTGTTATCGCCCAAGGATATCTCTCGCGACTACAGACAGCCTGTCCAGGTTGAGCGAGCCTGGTGGGATTCCAGGTATGTGCTCACGCTTAGCCAAAGCTGCAGTGGGAACTCGAGCATCCACAGGCGAGGTAAGTTGGCATGACAACGGGCTCTTCCCGCTGGAGAACGACACTTGTGGCGGCTTTGAAGGCGGTCTCCCCTGAGCTGTATATCACGGAATCCCGCAACCGTGGAGACTCCAGTTCATAATCTTTATTTCCTAAATGTTATAAAAGATTATCATCCACGGCACGCGGTGGTTCGACGCCTGTTCGCTACTTCCCCTAACTTGGTTTGCACATTTCTGCGGTATCAGGGGCGTGCTCATCAGCGAAACGTTGGATCGAGGGTATGGGGAGTGTGGGTGAATCTGTTGCGCACGGCAGTGCGAGGAGCGAGGTATTCGTCGCAGCAATCAACAGCTCGTCCATCCTAGTGCAGGTAAATCCTGGCAGTGGCGACATGATTCGCCTTTGCGGGATGGAGGGAGAAGGGCCTGGGCGACCGATCGAGACCGGCCGCCCAGGCGTGGAGGAGGCTAATCCTCAGAATTTGTCCAGCTTGGGGAACATGCCGCACTGGAAGCAACGCACCACTTCCTGCTGTGCCTCAGCCACCCCAAAGCCGAGTTCGACCTCAGCGAAGCTGCCAATGCGCTCAGCCACGGGCAGCTCCGGCATCTTCTGTCGCGGATGAGTCTTGAAGAACTCTACGTTGACTTCTTCGTAAGGGATGGGTGTCGGCAAAGGAATATCGGGCATTTCTTTGCCGCTCAGGTAACAGTCGATCGCCAATGCGGCGCGACGACCGGCGGCCATGGCCTCCACCACGGTGGCCGGACCCAACACCACGTCACCTCCGGCGAACAAGCCGGGCGTGCTGGTGGACAACGTTACGGGATCCACTTTCAGTGTCCCGTTGGCGTTCATCTCGACCGTTTCGCCGGCCAGGAAGGAGGGGTCCACTTTCTGGCCCACGGCTGCAATTATGAGGTCCGCATCCACAACGAACTCGGAGCCAGGTACAGCCACCGGACTGCGGCGTCCGCTGGCGTCCGGTTCGCCAAGCTCAGTCTGCAGACACTCCACGCCCACGCACGTACCCTGATCGAGAACCACCTTCTGCGGTGCGCTCAGATAGCGAATTTGGATACCCTCGCGCTGGGCCTCTTCGACCTCGCTGCGGATGGCCGGCATCTCTTCACCCGTGCGACGATACACCACGGTAACTGACGTGGCGCCCTGACGCAGAGCCGTTCGCGCCGCATCCACGGCGACGTTACCGCCGCCTATCACAACCACCTTGTCGCCGGTGGGCACACGGTTACCAAGGTTGGCATCCTTAAGCCACTGGGCTCCATCGACTACCTGAGACGATTCCGTACCCGGAATGTCGAGAGGTGAGCTGCCCTGAGCACCTGCACCCACAAAGATGGCGCTGTAGCCGTTGGCGCGTAGGTCGTCCAACGCCAGCCCACCCTCGCCGATCGGGGAGTTGAGCTTGATCTCAACACCGAGCTCCCGAATCTGCGAGATCTCGTTGTTGAGAATGTCGCGCGGTAGCCTGTACTCAGGAATACCCCAAGCCAACATACCTCCGGCCACCGGCCCAGCTTCGTAGATCGTTGTAGCGTAGCCAAGCTTGGCAAGGTAGGCACCCGCGCTCAGACCGGCAGGACCGGAACCGATGATGGCCACCCGTTCTTTCTTGGTCCGCGGAGGAACTGGAACACTGCGGGTACCCCGGGCAGCCACCGTGTCGGCAATGTAACGCTTCAGGGCGTCGATGGCGACCGGTTCGTCCAATTGGGCCCGGTTGCAATGGTCCTCGCAGGGACGCGGGCACACACGTCCAATGACACCAGGCAGCGGTATCTTGTCCTCTACGACTTCCAGGGCACGCTCAAACTTGCCTTGGCCGATCAAATCGATGTACTCACGAACGTCGACGCCCGCAGGGCAGGCCACTCGACAGGGCGGTGAGAACAGCCAGGGGTCGGGGGCATTAATAACGCCTTTGGGCCACTGGATGCAGAGAACGGTTTCGTAACGCTCGTCGGATTCGCTGCACCAACCGCACGCCGCGCACTTGACGATCTCGTCGTCCCGTCCGTCCCTGGCTTTGACAGGCCAGTCGGGATCCGCTAGGACGGTGCGTGCCATGCCGATGATGTCGGCCCGCTCTTGTGCAATGATCTCGTCCGCAAGATCCGGCATGCGGATCTTCCCTGCCGTCACCACGGGAATGCTGTAGCCTTCTTTGCGCAGAGCCTTGCGAATACCTTCGGCGAGGTAGACCT
>JAXGIS010000014.1:0-51244 GCA_040770645.1 Thermoleophilia bacterium | reverse complement strand
GATTGCCCAATGGGGCACCGGAGAATGGGCGCCCTCTCCTAGCTTCGCTTCGCGAGTTCTTCCTTGGTCACGGCCAGCACAAGGCGGAACACTTTCTCCAGACCTTCCCGAGAGTAAGGGCCCCGGTTCGAACGCGACAGATAGGTGATAACCCAGTCCTCCTGCGCAGGATCCACGAAGCCGATTCCCTTCGCGTCCTTATACTGCTTCAGCTTCTCAACCAACTGGAGGCGCTTGTTGAGGGCCTCCAATATCTTGAGATCGTTGTCGCTGATCTGCTCCCGGTACTGCTTGATGACCGGGTCGCTCTCGGTACTTCCCATCTACAATCCTCCTGGAACCATCAGCCTCCAGCACAATCCGAAGGATCATGCTAGCACTGATGCCCTAATGCGACGATAATCGAGATGGGGAGCCGTACCGCCGTTGTGCGCTTCTGTGCAGATGTGGCCATCCAGAACAAGGAGGAGGTCCAACAAATGTGCGAATCACACGCCTATCTAGTCAAATCTGGGGTGGAAAGCCGGATCATGGAGGACGTGATCTCCCTGACCATGGACGGCGATCAGATCGTAATGGTCAGCCTGCTCGGCGAAGAGCTTCGTGTACCGGCCCGCATTCGTGAGATTGCGTTCGCGGACCACCGCATCGTACTGGAGTCCGCAGACCACGCCTGACGGTCGGGTAGGCCTTCTGGCTTCGCCGCTCCGGCTCGGGCAGGTTCGGCCGCAAACCCGGCCGAGACCTCTCAGCGCTCTGAGGCGTAAGCGCGACAGGCGGCCACGAACCGGCCCACGCCGGAACGGCAGGCTGCCGGATGGATCAGCACCCTCGAGCAGAGCAGTCGCGGGGTGGAGGCTCCCTCTCCGAGGGGGGCGCCCCACTCCGGCTGCTTGAGCGTTAGGGCAAAATCGCGCGACACGGGAGATCCGGCCAACTCCACGTCCTGAACCACCCAGCCCCGTACGAGTTCGCCCTGTTCCAGCAGCGGGTTCTCCTTCTCGGCCTTCACCTCCAAGAACTCGGCTTCCTCGAGATCAGAGATAATCTCGGCGCCGGCAGGGATCACTCCCGCCAGTTCGTGGGCCCTCCCATACGAGTCCTGCACTCTACGCAGCAGATAAGTCATGCCCCCTCCGAGCGCCAACAGTGGCAGGCCGTCTTCCACGTGGACCCGCAGGTCGCGCATGAGGGAGTAGTTGTCAGCCAGATGAGGCAGGGCATCCTGCCACAGGTGCCCGGCTATGATGACCCCCGCAGTGTCGTGCGGCAACTCCCGGTCCTCCGCCAAGTCGAGCCGCCTCACGCTCGCCCCGGCGCTCCGCAGCATATCGATGGCATCTCTGCTCCACGGCGTGAAGCCACGACACGAGGCCACCATCACCAGTGGTCCCTCCGAGTCCCGGACGGTGCCCCCATCGGGTAGATACCCGCGCTGGCCGGCCAACTGCTCCACGAGGTCTAGGTCGAGACGCTGCTCCATGAGTGCAACCATCTCCGTCACATCACCGAAGGGGGGTACGTTCGCCACTCCCGGTGCGGGCGAATCCCAGGTGAGGGCGTCTCGATCCATGAGCGCACCCACCAAGGGTAGATTGGGACCGCATACGAGCCTGCGAATGCTTTCCACGTGTGCGCCATCACGCGCCCCGCAGAAGATGACACCGGCAATGTTGATCTCTTCCGCCGCTGCGCGCACCCCATTGAGGACGTGCTCTAGAGTCCTGCCCCAACCGCGGACATCAAGCAGAAGAACCACGGGCGCGTCCAGCTTCCTAGCTACGACCGCGGGAGTCCAAGAGCCGCTCGGACCATCATCGTACAGCCCCACGCTCGCGGAGAGCAGCGAGAGTTGGGCCTCTGCCATGGACTTCACGTACAGATCCCCCGCAGCCTTCATCCCATACAGACCCGGGTCTATGAAACCTGATCCTCCCCATCTGTCCCAGACCGCCGCAGAGCCCAAAGCACCCAAGTGATGGAGGCGGACCGGCACGCGGCCGCGCGCGGCTATCTCGGCGAGCAGAGACGCCACCGCGTAGGCCAAACCTGTTTTGTGTGTGGGTACAAACAGGAGGCGGGGAACTGACAACGGCTACACCTCCGGCCGACTTTAGCCGATGCACTGACGTATGAAGAAGTTCGCTGCGAAGCCCTCGACTCCTTACCTCCAGGTGGGTGACTTCGTCATAGCCCGCACTCTCTTGACGCTGCCTCTCGTCGGAACGCTGCTGGTACTGGCGCTCGCCACCCGCGACCCCCTTGCCTGGTGGGTGACCGGTGTGGGCGGACTGGTAGTGCTCAGCAACATACCCGTGGCCCTGTGGACGCGCGCCTCTCCCAAGGGGCGCGGCGTATGGCCCGCAGTAGTGGCCGACGCCCTCTTCGTTCTGTTGATCGTTCAGGTCACGGGCGGCCCGGGTAGCGCTGTGGCCGTACTCCTGCTGTGGCCGGCCCTGGCCGCATCCATGCTTCTGGGGCCGGGGCCCACATACGCTGTGGCCTTGGCTGAGGTCGCCTTGTTCGCCGGGCTCGCGTATTTGGCCCAGCGCGGCGTCGCCGTGGCCGACTTGCCGGCTTCTTTGGGCGTGTCCGTTGCGAACGGTTGGGCCGCCGTCGCCGTCATCGCACTCGGTCTTATGGTCATAGCCTACGCAGCCGGCCTTCTGGCGGGGAGTCTGGTCACGGCCAATGCGCGCCTCAAAGAATCCCTGGCCGTGGAGCGGGCTCGGGTAGCCGTGCAACAAGAAATCAACCGTCGGTTCCTAGTCCTGGAAGAGACGGGAGCCATCCTGTCTCGTCTGCAGGACTTGGAGACAATACTGCCTCAGGCCCTGGGCAAGCTCGCCTCCTATGTTGGCGTGGGCGCGGGTTTCATCGCCCTCTTCGCGCCCGGTGCCACGGAAGGAGCGGTGGCCGCCCGTCTGGGCATAGATGACTCCTCATGCCGAATGCTCCTGGGGGGTCGACTCCCGAACCGGGTGGACGCCATCGAACGAGCGGCGTTCGAACCGCCGACCCTCGGCTTTTTGAGCTATCTGGCCGCGCCTCTACGCCTCGGCGAAGAGTACTTGGGAACAGTCTACCTGCTCAGCAGACCGGCGCAACGCGTCCAACGGGGAGCCGAGGAACTGCTCGATGCCATCGGAGGACAATTGGCCATCGCGGTACGCAATGTTCAGTTCACACAGGAGTTGGCCGCGGCAAACGAGGAGTTGCTGCATGTGGACCGGCTGAAGAGCGACTTCTTGGCCACCATGAGCCACGAACTTCGCACACCACTGACCAGCATCGTCGGCTACACGGACATGTTGATCTCCGGCCTGGCCGGCGAGGTCTCCGACAAGCAGCGCGCCCTGCTACGCAGCGTGCTGAACAGCAGCGACACCCTGCTCAATCTCATCAATGACCTGCTGGACCTTACCAAGGTGGAGGCCGGCAGGATGGATCTCAGCCTAGAGCCCGTAGACCTCAAGGCGGTTGTGGGAGACGTGCTCAGCGTGGTGGGACCCAAGGCCCGCGAGAAGAACATAAAAGTCTCGAGCTTGCTACCCGGGGCGCTGCCCCCCCTACTCGCTGATGCCTCCAGGCTGGAGCAGGTGCTGATGAATCTCGTGACAAACGCAGTCAAATTCACCCCTGAGTTCGGCTCGGTGACCATTGAGGGCCGGCCTTTGTCCACCGGCTTCGTGGAGGTCCGGGTATCCGACACCGGAATCGGCATCAGACCAGAGGACTTCGACCGCATCTTCGAACGCTTCTCACAGATCGATAACACCTCGACTCGAGCCCAGGGCGGCACCGGCCTTGGACTAGCCATCACGCGGGACCTGATACATCTCCATGGTGGCACCATCACGGTACAGTCGCAGGCAGGAAAGGGCTCGGTGTTTGTTTTCACCATCCCGCACATCCTGGGACCGCACGGCACGGGACTCACTCATACTCAGGCAAAGGAGGCATGATGGCGCGGATTCTTGTGGCTGACGATGACCCAGACATCCTCACCATCCTATCCATGTCACTGGAGGCCGTGGGCCACGAGGTACACAGGGCCACGAACGGGGTGGAGGCAGTGTCACCACGCGATCCACCGACCCTGATCTCGTCCTGATGGATCTCATGATGCCCGAGATGGATGGTTACGCGGCCACGGCCTCCCTCAAAGAGGATCCGGCCACGATGGCCATCCCCATCATTGCGCTACGGCCAAGGCCGGCGCGGCGACGAAGAAAGCGGTCGGCAGGCGGGGGTGGACGCCTACATCACAAAACCCTTCCGGATCTCGCGAGTCCTGGACGTCATCGAGCAGCTCCTCGCCTGACCGGGACCTCAGGCGAACAGCCCCGCCGGCGAATGGATGTTCGCACCTGGCCCAGAGCCGGTGCCACCGGTGCGCACCGGTCGATTACCGCCGGCTGATAAGCACCAAGCGCAGTAGGTTGAGGAGAGCCATGAGCGCGCCGCCACATAGGTTAGAGCCGCCGCGCTCAGCACTGCCCGCGCTCCGCGCATCTCGTCCGGCAGCAGTATGTTGTGCGACGCCAGGCCCGCGAGCGCGCGGCGTGAGGCGTTGATCTCCACCGGAAGCGTGACCAGCGTGAACAAAACGAAGAGGGAGAACATCACAATACCGATGTTCATGAGCAGCGTATTTCTCCCGAGAACAAGACCCACAAAGAACAAGAAGAACCCAACGTTGCTGCCCAACGCCGCCCCTTGCACCATGGAGCTACGGGCACGAAGGAATGCGTATTTCTCCGCGTCTTGAATGGCGTGACCGGCCTCGTGTGCGGCAACCCCCAACGCCGCCAGGGAGTTGCCGTTGGCCACCTCGGGACTGAGCGTGAGCGTCTTCGACCGCGGATCGTAATGGTCGCTCAGCCTGCCACCCTCCACCTGAATACCCACATGCCCCAGCCCAGAGGAATCGAGCAACATCCTGGCCCCCTGCGCACCGGTCAAACCACGGGCGGAAGGGACCTCCTTGTAGCGATTGAAGGTAGAGGTTACCCGCACCTGCGCCACAATGGTGAGGAGTAACGCAGGGATGAGTAGGAATATGGTCCAGTCCCACAAAAAGAGCGGCATGCTCTCCAGTACTCCCCAGTTCAGAAATCGCGGGATGTTGCCGACAATTATACCAAACACCCCTGCAGGCCCCATCGTGGCAGCAGAGTGTGCGCACAAGCAATGAGCCCATCACTCAATAACATCGGTGCATCGCGAAGGCTGGGAGACGTCCTGCTGGCACGCGGCTTGGTTGGACACGATGACCTTCGCAA
The DNA here is from genome assembly GCA_040770645.1 of Thermoleophilia bacterium. Taxonomy (GTDB): domain Bacteria; phylum Actinomycetota; class Thermoleophilia; order RBG-16-64-13; family RBG-16-64-13; genus JAAYZX01. The sequence goes on along the minus strand of JAXGIS010000014.1, from coordinate 45,959 downwards.
GGGACTCGAATACCAACGCGAGACGGGTGCCAGACTCGGCGAGGCTCTGGTGGTCCTCGGCTGTCTCACGGAAGAGCAGTTGGCAGAAGCCTTGGCGTCCCAACGTGGGCTCGATGTGCTCGACCCGACAGCTACCTACCCCAACCCGGCGGCAGTCAACTTGCTGACAGAGAAGTTTGTGCGAGCCCGACACGCGATCCCTGTGGATTTCCGAGATGACGCGATCGTGCTGGCTATGGTGAACCCGCTCGATGTGGTCACCATCGATGACGTACGGATCATCACCGGCAAGAACGTGATCCCGGCGGTGGCCACGGCAACGGGTATGGCTGATGCGATCGACCTTTTTTTCAACGGCAAGAACGAGTTGAACGGAGCCACGGTCGAGCAATCAGCCGATACTACGAACGGCGAGCCCGACAAGGAAGAAGCCCAGGACTTCTCTGTGGTCAAGGTTGTCGACGACATACTCGACACCGCCCTCAAGCGCCACGCCTCCGACATCCACTTCGAGCCACAGGCCGACGGCCTGGTGGTGCGAATAAGGTTGGACGGCGTGCTCCACCACCTCACCACACTCCCACCCTCGCGGCGAGCCGGGGTGATCTCCAGGATCAAGATCCTGGGCGATATGGACATCGCCGAAAAACGCCTCCCCCAGGACGGACGCGCCACCTACGTGCGTGATGGCGAGGAAGTGGATATCCGCATCGCAAGCCTGCCCACCGTGTACGGGGAGAACATCACTCTCCGCCTGCTCGAAGTATCCATGTCTTCCATTTCGTTGCAGGACCTGGGCATGGGGACGAACGAGCTCAAAACGTTCCGTTCGGCCATCCGCCGGCCGCACGGGCAGGTGCTGATCACGGGCCCCACCGGATCGGGGAAGTCGACCAGTCTCTATGCCGCTCTTGAGGAACTCAACCAGCCCGGGGTCAAGATCTACACAGTGGAGGACCCGGTGGAAAGGAAGATGCCCGGAATCCTGCAGACGCAGATCCGATCCAACATTGGGTTGACATTCGCCTCCACTCTCCGCTCTCTGGTTCGGAGCGACCCCGACATTATCATGGTGGGTGAGATCCGCGACTACGAGACCGCTCTCATTGCCACCGAAGCATCGCTGACCGGCCATTTGGTCTTGTCGACCCTCCATACCAACGATGCCCCCGCGACTGTGTCTCGCCTGCTGGAGATGGGGTTGCCACCCTATCTCATCGCCTCATCCCTCGAATGCGTGGTGGCCCAGCGCCTGGCACGCAAACTCTGCCGTCATTGCGCCAAGCAGGTCCACCTCACCCCATCCACTATGACGACGGCGGATCGAGAGTTCTTCGGCAAAAAGGTGGTCGATGTATTCGAACCGGTGGGGTGTCGCCGCTGCTTCAATACCGGCTACAGTGGTCGGATCGGTCTATTCGAAGTGCTCCCCATCACAAAAGAGCTGCGACGCTTGATACTCGATCAGGCCAGTGCTGACGACATTCGCCAAGCCGCCGCAACCGGCTGGATGAGGACTCTCAGGCAGGACGGCGTGAAGAAGGTGCTGGCCGGGATCACCTCTGTTGAGGAAGTGCAGCGCGTGACGACGTGAGCATCGCTTGGGTGGCAGCGGGGTCCGCCGGCGAGATCCCGGCCCCCGAGCCTCGCAAGGCGTCGCCCTACCGGCATCAGTATGCCGGCAATGCCTCCTCGCCGTTGCCCCCGTCCACAGCTCCGTCCTCGCCGTTGCCGGCCCCGTTGCCCTCGCCATCGGCCACCACCCGCGCCACACTCGACACCTGGTCGCCCGCGTTGAGCTTCATGATGCGCACCCCCATGGTATTGCGGCCCATGCAGGAGATCTGCTTGACCGGCGTGCGGATGAGGACGCCCTCTTGGCTCACCAGCAGCAGCTCGTGATCCTCGCGCGCCGGACAGACGGCCACCAGGTCGCCGCGGCCGGGCGCGTCCTTGATGGTGATGACCCCCCGTCCACCGCGCTTCTGGGTACGGTACTCCGACATGGGCGTACGCTTACCGTAACCACCTGTCGTGACACAGACCAGATCGAGATCGTTGCGCGCCGTGGCCATGCCCACGACATGGTGGCCCTTGGGAAGAGCCATACCGCCCACACCCTTGGTGTCGCGCCCTGTGGGCTTCACGCCTGTCTCGTGGAAGCGGATGGCCTTGCCCTCTGACGAAACCAAGATCAGATCATCGTCCCCGGTAGTGAGTTCCACGGCGATAAGCTCGTCGTCTTCACGCAGGTTGATGGCGATGAGGCCGTCGGCCCGTAGACGGGTGTCGTACTCCTTGAACTCGGTTTTTTTGACCTGGCCTTTGCGGGTGGCGAAGACGAGGTGCGCGGCATCCTTGAAGTCCTTGGTGGCGATGACCGCCTTGACCTGTTCGCCCTGGGCCAGGGGCAGGAGATTGACGAGCGCCCGCCCCTTGGACTGCCGGCTCCCCAGGGGCAACTCATGTACCTTCAGCCGATAGATCTTCCCCCGTGAGGTGACGAAGAGCAGGTAATGGTGCGTGGTGGTGATGAACAGGTGCTCGATGTAGTCACCGTCTTTGAGATCCATACCACTGACACCCATGCCGCCTCGATGCTGCAGACGGTATCCGGACACGGGCATACGCTTCACATAGCCGGACTTGGTCACACAAATGACCATCTCTTCCACCGCTATCATGTCTTCGATGTCGATCTCGCCCTCGGACGGCGCGATCTCGGTACGGCGCGCGTCGTTGTACATGGCTTTGACCTCGAGCAACTCCTCCCGGATGATCTCGTACACTTTGGCGTCGCTGGCCAACACCGACTCCAGGTATGCTATGCGTTCCACGAGATCGCGATGCTCTTCCTCCAGCTTGTGCCGTTCCAGGGCCGTGAGCTGCCGCAGGCGCAGATCAACTATGGCCTGCGCCTGTTCCTCGGACAGGTCAAAGCGTGCCATCAGGTTCGTCCTGGCCGCCTCAGTGTCTTCGCTGGAGCGAATGATGCGGATAACCTCGTCCAGGTTGGCGATGGCCACCAGCAGCCCCTCAAGGATATGGGCCCGCTTGCGCGCCTTGTCCAACTCGTAGCGGGTACGGCGGACTACAACTTCCTTCTGATGGGCGATGTAGTGGCGAAGTATGTCTTTGAGTGCCAGCGTCTTCGGGATGCCGTCCACCAATGCGATGTTGATGATCCCGAAAGTGGCCTGCATGGCCGTGTGCTTGTAGAGCTTATTGAGAACCACCCTGGGAATGGCTTCGCGCTTCAGCTCAATCACGATGCGCATGCCGGAGCGATCGGACTCATCGCGAAGATCGGAGATCTCACTGATCTTCTTCTCGCGAACCAGTTCGGCGATCTTCTCGATCATCTGCGCCTTGTTGACCTGGTACGGGATCTCCGTGACTATGATGGCGGTCTTGCCCTGCTTGATGGGCTCAGTGTGGACTTTGGCCCGCACCAGCACGCGGCCCCGGCCGGTCTCGTACGCCTCACGGATGCCCTCTCGCCCGATGATGATGCCCCCGGTAGGGAAGTCCGGTCCCTTCAGGAGGCGCATGAGCGACGCAGTGTCCAGGGTGGGATCCTCAATGAGGGCCACCGTGGCGTCGATGGTCTCGCCCAAGTTGTGCGGGGGTATGTTGGTGGCCATGCCCACGGCGATCCCCGAGCTCCCATTGACCAGCAGGTTGGGGAAGCGGGCGGGTAGAACGGTCGGCTCTTCACGGCTCTCGTCGTAGTTCGGAACGAAGTCAACGGTGTCGGCTTCGATATCCCGCAGCAACTCGGTGGCAACCCGCGCCAGCCGGCACTCCGTGTACCGCATTGCGGCCGCGGCGTCGCCATCCACTGAACCGAAGTTCCCGTGGCCGTCCACAAGCGGATAGCGGGTGGAGAAGTCCTGTGCCATCCGCACAAGCGTGTCGTAGATAGCGGAATCGCCGTGGGGATGGTAGCTGCCCATCACGTCCCCCACAATGCGCGCGCATTTGCGATACGGTCGGTTGGGCTGCATGCCCGCGTCGTGCATGCCGTACAGCACACGACGATGCACCGGCTTGAGACCGTCGCGCACGTCGGGCAACGCGCGCCCCACGATTACGCTCATGGCGTAGTCGAGGTAGGACGAACGCATCTCGTCCGCTATCTCAACGTGCTCTATCTTCCCTTCCAGCGTTTGCAGCATCTACCACCTCAACCGCACTGCGCATCACACATCCAGATTGCGGACGTATCGCGCGTTCTGCTCTATGAAATCGCGCCGCGGCTCCACCTTGTCCCCCATGAGGACGGTGAAGACCTCATCGGCGATAGCCGCGTCGTCCACTGTCACCTTGAGCAACGTGCGGTTGTTGGGGTTCATGGTGGTCTCCCACAGCTGTTCAGGATTCATCTCACCCAGACCTTTGAAGCGCTGGATGGTGGTTCCGTTGCGTCCCAGCCGGCTGAGGACCTCCTCCAATTGCGGGGCGTTGAACGCGTAGTAGTCTTGGCGCTTGTGAGTGACGCGAAACAGAGGCGGCTGCGCTATGTACACGTAGCCGGCCTCGATGAGCTCCGGCATGTTGCGGAACAAGAAGGTGAGGATCAGCGTGCGGATGTGGGCTCCATCCACGTCGGCGTCGGTCATGATGATCAACTTGTGATACCGGGCGTTCTCCACGTTGAAGTCCTCGCCCACGCCCGTACCCACGGCGGCAACCATGGCCTGTATCTCTAGGTTGGAGAGGATCTTGCTGACCCGGGCCTTCTCCACATTGATGATCTTGCCCCGCAAGGGAAGGATGGCTTGGAAGCTGCGGTCTCGCGCCTGCTTGGCCGAGCCGCCGGCCGAATCCCCCTCCACCAGATACAACTCGCTTGCCGCTGCGTCGCGAATAGCGCAGTCGGCCAGTTTGCCCGGGAGCGTGGTGTTCTCCAGAACGTTCTTGCGACGCGTCAAGTCGCGGGCCTTGCGGGCCGCCATCCGCGCGCGGGTTGCGGCCAACACCTTGTTGACGATCTTGCGGGCGTCGGTGGGGTTCTCCTCGAGAAACTCGGCCAGCCTTTGGTTAACGACCGTCTCCACGAAGCTCCGCATATCCGAGTTGCCCAACTTGGTTTTGGTCTGCCCCTCGAATTGAGGATCACGAAGCTTCACGCTGAGTATGGCCGCCAATCCTTCCCTCACGTCCTCGCCAGAGAAGTTCTCTTCCTTCTCCTTCAGGAGTCCTTTGCTGCGCGCGTATTCGTTGAGCGTCCGCGTGATGGCCGCACGCAAACCCGAGAGGTGCGTGCCCCCTTCGGGAGTGTTGATATTGTTTGCAAACGAGAAGACGTTGTCCAGGTACCCGGCATTCCACTGCATTGCCAGTTCCATCTGGTAGTCCTCTTCTTTCGCGCCGAAGAAGATGACTTTGTCATGTATGGCGTCTTTCTGGGCGTTAATGTGATGGACGAAGTCCACGATGCCGCCGCGATAGCAGAATGACACCTGGCGCGGTTCAGCAGAGACGAGTGGTGTACCGCCGGCAGCCCTGGGTTCATCTGCCACCGAAACGGCTTGATCGGCGCGGGTCTCGGCAACCCCTCCCTGGGTGGTCTGTCCCCGGCCTTCTCTTTCCCCTTCCTCGCGCTCGACTTCCGGCGACGCCACCCCTGGCGACTCAGCATCCGGCGGGGGGGCGACCGCGACACGCTCATCGACGAGCGAGATATGAAGTCCACTATTGAGGAAGGCCACTTCGCGCAGTCGCTGTGCCAGCGTGCTGAAGTTGTAATTCAGATCGTCGAAGATCTCCGGGTCGGGTCGGAAGTGAACGGTGGTCCCGGTACTGCCGACACAGCGCCCCACACGCTCCACATCGGCCTCCGGTACGCCCCGCGCGTACGGCTGCCGGTAACGATGGCCGTCTCGACAGACTTCTACTACCAGCCACTCGGAAAGAGCGTTCACCACGGAAACCCCGACTCCATGGAGCCCTCCAGAAACCTTGTACCCCCCTCCTCCGAACTTGCCTCCGGCGTGGAGTTTGGTCATGACGATCTCCAGCGCCGGCCTGCCGTACTGAGGCATCACCTTGACCGGGATGCCTCTCCCGTCATCAGTCACCCGCACCGAAGAGTCGGGAAGGATGGTCACCTCAATTCGCGAGCATGAACCGATCAGTGCCTCGTCGACGGAATTGTCGACCACTTCATACACGAGATGGTGGAGGCCCCGCGAGCCGGTGGAGCCGATATACATGCCGGGCCGTTTACGAACGGGATCCAAGCCCTCTAGGACTTGGATATCGCCCGCGTCGTAGCTAATGTCAGTCACGAAACCTGAGTCTCCTACGTTGACAGGCGCAGTCATCTGAGGGGGCGAGGCCGCTGCGACGCGGGGGAGATATGCGCCCTGCAGAAGAGGAAGTTCTGCCTGCGATATGATAGCACATGAGGGGGTTCACTCCAACTACCCTGTACGCCGTGGGCGCACAGAATCCTCTTACAGCCGCAGTCTCCCTGCCTGGCCGCCGTGGGCGCAGGGACACCAATCACACGCCGCACTCCGGCGCACGCTTCTGCTAAGAATCATCATGGCGGTTGCGCCCCAACCATGCCCTCATGGCGGCAGCCACTCGGTCGCCCAACGTGGCGTCACAGGCAGATAACTGAACAGCCCGCACCTCGGCCTCGAGCTCGGGGGGCAGCGCGCGAGAGCGCCCTTGCGCGGCCGGTCGGGGATTCCCGGCCCCCTCCACATCAGCGGTCGCTCCGGCCGTGACGTCGCCCCCTATCGATCCGCCGGCCCTCGGCGCTCCTCCGGCCGCCGAGGCTCCCGCCCAGCCGGCGGCCCGAAACTGGACGCGACAAATGGGCTCGGCGTGAGCGCGGAAACCCCGGCCGCGCACAGATACCTCGAGAGCCCGGTTCAGCCGATCAACGATCTGATCCTCCATGAGTTGCAGCGCATGAGCCCAAGCCGGAGAGGAAGTGGCAACCACCAAGCGCCCCTTCCGCAGTGACAGCGGCTGTGCGTTCTGGGCGATGTCCGCGCCCACACACGAACTCCACACCTCGTTCAGACAGTACTCGACGGTGCCACCCCCCGAAGGGAGGAGGCGGCCCAGCACCGCTCCCAGTGGCTCCAGTTCAGTCAAAGGGCGTTTCCTTTGCGGCAGAACTCGGCTTGGGCCGTTCTAGGGTATCTCGATAACGTGTGCGGTTTTGATCTCATCATTTTCAAAGTGATGGAGGTCCGTGGTCGTGATGATACTCTGCCCCTCGGACAGCAGGCGGCGCACAAGAGACCGGCGCCTGGCGTGATCGAGTTCGCTCATCACGTCGTCCAAGAGCAGAATGGGGAGCGACAGTCCGGCGGCTGCGGCCCACTGTGCCGAGGCCAGCACCAGCGCCAGGAGAGCGCCTCGTTGTTCGCCCTGGGAGCCCGACCCGCGCAGATCGATCCCACCGGCCACCAACCGGACATCGTCCCGGTGGGGACCTGTGTGGGTGAAGGTGCGCCGCCCATCTCCCTCCCGCTGATCCCGAAGGGCCTCCTGGTACTCCGCCATCGTCATGTCACCCACATTCGTGCGATAAATCATCCGGAGCCCTACTGCAGTGTTGTTCATGAGATCCTGATAAATGGAGCCAGCGATTGGAGCAAAACGCGATAGCTCACTTTCCCGCGCCCTGGTGACAACCAAGCCCTCTTCGGCCAAGATGGTCTCCCAGGGGCCGTGCTCGTCGCCCAACTGGTGCCGCTGCAGAAGAGCGTTACGCTGGCCCAATGCCTTCCCGTATCGTGCGAGCGAAGCCGCATACTCAGACGAGACCCGCGCGATCAGAGCATCGAGAAACTCGCGCCTGCGCCGGGGGCTGCCTTTCACCAGCCGCAAATCGTCCGGGAAGAACGTCCGCACGGGTACCAGTGACTCCCAGCGCTCCACAGAGCTCAACACGCTTCCATCGGCCTGCAGTCTGCGCTCGCCGGACCGCGAGAAGGCAGCGGCCGCCACCAGCGTCCTGTAGTTGGACGCCGCTCCCCCGCTGATGGCTTCCGGCCCTACACAGGGGTCGGGGCCGAGCTCCACCTCCACACGGAGGTGCTCCGCTCTTGAGAGGATACATTCAGTGGGGCGATGTGTTCGGGGAGAAATCCCTTGTAACGCCAGGCAGATCGCCTCCACCAACGAAGTCTTCCCAGTCCCGTTACCTCCCACCACCAAGTTGAGACCGGATCCGAATTCCACATCGAGGTGTTGGTGGCAGCGAAGGTTAACCAGGCGAACGCGACGTATCCTCACGATTCCACACGGACACTCGGAATGAGGTCTCCCCCAACGCCACTTCGTCCCCGTTCACCAACCTGCGACCTCGGTGCGACTCCACGGCTCCGTTGACCCGGACTTCACCACCGGCGATGCGTGCTTTGCCTTCACCGCCGGTCATGACCAATCCCACGTATTTGAGGGCCTGCCCCAGCGTGGTCCCTGGATTCAGCACCACAACACGAATGTCTCCCTCTGAAGACATGTCCGAGAGCACCCTCCGTCAATCGGTCAGGCGGATCGGCATGATGAGATACAAGAAGTCGTCTTCCTTCCCCCGTAGCAAGCCCGGCCTCAGTGGGCTGATGAACCTCATGTCCACATCCTCATCGAGCACAGCGCCGGCTCCAGCAAGTAAGAACTCCGGATTGAACCCGATCTCCAACAGTTCTCCCTCGTACTCGATGGGCATACTCTCCTTTGCGGTGCCGACATCCTGCGACTGCGCCGATATTGTCAACGTGCCCTCCGCGAACAGGAGTCTCACCGGCGAGCTCTTCTGCGCCAGCAGCCTGACTCGGCCCAATGCCTCCATCAACTCGTCGCGCCGGACGGTCGCTCTGGACTCGAAGGATTCGGGGATCAGCTGCCGGTAATTCGGGAACTGCCCATCTATGAGCCGTGACATGAGCAGCACATCGCCCACCTGAAACAGGATCTGGTTCTCAGTGGGAACCACGCTCACCTTATCGGCCGCCACGGCGGAGCCAATACGGGAGAGCTCAGTCAAACAGCGGCCGGGCACTATCACCTGCAGCTTGTCTCGCACAGACGCCTCGACCGGAGTCTCTTTCACACTCAGCCTATAGCTGTCGGTGGCCACCATACGAACCGAGTTCTTCGTCATGTGCAACAATACCCCGGTTAGAACCGGCCTCGTCTCATCCTTGGACGCCGACCCCGCCACGCGATCAATGGTGGTGAGAAATCCGGCTTTCTCTACCGTGAACCCCTCTTCCAAAGGAAACACCGGGAAAGCCGGGAAGTCCTCCGCCGGAAACACCCGAAGAGCAAACTCCGAGTCCCCGCTGCGCAACTCCATCTGCGCGGACACCGACGCCTTCTCCAGAACCACCTCACCGCCGGCCAAGGATCGGGCTATATCGCCCAGTATGCGCGCGGGTAGCACGGCTGCGCCCCCCACCTCCACCACACCCCGCAGCGGAGCACGCACTGAGATGTCCATGTCGGTTGCACTGATCCAAATGCCATCCCCTCCGGCATCCAGAAGAACCCCTGCCAGGACGGGGATAGAACTGCGTGTAGAGACCGCTCTACTCACAATTCCGAGCGTATCGACCAGGTCCGCCTTGCTTGTGATGACCTTCATGGATTTCTCTCCCCCTAGGTCTCCGGAGATGATGCCGGTCTTGCCTGATATCTATTAATTTCTTTTATAGAAAAAGGGTAAACAGAGTAATAAGGGCTGTGGAAGGTGTGGAAAGAGCGCCGGATTAGAGGCCGGTAGCTGTAACCCCGTGTGTACAGGCTGGGGGATAGCGTGTGGGACATCCGAGGGCACGAATGGGGGCGGCCGGGCTGTGCCGGCTGTGTCCACAGGCTTTCAGAGGATACACACATAACTGTCAACGAGGCATCTTGATTCGGGTCGTGAGTTGTTGGATGAGATTGTAGATATCCCTGTCCTCATGCATGAGCTTACCCACTTTGTCAACGGCGTGCAGCACGGTCGTGTGGTCACGTCCCCCAAAACGCTCACCTATTTGGGGGAGGCTGATGTCCGTCAACTCGCGGGCAAGGTACATGGCCAAGTGCCTAGCCTGCACAATGGCACGAGAGCGCTTATCGCCGGTGACTTCAGCGCGGGAAATGCCGGTAGAGGCGCAAACCACGGAGATAATGTGGTCTATGGTTATCTTCACTCCCGCCGTCTCAGGGATGTCTTTGAGTACGTCGCGGGCAAGGGCTGCGTCGATAGGCCGGCCCGTGAAGGAGGAGAAAGCGGCGACCCGGGTCAGGCAACCCTCGAGCTCGCGAATGTTGGTGGGAACGCGGGCTGCAATGAGGGTGAGGACCTCGTCATCCGCGAGGCGTAGACCATCGAGCTGGACACGTTTGCGCAGGATGGCAATGCGCGTCTCAAGATCCGGCGGCTGGATATCGGTGGTAAGACCCCACTCGAATCGTGATACCAGGCGATCTTCCAGGGTCTGTAGCGCCTTGGGGTGACGATCGCAGGTGAGGACGATTTGTTTTCCTGCCTCATAGAGCGCGTTGAACGTGTGGAAGAACTCCTCCTGGGTTTGCTCTTTGCGCTCGAGGAATTGGACGTCGTCGATGAGGAGGACGTCGTTTGTACGGTACCGACGCTTGAATCCCTCGATTGCTTCATCGCGGAGTGAGTTGATGAACTCGTTGGTGAAGACCTCGATGGTCACGAAACGTACTTTGAGCTCAGGGGCGTTGCGGAAAACGTAGTGCCCGATGGCCTGTAGTAGATGGGTTTTACCCAAACCCACACCGCCGTAGATGAAGAGCGGATTGTAGTTGACCCCAGGTGCTTCAGCCGTGGCCAGGGCGGCGGCATGGGCGAAGCGGTTCGACGGACCTATTACGAAGCTTTCGAACGTGTACTTGGCGTTGAGACCCGCAAGAGATCCGGGAGTGGCAACGTTCCCATTACCGGTCCGGGAGGCAGTCTCTCGGGCGGTGACAGGCGTTTCCGAGGCAAGTGGCGGATCCAATCTCGGGGCCGCGTGCGTCGGGTCGCCCGCGGGCGGAGGATCACTGGTAGCTATTCGTTGAGCAAGCTCAGGGGACACGACCACGCGGCACTGAACTACGTCGCCGAGCACTTGGGTAAGAGAGTCTTGGATCAGGCCGCTGAATCTGGTCTGAATCCAATCACGCGCAAAATCCGATGTGACTCCCACCAGGAACGTGTCGTCTACGAACCCCAATCCTGCCGTGGGACCGAACCAGATACGGAATGTCCCCTCATTCAACCGCTGCGCGATGAGGGCGAGCGCCTCCGTCCAGATCAGGTCGGCGTGATGGGTCTCCACAAGCAGCCTCCGGTGACACGTCCGTGTGGGGAGGACTCTATAGTACCCTGTCCAGGTAGTGCAGGCCGTCCTTCGTGATGGAACGGCGGCCGCCGGCCCCGGAAGCCACCATGCCCAGGGCCTCCAAAGCAACCAAGTCCCGGTAGGATGTGGAAGCCGAGATAGAGAGCTCTCTGCCTATGCGAGAGGGGCCGACAGGCCCGAGCTCGAGGAGGAGAGAGAGCATCTTGAGCTGCCGCTCCGACAGGTCCGCCAAGGGACGGGGCGAGGGGGCAGGTGGTTGGACTGCCGGCGTGGGCGGTAGTTTGAGCGTCACCACCGTGCCTTGCCCCAGGTTGTCTTCTATATCCAGCATCCCCTCCATGAGTCCGAGAGATTCCTTCGCAATGGGTAGGCCGGAGCCGACCCCTTTGATGAAGCGTTTGAGCTCGGGTCCCGCGGTGGAGAAGCCGGGGCGGAAAGCCTTGGCCTTGTCGCCTATGCCGGGACCGCGGTCCGCGATACGGATGGTATTCCCATCGTCGAGAATGGTGATGACCACATCCGAGAACCACGCATGTATGAGGTTCTCTATGACTTCGCGGAGAACCGTATACGGCAACCTGCTCCCCTGTTGCCGCGCGAGGTCATATGTCTTGGAGGCCAGGGCGTCGATGAGATCGGGTAGGTGGGTGTCCGGCACCGAGAGTACACGAGGAGGCGCAGTCACGCTGTCGTAGACGGCTATGCGGGGCGCCGTCTCATCATGGCTGATGGGAGCCGCGGCGTCGGATTCCGCCGGGTCTCTCTGGAGCTGCTGTCTGATTTCGTCGACGAACATGCGACCGCGCTCGCGTCCTTGAGGAGGGTGGGGACGAGGGTGTGTGCCGCGGCACCGCCCTGCCCACATCCATGGCATGGAACGTGTGAAACCCGTGTTCATTCTAGCCGGAGGCTGAGGCGTTTTCCACAAGTCCGGGGTCCCGCACCGTCCGCAAATACCGAAGAAGGTCTGCGGACGGTGCGGGCTGCGAGAAGGTTGTGACAGGTAAGTGCAGCTCTATATGCAGGCAGTTTCTGACTTATCCACAGCTCTGTCCACAGGTGTGTACAAGTTGAGCCGTTGCGACACGCGGAGCACACGGTATTGCCGCTGAAGTGAGGAAAATGTGGACAAAGGCTTTTCATGCTCGTCTCAGGACAGGGTGGACGGGCACCCCCTACGTCCACCCAAAGGTGATCATCCTGCCTTTCGGGAAGCGGCGTGTGGCCATCTGGTCCCCAGAGGTACACCGGGTTTGCTGCCGGTCTTCACCGGTCGTCCAGGCCTCACGGCGGCACACTCGGCCAAGAGGGCTCTGCGAACATCGGCGCTCGCCCGCGTTGACCGCGATGGGGGGCGGGCGTATACTTCAACACCTTTGCCGGATCCGCGTGCCGCGGTGGTGCATCTATGGCACCACGCGCGCGGGCAACCGGCTGGTGGAGATGTACCAGTCCTACCCAGAGGTTCGGGGCAGTGAAGAGAACATATCAGCCGAGCAAACGTAAGCGCAGCAAGACCCACGGGTTTCGAAAGAGGATGAGCACGGCTGCGGGTCGCGCCATCATCAAGCGCCGCCGCCTCAAGGGGCGCAAGCGCCTATCCGCCTGAGACGAGTTTGCTGAGGCGCAAGAACCGGCTGTCCCGCTCACGCGATTTCGAACGTGTTTATAGGGCGGGCCGGTCGGTTGCCAGTCGCTACATGGTTCTATACTATTTCCCCCGATCAGCCGAGGAGCTGGAGGGCTTGGCGCCCGATACTCTTGAGGTACGGGTGGGGTTCTCCGTTTCGAAGCGTTTGGGTAATGCGGTGGACCGAAATAAGATCAAGCGTTGTCTGCGGGAAGTGTTTCGCCTTAATGAGGCAAGGGTGAAGCGGGGAGTCGATCTGGTTTTCATAGCGAGAGGGGATATCCTGTCTGTCATCGACGAGCAGGGCATCAGTGGCGTCGAGGCAAAGATGGTTGACGTCCTTAGCAGGGGTGGTCTGCTTGCAGAACCCGGGAGCAGGCCCCATAGACTATAAGAGTCTGCTCATACTCCCCATCCGTGGGTATCAGCGGTGGATCTCCCCTGGAATCCCGGCACGCTGTCGTTTCTACCCGTCGTGTTCGCAGTATGCTGTGGAGGCCATCAGGGAGTACGGCGTGGTCCGCGGCCTGATCTTGGGGGCATGGCGCATCATGCGCTGCAACCCCCTCAATTATGGAGGGTACGATCCGGTGTCTGCTCAGCGTCTGTTTCGGTCGGCAGGCCGGGCCAACGTAAGGGGCTGCCAGAGCCAGTTCGGGGTGAGTGACTGATGCAATCATTACTCAAGCCGCTGGTAGACGTCCTTTATACCGTCCTTCAGTTCTTCCACAACAACCTGGGCCTCAGCTGGGGTTGGTCTATTGTGGCCCTGACGGTCATCGTTCGGATCGTGCTGCTGCCGCTCACTTACAAGCAGATCAAGAGCATGAGGGCCATGCAGCTGCTGCAGCCGCAGATAAAGGAGTTGCAGGAGAAGTACAAGGGCAACCGAGAGCTTCTCAATCAGAAGCTGGCGGAGTTTTATAAGGAAAACCAGTTTAATCCTTTGGGATCGTGCCTTCCACTGATTCTTCAAATGCCGGTGTTCTTCGCACTGTTCTATATGCTGCGGGCGCAGGACTTTCCCGGAGACAATCATTGGCTATGGATTGGCGCCTTCCCCGGCGCTCCCGACTGGCTGCACATCGCGGACAACATCACACAGTTCGATCTTCCGCTGATCTTGCTGTACGTGGCCAGCCAGTTTCTCAGCTCGCTGATGATGGCTGGGAAGGACCCCACGCAGAAAATGATGATGTACATCATGCCCATTGGCATCGGCGTCATCACCTACATTGGAAAATGGCCGGCGGGACTGCTGCTGTACTGGTTCACATCCAACTTGTGGACTATCGCGCAGCAATACGTGATCATGAGAATGGTGAAGACACCGGAGCCTGTGGCAGCGGTGTCTGGAGGAAAGGGCGGAAGTGAAACCGGACGCAAGACGCCCGCGGGGAAAGCGCCCGCAAAGAAGCCCCAAAAGGGCAAAGGTGGCAAGAGCTAGTGGTTCGAGTGTGGCCATGGCCGTACAGAGAGCCCTGGCGGAACTGGACATAGCGCCGGGCGAGCTGCGGGAAGATCAATACGCGGTATCTGTGTTGGTGCAGCCAGAGGCCGGCTTCATGGGGGTGGAGGGCACCGATGCGTTGGTTGAAGTGCGCCTGCTCCTTGGGGACTCTGAGTTGCCCGCGGGGTTGGACTTCGAAGAGCAATATGAGGACGACGAGGCTGAGGAGGAATACGCGCAGCCCGAAGCAGGTTCGGCGCGCCTGCGCGAACTACTGACCACCGTCCTCGATCTCCTGGGTGTGGAAGCCAAGATCCGAATCGTGGAGACGGCTGAAGCGCTTACAGCGGATATCACCGGGGACGATCTGGGAATCCTCATCGGCAAGAGGGGCCAGACCATCGATGCGCTCGAATATGTGGCTAACGTGGCCCTGTATCCTAATCCGGCCGCGCGCAAGCAGGTGCGAATCGATGCCGAGGGGTATAAGAAGCGTCGCCAAGCCGGTATTGAGCGCATTGCAGTGCGAAAGGCCGAAGAAGTGGTAAAACGGGGCAGGCCGGTGCAACTCGAGCCCATGACTGCTGCCGAACGCAAGATCGTTCATTTGGCGTTGAAGGAATGGCGAGAGGTTGTGACGGAGAGCCGCGGTCGTGAACCGTCGCGTGCCGTGGTGATTTCGCCTGTGCGGTAGGCTCGGTGCGCGTGCCTGCCGGTCCAGGTTCCCAGCCCGTAGACAGCCTGGCGCAGGGAGGGGTGCTCAGACGCGCCTCCAGTGACACCATTGTTGCCCCGGCAACCCCGCCCGGCGTGGGCGCTATTGGTGTGGTTCGTCTCAGCGGGCCGGATGCCATTCGCATAGCCCGCTCCGTGTTCCGTCCCAGCTCCGGGACCTTCCCGTCGAGGGAAGACACGCATCGACTGGTGCACGGGCACATCGTGGACTCCGCGGGCGAAATCGTGGATGAGGTTATGCTCGCGGCCATGTGGTCTCCGCGCACGTTCACGCGCGAGGACACGGTTGAGATCGATTGTCATGGGGGTTATGCGGCGCAACGAGCGGTCACTCGGGCGGTCCTGGCGGCAGGAGCTCGTGCTGCAGAGCCGGGTGAGTTCACGCGGCGGGCGTTTCTCAACGGTCGCATCGACCTGACCCAGGCTGAGGCGGTGCTGGCCGCCGTGCGCGCGCAATCGTCTTTGGCGTTGCGGGCGGCCGTGAGGCAGCTGGACGGCGGGTTGGCGCGGCGTTTGAAGGCGCTCCGCCGGGTGCTTCTCGGAGTCTTGGCCCAGTTGGAGGTGCAGATTGATTTCGCCGACGAAGACCCGGGCGACCTCGATCGGGATCAGGCTACGCACGCAGTCGAGGGTGTGCGGCTGGATCTGGAGCGGCTTCTGACCACTGCGTTCGTGGGCAGGATTCTGGACCAGGGCATGAGGGTGGCCATCGTTGGGCGGCCCAACGTGGGCAAATCCAGTCTGCTCAATGCATTGGCCAGCGGGAGCGGGCCATTGTGTCGGACATACCCGGCACCACACGAGACACGATAGAGGAGACCATCGAGATTGCGGGGTTACCGGTGTGCCTGGTTGATACTGCCGGGCTGCGGGACTCCTGGGACTCGGTTGAGAAAGAGGTGGGAGCGCACACGTGCGGCATTGGCCACGGCCGATGTCGTGCTCGCCGTACTGGACCTCTCGATGGGGGCGGACGAGTATCCCCGCCGCAGAACCGGTGCGAGCCGGGGCCTATCAGCCGGAAGGACTGCCCAAGGGCTGGGCTGCACGCCGGCCGTCGGGGATCTGGGCGGCTCCATGCGGCTGGGAGATCTCGAGTTGGATCCTGCGAGACTGATTGTAGTGGGGAACAAAGTGGACTTGGTGGTTTCTGTCCCCGTGGGCACCCCAGGTACCGCATTCCAGGTTGCGGCTGAGGGGTCGGGCGTTGAAGAGTTGCTCGGGCGGCCTGCCGGCAGGAGGGTTTGACGCAGGAGCGTCTGGAGGCGGGTGGCGAAGTCTCCCGATCTCCGCCAAGGAGGGTTTGGGTATTGACGAACTGCGGCAGGAGATAGGGGCCTCGTCATGGGCACGGGGCTGTGAGCTGGGACGAGCCCTTGCTGGCTACGGAGCGGCAGCGTGTTTGGTGGAACAGGCGGCGGGCTTCGCAGGCCGAGCGGGCGTTGCCTTGTTGCCGGCGCGCCCGAGGACATCGTGGCGGAAGATGTCCGCGCGACCGTGGTATGTCTCGGGCAGGTAACCGGGGAAGATCTGGTCGAAGATCTGTTGGACGAGGTCTTCAGCCGATTTTGTATTGGTAAATGAACAAAAGAGATGAGATGATCGCGTCTGGCGGACCGGCGGTTGGATGAGCAGTAGAGCTGAGGTGGGCGGACCGCGCGTGGTCATCGTCGGCGCTGGAGTCTCTGGGTGCGCGTGCGCGGGCGTGCTGGCGACCGCTGGGGTTGAGGTGCTGCTGGTGAGCGCCTCCCTGGACGCTGCTGGAAAGCCGGCCTACGGTCCCGACGTGCCGGCGGCCGGAGCCGCCGGGGTGTCACGCTTGATGGCGGCGTTTGGCGGTCTGCCGCAAGATCTGAGATGCGCTTGGTTGGCTGATGCGCTTGTGATCCCAACGCCGCAGGCAGGCGGGCCGCATGAGGGGCGCCAAGAGGAGATTACCGGTTCAGGGCAGAGAGGCTTCGCCGGGTTGGCCGTGGACCCCCGCGCGGTATCGCTGAGGGTGAAGTGGGTGTTGGAGCTGCTGCCCACCCTGCGTTTCCGACAGGGGTTGGCAACGGGCTTGGAGCGGACCGACGACGGAGAGTGGGCCGTCCACACGGCTTTTGGCGACACTGTGACCGGTTCTCGTGTGGTGATTGCGGTGGGCATGGCGCTGCAGGGGCGGTTGACCGTGGGACGTCAGCAGATGGGAGGAGGGAGATACGGTGAGGTGGCGGCCGATCAGCTGTGTGCGAGCCTCGCCGGCCTCGGTGTGCCCCTGTCTTGTGGGAGCTGCGACGTAGGAACGTCGTTGGTGGGTTCGTTCGATGGCGCAGAAGCCGGGGGGACTTGGCACGGCTGGAGGTTCGGGGGACTCCTGCCTGTGGTGGGTGTGTCAGGGTTTGAAGAAGCACCGAGAGCCGAGGCTGTGGGCTCGTTGGGCCAAGTAGAGCCGGAACCCACCGAGTGGGAGTCGTGGGAATCTATTGTCGCGCCGTGGGCGGAGGAATGTCGCCGTTGGTTGTCGGCGGCGGAGAGTGCCGGGCGCGCACCGGCTACGTCGCTCGAGTACTCTCCGGCCGTGAGGGGCGTGGGCCGGGACTGGCTGACACTCACTCGTGACCGCCGAAGCAGCGGAGGGCGGGAGGACGGGGTCCAACAGCGTCTGCTTGTACCACAGTCGGCGGTGTCTGCAGAGTGGCAGGAGTACGACGTCGTGCGAGGGGCACTGGACGATTGTCTGGGGGCAGGCCAAGGCGTGTGTGACAACCAAGAAGCGGCTTTCCCAGCCGCTCGTAGTTGCGCGCCCGTGTCTGGAGAAGTGGAGGACGCATACGTGTCTCGACTGGGATACAAGGTGTCGGCGCGCATTGTATCGGGCGCAGGACCGGCAGGCCGCTTGGCCGGATTTCCCGGATTGTGGGCGGTGGGGCGCGTGATTGGCGCCCGTTCCTACGCCGAGAGTCTGCTTAGTGGGATCGAAGCTGCACGTGAAATCCAGGCGGAGTTGGACGGGGACGGCCGCGGCGAGGGAATACGACGTGGCGGTTGAGGCTGTGCACGAAAGCATGGACGTGGTGGTGGTGGGGGGCGGTCATGCCGGGTGCGAGGCGGCGCTGGCTGCCGCCCGCATGGGGTGTAGGGTGGCGCTGGTGACTCTGAGCATCGACAAGATCGTGCTGATGCCCTGCAACCCTGCCGTAGGGGGCGTGGGCAAGGGCCAACTGACCCGAGAAATCGACGCACTGGGTGGAGAACAGGGCAGGAATACGGATCGCTCCTTCGTGCAGATCAAAACACTCAACACCTCGAAAGGGCCGGCAGTCAGGGCTTTGCGCGCCCAGACGGACAAGAGGCTCTACGAAGACTGGATGAAGCATACGCTTGTGAACACCCCCGGTCTGTTCGTTGTACAAGGTGAAGTGTCGGGCCTCGATGTTTCACGTGAAACCATCCGGGGCGTACGGTTGGCCGACGGTAGGAAAATCTCCGCCCGCGCCGTGGTGCTGGCGACGGGGACTTTCCTGCAGGGACGGGTGGTGGTAGGTCAAAGGAGCTATGCTGCCGGGCGTGTGGGAGAACTGCCCGCCACGAGGCTGTCCGCCGCCTTGTTGGAACTGGGGCTACAGCTTGATCGCTTCCAGTCGGCGACCCCGCCGCGCATTGACGGCCGTACCGTAGACGTAACCAAAATGGTTGAGCAGCCCGGTGATCTCTCCCTCCCGGGTTTCTCCCATTGGGAGCGGCCGCAGCCTCGGCGCCAGCTGCCCTGTTACCTCACCTACACTACCCCCCACACGCATGAAGTGGTGGCGGCCCACCTGCACCTGAGTCCGATTCGGACAGGGTCAGTCAGCGGAAAAGGCCCGCGCTACTGTCCTTCCATCGATCGCAAGATGATCAACTTCCCCGAGAAGGAGCGGCACCCCGTCTTCGTAGAGCCGGAAGGGGCGTCAACTTGGGAGATGTATCTTCAAGGGCTCACCACCAGCCTGCCGGTGTGGGTGCAGGAACTGATCGTTCAGGCAACGCCGGGTCTCGAGCACGCCACACTGATCCGACCCGGCTATGCGGTTGAGTACGATTTTCTGCCGCCGCATCAGTTGAGCCACAGCTTGGCGGTGAAGGGTATTGCCGGCCTGTTCGCCGCGGGACAGATCAACGGCACTTCAGGGTATGAGGAGGCAGCGGCGCAGGGCCTAATGGCCGGCATCAACGCGGCGCTCTTGGTCCAAGACCGTGAGCCCGTCGTGCTGGGTCGGGACCAAGCTTACATTGGAGTGTTGATTGATGATCTCGTGACCAAAGAGATCGATGAGCCGTACCGCATGTTCACCTCTCGGGCCGAGTATCGGCTCTTGCTTCGCCATGACAATGCTGCCGAGCGACTCTCGGAGATCGGACACAACTTAGGACTCATCAGTTCGGCCCAACTCGAGCAGGTGCATGACCGAGTCAGGATGTTGGCGGAAGCCGAGGAGCTTCTCGGAGCCTCCCCCATCAAGGTCGGCGACGCAACTAATGAGGCGTTGGTGGCCAGGGGCAGCGCCCCCATCAACGCGTCGCAGCCTGCAGCACAGCTTCTGCGTCGGCCCGAGTTGTCGCTGGATGACGTGGTAGCGCTCATGAGTCCACACGACAGAGACAAGCTCGCCGCTCTGCCGCCCGACGTGGCTGATCAGTTGGCTGTTCGTGTCCAGTACGACGGCTACATCCAAAGGCAATTGGCCGACATCAGACGGCGTCGAGCGACTGAGGCTACACGCATCCCGGAACACTTCGACTACTCGGCGGTTACGGGTTTGACCTTTGAGGCTCGACAGAAGCTGGTCCGTTTCGCCCCGGCCACATTGGGCCAGGCATCTCGTATCGCGGGTGTTTCCCCTGCGGACATCTCCCTCCTCATGATCCACGTGCATCGGGAGGCCCAACGGAGTGTGAGCGGAAGTTGACCGTGCCGGCTGTGCTGGAGGCGTATCGCACTTGGGGTCTAAGCACGCTTTCTTGCGAGCAATTGGCGCACTTTGCCGGACTATTGGTGGCATCGCCCGTGAATGTCATATCTGCCCGCTCGGTCGAGGAGATAGAGACTCGCCATTTCCTCGACTGCCTGGAACTCTTGGCGTTGCCGGAGTTGCATCATCCGGGGGCACGCGTTGTAGACATCGGCACGGGTGGAGGCCTTCCAGCCTTGGTCTTGGCCATCGCGCTTCCTGGAGCCAGAGTCACAGCGGTGGAGTCGATCAGGAAGAAATGCTTGTTTTTGGAGCGCGCAGTAGATGCCCTGGCCCTGCCCAACGTCGTGATAGAGGTGGCACGCGCTGAAGAACTGGCCTTGGCGGGAGGGCGAGAGCGCTTCGATGTGGCCGTCACTCGGGCTGTAGGTCCTCTGCACCAAGTGGCCGAACTGAGCGTACCTCTCCTGAAGGTTGGCGGGATGATGGTGGCGATGAAGGGGCGGTTAGACGATTCTGAGTGGCGCGAAGGGTGCCGGGCACTCGCTATACTGGGAGTGGACCATGTGGAGCAGCTGACAACGGTGCCGTTCCCAGAAGCACGACACCATAGGCTGGTCATCGGTCGCAAGGTTAGGCCCACCCCGGCCGGGTTCCCGCGGCGGGGTGCGGCCCTGAACAAGCCGCCGCGCTTTACGAGCGCGGCGGTCACCACACAGGGGGAGCGGGGAGAGAGTTCGTGATCTTCGCGGTAGCCAACCAGAAAGGTGGGGTGGGAAAGACCACTACCGCCATCAATCTCTCCGCCACTATCGCCCAGGCGGGGGAATCCGTGTTGTTGGTGGATCTGGATCCGCAGAGCAACTCCACTACAGGCCTCGGTTTCTCCATTCGCGAGCCGCGGCCGACAGTATTCGAACTCCTGCTCGGCGAAAAGGGGCTGTTCGACATCCTCATACCCACTGCGGTGGGCGGGCTGAGACTGGCTCCGGCCAGCCCCGATATGGCGGGAGCCACTGTAGTGCTGCCGCGTTTGGAGCGCCGCGAGTACAGGCTGCGTATGGGCTTGGAACCGGTGCGGGCCCCGGGCAAAACCCCCTTCTCTTACGTGTTTATCGATTGCCCCCCTTCGCTTGACCTCCTCACCGTCAACGCATTGGTTGCGGCTGATGCGGTCATTGTGCCGGTTCAAGCCGAGTACTATGCGCTGGAAGGGTTGACTCAGCTCCTGGCAACGGTCGATGCCGTACGAAAGCGGCTGAATCCAGGGCTGACCATGGCCGGGCTTGTGTTGACCATGGCTGATCTGAGGACGAACTTGGCCCGCGAGGTGGAACAGGAAGTCCGACGGCACTTCCCCACACTGACCTACCGCACGGTAGTGCCTCGGAATGTGCGGTTGGCGGAGGCTCCTTCGTTCGGGGTGCCGGTATCGATTCTAGACCCCCACTGCGTCGGGAGCGACGCGTACTTCGACCTTGCCAAAGAGGTGATCGCGCATGGCTGAACGGAAAGCGCATCTGGGGCGGGGGCTGGCGGAACTCCTCGGAGAAGCATCCCTTGGGGCGATCCCCGAGCAAGCTCCGTTGAGCGAGGATATCTCCCAACCCACAGACAGTGGAGGCGCTCCGGGAACGGGTGCCGCACCGGCGGCAGCACCGGAGACGCATCACGGGGTTCTCGATCTACCAGTGACGGCTCTGCGTCCCAATCCTCGCCAACCGCGGAGAGACATGGATTTGGAGGGTCTCCAGGAACTAGCGGAATCGATGCGCTCACTCGGCATCGTTCAGCCCATCATTGCCAGGCTTACCGATGATGGATACGAGATCATTGCTGGGGAACGGCGGTGGCGGGCGGCCCAGTTGGCGGGATTCTCCGCACTTCCGGTGATAGTGAGAGAAGCGTCCGACACGGAGAGCCTGGAGATCGCCCTCGTGGAGAATGTGGTGCGGCGCCAACTGAATCCTGTAGATGAAGCCTATGCATTGCATGTCCTGCTGGAGGATCTGGGCGTGACGCACGAGGGCCTGGCGGCCCGGTTGGGCCGAAGCCGCCCGGCGCTCACGAACAAGATGCGCCTTCTCGATCTGCCGGCGCCCGTCCAGGAACTGGTGGCAGAAGGTAGGCTGAGCGAGGGGCACGGGCGGGCGCTCTTGGGCTTGAGGAGTAGAGGCGATCAGATCCGGCTTGCTCAGAAAGCCGTGGCGAGAGGCCTGTCCGTCCGGGCGGTCGAGGGCGAAGTCAAGAAGATGGGTTCTGTTCAGCCCTCGAGTACCCCGACGAGCGAAGCCATCGTTATATCCAATGACTTGATTGCCGAGGTCAAGGAGAGGTTCTTTGAACTGTGCGGGGTCTCTCCGCGGATTTCACTGGGTCCAAAGGGAGGCAAGCTGGAGGTTCCCTTCCGCGACGAAGCGGAACTCGATCGGCTGCTGCGCCGCCTGGCCGGCGAGTGACCCCGCCTGCCGCCGCGCCCCCTTGGCCGTGGGCTGCGACTCAAGGAGCCGCGTGAGAGTCGGCACCGGGCTGTTATGATGAGGACATGCGTGCGGACACTCAATGCCTGCAGGTGGACGGAGCGTGGAGGGTCACGGCCCGAGTTGGGCTAGACCGGGAGGAGGAATCTCGCCTCTTCCTCCTGGGTGACATCCTCCTATCTTGGCCGACGGATGGACTCATTGTCCCCGTCTCGGGTCCGCGTCTGGCGCGAGGTTGCATGTATATCTCGGAGATCAACTCCAAGCCCGGCGGTCTCGCTCTCGATTTCGGATCGGAACTCCAAGCCCGGCAGGTTCTCGAGGTGATCGCGGAGCAGCTCAGACGGGCGTCTGAGCGACTGGCCGGTCGCAGCCGTACCTCAACACCTCCGCCCCCAGAGGCGCTCGATGCTGCGGGGTGGACCGACCAAGTTGGGGATGACTCCATGCAGGATCTGATCGCAGAGTACACAGAGATGCCGGGAGTGGTGGCTGCGCTCCTCATCTCAAACCAGGGGCTGGTAGTAGCCGCAGTGGAGAAGGAGAGCGTAGAGCCGGAGACCATAGCGGCCTTGGTTGTGGATACACTGGCTGCCGCCCGGCGCTTCGGGTCCGCAGCCGACATCGGCGAACTGGACACGCTGTCCATGGAGTTTGAAAGGGCCGGCATCTTTCTCGCCCCCTTTGAAGATGACGTGATTCTGGCGCTGGTGAAACGTCCTCACCCCACGGGGGTGACTGACACCAGAACCTCCTCGTCTGAGTAATCGGGGATAAGGGCACCCGCAGATGGGTCGTGCGGAGCGGAGTTGTCCGATCTGGCTGTGCCGTCTGCGCACGAAGCCGGGAAACCCAGATTCCAAGCTGTGGTCGGACTGGAGGTGGACTATCCTCGGCCCCTCGCACGCCTCCCCACCAATTGACCGCAAGCAGCCTGAATGGAGTGGCCCATGCTGGCGCGCAGGGCCACATCGATGTGCTGACGCTGCAACTCTGCCCGAAATGCGGCCACAGCCCTGGCGCTCGGCGCGCGGAAGGGACCACCGGTAGCGTTCCAGGATATGAGGTTGACCGCCGCAACGCGGTCGCGGAGTAGCTGACTGAGTTGCCGGGCAAGGGCGGGCTCATCATTGACGCCGCCGAGCAGCACGTACTCCACCAGGAGCTTGCGATGGGTCATGGCGAAGTGGGTGTCTGTAGCTTGGAGCACGGCCGCCAGCGGATACTTGCGATTGATCGGCAAGAGGCGCTCGCGCAGTTCGTCGTTAGGGGCGTGCAGCGACAAGGCCAGGTTGACCTGGGGCTCGCGCTGGGCGAGCTCGATGATCCCGGCTGGGATGCCCACCGTGGATACGGATAAGCCGCGGGCTCGCACGCGGAGCCCGCGGGGGTCTCGCAACAACCTCAAGGCGCCGAATACCGATTCGCGATTCAGAAAGGGTTCGCCCATGCCCATGAAGACAACGTTCGTGACGCGCCGACCCTCTTGTTCCAGAAGCGCGGCCGCCAAGCGGACCTGATCGATGATCTCATCTGTGCGAAGGTTGCGGGTGAAGCCGATTGCACCCGTGGCGCAGAACGTGCAACCCACTGGACAGCCGGCCTGTGTTGACACGCACAGGGTGGTGCGGTCAGGGTAGCGCATGATCACGGACTCCACTGCGACGCCGTCGGGCATAGCCAGAAGTAGACGTGTGGTCTGCCCAGTGTCGTCCAGTCTCTGCTCGATGCGTGGCCGTCTCTCCATTAGTGGGCCGAGTTGTGCCCGCATTGCCGCGGGCAGCGTGGTGCATGCCTCCAGAGGCAGACTTGGGTGTCGCATCAAGTGTTCATATGCCTGCTGTCGGCGGTATGTGGGAGCTCCCAGCGCTTGGAGTCGTGCAGATAGGTCAGGACGGTACAGCGACAGGGGGTCCACGTCGAAAAACGGCGCGCGGCCAGTCGGCTTCACGGGAGCCGTTCCGGGCGGCGGGTTACTCCTTCGGGGAGGGGCGCCGTTTCTCTTCACGGCGCGGCTTCCCGGTCGAGTTGCAAGCTGCCGGCTGCTCTCATGGGTCTGCCGGCTTCGGCTCCGCGGGGAGCAAGGTCACAGTGTCATGAAGGTCAACGCCGAGGGTATCCGCCGCTCGACCATCCCTTTGGGCGATGGCGGCGAGCCCCCAGGAATCCGCCAGCAATCCGAGTTGGCCGCTCCTGAGGTCAGTATAGGTGCTCACCATGGTGAGGCGGTGGGCCCGAGGGCCTCCGCGCGTCCCCACACCCTCCCGCTTTGCGATGCACTTGTGTAGCCAGAAGTATCTCCATGGTTGGGATCTGCACGGCCGGTAATCCCTCAAGCCACTTCTGCAGTTCCGGCCACCCAGCTGCAGTTGCACGTTTCCGAAAGTGTCGATCTCGCTTACACTGGTGATGACTCGGCTCGGCTCAACCACCGGTTCCTCCACGAAAGGTGGAGTCAGAGTTGCGGGATCGAGCGGACGTCCCAGGGCTGCCGGCGGCTCTCCCGCCAGCAGGAGTGCCGCCGCTGGCGCGAAGATGTCCCTTCCATGGAAGGTGCGCGACAGGGGGCCCTCGAGCCCGGCCCGAGACCGAATACGAGGGGCAGAGAGATCCCATGCGGTGTCTATTCCCCCAAGACCGACCGCGGCCGGCAGGAGCAGGCCGTTGTCAGGGCCCACCAGGCAGTCGCCGCGTCCGCACTCCAAGCATAGGGCCCGGCGCCGGGATCCCACTCCGGGGTCCACTATGGCCAGGTGTACGGCCACGGGAGCGTGGGCCACAAGGAGCCGCAGCATATGAGCCCCTCGTCTGACATCTCCCGCCGGAATGCTGTGGGTTAGATGAACGACCCGTGCCACGGGGTTCTGGTGGACGATCACGAGTTCACACGCCGCCGGATATCCGCTATCCCATCCGAAGTCAGACAGGAAGGTGATGACTTGTGGCATGCCCGCTGCCCGTCTCCTGTATCTGGATGGTGATGCGAACGGTCAGTTCCTGTCCCGGGCGCAGAGAGAGAGGCCAAGTCGGCCACACGGCTGTGCCTTGGAACACCTTCTCAAAGCCGTCCTCGCTGAGCGAGACCGTGTGTACTCCGTGTCTGTGCAAGACGGGAGTGACCGAGAGGCCTGGCAAAGGGCGGGCAGCACCGAGAGCAGTCGACAAAGGGGTGGCGGAACGCATTTGGGGGTCTCCATCGAAACGAGAAACCCCTGCATCCCAGCATACGCGGACATTCAGGGCGCGGATTGTGTCCACAAGGGTCATAGACGTAGCTCCCAGATGGGTCCCCCCGTCCCCCAAGGCTCCGGCCCGTGGCCGCACGCCGTCGATCAGGACGTAGTATTCGGGTGCATGGCCGCCCAGTAGATTGATGGTCAACTCCGGTGCGAACCGCACCTCGTCGAGGGAGGGTCCCAGACCCTCCATGCCTGACATGCGATTCAACACAGATATGCAGTACCAAGCACGCAGCGCCCCGATGTCCGGTTCCAAGGCGATTTCTTTGGCCAAGGAGACGCGGTAGTTGGCAACGCGACCCATTCTGAACATGCGTGCTCGTGCGGAATCGCATTGGAGCGGGACCAGTGAGTACGAGGCGGTGGCGAAGTCACCACACTCCATGGTTCGCAAATCCCGTAGATCCTCCCACCGGAATCCCGTGGCCAAGAAGTGGTCGATGAGGGAGTCCCGCGGGAGGGTCGTCACCACGAGCCGCTCGAGCCCAGGTTCCTTGAGGCGTACTCGGCCGTTCGGAGGTAGCGGCCGCGGTCGCGGCCGGGCGCCACCCCGCTTGCCCGCCCGAGATGCGCATTCCGGTTCGCGCCGCCTCGGAGGAGTCGAGTAGGGCGGTCCCGGTTGGCAGATGGTCGAGTGCCCAGACGGAACCGCCCCGGGCCGTGCCACCAGCGCCATTGAAGCGGCGGCGCAGCCGCACATCGGGCGCACCGTCCAGATCGACGTCTATCAACTGGGCGGGCGGCGCAGGCGGAAGCAGGGCCTCGGCGCGGATGAGATTGGTGTAGGCGGCCTGGCGAAGATGCGGCAGGTAGAGGCCACCAAAGACTCCGTGCCAGTAGTATCGTTGCACTGGGCTCGCAGCACATGGTCGCGCGCCGTGCGGGCGCGTGCCACGTCTGCATCGCTCGCCTGTCGCCCTAACATCGGCGACGTGCTCACGTGCCCGTCCACTCAAGGCCATCGCTCGCTTGTGTAGTCGGTTGGCCTCGGGATAGCGGGTCAGGAAGTTGCGGAAGTTGCCTCCCGACCACTCCTCCATCTCGGTGTATGAGCCTTGGGCCACACACACGAGCCGGTTGGGCGCATAGGTGGCTTGATATCTGCCGGGTGTGGTGAGCACCAGCCAGCCCTCATTTGCGGAATCCTCGAGCATGGTTAGGAATCGCTCGAGCCATCCTCCCTTGTGCACGTGGGCGAAAGTATGGGGCCAGGCTCCAAACTTCTCGCCGTCGTCTTCGCAGACCAATAGCGCGTGCGCTGCCTCCTTGGCCTCCGTACCGGTTTCGTAGCGGCGCCTATGGTCTTCGAAGACCTGGCGGAAGAAGATCCCGAGTCTGTGAGGGTTCCTCGAACGGGACCAAGTAGCGTAGGCGGCGGCTGATCGGAAAGACATTGAGTCGGAACCCTTGATCCTCCGTCACGAAATACGAGTGGGCGGCCCTCTCCTCGATGTCGGCGCGGTGGAAGTGAGCATCATCAATGGCCGCGTGTGAGGCCCGCCTCAGCCAGGTCCCTGACGATTTGCGGTTCCCAGACGCGCTCCGGAATCCATGAGCCCTGAGGTCGGACGCCCAGTCGGCGCTCTGCGTACGCCTGCATCTTCCCGAGCTGTTCTGCTCTGTCTTCTCCGGGCACCAGTGGCAGGATGCATTCATAGAAGGGCCCGCCTTTGAGTTCCAGACGTTCTGTGCCGCCAACTCTGCAACTCGGTCGAGATAAGCAGGGTGGATGGCGTCCGAGCCACTCAAAAGAGGGCCGGTCAGATGAAGCGAGAAGGGGACTGGGGTGAGAATCTAGGTGGTGAGCAGGGGTAGGTAAGCGAGGCGATAGTTCTGTTCGAATACCCAGTCGAAGTTGCCCACCGGCTGGTGGCAGTGGAAGCCGAGAGCGAAATGAACGGGCGAGTCCACAAGTCAGCAAGCCGCCTTCATCTCAGGCAAAGGCGTCCATAGCCCGGATGAAGTTCTTGTATACGTTCTGCTGCTCAAACAAGATGCGATCGCCCCCGAGAGACCACCATTCATCGGGCGTGAAGTACGCCGATACTTCCGCTTCCGATCCGGCTCCTACCGGCCCATTGGATCAAGTGGAGGTTGTCGGATTGAAGAAGCCACAGCGCCAGGTCCAGTAGATCGGCGCGGCCGGTGAGTCGGGCTTTGTGCAGTGCGGAAGCCATAAGTCGCAAGATTGCCTGTTGCGAGGCGTTCCCGAGGAAGAACTCCATACCCCCGGATCCTGCCCAGGTGGTGCCGAACTCGGGTAACGGCAGGTCCGGAGAGCGTCTCGGCAAAACGCGCCACAGCTTCCGAGGGCGGTCATGAATTTGAACGGTGTCTTTTTGATGATGGCATCCGGCATATGCTTCAGGAAGTCGAAGATGCCGGTATCCTTCTTCTGGTGCTCACCGAAGGTCTCATAGTCCCACCCCAAGAACACCATCCTCCCCCATGTTTCCCGGATGAGACGTGCGTAGGTGTCGGCTGTGAGCGGATGCCCCACCCACCCCACGTTGCTGAAGCGGTAACCCACGTCGTCTGACAGCTCGTGGTGGCGGCAGAAGACGGCCAGATCTTTCCCTGCGTGCCGGTAGAGACGGGTGGGTTCGCGCCACTCCATCACCCACGGCCTGCCGTCCAGCATGGTGGCCGTGTATCCGGCCTGTGCCAGGGCGAAATAGATCTCATTATTGAGAACCATCTCCGTGGTATCGGTGACACGTATTTCCTTGCCAAAGAAATCCTCAGCGTACGCTTTGCCGCGTTTCATCTCCTCTTGAAACAAGCCGATGTCGAGGGCGAAGGCGAAACCGTGATACGGTTCCACGCCCACGAGCTCGCAGTTGGGGTGGGAAACTAGACGGCGGAAGCGGTTGGCCAGTCGTCTATCCCAGCGTCGCAACTGCCACAAGAAGCTCACGGAGAAGCCGAGCCCCAGCTTGAAGCCCCGGTCGAGCATGCGGGTGAACATCTCGGTGGCCGGGTAGTAGCACCAGCGTGCCACTTTCTCGAAATAGCGCCGGTTCATGGCATCATCGAAGAGGAAGGCGGCCATCTCCTTGGGTTTCGTGCCTTGGGGTATTGGCCGGGCAGGCAGAAGCAGCCGGCGTGGCTGGTGGACTACGCAGTATGTGACTAGGGTGTCGGCCATCTCGGTCAGCAGGCTGTGCCGGGGGTTTTGCCGGCCGGCGTCGTGCCGTGCTCGTATGCGATGGAGCCGAGCAGGGGCCATGAAGCCACGCGCACGTCTTGTCGTACTGCCGTGTATTTCAGCTTCTGCAGCAATGCATCTTCTACGATCTTCTTCCAAGTGTAGTTTTCGGCGGTGGCTTTGGCCTCCCGCCGCATTTGCACTCGTGCCTGAGGCTGCTCGCGCAGATGCTGGAGGGCCACACATATCTCCGCGGGGTCATCTGAGTCCAACACGACCCCGTTCAGCCACGGGATGGCGTAGTCTTCGCCCGTGGAGCCGACAAACGCCATGCCTCCCGCCGCCATGACCTCCAGACCTACCAGCCCAAAAGGTTCGTGGCCCGAGTTGGCGAGAACTGCATCGGCAGCTGCGTAGAAGAGCGAGATGATGTCGTCGGTCATGAACGACAAGACGTTGTAGATGTCGGCCCGGGGAGCCTGATTGAATGCGGCGATGGCTTCACTGGTTTTCTCGGGCAGCCTGAGGTCCACGATCTTGAGACCTCGAGTGTGAGCATTATGGAGCACCTCGAGCGCGTGGGGTTCTATCCCCCCTCGGATGACCATACTGATGCTTCGTCCACGCAGACGCTCCGCGGCCAGCGCCTCGATGGCCATATTCCAGCGTTTGTCCGGGCTCCATCGCCCGATCTTGAACAGCACTTCATCCACGCCGATGGCCGCTCGTAATGCCTTGATGCTTTGCTCCGGCAACTTGCGGATCCGGTCGGCGGGGATACCATTGGGTATTACTAAGGGGTTGACGCCCCGGGTCCACATCAGGTGTTTCATGTAACGAGATACGGCGGTGATCTGGCTGCAGTAGTTCAGCCTACCCCAGTCGATCCGATCGAACCCCATAATATTATTAGCATTCCAAAGAATAATGGCTTGATCCCGCAGTCCGGCTCTCCACAACTGGTCCGAGAGTTGGCACGTACAGAATGCCGTATGCCATTCCTCGGCGAGCACGGCGGTGAGTTTGCCTTCTTGCGCAGCCGGTCGCACAAGCTCGGAGGTTACGAATGGAGGCACGCTGTTGTTCCAGTCGAGCAGCTTTGATTCCTCTCCGTCGTATACGCCAGAGGATGGCGTTCGGAGAGCCATCGGCACCAGCGGTGTAGGGTCAGGTTCTTGTGGGGGTGAGAACGGGCAGGCTTGCTGGGGTCTCCGATGAAGATGTGGTGGGTGTTGAAGCCCTGTCTGGCCAGTTCCAAACCCAACTCCTTCATGCGGACGCCGAGGCCGCCGGCCATGGAGTATTGGTCTGGCCCTTCGAAAGAAAGCAACACGAACTGCAGAGTCTCGGGCGTAAGCTTGGGTAAGCGCGGCATCGTTCCTCCAGATGTCGGCTGTGCGCATCCGTGGGTATCTGTCCGGAAGGATAGCAGAGGTCCGTCACGGGCAGATGTCTGAGTGGGCCGGATCCTCCTCTCTCACGGCTCGTGCATGAGATCGAGCAAAAACATCATCTGACGCGCGTTCTTGGGAGCGTAGTCACCGTAGCAGTTGTTGAAGAGGACGTGTGTGGTTTCGGCCAGTCCGGCCAAGCGCATGATCGGATCAACCCACTCGCGGAGCTCTGCATCGTTGTACCGATATCGGAAGCGTTCCGCAGCGGAGCGCGTCTTCGCGTTCCAAGTTGCGCTGTTCCTACCGTGGAACCGCACGTACGCAAGAGACGGAGTGGTGCAGGCCACAATCGGCGGCAGTACTGTGGGGGATGCAATTCGGGGCTCATCGACGCATACATACGCAGCTCCCAGCTCCTCCAGCAGCTGAGTGGTTTGGGGAACTCATCTCCATTCACCCAAGAAGCGTGACGGAACTCCACTGCCACTGGATGTGGTTTGAGGAGCTGGACCGCATAGCGAATATAGTCGCGGAGCGCGGGGTGAGGCTGTCATGTAGGGGAAACTGGAGGAGGACGGCTCCGAGCTTGCCGGCCTGGCCCAGTGGGCTGAGGGCCTCCAGGAACCAGTCGAATACAGCCTTTCGCAACTCATGTGTGGGGTGGATGATCCTGCCGGACGAGTCCTCCTCATACGGCAGAGCTTCGCGCAGTTGCCGAGGCAGCTGTTCGGGCCTGACCGGGTGTCTGGTCATCATGGCGAAAGCCTTCACGTGGAACAGGAAACCGGGGGGAGTTCGTTCCGCCCAAAGGTGCGCTATCCGCCGGCTGGGGAGCCCGTGAAGGTGGAGTCCACTTCGACGGTGTCGAACCACGTGGCGTAATAGCGAAGCCGATCGGCGGCGGAGCGGACGTCTCTCGGGTACCAAGCGGCCACCATGGTACGATCTGTCCACGAGCAAGTACCGACTCGGATGCGGCGCTGTGTGGCAGTGGGGTCGTCACGGAGCGAGGTGTTCTGCGGGGGTGAGTCGGGTTGCTGAAGTTCGAAATCGTTATGCATCATCAGTGGCCACCGGTCCGATCGCTCAGTAGGAGGCAATGGTACTACCATTCTTTTCACCGCACCGCGCAGGGAGGTCCTCAAGCTCAA
The DNA here is from genome assembly GCA_040770645.1 of Thermoleophilia bacterium. Lineage (GTDB taxonomy): Bacteria > Actinomycetota > Thermoleophilia > RBG-16-64-13 > RBG-16-64-13 > JAAYZX01. The sequence continues at coordinate 14,459 of JAXGIS010000014.1, read as the reverse complement.
GGATCCGTTCGATACGGGCTTGGATTTATGGGGGCTTGGTTCTTGTGCTCGCGCTGGTGGCCGTCGCCGGGCTCGGCGCTTGTGGAGATTCCACCCCATCCGGCGCCGCCGAGCCCGGCGCGAGTATCACGTTCACCACACAGGACGGAGTCACCCTCTCCGGGAGGTTGTTCGGTGAGGGGGAGGTGGGCGTGGTGTTGGCGCACATGTATCCCAAAGACCAGTCCAGCTGGTATGAGTTTGCCCGAGTTCTGTCGCGAGAAGGCTACCGGACTCTCACGTTCGATTTCAGGGGGTACGGTACCTCGACCGGCACTCAGCAGATCGACCTCATATATCGCGACATCCAGGCGGCGGCAGCCGCCCTGATCGCTCGTGGGTCGCGAGATGTGTTTGTGATCGGAGCATCTATGGGCGGCACTGCAGCGCTTGTGGCGGCCGTGGACGAACCTTTGGCGGGTGTCGTCATCGTTTCGGCGCCGATGGAGTTCAAAGGGCTGGATGCGTCGAAAGCCGTCTCAGCTTCGCGGTGTGCCAAGCTCTTCATCGCGGCCGAGGGGGACACTGCGGCGCAGGGGATTCGGACCCTTTTCCAACTCGCCAACGACCCCAAACAGATCGCCATGTTGCCTGGGGCCGCCCACGGCACTGATCTGTTCAAAGGCAAGGAAGGGTCGCGTGCGCAGGGCCTTGTTCTCGAGTTCCTGGCTGCGAACTCCAAACCATGACCTCGGACGAACCAGGATCGAGTGTGACGATGGGTACTACCAACCCTAGGCGACATGCATTTATTACACGCCTTCTCCCAGAACCGGCCCCGACGCTTCTGCGGGAGGCGTTTGCTCTGCGGGGGAACTTGGAAGATGTTCCTCTCTCTCGTACCGATTTGCTGGCGGGTGTGCGGGGCGCCGAGGCCATCGTCTGTACACTGACCGATCCTATTGATGCCGGTGTCATGGACTCCGCGGGGCCCCAGCTGAGAGTGATTTCCACCTGTGCGGTGGGATTCGACAACATCGATGTGGCGGCCGCCACCGAACGACACGTTTTTGTCGCCACCACCCCCGATGTCCTTACTGATGCTACCGCCGAGCTGACGTGGGCGCTCATCCTGGCGACGGCGCGGCGGGTGGTGGAAGGAGATCGTCTGGTGAAGAGCGGGGGTTTCCACGGGTGGTCGCCCTCCATGCTGCTGGGAATGGAGTTGCGCGGCCGGACTTTGGGCGTGGTAGGGGTGGGGCGCATTGGCACGGCTGTTGCCAGGATTGCCAATGGCTTCGGTATGGCGGTGGTGTATGTTCGGCGCAGCGGCCCCCTACCCGCCGAGAGCGTGCCCTTGGGGGCGAGGTGGAGATACGCCACCTGCTTGGAGGATTTGCTGAAGGTTGCCGATATCGTCTCTCTCCATGTTCCATTGAGCGATGGAACTCGTCATCTTCTGGGCCGACGGGAACTAGAGTGCATGCGCCCCGGCTCGATCTTGATCAACACATCCAGGGGGCCTGTGGTTGACGAGCAGGCGTTGGTCGAGAGAATCCGCTCTGGGGCTCTGCGGGGTGCGGGTCTGGATGTGTACGAGGCGGAGCCGAACCTCACCGCGGGTCTCGTGGATCTGCCCAATGTGGTGCTCTTACCGCACTTGGGAAGCGCCACAGTGGAGACCCGGCGTCGCATGGCTGAGTTCGCCGCGTTGAATGCAATCGCCGCCTTCACGGATGGCAACCTGCATGCGGTGAACGCGGAGGCTCTGCGGTTGCAGGGGTTCGGTTCCGACTCCAGCGGAGATGGGGTACCATCTCAGAGATGAGAATCTTGGGTCGGACTCTGCTGACAGTGGTTATCGCCTCTACCGTGGCTCTGTCATTGACAGGGATTGTGGCCGGGTGCGGGAAGGGGGCTGGTGGAGCCACCACCGTCACGACGGGCTCCACGGGGGGCAAACCCACCACCCAGCGGGTCCGGGTGGGCGAGCAGGCGGCTGTGGGGGATGTCAGGGTCCTTGTCCCTGTCTCCACACTGACAGCAACTCCCGCGCGGCCCATGTACCCTATGGCCACCGTCTCGGGGGTTCGACCCGGTCCGGGCGAAACATACTACCAGGCAGTAGTGCGCATCGAAAACGCCGGCCAGAAGCCGGTACGGGTGGATCCGCGGGATTTCTCAGCGATGGTTGGGCGCGCTTCTGCTCCGTTGGACATCTCACGGTCTGGACCTGAGGCCCGTACACTGCTTCACGGCACAAGCCTGGAACTGATCCTCACTTTCGTTGTGCCCGACGGAGCGGAGCCAGATCTCGTACATCATCCCAGTTGGCTCAACGGCACGCTTGTATTCGTGGGTCAGCAGAAGCCTGCAGGCGCACTGTAGCTTCATGCGGGGCGTTGAGCCTCGCGGTCTCCATCAGGCTATTCGGCCGCCTCGGCCAGGGCCTCTGACAGAGCGGGGTGTACCAGTAGGCTATCAACGATGTCGTTGACACGGAGGTTGGCGGTCACCGCCAGGGCCAGCACCGAGATCAGTTCGCCCGCATGCCGCCCACGATGGAGCCACCGAGTACAACTCCGGTAGCCGGGTCGCTCACGATCTTGACGAAACCGCGAGGGTCGTTGTCTATGAGCGCTTTGGCTGTGGAGGAGAAGGGAACCTTGGTGACGCGTATCTTGCGCCCGCTGGCGAATGCTTCGGTCTCGGCGAGGCCGACGTCGGCTATCTCCGGCTCGGTGAAAATGGCGCTGGCGGCCTTGTCGTAATCGAGTTGACGATGGGTGAGGGTGTTCATTCCCATAATGTGATAGGCAACGCGACGCCCCTGCATTGATGCTACTGAAGCCAGTGGGAGCCTACCGCTGACATCCCCCGCGGCATACACGTTGGGGACGTTAGTCTGGCAATTGTGGTCTATCGATATGTAGCCGTCTTTCTCGACCTTCACTCCTGCGGTGTCCAGCCCCAAGTCCTCGGTGTTCGGCACTGATCCTATGGCAAGGAGTACATGGGAGCCCACTACCGTGCGGCCGTCGTCGCATCGCACCACCACTTCTTCTTCGTGCCGGTCGATGGCAGCGGCTTTGGCTCCTTTGAGTAAGGACACGCCTCGATCCAGGAACTCTTGCTCCAGCACCGCCGCCACTTCTGGGTCTCGTCGCGGCAGAACCTGTTGACGGCTCACGATCAGAGTGACCCGCGATCCCAAAGAACTGAACAAATGCACGAACTCAACCCCGGTGACACCTGAACCCACAACCACAATGTGCTCGGGGAGGTGGGGAGGGGGATAGCAGTCGCGGGTGGTGAGGATGCGCTCTCCGTCCGGGACACAGAACCAGGGAATGCGGGGCCGGCTGCCCGTGGCCACCAAGATGGAGTCGGCGAAGATATGTTCCGTACCGGATTCAGTCTCCACATCCACGTGATTCGGCCCGTTCAGCCGGGCGACCCCGCAGATCATACGCACGTGTTGGCTGGCGAGTAGGTCCCGATTGGAGCTTTCCAACCAACTCTTGATGCCTTCCACGCGGTCGCGCAGTATGTCCACATCTACGCGCGCGTCCACAGGTGAGAGCCCCATGCCGGCAATACGGCGATTGAATGAGACGGCGCGCGCGGTGGCAATCATTGTCTTTGAAGGAATGCAGTCCAGGAGGTTCGCTGCCCCTCCTATCAGATCCCTCTCCACCAGGGTTACCCGCGCTCCGAGGCGCGCGGCGTATGTGGCGGCTGCTGTGCCGGCGGGCCCACCGCCGATGATGACGAAAGAAGGCGCTGTAGGCATTTCCGCTACTCCGAGCTTCAGTCTGGGACGCGATAACTGATTGGGAAGCCAGTGGCCTCGCGGACAAGTTCCATCGTTTGGTGGGCCAGGTTACGGGCTTTGCGACCGCTCTCGCGCAGCACGTCCTCGACGTAAGCCGAATCCCGGGCCAACTCCCGGCGCCTATCGCGCAGTGGGCCGAAGAACTCATTGAGGAGTTCGAGTAATCGCTTCTTGACCTCGCCGTACCCCATCCCGCCCGCGCGATACCGATCGGCCCAGTACTCCGCCTCCTCGGGCGAGGACACCAGCTTGAGTAGCAGGAATGGTGTCGAAGTCTCGGGGTCCTTGGGTTCCTCTACCGGCGTCGAATCGGTTACGATGCTCATGACCCGGCGCTTGAGGCTGGACCCCTCATCGAAGATCTCGATTTCGTTTCCGTAGCTCTTAGACATCTTCCTTCCGTCCACGCCGGGTACAACCGCCGTTTCTTCGAGTATGTACCCGTCGGGGAGAGGGAAGATATCTCCAAAGCGACTGTTGAATTTGCTTGCGATGTCCCGCGTGATCTCTATGTGTTGTTTTTGGTCCATACCCACCGGCACCAGGTTGGAGCGGTAGATGAGGATGTCGGCGGCCATGAGTATTGGATAAGAGAACAGGCCTACATTGGGCATGATCCCTCGCCCGACCTTGTCTTTGTAGCTGTGAGCTCGCTCCAACAAGCCCATGGGCGTAACGCATGAGAAGATCCACGTGAGTTCGGTGACCTCGGGCACGTCTTGTTGGCGGAAAAGCAGCGTGCGCGTGGGGTCCAAACCCAGAGTCAGGTAGTCCAAGGCTACGTCCAGTGTATTCTGCCGCATCTCGCCCGGGTCTTGAACCGTGGTGAGGGCGTGGTAGGAAGCCATGAAGTACAGACACTCATTGTCTTCCTGCAGCGCGAGGTGTTGGCGCAGCGCCCCAAAGTAGTTGCCAATATGGAGCCTGCCCGATGGTTGGATGCCGGAAAGTACTCTCACGCCCTGTGTCTCCTGTCCCACTCCGATGGCGGGGGTCGCCGCCCAGCGATTGCACCCCTGGTCAATGCCGCTAGTCTAGCGGAGACTCAGGGGACCGGCCAAGACCGCGAGGCGAGAGCAGGTTATCATGTGTGCGATCTCATGAGAGAACTACACGCACAGGTCATAACCGCTGCCGTCGACCGCCTGTTTAGGGAGGCGTGCACCCGTATGGCCGATGATGTTCGGGCGGCGCTCGAACGGGCTTTGGACCAGGAACAGGGCGAGTTGGGCCGCGAAGTCCTGCTCCAGTTACTGAATAACGCCGAAGTGGCGGCGGCAGAGCGCCTCCCCTTGTGTCAGGATACGGGGTTGGCGGTGATGTTCGTGGAACTGGGCCAGGATGTCCATGTGGTGGGCGGGGGTCTCGAAGCTGCTTTGAATGAGGGGGTGCGGAGCGCCTACGTGGGGGCAATGTTGCGTTGTTCCTGTGTGGCCGAGCCCGCGCACGCGAGGATCAACACTGGTGACAACACTCCGGCGATCGTGCACATGCGCGTGGTCCCGGGTGACCGGCTCCGCATCGTGGCGTTGCCCAAGGGGGCCGGTGCGGAGAATAAGAGCACGTTGACCATGCTGGAGCCGTCTCGAGGTATCCGCGGAGTGATCGACTCAGTGGTAGATACAGTGCAACGGGGAGGGGCTAGTGCCTGCCCCCCGCTCGTGGTGGGAGTAGGAGTCGGCGGCAACTTCGAGAAGGCTGCCCTCCTGGCCAAACAGGCTTTGTTGCGTCCACTCGGCTCGATCTCGTTGGTACCGCGCTTGGCAGCGCTAGAGAGCGAGCTCAAGACTCGGTGCAACGCCCTGGGGATTGGGCCCATGGGCCTTGGGGCACGGTCACTGTGCTCGACGTCTTCGTGGAAGAAGCCCCGTGTCATATTGCGTCGCTGCCGGTGGCGGTCAATCTGCAGTGTCACGCGCAGCGACATCGCGAGGTATTACTGTGAGGGAGGGTATTCCTCTCCGTCTTCCGTTGGATCCCGAGACTATTCATGGTTTGGTCGTGGGCGATCGTGTGCTGTTGACCGGCCGCCTGCTGGTGGCGCGGGACGCAGCCCATCGTAGGATGGTGGAGGCGCTGAGGGCGGGGGAGTCCCTCCCCTTTTCGCTTGAGGGCCAGGTCATCTACTACATGGGCCCCACGCCTGCGCCTCCAGGCAAACCTGTCGGCGCGGCGGGACCTACCACTTCAGGGCGAATGGATCCCTTCCTGCCGGAACTGCTTGGGGCCGGGTTGGTGGCCACTATCGGCAAAGGGCCTCGCAGCGAGGCGGCACGCACGGCTATGCGCGAGCACGGTGCCGTTTACTTCGTAGTCACGGGAGGGGCAGGAGCTTTGCTCGCCACGCACGTGACGGCGGCCCGGGTGATTGCCTATGATGATTTGGGCCCGGAGGCTGTGCGTGAGATCGAAGTGCGAGACCTGCCGGCCATTGTGGCCAACGATACACGCGGCCGTGACCTTTTCGAGGAGGGGCGCAGGCGCTTCGCGGCTTCGAGCGAGTGATCAGTGGCGCGGCGTGCGCGGTTAGGACTGTAGTGTCAGTAGCTGTCGCGTGCCAGCGGTACCAGCTTGTTCTCTTCGAGGAAGATGGCCCTCAATGTCAGATGTTCGATCTCCCGCCATTCCTCATACAGATCTCTCATGGTAGGACAATCATACCCTTAGCGGGTAGTCGAGCGTCAGAGCTCTGATCTGGGCGATAAGTGAGGCGATGCGAAGGTGGGCCGCCTCCAGCTTCTGGACCATGCGGTCAAGCGCAATCTGATTGATGCGGCGACCGCTGAGCAATCGGGTCACGCCCTCGTCCCCACCTCGGCAGTGACGAGAGAGCTCCTGATCCAGTTGTTCAAAAAGACGCCCGATGTCGTACAGTTCCGGACACTCGGATCCACACTCTAGTATCACAAAGGAGAGTCTCCGGCTCATGCTGGGGAGAAGTCGCCGAAGCTGCGCGTGGTACACGTCATTGATAACGGTTGCGATCTCTTCTGGGGTGGCCGCAACCCACTCCTCGGGGAATGAACGATGATCATGGAATAGGCTGTAAGTGCTGCGCAACGCATCCACGAGAAGGTCGAGATTTGCACCAGTGCGGGCTGCTGCTTCAGCCAAGGTGGCGTCCGTGGGTTCAATGGGCACTCCGTGGCGCTCCAAGATCTCTCTTCCCGAGACTAGGCTCCAAAGGACATCCGCAATACGGGTGGTTGGGCTGAATTCCATTAGCCTCCGCTTCCTTTGCCGCTGCTAAAGATGATATCCCTCAGAGCCATACTTCGGAAGCAGCAGCGGGTGTGCGGCCCTCTAATATGTATCACTACGCAAACGATTCAATGTTGAATCAGCACACACGAAGATGCTTGACGTGAAGGCTCATTTTCGGCTTTCCATTGCGGAAAAAGGTGCTTGACATGCCGTTTCGCCGGTCGATATAATGCGGCCCGCTCTTGACATAGGAAAAACTTGTGCAGGCACAGGATCGTTCGCGAAGGTTGAGAGCGGCAACCGGCCGCCGCAGGCCGGACTGGTTCAGGCGATGAGTCGCTCGGCTCGTGGCCCCGCACCGATCATTTCGGTGCCTCGGAGTCAGGTTCGATATGGGGGGCAGGTGCTCTCATTTGCTCCGTGGCGCGTGGCTTCGTCTGAGTGGCTCCAATCAGGGTAGGTAGTGGGCGCAGCCCCCGACAAGGAAGAGGCTCAGACATGGCAAACCCGTTTAGCAACATTACATTTCTTTCCATGGAGCAGGCCACCGTCCTTCCGTATCTGAGCTGGCGCTTCGCTCAGGAGGGGGCCCGCGTTATCCGTTTTGAGCACCCCAAGTTCGCCGATCCCAACCGCCGCATCGGGAAGCCGTACCGTGAAGGTGAGAACGCGATGTGCAGCTACTTCTTCGCCTTCAACTCCGGCAAGGAAGCGCTCACTTTGGATTTGGCCCAACCCAAAGCCAAGGAGATTCTCAAAGATCTCATCCTGAAACTCAATGTTGACATCTTCGCGGTAAACACCCTGCCGAAGACCATAAGCAAGCTGGGAATCGACTATGAGGACATCAAGGCCATCAAGCCGGACATCATCTGGGTGAGCCTCAGTGGTTTCGGTCCCGATTCGAACGAAGCGGCCTATGACCCGGTTCTGCAGGCCCGGGGGTGGGCTTATGGACCTCACTGGTCAGCCTGACCAGCGGAGAGCCCCAGGTGTGTGGTGTCTATATCCCAGATCTGGAGTACCAGCAACCATGCTTATGGCGAGATTATGAAGGCGCTGTACAAACGAGCTGTCACGGGCGAAGGTAGCCGTATCGACGTGGCTGATCCAATCCGCCGTTTCCTGGCTGTTTGCGGCCATTACCATGCACCAGACATTTTGGGATCACCATGCACCGCCGGGGCAATACCCACGAGTTCTTCGCGCCCGTGAACGTGTTTCCGACGTCCGATGGTTGGGTGTACGTCGCTTTTGGCAATGATATGCAGTGGGCTCGTTTCGTGGCCTTGCCTGGTTTTGAGGATCTTTGCGAAACCAGAATGGGAAACCAACAAAGGCCGCGTCAACGACATGTCAAGACTCATGGCAATGATCGCGGAAGACACCAAAGAGGAATTCTCCACAGCTGATCTGCTGAAGATCTCAACGAGAACACTATCGCCGCTTCCAAGGTCAACGACGTGACAGACGTCGTGGAAGATCCTTTTGTGAAACCGCATCTAGTGAAATCGGTGGAGGAGGGCACGGGTTTCGAGATCACCATGGCGCGGCCCCAGTCACCACTGAGTGGTTGAAGGAAAACGACATGAAGATGTCTTTCCCACCGCGCCTCGGACAGGACAACGAGAAGATTATCGTGGGAGAGCTTGGCTGGACCAAAGAGCAGTTCAGGAGCCGCCAAAGCCGAGGGGGCCATCTAGGCGCGAACACATAGTGCAAGCAGAGAGCAAACGCTGGATATGCAGGAGGAGTAGTGGACTTCACCTCACCGAAGAACAAGAATTCTTCCGCCAGGAAGACTATCGCCGACACCGTCGATCGTGTGATCATGCCCAAAGTCGAGTATATCGACGAACACCCGGACGAGTTCCCTTGGGACGTATGGAAAGAGTTCACTAGCCTCGGCTATCTGGGTCTGCGCTACCTAGGAAGTCGGTGGCATGGCAGCCGGGCACTCCGCCTGCATGCTGCTTCTACCAGGAACTGGCGCGGGCATCAGCAGGTTTCTCCATGGCTGTAACCATGAATATGCTCATGGGCACTTACTTCCTGCATCGTTTTGGCAGTGAAGACATCGTTAATCGTCTCATGATCCCTGCCATCCGCGGTGAAAAGATTGGGGTCATCTGCTTCACCGAGGACCAGTCGGGTTCGGATGTCGGTGCCACGCGAACTTCGGCCACCAAGGTGGACGGAGGCTGGGTTATTAACGGCGTCAAGAACTGGATCACTAACGGCCCCATTTGTGACTTCTGCACCGTCATCTGCCAGACTGATCCGAGCAAAGGGGCTCGGGGTCTTGACTTCTTCCTGATCGAGCGCGGGATGGAGGGTTTTTCCAGTGGCCAGATCCTTCATAAAATGGGCGCGCAAGGTCCCATCACCGGCGAACTCATCTTCGACAACGTATTCGTGCCCGATGATCATTTTCTGGGCGACGAGGTGGGCCGCGGCGTTCAGCACTTGACGGACATCCTCAATGAGGTCCGCTGCATGACTGCGGCTTCGGCGATCGGTATCGCTACAACCGCCATGAAGGATGCTTTGGAGTATGCGCGTGCTCGCAAAGCTTTTGGTCACACTATTGGCGACTACCAACTCATTCGTGAGAAGTTCGCTCGCATCGCCATGAACATGGAAGCCTCCAAACTCATGGTTTTTCGCACAGCGTGGATGATTGATGAGGAGAAGGCTGGGCGCGGTCCCAATCCGCGCGAGGAGGCGTTTCTTACCAAAATGCTGGCCACGGAGATGTGCATGGAGTGTGTGGACGAAGTCATGCGCATCTATGGCGGCAACGGTTTCGCCCGCGAGTACGGACCGCAGCGCTACTTCCGGGATGCCCGTTTCTTGCTTTACGGAGGCGGTACGCACGAGATCATCAAGGACTTCATTGGCGGCCAGATGATCAAGGGGAAGGTGGCAGTCGCGGATGCAGGAAGGCGATAGAGATAGGTCAAGGAGCCAAGGTCGAGGGCCCGGCTGCTGCCGGGCCGCACCTCGGACCACTACGGAGGTCGGCCGTGAAGGTAGCCGTTCCTACGAAAGAGGTGCCGGACCTAGAGGCGCAGGTAAAAGTGGCCGCTGGGGTGCTCTCGATGGCCCTGCGAGTACTTCTTCGATGAGATCGCGGTAAGGGCAGGACTTAAGTTGAAGGGAAAGCGTCGGCGCGGAAGTCTATGCTGTGGCGGCTGGGGTAGTACTGGCATCGATGCGTTGCATCGACTCAGCCATGGGTATCCCTGGGGCATTCCAAATCGATGACCTGCTTTGGCCGACGCCAATCCGTTGACGGTGGCTCGAACTGCTGCCGCATTTCTGCGAAGGAAGGCTTCGATCTCATCATCGCCGGAAAAGCAAGCAACTGACGATGAGGCTGGTCTCGTTGGCCCCATGGTGGCCGAGATGCTCCGGGATGCCGTGCGTGGTGAAGAAGCTGGTCTCGAGGCTTCGGAAGGTTCCATTACGGTCACGCGTCATACCGATACCGGGATCGAGAAGTACGAGGTTCCGCTCCCGGCGCTGGTCACAGCCGAGAAGAGCTCTTTGAGCCCAAGGCCACTGTGACGGGCGTGATGGCACAATGAAAGCGAAGATCGACAAGTACTCTTTAGCCGACCTTGGTGTGGAAGCTACACCAGCGGCCCTCCAAGATTTTGGGCTATCAGCCTCCAGCCAAACGCGCAGCCGTGAAGATGATCCCAGAGCGAACCGCAGAGGCCGCCGCTGAACTGAAGTGCGACTGCTTCGCGACGAAGCCAAGGTGTTGTGAGAGGGATGGTATGTCGATTCTCGTGATTGCTGAGGCCACGGGCGCTGGGTTCCGACCCTCCACGTTGAACTCCTCGCGCAGGCGCGGACACTGTGATGGGCGGCAACGGCTGTTTTTGGTAGGGGAGGATGCATCCAGAAGGGACAGTTGGACGGACTCGCCGCCAGGTGCTGACCGTGACGGGCGCCAACGTGGTTCCCTATAGCGCGAATGCCTGGGTGGATGCGCTCACGCAGGTCATCCAAGCGGAAGGCCCGGAGAGCCTGGGTATTCGGCGAAAGTCAACGTACGCGTGATCTACTTCCGCGGTTGCCGCGCGGCTTGGGGTTGATGCTGTTACGTCGGGAGTGGGTTTGGCCAAGGGCGGGGTCTACATCGTGCATCGACCGGCCCAGGGTGGCAAGGCCTACATGGATCACAGCCATCGAGGGCGGTTCGGCGCGCTGATTGCGTTCCGACCAAACTCATTCCCCATCGATGTGCTCCTGTGGCTCCACCGATTGAAGAAGGAACGAAGATTGACGCTGCCGCTAATCGGACGCCGCTGGTAGAGCAGGTGGTTGAAGAGGGGAAAAGATCGACGTCACTGAAGCCTCGGTAGTGATCTGCGGCGGTCGCGGTATGAAGTCCGAGGAGAATCTGGCGCTTCTTGAGGAGCTTGCGGATGTTCTGGGCGGAGCGTGGGGCGTCACTCGAGCACTGGTGGATGCTGGTTGGAAGGGGCGCGGACCACTCCATCCAGGTAGGCAAATCTGGCAAGACAGTGTCGCCCGGTCTGTACTTCGCGTGCGGAGTCTCCGGCGCCACCCACCATATCATGGGGATGGACACGTCCAAGGTGGTGGTTGCAATCAATACCGATCCCAACGCCATTATGTTCGAGTACGCGGACTACGGCATTACCAGAGGGCGGCATACTTCAAGTGCTTCCGGAGATCATAAAACAGGCAAAGGTAGCCAAGGGCTGAGTCCGGGGCGCCAACGTCGGTGTCGGTATGCAAACGCCACACATTGGGAGAGCGTGCTGTGGGTGATAAGCGAATCAAAGTCGTGGTGGCTAAACCCGGTTTGGACGGCCATGATCGCGGCGCCAAGGTGGTCACTGGCGCTCAAGGAGGCGGCGCATGGGTCATTTATACAGGACTACATCAGAGTGTGGATAGCATTGTGAACACGGCCATCCAGGAGGATGCTGACGTGTTGACCTGTCGGTCATGACTGGCGGGCGTGCACATCTGTCGGGAAGTGGTGGGCTGCGCGCTGAGGGCGCTGCCGACATCAAAGCGACGAGGCGGAGTTATCCTCGCGGGACATCCACCTGAAAGATCTGGGCGTGGCCGGCATCTTCCTGGCGGCACCCCCATTGACGAGGCCATCGCCTGGATCCAGGCGAATGTGAACGCAGAGATGTGGATATGTCTGACGTGGCGCGGTATGTAACCAATGAGAAGGGCGAGATAACCAACGTCATTTACCCCTCGGGCATTGAAGTCAAGGCTGTCTATGGCCCCGAGGATCACGGAGCGCGTCGGATTTGATTGCGACCGAGACCTAGGGGCACCCCGGTACCTACCCCTTCACTCGAAACAACTTCCCACTGGGCTATCGTAGCCGGGAGTGGACCACACGCCAGTACGCGGGTTTCGGGACGCTTAAAAGAGACCAATGAGCGCTGGCACATGCTGCTGTCCGGCTGGGCAAACCGGTCTGAACGGCATTTGACCTCCCTACGCAGATGGGCTTGGACTCCCGATGACCCTCGTGCCGCGGGCGGGGTGGGCCGGGTAGGTATGGCCATTGACTCCCTGCGCGACTTTGAGATCGCGTTCGAGGGCGTTGACATGCACCGCGTTGGCACTGGTCTCACCATAAACGCTGTGGCTTCTATCATGATGGCCATGTGCAAGCCGTGGCTGAGAAGTACGGCTTCAAGATCTTAGCACCCCCAGAACGACATTATCAAGGAGGTGTTAGGCAGAGGCGCCTGAATCTATGACCTGGATGCCGCTGTCAGGCTTAATGAAACACCATCGAGTACGCTATAACCGCTCAGCCACGGACCTATCCTACCAGTATCTGTGGCTACCACATCCGCGAAAGCGGCGCCGACTCGGCCCAGGAGATGGCCTACGCTTTCTTGGTTGCTAACACATACATCGACGAGGTGCTGAAGCGGGGTTATGACGCCAAGCAGTTCGTTGGACGTATCAGCTATAATCTCAACATTTTTGGCAACCTATGGGAACAGGTAGCCAAGTTCCGCGCCGGTCGCAAAGTGTGGGCCCACAATCTGAGGGAGCGTTACGGTGTGGAGAAACCGTCAGACCTCATGTTGAAGGGTCTCTTCGCCGGTGGCGGTAGCGGTCTCATGAAGGCTGAGCCGGAGAACAACATCATGCGCGGCGCCTTCTACGGCCTCGCGGCAGCTCTCTCCGGCGCACAGTCCACCGCACTCTGTTCGTTTGATGAGGCCTATGCTATCCCAACTGAACGCTCATCTCTTCTGGGATTGCGTACTCTACAGATCATCATGGACGAAGTGGGCCTCCGTGACACTGTTGATCCGCTTGCCGGCTCGTATTTCATCGAGACGATTACGAAAGAGATGGAAGAAAAGATCCTCGCCGAGATGAAAGAGATTGAGGATCGAGGTGGCATGCTCGAGAACGTCAAGAATGGCTATGTGGGACGCAAGTTGGCTCGCCAAGCCTACGAATGGGAGATTGGCATCGAACGTGGTGAGCTAATCAAGGTAGGAGTGAATAAGTACGCTACTGCGCGCGAAGAAGAGGTAGAGCTGCACGAGTACGATGAGAGTTGGCAGGAGACCCAGATTGCCAACCTGAAAGAAGTACGTCGCACACGGGACGAGAAGCTAGTGGCCGAGCGTCTCAAGAATCTGGCGGATGTCGCGCGTAGTGGCGAGAACGTGATGCGTGCCCTCAAAGAGGCGTGCCTGGCGTATTGTACGGTGGGCGAGATGAGCGACGTGTTCCTGGAAGTCTTTGGCCCATACAAAGAGCCGAACGTAGTCTGACGTGTGCATGAGCCAGCCTGCCGCCCTTTGGTAGCAGGCTGGCTCATGCCGGATGTACACCCCAACGCTAGTGGAGTGACAGCATGGCGTACAAGATCGGAGTTGACGTTGGTGGTACCTTCACAGACTTCCTGCTCGCGGAAGACGACGGCACCGCCTACATCTACAAAGTCCTATCCACACCAAAAGATCCTTCCATTGCCACTATACGTGGGATTGAGGAGATGGCTAAGGATCGCAACATGGGGACGGATGAGTTCCTGAGTCAAGTCACGACTATTGTGCACGGCACCACGGTGACCACCAACGCCACGCTCACCTATCGCGGTGCCAAGACCGGCCTTCTCACCACAGAAGGCGTTCGTGACGCTCTGGAGATGCGTCGCGGCATTCGCGAGGAGCAGTACAACAACCACTACGAGAATGCACGACCGGTGGTGGAGCGTTACCTGCGCCGGCCGGTGCGGGAACGTCTCAACTACAAAGGCGAGGTGGTTACGCCGCTAGACGAAGCCTGGTTGCGGAAGGAAATAGAGTTCCTGAAGAGTGAAGACTGCAAAGCCATCGCCATCTGCTTCATGAACTCCTTTGCCTGCGCCGACCATGAGGAGAGGGCGGCCGAGATCGTC
>JAXGIS010000013.1:0-56949 GCA_040770645.1 Thermoleophilia bacterium | reverse complement strand
GCCGCTTCTGGAGGATGGAGACCAGGATGCGGTCGATGGGGATGGATTTATCCACTTGGTATGGCTTCATCTGACGTCTCCCTCTGTAGGCTACTGGTCGACAGTGTCGCGGAGCAATGCTGAATCGTCAAGGCAGTTCAATACTTTCTCCGGTGTAATGGGCAAGTCCATGCAGCGATAACCCGTGGCGTGATGAACCGCCTCGGCTATGGCCGGCGCAGTAGGCGAGACGAGCCCTTCACCTGCCTCCTTGGCGCCAAAGGGGCCCTCGGGTTCGTAGGTTTCGATGGTGAAGGACTCGCCGGGCGGCATATCGAGGGCCGTCGGCATCTTGTAGTCTAGGAAGGTGGTGTTCAGCGTACGCCCATCTTCCATGGCGAACTGTTCACACAAAGCATAGCCGAGGCCCATGTGAATGGACCCTTCCAGTTGCCCTTCCACTCCCATGGGGTTGAGGGGCACACCACAGTCGTGGGCGGTCCACATCTTCTTCACCTGGACCTGTCCGGTGTCTAGGTCCACTTCCACTTCTGCCACCTGCGTGCCGAAACTGAAGGCTGGTGAAACTAGACCCTTTCCTCGAGGCGTGTAGTACCCCCTAGCGATGAGCGGTTCCCCCCGACGCGACTTTTGGACCATGGCTACGGCCTCGCCAAAAGCGAGGCCTCGATCCGGCCGGCCCCTGACCTGAACGCGCCCGTCACGACATTCCAGATCGTAGATGACATTGAGTCCGAAACGAGCCGAGAGCGCCCCAAACAACTCCTCTTTGATCTTGCGCGCGGCATCCAGAACTGCGTTGCCGGCCATCAGCGTCACACGGCTGCCCCACGTGCCCAGGTCGGCCTGCGGAGTCATGGCCGTGTCGCCAGCGGTGAGACGGACATCGGCGGGGTTGAGACCCAGCTCCTCAGCCAAGATCTGCACCAGCACGCTGTCCGACCCCTGCCCAATATCAGCAGCCATGGTCAGCAGGTGGACCGTGCCGTCAGCGAAAGCCCGCACCTCGGCTGCTGAGAAAGGGTACTGGGTGTTGAACCAGTTGAAGACCCCACCGGAGATGAAGCTATAGCAACCCACACCTAGCCCTCGAACCAGGCGTCGCGGGGCCAAGGAGACCGCAGCCTGCGGCACCATGGCTGGGGCGGGGCCGGCCTTCACTTGGTCGCGGAAAGTGCCGCGCTTCTCATGCCAACCGCTGACCTCGGCCGCTTTTTTCAGAGACTCGATGAACCCACAACTGGAGATAGTGGCTACGTCCGGTATCACATCGCCGGTACGCATGGCGTTCTTGATACGGAGTTCAATGGGATCGATCCCCAGCCGCTCCGCCGCCATGTTCATCTGCGACTCGGAAGCAAAGAGCGACTGCGGCGCCCCGAACCCACGCATGGCGCTGGCCGGCGGCTTGTTCGTGTACACATGCCTACCCCAGTAGCGATAGCTCGGGTAGCGATAGAGCATAGCCCCGAAGTTGCCCGAGAGGAACGTGGCCGTGGGGCCCATGGCATTGTACGCCCCACCATCCAGGAGGATCTCCAGATCTTTGGCCACCAGCACCCCATCTTTGCGGAAACCCACCCGAGAGTGGATGGTCATAGGATGGCGGCGGCGACCATAGGCAAGTTCCTCTTCCCGCGAGAGCGTGAACTTGACAGGGCGACCGGTCTCGCGGGCGGCAAACGCAGCACAGAACTCCCAAGCCCGCAGCTCCATCTTGCCACCGAAACCACCGCCCACCGCCGGCTTGATCACACGCACATCGTTCTCACGAACGCCCAGGGTGGCAGCCAACATGCACTGAAGGATGTAGGGCACCTGTGTGGAGCTCCACACGGTGAAACGGCCCCCAGGCTCGTACCGGGCGAGTGCCGAGCACGGCTCCAGGTAAGCGGGGCTCACGGCGTGAACGGTGAACGTGTTGTCGAGGACCAGATCGGATTCGGCCAGACCACGTTCTGGGTCCCCGTATTCAATGCGACGGTTCACGCTGACGTTGTCGGCAAGCTCCTCGTGGAGCAGCGGCGCTCCTGGAGAGAGGGAGGAGGTAACGTCGAACACCGCGGTGAGGGGCTCATACTCCACCTCGATGAGCGAGAGGGCTTCTTCCGCAGTATCTACGTCTATGGCCACCACTGCTGCCACTTCGTCGCCGATGTATCGCACTTTGTCTATACACAACGCGTACTGATCCTGCGTGTCCGGCATCAAGCGCCAGTTGCCGAACCGCACCGGAGGAATGTCACCACCGGTAATGATGCACTTAACCCCGTTGAGAGCGGCGGCTCGCGATGTATCGATGTTCACAATGCGGGCGTGAGCATGCGGGCTGCGCAGGAGCCGACCGTGAAGCATACCGGGCAGACAGATATCGTCCGCGTAAAGGGCGGCACCAGTCGCTTTGTCGAGGCCGTCTACACGCGGCAGGTTCTGCCCGACGAGGCTGGGTTCCGCAGCAGCACCGGTATCGTAACGGCGCGAGACTACATCGCGAGGTTCAACCCGGGTCATGGCCGACTCCTTTCTCCAACGGGATCGTCAGGCCCGGCTGATGCTTCAGCACGGGAGGAAGCGTCGGACCACCGGGGATCGCTGGGACTGTCGGCCAAGGCCCGCGCCAGCGCCTCGTCCAGGGCCCGCGCGACGAGGACCCGCACCATGCGCAGCCGGTACCCCGCAGATGCGCGAACGTCGTTGATGGGTCGGGCGGCGTCGGCTGCAGCCGCGGCAGCCCGATCGACGACCTCCATGGCCTTTGGATCGCGCCACACAAGACCCTGGAGTAGCCCTTCGGCGTGGGGGACGCGCACCGGTGTAGGCGCCACACCACCAAGAGCAATACGAACGTGCTCACAAACCCCGTTTTCGGTCAAAGCCACGAAGACCGCAACACCCACTGCACTGATATCAACCCGGCCGCGCTCCGACAGGTACTGGTAGGAGAGGCCCGAGCGAGATGGAGGGGGAGGCGTTGTGACGGCAACAACGAGTTCCGCCGGCCCCAGCCGCGTGGCGCCGGGGCCCTCAAAAAAGTCGCTGAGCGGAAGCCACCGCCTACCCGTCGGCCCAGCAATGTGAACCTGTGCCTCCAGTGCTAGAAGAGCAGGCGCGTTATCGGCCGAGGGAGCCGCATTGCAGAGATTACCGACCACGGTGCCCATGTTCCGGATCTGGGGAGTGCCGGTGGCCGCGGCAGCCTCAGACAACGCCGGGAAAAGGGCACGGACGCCGGCGTGATCGGCCACGTCCGCCAAACGCACCATAGCACCGATATGGAGACCCGAGGCGGCGTCGCAGGCCAGTACGGACAACTCCGGGATGCCGCGAAGCCCAACGAGCAACCGTCGCCGCCCCTGCGGTCCGGCACCCCTCAGCTTGGGCATGAGGTCGGTCCCGCCGGCAATGAGAACGGCGTCGCCATTCGCCCCGGCCAGTAACCTGCACGCCTCCTCAACCGTGGCCGGGGCGGCGTAGCCGCCGCCGGCCACCCCCTCACCCCCGGACAATGGTCCTACGGC
Source organism: Thermoleophilia bacterium (assembly GCA_040770645.1). Classification (GTDB taxonomy): domain Bacteria; phylum Actinomycetota; class Thermoleophilia; order RBG-16-64-13; family RBG-16-64-13; genus JAAYZX01. Next base: position 53,431 of record JAXGIS010000013.1, on the reverse strand, counting down.
CTCAGTTGGTTCTACGGAGCGCTTGGGCGTGAATGACGTGGCGGGCAACGGGGATGTGTCGGCATCTGCGGGCCCAGGCCCGGTTGCCATCTCTGCCGCAGCAGCCGCCACTGCCTCCACGATCTTCGTGTATCCCGTACACCGGCATAGATTGCCGGAGAGTCCCAGCCTGATCTCATTGTCCGTCGGCCTTGCGCACCGCGACAGCAGGTGGTGCGCGGACATCTGCATACCCGGCGTACAGAAGCCGCACTGAATAGCGCCTTTCTCTACGAAAGCACGCTGAAGGGGGTGTGGCTCACGGCCGGAGGAAGCCATCCCCTCCACCGTCACTATCTCCCGCCCGTCGGCCTCCACCGCCAATGTCAAACACGAAACCACCGAGCGTCCGTCCAATATCACCGTGCAAGCACCGCAATCACCTCCACCGCACCACACCTTGGTCCCTGTCAACCCCAGATCATCGCGCAAGACCGACACCAAGGTGCGATAAGGGTCCACGGCGAGGACATAGTCGTCATCATTGACTCGAAACGCAATAGTCTGCCTCATCCTCGCCCGCCTCCTCGCCACATGGCCGCAACCGCGTGAGTCCGATTGGACCGATATTCATGCCTTTATGGAACTCAATATCGCATCACTTCCACCAGCAGTCAAGCATTCAGTGTGGATGCTTCTCTTGGGCATGTGAGGGGCACCGATGGCAAGCGATGCGGAACGTATCGGCCAGATATCCCAACCCCTCGCGACCACCGACCTCTCCACCTCCAAACGACTAGCGGCTCCGGTAGATGGGCTCCTTCGCGCCGCAAGTGGCGGTCTCTAGAGCGGTGAGGGCAACAGGACCTGATGGGCCCCCAGAAGCGCATAGTCGGATGGGTTGCAAGTGAGCACGATCACCTGGATACCGCGTGCCGCGGCCAAGTCGAGCATGCGCTGCAATGTGGGCACGCGCTCGGGATCCGAGTACGCGAAGGCATCATCGAAGACTACCGGCAACGAGCGGGCGTCGACCAAGCCGCTCCCTACCCGATCTTTCGGGCTGCGCCCAGTAACACCCCCCGAACCCGCCTCGCCACCCGCAGCCAGCAGCTCAGCCACGGCCAGCCGCACAGCCCCTGCCACCTGCTCCCTGGTGCCTTCACTCAAATCGTCGAAGCCCGTAGTCCCGCGCTCCCCGGGACGAATCAGTTCGATGCCGGTGACGCCTGACTCATCGAACTCGAGTATGACACGGGCCTCGGGGCCGAAGAGACATTGCACGTAGGACTCGATGGTCTCAGCCAGGGGGCGTGACAACTCTTCAGAAAGGGCACGTTGTTCCTCCGCAAAGAGCTTGTCAACCAACCTCACGGCCTCCGCCCTATGGCGAACCCTGTCGTGACGCTCCCGAGCCGAGGCCAACTGAGCCTCCGCGAAAGCCAGATCGGCATACGGATCATCCGTCCCTTCGGTGCCCAACTTCGAACGAGCCACCTCCCGCGCAGTGGTGGCTCCCATCTGTCGGCCCTCAGCCTCTCTCCGCGCACGCTCCAGTCGCTCTTGATCCGCCTCCAGACGCGGCACCTGAAGCGCCTCCAAGCGGTTGCGCACCTCTTCCAACGCTGCTTCAGCCGCATTCCTATCATCACCGGCGGTGGTCAAGGACTTCTCTCTGCTCACGTCGTCCCCATGGACTTCCAGCAGATATCGTTCTCGGGCTTCGAGCCCGACCACCTGGCTCTGGAGACCGGCCACAGCTTCTCTCATATCCCCACTCTGAGCCGCGATCTTTTCGTGACGTGCTTTCAGGGCCTCCCAGCGAGCCTCTGCCTCCGACTCCTCCGCCTCTGCCCTGCGCAGCCGCTCCTCCTGTTCGTTCAGCCAGAGACGGCACGCGGAGCGTGTAGCAGGGACGTGCGCTTCCGGTATCAGAGCGGTAAGCCGCTGCACTTCGACATCAGCGGCCGCCAGGTCCTTCTTGGCTTTCACCAGCCTGACCGCCGGGTCTTCGTCCTCTGGAGTCAAAGCATCGAGTGCAGCCTGCGCGCGCTCGATCTCACTCCGCAAACCACGCGCCAATCCCCAAGCGTCACTCGCCGCTTGGACCGACTCCACCCCTACGGCCTCCAGAGCGCCACGCAGAGCCGCCGCGGCGCCGCGCGCTCGATCACGTGCCCGGCCCAGCTCCGCCCCTCCTCCCGGCCGTATGCGCAAGGAGACGATGTCACCCACTCGCACCTCGGCCGGCTCGGTCACCGTACGGCTGGCGCCGGGGAGGAGAGTCTGCCCATCAATGCTCACCCCCACCGAGGCGGTGACCAACTCGATTTCGGCGGCCACGCCGGTGAGAGCGGCTTTGGACTGTGCCACTTCGCTCTCAAGCCCTCGAATCCGTTCGATCAACTCATCATCAACTGGAGGCAGTCTGCCGAGGTCGTGCCGAGCGTTGCCAATCTCCTCTTCCAGGGCATGGATTCGCGACAGGGTGTTCTCCAGTTCTACGCACTGATCGGCCAAATCAAATCGACTCGCAATCGCAGACGCGAGTGCGCGACCCCTCTGCGCCAGACGCGAAGCCGCCGTGGCCGCCTCGAACACCTCCCACGCCTTCTCACGCTGTCCCGTGACCAAGGAGTGCTCGGCCTCCGCCTCACGCAGTTCGGCCTGCTGAGGCTCAAGCAGTTCACGCGCCTCGCATAGCTCAGCACGAACCTTTCGCACCTCTTCTTCGATTCGCTGCAGCTCAGTCAGCCGCTCCACCGCCCGCTCCAGCACCTGCTTCCGATCACGTTCCTCTTCTTGCAGCCTGGCGCCCAGTGCGAGCGCCTCCTTGACAGGCCCCAGTTGCCGTTCGATCTCCGCCAGTTCATTGACAGCCCGCGCGATAGTGGTCTCTGCCTCCATGAACTGGTCGATCGCCTGTCGCAACGTGGCAAGCCTATCCGCGGCCAAATCCCGTGCGGCTTCCGCCTTTGTCAGCTCCTTGGCGGCCTGGTCCAGAGGAGAGCCCGCGCGGGGTCTTCCACTTCCCACGAAAGCACGGTCTGCCGCCTCCGCGAACCAAGCGGCCACACGGGCATCCAACTCCGACTGCATGACCACCGCCCCACCCCGCCGCTGCAACTCCTTCAGCAGCAGGTCATTCTGTTCACGCGCCGATTGACAGGGGTCGTCGGAACTCGTCCCCTGCCATACCCACAAGTGCGCCCATTGCCGACGAGCCCTGTCGGCCACACCCCGACCCCCACCCACCTCGGGTACCCCGAGCAACCCGTGCAGCACGGTCTCTGCTTCTTCATTGAGCCAAGTGCGGCCACCTACCAGCGTCAGCCGTGCCACGCCGCTCTGGCCACCGAACCGCTTGAACAGGTGATAGCAAGTACCATCGATCTCGAAGTCAACCTCTACCTCGGGATGCCCCGGATGCGTGCGTGACACCATGCTCCGTTGTGGCTCGCCCGTGACTTGGGCCTTGAGGAACAGCGCCCGGTGTACGGCCTCGATGAACGTGCTCTTGCCGGATTCGTTGGGCCCCCCAATGAGCGTGCGGGCGGGATCAAACTCAACCGTGACCTCGCGATGCACACGATAGTTCCTCACTGTGGCGGCGATGAGCCTCACGTCGGCCGGTCCTCCAAACGATAGGAGGCCTGCCGGATGCGGCCTCCCGATTTTGCGGAGGCAACCCTCGCCCCCGGTTGAGACTCGACCGCCGCGTGCAGGTCACGGAGGCCAATGCGTGCTATCGCTGCCGCATCGCCTTCTCCATCAGCTTGAGCCAGTAGGCGTTCCGTCACCTTCGCAACCAACGGATGATCCGCGGAGCTAAGAAGCGAGACCAACTCATCCTCCCCGGGCTCCACCGTAGTACGATCGACCAACTTCAGACGCAGCAGACGCGCCTCCTGTGACTGGAGCACGCGCTCAAGCTCCCCGGCCGCCGCGATGGCAACCGAGCCACTCAGTTCCAGCCGAAGAAGTGCTTCATCGACCCCGAACCCAACCGCTTTCTCGATGCGGGCGACAGCCGCCTGCACGCCGGTAGCTCCTGATACATCGAGGCTCAACTGCGCCCAGCGGAGTTCCCCAACATGCACCGAGTTGACACGGGGCTCGCCCCCCGGTTCCACATCCACCACGAGAATGTTGCCGGGATCGTATTCGCCGCTCTTAGCGAAGCGGTCCGGCTCGGGAGTGCCCGCGTACCAGGCTTTGGGACCAACCTGCTTGGTGCCGTGCCAATCGCCCAGCGCGATGTAGTCCAGCAGGTGATCGGGCAACCGCGTAAGATCGATGAAGCCGGATCCCGAGGTGCGCTCCAATTCGTCCTCGTCGTCGCATCTGCCCACGAACACCTGCGTACTACCATGGGCAAGTACGATGCGTGGGCCCTCGACCCCATCTCGCGATCCGAACCCCCCAGCCTCACCTTCGGCCTCACCACGGGAGCCACCCGTACCCTCGGAAGGTACCCAGGTTTCAGGGGTGCGCACCCACTCGGTAGGATCTGCCCAACCCGTCCGTGCGCGCAAAGGACACGCTAGGATGAAAGCGGATTTGATCCGATACACTCCGGGTTCCGTCAGCACCACCAAGTTCGGGGCCAACTGCTCCCGCTCGCGTATGAAGAACTCCTGCTCCCAGATGCTGCCGGGCCCCGCGTGATCGTGGTTGCCGGGGATGGCGATCACGGGAACCGGTATCCTGCCAATGGCACCACAGGCCGCCGACACCGTGGCTTTGTCCACACTGGGCGAGTCGAAAAGATCACCCGCCACGAGCACGAACTCCGCACCCTGTTCCTCTACCACTCTCCCTATCCGCCCCACCACGGCCACGCGCGCCTGATTCACCAGCGCTCTTTTGCGCGGATCGCTGATACGTGCGAATGGTTTGCCGATCTGCCAATCCGCAGTGTGGACGAACCTCACGCAACCCCTCCTGCCACAGCCCCTGCCCGAAAACACCACGGCCGGCCCTTAACCCCTCTTCACCGGCCGTTCTTATACACTATAGCGCTCCCGCCGGATGGAGCCGATGCCGGTGCCCAACAACCCGGCTCCCAACCACCGACTCCACGTTCCTGCGCATGGACGCGGGCCCTGCACTTGAACAAGGACCTCAGCAGGCAACCCGCGCTGCGCCGTTTGCCCCAAGGGTGACGTATCATCATCACGCACGAAAGGGGACGACATGGGTGCAACCCACAGCAGGGCCGACTTCGGAGATGGGATCCCCCATGGGGCAGGGGAGACCACCACAGAGCAGCGCATAGAGTTCATCTCCACCCACGATCAACTTGTAGAGCTCTTCGGCATGGAGGTGGAGGAGGCGGGTGAGGGCTTCGCCACCGTCTCCGCCACCGTCCACGACGGTTTTCTCAATTCGCACAAGCTCGCACACGGCTCCTTCATCTTCGCCGTAGCCGACGTGGCCTTTGCTCTGGCCGTCAACTCCCTGATCGACGCAGTGGGCGTGGACTACATGCCTGGGCAGCATTACTGTTAATGTCGTGGAATCAATCATCTAGGATCGGGGACAGGATCACCGCCCGGTGCCGCATAGTCCATCGCGGCCAACGCCTCATAGTGGTTGAGTTCAAAGTCACCGCGGCACCCAACAGACTGCTGGCCAAGGGTCAGGCGACCGCTCTGCCGCTGCAGACCACAAGACGGCACCCGCGCGCCGGCTGAGTGGGGAAGAGATGCGCGGTCATGAGTGACACGCGGCCCACATGGCCCCGTGCCCTCACGCCCAATGTGTTCCGGCTGGGGTTGGTCTCCTTTTTCGCGGATGTATCCTCGGAGATGCTCTATCCGCTGATGCCGCTCTTTCTCACCATCACGCTCGGCGCCCCGGCCGCCGCGGAGCTTTCGACAGTATCTCTGCGCCTGGCTGCCTTTGGTGCTCGTGAACTCAAGCGACGTCTTCCTGATCCTGCGCGCCAAGCAACTGGGTTTCTCCACCGCGGCCGTGGTGCTCGTCTACACAATCTACAACCTGGTTTGCGCTCTGGCCAGCGTACCGTTGGGGCATCTCTCCGACCGTTTGGGGCGCCGTCGAGTACTGGCGGGTGGCATGATCGTCTTCGCTGCGGTCTACAGCGGCTTCACCGTGGCCAACCGCGCCTGGCACGTAGTCGGCTTGTTCGCCATTTACGGACTCTACATCGCCGCTACTGACGGGGTCGGCAAGGCCTTCGCGGTCGATCTGGTGCCTCACGGTCTACGCGCCACCGCCATAGGCCTGCTGGGGACCCTCACCGGCGTGGCGACCCTCTTGGCGAGCGGCGTGGCGGGCGTGTTGTGGGACGGCGTGGACCCGTGGGCACCATTTCTGTTTGGCGTCGTGGGCGCTCTCGTCTCGGCCGTCCTTTTCGCGTCTCTTCCGGGGCTGCGACGAGCACCAATCGCCGGCGTAGCGTAGCCGAATTCACATACCGGCCACACAACGCAGATGCTTCAGAGGCCCACTTCCCGGGTAAGGAGTTGATGAGCTCTTACCGACCCACCGGCACAAGCGCGAGTGTGTCGACTCCCGTGAGGAAGTGCGTTGACTCCCGTACCCATAGACCCTGAACAACCCCTCATCTACACCGTGGGGCACTCCACTCACTCTCTCGACGAGTTCGTGGCCATGCTTCGTAGCTTCGGGGTGCGCCGGGTCGTGGATGTGCGAACCATACCCCGCTCCCGTCACAACCCTCAATTCGACATCAAGACACTGGCCACCGCCCTGCGCAACCGCAGGCTGGGCTATCGCCATTTGAAGGGTTTGGGAGGACTACGCCGTGCTCGAGCCGACTCCCCCAACTCAGGCTGGCGCAACCTCTCCTTCCGAGGATTCGCCGACTACATGCAGACTCCGGCTTTCTCTGAGGCCCTGGAGAAGCTGGTTGCGCTTGCCACCGATCGACCCACGGCCATCATGTGCGCGGAGGCCGTCCCCTGGCGATGCCACCGCTATCTGATCGCAGACGCCCTTCTGATCCGCGGCTTTGCCGTGGAGCACATCATGGGTATCGGCATCGCTCGGACCCACACCCTCCACCCCATGGCGGTGGTCAGGAACGGAATCATCACTTATCCGCCACCGCAGCATTTCGGAACGCGCTAAGGACGTGCATCCAGCACCGGTTCGGGGCCTGTGGAAGCGGAATACGTCTGCGCCAACCCCGTTCCCGCGAAGGCCAAGCAGAAGCCAACCACACCCCGCCAGGTAAGTGAATCGAAACCGCATGCGATGGAGACGATCACAGCGAACACCGACTCCAGGCTCATGAGCACACCGGCGATGGTGGGCGTGGTGTGCCTCTGGCCCCAGGTCATGAGGAAATACGCCACCACGCCGCCCATTATGGCGGTGTAGACAACAGCTCCCACCGCCGACCATCCCGGGAACAGAGTCGGGCGCTCGAAAAGAAGGGAGATGGCCAGGCTGAGAAAACCCACCAAGCCCAATGAAGGGAGGTCAGCGACATTACGTCCATGCGTTTGCGGCCCATGAGAGCGCCAGGATGTGAAGCGCCCAGAAAATGGTCCCCACCATGGTTAAAGATCTCGCCGATCCCGAAAGTCAGCTGCCCCGAGACGGTGAGAAGTCCGATCCCCCCCACCACCAACACAATGCCGAGCAGCACCTAGCCCCCGGCCACTTCCCTGTGGTGACACCGATGAAGAACGGCACCAGGAGCACGTATAGGCAGGTGAGGAAGCCGTTGATACCTGGAGATGTGCTAAGGATGCCTATGGTCTGAAACGCGAACCCCGCGAAGAGGCATAGACCCACCACACCGGCCATGCCCCACTGGCGGGAAGACAGCCTAGCGATGCGCTTCACGCTGAAGGCGCCCATGATGAGGAAAGCCAGGATGAAACGCACGCCCAGGTAGTAGAAGGGCGGCATGAACCCCACGGCGAACTTGACCAGCGTGAAGTTGGCTCCCCAGATTACCCCAGTGAGCGCCAACCCCCCCTCGGCCAGCAGGCGAGTGCGCTTGTTGTCCGAGGTCACGCTAGAGCTCGATCGGCCCCCACAGATCAACCCACACTATGAGCCCGGTACCATTCGGGCGTGTCGCCCCGCTAAACACCGCGCGGCGGAGAAACGAAGACACGGCATCGGCGCTATAGAGGTTGGCCCAGATCTGGAAGTCGCTTCCATCGGTCTCCTGCCATCCTGTCAGTTCAAACTCGTATAAGTCCGTGGGTTCTCCAGCGTTGAAAAAGTCGAAGAAGAAGTGGCGGTAGAAATCGGCCGTCACGTACGAGGTGGCGTCGACGATATAGCCTCGCTTGAGGTAGTTGAGCATCTCTCCCAGAGACAGCCACACGGTAGCTGCGGCGGCGTTGTTGCTCGGATAGCCTTTGTGGCCCGGGGTCGGGTACTTATCCGTTCGGAAGGGGACGTACAGGTCGCTCCCCGGCTCGAACACTTCCGGGAAATCCTGTTCATACCACGGGCCGCCCACCAGATAGTCACCTCCCTCGGATCCTTCAACGCCAAGCGGCATCTCCTCGGTCACCACCCATCCGCCGGCCTCCTTCCGCACCATATAGGCTGTGAGGAACTCGCTTTGGGGGGGCCCCGCCCACACTTCAGCTCGGTCGGCTTGACGCGAGGCTACCTTGACCACCCAGCCGGCGGGGACAACGGCCTTGACCGCTGCTTCCGGGGTATCGAAACGAGCTTTGCCCACGTCAGTAGTGCGGGTGGTAGCGGCACCCTGGGTGGTATCGGTGACAAATACCTCGCCCGCACCCGACGCGGTATCGTCCGTCTTAGACGTGGAGACATCCCCCGTGCTCGAGGTGGTGGTCTTCTTGTCCCAAGGCAACGAGACAGAGCATCCTCCCGCACCTACGCCGATGACCGCGATCAGAACCGCCCACAGCAGTAAATCGGCCACTCGGCCGAGCGAACGGCCGGTCCGAGAGGCACCCACATCCTTCCTCGGTATCACCGGCGACAACGACGGCGCCGACCAGGCACGCGGCACGCCGGGCGCTGCGGCGCGCGACCCTTGCGCTCCCGGTCCCTCACGTCTATCCATGGGTGCCACTGCCGCCTCCTTCTTCTTGCGACTCCGTCGATTGCAGCAAACGCTGGATCCTCATTATTCGCCCAGGCAGTAGAAACGGCCGTCGCGGGTGCCGACGTAGATACGACCTTTCCATACCACGGGTGTTGATTCGATGCCACCCGCGCCCACCGTGACCTCCCACAGTTGGGGAGGGTTCGCGATCGCATCGCTCACATCATATGCATGGAGAATGCCCTCGGCGTCTCCCACCAGGAGGATGTCGTCCACCACCACAGGAGAACTCCATGCATGGTAGCTAAACGGCTTCTCCCACACAATCTCCCCGGTGTGCCGGTTCACGCCGAGCAGGCGCCCCGTGTGCGTGGGCACGTACAGCATGTCCCCATGGAGGGCGGGCGTGGCCCAGATGCCACCCACTCCGCCCCTTGGCGGATCAGCCACGGACCACACCAAGGGATCAGCGGTGGCATACGGATCGAGCTTCACCAGTTGGCCCACCTCCGCGGCGCGGGGCAAGTTCCTCTCGAGTTCGGCGGCTACGTAGAGGCTTCCCTCCTCATCCAATACCAGCGTGGCATCCACATCGTCGCCCATCCAGTAGCGAAAGATCTCCGGGAACTCGGCGTCGTCGGGCAACGCCGGCAGCGAACGCACCGGCGCGGGACCGCCCCACGTCCCCGGCGCCTGCCCTCCCGGCCCGTACCCGGCGGCGGACAACCCCAGTACATCGATGTCCAGACCCACTACGCGACCGCCGCCGTTGGCGAAATAAACGCGATCCCCCCGCTCCGCATCCAGGAACACGGCGGGTGAGTTCTCTATGCTGACGATGTTGTCCCCGATGGCGTCGAACAGCTTCCGGTCGAAGGCGGGGTAAGCCAGCAGCACCTCCGGGTTTACCGTCACCAGCCCGTCGGCACCGTAAGCACGGTTGAGCTTGACAATGTAGAAGTAGCTGTTCTCCCCACCCTCGAACAGATAATCGCCGATCACCACCGGGCCCGAGTCCCAGTCATCGTTCCAGGTGGGATTGGGCACGTCGTAGGCGGACAACTTCCAGAGCACGGTGGCTTCTTCCCGGTCGATGGCCACTATCCGAAAGTAGTTGTCGCGTGAACCCGAGTACAGGAGTGGATAGCCATCCGGATCAAACATGACCGAGCCTTTGATGATGTCGCCGGTGAACAAATCAGGCAGGAACCGCTCACCACTGCCGGCATCCAGGAAGTGCAGCGCACGATCGTAGGCACCGAACATCACCCTTGTGCGCCCCTCCCACTCCACCACCACCGGCTGCCCGGTCCAGCCCGTGCCGGCCCACACCACAGTCTTCCCGCCCTCGGAGGATGGGGCGCTCATGACCCCGTCCCGCGGGAAGTGCCACAGTTCGCGGTTTGACGAACGGGGCCCAATCCATAGAAGGCGCGGCGAGCGTTGCCCCGAACATGCTGACTCCGGCATAAGATGTGTTGATGGGCGCGAACGAGGCCCACCGCTGCGTCTCACGGGCGGCGGCCGGGGTCATGGTCGGGAAGCGGCACGGATGGACGTGGTCAGCGCACCCACGTGGGTCTCCCTCCGTTACGGCGTCACGGGGATATGCGTCGTGCCCCGAGGGTGCCGCGGAAGCTCCAGCACCGGCATACACCGGGGGGTCGACATCTGCGCCCCCCATCCCCAACCGACCATGCAGCGTCCACACCAGCCCGATGGTCACACCCGCCACAACCACGCCCGCCACCAGCAACCGGACGCGCGCCCGCCGTCGGCCTCGATACCTGCCGGCCGCCTCGGTCTCGTAGACGTTGTATGATCTTCGGCGCATCATGTTCGTAACCTTACCCTAGAAAGGACGCCGTATGACGTCCCTCCCGTATCCGGCAGCCCTCAACAAAGCCTTGGCCGGATTCCAAGAGTCTGGACCAACTCATCACAACTGCGCGCAGACTATGATCTTCTTCGCCGCGCTTCGCTTGGGCAGCCCTGTGGAGGTAACTCAGATCGCCCGGTACCTCGGCGGCGGCATCGTTCGGCAGGGGTTGACGTGCGGTGTGTTGACCGGCACGGCCCTGGCCCTCGCTCTTGGAGGCTCTCAACTCGAGTCGGATGAAAACGCCGCGCGCACTACCTCCGGACAACAGGACCTGCAGTCTCTGATCAGCGACTTCGTAACCGAATTCGGAGCCAGTGATTGCGCTACCCTCACGGGGTGCAACCTCCTAACCGCAGAAGGCGCCGAGAAATTCAGGGAGTCGGGTGCCGGGCAAAAGTGTGAAGTGATGGTCAGATGGATGATGGAGCGCCTCGAGCAGGTCCTCCAGAAAAGGGTATAGCCGGCCCCAGGGGGGGAGGACCGGCTATACTGCGGGGAAACTGCTCAGCTTTGCCGCGGTGGGATGGGGGGAATCCCGATGTCGCGGTCGTTGTGCTCAGCTGATGGCATTGTACGACGGGTCAACCCATAAATCCAATATATTGTTTCTATATGTGCTATAAAAGCAACGGATAGATGATCAGGCGGGCCGTGAAGGTGATCCCACCGACCACCGTGTCCCGCATTCAGTATATGAGTGTAACAGCCGCTATCGGAAATAGCTGCACATGACCGATATCTTCTGTGTAGCCGAACCTGCACTACAGATCCACTACCGCCGAGGTCGTCTGTGGAGTTGACGCAACTCCGATGCTTCGTGGCAGTGGCAGAGACCATGAGCTTCTCGGAGGCGGCCAAGCGTCAACATGTATCGCAGCCGGCCCTGAGCTACCAGATCAAACACCTGGAGACAGAGCTGGGCTGCCGTCTATTCGACCGCACGAGCCGGCGCGTGGCCTTGAGCCTGGATGGCCGCGTCTTTCTCCCGCTTGCCCGCGCGGTCCTCTCCAAAGCCGACGAGGCGCTACGGGTCATGCATGAGCGCCTGGGGGTCATCACCGGCGAAGTCACCTTCGGAAGCATCTCCAGCGTGGCCGCGCACTTCGTGCCCAGTATCCTCGCCGGGTTCAGCAAGAACTACCCCGGCATACGCGTCCACCTGCGCGAAGACGTCACCACGGCCCTGGAGCGAGAGGTGCTGGACGGCACTGTCGACTTCGCCATCGTGAGCGCTCCCACCAACCCAGCCGTGTTGGAAGTCACCCATCTCCTGGACGAGGAGTTGCTGCTGGCGGTACCGGAACGGCACCGGCTGTCGCAGCGCACAGCTGTAAGACTACGTGAACTCGAGAAAGAGGACTTCATCGTCTTGGCCGACAACTTCTCACTGGCCGCCCAGGTGGCCGAGATATGCCGGCACGCGGGTTTCGAACCTCAAGTGGCTTATGAAGTGGGGTCGTTGGACTCCATGTTGAGTTTCACCGGTAACGGTCTCGGCATTTCCGTGGTACCCAGACTGGCCCTCAGCAGTCTACGCCAGCTTGGCGTGACCATCGTGCCTTTTGAGGACCTGCTCACCCGCAGCTTGAATCTGATCCGTGCCAAAGAGAGGTATGCCACCGCGGCCACGCGGGCTCTCATGGTTCACGTCCGCGCCACCATGCTCTCGGCGTCGGTTTCCATGACCAAACCCATTCTCGATTGGTCGGATCAAATCACACACGACCGCCAGCCTCTCCCGGGCGATGATGGAGTCCCGCCTACCCCAGAGTCCAACTAGCGATCTTGGACCCATACCCAACCTCATGAGCGAGACCCGACGAGCTGATGTGAGGGCGGTCTACTCCGGGCTGATCCTTCGCCGTCCGCCAATAGTGTAGAATCTGTGCGATTTCGTTCACACCCCGAAGTGGAGTCGCCATGCCCCTAGCACACCGCAGCCTCAGCCACGGCACCGTGGTCTTCGGCTTCTTCAACATCGATACCGATTGCCTGCTACTGAACAACGTGTTTTTCTTTGCAACAGATTTCTGCGCCTGGATCAAGCGCTGGGCCGCCGAAGGCCCCCCACAACAAGAACAGGTTCCCGTGTACGTCATCTCTGCGCAGGAAGATATAGGCAACCTACACTGGTCGTTCCGGGGACATGATCACCCCGGTTTCATCCCGGCTGTCTACCGCCTGTACCCCTTCCCTGCTGCCCAAGAAGACTTCAAGCAGCAGCCCCAGGGTTGGCAGGTGCGAGACACAGTCGAACCCATTCTGCGTGAATACGCGCAGGCACAAAACTGGCTCGTCAAGTTCGATGAGGACAAAGGCTTGGTGCATTTGGGCGAGTACATCTTTGATCGCCCCGGGTTCCGTGAACTCCTGGACTATGTGTGGCGAGGTGGTATGCCCATGTGGCGCGACAACGATCCGCCGCAGTATGTGCGCGAGATGATCGAGGCCGTGCGAACCTCGCCGTACTGGCCCTTCAAGGGCATGTGCCGGACTTACTAATCACCGGCGGCCAATCGGGATCGTAGGCGGGTCGGAGGGCCCTTCGTTCTCGCCGGCCGTCCGGCCGAGTGCGGGGCACCTGCGGAGCAGCATGTGCGGAGACCTCGAAAACCTGCCGGCTCATGGGAAGGGAGAGGCTGTGGCGGCCGAGGTGTTCAATCGGCAGAAAGTCCACGACAACATACGCGCTGGGGCCGCATTCGACAGAGCCTACGTCCTCATGAACATCTTGGCAGCGGTCATCGCCAGCTACGGGCTGCTGGCCAACAGTCCCGCCGTGGTGATAGGGGCCATGATCGTCGCCATGCTCATCGGCCCCATCATGGGCATGTCCCTGAGCCTGGTCGAGGGTGATTACCGCCTCACCCGTTCCGCTCTGGTTTCGCTGGTGGGCGGGGTGGTTTTGGTGTACGCCACAGCTTTCGTAATCGGACTCCTCCACCGTGATATCCCCATAACCCCTGAAATCGTGGCTCGAACCTCCCCCAACCTGCTCGACCTCATGGTGGCAGTCGCCGGCGGCGCAGCCGGAGCCTACGCCGCCGTCTCCAGCAGACTCAGCGTGTCCTTGGTGGGGGTGGCAGTGGCCACGGCGTTGGTGCCGCCCCTGTGTGCTTCCAGCATCCTGCTGGGACGTGGTGAGCTGGGCCTGGCGCTTGGAGCCTTCGAACTCGCCTTCGTAAACATCGTCGCCATTCAGGCGGCTTCGGCCGTGGTGTTGTGGCTGGTGGGCTTCCGTGGCGTCACCCGTCGCAGTGGGCGTTCACTCCGCGGGTTTCTGGCTCGAAGCTCCCTGAGTCTGCTCCTTCTGGTTTTGTTGGCCGGCCTCATGGGGTTCAATCTCCAGCAGACCGTACGTGAGCAGCTCTTTCGATCCCGCACGGCTGAGGTGATCCGGCGGGCGGTCGAGGAGTGGCCCGGAGCACATCTGGCTGAGGTGCGGTACGAAAAGGCCGGTTCCGCAGCAGTGGTTCGAGCTGTGGTCCGGGCTCCGGCCGCACCCACCAGTCAACAAGTGGCCCACGTTGAAGAGCTGATACACAGGGCTCCCGACGGTAGCGGCGTGGAGCTTCGCGTGCGGTACGTCCCCCTGGAGATCATCACGCCGGACGGCGTCATCCAAGTACGCGATGACCTCACCGACCCGGAAGACCAGTGGGCCCGCGGTTTCCGGGGGACAACCGGAGCCCTTCTAAAGCAACCTGGTGGGATCACTCTGGCGTGGGGCTTTGACCACCAGGAAGCGGAAGTCGGCATCGCTCTCATTGAAGAGGCGGTGCGGCACACGAGCAGGGCTGTCGATCAACATGTCTGCGCTTACCTCTTCCACTTCACCACCTATCTCCACCTTGCCCGTGCCCTCGAGGACGTAGAAGAAGGCGTCGACCGGCGTCAGATGCCGCTTCAGCCCCTCCCCAGGCTTCAGGGTAATCATGCTGACTTGGACGTGCTCAGTGCTGTGGAGGCCGCGTGCATCCACGCCATGAGGGTTCTCGCTCTGGGCCGCCTCCAAGGCCTTGATGATCTTCATTGTCCGCTCCTTTCAGTGCCACGCTTACTTAGCTAATACCCAACATCGTGGTGGCGGCACTCAAGAACAAGACAGCAACCCCCAAGACGATGTTGACGAAGAGCAGTAGCATCGACAGACGGTTGCGGAGGGTGGGGCGAAGCGGGGTTGGGTCGGGACCCGCCACCTTCCCCTGTAATCGAGCCGGAGCCCCCTGGGGGCCCACCGGGCCGGTAGTGCCGTGAAGGACTCTGGGTGCGAGGGCTGTGGCCCGCACCATGACGATCAGCACCATGACCACGACAAGAATGTGTTTGAGGGAAAGGAACGCCGAATACGCGTTACCCCAAGCAAAGAATCCCTGGAACTCTGGGTTTCTCCGGGAGAGGAGCACGCCGGTGACCACCAAACCGATGATGCATGCGTAGCTGACCCAACGAAACCCGCTCTGGAACACACCGACGATCCGCTGTGTCTGAGGTCCGGTACCCAGGCTGCGCCGAAGGGCCGGCATCATTCCCAGACCCAGAGCGATCATGCCGCCCACCCATACAACCGTGAACAGATCATGAAAGAACAATATGATTGTGATGACCAACATCTTTCCAGACACATTACTCCCCTCGTGCTTGGACTAGTCCCGCCTACGCCGTGTCGGCGCTGAGGATCTTCTTCAGATGGCTGCACAGGGCCGCCACTCCTGCCGTGAGGTCGGTTCTTCTCCCCTCCAAACGCCAAAGCGTGACTTCCAGACGAAGAGCGGCCATGACCAGAAGCGCCCACCTTTCGGGCGGGACATCCGCGCGCACCAGACCGGCTGCAATCCCGTCCGCTACCAAGTCCGTCAGCCGCCGGTGGTTCTCGCCCATGCGCCGGAGGACACCCTCCTGAAGTTCATGCTTGTTGCCCCCAATCACGTCGGGGAAGAGCACAGCCGTGAGAGCGGCATTCCGTGAGAACTGCTCCGCGTACCCCATGAGAACGAGTCCCAGCGTGTCTAGGGGATCGCTTCCAGCCGCCTGAGCGGAATCATAGACGCCCAAACTTACTTCGTCCAAGTAGTCAATGATGTTCAGGAGAATGTCGGCTTTGCTGGGGAAATGCCGGTAGAAGGCAGGGATACTGATACCGAATCGCTCCGAGAGATTACGATAAGTGAGTCCCTCCATCCCCTCTTCCGCGATGAGCGCAAGGGACTCCTCGATGATCTGGGTCTGGCGAGTGGTGCGTGTAGTCATCCCGGCTCCGAAGTTAAATAGCGATAACTAACTTACCAGTCTACGCGCAGCCGCCGAGGTCGTCAAGGTACGGCGATCGTTCTCCGGCAGACACCGGCCCAACCGAGGACAACAAGCCCGCCGCCCTACATCCACACCCTCTGTTGCGCACGTGTGGCCTGCAGGCCTCAACCAGACAAGTCGACTCCCGGTAAAGAGCAGATGAAATGCTACAACTGATACAATCTGCGCCTGGATCAGGAAGCCGGCACAAGAGGCCTGTAGACACTCGCCACAGACTCGGAGCGGGCAAACAGACCTGTGTGCTTCTGGTTCTGCACGGCCGGGTGACGCAGTCGAGATGGGTTCTGATCTGGGACACCACCTCCCGGTGTTTGGAAAGGAGAGGTTGATTGGTTCGGTTCCTGCGTTGTGTGCGCGGCTCCCGGCACATCTGTCGAGCCTTGTGCACCGTGATGTTCGTGGTGTGGTGCGGCGCCGGCTGTGGAGCCAACACGGCACAGACAAGCACAACCCCACAGATGGTGGATGCATCCACCACTACCGCCCCTCAGACTTATACGATCCTCACCACAGCCCCTCTTAGGCCCGGCCAGAGCGGAACCCCTGCCTCCACCGGGTCAACCGTACCCGTCACCGAGAGCGAGCCCGGCACCAGTTCCCCAACCACAACCACTACTTCATCACCACAGACACCGGGCACTTCTTCCACTTCCACCCTCTCCCCGGCCACTACAGCCAAAACGGTGGTGCTGACCGTCCGAGGGGCGGGGAAGACGGTCGGGCTTTCTTTGGCCGAACTCAGGGCCCTCCCGGCCACCGTGGGATTCGGCGGGTGGAAAAACTCCCTTGGCAATATCACTGCCCCACGCGAGTATCGGGGAGCGGCTCTGCAGACGCTGCTGGACTTGGTGGGCGGCGGATCAGCCGTCACCGTGGTGGCTTCGGACGGATACCGACAGGATCTCAGCCCAGACGAACTCCGTGGCCTTGTGGCCACGTATCGCCCCAATAACGGGGAACCCACAGATGACATCGACGGCGCGGTGACGCCGGTTGTGGCTTACGAGCTTCGGGGCGGCGCCGTGGGCCAACAAGAGGGGGGTCCGCTGCGCATCGCGTTCTTGAGCCCCTCTGCCGATCAAGTCACCGACAGCTGGCTTTGGGTCAAATTTGTATCCGTCATAGAAGTACGCTGAGTCAACCGAAAGGAAGAGGCATGAGAGCAAAACACCTATTCGCCTGTTTCGTCTTAACCGTGGTGCTGTTGCTGGCCACAGTGACCCCTGCGCTGGCGGAGTTCACAGACGTGGGCGAGTCGCCGTATAAGAAGGCCATCAACAACCTGGCCGCTTGGGAGATCGTGGGTGGGTACAAGGACGGCCTCTTTGGGCCTGATGATCATCTGCTACGCGCCCAGTTCGCCAAAATGGCCGTCCTCACCATGGAGTACGCCGTCAGCGAGGCCGACACC
Organism: Thermoleophilia bacterium; assembly: GCA_040770645.1. Classification (GTDB taxonomy): domain Bacteria; phylum Actinomycetota; class Thermoleophilia; order RBG-16-64-13; family RBG-16-64-13; genus JAAYZX01. The sequence continues at coordinate 35,809 of JAXGIS010000013.1, read as the reverse complement.
TCCACCTTCCTGGATACCCCGGCCGTCGATCCTGCAAATCCGCTGTATCCGGGCGCCTACGCAGCCGTGGCCGCGGCCAACAACATTGTGAAGGGATATGAGTCCGGCAACTTCGGGTTCTGGGATAACCTAACCCGGCAGCAACTGATCACCGTGACCGTCCGGGCGGCCGGCGATGTTCTGGCCCCACCACCCGACGGCTACCAGGGTCAGCTCAACTACTCCGACCCCACGCACGGGGCTAACATCAAAAGAGCCGAGTACAACGGTCTACTGGACGGCATAGCCAACCTCGCCACGTGGGACACCACCCAGGAAGCCACCCGCGGTGAGACGGCCGAGTTGCTCCACGCCCTGTTCACCATGACGCTCCGGCTGGTCGGTCCGGGCGGCACCGAGCGTCTCTCTATCGCCGATGTGATGGGGATGGAGTCGAGCGAAGGCTTCGGCGGTTACAGGAACTCGCTGGGCAACGTCACCGGGCCCCTGCGCTTCAAGGGCGTCTCACTGGCCGATCTCATGGCCCTGGTGGGCGGCGGAAACACCGTCACCTTCCACGCATCCGACGGGTACAGAAAGACGTTCAACGCCGCCGAAACCGCCGGTACCGTAGCGCAGCTCGACCCGGTCTCAGGAGAAGAGCTGAAAGATCGTGACCCGCTCACTTTGATCCTGGCGTATCAGGTGGGCGATGCCGCTCTGGCCTACGGCGATGGGCCGCTCCGCACGGCCCTGGTGAGCGCTGCTGCCGATCAGGTTACGGCGAGCAAGCTGTGGATCAAGCAGATCGTCAAAATCGTGGTGGAGTAGTATGCGCTCGGTGACAACGACGGGCCGCTCCCTTCTTCGCTGGCTGGCTGTCATCTGGCTCTGCCTGTGCTGCGCGATTCTGGCCGGCTGCGGCTCCGGCCAGACGAATACCGGGGCATCGGCAACCACAGCGGCCGCTCCGGCGCCCTCGAGCACAATCCCGGCCGATGCGCCGGTGCTGGAAGTGACAGGACCCAAGGGCACCATCTCCTACACCCTGGAACAGCTCAAGGCCATGCCCGCCACGGAGGGTTACGGGGGCATGAAAAGCTCCACGGGACGGATCACTCCGCCCGCGCTCATGAAGGGCGTGGCCGTGAAAGACCTGTTTGGCGACGTGGGCGGCCTGACCGAGGATGATGCAGTGGGCATCATCGCCAAAGACGGCTACGAAATGACGGTTTCGTACAGCCAGATAGCCGCGGGTGACTTCCTCACGTACGACATGGTCACCGGTGCCGAGAACGAGGTGGAGGGACCCCTGCAACTCGTGGTGGCGTACGAGATGGACGGTCAAGCCCTCGATCCCGATAGCTGGGGTACCCTACGCCTATGCATCGTCGGCCCCCAGAAGGACCAGGTCACCGACGGCCACTGGTGGGTCAAGTGGGTCACCAAGCTCCGGACCAAACCGATTGAGAAGGAGTGGTCGCTACTCCTCACTGGAGACATAACCGAGGAGATGGATCGGGCCGCGTTTGAAACGGGCGCCGCCATCGGTTGTCACGGCCGGGAGTGGAAAGACGCCCACGGCGACACCTGGACCGGCGTGGCCCTCTACCTTTTGTGCGGACGGGTTGACGACGACAATCCTCACACCGGCCCCGCCTACAACCGCGAGCTGGCCAACGCGGGCTACGAGGTGGAGCTACTGGCCACCGACGGCGCTACCACCATCGTGAACAGTGCCACCATGTACTACAACAAGGATCTCATCGTCGCCTATAAGCTCAACGGAAGCGCCCTGCCCGAAGAGTACTGGCCCCTGCGCCTGGTCGGCGAGGGCATCACCGACGAGCAGTCCATCGGTAAGATCAGTGAGATCAGGCTGCTGCTGCCGCAGCCATAGGGTGAAGAGGTACGAGAGTGCGGGGGGGGCCTCCCCCGAAGGGACGGTCCGCCCCAACGCCCGTGACCCGGCCCCGGAAGCCAACCCACCCCCGCGAGGCGTGAAGGATATGAGCGCCCACCGCCGCGTCACCGGCAGGCTCCTAAGCTTCACTCTAACCGCCGTGGCCACACTGTTGCTGTTGGCCGGGTGTGGGGCCGGCTCCCAGGAGAAAATGAACCTCCGTGTGCTGTTCGCCGGGAGTCTCATCATCCCCTTCGAGCAGCTGGAGAAGGAGTTCGAAGCGTCGCATCCGCACATCGACGTGAACATGGAGGGGCACGGAAGCATTCAGGTCATCCGTCACGTCAGCGATCTTCATGAGCAGGCCGACCTCATCGTCACCGCCGACCACAATCTGATCCCCATGCTCCTTTACTCGGTAGCCGATCCCCAGACCGACCGCCCCTATGCGGACTGGTATGTGATCTTCGCCACCAACGAAATGGCGATCGCCCATACCGCCACAGGCGCGTTCGTGAACGAGCTCTCAGCCGACAACTGGCCGGAGATCATCAATCGCGACGGCGTGCGGTTGGGTATAGCCGACCCACGCCTGGACGCTAACGGTTACCGCGCCCTCATGACCATCGACCTTGCCGAGTCGGCCCTGGGGCGACCTCGTCTGTTCCAGGACACCTTCGGAGACCAGTTCCGGGTCCCGCTCAGCGTCAGCCACGCCGGCGGTGTGGATCTCATAAAGGTGCCCGAGATTCTCGAAACCAAGAAGGATGCCCACATTGTGGTTCGCCCCTACAGTGTGCAACTACTGCCGCTGTTGCAGTCGGGCGAAATCGACTACGCGTTCGAGTACGTGAGTGTAATCAAGCAACATCGCCTGCAGTACGTGGCGCTGGCGTCCGAGATCAACCTGAGTGAACCGTCTCTTGCCGACGCATACGGTCGCGTGGAAGTGGCCCTCGATTTCCAGCGGTTTGCCAGCGTCAAGCCTCGCTTCCGCGGCGAGCCCATTCGCTATGCGGTCACCATCCCCAGCAACGCCCGCCACCCCGACGTTGCGGCCACACTCCTGGCCTATCTACTGGGTCCCGAAGGACAGCGCATCATGGCGGAGAACTACCAACCCATGATTTCACCCGCGCTTGCGGACAACTTACAGGCCGTTCCAGAAGCCGTGAAGGCCCTCTGCCGGCCTCTCCCGCAGACCGATTGAGCGTGCAGCCGTGCGCCGCGTACGCGCGTTGAGCCTGCTCGATTGGGTCTTCTGGTTCGCCGGGCTGCTCTTGGTCCTCTTCATCCTTATTCCGCTTCTGGGGACGCTGGTCGCATCGGGTCCCGGAGAGATGGCTTCCGGTCTCACACAACCCGATGTCTTGTCGTCGCTGTGGCTGACCTTCACGTGCGCCTTCTTCGCAACCCTGGTGGCTCTGCTGGCGGGTGTCCCGTTGGCCTACCTCTTGGCACGTCGCAGCTTCCCAGGCAAGACCATTCTGGAGGGCATCATTGATCTGCCCATAATCATCCCGCACACGGCAGCCGGAGTGGCGCTGCTGCTGGTTTACGGCCGCCAGGGCCTGTTGGGCGGACCCCTGAAGTCCCTGGGCTTCTACTTCACGGAGAACGCCGCCGGGATCGTGGTGGCCATGCTGTTCGTGGGCCTGCCCCTCCTTGTGGACACAGCCCGAGAGGCGTTTGCCTTGGTTGATGAGAGGCTGGAGCGAGTGGCGCGCACGCTGGGGGCGGGGCCGTGGCGTGCATTTGGGCGCGTTACCATGCCGCTGGCGTGGCGGGGCATCATGGCGGGCGCCATCCTGATGTGGGCACGTGGTATCAGCGAATTCGGTGCCGTTGTCATACTCGCATACAATCCCAAAGTCATTTCCGTGCTCATCTACGAGCGTTTCGCGGGCTTCGGACTGTCGGCCGCGCTTCCCATCACGGCCCTCCTCCTCGCCCTGGCCCTGCTCATCCTGATCTTGGTGCGGACGGTGCTCTTGCCGCGCCGTCGCCAGCGCGCGTGGGGCGGTCGGAGATGATCCGTATTCGTAACCTGGAGGTGCAGGCGGGCGCTTTCCGGCTGCGCTTGGGTGACCTGACGCTGAGCGACGGCGAATACTTGGTGATCCTCGGCCCCACCGGAGCGGGCAAGACGGTTTTGCTCGAGACCATAGCCGGCCTACGTCACCCATTGGTAGGCCATATCTGGTTCGATGCGGAGGAAGTCACATATCGTCCCCCGGAAAAGCGGCGCGCCGGTTTCGTTTACCAAGACTACGTGCTCTTCCCCCATATGACCGTGGAGCGCAACATCGCATTCGGGGCCTCCCCGTCGGCAGCGCGCACCCGCGTGCCACATCTGGCGGCACTACTGGGGATCGAAGGGCTGCTGCCTCGACACCCGCCCGGTCTATCGGGCGGCGAGCAGCAGCGCGTGGCCCTGGCCCGCGCTTTGGCCATTGATCCGCGGGTGTTGCTCCTGGATGAACCCCTCTCCGCCCTGGATGGAGAAACGCGCCGCGAGTTGCGAACTGAGCTGAGAAGAATACAGAGGGAGTTGTGCACCACCGTACTTCACGTCACGCACGACTTGGATGAAGCACTGGCCCTGGGCGATAGACTGGCCGTGCTCGTCGACGGAGAGATGCGGCAGGTGGGATCACCCACCGATATAGTCCGCCACCCCGCGGACACGGATGTGGCGCGGCTCGTCGGTTCCACCAACCTGCTGCCGGCCGTCGCGGCCGTCGGCCGCGACGGCGGCCTGCGCTTGACACTCGAGGGCGGCATCGAGCTCTTGGGACCGGAGACCCTTCCTCCGGCGCTGCAGGGACCGCTTGGAGTCCCTCCTCCGTTGCGGCATAAGCCGCCCTCGGCTCTCGGCATCCCGGTGACCGCCGTGATCCGTCCCGAGGAGATAGAGATAGAGATATCCAAGCGCGGTTCGGCGGGCCACATCTATCCGTGCGGTGAGCACAACGTGTTACACGGCACTGTACGGGACATAAGCGTGCGCAGTGTGTACGCCTCCGTGGGCGTGGAGGTGCCGCCCCGCGTGGTAGTGCACGCCCTCCGGCCCCACTTGGAACAAAGCCAAGTCGAGATCGGTAGCCGCGTGCGCCTCCGCTTCCCGCGCTCTGCGGTGTGGGTCTGTCGAGGTGCCGGGGTTCAGCGCACCTGTGAGTGAAAGGCAGCGGCTGATGACCGGCGCAAGGAAATGAAAACACCCGCCGGGCGCACCCCTGGGTGAGCCCCCGCTCTCTTACTTGAGCTTCTCTATCTCCTCCTCCACCTCTTCCGCACCTTCAGCGTAGAACTTCTGCTCGTCCGGTTCGAGCTCATGGAGCAGGCGCAAGAACTCGCCGGCGTGCACTCGTTCCTCGTCGGCGATGTCCTTCAGCACTTCGATGGCCAGCTTGTTGTCGATGGACTCCGCCAACTGCATGTACAACTGAACGGCCTCGTACTCGGCCGCGATCATGAAGCGTATGGCTCTTACCAACTCCTCGGGTGTCAGCTTCCTGTCGTTGGCCAATCCTGAGAAAGGTGATCCAAACTCCGGCATGCCGGTCCTCCTTTGCATCGTCCGCACACCGTCGGGCACCACGTAGGCGTATGCGCCTCAGGTCGCCGGTGACGTGAAGGCCGCCCAGATACGGGTACTGCGGGTATTCCCGCCTCAGGTGGGATTCAACCGTCAAAGCCTTGACGCACCCCCGGCGGTTGTGAGAGAAAGTAGCCTTGATTCCTTGGTTCCCCCACGCACCAACAGTGAGGAGTAGCAATGACAGGCCCAACCGGTGCGCCCACGCCGGACCGTCCCTCTGATCTCGATCAGGAGCAGCCGGCGCAGGAGCGCCAGGATTTCCTCCGGGAGATGGTCCGACAGGATCTGGCCTCGGGCCGCGTCGACGGCGTGGTGACGCGCTTCCCCCCAGAGCCCAACGGCTACCTCCACATCGGTCACGCCAAGTCCATTTGCCTGAATTTCGGTATCGCCCGTGAGTTCGGCGGCCGCTGCAATCTACGCATGGACGATACCAACCCCGCCACTGAGGACGTGGAGTACGTGGACTCCATCGTGGAGGACGTCAACTGGTTGATTGCCGGCTGGGCCGATCACTGCTTCAGCCTCAAGCCGGTGGGTGCCCTGCCCGAGCGTCGTGAGCTCGATGGACGCCTCGACTACTTCATCGCGCCGGTCATGGCGGCCCAGAGCCATGGCCGCGAACTCGAGCCCTTCTACGCCTCCGACTACTTCGAAGCCCTGTACGAATACGCGCTCGAACTCATTCGCCGGGGCAAAGCCTACGTCTGTGATCACACGCCCGAGGAAGTGGATCTCATGCGGGGCGCACCCGACCGACCGGGACGGGAGAGCAAATACAGGGATCGTCCGGTGGCCGAGAGCCTCGATCTCTTCCGGCGCATGCGGGCAGGCGAGTTTCCCGACGGCGCGCGCACGCTGCGGGCCAAGATAGATATGGCTTCGCCCAACGTGTGGCTGCGCGACCCGGTGCTGTATCGCATCCGCCACGCCTCCCACCACCAAACGGGCGACGCCTGGTGCATCTACCCCATGTACGACTACGCCCACGAGTTCGAGGACTACATCGAGGGCGTCACCCACAGCTTCTGCACACTCGAGTTCGAGGTGCACCGCCCCCTGTACGAGTGGCTGCTCGAGGCCCTGGACCTGCCTCGGCCCCTACCGCGCCAGCGCGAGTTCGCCCGCCTCAACCTGACCTACACGGTAATGAGCAAGCGCAAATTGCTGCGACTGGTGCAGGAGGGGCACGTGCAAAGCTGGGACGATCCGCGCATGCCCACCGTCTCCGGTATGCGGCGACGCGGCTATCCGGCCGAGGCCGTGCGCGCCTTCTGCGATCGCATCGGCGTGGCCAAGCGCGAGAACATGGTGGAGCTGAGCCTGCTGGAGCACTTCGTGCGGGACCAGCTCAACCGCCGCTCCCCGCGGGTCATGGCCGTGCTGCGCCCTCTGCGCCTGGTGATCGAGAACTATCCCGAGGGGCAGGTGGAAGAGTTCGCGGCGGTCAACAACCCCGAGGACGCCGCCATGGGCACCCGCCGCGTGCCCTTCTCCCGCGTGCTCTACATCGAGCAGGACGACTTCCGTGAAGTGCCGCCGCCCAAGTACCATCGCCTGAGTCCCGGGGTGGAGGTACGGCTGCGCTACGCCTACCTGATCACCTGCACAGGCGTGGTGAAGGATCCGCAGACGGGCGAGATCGTCGAGGTGCGCGCCACCTACGACCCGGCCACCCGCGGTGGTGACGCACCCGATGGACGCAGAGTCAAATCCACCATTCACTGGGTCTCCGCGGCCCACGCCGTAGAAGCCGAAGTGCGCCTCTACGACACCCTCTTCTCGGTGGAGAACCCCGACGACGCTCCTGAGGGGCAGGAATTCACCGGCACGCTGAATCCGGCCTCGCTGGAGATCCTGCGGGGGTGCCGATTGGAGCCCTCACTGGCGAAAGCGGAGCCGGGCGCACGCTACCAGTTCGAACGGCTGGGTTACTTCTGCGTCGATACCCACGATTCCCTCCCCGGAGCGCCGGTATTCAACCGGACCGTGACCCTGAAGGACACCTGGGCCAAGATCGAGAAGAGGCAGGGGAAGAGGTAGGGCGATAGTCGGCGGTAGCGGGACCGGAGTGCCGTCTGGAGCGCCGTCTGGAGCGCCAACGTGAAACTGAGCCGTGCCGACCACGGCGGGGGAACCCCGGCCGCGGGACACTTCCCCGGGCGCAGTGCTACACTTAGCGTTGCCCGTTGCCCCGTGGTGTAACGGCAGCACGACTGACTCTGGATCAGTTAGTCTAGGTTCAAATCCTGGCGGGGCAACCACCACTGTTTAGGCCAAAATCCGAGCAAAACGCCGCATTCTAAGCGGCAATCCGGCCCCGTTGACTGTTACCGGATTATCCCTTAATATCATCCGTAATACCCACCCTTTGACGCACAGAACCGCGAAGATGATGAAGGCCAAGTGGGCTGCCTGGAGGAAGGCGTCGTAGCGGTCGGGTGTAATCTGCACCGGCCCAATGACGAGGGCGAACACCAGCATAGCCACCGCCATGCTGAACATCTGGCTTACCGTGCGCATGGTGGCCAACGTGGCCGAAGCCAACCCATAATGCTGAGGCTCAACGCTTGACATGATGGTGTTGGTGTTGGGTGAGGAAAACAAAGCAAAACCCAATCCCAGCAGCGCCAACACGGGAACCAGAAAAACAATGCTGGTGCCCCTGCCCAAAAAGACCAACAACCCTAATCCGAGCGACCCCATTGCCATGCCCGTTGACGCCACCAGCCGAGGCTCCACCTGATCCGAGAGGCGGCTTCTACCCAGGGCGAGACCACGCCAGGTAGCGCGGGCTGAGCCACAAGAACCAAGCCCGCGCTCTCCGCTGAATACCCCTTTATGTATTGGAGGTAGAGGCTGACAAGGAAGCTTCGACGGCGAATGTAGCGCTGTAGTTGATGAAGGAAGCCAGATTGGACAGAGCAAAGACACGATTGTGGCGGAACAGCCACAGGTCGAGCAAAGGATCGGCACATCTCGATTCCCACCACACGAAGAGGCGCGAGCGTCAGTATTCCCCCCACCAGCACCGCAGCGCCCAGCAGCGATGGGCAGGTCCGACAAACCCCAGGTGAATCCTGTCAGGGCGATCACGTAGATGGCGGATCCCACGAAATCGAAGCGCTTGCTGCCCCCCATCCACCTTCCACTCCTGCTTCACGAAGACCGCCATAAGCGCTGCCACCAGAGCCGCCAGGATCGCCGCCGCTACGAACACGCTGTGCCAACCCAGTCTTCTTGCGTCATGAACCCGCCCAGCACCGGCCCGCGGACAGCCCCCAAATAGGTGCAGGCTATGATTTATGCCCAGGGCCCGACCCCTTTCCCCCGGTGGAAACACCGAACTGACGATCGCCACGCCCGTGCCGAAAATCAGTGCGGCGCCGTATTGCCCTGAAGCGCTCTGAATACCATGAGCCAGTGCTCATTGGGTGTCCAGGCGCAGAGCAGGGAGGCAAAGACGACCGCGCCTACTATATAGATCCGTCGTCGTCCGAATATATCGCCCAACTTAGAGAATGGTAACAGCAGGGCGGCGGAAGCCAGGATGTAGATGGTGGAGACCCAGCCCATCGCCACGGCGGACATGGAGTACTGGCGGCCTATCGTCGGCAGGGCAATATTGATGGACGACACCATCCACGGGGTCAGGAAAGCGCCGACTGTAGTCACAGCCAGCACTACCCTCTTGACAGTAGCTCCGACAGGCTTTGTGCTCATGGTCGACCATCCTGAAGGAGTTCGGTCAGGCATGGTGTGGTGCGATGCATTTCTCTGCCGCATATGCCTCTACCGCATATGCCTCGTGGTGGCAGCCGACCAAAACGCTTCGGGACGGCATCCGGATACAGTGGTATACATCGGACAAGGGCTGTACATTAAGAGCAGATCTACCCAAACAGAGACCGATGGTCTGCGGCGGTCAGTCCAAGTCAAATCTCGGCTTAAGCAACCACGGTAGCGATGATCCGCGCGGAAGCCTGCGTTTGGGCCGTGCTGCCGCCCCCTTGCTGTCTACCTGCCCCAGTCCAACCGCTACGTCACCACAGGCGCCCTTCAGCAATAGCAGCGTGTACAGCACCTGGGCTACTTCGCCCGCGTCATGTCGTCGTAATGGTCAAGGGTTAGATCCAGCCCGGTCAGCAGCCCGTTGAGCTCCGCCCAAGCGGCGTTGTACCCGTGGGTGGCATCGCCCCTCCACTCGCCGTAACCGGCCTGCGGCTCCCCCACCACCATGTTCATGGGGAACCTCTTGGGCTGCCCGCACCACCATGCTGATCACCTGATAGCGCGTGATGAAGTCGTAGGGAGCGAAGTGGGTGGCGTCTTTCCCCGGGTGATCCCGTTCCGGAAGCACACCGACACATACTCGTGGGGATACAGATCGTTGGGGTTGTCCGTCCCCAAGTCGATGAAAGTCACATCAGGATGAGGGAAATCGTTTCTCGGTCACCGGCAGGCCCAGGACGCCAACGATCATCTTCGCGAACTGCGCCCTCCGCACCGGATCCTTTGGGCCGAACCTACCGTCCTCGTAGCCGCTGACGATCCCTCTGGAGGCCAACTCTGTGATGGCTTCATAATAAGGGTTCTTGAGTCCACGTCGGTGAACACTCCGGCAGGTGGAGGCGGCGGAAGCGGCCTAAGCCGCGTGCTGAAATACCAAGTGACCTGTTTCTCCAGAGGAGCGCCGTTCTTCCCTTTCAAACCGGTAGTGAGGATCGCCCGATAAGTCGTGTCCCCCTCAGCCCGTCCGTCGGAACGAGCATGATTTCACGGTGGTTGGCGTTGCAATACACCTCGGACTCAATCGCGAAGAACTCCTCCTACCCATGTCAGGTAGAAGGTGGCGTGTCTCACCGATGTGGGGTCGATCTCCTGATCAAAAATCACCCGCACGGTTTGGTCGAGCGGGACGTTCTTGGCCTCTGCCGCCGGTATCGTCTCCACCACTTTGGGCGGAGCGGGTGGTCCTGAAAGTCCAGGTTGTGGGCAGAAGCGGGTAAGACAGGGCGGGAGCCAAACCCGGCTTCTGATGGCGCCGGTGAGAACCACCCTGTAAGTTGTCGCCGGCTGCAGCACCCTCTCGTCCGTCCTCAAGAAAACCCGGGTGTTGCCCGTGTCGAACTCCAAAGCAGCTTTGACCCCTGGCTCCTCCCGGGTTCTCCATGTAGAAGCTGTCGGTGGTGACGGTGGAAGTATTGACCGGCAGGTTGAAGATCGCCATAACCACCGGCGCCAACGGTGCCTTGGTCTCTCCCGCGACTGGGAGGAAGTCCACTACCCTGAAAGCGGCTACGACTGGAGGATCGGCTCGGGCTTCGTCTGCTCCTACCAGCCCTGCGCCGACCAACAGAAGTGAGGGCCAGTGCCCACAGTAGGATGGCAAACAGAGATCTATGCTCGCAATGAGGCCTCTTCATGATCTCGCCTCCATGGCTTCGTCTGTCGCGGACCAGGCGGGCAACGGTCTTAAGCTCAGGTTACCCCTTTGTGCATTGAAGCCGACCTCGACCGGACCGTCAAGCTACGGAGCCCCCCAGGGGCGCAGCCACAGCATCAGGTGCGGAGAGCAACCACGCGATGCAAGTTCCTCTCATCGTGCCAGTCGCCCCAGCGGAGCTTGATCTCCGCGCCCGGACATGACGGCACCCTGAGCACACTATAATGAGCTCATGTGGTCTAATCGTATCGGGTCCCCGAGGACCGGGAGGTGGGGAAAGATGAGGCGCATTCTGCCCCTTGTGCTGATGATGTTACTTCTGGGCTGCTGCTGACAGTGGCTTGCGTCAGTCCCTGATGAGATCTGTCCCCGCCGTGAGCGGGGTCTCTCATATACATAGGACCCTCCATGTACGCTGACATCGTGCACTGAAGCTGTGCAGTGGCATCCGCAACCTCGACCAAAACCGCCGTCGCCGGGTCTATTTTCGGCACTTCCTTCCTTACTCCTCCGGCTTGCGCCACAACCAAAACCGGCATTCCAACCGGGCGCCCGTCCATCTTCCGGTAAACACACGGTCTTTGTGTCAACACCGCTGCGCCAAGAAGCCCGTGAGATGACCGAGTTGGAGTTCCACATCTCTCCCACTCCCGCATTGATCCCGGCCCCATGGCGGGAGTCGGGACTTGGGGGGACAGCTCGATCAAGCGCCGCGCAGTGGCTCTCGTCGCAAGAGAGTCGTTGCGGGCTCTCCACCGCCTCCGCGACATCGGGGATGGTGCCGCCCAGCCAACAGCGCACCTCGTAACGGAGAGCGGGCGCAGGCGGCCAGCCCAATTATTCCAAACTGGGCCGGCGGCCACCACACCACGTTTGTCGGAATCGGTGCTGGAAACCCACGCACATTCAATGACATAGCTCCCTTCCGACACGCTCACCACGAGCGCCGAATGGTATAGGTTGCGCCGCGCACGACGCTGAACCAGGGCCTGCACGGCCTCGTAAACCTTCCCGTTCAGCCGAACGAAATGGCCCCCTGCTCCCAAGGGGATCCAGTACAAGTCAATCCCTGCGCACAACGCCGACTCCCCAACCGTGCCCTTCGGTCTCTTTTATATTTCAGTTCTGTCACATGACGCCAGTGTCCACCCAGCGACTGGTCGTGCAGGCTACCGGACGCATACTCTTTTGATCATAGGCCCCGTCATCCGAGGCGCAATCAACTGAACGACGTCACGCAAGAACCCATGTCATGCCGTGATCTTGCTTATGCACAACTCGACAGACACACCCGTTTGAAGCCGGCCTTCAACAATGAGGCACGAGCCCGCTCAGAGACCTGCTGCCCGCCCCTCGAATAGGTGACTGGCCAGACAGAGTAGTCGATCCTGATTCGGAGAAGAGCATGCACCACATTTGGGTCGAACTGACGGTCTCGTTCCTCTCTGATCTCGGCAAGTGCATCCCCCACCGAAACCCCCGCCTTGTAGGGGCGCAGATGAGTCATGGCCTCAAAAGCCTCAGCCACAGCCACAATCCGTCCAGACAGAGGTATACGCATGCCCGCCAGACCGGCAGGATAGCCCTTCCCATCCCAGCGCTCGTGGTGAGAGCGGACAATGATCTCCGCCGCCCTGGCTAGACTGGATGACTCCCCCTTGAGTAGCTCTGTCCCCGCCGATACGTGCTGCTGCATCAACTTTCTCTCAAAGGGTACGAACTCTCCCTCCTTGGAAAGAACCCGATGGGCAACAAACGCTTTGCCCAAATCGTGCAGGGGGGCTGCCAGCCCTACGAGTTGGGCTTCCGCCGGGGGCAGGCCGAGTTCGTGCGCGATATCACCGCTCAACCGGCCCACCCTCGCAGCATGTTCGTCAGCCCCGTCGTTGCTGTGCTCACCTGCTTGGCCCAGGCGAGCGATGCTCTCGTAATGCGCCGGCCCCGGTTCTGCTCCCACTGCCTTGATCGTGTCGCGCAGGAGACGACGCACGTACCTGGCCCGAGCGCTCGTCCTAATGAGAGAACCGACGTACGAAAGGATCTGGTACGGAGTCAGGGGCTCGGCGAGGAAATCGCTGATTCCCGCATCGACCGCCAGTTCGGCTACTGTCTCAACCGTCACGTCGCCAATGGCGAGGACGGGTAGGAACACCCCCGGCCCCACAACGCTCCGGATACTCCGCACGAAAGCAAGTTCGGCCAGGGGAGGTGAGTTCAGGCGGACGATGATGAACGCCGGCCGGAAGCCATCGAACTCCGCCAAAGCCAGAGCCGGGTCGGCGAAATACCGGGGACTTGGGTAGCCGGCGTTCTCCAAAGCGAGGTTGATTGTCCTTGCACCGTCCGACTCCCGATCGAGAGCAACCACCCAGAACTCTGACTGCGCCATCCCGGCCACCTTCTTCCGCCATGAGACCGTCTAGGGTTTCTATCGGCCGAAACGGAGACCGGTCTTAGTGGTGCCAGCCAACTACAAGCGGTCGTGGCACACTACACCGTGCTCGACAGGTAGACTCGGATGGCGGCGGAACGCCACGCACCCGGGAGGCGAACTCAGATGGGCACACTAGATCTCCATGCGCTCGACTCGGCAGTGCAGTACCTGCTGAGCCAACAGTCCTTCACAGCAGCCCTAACCAGACTCCGAGTTAAGCTCGCATCATCCACGGCGACTTTCGTCTGGGAGACGGTCGACTTGGCGTCCCTTCCCATCAATCTGCCTGATGAGATCAAATCCGGCTGGATCTTCCATCTGCGTCGGGACGTACCGTCTGGCGCACATTCCACCCCAACAGCGTCCAGCACATGACCTTGGTGAGGGGCGGAGGTTTAGCCATCATAGGCGGTGAATCTCGCCTGACGACGTCTTTCAACTCACCGCGACCTCTGGAAGACAGGTGGCTGGTCATCGAGCGGGGTGTGCCGCACGAGTTCATCCCCGAGGGGAGGATATGACGGTAGTCTCATTTCATACCTGTGGTCCACAGGAACTTGAGGAAATCGCGTGCGACACAGGCTGGATGCGCCACTACGAGGGACCCAATGCCTAACAAGCGCGTATGCTGTATCGACGGTCACCCCTCCGATTTCCGCTCGACACGCCTGCGTTGGGCCAGCCCCGCCAGCGCTTCCACGACCAGCCGGGCACAGAACTGGGCACCCATGCCGTTCACGTCGTAATCGGGGGTATGCTCGCAGATGTCAAGCCCGGCCAGGGCTGCGCGCACACACGTCGCATGGCGATCATCATCTCGTCCACGGTGAGGCCCCAGAACTCCGGCGCCTTCTGTGCGGGACACAGGCCGGGTTCCATCACATCAATGTCGACCGAGACGTACAACGCGTCCACGCCCCGGCACGCCCTGGCCACGGCATCCTCGATCACCGTCTGCATGCCCACGCGCTTCACCTCGTCTATGTTGTAGACGCGGATGCCCAGCTCCTCGGCCACGATCCGCTCGAAATGGTGCTGCGGTTGGAGCGGATACCGATCTCCACGAAGTTGTCCGGGCTGACGCAGCCCAGCTCAAAGGACTTGACCCACTCAGTGGAGGCCCAGTACTCGGGCGTATCGGAGAGATCCATGTGCGCGTCGAACGAAATCACGCCCACGCGGGCTCCGCTCTGCTCGTAGATGCCGCGCAGGGTTGGGAAGGGGATGGTGTGGTCTCCGCCGAGTACGATGGGCAGTGCCCCGGCCTTCACGATCTCGCCCACTTTGTCGCTGGCGCGGCGCATGGTCAGCGCCGTGTCGGCGGGCTCCACACCACGTCGCCGTAGTCCACAACGCGGATGTGGTCGAAGATGGTCAGCGTGGGGTCGATCTCGGGATACCAGCCCTGGTTGTGGTGGACGGAGTAGTAGAGGGAGTACGTGCGTATGGCTGCCGGGGCCTTGTCGGCACCCATGCGCCAATACGCCGATCCCCGCGGCGGCCGGCTCACCGTGGCCGGCGCCGCCAAGAGCGGGGTCTTGATGGTAATGCCCTCGTACCCAAAGCCCATCACGGCCGCATCCGCGCCCGCCAGGTCTTCCGGCTTGGCGGCCAAGGGCAACTCCATGAACGTGGGCGTATCGCCTTCCAAGATGTCCTCCACGCGGCGATCACGGCGGGCGCTGCCCGTGGCCGCACGCTGAGCGGCACGTGCAAAGGCGCTGCGGACGCGCTCTACATCCTTGCTCACATCACTCCCGGACACGTTCCGACACCTCCCGGCTACATCGACGCCCTCAGGCGTTCGATCGTCTCATTGATCAAGGCGAGCCCCTCGAGCAGGCGCGGGTTCCCGTAACCGATGCGCAGGTACCGATCGGCACCGAAGGCTTCGCCGGGCACGACCAGTACGCTGTGTTCTTGGAGCAGGCGCATGACCAGCTCGGTGGAACCGAGGGGCAGGTTGTAGCCCACGAAGGCCACGCCTCCAATACGCGGAGGGACGAAGTTGAACGTATCGCCGTGGGCGGCGAGCCAATCGCTGAGGCCGCGCAGATTGCGCTTGGAGATCGTGTGATTGCGCTCCAAGATACGTGCCCGCACCTCCGGCCGCAGGGCAAGCCGCGCCAGGCGCTCGCTTACGGCGTTGGTGGAGATGGTGGTGTAGTCGTGGTAGCCCCAGAGCGTGGCGGCCAACTCGGGGTCGGTCAGCACCCAGCCGAGCCGCAGGCCGGGCAGCGTGTAAGCCTTCGAAAGCCCACCCACCACAATGGTCTTGTGGTATCGACCCCAGAAGCTCGGCGAGCTCTCACCGTCGAGTTCGGCCCCCCGATACACCTCATCGGCCAGCAGCCAGGCGCCCGCTGCCTCGGCCGCCGCCACCACGGCGTCCATCTCCGCCGCAGAAAGGATCGCCCCCGTGGGATTGTTGGGGTTGGTCACGTACAGGATCTTGGCGCCGGGACGAACCGCCGCTTCCAACTCCTCCAGATCCAACTCCCAGGCCCGTTCCGGGCGCAGGTAAACGGGCACTACTTCGGCCCCGAAGGCCCTCGCCACGCCCGGTACCTGCATGTAGTTGGGGAGCACGGCCACCACGCGATCGCCCGGCTCCACCAAGTGCCAGACGGCCAAGAAGTTGGCCTCGGCCGAACCGTTCGTGACCAGCAGGTTCTCGGGGCAACAGGCCTCATACAGGCCGCAGATGGCTTCTTTCAGCGGCGGCGACCCATCGGTTTGGATGTAGCGCAGTTGGACCGAAGCGTATATCTCATCCAGCTCTTCTCGGCTCACGAGCTCGTGCAGAAACATGGGGTGGACACCGGTCTCGGTGAAGTCGTAGTCCACCTTGTTCTGCCACAGCGACAAAAGCCGCTCCGACTGAAAGGGGTCGATTCGCAATACAATCACTCTCCTAAATAGGCGCGTGAACGTGCGCCGTCGTTCGCACGAGCACCGCCGACCGCCGCCACCGAATGCCGTTTGCCTTACCACAACCGGTGTCAGGCATGGTATCGCATAACCGGCGCACGACCGGTCCCCACAGCATCGGCGTGAGAGCCGGCCGACGTCGTCCTAGTCGGGCTGAGCGCCCTACTCTGCAGAATCACACACCCGGAACCCCACGCGGACCCAGCACAGCTCAAGCACCGAGTACCCCATGTGTCCCCTTCCTGCCCCTATATTGATTCCACACTACGGTAGTGTGGTTTGAACATAGGCTGCCGGACACAACCCCACAACCTCAACCTACCCACAACCTCGGTGGCCCGCCACCGATAGAGTCCGTACATGAAGGTTCAGGCGTCTTGTGGAACGTGGCCCCGGATGAGGGCGTAGGCGCTCTCCGCGCGCGAAACCCACGTGGCTATGGATTTCTCCCGTAGATCGGCTCCGTCTCGGTACGCCACCGAGAGAACCTTCATCGCGCTGAACGGAGAGGGATGCGATGCCAGCTTGACCGATACGATCGCATCGTAAGGTATCACGAACGACCGCCCGCTCCCCCGCCTCGCGAAGGGAAAGAAGCGGGTATCCCGGATTCCGCGCACAGAGCGCTCCGTCAGCTCAATGACGAAGATGTTCTTCCAGTGCCATCGGAAGATACCGAAGGGGCCGTCGCAGACCGAGACGCCCAACGGCCCGAAGCGCTGCAGTACCTGCTCGGGGGGTTCGGGGAGATCCGCCCTCATGGTCATAGCCGGCGCAATTGCTCCTGAGCCCCAACCGCCGCGCGCCGCCTACACGGCCTCGATGGTCGACGGCGGCTTGGCGGCAATGTTGTAGGTGACGCTGACCACGCCGGGAACCTCCTGCACGATCTCCCGTCCCAGTTGCTCCAACAGATCGAAGGGAAGTCTGGTGGGGGAAGCCGTGCGCGCATCGACGCTGTCCCAGCAACGCACCTCGATCTGCTGCCCGAAGTGACGCTGCCCTTGGCTCATTCCCGTCACCCGATCTTCGTGCAGCACAGCCAGATACTGGAAGGCGTTGACACCGGCCAGCAACCGCTCCACCACCTGCGTGGCCCGACGCACGGTCTCCACACGCTCCGGCGTCACTTCGCCGATGACGCGTGCGGCAAGACCCGGTCCGGGGAAGGGGACGCGTGCGAACAGTTCGGCAGATAGTCCCAAGGCCTCTCCCAGCTTACGAACACCCTCCTTCCGCAGTCGAATCAGCGGCTCCAAGATACGGTAACCAAAGGCCTCCTGCGGGTCTATGCCTAATTGCTCGAAGACGTTGTGCTGGCGCTTGATCCCGGCCACCGTCTCGTCGATGTCGGTCAGGATGGTGCCCTGCAACAGGTGCTTGGCCCCGCTCTCGCGCACCACGCGCCCAAATACACGCCGATAGAACGTCTGAGTAATGGCTTCACGTTTGGCCTCGGGGTCGGTGATCCCGGCCAAGGCGGCGAGAAACTCCTCACGAGCATCGAGTACTTCCACCTTCACGCCCAAGTCGTGGAAGAACCCCACCACCTCTTCCGCCTCGCCCGCACGCATGAGCCCCGTATCTACGAAGACGGTTCGCAGTCGCTCCCCCAACGCTCGATGGCCCAGCATGGTCACCACGGAAGAGTCGACCCCACCCGAGAGCGCATTGATGGCCCACCCGTCCCCCACCGTCGCCCGGATCTCCTCCACTTTCTCTGCGATGAAGCTCTCAGGCACCAGCATCTGTGCCGTGATCTCGCCGGTCATCTATTCTCCTCCATACAAGTGCGCACGAACCCCTGCAGACTGTACGAGTAACGGGCTTGTCTGTCCAGCCGTCGGCCTCCCCGGTTGAGAAGTGAATGATACAGGCCCAGGCGCGCGCCTTTCGGGCGCCTCTCCGGTTTCGGCCAACAGGCGCTATAGTTGCTCAGTCGTTGCTCACTTCAATTATCGCCCACAGGCGGCAGACATCCGGTCCGCGTGCTCCCGACCCAAGGAGACCCCGTGTCAAATCCAGTTCGCGTTCGCTTCGCTCCCAGCCCCACTGGAGCCCTCCACGTAGGCGGTGCGCGCACGGCCATATACAACTGGGCATTCGCCCGGCGGTACGGCGGGGCTTTCATCCTGCGCATCGATGACACCGACCCGGAACGTTCCACACCCGAGAACACCGCGCAGATCCTGCGCTCCCTGGAGTGGCTCGGACTTGACTGGGACGAGGGACCCGAGGGGGGCGCTTATGGCCCATACTTCCAGACCAAACGAGCCGCCAACTACGCAGTGGCCCTCGAGCACATGAAGGCCAACGGCAGCGCCTATCCCTGCTTCTGCAGCACCGAGCAGCTCGAGGCCAAACGCGCCTCGGCACGAGTTGAGAAGGCCGATACTGCGTACGATCGCACCTGCCGCAGCCTGGGCTCGGCGGCAGTAGCACGTCGCCTGGCGGCGGGTGAGCCACACGTATGGCGACTCGCCGTTCCCACGGGCCGCTCCGACATTGTGCTGGAGGACGCCGTCCGCGGCACCATGTCCTTCCCGGCCACCTCCATGGATGACTTCGTGCTCGTGCGGGCCGACGGCACGCCCACCTACAACTTCGCCACCGTGGTAGACGACGCCGACATGCAAATCACGCACGTCATTCGCGGAGACGATCACATCCCCAACACGCCGCGGCAGATCCTGGTATTTGGAAGCCTTGGGCCGCCCGGTGCCGGCCTTCTCGCCCACCTCCCTATGATCTGGGGCGCCGACGGCAAAAAACTCCTCCAAACGCCACGGTGCCACCTCGGTCGAGGCCTTCCGCGATGAAGGCTATCTCCCGGAAGCTCTGCTCAACTACCTGGCATTGCTGGGTTGGTCGCTGGACGGCGAGACTACTATCATCCCGCGCCGTGCCCTAGCCTCGCACTTCTCGCTCGAGCGGGTCTCCAAGAGCCCTGCCGTCTTCGATTTCGACAAGCTCGAATGGATGAACGGTGTTTACATCCGCGAGATGGCCCCACACCGCCTGGTCGACTGCATGCCGCCGTGGCTCCGCAGCGCAAGGCCTCCTCCCAGACGAGATGACTCGGTCCACCCCCGCGACTGGTATCTGGCACTGGCCCCGCTGGTGGCCGAGCGTGGCCAAGCTCCTGACCGACATCGCCCCCATGGTTGGATTCTTGTTCACGCAAGAGGTTGAGATCGATCCGGCTGCGGGGCCGGAAGGTCCTCAACGAGGCCGGCGCGGCCCCGTGCTGGCGGCCGCCGCTGATGCGCTGGCGGGATTGGCCACGTGGACGCTGGACGCACTGGAGCATACCCTGCGCTCCCTCCCCGAGAATCTGGGCGTGAAACCGAAGGTGGTCTTCCAGGTGGTGCGCGTGGCGATCGCAGGGTCAACCGTGTCTCTACCTCTATTCGAGTCCCTGGAGTTGTTGGGGGAAGGACCGGAACCCTCGCCCGTCTGCGTTCGGCGGCCTCCTGGCTTGACGGAGGCAGGGCGCGAGGGTAGAGTATCCTCCCGGGTGAAAACCCGCCACAAGCGCGGCCCGTTCGTCTAGCGGTTTAGGACATCGCCCTCTCACGGCGAAGATCATGGGTTCGAATCCCGTACGGGCTACCTCTCGGCCGAAGCCGCCCCGGGTCCGGGGCGGCGTCGGCGCCTCTGGGGCAAATACCGGCACCACCCAGCGTGATTCCGTATTTGATTAAGCTAAGTCGCCCTGTGGTATAACCACGGCGTCCATCCCGTCTCACAGGGAGCGCCCATGGAATTCAAGACCATCATAGAACCATTCCGCATCAAGACGGTCGAGCCAATCCGGCAGACTACGCGTGAGGAACGCGAGGCCGCCTTACGCAGAGTCCATTACAACCTATTCCTTCTCAAAGCTGAGGATGTGCTCATCGATCTGCTGACCGATTCCGGAACGGGTGCGCTGTCTTCCGCCCAGTGGTCGGCCATGATGCAGGGCGATGAGTCGTATGCCGGAGCGCGCTCGTTCTATCGCTTCGAGAGCGCGCTGCAAGAGATCACCGGGTTCAAACACATCATCCCCACCCACCAGGGTCGGGCTGCCGAGCGCATTCTCTTCGGCACCGTATTGAAGCCGGGCGACATAGTCCCCAACAACACCCACTTCGACACCACCCGGGCCAACACGGAGCACCAGCAGGCCATCGCCTTTGACATTCCATGTGCTGAAGCACGCCAGCCCAGTCTGGAGGCTCCCTTCAAGGGCAACATCGACCTTGAGGCGCTCGCGCGTGTACTGGACGAGAACCCGGGCCGAGTCCCGCTGGCCATGATCACCGTTACCAATAACTCCGGCGGCGGCCAGCCCGTCAGCATGGCCAACATCCGGGCGGCATCTCAGATCTGCCACGAACGGGGCGTGCCGCTGTTCCTTGATTGCTGCCGCTTCGCGGAGAACGCTTGGTTCATCAAGATGCGCGAAGAGGGTTACGCGGACAAAACCCCCCTTGAGATCGCGCAGGAGATGTTCAGTTACACCGACGGCGCCACCATGAGCGCCAAGAAAGACGGCATGGCCAACATCGGTGGCTTCTTGGCCATGAACGATGACGATCTGGCCATGCGCTGCCGCAGCAATCTCATCCTTACGGAAGGCTTCCCCACATACGGCGGCCTCGCGGGCTACGATCTTGAAGCCGTGGCCGTGGGCCTACACGAAGCCCTGGAGGAGGACTACCTGCGCTACCGGACACGCTCTGTGGCCTATCTGGGTGACATCCTGACCAACAACGGAATCCCCATCGTACGCCCCGGTGGCCACGCCATCTATATCGACGCCGGGGAGATGCTGCCCCATATTCCACAGAGCGAGTATCCGGCTTGGGGCGCTGGGGCTGGTTCTGTACCAGGAGGGTGGCGTGCGCTCCGTAGAGATCGGCTCCGTGATGTTCGGCAAGCAGCCCGACGGCAGCGAGAAGCCCGCCGCCATGGAGTTGGTCCGGCTGGCCTTCCCGCGGCGCATGTACACTCAAAGCCACGTCGACTATCTGGCCGAAGTGCTGCTTTACCTGAACACGCTCAAAGACCGTATTCGCGGCGTGCGGATCGTGGAGGAGCCGCCGGTGCTGCGGCACTTCACCATCCACATGGAGCCGGCACACGGTACTCTGATTGCCGAATGAAAACTCAGCCGCGGGGCGGCCGTGAATCACGGCCGCTCCGCGGCACCACGCCCACCGCCGTCTCTCCGCCCACGCTATCCTCGTGGCGCCCGCTTCTTCAGCAGGTGCTTGAGGCGCAGGCGTTCTTCGCGTTCACGCTCCTCGAGCGTGCGGCGCATGGTGGCCATCTGAGCGCGCAAGTCGGGTGCCACCCGGCGATCGAGACTGTTCACCTGGCGTGAGGTTTGCGCCAACGCCTCCCCCAACCTGCGTATCAGCATCTCCCGGGGAGCTGCGTCGAGTAGCAGATCGGTGAAGACCTCGAACTGCCTGGCCGCCTCGGCCGTGGCCAGATTGACGCTGGCCGGAGGCGTGCCGCGGGCGCCCAGGGTGCGGGCCAGTGGCGGACGCGACGTGATATCCGAAACCGAGATGCCCCACACCTGACGCGCGCGGATTTCCACCGTCAACTCGCGGGACGGCCAACCCAGGGCCTGACACTCCATATACCCCTGCTGCGCAAGAGCACGATAGAGAAGCGGGTAGGCGCCGGCGGCCAGATTGCCAATGAGGGCCCGTGCATCCACCGCGGGTCGGGCCAAGTTGAACAACTCGGTGACAAGAGCCTCTCGTTTGCGACGCAGGAGGTCGATACCCTTCTCCACCCGCGCCAGGCGTTTCTGCGAGCGAAGCAGATTCATGCGCGTAGCCGCCACGCCCTGTGAGCCACTCATGCGTGCGCCTCACCTTCTTGTCCGGCCCGCCGCGGGCGTCGCCGCGCGGCGGGCCTCCCAGGTGGCATCGGTAACGCGCAGCAGATCCTCGCGGGGCAGACTCTCCAATAACTGCCAGCCCAGCTCCACCGTCTCGGTGATGCTACGCCGCCGGTAACCCTGCCCCACGAACTCGCGTTCGAACCGGTCCGCAAAAGCCAAGGCCCGCTGATCAGACTCGCCCAGACCGGCTTCGCCCACGATGGTGGCCATGAGGCGGGCTTCTCTGCCTTGTGTGTATATGGCGTAGAGCTGATTGGCCCACTCGCGGTGCTCCGGCACCGTCTTACCCTGGCCAATCCCCGAGTTCATCAGCCGCGAGAGCGAGGGCAACACGTCGATGGGAGGAAAGACGCTGCGCCGGTGAAGCTCGCGGCTCAAGACCAACTGGCCCTCGGTGATGTAGCCGGTGAGATCGGGGATGGGGTGGGTGATGTCGTCATCGGGCATGGTGACGATGGGGATCTGCGTGACCGTACCCTCCCGGCCCAGCACCACCCCCGCCCGCTCGTACAGCCCCGCCAAGTCCGTGTACATGTAGCCGGGGTAGCCACGGCGACCGGGGATCTCTTCACGGGCGGTGGCGATCTCGCGCACCGCCTCGCAGTAGTGGGTCATGTCGGCGATGACTACCAGCACGTGGATACCGCACGCGAAGGCCAGATACTCGGCCTCGCTCAAGGCCACCCGCGGAGCCAGCAGGCGCTCGATAGTGGGGTCACGGGCCTCATTGAGATAGAGGACGCTTCGCTCCATGGCCCCGCTGCGCTCGAAGCGATCCAGAAAAGTGTAGGTCTCGTGGGCCGTGATGCCTATGGCGCAGAAGATGACGGCGAAGGGCTCGCCGCGCGGCGCCCGCGCGTGCTCCACGATCTGGCCCGCCAGATCCAAACCCGGCAACCCGGGGCCGGAGAAGACCGGCAGTTTCTGACCGCGCACCAACGTGTTCATGCCGTCGATGGCGGAGACGCCGGTCTCGATGAAGTCGGCTGGGCGATCCCGCCGCGCCGGATTGAGCGGCGCCCCCCAGATGGGAACTCGGGCCTCCCCCACGGGCGCCGGCAACTCGTCGAGGGGTCGGCCCACACCGTTGAAGGTCCGCCCCAGGAGCTCACGCCCTACCACGGTGGTGGCGGTCTCGCCGGTGAGCGTGATCTCCGCCTGGGCAGGCGCGAGTCCCAGTGTCTCTTCCAGTATCTGGATGACGGTGAGCTGCTCGCCGGCATCGATGACCTGGCCTCGCCGCGGCGGCTGACCCGGTGCGGTGATGGTCACCCACTCGCCCATGGCCACCTGGGGGGTTCGCTCCACGAAGATCAGCGGGCCACCGGCCCCCGGGCGCCATGATAGATGCGACTGAACTCGGTCATGGACCCGGCTCCTCGTCCGCGCGCACGGAATCTTGTGCGGCCGTCGCCGGCGCCGGCGCCGTGGTGTCGGCGACGGCCGCCGTCCTCTCCCGCAGGCGGGCCAGGGCCGCCTCGGTGGCCTCGGCCCAATCCGTAGCCTCAGCCGGAGTTGCGTTCCGGAAGTTGGTCAACGCCCGGCGGGCCGGTTCCAGGTCCAACTCCTCGAACCCGATGCCGGCCTCCAGTGCAGCGAGTGCCGTTTCGTACAACCTGTATGAGAGAGATGCCAAGCGATACGTTTTCTCCACCGGGGAAGCGGCATCATTGGGATCGTACGCGCTCTGCCCCAGCACGATCTCGCGGATCAGATGTGCTGTGCTGAGTAGCAGCCGGTCTTTGTCCTGCAGCGCCTCCGGGCCCACCAGTCCGGCGATCTCCCGCAGCTCGCGCTCGCGCTGCAGCAACTCAAACATGGTGGCACGCAGGGCAGGCCAATCGGGCGCCACCCGCTCGGCGAACCAGTCCCGGGTCTCCTCGGCGTACAGCGTGTAGCTGGTCTCCCAATCCACCGCCGGGAATTGGCGCTGATGGGCCAGGGCCGGATCGAGCGCCCACAGCGCCCCACATACACGTAAAGAAGCCTGCGTGACCGGTTCTGAGAAGTCTCCTCCCGGTGGCGAGACGGCGCTGATCAACGTGATCACTCCCTCACGCTCGGGCGAACCCAAAGGCACGGCCCTCCCCGCCCGCTCGTACAGCTTTCCCAAGCGGTTGCCCAGGTAGGTGGGATAACCTTCCTCGCCCGGCATCTCCTGCAGCCGCGACCCGATCTCCCGCAACGCCTCGGCCCACCGCGATAGGCTGTCGGCCATGACCGCCACGCGATAACCCAGATCACGGAAGTACTCGGCAATGGTCATGCCCAGATACACAGAGGCTTCGCGCGCGGCCACCGGCATGTTCGATGTGTTCACCACCAACACCGTGCGGTCCATGATCGACCGGCCCGTGTGCGGATCCACGAGTTGCGGGAACTCGTTAAGCACGTCGGCCATCTCGTTGCCCCGCTCACCGCAGCCCACGTACACCACCACGTCGGCCGCCGCGTGCCGCGCCAGCGACTGTTCGATCACGGTCTTACCCGTACCGAACCCGCCGGGAACGGAGACCGAGCCACCCTCGGTGATGGGGAAGAAGAAGTCGAAGACCCGCTGCCCCGTGATGAAAGGCGGTCCGGTGGGAAGCCGCTGAGCCACCGGTCGTGGTTGCCGCACCGGCCAACGATGGGCAAGACCCAAAGCCGATCCATCCTCCAGCCTCACCACGGGATCCGATACCGTGAAGCTACCGGCCGCCACCTCCGCCACCACACCGCCGGCCTCTGGCGGCACCAGAATTGGCAGCTCCCTACCTGCACGTTCCTCCACCACGCCCAGCATATCGCCCGGTCCAACCGCTTGGCCGACAACCACCCCGGGAGTGAAAGACCACACACGCTCCGGGTCCAAGGTGGGCACGGTTACCCCCGGCCGGATGAAGTCGCCGGCTTCGGCTGCCACCAACTCCAAGGGCCGCGCCACCCCATCCAAGATGGAACCCAGAAGCCCCGGACCCAGTTCCACCACCAACGGCTCGCCCGTGGGTCGCACCGGCTCCCCCACCCGCAGGCCGCTCGTGTCCTCATACACCTGAATGGTGGCGGTGTCGCCCTCCAGCCGGATGACCTCGCCCAGCAACTCACCGACCCCCACTCGCGCCAGTTCGTAAAGAGCCACTCCCCGTAGTGGACTCACTTCTACCAGCGCACCGGTCACCCGGGTGATGCGGCCGTCCGGACTCACCGCAACCTCACTCGATACCCGATTGCCTGACGCAGCATCTCCACGATGTAGCCCTCGGGCCCGCGTAGAGACTCGTCCCAAACCGGACCAGGAAAAGGAACCACCATGGGTAATGGGCGTTTGGCCAACATACGAAGCACTTCGGGAGACATTGCTTCGTAAAGGTCGTCCTGCACAAGGACCACCCCGGTATCGGCGTGAGCGGCCAACTCCAGCAGGCGCTGACCGGCCTCGATATCGGTCGCCACCTCATGAGTGGGCCAGCCGGCCAGTGCGAAGCCCGTGGAGACCTCGAGACGACAGATGACGGTTACACCGTAGCTCATGACCCGACCCCCACCACGTCACGGAGCAGGGTGGGTCGCGGTACGTCCAGCGCGATGCCCCATATCAGCCGCCGCAGATCGATAACCTGCTTGCGTAGTCGCAGCACGTAGGTGAGGACTGGGGCCAGACTCGTAGGCTCGCGGCGGGCCAGGCGGCCAAAATGCGAGATGTGCTCCACCAGCAGAGCCTCTTCGAGCGTGGACAGATCTCCGTGCATGCGTAAGACGTCGGCAAACGAAGAAGCAGCCATCCCCCGCACCAGCATCTCGAGCGTGGCTTCCACGCCACCGGCAAGCGCCGCCAGCCGGAACTGATTGGCCCGCAGGTGCCCTCCGCCCGACAGAAACA
Source organism: Thermoleophilia bacterium (assembly GCA_040770645.1). GTDB lineage: Bacteria > Actinomycetota > Thermoleophilia > RBG-16-64-13 > RBG-16-64-13 > JAAYZX01. The sequence continues at coordinate 9,748 of JAXGIS010000013.1, read as the reverse complement.
TATCGTCCACATCAACATCTGTTCCCTGTAGCGCCAACAGCAGTGCACTGCGCACGTTGATGAAGTCGATACTGGTGCGGGCGAAGTCACGCATGGCTCGGTCGCGGCTCACCCCGGCACGTTGGGCCCGCGTGGCCCACGTGCGGTCGAGCTGCAACTCCACCCGAAACAGATCCGGTTGGGCCGGGCCCAGCTCCTGGAGCAGGGGTTCCCCGAACGGGCTGCCCCAGATAGTCAGGAGACCGGCCAAATCTCGGGCGTTTTGTTGTGCCGCCAGTTCTTCCAATGCCCTCTCGGGCAGACTGGGGGTGGGAATGAGCCCCGACAACCGCGTGACGGGCGCGACTCCTTGAAACAGACCACGCAGCAGGATGCGGAGGCTGCGTCGGTCCTCATCCTCAAAAATCACTGCCAACTCGTCCGCCCTGGAACCGCACCATCGACCCAGCACACGAAACGCCGTTCCCGCCTGCCGCCGCACCGCCAGGTCCAATGCCGCGGGAGAAGTGCCCATCACCGTCACGCGCACCGGGAACCCTGCCTGCTCCAGGCCGTCGGCCAAGCCGGCCAGATCGCGTGACCGCGCCATCGCTCGCAACTGGTCCGCTGAAAGAAGACGCGTCTTGAGCCCGGCCACCCGAGCGATCACGTCACTCCAGCCGGCCATCTGCTCCACCCGCTCCTTCGTTACCTGAAGCAGCGCCACCCGATCCACCACCCCCGGGCCCATCTCCGTCAAGTTCTGCGCGGACCCACCAGCCACGCTCCTCCATGGAGGCCAAAACGGCCAAGGAGAGTTCGGGCCACATCCGCTCCAGCCTCGTGGCCAAGCGGGCGTCAACCTCTGCGTGGCCGTCCCGAGCCCTAACGACGAAACCCGGCTCCAATCCGGGGTCTTCGCGCAGAGTCAAATCCTCTCGCCCTAGAGCATCCAGAGCCGCCGCCAGCGGGGCGGCCAACTGAAAGGAGCACACCACCTCAGCCGGCCCCTCGGCCAAAAAACTCACGGCTTCGCGTAAATCCTCAGGCAGTCGTGCTCGATACCCCGAATCTTGCGCCAGATCCGCCAGGCGCCCGACGACTGCCTCCCGCACTCGGCTCAGCAACCCGTCCCGCGCCAGCAGAACCTCGCTACGACCGGCACGCTGTGCCCGTGCCACCTCCAAGGCGATTTGGACACTCAGCTCACGCTCCCGATCCCGAAGTTGATCATCGAGCCGCTGCGCCAACTCCGCCTGACAGTCGGTCAGCAGTTCGGCGGCTTCGGCCTTCGCCCGCTCCAGCTTCTCCTCCACCTCGGCCACGGCTTCCCGCTCCAATGCGGCGAGCAACTGGTCCATCCCCACGCCGGCTCACCCCCCGGAGCGGAGCATGATGATCACGGCCACCACGAATCCCAAGATGGTCATGGTCTCGGGGATGGCCAGCATGATGATCACAGACCCGGCCAGTTCCGGCTTCTCCACCAGGCTGGCCACACCCGCCGCTCCGATCTTAGATTGCGCCCATGCCGTCGCCAGCGCGGGCAGGCTGATGGCCAGCGCGGCGGCAAACATCGTGAGAGCGAATTCCATGCCCTCCTCCCCCTTCCGGCCTAGCGGCCAGGTTGCTGGTCCCAACGGGCGAAGGGCCGATAAGGCCTACCGCCCGGGTCGTAGAACTTCCCGAAGAACTCCACGTAGTGCAGACGCAAAGCGTGAATGGTGGGACTGAACATCGCTATCACCAGATTGAGCGCGTGGAACAGCAGACCGATGGCGATTCCGGCGAGCAGCGACCCGGTGGCACCGGCCAAGTCGTTAGCCACCACGGCCAGCATGATCCCGGCGGTTCCCAAGGCCATGATCCGCGAGTAGGACAGGACGTTGCTCATGGTGGAGAAGATCTCGATGACCCCTATGAATCCCTCTCCCCAAACCACCAGCAGCAGGCACACGACCAGCAGAGCCACCCCCGGCAGCACCACAACCTTGGGCAACACACCCACGAAGCCGAGCAAAACCACGCCCAACAGCACCACCAGCATAGCGGCGGCTCCCTTGGCCGCAGCGTGACGACGACTGTGACGCCAACTGGAGACCATCCCCAGAATCAGACCCAAGATCACGTGAACAAACCCAGCACCCACCGCCACCAACAGAAACGGCACCAAGGCCTCCTCACGGTCGAAGAGGAGAGGCCTCATCCCTAACCACTCCCGCCCCAAATTCCCCAGAAACTCACCGAACAGGAGCCCGAAAACCACGGCACAGCCCGCGCATACCAGAGCCACTTCGCTGATCGAACGGAACGTGGTCCCGGGACGGGTCTTGGAACGCAGAAGCAGGGCCAGTGGGAACATGAGCAACCCGTAACCGAAGTCGCCCACCATGACCCCAAAGAAAAGTGGGAAGAACACGGCCACAAAAGGCGTGGGGTCAACGCTCCCGTACCGCGGAGGGGCGAGCAAACGCAGGATCGCCTCGAAGGGACGCACCAGCCGCGGGTTGCGCAACACCACCGGTGCCTCTTCCGTGCCGGGGCCGCGCCGGCACATCTCCTCCACCACCACCAGTCCTTCGAACTCGTCCTGCAACCGGGTTCGCATACCCGCAAGCCGCTCCACCGGCACCCAGCCCTCAACCACGAACGCATGGCGCGTAGCCCCCGAGCTGGGTAGGGCTTCCAGTTCGGCCACGCGGTCACGGAAGGCATCCCGGGCCTGCGCCAGTTCCTGCCGATGTTCTGCGGCCAATTCTTCCAACTGCCGCCGTACGGTATCGGCTTCACCAGACAACTCCGCGAGACGGTCCAACATGCGCGGCACCGCATCCGCCAGCGTGCCGGCCTGGTACGAAGCCGGCACCGGGATCTCCTGCACCCGTGCGTCCCGCAGGATCTGCTCCACGCGTTTGGCCACACGGCTGGTGATTAGGATGAGCAGGGCCGCCTCGCCCGTTGGTAGCCGCTCGGTCCGCAACTCGAATTCCTCCCCCACTGCCGCACGCATTGCCTCGGTGAGGCGCGGGACCACATCGGTGTCGTCTCGCCCAATCACCACGTGGTAGGCGGCGGCGTGACCCCACGCCGACTCGTGGCTGAGCAGGCGACCGAACGCCGTGAAGAAGGGACGATATTTGAGGATGAGCGCTTCTTCCTCGGCGAGTTCAGCAGCGGTTTCAGTCAGGCTCTCCACCTCCGGCCGAAGACGCCTGGCCAAACGCGCCCAGCGTGCCAGATCATCGCGGCTCACCCGCCGGGAGGGAGTGGGGGGCGGCGCATAGCCGAATGCTTCCAAACAGACATCGATGTCGGAGAGGATGGCGAGGAGATGGCGGCGCTGGGCCGCTTGAGCGGGAGTGCCCTACCCGCTCCACGGGACTATCGCGGTTCGGCTCCACGAGTTGTAGCACCAAGCTCTTGGAGCGAAGCGAGAGCCTCCTGCAAGCGCGGACGCGGACCCAACACACGGACTCGAGCCATCTCCACGATCACGAGCTTCGACTCCCCGCTCGGAAGTCGTGGTGGTCTCTCCCAGCAGTCGCCGGATAACCACTCCCGCCAGTTCCGCCACCTGATCTGCGGAGATCCCATCGAAAGCAATCTTCTCGGCTCGATACCTGGATTCAAGACGGTGGACCTCGGCGTGGCCTTCGGCCGTCACGCGTTCTTCCAGGGCCTGGAGCGCAGCGGCCAGTTCCCCCTCGTGCTGGACGCGCGCCGCCTCCGCGGCTTCCTGAGCGGCGGCACGGATGCGTGCCACCTCCACTTCGCACTCAGCGACCACGGCCTGCAGTCGTTGCTCCGTCTGCATCAGCCTGTCCAGATCCCCACCGGACACCGAGGCAGTGGCACCTGGGCGTCCCTCGCCGCCTGCCATCTCGACCAACCTTCCTGTCTCGAGGCGTGCGTCCGGCAATGCCGGGCGGCGGAGCCCTACCGTTCAGCTTGTGAGCCCGCTCTCACTCGTGGGTGGTTGGGCCCCCTTGTATTCATTCTAATACAGGGGCGCAGTTAGTGCGAAGGCGTCATCCACGTCCTCCGGCCGGCCCTCGGCCACCACGCGGCACTGGGCCTCTATCCGGGGGATGGCATCCCGTACGAACCGTCGCGCGGACAGGGATCTTTCTGGGTACGCAGCAGCGTCCCTCGCCAACAGACAGCAACACACCAAATCCGCGGCCGCGGCCACGAGCCGGCCGGCGTAGAACTCCCGGAATCGGGAATCCCCCAGTTCGCGCACGTGCGCCACTGCAGCTTCCAGCGTCTGCCGGGCGCAGCGGATGTGGTCGCGCATCTCCGGCACGGACTCCAGAGCAGCGTCGTATTCGTCGAGCCGCCCGAATAGCGTGCCGGACATCACACCTCCGATGGCAGCCACCACCTGCAGTTGCGTGGTGCCCTCGTAGATATTGGTGATGCGGGCATCACGCAGGTGACGTTCAACGGCGAAGTCGCGCATGTAGCCCGAGCCGCCGTGGACCTGGAGGGAGTCGTAGGCCACACGATTGGCGGCCTCGGTGCAGAAAGCCTTGCACAGAGGAGTGAAGAGACCGGCCAGACGGGCCATGTGCTTGATCTCACCACGGATCTCCTTGGCCTGTTCGGGTCGTCGTTCGGCCTCGCGTTCCAGGCCTTCTTTGAGATCCACCATCAGCGCCGTCTCGTAGAGGAGGGCGCGCGCGGCCGTGAGCAAAGCCTTCATGTCGGCCAACATGCCGGCTACCGCGGGCAACCTGCCGATGGGGACACCGAACTGCACCCGCTCCCGGCTGTACTTCTCGGCGGCCTGATAGGCTGCCTCGGCAATCCCCACGGCCTGAGCCCCGATCGCCAGCCGAGCGCCGTCCATGAGACTCGACACATAAGTGATCAGGCCCCGCCGCCGCTCACCTATCAACAAGGCAGGTGCGTCTTCGAACTCCATCTCGCAGGTAGGAGAGCCATGGATGCCCAACTTGTCTTCCAGCCTACGAATAGTGAGGTGCTCATCTCGTTCGTACAGGAAAAGGGAGAGACCACGGGCGTCGGTGGTCCCCTCTTCGCTCCGAGCCAGGACCAGCGATATCTGGCCACAGCCGTTGGTGATGAAGCGCTTCACGCCCGTCAGAAACCAACGACCGTCCTCACCCAATCGCGCCTTCAGCTGCACGTTCTGCAGATCCGAGCCGGCCTCGGGTTCGGTGAGGGCCATGGATCCGGTCACCTCTCCGGAAGCGAAGCGGGGCAGATAGGCCGCCTTGATCTCATCCGAGGCGAACTTGTTGATGGTCTCGCCAATGTCCTGCAGACCAAAAACATTCATGAGCGAGGCATCCGCCCGCGAGATCAGCTCGATGACCATAGTGGCAACCGACACCGGCAAAAAGAGGCCGCCGTAGCGACGAGGCAGCGTCATGCCCATAAGATCGGCCTGCCGCAGGCGCTCGAGCGACTCGGCCAGCGGAGGCGGGTAGCAGACATCTCCATCCACCAACTGACTGCCCAGCCGGTCCACCTCCTCCGCGCGCGGCGCCACGAACTCGGCAGCTATGCCCCCCGCGAGCTCCAACACCCTGTGGTAGCTATCGCGCGCATCGGCCAGGTCGCTGGGAGCGTAGGCAAACTCGCCCGCCTCTTTGTAGCCGTCCTCCCGTAACTCCACAGCGCGGGCCAGATCGAGCGTCTCAAAACGGAAGAGGAGATCGCGGTTATCTAGAAAGAAGTTCATGACCCACCATCACCTCCCGTCGCCCGGTAGGCCTTGATCAGCTTTGGGATGACTTCCTTGAGATCCCCAACGATCCCGTAGTGTGCCAGGGAGAAGATGGGAGCGTCGGGGTCGGTGTTGATGGCGAGGATACGCGCCGAATCACTCATACCCGCGCAGTGCTGCACGGATCCGGAGACACCGGCCGCGATGTAGAGTTTGGGCCGCACCGTCACTCCCGTCTGCCCGATCTGGTGCTCGCGCGGAATCCACCCGGCATCCACGGCCGCCCGCGTCGCGCCCACCACGCCCCCCAGCACTTCTGCGAACTCACGCACAAGAGCGAAGGCTTCCGGCGAGCCCACACCGGCCCCACCGGCCACCACCACGCGCGCCCCGGCCAAATCAACCAGGCACTCCTCCCTTTCGCGGGACAGCACCTCCACCACCAAGTCCTCCCCCCGCAATTCCACAGGCACGGAGACGACCTCTCCTCGACGACCAACCTCCTGTGCCGGGGGCGGAAAGACGCCGGGACGCACCGTCGCCATCTGCGGTCGGTGGCGCGGCGTCACGATGGTGGCAATGATGTTGCCGCCGAAGGCGGGGCGAATCTGGTGCAGGAGCGGGCCGGCGGGCGCGCCCGTCGCGCCGTCCCGCGCAACTGTCGATGGTTCCCGCGCGGCGGCCGATGGCTCCCGTGGAGCGGCGGCTATACGCAGGTCGGTGCAATCAGCAGTGAGACCGGTGCCCAACAAAGCAGAGAGGCGCGGAGCCAGGTCCCGGCCCAAAGCACTGGCACCGAGGAGCAGGATCTCCGGAGTGGACGCGGCCACTAGATTCCCGATCACCCGCGCATACGGCAACGAAGCGTACTCGGCCAAACGCGGATCGTCGGCCAAATAGACCCGATCCGCTCCCGCCGCAAAAGCTACTGGAGCCAATGCAGACACGTCCGCACCCAGGAGCACGCCTGCCACGCCCCCTCCCACTTCTTGAGCCAACGAGCGCGCCTTCCCCAGGAGTTCCAGGGAAACCGAGGCCAAGCCCCCATCCCGCACCTCGAGGAAGACCCATACCTTATCGGAAGCCGTACTACTCAAGGATGTGCTCCCTGCGCAGTTCAGCAACCAAGCCGCCGAGTTCCTCGTCAGTGGCGGCGACCATCCGAGCCTGTGATGCGGCCAGAACCACGTTCTCCACCCTCCGCACCCTGGTGGCCGACCCGTGCAGCCCCACCCTCTCCCTCTCGGCGCCCACGGCATCCATGTCCCACACGATCACACGAGCCCGACACAGCGGGCGCCCCATATGATCGATGTGACATACCTCGGACGAAGGGCTCTCCGGATCCAGATAGCTGTCGTCGTACTCGGGCGTGACACTGCTGGCCACGTTCTTGTAGATCATGAGCAGTTTGGCGCTGGGCGGCCGAGGTTCGGGCGCCTCGTCGGTGACGGTGAGCAAGGCCGGAAGTGGACAGCGCACCGTCTGGTACCCCTCATCCACCCTGCGACGCACGGTGATGGACCCGCGGGCCAGATCGTCCACCCTGTTCACGTAGGTCACCTGGGGAAGGCCCAATAGCTGCGCCACTTGTGGTCCCACCTGGGCCGTGTCGCCGTCGATGGCCTGCCGACCGCATAGAACCAGATCTACCACTCCCAGACGACGCACGGCCAACGACAGCACGTAGCTGGTAGCCAAGGTATCGGCCCCGGCGAAGCGGCCGTCGGAGAGGAGAATTACTTCGTCGGCCCCACGATACAGCGACTCCTGCAGGAGCCGTACCGCCGCCGGGGGGCCCATGGTGACCACGGTCACCCGGCCGCCGAAACGGTCCTTCAGGCGAAGGGCCTGCTCCAAAGCGTAGAGATCGTCGGGATTGTAGACCGCGGGGAGGGCGGCTCGATTGAGCGTGCCGTCTTCGCGCATGACCTGACCGGTCACCTGTCTGGTGTCCGGCACCTGTTTGGCGAGCACTACCAGGCGCATGAGGTGAGCGGGCGAACCGAGGCGGAGCGTTTCATGGTGCGCGAGTATATCCTATTAGCGGAGCGCCCCGCACCAACGGGTCGCCCGCGGTAACCAGCTGCCACCAGATGTACGGGGGCCGGATTTGCCTCGGCTCCGCGGGCGTCGCATAATGGCAGCGTGACCTGTGCCACCCCCGCCCTCCTGGCGCAATTGGTTAGAGTGGAGCAGGCCCGGCCGTCGAAAGACACCCGACGAGGAGCGTAGCAGATGCCCATCACGGAGATCCTTGCCCGCAACGCCAACCTCTACGCGGATGAGATCGCCCTTGTGGAAGTCACCCCCGAGACCCAAGACCGCCGCGAGATCTCCTGGCGTCAGTTCGACGACGATGCCAATCGTTTCGCCCATCTACTCCTCACTCGGGGGCTCGGCAAGGGTAAGAAGGTGGCCATACTGCTCACTAACTGTCTCGAGTGGCTACCGATATATTTCGGCATCCTCAAGACCGGCGCCCGGGCGGTACCCATGAACTACCGCTACACCGCCGAGGAGATCGCCTACTGCTTGAACCTGGCCGACGCCGACGCCATCGTGTTCGGTCCCGAGTTCGTCGACCGCATAGCCGGCATCCTCGGACAAATCCCCAGGGTGGAGCTGCTCGTCCACGTGGGCGTCGACGTGCCGCCCTTCGCAGAAAGCTACCGAGAACTCGTCGCCACCGCCTCGGCCCGGCCGCCGCAAATCGCCGTCACCGACACCGACGAGGCCGCCATCTACTTCTCGTCGGGCACCACGGGTTTTCCCAAGGCCATCCTGCACGACCACCGCTCCCTGGTGTCATCCTGCGAGACTGAGCAGGCCCATCACGGACAGACGCGCGCGGATAACTTCCTCTGCATCCCCCCTCTGTACCACACGGGAGCCAAGATGCACTGGTTCGGCAGCCTCCTGGCCGGCAGCAAAGCCGTGCTGCTACGCGGTGTCAGGCCGGAGTGGATCATACGCACGGTATCGGACGAAGCCTGTACCATCGTGTGGTTGTTGGTGCCCTGGGCGCAGGACATCCTGGACGCCATCGACCGAGACGAGATCGACCTCGCCCGCTACCAGCTGGATCAGTGGCGCCTGATGCACATCGGTGCCCAACCTGTGCCGGCGAGCCTGGTGCAACGCTGGAAGACGCGCTTCCCCAACCACGATTACGACACGAACTACGGCCTCAGCGAATCCATCGGTCCCGGCTGCGTGCACCTGGGAATCGAGAATACGCACAAGGTGGGCGCCATTGGAAAAGCAGGCCATCTCTGGGAGATCAAGATCGTCGATGAAGCAGGCAACACCGTGAAGCAGGGAGACGTGGGCGAGTTGGCAGTGAAAGGCCCCGGTGTCATGAAGGGCTACTACAAGGATCCTGAAGCCACCGCCGCGGTCCTCAAGAGGGCTGGTTGCTGACCGGAGATATGGCGCGCACGGATGAGGACGGCTTCGTCTACTTGGTGGACCGCAAGAAGGACGTGATCATCACCGGCGGTGAGAACATATATCCGGTGGAGATCGAGGACTTTCTGCATCGCCATGAAGCCGTTAAGGATGTAGCCGTTATCGGGCTACCCGACCAGCGCCTGGGGGAGATTGTGGCCGCGGTCATTGAACTCAAACCCGGCGCCGAGGCCACCACCGAGGCGATCTTGGACTTCTGCTCCGCCCTGCCCCGCTACAAACGCCCGCGGGCCGTCATCTTTGCCCCCGTTCCCCGTAACCCCACAGGCAAAATCGAAAAGCCCAAGCTGCGTCGGACATATGCCGGAGGGAGCGTGGTGGAAGCGCAAATCCACCGCCCCGAGTGAACCGGCGGGCGTTCCGCCGCTTCATGCACTAGCCCGCCTCGAACTCCAACGACGCCGAGTTCATGCAGTAGCGCAGGCCGGTGGGAGGTGGACCGTCTTTGAACACGTGGCCCAAGTGACTGCCGCAACGCGCACAGACAACCTCAGTGCGCGTCATTCCGAATGAGTGGTCGGCGTGCGTCTCCACCACATCGGATGAAAGCGGCCGGAAGAAGCTCGGCCACCCCGAGCCCGAGTGGAACTTGGCCGCGGAACT
>JAXGIS010000012.1:0-61323 GCA_040770645.1 Thermoleophilia bacterium | reverse complement strand
GCCAGGACGCCGGCGAACGAGTTCGCGACCGCCAGGCCCAGGTCGTCGTGGCAGTGAACCGAGAGCCGCACGTCATGCAGCTCGGGGATCAGCTCGTAGAGCCGCTCCAGGTAGGCGGTGTACTCCGCGGGGGTCGTGTAGCCGACGGTGTCGGGGATGTTGATCACCCCGGCGCCCTCGGCGATCGCGATGGCGCAGACCTCGGCGGTGAACTCGACGTCGGCGCGGGTCGCGTCCATCGGCGAGAACTCGATGTCCTCGCAGAGCTCGCGGGCATGCGCGACGGCGGCCCGGGCCTGGCCCTTGACGTCCTCGCGATCGGTCCGCAGCTGATGCTCGATGTGGATGTCCGACGTCGAGATGAACGTGTGGATGCGCGGGCGCTCGGCGTCTTTGATGGCCTCCCAACACGTGCGGATGTCCGACTCCACGCAGCGGGCCAGACCGCACACCACCGCCCCCTTCACCTGTTGGGCGATGGCCTGCACGCCTTCGAAGTCGCCGGGGCTGGTGGCGGGGAATCCGGCCTCGATCACATCCACGCCCACGCGAACGAGTTGCTGCGCTATCTCGAGTTTGTCTTCGCGGTTCAAGCTGATGCCGGGCGACTGTTCCCCGTCGCGGAGGGTGGTGTCGAAGAAGATGACCGGCTGATCCTGATTCCGGGCCGGTTTGGGTGTGGATGTTGAAGTGGTTGCGGTAGTCATGGCTCTACCTCTGGTGTACGTGGTTGCTCGGTGCTGGCATGCCGGGAAACGCCGGCTACGTATGGTCTCTCCCCCTAGCGGGGGAGGAGCGCCAAGGCGCCGGCTAGGCCGAGCAGTCGCTCGGAGCAGGCGGTAAGGAGAGGCAGGAGATGGAGCCGCCCACGGCCGTCAGACCGGCGCGTGCCGGCTCGGTGACACGAGACGATGGCTGGGTGCCCATTCATAGCTCAGTAGTTTAGTTCACGGATGCCACGGGCTGCAAGGTGGGCGCACTCTCCTCATTGGCTGAGCCTCGTTCCGCCGAGCAGGCTCCGTGACGTGTAATGGAGTATCCTTATATCATGGCAAACAGAGACACCGAGCGCACACTGGCCGTGTTCATAGACTTCGAGAACCTCGCTATCGGCTTCAAACACCGACCGGGTGAGTTCGATATCAAGAAGATTCAGGAACGATTGCTGGAAAAAGGCAAGGTCATCGTCAAGAAGGCCTACGCGGACTGGAACGAATACCACAAGTACACCCGCTCCCTTCACGAAGCCGCCATCGAACTCATTGAGATTCCCAAGCGCTCCATGACCGGCAAGAACTCCGCCGATATCCGCTTGGCCGTGGATGCGATGGATTTGGCTTGGAGCAAAGAGCATATTGACACGTTCGTGGTGGTATCCGGGGACTCGGACTTCACGCCCTTGGTCTCCAAGCTCAAAGAGAACGGCAAGCATGTCATCGGTCTGGGCATGAAGCAGTCGACTTCGGACCTACTGGCCAACACCTGTGATGAGTTCATCTTCTACGAGGATCTGGAGCAACCGCCGCCGGCCACGCCCTCGCCTTCGGTGGACAGCGGTGTCCCCAAGGATAAGCGCGAGGTGTTCGACCTTCTGTTTGAATCCATCGCCGCACTGCTGCGTGAAAACCGCGATCCCATCTTTGCCTCCATGGTCAAAGACACCATGCAACGCAAGCGCCCCTCCTTCAATGAGACCGGCTACGGTTACCGCAGCTTCAGCCACTTGTTGGAAGACGCGCAGAAGCGGGGCTTCATCAAGTTGCGGCGTTCACGGGAGGCTGGGGGTAGCTACGTGGTGGAGGGCTTCGTCGAGTAGGGGCGGGGGACGGATGGGCTGGAGGACGAGCGCGCGGATGCACCAGGCGGTTGTGCTTATCTTCCGGCCACTCCTCGGGCCATGAGTAGATCCCGCTGTACGTCCGCACCCAACACGAAGTCGTGCTCGCCGACCACGACGAAGCCCCAGTGTTTGTAGAAAGCTACGGCTCTGGGATTGTGTTCCCACACGCCGAGCCACACCACGTCAACACGCGACCTCCGAGCGTGGTCTAGGCACGCGCGCATGAGGGAGCCACCCAACCCGAGACCGACCCACGTTTTCTCCAGGTAGAAACGGACGATCTCCAGTGCCCTATTGCCGGGCACGCAGGCTGGAGCGGCGCCTGTACACAGCTTCGCATATCCGACCGGTTGCCCGTCGAGCGAGGCCACGATGAAGGTCGTCGCCGGGTCTGCCAACTCGCGGGATTGAACATCCGGGGAGAAGGACTGGGCCAAATACGCATCCATATCCGACTGGGTGTTGCCGGCGGCGAAAGTGTCGCGGAAGGTCCGCGCGCCCAGTTCGGCCAACACTGAAGCGTCCTCGGGCGTAGCCAAACGAATGGCCACTGTACGTGGCTGCATGGGTCGCGAGGGGTGGAGCAGGGGAGGCGCCGGCGGCGAGGCCTGCCGCGGCGCCCGACCCCATCAGGTGCTCAGCGTCACTCAATCTCGCTCATATCCATGCCCAAGGCCTTGGCCACTCCTTCGCCGTAGGCGGGATCGGCTTTGAGGCAGTGGCCGATGTGGCGGATCTCGATTTCCTTGGGCGCGTCGCCCATGGCGCGGGCGGTGTTGTCGAAGAGTGCCTGCTGCTGTTCGGCGTTCATCAGGCGGAAGAGCAGTCCCGGCTGGGTGTAGTAGTCGTCGTCCTGCGGATAGCGGTCCGCAGCTCCGTCCAGTCCCAGCGGCGGTTCGCGCAGCTCGGGGGAGTCCGCCCACTCCTCGTAGCTGTTGGGGTCGTAACCGGGCCTGCCGCCCTGGTTGCCGTCCACCCGCATGGCGCCGTCGCGGTGGTAGATGTTGACGGGGCAGCGCGGGGCGTTGACCGGAATCTGATGGAGGTTGACCCCCAAGCGGTAGCGCTGGGCGTCCCCGTAAGAGAAAAGACGGCCCTGCAGCATCTTGTCCGGTGAGAAACCAATACCGGGCACCACGTTGGCGGGGTTGAACGCGGACTGCTCCACTTCAGCGAAGTAGTTCTCGGGGTTGCGGTTGAGTTCCAGCACGCCGACTTCTATCAGTGGGTAGTCCTTGTGGTACCAGACCTTGGTCAGGTCGAAGGGGCTGTAGGGCATTTTGGCGGCGTCACCCTCCGGCATGACCTGGATGTACATCTTCCAGCGTGGGAAATCCTTGCGCTCGATGGCATCGTAGAGGTCGCGCTGGTGGCTCTCGCGGTCCTTGCCGATGAGCGCTTCGGCCTCGGCGTCGGTCAGGTTCTTGATGCCCTGCTGGGTGAGGAGGTGGAACTTCACCCAGAAGCGCTCGTTCTTGGCGTTGATGAGGCTGAAGGTGTGGCTACCGAACATGTGCATATGACGGTAGCTCGCGGGGATGCCGCGGTCGCTCATGGTGATGGTCACCTGGTGCAGCGCTTCGGGCAGTGAGGTCCAGAAGTCCCAGTTGTTCTTGGCGCTGCGCAGGTTGGTGCGCGGGTCGCGCTTGACTGCGCGGTTCAGGCCCGGAAAGCGCAGAGGGTCGCGCAAGAAGAACACCGGCGTGTTGTTGCCGACCAGATCCCAGTTGCCCTCTTCGGTGTAGAACTTGATGGCGGTACCGCGGATGTCGCGTTCGGCGTCGGCCGCGCCGCGCTCACCGGCCACCGTTGAGAAACGCACGAAGAGATCGGTCTTCTTGCCCACCTCCGAGAAGACCTTGGCTCGGGTGTACCGGGTGATGTCGTGGGTTACCGTGAAGGTGCCGTAGGCGCCTGAGCCCTTGGCGTGCATGCGGCGCTCCGGGATCACCTCGCGGTCGAAGTGGGCCAGTTTCTCCAGGAACCAGACATCTTGGAGGAGTTGCGGGCCGCGCGGCCCTGCGGTCAGCAGGTTTTCATTGTCTGGTACCGGTGCGCCGGCCGCGGTGGTTATTCGTTTTCTTTCTTCTTCAGTCATCTTCGCTCTCCCTAGCAGTGCAGATTTGGACGAGGCTGCCAATGAATGTCTGGTTTGGGTTGCGCCGTTGCTCCAAAAGAGGGATGGGGGCGCACTACGGTTGTGGATGAATGTACATGTTTCCCGGAGCGTAGTCCGCAGGGGTAGTACCTACAGGCTCAGCCGGCACAACTGAATATCATATTGATTATGGAGACTGTATAGCCCGTGCCGTGTCTCGTCAAGCAGGTTCCTTCATTCCTAGGCTGGATTCTCGCCTCTGGGGTGAGTGGGGGCGACCGGCACTGTGCCGACACTGTGGCCGATCTCGGTCCGGCAGACGAGGGGATGAGAGTTACGGCACCGCTAGCAGTGGAGGATGTAGTGAGAGGTATCAGGGGGAGTGCGAGGATCGGTGGCATAGATGTGCCACCGAAGGTGCACGGCAGGCGCTGCGACCGCGAAGTGCTGCAATTCTACTCGGCCAGCATCTGGTAGAGCTTACGCCGGGCCTCGTGTACGATCTCCGCGGCGCGGTGAGGATCTGGTCGGCGTCACCGGACTGTACGAGAGTTGCCATACCGCCGCTCCCAGTTCCATGAAGGCGTGTCGCAACGGCGCGATCTCGCCCATCCGGCCTCGACTCACGAAGCGGAACGGCCCTCCCTTCTCTTCCGCTTGGGCCTCGGCCTCAGTTCTGCCCGCCTCAGTCAGGCTGTAGGTGCGTTTTCCGTCCTGCTCCTGGCTGGTGACGAGACCTTCGTCCTGCAGCATCTGTAGAGTGGGGTATACGGAGCCGGGGCTCGGCCGCCACACGCCCCCGCTCTGTTCCTCGAGTCGGCGCATGAGTTCATAACCGTGGGCGGGTCCGTCCCCGAGGGTTGTCAGAAGCGCCAAGCGGATGTCACCGCGGCGCATGCGATGGGTGCCGAACATACTGCGCAAGTGGGCGTGAGGCCTCCACGCAGAGACCGGGTCGAAAGGGTGCGATCTTGGTGCATGTGTCATGACAGTGTCCTCCCCGGTGGAAATGAAGTAATATCATGATATATCGTAATACTACTCCGTAATATCACCCTGGACCAGGTCGAACCCTAATAGATTTCATGTGCATGACCGGCGCCTTCGCGTGTAAGCGAGGCCGGCTCCAATCTTAATTGTGAGCCAGCCGTCTGCGGTATTCCGCGTATTTGGCCATGTGTGCCAGCGCTTGACAGGCCCGGAGTGGAGATGGGAAGACCGGCAGCACAGGATCGCCAGACAGCTTAGCGACCGGTCGCGCGGTCCCCGAGAACTCAACCGCCAACACCGGTTTGCCGTATCGCTTCATGAGGGGGCCCGGCATGTCGGCCAGACCCTGCTCCTCGGTTTTTAGGCGCCGGTACGTCTCCCCGCCTTCTTCTCCCGCCTCCGCGCACACGCGCGCCAGCATGAACGGCATGCTGAGCACTCCCAACATGATAATCGCGTCAATGGCGTCAGAGTCCAGGAGCCGCTCTATGGTGAAGGCTACCGCAGCCTGCTCGATGGTGGCCACTAAGTCCAGGGGATTGCGACGGCTCCAGAGTGTCGGGAGAACACCCTCGAGTTCGGTCACGAGCCCGGGGGGAAGGTCGGCCGGTTCGAGCCCTTGGCGCACGAGTTCATCAACGCAGATGACCCCCCATCCGCCGCCTGAGGCAACCACCGCCACCCGTCGGCCGGTCGGCAGTGGGGTGCTGGACAACGCAAGAGCGGTGTCGATGAACTCATCTTGGTCGGTGGCGACGATGAGTCCACATTGCC
This sequence comes from Thermoleophilia bacterium, assembly GCA_040770645.1. GTDB lineage: Bacteria > Actinomycetota > Thermoleophilia > RBG-16-64-13 > RBG-16-64-13 > JAAYZX01. The sequence goes on along the minus strand of JAXGIS010000012.1, from coordinate 55,621 downwards.
GGGCGGCACAGGCAAAGACCCTGTCCGATCCAGCCAGTGCTCCCGTATGCGACGCGGCGGCACGGCCGCCGGCGTCGCTGGTGCCGCCTCGGAGGAGGACTACGGGTTTTCGGGCCGTGGTCTGTTTGGCGGCACGCAGGAACGCAGGTCCTCTTTTTATGCCCTCGATGTACCCCAGGACCAGCGTCGTGTCGGGATCGCCGGCGAAGTAGTCGAGCACTTCGGCAGACGTCACCAAGGCTTCATTTCCAAGCCCCACAAATTTGCCGATACCCAGTCGCGCTTCGTGCGCGAGCAACATGAGCGCTATGGCCACGTTTCCTGACTGCGACATGAGTCCAATGGAGCCCCGTTCGATGTCGAGCGCTGCCGCCCCCAGTCCGATGAGTCGAGAGTGCGTGGAGAGTGCTCCCACGGTGTTGGGGCCGAGCAGCAAAACCCCGCGCGCGATTGCCATCTCCGCCACTCTGCGTTCGAGTTCGGCGCCTTCGGGGCTGTGCTCCGCAAATCCGGCGGTGACTGCCACCAAAGCTTTGGCGCCTGTGGCGGCGCATCGCTCGATCACGGATGGTAGTTGGACGGCCGGCACGGCCGCCAGGGCCAGATCGACCTTCCCCGGTACTGCGGCGATACTCGGATAGGCAGTCAAGCCGAACAAGCTGCCCGCGCGTGGGTTCACTGGATAGATTGTGCCGGGGAACCCCGTACGCATGAGGTTGACCAAGAGCGACCCACCCCATTTGGCGGGGTTACTGGAGGCCCCCACCACGAGCACGCTGCGTGGAGAGAACAGAGCGCGCCAATGGTCAGGTGTGAGGTGGATGGGGAGCGCTGTGGCCTCGCTTGAGGGGACCTCTTCAGTCGGCTCATCCACCACAACCAGCGCGTCCACGGCTACGGGGTGCACAATGTTCGGCTTGTGGGTGCCTTCATGACCGGGGGTCGAGGGGCGGTCGGGCAGAATGAGAGGGTTGATGTCCACCTCTGCAACCTGCGGATGCTCCAGTGCCAGCCGCGACAACGCCAATGTGACCTGGACCAGGGCTGTTCGATCTACGGCGGCCATCCCCCGAAACTCAGCCAGTATCGCGCGGCTGCCGAGGTGGTCGGCGAGTTCGGCGGCTTCATCCGGGTCAAGGGGAGCGAGCGCGAAAACTACATCCCCGAGCGCCTCAGCCAAAACACCGCCCAGCCCCAGCATTATCACCGGTCCGAACTGGGGATCGCGGAACATACCCGCGGAAAGCTCTCTCTGTCCGCTGATCATCCGCTCCACGATGAAGGGGCCGTCGCGTCCACCTCGAGCGATGGTTAAGGAAGTCAGCGCACGGGATAGTTCGCACTCGGTGCGGATATCGGTTCGCACCAGGCCGGCCTCGGTTTTGTGCCCCACTTCAGGTTCTATGGCCTTGAGCACCAGGGGGAAGCCCAACTCGTGGGCGGCGACGCGGGCCTCGGCTTCGTTGTTCACCCGCCGCCAGTCTGCAAACGGGATTCCGTATGAAGTGAGGAGTGTTCTGGCCTCGGCCTCGTCGAGAGCCGCTCGCGCAGGGGAAGAGAAGTCTGCCCTCTTTGGTTCCTGCGGACTGCCCCGATAACAGGATGAGCTACTGATATCTCCGCCCCCACTGTCTGCAACGCGTCCATCCCGCGTGGGCAGGATGATAGCACCGTCGCAGACGGCGTCCGCCGAGAGGCGCCGCACATACTTGGCCTGCATCTGGGGAATCTATCACCGCGGGGGCAGTGAAGCACGAGGCTAAGGAGGACTGGTGGGCAAAATCGAGATCGAGAGCGGCGTTTTCCTACCCATGCCGGTGGTACTGGTGGGGGCCGACGTCGATGGTCGGCCGAACTTCATGGCCGCCGGTTGGGTGTCGCGTGTGGACTTCGATCCGGCACTGGTGGCGGTATCGTTGACCAAGGGTCGTCACACGGCGAAAGGTATCGTGCACAACGGCGGCTTCAGTCTCTGCTTTCCGTCGCGTGACTTGGTGCAGAAAACCGACTACTGTGGGTTGGTCTCGGGTAAAGACACCGACAAATCGGGTGTCTTTGAGGTTACGTACGGGAAGTTGCCTGGAGTGCCCCTGGCGGCCGAATGCGCGTTGTGTGTCGAATGCCGGCTGATTCAGACCGTGACGCTCGACGGCAGCGACATTTTCATCGGCGAGATGGTGGCTGCGTATGCGGATGAGGATCAGCTCAGCCAAGGCGCACCCGATGCCAAGAAGATGAACTTGTTCTTCCTAACCATGCCGGACAACAAATACTGGTGCCTGGGCGATGAGATCGCCGACGCCTACAGCGTGGGGAAGGGCCTGATCGCGCAGGGCTGACGCGCGGCATTGTCCGCCACCGTGAGCGCCAAGGAGGGCAAGCCGGTCTTGAAAGCCCTCAAAGGGGGATGTGACCGTGAGGTTGGTCGCCCGCACGGGGTAGCCGTCATGACGTGAAACGCGGCTCCCGGCGGGGGCGTTCTCTCCCTTTTGCATCAGAGACCGGCTGGGCACCAGTGGTTTTGAAGCCGCCCGCGTTGCGCGGCTCCACGAGTGGCGCCCTCGGCGGTAGCCCTCCCTGTCAGTGGCGCCCGACTACTGCCGTCCAGGCAACCAGGGCCTCCACCATAGTGCGCACTCGCTTCTGCGTGCTTTCGTCTATCACGTCGCCGTTCGCATCGCACACCTTGGCGGCCTGTGATACGTACAATTCCGGTTTGATCATGACGAAGCACCCAGTGGCGGCCAAAACAGGGCGGATGGCATGTTGGGCACGGGCGGTTCCCATTCGACCGCTCGACGCTCCCATAATGGCAACAGGCTTGTCGAGCAACGCGCTGGTGTCGAAGGGGCGAGACAGCCAATCAATGGCGTTCTTCATGACGCCGGAGAACGAATAGTTGTGCTCCGGTATCGCGAGCAGTAGGGCGTCGGCCTCGCCGACAGCCGCTTTGAGCGCTTGGACTGATGGCGGTTCGTCCGGCTCTTCCAGATCCATGTTGTAAACCGGGATGTTCGACAGTTCTTCGATTTGAAGCGACACGCCCTCAGGCAGATCGCGCGCCGCGGCGCGCAGGAGTCCCCTGTTGTATGAGGCGTGGCGGATACTTCCTGCCAAGCCCACTATATGCAGCCTGCTTTCATCCATGCTCACCATTCCTCTTTCTTGGCTTCGATCGTGCCGAGATGGTGCCCCCGGATCCCGGCAGGCAAACATGGCGCGTAGGCTTGGCCGGTCGCCTGCATGCGGCCGGCCAAGCCTCTCCGTTCGAGCACGCTACGCGCGCCCGAACGCCATCATCACTTCGGGCCGGAACAAATACCAGAGGATTATGGCGTCAATCAGTATGGATACGATATTTGACCCTGCTGAATTCCCGGCGATCAGGTTGATGACCGCCAAGATCGCACCGATCGCAACCACGACCACTGCTGCCATCCACGCCCAGGGCATGAGCTTCCACAATCCCACGCCCACGACCAACTGAACCACCGCGATGATGAGGGGGATCACCACAACCATGGCTATGAGGGCACCAAACGCGCCGACAAGGCTGGCTGCCGCGAGGATGGCGAAGAGACTTCCCAGAATGCCAAGCGCGCCTCCGACGATCATCAATATTGCTAGAACGGAAACTCCTGTTGGACGTGGGGTCATTGATCTCTCCTTATGTTGATCTGTTGTGGGTGGACTGGGGTTGGTATGACGTATGCGTTAAGTGGCCTCCAGTATGTATTCAACGTGTGCGACCCGTTTGCAGCGGAGGCTCCGGCTGCGACGAGAGGCGGGCATGAGAACGCGGTTGCGTTGGGCATGTGGGAGCAAACCAAGCAGGAAAGCAACGATCACATTGAACGACGCGATGAGAGATGTCGGCCCAATCAGTCGCCAGCCGAGCCGGGCCTGTGCGGTCTCTTTGCCGCTCGGCAGCCTTCCAAGCGACCGGCGCGGCGGCCGGCCCTATCGGTTGCCGGCCGAGATTGGCTGCAAGCGGACCGTGAAGGCGAGACCGACAGGAGTAAGCGGAAGGATGAGGAGACAGATGAGGCAGGCCAAGGTCGCCGGGCGCGACGGTAGCGGTCCGCCGGGTTGATTCTGCCATTTTCGCAGCCCCGGCCCCACCGCGATGCGCAGACAGTGCTCGAGTAGACGCCGGTGTCCACGGCGGGCGAGGGTGGTGCCCGGTGCTATTCGGGTTCTGTGTGCTCATGTTCGGTTGTTATCGTCATATGCGGGTGGAAGCATGAAGACGGTTGGTGCGAGGCTTCGTCGGATATCTTCCCTTCTCCCGGGCGCCGGCATGGACACTAGTTCCGAAGCGCGCCTCATTGCCGATGGCCTGCATGTGCTCTCCGCCGCTGTGCGCATCAGCACCGGCCACCTCTGGCGGATGGTGGCCTGAGGCTCGGCTCCCGTTCATCAGCGACGTGCGGTGCGGCGCCTGGCCCTCACGCTGGATCCGGCACAGGATGAGACACCGGGGCTTTGAGGCGCGGTCGGACGAGAGGGGGCGGCCGGACCCGGACTGGGGCACGGAGCCTCGGTGGCACGGTTCGTCGGCCCAGCTTGCTACATCATATGGGTAGCACGGTGCCCTGGGCCAGCTTACGCGGGGTGCAGGTCACCTGTAGCACGCCTCGGGCGTCGGTCTCTACGCTGGTGTTGGTGCAACCCCCCTGCTCCCAACTCTGGTAGTTCACCAACAGAGAGTGCGGCGTCAGGATGCGCCCCGTGCTGTCCACCGCCCTCAGGTGGCTCCAGCGTACGGTTACGGGCGGTGCGGCGCAGTCGGCGAACGACTCCGTCCATACCATGGGCATGGCCAGGGAGTCGCCATCAGTGTACAGGTCGCGGATGGGTGTGGCCTTCCCGGAGGAGAGGTCTGTCACTTCGGCCCGCCAGGCTTGCGTGATATGGGGGGACGGGAAGACGCGCAGCCGATAGGGGCGGCCGGACTGCCATGGGTAGGATTGCGTGTTCTGGCTGCCCGCCATTCCTGGAAGCAAGAAAGTGGAGCCCTCGAGCTCTCCGCCGCCGGATTCGGGTGAGGCATATCCGCCCCAGTTCATCGCAGTGTATTCGGGGAAATCCCTGTTCCACTGGAGGCCGGCGTGTCCTGCGCCCGTGCTGTGCCCTCCGGCAAGGAAGTCGACTTGCAGGGCCCAGAAGTAGAGATCGGGTACCGCCGGCGGGGTCAGGATCTCTAGGACGGCCGAAACCTCGACCAGCGGGTCGTGGGGAGGGAGGTTCCAGAAGAGGTGAAAGGATGAGGCGCCGTTGGTCGATTGGGGGCGACCCGACTCGCGTTGCCGCTCCGATCGGATATGGGCGCTGGAACGCATCCGGGAGGGAGAGCGGGGAGAGAGAAGTCCGACAGCCGCCCTCCATAGACGTCGCATATCAGCCTCTCCAGAACCCGCGGGTGAAGGGTAGTAGTATCGCGAACAACTCCAGGCGGCCGATGACCATCATGGCTATGAGGACGCATTTGGCGAATGGCTGCAGGAATGCGTAGTTCATCGTTGCCCCCACAGGACCCAAACCGGGGCCGATGTTGTTGAAAGTGGCCACAACCGAGGTGGCGGCCGTGATGAGATCTGTGCCCGTGGCGGCCACCAAAAGGGAACCGGTTGCCCAGATTATCATGTACAAGGCGAAGTACTGGAGCACGGCCACGCGTACCACCTCTGAGATCACCTGATTCCCCGCTCGGAGGGGTAACACGGCTTGGGGGTGCATCTGCCGGGTGAGTTCGTGGCGAGTGCTCTTCAGTAGGACAAGAAGACGCGCCACCTTGAAGCCGCCTGCCGTGGACCCCGCACAGCCACCTATGACCATGAGCAGCACCAGAATCAACTTGGCCAGTGTGTTCCATTTGTCGAAGTCGGCGCTGACGAAGCCGGTGGTGGACTGGACCGAGATCACTTGGAAAGTCGCTTCGCGGAGGGCGTGGCCCACGGAGAAGTGACTGCGCGCGATCATCAGACTGATGGCTATGGCCACTATACTTCCGGCTGCTATAGCAGCGTACAGCCGCCACTCGCGGCTGCGGAACAGCCGGAGGGTCTCCACGCAGTGCGGCGAAATACAGCGCGAAGTTGCCTCCGGCCAGGAACATGAAGAACGCGATGATGAGTTCGAAGGTCACATTGTTGAATGCAGCCACGCTGGTTGCGCGCGGGGAAAACCCGCCCGTGGCCATGCTGCCGAATGAGTGGGTGACGGCGTCGAAGATGGGCATGCCTGCGATGATAAGGGCGACGGACTGTGCAACCGTCATGCCCACGTAGATGAGCCAGAGATTTCGGGCCGTATCACGTATGCGTGGTGTCAACCGTTCCGGGACAGGCCCAGGGGACTCTGCCGAGAACAGCTTCATGGCACCGGCTCCCATGGAAGGGAGCACGGCGATGAAAAGGACCACGATGCCCATGCCCCCGTACCAGTGGGTGAGACTGCGCCAGAACAGTAGGCCGTGAGGCTGGTTGTAGTCTACGAGAACGCTGGCTCCCGTGGTGGTGAAGCCGGACATGCTCTCGAAGAGCGCATCGATGATGCCGAAGGTGCCGTACGCCACGTAGGGGACGGCGCCGAAGATCATGGCGGCCATCCAGCCCAGGCCCACCGCCAAGAAGCCTTCGCGGTAGCCGATGAACTGTTGACCGCGCAACCGAGTGGTGAGATACATTGGCAATCCGGCCAGCACAGCGGCGGCGGCGCTGACCAGTAACGCCGGTACATCGTCGTCTCCGTAGAGCAAGGAGACTCCCGCACTCAACAGGATACCGGCGCCGACAGCGAGGACGGTGAGTCCCGTCAGGTGCGCTACGAAGCGCAGGTTCATGCCTTCCGGCCGATGGATCATCTGGGTGAGAAAGCCCGCTCCACTTCAGGGACCGACTCCGTGGCAGAGAAGACTATCGCCAGATCTCCGGGCAGGGGAACAGAATCGCCGCGTGCCATGATGACCTGCCCACCTCGTACCAACACTCCCAAGACCGCGTCACGGGAACTTGGCGTCTTTGAGTGGCACACCCGCGATGTGGCTTTTGGCCGCCACCACCAGCTCCAGAACCTCTCCCGCTGATTTGTCGAGCAGGGCCGAACTGATCACTTCGCCTGTGCGCACGAATCGCAGCACTGCCGACGCCGTCAGTCTCCGTGGACTGATGACCACGTCTACGCCCACCGTCTCCAGAATGCCGGAGAACTGCCCCTCTTCCACCACCGCCACGGTGCGCCGCGCGCCGAGCCTTTGGCCTGCAGGGCGGCCAGCATGTTGAGCCTATCGTCCCCGGTGGCGGCCACGAACATGTCCACATCGCGGATACCCTCGTTGAGAAGCGTGTTCTCCGCCAGTCCGGTGTCGTGGAGAACAAGGGAGCGTTCAAGGACGCAGGCTGCCTCGACGGCCCGTTCACGCTCCTTTTCGAACACTTCGAGGCGAAGCCCCTGTTGTTCGAGTTCTTGCGCGACTCCCAATCCTATTTCGCCGCATCCAAGAACCATGGCCGAGCGCAGGCCGCGCTCGGCCCCCATCATCATAGCCGCTGCGGTGCGTACCGATTCCGGTCGACCCACGATGAACACTGTGTCTCCCGCTTCCAGCATCGTGGCGCCACGAGGCATTGTCACTTCTCCGGCGCGCAGTAACCCCGTGATCAGTACACCCGTGGGAAGGCCCATGGTGGCCACCGTCTTGCCCAACACCTCACTAGTTGTCGAGACCTTCAACTCCAGCATGACGACTTGGCCGTGCGCGAAGCTCTCCACCTCCAGCGCACCAGGATATTCCGCCAGCCTTCCGATCTCCTCGGCCACGGCCCACTCGGGTTGAATGACCTGGTCGATACCGGTGAAGTCGCTCGACACGCTGTGATTGGCGTCTAGGTAGTCGGGATTGCGAATCCGGGCTATGGTCAAAGGAACCCCGGCATGTTTTGCGGCCATGCAGGCGATCATGTTGACCTCGTCCCTATCGGTCACCGCGATTAGGATCTTAGTGCCGGCGACGTTGGCCTCATCCAACACTCGACGGGCCGCCCCGTTCCCGGCGACGCCCATGACGTCAAAGTCGTCAACAACGCTGCGCAGGCGTTCGGGGTCGCGCTCCACCACGACCACGTCGTGGCCCTCTCTACTCAGTATGTCGGCGATGTGTCTTCCGACCTCGCCGGCTCCGACGATTATGCAGTGCATGATGCTCGCACCATACTCCACTTGGCCGGTTCGCACGCTGCCCATTCGGCATCCAGTAGAATATTCTGGGTTGGGAAGGTCGAAGAAAGGACTCCGCAATGGCCCGTGTCGTTGATCTCACCCACCCGCTCTCCGCTGAGACTCCAGTTCATCCCAAGGATACGCCCGTCAAGGTGGCTTTCCCGCTGACGCACGCCAAGCACGGTATGGCACTCAGCTCCCTGGTCCTCTCTTCGCACGCCGGGACCCACATGGATGCGCCTTTCCACATGCTGCCGGAGGGCAAGACGCTCGACCACTACGATGTGTCGCGCTTTGTGGGTACGGCTGTAGTCCTGGATGTGCGAGGTCGGAGCGGAGGTCTGAGCCGTGAGACGGTGGCCGCGGCCGCGGATGCGGCCGGCGGCCTCCGCCCTGGTGATTTTGCGCTGATCTGGGCGGGGTGGGACGAGCATTATGGAGACGCTTCCATGTCCGCTCACCCTTACGTGACCGGGGACTCTGCAGCCTATCTACGCGAGTGTGGTGTCACCCTGGTGGGCGTGGACTTTCCCAGCATTGATTCCTCGGCGGAGGGGTCCGGCAAGGGCATCGATGCGTTCGATCTCTCGGCACACAAGGCACTCATGTCCGCCGACATCCTGATCGTGGAGAATCTCAGGAACCTGGGCGAAATCGCGGGAAGGCGGGCGCCGTGCGCCATTCTGCCGCTCAGCGTGGTTGGGGTTGAAGGCGCTCCCGTGCGTGCCGTGGCCTGGGTGGAGGAGTGACTCCCCGCCGGAGGGTTTGAGGCGCCATTCATCTATGTGTTCCGGCTTCCAAGGGTCTCCGGGTCTGCGCACTGCGGCCGGAGGCCACCGCTGATGTCGCCCTGGGTCAGTTGTTCGTGGTGGGCTTCGGGAAGCGGATGCGCGAGCCCGCGGTCATGGGCACGAACTCGTCAGGGAAAGCCGACTGAAGGACAAATGCTTCCCTGGGGCCTGTGCAGTGGCAGGCCGCCACCATGCTAAGCGGCAACGAGGCCAGGCACTCGATGGTAGCCTGCATGCGCGCAGGTGTCACAGCGCGCAAGTGAGTGCCACCGATTACGCCCGTGATGGGAAGGTTGTTGTTGGTGTGTTGCACAAGGCGCACGGTGTTGATGACTCCGGCGTGCGCACAGCCGAGAACGATGAGTATGCCCCCCGTCGTCTCGATCCAGACCGCCATATCGTCCACTACGGGATCAGGGTGTTGTAGGGCCGTGTCCAGTGCCCCCACGCCCCCGGGTCCCTCTGTCGGCTCTTGCCGAGGGATGGTGCCGGTGGCCCACACGCCGGGTACGATTTCCGTGGGCTCTTCGACGAAGCGGAGCTCCCACCCGCTCTGGAGGGCGGCGCGGACCCCGTCCGGCATGCCTATATCCCGGATCTCCTCGGGGTCAACAGCGATGTCGCCTGCTTTGGCGTACCGGTACTGCAGGGCGCCGGGGTGTAAGTAGATGGGAATGGGTGGGAGGAGGGGCAAAACCTGGGCCAACCCCCCGGTGTGGTCATAGTGGCCGTGCGAGAGCACCACAGCGTCGGTGCGGGCCAAATCCACGCCCATCTCTTTGGCATTGTGGGCACAGGCCGTGGCCTCGCCGGTGTCGAAAAGGATGTGATGGGTCCCGGTGTCGATCCAAACGCTGAGTCCCCACTCCCCTCTCAGGCCGGCTCGTCCGGCGGTGTTCTCACAAAGGACGGTTAGATCTACGCTCTCCAGAACCATGCCGTCTCCTTTCACCGAAGAGGCGCGTAGTGCCGGGTTTCGCGGATGGCCAGAGAACAGGCAGCCGCTATGGCCGAGACTACGGCGGAGATGATGAAGGCCAGCTCGTAGCCCCCTGTTAGATCATAGACCACTCCCCCCAAGAAGGCCCACAGTCCGCCGCCCACGTGGTGAATGGTGGTGATGAATCCGCCGATCACGCCAATGTGCGTGAAGCCGTACAGCCTGCCGGCGAGGGTGGTGGTCAGAGGCGCGGTGATGAGCCAAGTGAATCCGAACAGAAGAGCGAAGATCCAGAACGTCACCGCTCCTTTGAAGAAGAGGATCATGACGAACAGTAGCACGCGCAAAACGAAACTGAGGGCGATGGGCACCTTGTTCCCTATGCGGTCTGAAGCGGGCCCGGCCACCAGTATGCCTCCCAGGCTCAGCAGGCCGAACCAGGCCAGCATGCTGGCCCCTTGCGTTGCGGGGATACCGTGGTCGGTCACCATGACCACGAGATGCGTAGTTATCAGGAAGTCGCCTGCACCGCACACGAACATGGCCACAGAGAAGAACCACAGCGAGGCAGTGCGCATGGCCTGGCGAAGCGAGAGGTCGTTGACCGGATCGGTGGCGGACGTTGCCGACCCTGGCCGTACGGAAGCAACTGCTTCCGAATCGGTTGTGGCCACGGCACCGTACGGCGTGATGCCCAAGTCCTCGGGGTCGCCACGTAGGAACAATAGGGTGAGGATGGTGTTCACTATCAGGACTGCCGCGGCCATCCATAGGCTCGTGTGGCGCCAACCGATATCAAGCATCATGTCTGTGAATATGGGGACCAGGAAGAACTGCCCCAGACAACCCCCGCCCATGGCCAGACTGATGACCAATCCCCTCCGTTTTGAGAACCACTTGCTGACTATGGCCCCGTACAAGGGAGCGGTGGTGGCGCCGAAAGAGGCTCCGATCACGACCCCGTACAGCAGGATGAAATGCCAGAGCGAGGTCATCACCGCCATGAGGGCGTAACCGGCGGCGAACAGGATCGTAGAGACGATGATGACCCACTTGGGACCATAGCGGTCGTAGAGACGGCCGGCGACGATCACCGCCACGGCGTAGACGGCCATGTTGACGAACACGGCGGCCGATATGGCACTCCTGCTCCAGTCGAAGTCATCGATGAGGGGCCTGAGCATGACCCCAATTAGAAAGCGGACGCCGGAGTTGAGGAAGAGGATGACGAACGAAGCGGCGAGGACGTACCATCCGTAGAATACGCGTCTCGTGTTGCCGCCCTGTGTTCGTGTAGCCATGGCCCCCCTCGTGATCGTGGCCACTATTGTAGCGTGTGCGCGGCGGTGGCTGCACTTGATCGGGACAGGACCCTCGGTGGAAAATGTGTGCTTGCATGCATTACACGGACGACAACCGGTCCATGGAGGCCACCTCCACGAAGAACGACGTCTCGGCATCGGGCGGCGCGGATGTGATGGAAGGCGACGAGGTGGTGGGGCAGCAGGTGGAAGCCAATCGCCGTCTCTGGGATGAACGCGTGGCGCCCCATATGGGATCGGATTTTTACGATGTGGATGCCTTCCGAGCGGGCCGGAACTCACTCGACTCGGTTGAGTTGGAGGGGGTGGGTGAAGTCAGCGGGCAGTCGTTGCTCCACCTCCAGTGTCATTTCGGCCTGGACACACTGTCGTGGGCGCGGTGCGGTGCGCGTGTCGTGGGCGTGGACTTCTCGCTTAAGGCGGTGGAGCAGGCCCGGGAACTGGCGCAAGAACTGGGGTTGGACGCGCGCTTCGTTTGTTGCGAGGTGGGTCGGGCTCTCGAGCATTTGGGAGGGGAGACCTTCGATGTGGTTTTCACTTCGTATGGGGCCATCAGTTGGTTGCCGGATCTGGCGGCGTGGGCGCGGGTGATCGCGGGAGCACTCAAGCCGGGTGGCCGTTTCTTCGTGGTCGACAGTCACCCCACAGTCTGGATGTTCGACGATGCTCCCAACGTGGACGCTGTTTGCTACCGTTACAGCTACTTCGACCGAAGGGCGCTTCGCACCGAGGAGAGGGGGTCCTACGCCTGCCCCGAGGCGGAGATCGGCGGCCCCTCTTATTCGTGGCAGCACACGTTTGAGGAGATCGTGAGCACGCTCCTGGACGCCGGGCTGCGAATCACCTCGCTTCGCGAGTACCCGTATCTCTCCTTTCAGTGGTTTCCGTTCATGGTGCGCGGCGCCGACGGGTACTGGAGAATGCCCGCCGGCCGGCCGGATCTGCCGCTGATGTTCTCCATCACAGCCGAGAAGGGGGTGTGTTAGGCGCGGGCTACGGCGGCACCCAGAACCTCTGTCAACCGTACGAGCGCCAGCGTGTCGGTTGCGCAGTAGGCGTAGAGGTCCTTGAGAATGGTTTCCTGTGCCTCGTGTGAGAGGTTCCCATTGAGCACTGCCTCATAGCGAGCGGCGGCGACGGCTCCGTCGCGGATGGCGAGATCTTCGTAGCTGAGATCGGGGACGAGAGCGGGGAGCACACGTTTGAGGGACGTGCTGCCGTGGAATTCCGGGTGCTGCACGTGCTTGCGGATAACGGCGTGTAAGTCAAACAAGCGGTTGCGGATGGCTGTGAGGGCGGGAGCCATGTCCGGCAGATCGGAAGCGAGGACCTCCAGGAGGTGGTCCTCATACGTGGTGTAGACGACGATGGGGCCTTGGCCGGGCAACTCCGCAACCAGACTCTCTACGAATGGGCGGCGAGGGTCACCGGGCGGACGATGAAGATACGCGCGATGCTCGAGCCGGCGCACCGCTCCTTCACCGATCACAGAGTGGCATGACCACAGGAAGGGCAGCGTCTGGTACGGTCGAGTACCGGGGAAGAAAGGCAGAGCCGGTTGCAGAGTCTCGAAGTCCAGGAAATGCAGGGGCGACCGAAGTGGGGAGAGGGCTGTGGCCAACTCGGGGTCAAAATGTGGTACGCCACTGCGGACGGCGGCGCAGCTTCTGTGCTGTGCCGGAGTGAGGCCGGAGTGGGTGGGGGGCACGTCCGTGATCGAGTGTATACCTTCGTCGCGCAGACGCTCCAGCGCTTCGTCAGAGATCTGAGGGATCTCTGAGACGGGGTATTCAGGGAGATCTTGTCGGCAGAACGCGTAGAAGGCGCATGTATAAGGCACGCTGCAGTGTCTGCCCACGGGGATTTGGGGGCAGGAGCCCGCCACTACGTTGCGCATGCTCGTTAGGTTCGAGGGTACCAGCGCAAGGTGGGCGGCCACATCAGCAGTTATGTCTCTCTGCACGAAGAGAGAGTCCAGATCATAATCGCCGCCGGGGAACACATAGTCGCGGTTGAGGTGGAGGAGGAACACGCGATCGATCCGTGCGCCTGCCCCGCGCACTACATGGGTCTGTATCGCGGCATCCGTCACGTGTTCGGGCTTGAGATCGGTGCTGGACTTCACCTCGATGATATCCCAGGCATCACCACGGCGGACCATGATATCCGGCCGCACAAGCACACCTTCGAAGCTGAACGCGGCTTCGTAGATGCACCCTGCGTCCCCGCGGAGCAGGCCCGCAGTCAGGCGTAGGGCGGCGGCAGACTGTCTGTGATCCGCTTCCACCAATACTCCTCCGGGAAAACGGTTCCGCGCCAACTCCCCGACCCGGTGCCCGGTTCTGAAGAGGCTGAGGCGGACTTCGTCCACGGGGTCGGCCAGTTCGGGCGCATGGCACAGCAGCCAGAGGTGCTTGAGGCACTGCAGTCCGGCTTGATAACGGGTTTTGAGAGCCTGGGTTTCTTTATATAGACTCATTTCTTTGGAAAAGCCGGGCATGTGCTCAGCAACTCCTTGGACGTGGTGGCGGAACGTTCTCCGCGGATTGTCATGACAACGCTAGCAGATGGTGGGGCCGGATCTCGCGGATTGCACCAACTCCAATGGGTGAAATGGATATGCACTTTGGGTATCGTGATATTCTGGCCTTGACCACGCGACGTGTACAAGTTCTGGCGACGAACTGAGCTCCTTCCGGTTCTTCCGCCGCCTCGGGCCTCTGATCGGGTGCGTGCGCGGGCAACTGCTTCAGGGGAGGGCGAATGAGCTCAGCAAAACTCTACGTCGGCAATCTAAAATGCGCCACTACTCAGGATAGCCTGGAAGAGCTCTTCGCTTCTAAGGGCGAGGTGGTTTCGGTGGCACCGTGACCGACCGCGCAACCGGGCGCCCAAGGATTTGGGTTCATCGAGATGGCTACGGTGGAACAGGCCCAAGCGGCCAGAGAAGCGTTCGCCGATGGTACAGAGGTTGATGGCCGGACCATCAAGGTGGATCTGGCCAAAGAACAGCAGCCGCGCGGTGGTCGAGAGGACCCCGAGGCGGCTACGGTGGTGGCGGCTACGGCGGTGGGGTGGGCGCCGCTGGTAACAGGAACGACGTTAGACCATGGCGCGCATTGTGTGGGGCGCCGGCGGAAGCCGGCGCCCCACGCAGTTCCGCGCTCGGCCGCGGCACGGCGGCCGGCAGGTTCGCGATACGGTGCCGTCAACTTGTGGCTCCGAGGGCGGAGCCATGTTGCCTGATTCTAGGGGAGGTTGGGGTGGTTACAGGAGAGCCTCTGCCAGAGTCCAAACGCCGAAGCCAATGAACAAGGCTCCTGATATGCGTTTGAGCCATCTCCGGGCAGTCTTTTGCCTGCGAGGATACCCAGGGCAATGGCCAGGCCGTTAGCCACGAACATCCCCAGGGTCGCCCCCAGCCACACAGGGAAGAACGAATCGAAGCGCGCCGCCAGGGATAGGGCGGCCAGCTGCGTTTTGTCCCCGAGTTCGGCAAGGAAGAAGGCGCCTGCCACGGTCAGAACCGTCCAGCCGGAACGTCTCGGCTGGGCGCAGGTATCTGCGTCGTCCTCACTCTTATCGCGTGCGACTAGTGTCCACAGGCCGAAACCGATGAAGAGCGCCCCGGCACCGATTCTCACGGCATTAACCGGTATGAAATGGCCGGCTACCGTGCCCAACCCCACGGCGATCGCGTTGAGAATGGCAATAGCCAACCCCACTCCGATCACAACGTCGCGCACGCGGTATTTGCACGCCAGAGACAAGGTGAGCAACTGGGTCTTGTCGGCCATCTCGGCCAGGGTTACGAGGAAGAGCGAAGTGAGGAGGGCGGTCATGAGGCCATGATACCTACTCCCTGCTTTCTGCTACGCGCCGGTATGACATGAGGCGGCGATGCCCAACAACTCCTCTTCGGTCAATGCGGAAGCCAGGGTATTAGTGACCCAGTAGACCAGCCCGCCGTCGCGCCACCAAACCCGTTCAGGGTTTCTGGCCGGGCCCACGATGGTGAACAACCTTCCATCGATGGTCACGCGGCGACCGGCTGTGACTGCGGGCGCATCAGTGAGTCGTGTGCAGGTCAAACCGTAATACTGCTCTTCGCCCCGCTTTTTGTAAGTGATCCGTACGGTGAGTTTGTCGCCGGAGCCGGAGGCCACGTAGTACACGCGACTGCCGGCGAAGGTGAAGCGGGGAGGCACCCACGAGGGTGCGGCCAATGTAAAGCCGGATTCAGAGGCCAAGAAGCTCCAGCGGGCCTGCTCCAACTCCTCGAGTGTCGCCTGTGGATCAGGCGGGACCAGGTCGGTGCCGGCGAGGAGGACCACTCGCCTCAGTTTGGCGTCTTCCACCAATCGCGGCACGGCAGTGGCCAGGCTGACCAGTGCCGCTTCGTCGGCCAGACTGCGTTCCATCTGGGCCGAGAATAGCACCGCAGACTGGGTCCGCACCTCTTTGGTGGCTGCGCCCAATGAGACCGAAGCGCCGTGGTCGGCCAAGAAGCGAGCGGTAGCGGCCACGCTCTCCTGTCCCGCTCCTGCATCGATGATTTCTACCACCACTCCGGATAGGTCTAGCAGCGTGTCGCGGAGGGGTAGGTCTCCCACGTGGGCTTCGGAAGGAGGAGACGGCGGTTCTGGCGGTGTGAGCAATGCATTTACGGCATCCCGCACCTGTGTCTCGTTCGACAGCACGTATGCGATCCCATCGATCATGCGGTCGTTTCCGGCGAGAGTGACCTGCTTGATGCGGCCGAAGTCGAGACGCGCGGCCCACCACGCCAACTTCAGGGCATCCGCGGCCCCCATGTCGGTGGTCAGGTAGTCCATCAGAGTGCTCACGGCGCCCGGCAGTCGGAAGGCCATGTCCCAGGAGACGACCTGTTCCTTGACTGCACGCAGGAAGCGCTGTTGGCGTTGGATGCGAGCCCAGTCGTGGTTCTGGTCGTGACGCGTGCGGACGTAGCGCAGTGCGGCGTCACCGTCTAGACGTTGGTATCCGGGCTCCAGGTCGATGGGTAGCAGAACATCCCCCTCATCGTAGTAACGGCGGTCCACGTCGACGTAAATGCCGCCGAAATGGTCAACCAGGGCCTGGAATGCTTGGAAGTCAACCTTGGCGTAGTGGTCGATTTTCAGACCGGTGAGATCACGGATGGTTCTGATGGCCAGAGCGTCTCCTCCCAGGGCGAAGGCGGCATTGAGTTTCTGTGGGCCGAAGACCCCAAGCTGTACGCGCAAGTCCCGAGGGAAGGACAACAGGGACACAAAACCTGCAACCGGATCCACATGCGCCAGCATCATCGTGTCTGTGCGGCCCCAGGTCTCATCGCTGTCATCGCGTTTGTCGGTCCCGAGAATCAGTAGATTCATGGTGCCGGGTGTCTCGGGCGGAGGGGGAGTGCCGGTTGATGGAGCAGTGGAGGAAGCAGGGTCAGTCGTGGCTTGTGCTGTGGCGTCCATTCCGGCCGCCGGGTCAAGATCGAAGAGTGAGGTCCGGGTGGGCAAGGGTTCCTGGAGCGCCTGCCGGGCTTCCGCTACCCCGGTCGGCTGCCGGCTCGTGACATGGTGAGGGCCAGCCAGGCGTAGACGCCGCCAATGGCGACGAGTGCGATCGTCACCAGCGCAGCAACGGCTATGAGAATGATGCGCTTCTTTCTGGGCCGCGGGCCACTGGTGCCGGGGCCACTGGTGCCGGAGCCACTCATATCACCTACTCTACAGCATGGTATCCAAGCTGGTGGTGTAACCGACGCCGCAGCTACTCGGCGCCGGGATCGTCGGAGGCGTGATGTGCCACGGCCTAGTAGTTGCTGTGCCGGTCGCGCTCAGCATACCGAGAGGCGAATGAAGGCCGGTGCCTATGTTTTGACATGTGGGCCGCAAGTTTGGGTTACTGATAGGCGGCGTATATTGCGTGAATAAGTTGAGTGGCGTAGGGGAGGGATCTGTGGGCATGGGTTGTGTTGGTAGGCGCATGCACCTGGGATGGATCATGCCGGTGGCCCTGGTGGTTTTCTGGCTTGTAATCCGGTCGCCGCTTCCGGCCTACGCAGCGCCGATCCAGACCGTCTATAGGGGATCCGACGCGTTGCCCCGCATCGCGCTTACCTTCGACGACACCTTTCGGCCCGAATACACGCTCCGAACCATCAGCGTTCTTCGTGACCGCCAGGTTCCGGCCACCTTCTTCGTCACCGGGTGGTACGTGATGAACTGCCCGGACATCAACGAGGCGCTGGCGGCGGGTGGTTTTGAGATCGGCGACCATACCATGTCTCATCCGATCTCTCCAAGCTCAACTATGAAGAGCTGCTCAAAGAGATCGGAGGAGGCACAGAGACCTTCGCCTGGCGACTGAAATCCAGGACCGCGCCCTATTTGCGCCCTCCGGGCGGCAAGCCGCCCACTGGTGGTCCAGGCTGCAGCCGCCAAGGGATTCACCCACATCATCCAGTGGGACATCGATAGTGACGACTGGAAGGGCATCTCCGCCGATGCCATCACAAAGAAGGTGCTGCTCGGGGCCCACAATGGAGCCATTGTGCTTTTCCACTGCTCGGCGCCCCACACGTTCGAGGCGTTGCCTGCCATCATCGACACCCTGCGGGGTCGGGGATACGAGTTGGTGACTGTGAGCGGGCTTCTCAAGCGTGATCGACGGTTTGTGGATGTACCCGTTGGTACTGCCGCCTGCACCGCCATAGAGCGTGTGGTAGAGGAAGGGTACATGTCGGGCTACAACCGGGATTGGTTTGGGCCCGAGGACCCGATCCGCCGGGCACAGTTTGCCAAGGTGGCGGTGAACGTAGCCGGGCTACATACAGACCAGGTGGAGTTCGATGCGGCCACCTTTTTCGACGTTCCGCGTCTCACTGATGAGACCGGAGGAGTAAGCGCTTACCCCTTTGACTACGTGGAGGAGGCTGTAGCTGCGGGCATCATCCGCGGCAGCGAGAAGGACGGGCGTCGGGTGTTCCAACCCGATTCCTCGTTGACCCGCCTGCAGCTTGCCCGCATGATGGCGCGCATGATGCGCAACTTCAAAGGCTACCCTGAGGCTCTGCCCGGGACGGCCGTGCAGTTCAGAGACGTACCACCGGATGCGTCCAATGACGTGCAGCTCCTTGCTGGGCTTGGGGTGATGCGGGGGTACTCCGCCGGGTACTTCCAAGTGGAAGCCAAAGCGACCAGGGGGCAGGTGGCTGTGGTGGTGGGGCGGTACCTGGATCTGCCTGCGTATTGATTGCCCAAGCGCCTCTCTGCGCCCCGGCCACGGCCTTGACGATAGACAGTCCCAGGCCGAAGCCCCCGCGCTCTTCACACTTCCCTCACACTCCGTTCACAGTCCTCTGATCTCGACTTTACGGGTACCTTACAGGGTACTTGCGATACTGCAGATGTAGGGTGCAGGTGAGCAACACCACAACAACATCAAAGTACCGATCACATAAGGTGGCAGAACATGAAGCGGTTCTCCAACAAGTGGCTTTCGAAGAGACTACTGGTCCCGATAGGTGCCCTGATCTTGACTGTAGCTATTGGTGCCTACGCATTCCGCAGCGACCGCCACGGCTGGTTCCCGAGCGACGACGGAGGGCACGGCGTCGAGTCAGTCGGGGAGCCGTTTCCCCCGACAAAGACAGGTGCTGTCCCGACGGAGCCCCACGCGGCAGTTGCGGTCCTGGTTCCAGATTCGGAGCCCATCATGGCCCCGGCATCAGGGGTATGGGTAGTGGCGCGTTGACCGATGAACAGAAAGCCGCCATGCAAGAGCGGCGCCAAGAGCGTGAGGCCCGCATGCAGGTCTTCTTGGACGAGTTGAGGGCGAAGATGTCCCCTGAGGACCAGGCTATCTTCGATGGGCTGCGCAATACAGTTCAGCAACAACGAGCGGCCGTTGAGTCGGCCCGGGAACAGCTACACGACACCATGGGCCGGCTTCGGGCACTGATCGACAAATACCGGGGCGAGTCCTCCAGCGCCACGCCCACCGCGACGAATTCCTAATCTCGTCGCCATCTCCATGGGCGTCCTCCTCACTCCCGGCCGGGCAACGCCCGGCCGGGAACCTTAACAGCAGTAAGGGAGCAAAACAATGCGACCATTATCCAGACCACCATTCTCCAGAAGGTTCGTATCGCGACCGCGCTCGAGTGCTCGATTGGCCGCTGTCGTTCTTGCCGTGTTGGTGGCACTGACGGTGGCTGTGCTTCTAGCGGGTTGTAGCGCGGTCACTCAGAGCTCCACCGGTGCCTCGAGTTTCTCGCAGCGGACAGTAGGCAACGGTGGGATCGTTACCACCACGACTTCGGGCGTGAAGGGGGCCCCCGCCGGAAGCACCCCTGTCGGATTGGCCGCGGCCGATTCCCCCGTGTCACTGGGTCAAAGCCCGGCCGAAATGGTGGCCGCCCTGGTGAGCCCCAGTGTGGTGCACGTGCGCGTGTCCGGTACCACCACCACACCTTTCTACGGTGACCAGCCGTACGAGGGGGTGGGGTCGGGTGTCATCTACTCCTCCGACGGTTACATCATCACCAACGATCATGTCGTCAGTCAGAATGGGCGGCCCTCTGACGATATCGAGGTGACCTTCGCTACCGGGGAAACCGTACCCGCCACCATTGTGGGCAGAGACTCCTACACCGACATCGCCGTAATCAAGGTGGACAAGACGGAGCTTCCCGCGGCCACATTCGGGCGCACAGAAGACATCAGGATCGGTGAGTACGCCATCGCCATCGGTAGCCCCATGGATTACCAGAACTCGGTGACGCTCGGTATCGTCAGCGGCCTCGGCCGCACCATCGAGGGCAGCGGCAGTTCTTCCCTGGTCGATCTCGTGCAGGTGGATGCGGCGATCAGCCCGGGCAACTCGGGTGGGGCCGTTTTGGACGCCTCGGGACGGGTGATGGGCATCGCTGTGGCCTATCTGCCTCCGCAGCAGACCGGGGCCGAGAATATCGGTTTTGCCATACCCGTGGATACGGCTGTCTCCGTGGCGCAGGAACTCATCGCCACCGGCTCTGCGCGACATCCTTATATAGGTATTCAGTACGTGTCGGTTGATTCCACTCTGCAACGTCAGTACGGGCTTTCTCGTTCCAGCGGTGCGTTGATTGCCGTGGTGGGCCCTGGAACGCCGGCAGCCCGGGCCGAGCTCCAGCAGGGTGACATCATCACCGACATCGACGGCAAGCCCATCACCAAGGAGGGCGAGGTGGTCACGGCCCTCCGCGGAAAGCGGGCGGGGGATGTGATTGCGGTGACCGTCGATCGAGACGGGCAGGAACTGACGCTGCAGGTCACGCTGGTTGAGCGACCATCCGCGGCGCGGTAGGTTGTTTCTACGCGGGATCGTTCGGCGATGACGTGGTGGCCAGGGCGGCCGCAGGGCCGTCCGGCCGCAGCTCTCACCGTGCGACCGAGGTATGCCGCTTTTGCCTGCCGGCGTTGGCCGCTGGCCTGGCAGGTCTCAGGCGGTCATCAGAGCCGTTCGCACATCCACGAGTTGTTGCACCTGCTCAGGGTCGTGGCCCAGCTTCTGCATGAACCGCGTGCTTCCCGTGCCGATAAACTGCCCAGTGCCAGCCCCAGTTGCGGAGGTCTCCGCCGCCGTCTCGAGCAGGTCGGCGAAGACGGCGTTCGCGGTGGAATAGGCGGAAAGCGTTGAGCTCTGAAAGTAGATGCGCCAAGCCGAAGCGCGTTGGCGTGGGCTGCATAGCGCAGATAGGCACCGTCTCAGCATGCCCGTCAGGAGCCGCCGGGTAACATCTTGGAAGCCGAGTTGGTAGGCCTGTTGCAACGGTGATCGAACTCGGCGCGGGTCCGGTCGAAGAAGACCTGCCTCTCCGCACGGCATCGCCGGCGCGGTTCCTCCGGAAATGGTACGTCGATCCCCGCCTCCCAGGTCAGGCACTGGGCGGGCAACCCAGAGCGACGACTACCGCGCATTTTGAGAAGCGCGCGCCGTCATGCAGCGTGGATCTTCAATCCCCGGATTCCGAGCCGTCTCCGCCGCCCCAAGCGGCCGAATCCACTTGTGCAGTACAACGTGCCCACCTCGGTGGGCTGCGTCACGACGGCCTTGGGTTTGGGGTAGTGGATGTCGGTGCCGGTTCACTGCCTGTTCAGCAGCTTGGGCTGATCTTGCCGCCTTCTCGGGCAGCAGCAGGATCTTGGTGCCGTTGCTGAAGAACTCGGGGCCCCGCCGATCGGTCGTCCACGTGCCCAGTTCGTGGCACAGAATGCTGTGGTACAGTGGCAGAGCGAATAGCCAGCACAAGGGGATTGGCGGCTGTCCGGCGTTGCAGAAGACGAAGAAGACCTCGCAGTCAGACTGGAGAAATCGCGGATCAAGTCGCACGCCCGGTTGGTCCACTCGTCATCGCCGTAGTAGAAGCAGTGTAGCCGTGGTTGCGCGCTGCAAGGGCGTCCCGAACCTCGGGGCATATCGCCTACTTCCCACTGTCGCGCGAACTCCTGGCAGCTGCACATCTGCCTGCTCCTGAATTCGATCAGAGCACTGGGGATTCGGTGGGCGAGTTCGTCTTCTACTACATCATATCGGCGGGAATTTGCCCTTAAACGGATCACGGCTGCGGCCGGGAGGGCGAGAATGCACCTATGAAAACCCGAAGAGCACCGCCCGAACCCAGCGCCACGGCGGGGTGTAGTTCCATGGTGTGGGCTGTGATCTTGGGACTGATGATGTAGTTCTCGATGAGTTGGTAGAGGAGGAACCACCCGCCCAGGATGAGGAAGGTGGGCAGACTGACGAACAATGCGATGAGGAGGGGAAGAATGGCTGCGATATACGAGCCCACGGCTGGGATGAACTGGGAAATGAGGCCGACCCACAGTGCCAGAGGTAGCGCGAAGGGGACGCGCAGAATAGCCATCACCACGAAAGCCGTTCCCCCGGCGATGAGGGCCTGAAGCAGCCGCGAGTAGAAGTAGCTGCCGGTTTTGTCAAGGGCCGTGTCCCAAGTCCACAGTACCTTCTGTTGGCGATCGGGCGGGAGGAAAGAGCAGATGTAGCGACGGAACTTGGGACCATCGGCGACAAGGAAGAATGCGAAAAAGGCCACAGCAAGGGCTCGGCCCACGAAAGAAGCCAGACTCCCCACTATCCCTACCACGCCTCCCAGTAGTCCCAGTCCGGCTTGGGCAATCTGTGGGATCCAGTCGGTGATGCTGTCGAGAGAGATGCTGTGGCCGAACCACTTCTGTAGCAGAGGGTTCAGTGTGTTGATGACATCGCCGACAAACTGGACGAGCGATCCTACCTGGGCTACGAACAGGGGCACGAACACTGCTGCAATACCGACAGTAGCGAGCAACAGCAGAGCAAGGATGAAAGAAGTGGCCCAGAAGCGGGTCCAGCGATGTTTGCAGAACCAGTTCACGGCGGGTTCCAGCGCGAAGGAGAGGAACAGAGCGATGACCATGATCCAGATGAGACCGGTGAGTTGTCGGAGCAGCATGATGGCAAAGACGGCGGCAGTACCCACCAGCGCCACGTAGAGCACGAGGCGGGGTACCCAGGGAGGCATGCGCGATGGTTCAGTAGGTGTGGTGCGCCCTCCGCCCGCTGAAGCGGGGGAGGATGCTGCATCTACAGGCGGCTCCGCGTTCGCCGTGCCCGACACGTAGACCCCTTCCCTTCTGCCGACGTGTATCTCCTAAGGGTTTCGATACGTGATGCGAATCCCCTACGAGTGGGCAGGAGGAGTCTTGATGGTGGGCGACCGCGGGCAGGATCTCCGGAGATGGCCGTCAGAGTTGTGCGAGTGCTTCCCGTCCGCGCCAGGGGTCAAAGACCCCCAGGGTCTCGGCCAGGCCGTGAAATTCCAGCAGGAACTCATCACGGGCTCGGCGGAACGCGTCTTCGTCGGAAGCTTCGAGAATCGAAGTTAGGTCAACAGTGGTGACCACCTTGGGCACGAAACCGGGATGGAAGACCCGACCCCGCTCGCGGGGCAAATCGACCCGCTGCCCAAGTACGGCTTGGGCTGCAGCCTCGCCCAGACAGACGACCACCTCCGGTTTCACGACGGCGATCTCGGCCTGTAGCCACCGGCGGCAGGCCGCTATGTCTGCCTCATCCGCTGCGTGTGGCGAGAAGTGCTTGAGCGCACATGTGACGTAGACGTCGGGCCTGCCTATGCCGGTCATCTTGAGGCAATGCTCTATTATCTCCTCTTCGGGGCCGGTCAGCGGGGAACCGGCCGCGTCGTCGTCCGGGGTGGGTGCGCTGATTACCACCATCAGTCTGGCTGACGCGGGACCCGAGCCGGTGACGATGCGCGATGCCGATGTCCTCCTGGAGCATTCGTCGCAATCTGCCGCGCAGCCCTGCACGAGCGTGAGCAGGCTCTCGGGGAAGTGCCCGCCGGGGTTGGCGATGAGCGCTTTGAGTTCTGCGTAATCCATACCAACATAGAATCATACACCAGCGCTCAAGTGGCCGCGAAGGCCGCCTCAAGCTGTGGTTAGCCAAATTACGTGGGCACGAACACGCTGAGCGCGCCTGGTTCGAGGTCAACTTCAGCGGGCAGCGTGCCTGCCAACTCGCCATCGACTTGGTACCAGACCGGCCCCCGGTCGCCGTAAGGCACGAACTGCAGCCGCCGAGCACGCATCTCTGCCGCCGACGGGTGCAGACCTGCCCACCCCACCAGCGCTCCCAGCCAGAAAGACGCCTGCCCGGCGAAAGTGCGATCCCGGAAGGCCACGACGTCGAGTAGGCCGTCATCGGGCCGCGCGCGGCGCGCCACTCCGAATCTGCCTCCGTAGTAGTGTGTATTTGCCGCCACTGCGAAGTTGGCCACAAACCGTCGCCGCCCCACGTGGACCACAAAATCGGGGCCTTCGCGGCGCACTTCCCGGCGCAGTGCCGTGGCCACGAAAGCCGCTTCGCCGTAGCGGCGTTTGGCTGTGAGGTCGATGTTCTTCACCGTGAGTGCGTCGAATCCCACTCCCACCATGAGCGTGAAGCGCCGACCATTCACTACGCCCACATCCAAATCTCGTACCCGTCCCGCCACCACCACTGCGCACGCTCTTTCCACGGAGCGGGGGAGCCCCAACTCCAGCGATAGCACGTTGACCGAGCCGGAGGGGATGATGCCCAGTGGGATAGATGTTCCCTTCAGGCCGTTCACAACTTCGTTGATGGTGCCGTCACCGCCCACCACTACCAAGGCGTCGGTGATGCGGGCCAACCGCGTGGCTTGGGCGGTGGCATCGTTACGGGCGGTGGTGAAGGCCGATTCCACATCGCAGCCGAGCCGCCTGAGCTCATCCACGGCCTGCTCCGCGTTCCCCGCCGCTCGGCCGCCGCCGGCCGTAGGATTACAGATGAGACCGATGCGCATGATGGTAATTGGCGCTTGCCTCAGTTGGCGAATGCGTTGATCGGTTGGCTGATGATGTTGAGTCAGGGTACTTTGCGTGCCCTGCAAGGGAGTAGTGACCGCCGAATCGCCGGTAAGTCGAAGGAGTCATCTACCAGTCCGGCTCCATGGGCTGGCCGGGGAGTTCCAGGTCCGTATCGTGACAGCGGACCACGCGCTTCTCTTCTAGGATCAGTATCTCCACTACTCGGCCCGTGTTGTCCACCCAGGGCGAGGAGAGCACGCGGCACGCCCGGCGCCGGCCGCCGTGTCGGAATACCAACTCGTCGCCTGCGCGGAAAGAACGCTCTGCCCAGTACCCTGTGATCATAGGCCTGCTGTCCCTCCATCGGTGGCGTGAACTCGGGGTTCTCGTTGTAGGGTCACTACCTATCCTTGGTCCGGCCGGAGCAATAACACGCGTTGCTCCCAAATCCTGCAGCAGTTCACCGCTTGCACACCCCGCTTCCGGCTGTTTT
The DNA here is from genome assembly GCA_040770645.1 of Thermoleophilia bacterium. GTDB lineage: Bacteria > Actinomycetota > Thermoleophilia > RBG-16-64-13 > RBG-16-64-13 > JAAYZX01. The sequence continues at coordinate 30,467 of JAXGIS010000012.1, read as the reverse complement.
AGGGTATCAGGCGCGGGTCCCCGAGGTTGCGTCGTTGGAAGGTTCCCGCATCGACAGCGAGATCCTCTTCCGTTTCAGATCCACCTCCAGCACGGACACCTCAACGCGTTGGCCCACCTTGACTACTTCGGCCGGATCGCGCACGAAGCGGTTGGCGAGTTTGCTCACGTGTACTAGACCGTCCTGGTGCACGCCCACGTCCACGAACGCCCCGAACTTGGTCACATTGGTGACGATGCCCGGCAACCGCATGCCGGGCTCCAAGTCCTCGAGTTTCTCGATGCCGGGTGCGAAGGAGAAGGCCTCGAAGCGCTCGCGGGGGTCGCGACCGGGACGGGCCAACTCGGCCAGGATGTCGGTGAGGGTGGGCAGGCCGATGGTGTCGGTCACGTAGCGATTGAGGTCGATTTGGGCGCGCAGCGCGGGCTGGTGGAGGAGATCGGGCACGGTGCAGCCCAGGTCGTGGGCCATGGCTTCCACCACCGGGTAGCTCTCGGGGTGAACGGCGCTGGCGTCAAGGGGGTTGGAAGCGTCGCGGATACGCAGGAAGCCGGCGGCTTGCTCGAAGGCCTTGGGGCCGAGGCGGGGGACTTTGCGGAGTTCGGCGCGGGAGCCGAAGGGGCCGTTGGCAATGCGATGGGCCACGATGTTGGTGGCCAGCTGCGGACCCAATCCCGACACATAGGAGAGTAGTTGCCGGCTGGCGAGGTTCACCTCCACGCCCACGGAGTTGACGCAACTCATGACCACGTCGTCGAGGGCACGGCGGAGGGAGGGTTGGTCCACATCGTGCTGGTACTGGCCCACGCCGATGGACTTGGGGTCGATCTTTACCAACTCGGCGAGGGGGTCCTGGAGGCGCCGGCCGATGGAGACGGCACCGCGCACGGTCACGTCGTGGTCGGGGAACTCCTCGCGGGCGGCGTCGGAGGCGGAGTAGATGGAGGCCCCGCTCTCGTTCACCATGACGACGACCACGGACGACGGCAGATCCAGGGTGCGCAGGAAGGCCTCGGTCTCACGGCCGGCGGTGCCGTTGCCCACGGCGACGGCCTCGAGGTCATGTTCGCTTACCAGCTGAATAATGCGTTCACCGGCGGCCGTCCGCAACCGTTCCGATTGGTGGGGGAAGATGGTGTCGTGCTCCAACAGGTTCCCCTGGGCATCGAGGGCGGCCAGCTTACAGCCGGTGCGGAAGCCCGGGTCCACCGCCAGGACGGCCTTCTGTCCCAGAGGGGGCGCCAGCAGCAACTCGCGCACGTTGGCGGCGAAGACACGGATGGCCTCTTCGTCGGCGCGACGTTTGAGTTCCACGCGGGCTTCCGTCTCCAGTGACGGTCCCAGTAGGCGCCGGTAGGAGTCTTCGGTTGCCAGCCGTACCTGCTCCGAAGCGGGACCGCGGCCGGTTACAAACTGCTGCTCCAGTAGTTGCAGCGCCTCCTCCTCGGGTGGCTCCACTCTCAGCACCAGGAAACCCTCCTTCTCGCCGCGCAGCATGGCCAGCACACGGTGCGAGGGCGCGGTGGAGGCGGGCTCCTGCCAGTCGAAGTAGTCGCGGAACTTGACACCCTCCTCTTCTTTGCCCCTACCCACGTGCGACACCATGGCCCCACGGTGGGAAAAGAGAAGACGCAGGCGGGCGCGGGCCGCGGCGTCCTCGTTGACCCACTCGGCGATGATGTCGCGCGCCCCCGCCAATGCGTCCTCGGCCGTAGGGACACCACGCTCCGCGTCCACGAAAGCGGCAGCGGCGGCCAACAGTTCGGCCGGGGTGGCGGCGGGCCGTGCAGGCAGGGCGACGGGCGGCGAGGTGGGTTCTGACGGTGCGGTCGAGGCGGCCGGCGTGCCGGCGCCGGCCCTGCGGTGGCACCGTATGCGGCGACAAGGGGGCTGTCCATGCCGCCATCCTGTGCGAACAGCCAGCGCGCCAGCGGCTCCAGGCCTCTTTCATGCGCGATAGTGGCGCGGGTACGCCGCTTGGGCCGGAAGGGCAGGTAGATGTCCTCCACCTCCGTGAGAGTGGCGGCAGCCTGCAGCTTGCCGCGGAGGTCCTCAGTGAGCAGCTCCCGCTCGGCCAGGGAGCGCAGCACGGCCTGGCGACGTTTGTCGAGTTCGGCGAGCTGCTCCAGCCGGTCACGCACGGTCGACACGGACACCTCATCCAGCGATCCCGTGGCCTCCTTGCGGTAGCGGGCGATGAAAGGCACGGTGGCCCCGGCGGTCAGCAGATCGGCGGTCGCCGCCACTTGGTGGGACTGCACGCCCAGCTCGGCGGCTATGATGCGGTAATAGGTTTTGGTGAGGGGTTCGACTTCGCCCGTTGTTGTCACTGCTCTCCTTCCTTCGCCCGTCGCGTGCAGAGGATACGCGATGGACGGTTAAGAGAGAGAACGGGGCGTTGTGATGGATTCGAGCCCAGCTTCAGCCGTGCTCTCACCAGGGGCTGGATCAAGTAGTCTCCAAGCCCTTCCGCACGTATTCGCCGACAAGGATGGCCGCAGGATAGGTAACCTCCTCCTCGGCCTGTGCGTGCAGGGTGAGGGCCGCGGCGAACTCGACGTACTCCTCCCTTCCGGCCTCAGCGGCGGCCGCAGAGAGCTCGGCGAGCGCGGCTACTATGGTCTGATGTTCGGCCACCATTTCATCTAGCTCGGCCTTCAGCCTGTCGGTCAAGGTGAGCACCTGCCTCATCTCCGGGGTCACCGGACCCCGGGCCAGTTCCCCGAGCAGCCCCAGTGGCGGTAGAGCGTACGCTTCTTCCTTCACGAAGTGAGGATGTAGTAGTTCGGCTACGGTCACGGCGGCGGTGCCGAGGGCCCCGTCCTCCTTGGTTGCCCGCCGCAGGGTGTCGTGCAGAGCGTCGTGCTCCACTTTGAGCGCGTGTGGGGTCTCTAGGTGCATGGTAAACCTCCAACGGTCTAAGGGCGTAATGAAACACGCAATGTAGCGTGGGTCGACGGTCAACTAGTGCAAGATACCCACAGGAAGGCCCCCGCCACACACGGGTGGGGCGGGGTGGATGGGGCGGGAGTCACGCATGTGCGGACGTCCGCTGAAGCGAGGCCGGACACATGCGGGCGTGGGGGGTTACGGAGTTGTCGACCGGCGGCCGACACACGGCTCAGTATGGTCTTGCTGAGAACGGAGGCTCCACGGCGCCTCCACTAAATTGAACCGCGCGCGAGAAATGGGGTTACGACAGCATCTTCTTGGCGATCTCCAGACCCTGCTCTGCGGTGCACGCGGGGACGACGTTGAAGGAGAAGACGTCGTCCCACGCTGACGTTGCCGCCATGACCGAGGCGATGTCGTCGGCCTCGACTATGGATATCAGCTTCGGATTATCGGTTTGCAGCCAGTATTCGGCTATCAGTTTCAGTCCTGAGGGGTAGGACCAGTGCACCCGGCGTGCGATCCGTTCGCGGTCTGTGCCGGTGCGCACATTGGCCAACGAGATGAGAAGCACGGCAGCCTCCTTTCGGCGCTCGGCTCGTGAGTAGGGCTGTGCGCAGAGCCGTGGCGAGCGTCGCGGGACCCTCTCCGAGTGGCCTTCCGAGCGGTGGAAGCAGGGTATCCACCCCCCCTGCATGGCTTCATTATATGCCACGAACTACACGCGTCAATCATTGTGATTTGCTGGTAAATCCAGGTTCAGCGCTTGTTGTCGAAGCCCCGGCATCACCGGGGTTCCCGTGCCCAACTCCCGCGCACGGTCTTTTGATGAACTGGTCACCGGCTCGGGTTCTCGACCTGTGCGCAGGCGGTAGAGGCTGGTAGTATGTCGTCCCGTAGTGCAAGCAACCGCCTTGGTCTTTCACAGTCTTAGACTTGGGCAGAGGGCGAGCTGGAGCAATGACCAGGCCCAAAGCGCGTCGCGAGACTTTTTTCTTCTAGGTGACCCCCCTTCGCATCTTGAGGTCGCGCCTCGGCGTTCGCATGCGCCTGCGTGCCCTTGGGTGACGCACGTCTTGGCCTGCCCAAAGCCGGCGAACCCTCACGCACTTGTAAACGAACAAAGGCAGAGGAATGAGAAGAATCAAGAGTCTTGCTGTCACGACCATGCTGCTGATGGCAGCCCTGCTGTTCGCATGTATCGCCGCTGAAGCGGCGCCGGCCCACCCCTCAACCTTCCCCGATGTCCCCGAAAGCCACCCCGCTCACGACGCTATCGAACTACTCGCCGCCCGCGGTATCGTCGGTGGGACCGCTTCTGGGCTCTTCCTACCCGACGACGCCCTCACCCGCGGACAGGCGGCCAAGATGCTCGTGAACTGGCGGGTACCCCAGGCGCCTGGGACACCCGAAACGATCTTCCCCGATGTGGAGGGGACTTTCGCGCCGTTCGTGACTTCGGTGTCGGCGGTGGGCTGGATGAAGGGCTATCCCGATGGCACCTTCAGGCCCGACCTCTCACTCACTAGGGAGCAGATGGCTGCGGTAGTCGTTCGCAGTCTGGGTCTGGAGGCGAAAGCCCGGGGACTGACCGAGGGGGAGATCGATTCGGTGCTTCACCGCTTCGTGGACGAGGGTTCCGTTACCGTAGCATCTCGTCCATCCGTTGCTTTGGTTGTGGGTTACGGCCTGTTTACGGGTAACGCCGGACGTCTGAATCCTTGGGATCCCATGACCCGGGCTCAGTTCAGTCTCGTCCTGGCGCGGGCCGACGAACTGGCGGAACGCATGGCGGCCGGCATGGCCCCCGTCTTCCTGGCGGACGATGCGAGCCTACCAATGGTGAGTGGGGCCGAGATGGGTCCGGCTCCGGATGCGGCTGCAAAGACGGGCGTCGATACCGGTTCCGGCGCGGCTGACACGGGGTCGTCGTATACCGGCGAGCAACTGGCGTTGGCGGCCTTCATGGATGAAGTGCTCTTCAGGCCGCATCACAGCGCGGTGACGGGCGAGATGGTCTTACAGAATGCGGAATGGTACGGGATACCCCCACTCTCGCAGCTCGTGATCATGGCCGCGGAGACTTCGTTGGGCGATCCTCAACTGGGCGGCACACTGGCTCGGCGTAACAACTTCGGCTGTCTGCGCTACCACGGCGCCGACACGCCGTGGGGCGTTCTATCTGACGGGTGCATCTGGGTGGCCGGGAACGATTGGTACTCGTTTCCGACGGCGGACGTGGGTATGGCTGCGTTTGGCCGCTACCTCAAGGTGGGGGCGGGTGGCTTCTACCTCCCCCTCCTCGCTTCATCCAATCCTGACTGGGAGCGGTTCGCGGCCGTCTACTACGGCTCGGGTGTGTCTGGGTTCTCCAACTACGTGAGCCGACTGTATTCGCTGGAGAGGTCTTTTCGGGCGGCGGCAGTACGCTACGGTGTGAGCTTCTGAGCCGGCCTGCGTGCCAAAGGGGCTCGGATGGTGGCCCGGCGCCCGCATGGGCGCCGGGCCACGACTTCTCGTGTGCTCCTGTAGGGTGTTCGTGGCCGCCGAAGCGGATCCCGGCTACGCGCTCATCTTCCTCAGCACCTGCTCCGCCGCCTTGATGACCGGGTAGGCGGTAGGAGGTGCCGTGAGCAGAGGGTGGGTGCCGATCTGGGCCGTCACCAGCGAGTTCGCCACCATGCGGTTTTGGATGGCGAGACCTATGAGATTGGTCAGTTCGCCCGCGCTCGGACCGCCTGCCACTTGGCCGCCCAGGATCACTCCCGAGTCGCTGGCCGCCACCAGTTTGACCAGCTGTTTGTGGGCTCCAGGAAGCGTCCCCGGATGCTTATCGATCCCTTCGAACATACCGGTAACAACGTCGAAACCCTCCTCGCGGGCAGCTCGTTCTGTGAGCCCGGCGCACCCGAAACCGTGCTCGCCCAGGCCGGTGGACCAGATGGCGATAGTGCCGCTGAAGGTCTTGACGGCGGAGAGCCTGTATAGATTCATACCCGCCACACGGGCTTCTGAAGTGGCCGTGGAGGCAAGCATCACGCTGCTGAGCTTGCGGGTGGTGAAGTCCCTTTTCTCGGCGCAGTCGCCCACGGCGAAGATGTCGGGGTTCTGTGTGCGCATGTACTCGTCGACCTTGATGGATCCCCTCTCGTTCAGCTCGATGCCCGACTCGGCGGCGAGGCCGGCGGCCGGTCGGTAACCAACGGACAGTACAACGGCCTCGGTCGGCACTTCCTGTCCGTTATCCAGAAGCACACCCGTGGCCCGCCCCTCGCCGGTGATAGCCTTGACTCCCGCTCCGGTCTTCACGTTGACGCCACGGGTCTGCAGGATATCCTGGGCCAGTACGGCTATCTCCTCATCGAACGCCAGCCCCAGGATGTGGGGCAGGATCTCCACCAGCGTCACCTCTATGCCCTGTTTGTTGAGTTCGTCGGACATCTCTACGCCGATGAACCCTCCACCGATGGTGACCACAGCGCGGCAGCTCCGGAGCGATTCGAGGGCCCGATCAATGTAAGCCTTGTTCTTGGGGATGGTGTACACGCCGGCCAGATCGGTACCGGGCAACCACGGCGGTACCACGGGTTCGGAGCCGGTGGCGATAACCAGCTTATCGAAAGCGAACTCCTCCCCTTGGGCCGTGTGGCAGGTCTTGGCCTCCTGATCGATGGAGACCACTTCCGCGATTCTCAGTTCTACTCCGGCCTTGGCCAGTGCGTCATTGGGCATGAGGTTCTTGGCGGTGGAATCCAGTGACCCGAACACATAGGGGATGCCGCAGGGCACCAGCGACAACTCGTCCTTACGTATCAGGACAACGCGTTTGTCGGGGTACGTGGCCTTGGCTGTGGTGGCCGCAACCACACCGGCGGCACTTCCCCCCACCACGAGTACGTCTGTGCGCTCCATCAGAATACTCCTTGTGCTATGTGATCCAGAACTGATGAGGAACCCGGTTTTGACTATAGCATCTAGATGAAATTTGCATTTAGTATATTCGGGCGAATCTGAGTTGGTTCGCGGAGTACAATTGAGTTGCACGCCGAGCCGACTCCCGGCGATCCATCGGCGGGCAGAGACGTCATCGTTTGCAGAAGCGGCCCCCGGCGCTACCGGTCGCCTGCGGAATGGTGTGCTCGTGGAATGGTGCCGAGGAGGAACGGCGTTGTGCTCCAAACACCGAACGCAACATTCGAGACCGTGAGCCCTCCGTCCTGCAACCGAAATACCCACCCCAACCACGCCAGCGGTTACCGCACAACCCCCTTCGCGATCAACCTTGGTATCCGAGCCGCCCAGGGCAAGACCTATCGCCAGATCCATGACGAGATCAGGGCCGCTCGGGCCCGCGGGACTGAGCGGCTGGGGGGCCTGTCCGGCATGACCTGGGTTGCGCAACTGGTGCCGAGTTCGCTGTTCCGCGTTTTCATACGCATGGCGGCGTGCAGCGCTCGCATGGCCATGCGCTACGGAGTCATCAGCGTGACGGCAGTGGGAATGTTCGGCCTCCCCGATCGACCGGTCTGGTTGGTTCCGTTGAGCGCCTCTACTGTGGCGGTGACGGTGGGGGGTATCTTCACCTCGTGGGGGGCGGAGGACTTGGAGCGGGATCATTCCCCGCGGGCACATGGACTTTCGACGCCGCGCGAGTATCTGTGTCTCACCCTCTCTTTCGACCACGACATCATCGATGGCGCGCCGGCAGCCCGGTTCTGGAGACGGCTTACAGAGTGACTGGAGAGTGGTCATCTTCTTCGTCGGCTTGGACCGTGCCCTCCACGCACAGGAACATGATCCGAGAGGAGTTGGATGGCTGGTTGAAGTGATCGTGCGGTGGACAGGTGGGATTAGCCCCGCGTTGCAGGGGTCTTTCTCCGATAAGAATGAGGTGTGCCGTAATGACTGCACCGGACTATGTCTTTGGTCTGACCAAGTTACCTAACATCGGCAAGCAGACCGCAGCGCTGTTGGAGGCGGCAGGGATTGCGACGCCGGCAGAGCTTCGGCGCGTGGGCTCGGTAGACGCGGCCGTGCGGATGGCAGCGGTGAGACCGGATGATCCTCCCTGTCGGAGCATGCTCTCCGGCCTAGAGGGTGCCATTCGTGGCGTTCGATGGCACGTCATCCCTCAACACCAGCGCGAGGCCCTCTGGCGCGAGTATCAGTTGCGCTTGGCCGCTCAGGCGCGCCAAGCGGGAGAGGGTCCGGGTAAGCGGTCTTGGTAGCGCGGGGTATCGTGGTTGGTCTGGATACCGCCTGGGGGCCACCCGCGTGGATGGCTTTGAGTAGAGGTGCGCCACCGGTTGGGCGGTCCGCTACGGGCGGCGTGGCCCTCCACCCTATAGATCGGTGGTGGTACCGTGAGCGGCGGGCGCACACGGTTGTTCCTCTGCCCTTCACCCCTTGATACAATGCGGTCCGCATATCTGCGCGGACGCGCCGGTAGAGGTTGTACACACAGGAGGAGACTCTATGCCGTCAAAAGATGTGGCCATTATCGGAGTGGGACAGAGCTACTTCGTGAGAGGCTTCGAGGGCTCGATCAAGGAACTGGCCTTCGAGGCGTTCAGCGAAGCCATGAAGGATGCCAAGATCACGCAGAAGGACGTGGACGCCAGCATCTTCTGCTCTGCCCCCGAGTACGACAAGCAGCGCTCGCCCGCCGGCGTTATGGCCGAGTACATGGGCCTCATCCCGCAGCCCACGTTCTACCTGGAGTCGGTCTGCTCCTCCAGCAGTATGGGTGTTAAGGTTGCCTACAGCATGATCAAGGCCGGTCTGCACGATCTGGTGGTGGTGCTGGGATTCCAGAAGATGTCGGAGATCACCTCGGCCGAATCGCAGGAGCGCATGGGCCGTGGGGCCGATATCCAGTGGGAATCGCCCTTCGGCACCATGATGCCGGGCTATTACGCTTTGTACGCCCAGGCTTACATGGCGGCCAACGGTCTCACGCTTGACGATCTCATGAACGTACGCATCAAGTCGGGCACCTACGGGCAGATCAACGAGCGGGCCGTGTACCGGAAGGGTGTCAGCGAGGCCGACTTTGATCCCTCCAACGAGAAAGCCCGTATGTGGGGCCCCGTGGCCTCACCGCTGCGTGTAGGCGATTGCTGTGCCAACGCCGACGGTAGCTCCTGCATCATCCTGGCCAGCGCCGATCGGGCCAAGGCCCTGTGCGACAAGCCGGTGTGGATCATGGGCATCGGCGCCGCGTCGGCGTCGGTCAACATGGTGGGCCGCCCGGACTTCACCAAGGGCATGCAGGGTCCACACATCGCGTCCGCCGAGGCCTACCAGATGGCCGGCATTACTCCCGCCGACATCGATGTGGCCGAAGTGCACGACTGCTTCACCATCGCTGAGATCATGGCCTATGAAGGTCTGGGCTTCGCGCCCATAGGGGACGGCAAGCAGTTGATCAGGGAGAAGGCTACCTATAAGGAAGGCCGTATTCCCGTCAACGTCGACGGCGGCCTGCTCTCCAAGGGCCACCCGGTGGGGGCCACCGGCGGCTCGCAGATTCGCACCATCGTCCTGCAGCTGCGTGGGGAAGCCGGCCCCATGCAGGTGAAGGATCCCGAAATCGGCCTCGTCCACAACGTGGGTGGCGTTGGCCTGTACAGCAACGTCACGATCTTGGGGAGGTAGACCATGGGATTTGAGAAATTCGGTCGCAGGAGCTTCATGGCTGCCACCAAGGTGGCCCCTTTCGTGGACTTCCTGGCGGAAGGCAAGATCAAGGGTACGGTCTGCAAGGAGTGCGGAGCCAAATCCTTCCCGCCGCGTGCGGACTGTGTGGCCTGTTTCTCCAAGGATGTGGACTGGTTTGATATGCCCACCCAGGGCACGCTCGTCACGTTCTCCACACTCCAGTACGCGCCTTTCGGCTTTGAGGCCGACACGCCGTATACCTTGGGGTTAGTGGACTTTGGCCAAGATGGGCTCAAGCTGTTCGCACGCTTCGCGGCCGACGTGAACGTTGACGGTCTGAAAGTCGGCATGCCGGTGTCGGTACGCACGCTGGAGTACGACGACGGCCAGCTCTCCTACGAGATAGTCGCGGCGTAAGTCGCTCATGCGGTGAACCCGGAGCCCGCGGGGACGGTTGCCCCCGCGGGCTCCGGCGTCTGGTCGCAAGGCAGGACTGGTGCTCCCCTACCCGGCCCTACCTGGGTTCGAGGGGCAGGTGTCTACCCAGGAAATGCTTGGTTTTGGGCGCCCCCACAAATCCCACTAAGCAATGCGTGCCGTTGAGTTCGTCGTAGAGCAACTCCGGCACTATGCGGAATCCCTCGATTTCTGATGTGTTGGACAGATGGATGCGGGGTCCTGTACAGGGAAACAGATGGGCTCCAATGCTGATGTGATCCTCGTCTGTGTAGCAGACGGGGAGGGCGGCGGCGATGATCTCACGGACCTTGGCTTCCAACTCGTCGAGCCGAAGGCCCGGCGGCGCCTCCTCGAACTCCATCACGAATCCATGGGGGATGTCGCTGTGGACCTGGGGGTGCGGATAGTTGAAATCGCGCTCGAGTACCAATGCCGTGATGTCTTCTGCAGTGTGGGCCATGCGCCGAAACACGGCCGTCCCTTCCACGGCTTGAAACAGGTCTTCCGGGAAGGGTCCGAAGAGGTCGGGCCGCACCACGATGATTTCTTCCCCGATTCCAGCCATGATCTGCGCATTGATGCCCAACGCCGGGTAAATGTCGTCGAAGTTCTCCACCACCACGCGCCGATTGTCGCGGAGGGCCGCGCGGATGGCGTCCACCAGCTCGAAAGTCTGCGTGAAGGCCAGTTCGAACCGGGCGTCGATATGAAAAGTCTGCGCTCGGAAGCGCCCATCGCGATGCATTTGCACGATGGGGAGGGGGCGGACGTTGACGCCGGCATCGTCGTTGGTGAGTTCCAGCCCCGGAAACATGCCTCTGATGAGTGACGACTTCCCCGTCCCCGGTTCGCCGATGACACCGATGAGGTGGTCGGTGGGCTCGAGGTAGCGCTGGGCGATGGCCTCTCCCAGCAAGAGCAGGCGAGGTCGTCCGCGCGGCGCGTAGTACACGGCGTAGGAGAGGCACTCCCGCCACAGTGAGCGTCTCATGACCGGTCCTCCTCCGGCGGTACGCTGCTCCAGGGTACGATGGCGTCGGCGAGAGGCATGTGTTGCTGGGCTCCGTAGACGTCCGTGTCGGCGGGAGACCCCGAGGAAGCCGGGCGGGCCATGGTCACCTTCACGGCCAAAGCGGCATCGTAGTATACGATTTCAAGGATGCGGTCCACCGTTACTCCGTAGAGACGGGCTATGAGCCCTTCGGAGATGATGCGCTGTCTCTTGGCGGCCGCATAGATGGCCGCCGAGCGGAAGAACACGTCAAGGGTCAGCTCGAACGGCCCGGAGTTCTTGCTGCGGATGACGTCGGCCAGCGCGCGCAGAGGGGCTGTCTCGGAGTCTGCGCCGCCCGGGACGATCGGAACCGGAGACTGTGAGCCGGACGCGGTCATGATTGTTGCTCCGTGGGGCCGTGTTTAGCGCCCAGGGTGAGGTGGGTGGCAGGGAAGAAGGCTACGGGGTCATCAATCTCCATGACGTGATATACGCCGAACTCGTAGACAGGGCCGGCGTCGAAATCGGAGGGGCTGAAGGGGAAAGCCAGATTCCCCGCTGTGCTGATGCGGCCGGGAAAGCCCAAGTGCAGGGCCGTGGCGCGCACGAAGCCGCACACCGCCGCCGCCTTCTCTTGGGTGGGAGCCACCACATCGATCACCAGGCCCACTTCGTGGCCTGCGGGGCCCGATTCCGGTTCGAGGGGTCCCATGACCCCGTCGTGGCCGTAGACCCGGAAGCGGATGTCGGCCACGTCGGAGTCGCCAAAGTTGTCAGTGACTGCCGCCCGCAGCGCAGCGAAAACCTGGTTGAGCTGGGAGATCATATCTCTGTCCCGGATGCCGCAGATGCAGAAGGTGCGGTGGCCCACACACACAGCCCCCTCCACTTTCACTGAGGGCGGGCCCGGTTTGAACTCGCTTCCGCGTACTTCCACAGTCCTTTCGTCGAGTTGGGCGAAGTGCACGCGCGAGAGATCGAGTTGCCCACCGGGTCCGGGTAGCAGGAAGGGGTGCGACTTCTCATACATGGTATGCGCTGCCACGGACTGCACGGTGAAGCGGCGTTGGTCGGACAAGGTGGTGACTGAGAAACCCGTGTGGTCGATAATCCCGAGTACGCAGTCACGACCGCTACCCGGCGAAGCGGCTATAGCCGCGCACTCCAAGATCTTGCCCAGATGGAGGGCTGGTCCCGCCTCGAAGCCGTGCAGGACCATGGGGGCTGCGAACACCGCCGGATCGTAGCAGCGGCCGGCCAGGACTACGTCCGGGCCGGCGCTCAGGGCCGCCATGAGCGGCTCCATGCCCATCTGCGCCACCAGGTGTGTGCACCGCTCGAGCGTCTCCGCGGTGAGTTCCGGCACGAAAGAGAGCGGCCGCATGCGGCCGGCGCTCAAGGCCGCCTTGACTGCGGCCACGGGCACGTCGCCCCGGATGACGGCCACATCCAGATGCAGGCCGCGTTCGACGGCCACTTGTTCAAGTAGGGACAGACACCAAGCCACGTGCGGAGCCGCCCCACTCCCGCCGGCTGTGCCGATCAGCAGCGGAATGCCGGCGGCCTTGGCGGCCGGCACCAGTAGGGAGAGATCGCGCAGCACGGCCTCCGCGTTCACGAAGGGTTTTCCGGCACCCAGGTAGTAGGGGCCGGGGTCTGTGCTCCCCGCGTCTACGCCTATGACATCCGGCCGCCGGCTCATTCCTTCTTCAAACGACTCCCGGGGAAGCCGTAGCCGAGAATGGCCGTGGGGCTGAGGATGCGCATCTGGTTCACATGCGCCCCCCGCAGTGCGCCAGCAGTGCCTGTGCGCGCACCATCTCGTTTTTCACGATCATGAAACCCTCATCCACGCCCATGCCCGGTTTGGCCAGCATCTGATACGGCTGTGTGGCCAGCGCCACGTGCACGCACAACTGGGCGCTGCGCTCGGTCTCGTTGCAGGTGCCGCCGAGATAGGCCTTGAGGCCGTACTCGCGGCACAGCAACACGGCAGCCATGGAGTTGTTGAGTCCGCCCAGTACCGGTGTCTTGATCTGGACCATGTCCACGGCCTGCATCTCGGCCAGGGTGCGGATATCATCGAGGCTGTTGCACCACTCGTCGGCTACGATCTCCACGGGGATCCCGCTGCGCTCCAGTTCCTCGCGCAGGGCGCCCAGAGTCTCGTAGTGAAGTCGGCGATCACCCATGTCGACCGGTCCCTCGATGCGCAGGGTCAAGGGTTCGGCGGCGTGAGCCAGCCGGCCCAGGTAGGAGGCCATCTGCGGTATGTCGGCATTGAAGATGAGGCCGAGGGTTCCATAGACGTCCACGTGGAGCTCCGGCTGGTAATCGGGAGAGGAGCGCGTAGCCAGAATGCGCCTGCGCAGCCAGGTCACGTAGTCGAGGAGACGGCTGCCGTCTGCGCCGAGCTTGTCTGGGATGTTATTGATCAAACCGTGCGGTAGCACGTCCACTTGCTTGAGGATCATTTTGTCCACATTGTTGTAGCGGTCATCGCCCGTCTGGGCGAAGATGCGGACGGGGTCGAGGGTGGGTTCCACACCGTACTCGTCGGCCAGCACGCGGCAGGGGAGAAGGTGCCCGGCGCGGGCTACGGCGTCGAGCCACGCTTGGGTGACACCGTAGCGCAGGGCTGCGTGTAGTGGGTGGCCCTCGATTTGCAGACCGTCGATCTCCTCTGCCGTGGGGCGGAACCGGTCCACTGCGCGCCCGGCTAGGTGTTCGTGAAGGATTTGCTCGAGTATGGGTGCGTAGGTTTCAGCCACGAAGAGCGGATCGCGGCCTCCGGCACCCGGCTATTGGATATAACAGCAATCGCCGCATCCGATTTGGCCGTCGCTGAGGCGCAGAAGGATGGAGATGCTCTCCCCCGCCTGCCTTATGCTGCGGAAGCCCGCTGTGAGCGGAGTACCTTCATAGAGGAAGCCGTCATTGGCTGCGCCGGCTTTGATTGCTCTTTGATCGTCGGAGAAGAATCCCGTGACGCCGGGGACACACAATATGTCGGTCACATGCGTCAAGGCCGGCCTCCGCTCCTGACGGGCCCGCGGCCGCGCGGTTTCCCAACCAGGCGGCCCTTGCTCACGGCGTAGATGTCATCGGTGACCATCTGGAAGGTAACCGCCCTCCCCTCCGCCTGGGCTCGTTCTTCCAGGAACGCTCGGTGCATGGCTTTGATCTCGCCGTCCAGCGCCAAGTTCCCAAACTCCAGAATGCGAATGGCTCCGTGTAGGTCGCGAACGGGGATCACGGCGCCTCGTGCTTCATGGCTGGGTGCGAACGGCACGTCCAGAGCTCCTGCTTGGAACGCTCTGACCGTCCCCACGGCCAGATCTCCCGCTCCCAAGCGCTCAACTGCGTCGAGCAACTCCCTGGTCTCACGTGTGATGAGCTCGTCTTCACGATCGATCTCCAGGGTGGCCAGCGGCTGCTGTTCCTTGAACATGCTGAGCACTTGGCGTGTGCAGCGTAGACCGCGGATGTTGGCGTCGGCTGTGGGAACGCCCAACGCCTCCTGTGGTGATTTGGAGATGACCTTGGTGGCACCAGAGAAGGCGGCAGCCACAGTGCCCCAGGAGATCACGCCGAACGCCTGGGCTTCGTCTTGCGGAAATCCTCCCATCCACTGGTGGAACACGGTGGAGAGGTGTACACGGCCGTAGCCGGCCCGTTCGAGCCGTTCCCGGCACAGGCGTCGCAGGGAACACAACGCCGCCACATCTTGGTACAGGTTGCCACACTGCCCGTAGCCCACGGTGATACTGGTTACACCCTGTTCCGCCGCCAGCAGAGCTTCAATGATGGCTACGGCGTTCGAGATGCACGGTGGGACCATGGTTCCGGTCAGGGGTCCGAAGGGTTCGCGGTTGATCTCGATCCCTCGTTCGGCGTAGAAGCCCACCAGGCGATCTATGTATTGCCAGTGAAGCAGGCTGCGTTCGAGCGGGACGCTCTTGGCATAGGGGATGTTGTAAGAGATACCGCCGCCCTCGAAGGCCGTGAAGCCACCGGCGAGTGTGATCTCGGCCAGCAGACGCGCATCCGGTGTGCCGTGGCGGACTTCAATGGGTTTCTCCACGGCTTCCGTGACCATGCGGCATGCGTGTACACCCAGATTCACGGCCGGGAAACCGTTCAGATGCGAATGACCGCTGTGAGCGCTCTCCTCAATTCCGGCCTGCGCCTCGGCGTAGCGGTTGTGGCGCGTGTAGCTGTCAATGGTGGTGGGGAGGAGATCGGCCTGTCCGTCACGTTCGAGCGCCTGCAGCAAATCGATGTGCTCTTTGACCAAGCATACCCCCGCGCGGGGTTGCACCAGCGTCTCCCCGGCCGGGTCGGCCAAGCGTAGAGCGGTGCTGAAGCGTTTGGACTCGGGTATGGTGGCCTGGTAGGCGATGGCTTCCTCCAGGTCCTCCGCTTGGCGGCCGGTCTCCCATCCGGCCAGCACATCGGGACGGGACGCAAGCAGCCGCGCCGACGGCCAGCGGACGTTGGTCAAGGCGCTCATGCGTGCACCAAGTGGTTGGCGGCCAGTGCGGTGGCGCAGCCAGGGAGGTCGGCCGCAACCAACAAGCCCAAAGCCCACAGAATGTACCCGCGGTCGATCACGATACGGGGATGGCGCGGCAGGAGGCCGGCATCCCCCGGACGGCGTACGGCCGCCCTGGGAACGGCCCCAGGAGGCGTGTCGTGAGCGGCCGGCCCTCCCGTCCCGGCCACGATGGCAGCTTCGGTTAGATCCTTGCCTTGTTGGATCAGAACACGGCCCTGCGGCGTCCACACCTCCTCGAGATTCCCGCAGTGTCGTGTTACGGCCAGATGGCAGGCCGCTTGAGCCAGAACGGTGTCGGCGGCCTGTTCAACAGGGGATGCGGGCAGGCGGGCTGTGTCCCCCGTAGCGGTCGATACCCACTGCTCCAACTGCGCGGTCGTCAGGCCTCCATCGCGGGCGACGGCCTCGCTGTCCATCTGCTCGACGAGACTAGCCAACGTGTATCTCACTCCCAGATCAGCCTCCACGGTGCGTTTTTCTAGAGGTTCGGGAAGGCCTCGGTAGACGATGTCGGGCGAGGCCGGTCTGCCCCATCCGTAAGAGTAGACGTCGGTGGTGGCACCTCCCACATCCACCACGAGCAGGCAGTCTTCTTCGCCCGAGGTTGTTGCCCAAGTGGCCCGCAGTGCACTCAGTGAGCGCATGACGGAATCGGGTGTGGGCAGGAGGAGATCGGCGCGTACCCTGACGCGCCCCATGCCTTTTGCAACGACGATTCTCTCCAAAAACAACTCGCGTATGCAAGTGCGTGCCGGTTCGAGATCCAGACGCCCGAGCTCCGGCATGACGTTGGCTGTCATGCGCACGGGCCCATGCCAAGCGCGCAGGATGGTACTCAGCCGGTCGTGCGCGGCTCGGTTGCCCGCCACCACCAGTGGGATGTGGGTGAAGGCACCGGCCAGGGTTTGTGCGTTCGCAACGATGTGCTCGGTGTCTCCTCCATCGGTCCCGCCACTAAGCAGTATGAGGTCGGGAGCGAGACGCTCTAGCCGGGACATATCGTCGTGCGTGAGTAGGAACGGGAAGACACCCACCACTTTGGCGCCGGCGCCCAGGGCAGCCATCTCGGCCGCCTTGGCTGTGAGGCTGGGTACCAAGCCCACGGCAGCTATACGCAATCCACCGGCGGCACTGGAGCAGGCCAGGAGTCGCATGTGGTCACTGCCCTCCAAGCCGGCCCCCACCCCGCGACACGCACGCTCAAGCCCGTCCATCACATCAGTGGACACAGTGGTGGGGGAGGCGGCAGTAGCGATCAGGCGCGAGTTCTCGGCATCCACTCGACAGACTTTGGTAAAAGTGCTGCCGATGTCCGCCAAGAGCAGATCAGGCATCGGATATCTCCAAGCCTCGTTTGCGCAAATCGGCATGCAGGGCATCGATGCCATCCTCGGGCATGGTTCCAGGGGGGAAAACACGGTCGAAGCCCATGGCCGTGAACTTCTCTTCCACCTCAGCGAAGTCTGATTCGCCGACAGTGAGATTGCCACCCAAGTAGAGCAGGATTTTGCCGATGCCCGCCTCCATGCAGCGCTCGCGCAGCCCGCGGCAGTCGATCTCGGCGTGCCCGCACAGGGAGGATATGAGCAGTGCCTCGGCGTTGGTCTCGATGGCCGCGGCGATGAACTCCTCCTGTGGCACCATCACACCCAGATTGTGGACGGCGAAGCCGGCGTCGCGGAAAGCGATCTCGAGGATCTTGTTTCCCACGGCGTGGCAGTCGGCCCCTATGACTCCCAACACGATGTTGACCATATGCCCCGTATACCACGAAAGATGCGAGTTTGCTCGCCCTGCTCCTGAAGCCTGCCCGCAGCGGTCGCAGGGCCGGCGTGCAGGAATCAGACGATGGTCGCCACCAGGTTCCAGATCCAGTTGGCCGCGGCACCGAGCACCAGGGCCAGTAATACTTCTCCTGCAGATACCAGCACCGCAGTCCATGTGCCGAACTCGCGGCGCAGCACCGCGATGGTGGCGACGCAAGGGATGTATAACATCACTATCAGTGCGAAGACAAACATCTGTTGCCCGCTCAACACAAGGCCGAACTCGGCCGTACCCAAGAGGGCCGCCAACATGATGAGGGCCAGTTCTTTGCGCAGCACTCCGAAGATGAGGACCACCAGGGTGACCGGGGGCAGGCCAAGGACGTTCTCAGTGAAAGGGGCGAGGGCCGCAGCCACCGGATCGAGCCAACCCAGTCGGTCCAGGCCCCACAGCAAGAGGCTGCCCAGCACGATGACGGGGAAGGCGAACATCACAAAATCTTTGAGACGGAACCAGGTCTGCTTGAGAGATACGCGCCACGCGGGGGTGCGCAGTTTGGGCATCTCCATGATGAGGCCCACGTTGTCTCCCGGGAGGTACTTGTTTAGGACGCGGCCGGCCACGAACACGATGATTAAGTTGATGAGATAGAGGGAGATGGCCGCCCAGAAGCCCACGAAAACTCCCACCAATCCCAGAATGACCACGGTGCGCGCGGAGCACGGGATGAGGGTCGCCAGAATGCCCGCGATCAAGCGATCTCGATCGCGTTCCATGATGCGTGTTCCGAGCACGGCGGGGACAGTACAGCCGTAGCCCAAGAACATGGGGATGAATGCTTTCCCGTGTAGGCCGAAGCGGTGCATGATGGTGTCTGTGAGAAAAGCCATACGGGCCAGGTAGCCCGAGTTCTCCAGGAACGAGAGGATGAGATAGAAAGGGACTAAGTAGGGCAGGGCGACTGAAACACCGGCCAGCACTCCTTGTATGAGTCCTCGCCACAAGAAGTCGGCCCATCCGTGGCTCAGGGCCAGTGAGAAGAACCACTCCTCCCACAGGTCGGACAAATCGTCGAGTCGTTCGCCGAACCACTCGCCCACGATAAAGATGGCTCCGAACATGGCGAAGAGGGCCACCACCAGGGCGACCCACCCGCCCACCTTGTGAAGCAGGAAGGAATCGAGACGTTCGCCCACTTGGCGGGTGCCCGCGTCTACGTGTGTCACTGCCGACGCCGCGATTCGGCCGGCAACCGCGTAGCGCTCCGCCGCTATCACGCCGGCCGCCTCGTGACCGTGCACCGCTTCCAGTTCACCGGCGACGCTCTGTGCTGCATCTACCACGTCCCCCACCGGTGTCAGAAGGCGCTCTATTTCCGGATCGCCCTCAAGGAGTTTGATGGCCAGGAAGCGTGGTGGCACTCCCTCCAGGTCCGGAGGGAAGGCTGCCGCACCTTCCGGTTGCGCGATCGCGGCTGCCAGCGATTCCTCCACGCGAAGGATGGCCTGTTCCACCTCTCGGCCGTAGCGAGGCCCGGGGAGGGGACGACCCACCGAGCAAGTCAAGGCCACCGCCACCAGCTCCTCTATGCCTTTGCCGGAGGCGGCGGCGGTCTTGACGACCGGGACTCCCAGTTCCGCGGAGACGACAGCCGCATCGATCTCGAGACCCTCTCTGGTGGCCATGTCGGTGAGGTTGAGCGCCAGGACCAGTGGGACCTGAAGCTCACGCAGTTGTAGGGCTAAGTAGAGATTGCGTTCCAAAATAGTAGAATCCACCACGTCGACCACGACGTCCGCCACGCGGGCTGCCAGGAAGTCCCGTGCCACCAGCTCTTCTTGCGAGTAGGCCGAGAGCGAGTAGATGCCGGGTAAGTCCACCACGTGGAGCCGCTTGCCCCGGAAGAGGAAAGTGCCCTGAGCCAGTTCCACCGTCTTGCCCGGCCAGTTGCCGATGGTCTGGTTCATCCCCGTGAGCGCGTTGAAGATCACGCTTTTGCCCACATTGGCGTTGCCGACCAATGCGATGATGGTTTCCGCGTCGTCGTCCTGTGCTCTCAACCCGGTGGGAAGGATGCTACGTACGGTTTCCGGTGGCGGCTCGGCCACTTTACGTCTCCTCGTTCTCTACCGGTGGGCAATCCAGGTTTGGTGTCACCAATACTTTGGCGGCCACTCCGCGGCCCAGAGCCACGTGGGCTCCATGGGCTTCTACCTCCACAGGTCCCTGTGGCTGCTTACGCCACACTCTCACCAGTGCCCCTTGGCCGATGCCCATGTCTTCGAGCCGCCTCCGCTGTGCGCGGCCGGTGCTCAAGAACACCACGCGGTACTCCCCGGGTGTGGCATCCGCCAGCCGGAGTACGCCACTGTGGAGCATGGTGCCGTAGCGGTCGAGCCTCTTGGCAGCCTCGGCCACGGCATCGTCGTCCACCAAGTGTTCCATGCGGCACGCCTCCTCGTGGAGGGAAGACCCACGCAACCCCAGCGACCGCAATACCTTCTCGACCAACCTGTGGCGTGTGAAGACACGCTGCCCGGCCTCCCGGCCACGAGGCGTCAGTGTGACTGTGTCGCCCGACAACTCCACCTGCCCGTTGAGGGCCAACTCCATGACTATGTCCGCAACGGGTCTGCCGTTGAGGTCGGGTAGGTGCATGAGATTCGAGATGGCGGCGGGTTTGCCTTCACTCTCCAGTCGATAGAGGGCTTCGACAACCTCCTCACAGTCTTCCCGGCTTACATCTTCCGCTTCCACGTGCATGGGGTCTCTATCCTCACGTAATGTGCCCTGCTTCGATCTTCAGCGGCAAAGGATAGGCTGTCGTGGCGTTATCGGCAATGCAGGAGCCGTGATGCCGGGGATTTGCGATCATTGCCGGGGCGCCCACGATCACTGCGAGGGCGTCGGCGGTTGCCCTCGGGTGCCCTGGCCGCTAGGCTTGTGCCTGTCATTGCATCCAGACAATAGAGGACGGTCAACTCATGTTGAGTCACCCGGTATTGGATATTCACGTGCACCCGCCGTTTCTTTCTGCGTATACGGAAGAAGGTCTCTCGTACGCCATGGAGGTCAATCCCAGCGCGATAGACACGACTATGCGCCTCCGCGAACCTCGGGCTTTTCTCGACTTCTTCCAACAGAACGGCGTAGATCATGTGGTGTTGTTGGCAGAAGAGGCTCCGCTCGTGAGCGGCATGGTGAAGAGCGAAGCCGTTATCGAGTTTGCAGCCGGAGCTGAGGGGTTGCACGCTTTTGTATCGCTGAATCCCTGGCTCGAAGGTGACCTCGTCAGTAGTCTGGATCGCTTGTTGGCGATGGGACCGGTGGCCGGCGCCAAGTTTCTGCCTTCTTATCAACACTTCTGGCCGACAGAAGAACGCCTCTACCCACTTTACGCTCGGCTGGAGGAGCTGCGTCTCCCGACTACCTTCCACACAGGTTTGTCCAGATTTCGGGGCACCCGCCTCAAGTACGCGCAGCCGCTCCTGCTGGACGACGTAGCGGTGGCCTTCCCGGAGCTTCCCATCCTTCTGGCGCACTCCGGCCGTGGGGTCTGGTATGAAGAGGCGGCGTTGTTGGCGACCCTGCACCCCAACGTGTATTTGGAGCTGTCGGGGCTGCCGCCCCGCAATCTGCCCGTCTATTTCCCCCGCTGGCGGGAGTTGGTGGATAAGATGGTGTTCGGGACCGACTTTCCCGGTGTGCCCTCGGTGAGCGACAACGTGGCCGCGGTGGTGGAAGTGCTGGGGGCCGATGCTGCCCGCAAGGTGTTGTGGGAGAACGGCGCCCGTCTTCTCGGGCTCACCAACTAGAAGCCTGCCAACGCAAGCGATGTGCTCCGGTCGCAGCGGAGTTGTGCGAAGAGTCTTTCTGGGCCTCGGCTGCGGCATTGGTTTACGACCGGCTACAAAATGGCAAGATGTGAAGTCATGATGCGCGGTCGCGGGAGTGGGGCCTACGAGAAAGGGGAGCACATCATGGGTCTGCCGGTCAGAGAAATCCGAGGTGTGACCTCGGAGTTGGCGGAAATGCTCAAAGGGCACGAGGTCTTCTCGTCTGATGATTTGTTGGCCAGATCCACTACGCCGAGAGCCAGAAAAGAATTGGCTGCAACGCTGGGTGTGGGTGTCAAGTTGGTTCTGGAGTTGGCCAACCGGGCCGATTTGGCGAGGATCACCGGAATTGGCGCTGTTTTCTCAAACCTGCTGGAAGAGGCGGGAGTCGACACTGTAAAAGAACTGGCGTCCAGGCGTCCGGATAATCTCCGCGCCAAACTGGTTGAGGTGAACGCTGCATCCGATCTGGCCGGTCGACTTCCCACAGAAGCGCAGATAGCGGATTGGGTGGCTCAAGCCAAGGAGCTACCGCGGGCGTTGGAATACTGAAGAAGGCCGGATATGACTGAGTGGTTCGAGGTGGAGCGAATTGAGCCCGGCCTGTGGGTACTGACGGAGCCCCACGCCGATTCGGTGAACTCGTATGTGGTCGCAGGTAGCACGGCCGCGCTCCTGGTAGACACCGGGCTCGGCATAGGGGACGTGAGGGCCGCGGTTCACGAGTTGGTGGACCTGCCGCTGCAGGTGATCAACACGCATGCCCACTATGACCACATGGGTGGCAACGCGCTGTTCGACGGTGTGGCCGCTCATGGGGCGGAGGCCGAGCAGATCGAGCGAGGAGTCCCGCATGACGAGTTGGGCGTTGTCGCCGATCCCAAATCATTCCTGGCTCCTGCGCCCCCTGGATTCAATGCCTCCGATTTCTCCATCGCCGGGGTTCCGGTAGTGCGGAGGCTTGAAGAGGGGGACATTGTGGATTTGGGAGACCGGCGGCTGATTGTGTTGCATACGCCCGGTCATTCCCCAGGGAGCATTTCGCTTCTCGATCAGGAGCACGGGTTACTGTTTGTGGGCGACGTCGTCTACCAGGGCAACATTTTCGCCTGCTTGCCGGGCTCCGATTTCTTCGCCTACCGAGAGACGGCGCGGAGGCTGAGCGGTCTGGCGGCCGAAGTGCGCCTTGTCCTCCCCGGTCACGGGCCTACGCCGCTGTCCGGTAAGGAGTTGATGGCGGCTGCCGACTTCTTCGAGGAGGTGGCGGCCGGCGCGGTTCCCGGCCGCCGGGATGTCTCTCCTTGGGGACCGGTGGTTGTGTACCGCGGACCCGGGCTGAACTTGCTCCTGTGTGACGGCTGATGAGAATCGTGGTGGCATTGGGAGGCAATGCCCTCCTCAAACGTGGGGAGCTCATGACGCCCGATGTGCAGCGAGCGAACGTGAAGGTGGCCGCCCGCGCCCTGGCGCCCATTGCGGCAGGTCATGAACTGGTGCTATCACATGGGAATGGACCGCAAGTGGGGCTCCTGGCCCTGCAGGCGGCTGCGTTCCAGGAAGTTGAGCCTTACCCGCTCGATGTCTTGGGTGCGCAGAGCGATGGCATGATCGGGTATCTGATCGAGCAGGAACTCGGCAACTTGATGGCTCCCGCGCAGCCGTTTGCCACCATCCTCACCATGGTCGAAGTGGACCCGCTCGATCCTGCGTTCTCGAACCCCACCAAGTTCATTGGGCCACTCTACCCTCGAGAAGAAGCCGAGCGTTTGGGCCGTGCCCGGGGGTGGGCTTTCAAAGAAGACGGCCAGGCGTGGCGGCGCGTGGTGCCATCGCCTTTGCCGCGCCGCATTTTCGAGATCAGACCCATCAAGTGGCTCATCGAAAAAGGGGTGATCGTGATCTGCGCCGGAGGCGGCGGCATTCCCACCATGATCGGCGAGAACGGGGATCTGCAGGGTGTAGAAGCGGTCATAGACAAGGACTTGGCCGGTTCGTTGCTGGCTCGTGAACTCGACGCCGACCTGTTTGTGATGGCCACAGATGTGGAGGGGGCTTATTTGGACTGGGGATCGCCCCACGCCCGGTTGTTGCGGGATGTCACGCCGGATGAGTTGCGGCAGCACCATTTCCCGGCGGGGTCAATGGGGCCCAAAGTGGATGCGGCTTGCCAGTTCGTGGATAAGACCGGTAGGCGCGCGGCCATCGGCAGTATCGGTGCGATCGAAGAGATGGTCAAAGGGGTAGCCGGGACGCAGGTGCGGGCCTGATTGTTCGCGAAGCGGGTGGGCGTCGAGCGCCGCCGCCGCGCTGCCTGCCGGCTCTGCCACTGCGAATACTCCTGCCGAGCGCCGCTTCTTCGGCGGCGCCCGCTACGACACCGCCGCGTACGCAGTGTTTGACGCAGCACCTCGCGATGCAGCGCTTGACATAGGTGTCGCCGCGGTGTTCGACCGCCGCTTTGCGGCGCGGCAGTGGCCGCCTCAGTAGCGAGAGAGACTTCCTTGCCGCGTTTCTTCCGCTTTTTCTTAAGGCTGATCTTGGACTTCTTGTTCATCGTTCCTCGTCTCTCGGTGATTGGTGTGCGCCGTCAAGGGTAACGCCCTCGGCTTCGTTCGGCAATCATCTGCTGCATGCCATTGAGGATCTCGGAGGCTCGAGCCATGGCTACTCTGTGCAAAACGAAGCGGGCAAACGTTTGGTGGAAGCTCAGCCCCGGGCCTGTGAACCGGAGGCCGGAGTATGCGGAGGCGAGAGCGAGGATCGGGAATAGAAGTGATGTATTCTGGAACTCGAGGCCTGGTTCATGTTGGACCATGCGGCGTGCTGGGCTGTCGCCGACTTCGCGAATGCAGAAAAGTCGGAGCAAAGGAGGGTTGCTGTGGATGGGACCGCGGTGATTGGGGATTTGATTCGGATGTTGGGCAGGAACTGGTGGCTGGTGGCTCTGCGAGGGGTGCTCGCCCTCATCTTTGGGCTGCTGGCCCTGGTGTGGCCCGGCATCACGCTTCTGGTGCTGTTAATCTTCTTCGGTGCTTATTCGCTGGTTGACGGCGCAACTGGAGTGGTCCGCGCCATACGCTCCAGAAAGAGCTTGTCCCGATGGTGGCTGATGTTGCTCGGCGGCTTGGCGGGTATCGTGGTGGGTATTGTCACTTTCGTGTGGCCCAGCCTTACGGCTCAGGCGCTGCTGATCCTGATCGGTGTGTGGGCCGTGCTGTTGGGCGTCTTGGAGATCTGGGCTGGAATCGAGGCCCGCAAAGCCGTTGCGGAGCACTGGTGGGTGATAATCTCCGGTGTCATAGGCGTCATCTTCGGCGTTCTGCTGCTGGCGCTACCCGTGGCCGGGGCGCTGGCCATCGTGTGGCTCATAGGGCTGTTTGCCATCCTGGAGGGGATCACCTTCGTGTGGGCCGGCTTCATGCTGCGCGGAGCGGTTAAGAAGTTGCAAAGCTTAGCGGGCACAACTTCTGCCGTCTGACCCTGAGCTCGGGGGTCGAGGATGTCAAGCCGGAGAAAGGCGGAGGGAGGTGGCCCGGTGCCCCCAGCAGGTTTCCCGCCGCTACTCAACTTGGTGTCCCGTCTCCGGGTGAGAAGGTGGGTCGTCGGGCGATAGGTCTCGGCGAGGTGCTTTGCTGATGACTGATCACACGCTGCGCGGAAAAGCGGCCGTAGTTGGTGTGGGCGAGACCCGTTACTACAAGCGGGGGGCGGCACCCGACTCTGAGTTCAAGATGGCACTGGAGGCCATCATGCTGGCGTGCGCCGATGCCGGCGTCGATGTGGAGCGAATAGACGGCCTCGTCTCTTACGCGGACGATCGCAACGATCCACCGCGGATCGCAGCGGCGCTGGGGTTACCGGAACTCCGCTACAGCACCATGGTGTGGGGTGGCGGTGGTGGCGGCGGCTCGGGGGCTGTGGCCAACGCTGCGGCTGCGGTTGCCACCGGTCTCGCCGATACGGTGGTGGTATTCCGCGGCTTGGCGCAGGGTCAGTATCACCGCTACGGCCAGGGGGCACGTACGCCGGTGGCACCGGGCGCAGAGGCATTCACGGCTCCCTATGGTCTGATGTCGCCTGCGCAGATGTTTGCCATGCGTGTGCGCCGCTTCATGTGGGAGCACGGTATCGGGCAGGAGGCGCTCAGGGCCGTTGCGCTCACGAGCTATGCGCACGCGCAGCGTAACCCGCGCGCAGTCATGTACGGGCGCCCACTGACGGAGGAGGTCTACGAAAAGTCGCGCTGGATTGTGGAGCCGTTCCATCTTTACGACTGCTGTATGGAGAACGATGGGGCGGCGGCGCTGGTCGTGGTATCGACTGAACGGGCCCAAGGACTGAGACAGAAGCCCGCGTATGTGCTGGCGGCCGTGCAGGGGTCGGGCTACCGGCAGGCGGCCACTGTACACAATGCGCCTGACTACCCCACGTCCAACTTCAAAACGTCGGCGCCTCGCCTGTACGCAGTGGCCGGATTGGGACCCAAGGACGTCGATGTCCTCCAGTGTTACGAGAACTTCACAGGCGGAGTGCTGATGTCGATCGTGGAACACGGATTCTGCCCACCGGAGGAGGTCAACGACTTCTTCACCCCCGCCAACTTCTCCTTCGTCGGGGGTAGGCTGCCGCTCAACACCAGTGGCGGCAATCTGGCCGAGTGCTACATGCACGGTCTTGAGTTGATCATAGAAGCCGTACGCCAGATCCGGGGCACGAGTCCCTGCCAGGTGCCGAACGCCAGGGTATCCATGGTGGTCTCCGGACCGATGGTCCAGCCCGTGTCGAGCTCCATCTACTCCTCGGAGCCGAATCCGTGAGTGTGCACACCGGCCGCAGCGGCCGGTCCGAGCGCAGGCACTATCTACCGGCGGGACTGCCGGCACCGGCGCCGTATGGGGACGGGTTGGCGCGCGAGTTCTGGGAGGCGGCGCGTCGGCACGAGCTCGTGGTGCAGCGTTGTACCGTCTGCAGGACGTGGCAGTGGGGGCCGGAGCACATCTGTCACTGCTGCCACTCGTTTGCCATGGGGTACGAGCCGGTTGCGCCGCACGGCGTCATCTACAGTTGGGAGCGAAGTTGGTATCCGGTGCACCCGGTGTTGGAGGAAGCCGTGCCCTATCTGACGGTCCTGGTGGAGTTGCCTCAGGCGGGCGGCGTGCGCATGGTGGGGAACCTGTTGGGGGATCCGTTGCAGACGGTGGAGATCGGGACTGGTGTGGAAGCGGTGTTCGAGGATCATGATGACGCGGACCCGCCGTTCACTCTCGTTCAGTGGCGGGTGACATCTGTGGAAACACGTCAGGGGGAACCATGAAGGCCTTGGTGGTTTATGAATCATTCTGGGGAAACACGGCGGCGGTGGCGCGGGCTATAGCGGAAGGGCTTGGGCCGGAGGCGCGGGCCGTAGTCACCAGTGACGCTACGCCCGCGTTGGTTGCAGATGCAGATCTCGTGGTGGTGGGAGCTCCGGTCTTGGGTTTTCGACTCCCTACCGAAGAGATGCGGGAGAGTATCGGTAAAGGTATGAGCGGGAGCTCCGCACCTGACCTGTCTCACCCCTCACTGCGGTCGTGGCTCGCGGGTCTGTCCAGGCACGGTGGCAGGTACGCCGCATTCGAAACGCGCGTCAGGATGTCACCCGGCGGGGCCACGCCTGCCATCGGCAAGGAGATGGAGCGCGCCGGTTTCCGTGCCGTCGCCAAAGCGCGCCGGTTCATCGTGACGGGCAAGTGGTCCTTGCGCCGGGGTGAACTGGAAGTTGGCGAAGCAATGGGGTGCCGAGTTGGCGCAGGCGATGGAGTAGCCGGGCCCGGGGTGGCGATGCCTGGGAGTGGTTGCGGTCCGGGCCGGTGATTCCGCCCATTCGCCATGGTGCTGCGGTCTACCTGCTCTGCTGAGTTCCGGCTTTACTACGCGTCACCTGCGTCTGTGTATTCCGGCATGCCTGGGTATGCGACCACGTGTTGCGGCATACCCGCCAGCGCGAAGCTATGGTTGCGATGATCCCTCGTCCAGACCAATGCGTCTGAACACCTGGGCCCAGTTCTGCTCTTTGGTGTATCTGGCCACCACCACGTTGTTCACCGGCTGATCTTCCCACTCGGGATGTTCCTCTACGAACTTGGCGTACTCGTGCTCGGCGTGATCCTCGAACTCGGCGTTGAAAAGAAAAGCGCGTCGTAGGCTGGCGAGGGCCAGGAGTTTGGCCAACACCACGTAGGTGGTGGTTATGAGCCAAGGAAGCGGTGGCGTGAGGTACCAGGGATCGCGTATGCCGTCTTCTTTCATCTTCTCTTGGAGGACGAGGAGATGCTGATACTCATTGTCCTGCGCTCCTCTGCCGTATGTGACCACGTGCCAAGCGTTGCGCACCCACTCCAGATTGCGATAACGGCGGGTGAGCCGGGCGTACTGGTGTCGCTCCCACTCCCGATAGGGAATGGAGGCCAGCATCTCCAGTAACTTGGCTTTGGGCAGCGTGGTCTTCTTCCCGGCCGCCACGTCCATCCCAACGAACAACGCCCTCGCAATGAGCGAGTAGGGATAGCGGGGACGCGTGAGCGAGGACTGCTGCTCGGTCTTGAGGTCGATCGTCGCTTGTTCCATCTTTCCTCCATCCCATGGAGCGGACGTGGCCCGCACGAGTGGTCTCAGGTTTTGAGGTCCGTTTGAAGGAGTGATCTCCACTTGTGGCGCGAAATAGTCACAAGCCGGTCAGGCCGCTACCGGTTGGCGTGGTAAGGGGATAGTGGAAGGCAGGTCTTCGCCATAGCGATTAGCGGCGGCCTGTTGTGGGTATCAAAACAATATGGGACCGCAGAAGAAGGTTGGCATTCTCGTGGGCGGGGGTCCGGCGCCGGGTATCAATAGCGTCATCAGCGCCGCTACCATCCGCTGCCAGCTCGATGGGGTGGATGTGGTTGGTATCCAGGACGGCTTTGCCTGGATAAGTGAAGGCGATATCCGCCACGTCATTCCTCTCACCATCGATACGGTAAGCCGCATTCATTTCCGGGGCGGGTCCTTCATCGGCATATCGCGCACCAATCCCACCACCGACCCCTCGCTGCTCGAGAACACCATCATCTCGCTGCTGCGACTCAATATCTCGCGCCTCATCACTATTGGGGGTGATGACACCGCCTTCTCGGCCATGAGGCTGGAGGAGCAGGCCTGTGGGCGCATCCGGGTGGTGCACGTGCCCAAAACCATCGACAACGATCTCAACCTCCCGCCGTACGTGGACACCTTCGGGTTCCAAACGGCGCGGCATTTCGGAGTGGATATCGTCAAGAACCTCATGGTTGACGCTCGGACCACCTCGCGCTGGTATTTGGTGATCGCCATGGGCCGCAAGGCCGGCCATCTGGCCCTCGGTATAGGCAAGGCGGCCGCGGCCACGCTCACGCTCATACCCGAGGAGTTCACGACCAAGCCCATCCGAATGAAGGAGGTGGTGGACACGCTGGTGGGCGCGATCGTGAAGAGGCTGAGCTACGGACGCAGCGACGGCGTGGCCGTCATCGCGGAGGGGCTGGTGCTGGGGATTGACCCGGATGACCTCAAAGGGCTCGACCAAGTGGAGTGCGATCCCCACGGTAACGTCAGGATCGCCGAGGTGGACATTGGCGAGGTGCTCCGGGCGGCCGTGAACAAGCGGCTGGCCGAGTTCGGCCTGAAAATGACTCTGGTAGCCAAGAACATCGGCTACGAGTTGCGCTGTGCGGATCCCATACCCCTCGATATGGAGTACACGCGCGACTTGGGCTACTCGGCCGCCAAGTATCTGCTCTCGGGTGGCAACGCCGCCATGATCTCCATGCAGGGGGGCCAGTTCGTCCCCATTCCCTTCGGCCAACTGCTCGATCCCGAGACAGGACGGGCGCGCGTGCGCCTGGTTGACATGCACTCGACGCGGTACGCGATCGCCCGCCGTTACATGATTCGCCTGCGGCGCGACGACTTCGAGGATGCGCACGAGCTCGCCAAGATAGCGGCTACGGCACACGTGTCGTTGGAGAAATTCCGGCGCGAGTTCGAATACTTGGTTTTAGACGAGCCAAGGCCTCTGGTGGTGTCGGAAACGGATGGGTTCGAGGAGCAGCCGGAGGCGGATGTGGAAGCGGCGGCGGAGGCGGAAGCCGGGGCCGACAGCTGCCGGCTGTAGGGGGAGTGAGCGCGGCGGCCGGGGCCCGGCCGCCCGCCGTGGTCGCGCCTGAAGTTCGTGTCCAGCGAGCGATGCGGAACGTCACATCCACCGACGCGTTGACCCGCAGTTGGCCGGCGCTGATGGGGACGGTTCCGCCGCCCTCGCCGGCGCGTGCCGCCTCGTAGTAGAGGGGTAATCGGCACCACGGACTCGCGCACCGCGATCACTTCTCCCAGTTTCACGCCCGCTGCTGTCGCCAGGGCTTCTGCCTTGGTTTTGGCCGCGGCCATGGCGGCGGCCAGGGCCTCGCTGGATGCCTCGGTGTCGTCACTCAGACTCATCTGGAGTCCCGAGATGAAGTTGCCCCCTGCTTCGGCCGCTGCGGCCAGATCTTCCTAGGAGCGCCCGTATCTCCGACCGTGATCGTCACCGTGTTGTCCGCCTGATAGCCTTGGGTAGACTGCATCCCGGTCTGAGGGTCGTAGGTGGTGATCGGCCAGAGATTCAAGTAGCTGGTGCCGATGTTTTCCGCAGCCACCCCTTCGGCCTTCAACCGGGCGATGAGCGCCTCCACGTCACGCGAGTTGGTGGTGAGCGCCTCAGCGGCGGTATCCGCCTGCGTTTGCACGCCCACTTGTATATCTGCTCTGTCGGGAGCGGCGAGAACGTTGCCGGTTCCATTGACGGTGATGGTATCGATGAGCACTGGGGAGCCGTCCGTGCCTGAGGAACTGGGTGGGGCAACGGTGGCCTGCGTGGAGGTTGATGATGTGGAAGTGGCCGTGCATCCTGCAAGGACGCCCACGAGTGCCACGGCCAGGAGGGCCACCGGAATCACGACCGGCACCCGGCCCCGATGGCGAGCATTGCGAAGACGTGTCATATAAGAATCCATGGTCTCTCTCCCCTGTGCGACGGGTTCGTACGCTTACGTGGTTGATGAGCTAGTGCAAATGCGACGAGCCTGCCGGTGCGGGGGTTCCTTCCCCATGTGCCTCTTCCGCTCGAAGTCCCGGCGGCTCCCCGGTAGTGCGGCATGCATGTTAACCGGCGGGGCGGAACGGGATGGCGAGTTCGCCCCGAAAGATGGTGACCGCTCTTCCGCCCAGGATGACGCGATCTCCCCTGACCGTGACGTGGAGGGTGCCACCT
>JAXGIS010000011.1:0-69711 GCA_040770645.1 Thermoleophilia bacterium | reverse complement strand
GCGATTGGCAGGGTGGCAAGCGTGTCTGAGATCGTGGAGGCGAATCTGGGGGACAGGGCCGGCTCTTCACCCTTTTTCGCGGCCTCTTCTTTCAGCAGCTTGTTGATCCGGTCTTGGTGGCGTACAAAGACCCCGGTCACGGTATCAGTATGACCGGCCTTGCCGTCCTCCCGGCTGGACACGGGCCCGGGAGGCTCGTTCGTCTTCGGGTTGGCCGACCGAGAAGCGGAAGGGGGCCGCCCGTCCTCTGTCCCTGTGTGCGCTCTGGCCGGTCCACCCGGCGGATGTCTCATCAACTTCGAGACACTCGCCCGACCTGCGCTCCTCAAGATGATCGGCTGCACCCACCCCAGCTCACCATCACGCTCTCACTCTTTGCTGAATAAGCAGCGAAGAAGGACCAGAGCTACTTGGAGTTCCTGCTCGGGCTTTTGGAAGAGGAGGTGAGGGCCGCGGACCTTCGGCTCAGGGGATGATGCTACGGTCGGCCTCCTTCCCCTTCCGACGGACGCTCGACGATTTCGACTTCGGCTTTCAACCCTCGGTCAACCAGAAACAACTGTGGGAACTTACGACCTGCGCCTATGTGGAGCGGGCCGAGAACGTCATCCTGCTCGGGCCTCCCGGTGTGGGCAAACGCACCTGACCGTAGCCTTGGCTGGCCGCCATCCACAAGTGCCTGCACGTGAAGTTCACATCGGTGGCCGCCAAGGTCACGAACCCCTCACGTAGGCCATGAAAGCCGGCAGCTACGCGCTTTCGCCTTCGCACCTATACCCGCCCCAGCGTCCTCATCCTCGACGAGACGAGATCGGCTTTCTGCCTCTGGAGGCCGGACAGGCGGGTCTCCTCTTCGAAGTCATCTCTCGTCGCTATGAACGAGGCTCCATCATCCTCAACGAGCAACAAGAGCTACGCCGAGTGGGCCGAAATCTTTCTCCGGAGACGAGGTGATCGCCACGGCCATGCTCGACCGCCTCCTGCATCACGCGACCACCATCACCAGCAAAAGTCATAGCTACCGCCTCAAGGACAAACAGCGGGCCGGGCTGCTGGGACTGAGAAAGGAGGAAGGAGGAAAGATCGGGATATCGGGGGAGCGAGAGCCATCTGGGCGGGAGTCATTATGCTCGTGATCGGCGCGCTTCACCTCATTTTCGCGATCTCGTTCCTCGTGGACGCCGGCTGCTGGGCGTGGACCGCCTTGCTCACAGTGTCGGTCATCGCGATCGGCCTGGGTGATATCTAACCTCGTGTTCGACCAGTTCTACCGGTCGTCTATTGCCGATCCTTCTGCCCTTGGTCGTGATCGTCTACCTGACCCGTCCCCAGGTCAGGAGGGCTTTCGTCCTGTAGCCCGGTCATCGGCCTACCAGGATCTCCACGAGTCGGGGTTCCCTGGAGCCCAGGGCGCGTCGGGATACTTGTGGGTCCCTCGAGACGGGCCGGTGATATCGGGACCTGCCTCGGCTAGATCTCGCCGTCTCAGGCCGAGATTCTACTGCCTGCTCGCGCCCGGCCCAGCCCCGCGCTTGGGCGGACTCCCGTGAGTATCGCGACTCGCTATCTCCGCTCCGCATTCGTCCCATGAGCTTTCCCCGTCCGAGGCACATGCCACACTGTGTATGAGAGGAGGGGAGCCGCGCCGCCAAGAAAGAGAGGCCGTCATGTACGAACAGAAAGTCAGGGAGACAATCGGTGCGCTCCGCCTGGGAGCGCCGATGTCGGATGGTCCGCTCAGCATCCTGCCTTTGCGCTCAGTGCGGGAAGGAGCGGCGCGCTACGTGCTCCCCTTGATCAAGCCCTCCCCCGGCACACTCTTACCGTGACCGAGGTGAGCGACGCCGGGTCCGTTCCCTACTTGCAGGCCGTGAACATGGGTCCCTGGCCGGTGCTGATATTCGATGGAGAAGAACTGGTCGGGGCCAAACAGAACCGCATCGTCAACACCACCATCCTGGTGGGAGTGGGGAAGGCAGTGCTCCCGGTGAGCTGTGAGAACGGCCGGTGGAGTCGGCGCCGGGGTTTTCTCCCTCCGGGTCCTACGCCAGCCACCCGGCTCTCCGCAGAGAAAAAAGGAGAGGCAAGTGCGCGAGAGCATGACCAGGCACGCCCGGAAGCGGGCAGCCGAGGCGGACTGGAACGGAGCGGTCGAAGAGCCGCAGTATCTGCGCGCAGCATTTCAGCTCCGACCAGGGCGCGGTCTGGGACGAAGCGGCGAGACTTCTCGCATCCTGGGCGGTCATTCCCCCACCATGGCCATGGCCGACACCTACGAGGCGAGCAAGGCTGACCTTGAGAAGATCCTCCGAACCTTTGAAATCGACCTTGCCGATTCTGGAGAGGATGGTGGGAGCGGTGGTGTTCTTGGGCGGCCGGTTCGTCTGCCTGGATCTGTTGCGGCTTACCAAACGGTCTGCCCACCTCTATCCCAAACTCCTTCGCGGCTACGCACTCGAGGCTCTCCTGGGCGGGCCAAAGGTGACGAAGGACTTCGACCCGGAAGCTTCTGCTCTGCGTTCGTTCGCTCAGATCATGGAGTCGAAGATGGAAGAACACGCGGCGGCCGACCTGGGTTACGAAGTCCGCCTGGAGGGCGAGTGGGTCTCGGGTTCTGGGCTCGTCTGGGAAGAGGAGTTGATCCAGTTGTCGGTGTTTCCGAAAGTGGTCGCATAATGAGCGCGGCCGGTTCGCCCTCTTTCTGACAGCGAGCTTACCGTGGAGCTTCTATTGTGGTCGACGGACTCCCTGAGCGCCTTCTCGCACCATCCCGACCGAACGGCTACCCGGCGGGAGAAGGTATGCGTGCGGCCCGCAGACGTGTCATCTCCGTGCGGACCAACTATACTGGTAGTGGGCGGAGCCGTCCGAGCCCGCAAGGATTAACGTCATCGTGCCATTGATCGAGAGTGTTGCCATCTTGCTGGGTGACCCTACCGTCGAAGGTGGCGTTGGCGGTGATTCCGAAGGCGGACTCCGAAAACGAAAAGGAGACGGCTTGCCCATCACTCGAGACGCTAACTTGCGAGGAATAACCCTCGAGTGAAGCCTGCCCCACGTTGCCATTGAACGAGAGTGATAGGGTAAGCGACTCTTCCGGCCTCGACGTCTTCAATATTGTCGCCGCCTATGAGGACGGCAGTGCCGTTCCACTTCCCGGACAGGTCGAAAGTGCCGGTCGGGTCGGCACTCTCAGATTCCAGCGTCAGGAACGCACACCCACCGTTGTCGAGACGCACGACACGCGGATGAACACCGAGTCCTCTTCGACTGTTATGTCCCACGCGGCTTCCCCACCACTGGAAACCGACTGCGTGGTCGATCCGGTCAGTACATGTTGCCTGTTCACCTCTATCTTCACCCGGGTTCCACTGGGTCGGCGCGGCCGATCGAGGCGGTGAGGGTGAAGTCCTTGGGACCGCCGGCGGCCGTGAGCCGCACCTTCGCCAGTCCTGCAGTTCATCGCGGTCGAGGGGTGGCAGCTTGGGGTAGTCGGGGTCGTCGGGAGGACCGGCCCTCAGCTCGTTGATGGTCTGAAGCACGGCCGCGTCGACCTGCAGCACTCCGCCGCCCACCTCGGCCGGTACTGCCACCCTGGTCCTGTCGGCTCTGCTCAACCTCGCCTACAGCCGACTCGGTGAGGATGCGCTTGATGTCTGCCGCTGACAACTTAGGGTTGATGCGGACTGCATGAGGGCGATCGCCGCCACCACCTGGGGTGGCGAAGCTGGTGCCGTTGTTCGTCACCGGTTTGCCCTCAGGATCAAGACCGGTGGGCACTTTCGTCCCACAGGCCGCGATGGTCACCTCCCTGCGTCGCCGACGTAGTTCGAACCGCTTTTGAGTTTGGCGATGAAGTTCTCGAGTGTCGTGTCGGCCGGGATGGTACCCGCCTTCACGCGGGCGTCATATGCGGCTTGGAGCTCCGCCGGATCATACCAGTCGGCGGCTGTAGCCCGGTTGCCGGCGTTATCCAGCGCTCCCACGGTAATGACGTTGGGCAGACTGATTCCCCCGGGCCGTAGTTGGAGCCGTCGAGAACACCGTTCTCGTTCCCAGCGGCGGCCACGAAAACCACTCCTGGACGGTTCATTTTCTCGAAGAACCTTTTGTAGGCTTCGCCCTCCAGCGGTTGTTGTCCCCAGGCTCTGTAGGTCCCAGGATAGATTGATGACCGTGGTAGCTTCCTCTTGATCTGTTTATGCATCTCGACCAGTTCTCGGACGAAGAAGCCCTGGATACTGGGTGGGATCATCCTCATCCGGGTTCTCGGCCGGGTACCTCCAGTTGCCGGTCTGCACTCGGCCGAAGGTCATGGTGAGCTTCTCTCCTATCACCCCGGCCACCGGCGGTGCCGCCAGCTTTCGGGGTCGGCGCCGATGATGTGGGCCACCTGGGTGCCGTGAGAGACCCCCGCTGTGGTCGGCAGGTTGGTCGGTGAGGTCCTTCGCTTCCAGACCCCTGGCACGCGGCTTGCCCGGCGGGTAGCGCCCTTATCGTCCGGGAAGTGGAGATCAGGGCCGAAGCTGTGGCCGGAGTTGGTGTATACGGGGCTGTCGATCACCCCCACATGAGCGGGGCCCATTTCCACTCCACTGGCCCGGATGATGTCCCAGGCGTCTTGAAGGCCGATCATCTCGTAGGCCCGCCCGCTGTCATCGGTCGTGTAAAGCGGGTCGCGCAAGGGGGAACATTGCCCAATTCCTCTATGGAGACCTTCTCGGCGACGACCCTGTTGGGGAAGGCGGCGTCGACATCAGCTGGCGCTTGCCCTGCTCTACGGCCGACTCCAAGTCCTGTGCGGTGGTGCCGGACGTCTGGATCTGGTAGAGCCCGATGTACTCCACCTCTCCGACCACCGATCCGCCCAGCTCCGGCTGCCACCGCCTTGCTTCCGCGCGACCCTTGCCCTCGGCCATGAGGACAAGCACTTGATCGGCGGGCCCGACCCCGACGCGCTCACTCGCCACCACGCGCGCGCGGGATCTGGGTCGAGGACTTCGACTCTCCCCAATCCATGGGAGTCACCGACCGCGGACGTAGTGGTGCTTGCAATCGTACCTTCGGTCTCGGCCACTTCGTCGCCTCCGCCTCTGGAAGCCCAAAAACGCGCCGACGCCCGCTCCGGCCAACACCACCACGATCGCGGCAACGATGACAGGGATGAGCCAGGCGCGGCGTTTGGGGGACCTCGGGGAGGGGGCGGCATCACGGGATTGGTTTCCCTCATGGATATCCTCCTTGGCGACGGTCTTACCGAGGACGGCCGGAAAGGGGGTAGGCTGGACTTTGAATGAGCCCATGTTAAAGGAAAAGAGATTACCGCCAACCATTTGGCTAAAAATGCCGCGGAACTGCCTCCTCGTGGCCGCTGACTCCAGCACTCCCTGGCCCTGAAGACGGACGGCTCTCTGTGGGCCTGGGGTGCAACGGTAGCGGCCGACTGGGAGACGGTACCCAGGTCCAACGGAATCAACCGACCTGGGTAGCGGGGACTGAAGATACTACCCTCCTTCAGGAGGGTCTCCCTGGTGAGAGGCTTACTGGAACGGATGCTGATGGCGGCCGGGATGATGCTGAACTGCTTCGCCAAGAAGAGGAGCCCGGCCACTTGCGCTTGGTGCGGTGAGGTTGCGCCCAGGTCACGGTTGGCGGACTCGGTGCGATGCGTGGGTGGTTATCTACCCGGCCGGCCTCGCCCCCAATCAAAAGGACCGGCTAATGTGCGCCCAGGCAGGGCCTTGCTACCATCCCTCAGAACAGCGGCTCCAACTCCAGCGCCGGATGCCCTACCGGGGGATCAGGAAATCCATAACCTCTTCCTCCTCCACCGCATCATCCTCACTGGCGATCTTGTCCCAGAAGTCCGGATGCCCGGCCGCCACCGCCGCCGCCTCGATCTCCGTGCGCAGCGCCTCCTTCAGCCGTCGCGTCATCCACACCACACGCAGAATCCCGCCATCGGCGCTCAAGAACCTGCGTGAGCCCACGTAGGCACGCGAATGACCCATGAAGCCTGGTGTCTGCACCCCGCCCCCCACCATACCTGCCAATGTGGTGAAGTTCATTCCACTGGGAGTCATGCCGGGATGGTCACGATCCGCCGTGAACACCCCATTGCACATGGGCAGCACCCCCGAGATGCACTCGAAGCAGCCGCAGGAAGTCATGGGATGGTCAAGCAGTGTATAGAAGTTGATGCGCCCCACAGTGCCGTGGGACGCCTCGTGAACGAAGGCGTTGACCCCCTCCCACGAGCCAAGCACTTCATCCACCATCCGCCCTTTGGTGATCGGCCGGTTGGGTCCGGCGGAGTTGATCCCGAAGGAGGCTTTGCCGTCGAGCCAGCTGTAAGCACCGCAGAGACCGGATCGCTCCGGCGTGATGATGCAGATGTGATCGGGGGCGAAGCTCTGACATAAGGCGCAGGAGTAGAACTCATCCACGGCCTCGTCGGTGAGGGAACCTATGCGTTCGTCGCGTTCGCGATAGACCGCCTGCGCCCGCTCTTGGAGCGCCACCACATCTTTCTCATTCGTGAAGAGGGTGACTTGAACCCTGTCCACGATCTCGCCCAGATCCGCGTGCAACCTGGCGTGAATGATGCGCCCCAGGTGTTCCAGCCGGAAGCCCGCCTCCGCAGCCGCCCGGCTTAAACGCAGCCATATGGAATCGCGTTGGCCTACGTGGTGCAGTCCCTCGGCTTCGTTGAGCGAGTGGTGTATCCGACGCTCCAGCACAGATTCGAAGTCCTGCTGCATCCGGTGCCCCGCCACCTCCACCAGAATGCCAACCGGAAGGGTGGCGCCCACGGGTCGATCGTCCACGTCCGGACCCACCACCATCACCCGGCCGTCTTTCACGCCGTCCGCCATCACCAGCAGCTCGCAGCCGTGCGCCTCCGGGCCCCCCAGGTCCAGGCGCATAACGTCGCGGCGAATACGTTCCCCCACGAAGGCGGGGCCGTAGGCCACCGGTACCGGGACATCAGTGACTACGATCTTGATACCACGCACCTCAATGGCCCGCTCCGCCAGGTCGCTGAGCGGCACATGGGGCACCATCCACGGCTCCGAGGAGACGCCGGGGAGCGGTACCGACGGGATGTTCGCGGTGGCAATGGCAGGGAGCCCGAAGTTGGCGGCGCCGGCCGCGGCTGCCAACTGCAGATCAGTCACAGGACCCAACACCGCCACGAAGGCGCGCAACCTGTCTTTGATGTAGGTGAAGAGACGGTGGTAATCGCCGGGCTCTACCCCTCCGAAGGCCATGGCCACTCGGACGGCGAAGCCGATGGAGTAGGCGTGCGCAAAAACATCGGGCCCGAAGGGGACGAGGCGCGTCTCCCAACCCAGCCGGACACCGCCTTCCCTCAGTTGCTCGGCGAAAGAGATTTGGCGGGAACCGGCCACGTGTGGGGCGTACGGGACGTGTGGGGCATGCGAGACGTGCAGGGCGTGGGTGGCAGTGACAGGCTCGTCGCACTCCCAGCCCTCGCCCGCCATGAAGACGTAGAGCGACTTCTGTTGCATCTCGCGGGCCAGATTCACCGCCGCCTCCACCGAGGGTGCAGCGCCGCTAACGGCCACAAAGCCGGCGACCGAGCCCTCCACGAACTCCACGCCGCGCGCCCGCATGACGGCGTCGTCGGCCGCACCGAGCCACATGTCGCCCCCGGGAGAGGGGTCAAGCCCCAGGTGGGTCAGTGCCTGGATCACCTCTGCCAACCACAGGGCCGCCATCCCCGCCTCGAGCAGGGCATTTGGGCTGGGGGTCCACTGCTGCGAAGCAGCCTCGGCCGTGATGAGGTGCTCCGCCTCTTCCAACACCCACGCCACATCACCCAACGTCCTCACGGCCCGACCTGTCACGCTGAAGATGATGGGCAGGTGATAGATGGTGCGAGGAAAGCCGAGGGGAGCAGAGGGGCCATGGGCCCCAAGCGCCTCTTGGTGGAGCGCACGGGCACGGTGTAGGAAGGCGGCGGCACCGCGCCTGACGGCGCCCGGCGTGTCCACGCCTACATCCTCCTCACCGGGTTCCACGGGGGCCGTCCGCGACTTTGGTCCAGACTCAGGCCCCTCCACTCCCGCCAAGATCAGCAAACGCCGCCCGCAGCAGTTCCGCGCTGCGCGGATGGCGCAGCACCAGAAGGTCGGCGCCGGCCAAGCTCAGGGCCAGCCCGGTGACGGCTTCCCACAGGATGCCCCGTGTCTCCACGTCACCCAAGCCGGGCATGTCCTCCTCCCCGGCGCGGCTCTCCTTGGCCTTCCACGTCTCCGCCCCCACCGCAGCCACAATGGGGAACTGCATCTTCTGGTCGTTCTGGGACAAAGCCGCCAGCCGCGTGCGCTCAAACACGGAGTAGGAGTACTCAAGGCCGTACCCCAAAGCGCCGGTGGTGGGATCCATCAGCAGGTTCTTATCCTCCAACCCCAGTCGAGAGAGAAGGACATTCAACTGCTTGGCCAAGTTCACGTCTATGGGAGACGACGCGATGACCCCATGCCCGTAACCCAAAGCCGCCGCTCCCACAGCCCGGTAGTTGTCTTCCTCGGCCAATCCCAACAGAGCACGCCGCTCCCCCAGGAGTGGAGCCAGGGCTTGGGCCACCTCAGCATCCGCCTGCGGGTCACCCGGGCCGAGCACCGCCAACGGCACATCAACCGCTCAGCCACTTCCGCCGCAATGGCCGCCGCTTCTCCCGCCGCCCGCGCCGGACCGTTGGGATCGGCACTCATCAACCGCAGATAGACCAACTCCGCCCCAATTCCTCCACCACAAACCGGGCCCATGCAGTGGGGTTATCCCACACGCCGGAGTAAATGCGGGCCAGCGCAGGCGGCCAATCGGCGGGCGGAACGTCCCAGACTTCAAAGCCGATCCTGGGCAGGTTGGGGAGTTCTCCCTCAAAGCGGTGGAACGGCAGCACCATCTGGCCACCGAGGCGCAGACCCTCCAGCATCAACTCCGTCACCCCGCCTCGGGCGGTCTCCATTACTGCCTCAAACGCCACCGCCAACCTCCTCTCTTCTTGCCCGAATGATTCTGTGGCTCATCCCGCCTGTATACGCGCCCCATCGGCGGCCATCTGAGCCGCCCGCACCGCGTTACGCGCCAGCATCACGTTGGTGACGGCGCCCACGCCTCCGGGGACGGGGGTGATGGCCGCCGCCACCTCTGCCACCTCGTCATAGCGCACATCGCCCACCATCTTCGGTGTGGCCTCCGCCAGGTCCTCGGAGCAACCTACACAGGCGCCGGCGGCCGAGCGATTGTGCGCCCCACACGCGCCACAGACAAACACCTGGTTGATGCCCACGTCGATGACCACGGCACCCGGCCTCACCTGGTCCCGCCCAATGAACCCCGGGACTCCCACCGCCACCACCAGATATCGCGCCCGCCGCGTCACCTCGGCGAGAAGACCGGCCCTGTCCGTATACGAGTGGCAGACGGTCACGGTGGCGTGGCGATTGAGCAACATGGCCGCCAACGGTCTCCCCACCGAGGGCGAGCGGCCCACCACCACCACCTCTTCCCCAGCGAAACCCGCCGCCTCCTCCCTGCCCTCGGCGCGCAGTCGGCGCTCCAGCAGTTCCAGGCAGGCGGCCGGCGTGGCCGGAGGCCACGCCCGCCCACCACCAGCCTTCCTAAGTTGCTGGGGTTGAGGCAATCGATATCCTTGATGGGAGCGAGCCTCTCCACCACCTGCCTTCGTCCACCTGCTCGGCCAACGGCCGCAGAACCAGTACCCCCGAGACGGCAGGATCACGATTGAGCGAATCCAGCGCCGCCAGCGCCTCCGCCATACCCGCCGTCGCGGGCAGATTCTCCGCGCGGAAGTGCAGCCCCAGACCGGAGCAGAGCCGGTCCACGGCGTCGCGGTACATGGCGGCCCCAAAATCGTCCCCCACCAGCAACGTGGCAATACCGGGCACCACACCTGCTCCCGGCACTGAGCAATCTCTCGCCCCAACTCCTCCCGGAGTTCCGCCGCCACCGCCTTGCCGTCTATGATCTCCCGCACTCACAGATCAGCGCCCCTAGCCCATGCGCGCGTGTGGCCGCGAGCGCCCGCTCAGCCGCTCCACCGTCTGCGCCACCAGATCTGCCACTTCGGCGAGGGCGGCCGCCCCGGCAACCTTGTCGTGCAGGAACCCGGCATTTATGGCCACGTTCAGCTGTGCCGCCCTTCACCGCCGCCTCCGCCAACAGAGCGGCCGCACCCGCGTCACTTATCGCATTGACATTCCCGTCTCCGCAATCTCCACGGCCAGCTGTGCCACCTTCTCCGCCCCTCGTGCCACCTGCATCGGAACCTCTGTGGCCCACTTCGCGGCTTTCTGGAGTTGCTCGGTGCGCGCCTGTTTTCTTCTTCGATGCTCCTTGGCCATCTTCATGGCTCGTGACACCGATGCGTACGCCTGCGCGTCCGTCTGGGTGAGAGTCTGCAACTCCAAGCGGAGTGCCTCACTTCTCTCCAGCAGTGCCTTAGCCTGGGGATGCACATCCTCAAAGCGTGGCGAGGAGAGCGTGAGCCCCGCCACCATGCTGACGAGGGCCGCACCCAATGCACCCGCCAAAGCCGCCGCACTACCGCCA
Source organism: Thermoleophilia bacterium (assembly GCA_040770645.1). Taxonomy (GTDB): domain Bacteria; phylum Actinomycetota; class Thermoleophilia; order RBG-16-64-13; family RBG-16-64-13; genus JAAYZX01. The sequence continues at coordinate 59,106 of JAXGIS010000011.1, read as the reverse complement.
CCGGGGGTAGAAGACGACGAAGCCAGGCCGTCGAGGTACTTGCGCAGCTGACCCTCCAAGAACTGCTCATCAGCGTGCACAGCGACCCCTTTCTTGAGCCACACCCACGACGTAGTCATCCACCAAGCGACCCACGGCCAGCAGCATGGCGTTGTCGGCGGCCAGCGAGAAGACCGACCGCCCCTCCGCGTCGGCCGACATCACCTCGTCATCCCAAGGCAGGAAGTGAAAGGCCGTGTGATCCCAGCCGGCTTCCCCGCCCCCGGCCGCAACCCGTTCATCACCAACACCACCTGGCCCACATCCAACTTCAGTTCCCGGATTAACTCGCGGATGCGCTCGGCGGTGCGCAATCCCCGCGGTGAAGGATCGGAAGTAGGAACATCACGTCCGCCCGACGGCAGACATGCCGGTTGAGGTGCTCAAACCGGCCTCGTTGTCCATGACCACCCACCGGTACGAGCCGGCCAGCGTGTTCACGTGCTCCCGCAGCAGGCTGTTGGCGAAGCAGTAGCAACCGGGCCCTCGGGCCGTCCCATCTCCAACACATCAAGCCCGGTCCTTCGGCCACCGCCTGGTGCATGCGGTACTCGTCCAGGTCCGTTTGTCCCAACCGGGGGAATATCGCGCAGCGCGGCTTCACCGGCGAAACTCTTCTCGCGCAGCACCCCACCGACACCGAGGGGCGGAGACCCAGCAACTCGCCCAGATTGGCGTTAGGGTCGGCATCAACGGCCAACACCGGCGTCTCGCCCTGTTCCACCAGGTAGCGGATGAGAAGGGAGCTGAAGGTAGTCTTCCCGGTGCCGCCCTTCCCCGCCACCGCTACCAGACCCCCATGCGGTGGTCGGTACCGCGTCACACCTTCTCCCGGCCCGCCGAGCCGGAGAGTCTCCGCTCCATCGTTGGGAAGAGGCTCATGTCGGTGTGCGGGAGGAAGTTGGCCGCCATGTAATTATCAACAAAGCGCTGGTTGTCGCTCAACTCCACATTGGTCATCATCAGCGCCACATTGTGGGCGGTCTTCAGCATGTCGATGGAGAAAGAGCCCAGCGCCGCTCCCAGTAGCGAGCCGTTGCCCACGAACAGGAACCGGTCGTGGGGCAACTCGGGAAAGAGACCGAGAGCCATGGCCTGCTCCAAACGCAAGTAGTGCCCGAAGCCGCCGGCAATCATGATCTGCTCCAAGTCGTTCCAACTGAGCATGACGCTCTCCAACAACGTCTGCACGCCCGCGAACATGGCGGCCTTGGCGCGGATCACGTTGTCTATGTCGGTCTCACTCACCACGATATCGGATCCGGTGCCGGAATACTGAGCCTCCACCAGGACATACTCGGCTGCGCCCTCGGGATGCCGCACGCGGGGACTGGCCACATCCGGGTTGAAGCGCCCGTTCTGCCCTATGACTCCGGCTTTGAGCAACTCGGCCACGGCATCGATGATGCCCGACCCGCAAATGCCGAGCGGAGCCCGGTCCCCCACGGTGAGAATGGCCGGTTCAAAAGTCAGCGGATCTATGCGAACGGCTTCAATGGCTCCAGGAGAGGCCCGCATGCCGTGGCGCAGACCTCCGCCTTCGAATGCCGGACCCGCCGAGCAGGAGGCCGCGATCAGCCACTCCCGATTTCCCACCACGGCCTCGCCGTTGGTGCCGATATCCAGGTACAGAGTGATCTTCTCCGTCTCGGTCAGCCCCGCGCCCACCACTCCGGACACGATGTCGCCACCCACGTAGCTGGCCACCGTGGGGAAGGTGTACACATGCACATGCCGTCCTACGTGGATACCGTCGCCCAGATTGACGGCACGTACCGGAGGAATGAAGTCGGCAGGTGGTACGTAGGGTTGGAGTCGCAGGTATTTGGGGTCGATACCCACGAGCAGACAGGTCATGGTAGTGTTGCCCGCCGCCATGATGTGGCTGATACTGCCGCGATCCACGCCCGTGTTCTCCACCAGTTGGTCGAGAACGTCGTTGATGGTGTCCACCACCGCCTGTTGCAGCGCTTCACGCCGGCCGGGGCCCTGCGAGTAGATCACCCGGCTGATCACGTCTTCACCGTAGCGGATCTGATGGCTGTATGCCGAAGCCTCGGCCAGTACCACTTGGCGGTTGAGATCCAGCAACTGCCCCCAAATAGTGGTAGTGCCGACGTCGAGAGCCACGGCATAGGCTTCGTCAGATCTCGCGCCCGACTCCAGATTGATGACCTTGTAGCCGTACGGAGTATTGACCACCGTGGCGGTCACCAACCAGCCCTCCTGGCGCAGCACCGCAGGCATGTTCCGGATCCAGATGGAGTCAACCGAGACGTTGGTCAGGCCGAATTGGTCACTCAAGCCCTTGCGGAAACGAGCCAGGTCGTTGAGGTTGTCATGCGCCGAAGGCGGCTCCAGTTGCATGCTGAAGACCTTGACCACGGGCACCACGGGTCTGCGACCCAGTAGATCCTCCACACGTTTGGACACCATGAGCGCGTGGCCTTCCCCGGACGCCAGCGTGTCCCGCACCCGCGATTCCGCCAAGCGGGATGAATCGGGGATTTCGCACTCCACGTTGGAAATGACATGGCATTTGCAGGCGAGACGCCACCCCTGGGACCACTCCTCGGCCGTCAGGGCAGGGGAAGGATCACACTCGATGTCCCCGGATATGATGCGTACGCGACATCGCCCGCAGGATCCCGTGCCCCCGCAGGGGGCTACCATATCCAACCCCGCCTCAATGGCCGCGCGCATGATGCTGGTCCCGTGGGCTACACCCTCCACGCAGCGGTCACCGGGCTGGAAGATCAGGGTGTGGGAAGCTGTGGGAGGCGTGGACATGGACAAGGAATTGGGCACACCGGCTGCTGGAGTATCCATCTAGGAGAGGCCGATAATCTCGCCGTCGACCAAGTCGATACGCTCGGCAGCCGGGTATTTGGGCAAACCGGGCATGGTCATCATCTTACCACAGACCGGAACCACCATTCCCGCCCCGGCCGACAAACGGGCTTCCCGCACCAGCAGCCGCCAGCCACGCGGCCGACCCAGCAACGAACTGTCGTCGGAGAGCGAGGCCTGAGTCTTGGCCATGCACACCGGGAGACGACCATAGCCCGCCGCCGTGAAGCGCTCCAGGGCCCGCTCGGCCCGCGCGTAGAAGTCCACGCCATCGGCCCCGTAGATGCGGGTGGCGATCGTCTCGATCTTCTCTTTCAAACCTAGATCGTCCTCGTAGAGCAGGCGGAAACGGGCACCATCGGCCGAGGCGCAGGCACGGATCACTTCGGCTGCCAGATCAGTGGCGCCGGCTCCGCCCTCTGCCCATACCCGACACCGCACCGCGCTCAGTCCCATCGCCGCCACCTCGCGCGTGAGCAAAGCGAGCTCCTCCTCACTGTCCTCTGAGAACACGTTGATGGCCACCACCACGGGCACGCCGAAGAGCGCCATGTTCTCGCAGTGTTTGCGCAGGTTGTCCAAGCCGGCGGCCATGCCCGCGGCATACGGCTCACTCAAGTGCTCCAGCGGTACCCCACCGTGTAGTTTGAGCGCGCGCACCGTCGCCACCATCACCACGCAGTCCGGCTTCAGGCCTGCGTAACGACATTTGATGTCGAAGAACTTCTCGGCACCCAGATCCGCCCCGAAACCGGCCTCGGTCACGCAGTAGTCCGCCAGCATGAGGCCGATCTTGGTGGCCTGCACCGAATTGCACCCGTGGGCAATGTTGGCGAAGGGGCCGCCGTGGATGATGGCCGGCGTGTTCTCGATTGTCTGTACCAGATTCGGCTTGATGGCATCCTTCAGCAGTGCCGCCATGGCTCCCGCTACCTTTATATCGGAGCTGGTGACCGGTCGACCGCGTCGGCTCCACCCGATAAGGATACGGCCCAACCGCTCCCGCATATCCCGGGGGTTGGTGGCCAGGCAAAGGATGGCCATGACCTCGGAGGCAGCGGTGATGTCGAAGCGGGTCTGCCGCTCCACCCCCTCGCCCCGCTGGCCCACGGTGACGTTGCGCAGCGCCCGATCATTCATGTCCATAACCCGGGGCCAGTAAATGGCGTCGGGGTCTATCTCCAGTTCGTTGCCCTGGAACATATGGTTGTCGACAATGGCGGCGCACAGGTTATGAGCAGCCGTGACGGCGTGCATATCGCCCGTGAAGTGCAGATTGATCTCCTCCATGGGCACCACCTGGGAGTAACCACCCCGGCGGCTCCGCCCTTGATGCCAAACGACGGCCCCAGTGACGGTTCGCGCAGGGTCGTCACGGCCTTCTTGCCCAGCCGGGCGAGCCCCATGGACAGACCGATGTTTACGGTAGTCTTGCCCTCGCCGGCCCGTGTCGGGGTAAGCGCGGTACAGAGCACCAGCTTCCCGCGCGGCCGACCGGCACGCGTATCCAGCACGCTCAGCTTGATCTTGGCCTTGTAGTCACCGTACAGCTCGATCTCATCACGTTCCAAACCCAACAAAGCCGCTATCTCACGGACGGGTTGTAACGTCGCTTCCTGAGCAATCTCGAGATCGGACTTCATGCGAAGGCCTCCTCCGCTATGGTGCCGTAACGGCCTTGCACCATCATCCTCGCCCAAGCCATTATAGAAGGGAGCGAGCGGCTGCGACGGCCGTACTCATGACGTACTGCAAAGAGCGGCCCAGCTCAGACGCCACCGCCGCCGCGTCTTCGTACTCGGCCGCCAGGGTGACGGGTTCCCCCTGCCACCATCCCACCTTCACCCGCACCGGCCGCCCTTCCACCTTCACCTCCAAGAACGACCTCTCCAAGCGCCACCGCTCCACCCAGCGCCGCCGCACCCCCAGCGTCCCTGTTTCCCGCCCCAAGATCTTGACCAATGCCTCTTCCTCTTCCGGCCCCGCCAGCACACAAACCTCGGTACCCGGCCGGCCTTTTTTCATGATCACCGGCCGCAACCAGGCATCGAGGGCCCCCGCCTCCATCAGCAAGCGGTGCGCGTATGCCAGTTGCTCGCCCGAGCAATCATCCACCACCGTCTCCAGCAGTACCAACCCCTCCACTTCGGGCCACATTTCCGCGTCGTGCGCGCGCTCGCCCTGCGGGTCACATGTGCCGCGGTCCAGGGTCGGGGCAACCGCGTCCCCCAAGGCCACCCGCACCACGTTGGGCGTGTGTTCCAGCTCCATCCAGCCGGCTCCGTAACCAACACCCCGCAACCTCATCGCCGGCCAGGGCCCCCAAGCATCGGCCAGTTCCGTGGCCATGAGCGCGCCGGTGGGAGTAGTCACCTCCTTGGGCTCCGCTCCCGCCCGCACCGGCACCCCCCTACACAGCCCCACGGTCGCCGGCGCCGGCACTCCCACCAACCCGTGCGCCGTCTGCGCCTGCCCGGCCCCCAGCGGCAGGGGGCCGCACACCACACGCGGGCAGCCCAACGCGTGCCACAGCGCGAAGCCTCCCACCACGTCCACCAGCGTGTCGACCGCCCCCAACTCATGGAAGTGCACTTCTTCCACGGGCACATCGTGCGCCGCGGCCTCCACCGGGCCAGCCGCTGCAGAGCGGCTATGGAGCGTTCGGCCACCACGCTGGGCAGATCGGCTTCAGCCACCACGCGCTGCGCCTCGGCCGGGCCCCGCGTGACACCGTCATCGGGCTCAACCACCTGCAGGCGCGTAGCTGCGATGCCCCTCGAGCGGACTCGTTCTACTTCAAGACCCACCTCACCCACGGCCAGCCGGCCCACCGTCCCCCTCAGAACCGCCTCCAGATCCACCTCTTGATCTAGGTCCAGCAGCGCAGCGATCAGCATGTCTCCAGCGACACCTGCCCATGGGTCGATGTACAGAATCCGCTGCCTCACGGCTACGCCTCCTTCCACGGTGGGCCCCAGCCGGCCCGCAACTCGACACGCGCCACGTTATGCGAAGCACCAGGCAAGTCTACTCGACTATCATGCTCTCCGTTTGCAAAGCCGCTAGGAAGCTCGTACACTTCGCTCAGACGCCGACGGGGGACACGCGCGCTGGGGGCGGACGAAACACATGGCGGACACGAAGCGCCTGGCCAACTACATCGGCCTCACCGTGAGGCGGCTCCGCCAGGACCGCGAGTTCACCCTGCAGGCGCTCGCGGATGAGTCGGGGATCTCCAAGAGCTACCTGGGCGACATCGAAAAAGGGCGCAAAAACCCTACTACTGATGTGCTCGAAGCCATTGCGCAGGCTTTGGAGGTTCCGCCCCGCCGCCTGCTCTACCACGCCGCGCTCGACGAGGAAGACCCTTTTCTGGAACCCGAGCAATTGACTTTGGAGGCCGACGTAGAAGGGACCGTGGAGACGCGAGAGATCACACAGTTGGCACGCCGCATGCGACCGGTCGACCGCCGTCTTCTCTTGGAAGTGGCGCGCCGCCTCGCCCACTGATCCGGGTGCCCTGAGGCACATGGACCCCATTCCTCCTATCGCCCAGCAGCACTTTGTCGTGAACTACTGCCCTTGCTGCGGATTGGCGACCGACGACCCCGACCGCACGGTCATGTGTGGAACCTGCCGGGCTCTGCATCATCTGGAGTGTTGGGAGGCCAACGGTGGATGCTGTACGCCGAGCTGTCCCGCGGCACCGGCCCGAGTCGTGGACGCCACTCCGGGGTTGCCGGCGACTGCCGGGGGTGCCCCCTACGAGCGTGGGCCCGCCTCCTCTCCCTGGGAGGATCGGAGCCTGGCCCATTACGGTAGCTGGCCGTGGGTGATCAGCCTGCTGTTGCTGGTGATCTTTCTATCCACAGTGGTGTCATTACCCATCGTCTTTGCACTCATGCTCCAAACCGGTGACCCGCAGGCCATCTTCAACAACCCCTTCTTCCTTTTTGTGGTGGTGCTGCTGGAAGACGCGGTTTTTATCGGGGTTGTCTACGTCCTCTTGGTCCGGCGCCGCGTTACCAGTTGGCGGGAGATGGGGCTACGCGGACTACCCTCTCTCCGCTCCGTGGGCCTGGGCCTGCTCTGGGGTATCGCTTTCATCGCCGTATCCGCGACCATAGAGTTGCTGCTGCGCCTTGTGGGAGTGCAGCAGACGCAGGCTGCTCAGTTCCCCATAGGCCGAGGGGGATAGCGGGAACGGTGGCCATCTGGATCGCCGGCATCATCCTGGCTCCGTTCACAGAAGACATCTTCTTCCGGGGTTTCTTGTTCCGGGCCATCGCCATGCGCAAAGGGCTCCTGAGGGGGATCGTGTACAGTTCGGTAATATTTGGGATTGTGCACTTGAACCGCCGGCGCTGCTGCCCATCACCGCCGGCGCTGCGCTCCTGGCCATCGCCTACCACCGCAGCGACAACTTGTGGGTGCCCATCATCGCCCACGCTCTCAACAACCTGTTCGCGTTCCTGCTCTTGACGCTGGCCGTAGGTACCTGACGGACTTCGCCGTCACGCACCGGCACGCATCAGGACCGCCGCCCGGCGACAGAAGGACCCAACCCTCAGTACCAGCCCAGTTCTGCCAGACGCTCATCGTCGATACCGAAGTAGTGGCCCACCTCGTGGAGCACGGTTATGCGTACCTGACGACGGATGGCCACGGGTTCATGCCCGGCCACGGCCTCAATGGGACCTTGATAGATGGTGATGAGATCGGGCTCTACACCGGCGTACCACACGCCTCGCTCTGTAAGAGGCACCCCGTGGTAGAGGCCCAGCAGTGTCCCCCGGCCGCGCTTATCCAATCCTGCCGCTTCCAAATCCTCAGGCGTGGGCCAATCCTCCACCACCACTTCGATGTTTTCCAAAGCGCCCAGGAACTCCTCAGGGAGGGAGGCAAGCGCTTCCTCCACCAAGCCTTCGAATCCCTCGCGCGTCACCCGACCTGCCCCATATATCCCGTCTCCGCGAGAATCTGCATGAGGCGGCGCGCGGCCACCCCCCTGTGAGAGACACGGTCCTTGTCCTGCGGATCAGCCTCGGCCAACGTGCGCGTCCAACCCAGGGGCCTGAACACGGGATCATATCCGAAGCCGCCCATCCCCCGAGGCGCAGTCTCGATGGTGCCCTCCAACACACCGCGCGCCTGCAGCACGCACGGCGCCGCCTCCGAGCCCCACCGGCGTGGGTCGGCACCAACAGCATCAACTCACAAAACAAATCGGGCCGATCGGTCGTCGTGCCGCGACAAGTCGTGCAACAAACGGGACACGTTCTGCTCGTCGGTGGCCGTCTCGGCTGCGTAGCGCGCCGAGTGAACCCCGGGCCGCCCACCCAGCGCCCGCACCTCCAGGCCTGAATCATCTGCGATCACGGCCAGCCGGCCACCCAGTTGCGCAAAAACAGAACGGGCTTTGATTTCGGCGTTCTCGAGGAAGGTCTCCCCCGTCTCGGGTGGCAATACCACGAATGGAGGCATGGGTTCCACCCGCAGCGGCTGCAGCAGGCGCGTGAACTCGCGGGCTTTGCCGGCATTACCGCTGGCCAGCACCACCCGCCCCCCGAGCACAGCCACACCCCGTCTAACCCACGCGATGGTTCTGGGCCCTATATACCGAAGCAATGACTTCAGCCTGTACGGCGGAGATCTCCTTCAGACCCTCTTCGGCCAGATCCAGCAACTGTTCCAGCGTATCCCTGCTGAACGGAACGATCTCGGCTGTGGCCTGCACCTCGATGATCCGGCCGGAACCGGTCATGACCACGTTCATATCCACGTCGGCCGCCGAATCCTCTGCGTACTCCAGATCCAGTACAGGCATGCCGCCCACCACTCCCACGCTGACAGCCGCCACCGAGTCTGTAAGGGGGAGCGATCGCAGCCGCCCTTCGTCCACCGCCTTCATGAGCGCCAAGTGCAGCGCCAGATAGCCCCCGGAGACCGCAGCGCATCGCGTACCCCCATCGGCCTCTATCACGTCGCAGTCGACGTACAGCGTACGCTCTCCCAGCGCGCCAAGGTCGGTCACCGTGCGCAGCGAACGGCCGATGAGGCGCTGATCTCAACAGTGCGGCCGTCCTGCCGACCACGCACGGCTTCCCGTGGAGTGCGTTCCTGGGTTGACGAGGGCAACAAAGAGTACTCGGCCGTCAGCCATCCCTCGCGGCTGCCCCGGCGCCAACCCGGTACCCCATCAACCAGGTTGGCCGCACACAGCACCCGTGTGCGTCCCAGTTCTAGAAGCACCGAGCCTTGGGCCGACCCCAAGAAACCTGGGGTCACTCCCAGCGGGCGTATCTCTCTGGGTCCACGCCGGCCCACCCGCGATTCGGAGGAGGGACCGGTATGCTGCCCTTGCGGCTCAGCTGCCATGAGCCGTCACACCCGCACAGTCGGGTCGAAGGAGCGAGACGCCATCCCACAGCCCGACCTCACGAATGGGGAGTTGTAAGAAACGGGCCCCTACCGCCCGGAACTCCTCGGGATTGGAAGGGCGAAGAACGCGTACGTGCCTTCGCGCTCCCTAACATTGCCCATTTGTTTGCGATCGATGATCTCCACCACCTCCCGTGCGATCTCTTCCGCCGAGTTCACCAACGCTACCCGCGGGCCGAGCAGGCGGCGGAGCATGGGTGGAGGAGGATAGTGGGTACAGCCCAAAATCACCGTGTCCACGCAGGCCTTCTTGAGCGGCCCCACATACTCCCTGACCGCGTCCTCCACCCGCTCTGAGAACACATCGCCCTCTTGAATCAGGGGAGCCAGCAGCGGGCAGGCCACCGCCTCCACTTCGATACCTGCGTCCAAGACGTGCAACGCGCGCTGGTAGCTTCCGGACCGCACTGTAGCCTCGGTGGCCATTAACCCCACCCGCCGCGTGCGAGTGGCCCGCATGGGCGGCGCGCGCCCCCGGCATCACCACTCCCACGATGGGCGTGTCGAACGAGGCTTTGAGCTGAGGCAGCGCCACAGCCGTGGCCGAATTACACGCCACCACTATGAGTTTGACTCCCCTATCCACCAAGAAGCCCACGTTGTGGAAGGCCAGCCTCCGCACTTCGTCGTGGCTGCGCGGACCGTACGGGAAGGCAGCGGTGTCCCCCAGGTACACAAAGTCCTCATGGGGAAGGTTGACGAGGCATCTCGTGAAGGACGGTCAGGCCACCAACCCCGGAGTCGAAAACACCAATGGGACGCCGGTCGGGCAGTGGCGCCTCGCTGTGCTGAAGATCGGATCTGAGGCCGGCCATGTCCGGGGCATTCTAGCAGACCCGCCGTGCCCCCAACTTCACCTTGCCCTGACTGCACCCCGGCTTGACGGCACCGCGGGTTACGACCGCGCCCACGCATGGGAGAGAGGGCGGTGTCCGGCGAACACTAGAGGCACCGCCTGTGTTTCCTATCCGGTTTTCACGAACCCTTCACTCAGGAGACGCGCACACCAGGGAATCGGCAACTGTAGCTCTCCACCACCGTGTTCAGGCGCACTACAAGTCCTTTGTGCCGCAGTGCGGCCAGGCACAACTGCAGCCGCCCTCAGGCAGCCCGCAGCGAGACCGGAGCCACCCCAACGTGGCGCCGGTGAGATGGCCCGAGAGCGCATCGAGCATGACGGTTCCGTCACTGCTCAGCCGAGGGGAGAGCAACGCCCTCTCGTGGGTGACCGAAGAATCCCATGCTCCACTCGGGCTTTCAGATCGGATGATTCACCCCGCGACCGTGCCCCTTGTACGGGAGCTCCTTCCGCCGGCCGCTCCGTAGGCAAAGACCACCGAGACCCACCTCCGGCGTCACGGTAGTATTCTTCGATGCGTCCCAGGTCCATGGCGGCCCCCTTTCTCGGGGCGATCCTACCCGAGTGCCCGCCGGAAAGCGAGCCGGGGGGACAGCAAGACAGCGGGCCGCGAAACCCGGGCCGCCGGCGGGCGCCGCCCGGGCTTTCTATCCGCGCGATCAGGCCCGGGCCAGGTTCTGCTCCGCGAAATCCCAGTTGAGGAGGTTGTCAAACACCGCCTCGATGTACTTCGGCCGGGCGTTGCGGTAGTCGATGTAATACGCGTGCTCCCACACATCCGCCGTGAGCAGCGCCACCTGTCCGTGTTTCAGCGGTAGATCCGCATTACCCGTCTTGGTGATCTTGAGTTGCCCGTTGTCCAGCACCAGCCAAGCCCAACCCGACCCGAACTGCGTCAGACCGGCCTGGATGAACTCGGCCTTGAAGGCATCGTACGAGCCGAAGGACTTGGCTATGGCCGCCGCCAACTCGCCGGTGGGCTCGCCTCCGCCACCGGGCTTCATGCTATTCCAGTAGAACGTGTGGTTCCACACTTGGGCCGCATTGTTGAACACGCCCCCCTCGGAGGTGAGCACGATCTCCTCAAGGGCCTTGCTGGCGAAATCAGTCCCCTCGATGAGGTTGTTGAGGTTGGTCACGTACGCGTTGTGGTGCTTGCCGTGGTGATAGTCCAACGTCTCGGCGCTGAGGTGCGGTTGCAACGCATCCTTAGCGTATGGAAGCTCTGGCAGCACAAAAGCCATGGTCTCTCCTTTGCCGGCCTCGGGAATACATCATCTGCACGCCCTCCCTATACCCCCACCCCTATTCCGCATAAACACCGGGAAGGAGGCACGGGCCTGTGATCACGCCCCTGACGACTCCAGAACTGGGCAGCAACTGCTATACGCGCAGCTTCTGTCCGACCAGGAATTCGTCCACGATGGTGGTCAGAGATGGTTCCCCCGTCTCCTCCAGTTCGTAGGTCACGCGAACCATGGGCTTGTCCACCTGTATCACGCGACGCACGTCGAAGGGAGTGGCTATAACAGCCACATCAGCCGGTACCGCGGCAATGGTGGCCTCCAAGTCCCGGAGTTGTTCGGGGAAGTACCCCACAGCCGGCAAGATGGGCCCCAGATGCGAATACTTCTGATAGACGGAGGCCAACTCGCCCACGGCATACGGTCTGGGATCCACGATCTCGGCCGCCCCGTGCTCGCGGGCGGCCTGCACACCGGCTCCGGTTGCCATGCCCCCGTGCGTCAACGTGGGGCCATCCTCCACCACCAACACGCGCTTGCCCTTGATGAGCTCGGCATTCTCAGCAAGGATGACCGAATTCGCCCGAACCAACGTTGCCGTAGGGTTCACTTCCCGGACGGTCTGGGCCAACTTCTCCACTTCGGCGGCCGACGCAGACCCCACCTTGTTGATCACGACCACCTGGGCACGGCGCAGGTTGACCTCACCCGGATGATAAGCGAGCTCATGCCCCACCCGGAAGGGGTCGACCACCACGATCTCCAAGTCCGGCTTCACGAAGGAGAAGTCGTTGTTCCCACCGTCCCAGATGATGATGGGTGCCTCTTTTTGGGCCTCTGCAACGATAGCCGCGTAGTCCACGCCCGCGTACACCACCAAGCCGCGTCTCAAGTGTGGCTCGTAGTCTTCACGCTCCTCCACCGTGGTGTGGTGTTGATCCAGATCATCCAGGTTGGCGAAGCGTTGCACCCGCTGCTGCGCCAGATCACCGTACGGCATGGGATGCCGGATGACCACCGGGCGCAGGCCCCGCTCAATCAGCACATCCGCCAAGAAGCGCGACGTTTGGCTTTTGCCGGCACCCGTACGCGTAGAGCACACGGATATGACCGGCACGTCCGCCTTCACCATGGTGGCATCGGTGCCCAACAGGGTGAAGTCGGCGCCCGCTGCCAAAGCGCGCGAAGCCTGGTGCATCACGTATTCGTGCGACACATCACTGTAGGCAAAGACAACCTCGTCCACGTCCTCACGCCGCACCAGATCTTCCAGGTCTTCCTCGGGCACGATCTTGATGCCTTCTGCATACCGCGGCCCGGCCAGTTCCGGAGGATACCGCCTGCTCTCAATGCCGGGAATCTGGGCCGCCGTGAAGGCCACCACCTTCACATCCGCATTGTCCCGATAGACGGTGTTGAAGTTGTGGAAGTCCCGGCCGGCCGCTCCCATAATGACTACCCTGCGCTCTGTCACGTAATCGCCTCCCGCCTACTCTGTGGTTCTCTCAGCCATACTTTCCCGCCGGCCGCTCGGGCCACACACCCGACACAGGGCGGAGGCCCCTGCCGCCGCGCGGCTGGGGCCCCGCTGTAGCAGCCCTATAAGCCGGATTCTGTCGAGGACAGCCATCCATCTGGGACGCACGTTACCGTGCGCCTCGTGCGGCCAACCCGGAAGCATCGGACGAGCAGCCCTCAAGCGCTTCCCTTTGCGGCCTTGCTCCGGGTGGGGTTTACCTGGCCGCCGTGTCACCACGACGCCGGTGCGCTCTTACCGCACCATTTCACCGTTGCCCGCCCAGGGCGCGTGCCCTGCGCGGGCTGTGTCATTTCTGTGGCACTTTCCCTGGGGTTTCCCCCGCTGGACGCTATCCAGCACCCTGCTCTGCGGAGTCCGGACTTTCCTCGAGAGTAGTGCGGCACCGGCCGCCTACCCCCGTAGCTGCCCAGGCTGCACATCGAGTATACCAGTGGGTACAACTCGCGCCACACCCGCCTTCAGCGCGGCATAAGTGCCGCCACCAACCACGCGCCCATTCCTGCCGCCGGCACTAGACCTCTCCGCCCGACAGCGGGAAGAAACACGCCGCCTGGTGCCCCTCACCGTGATCTACCAAAGGCGGCACTTGTTGCCTGCAGATCTCCTGAGCACGGAAGCAACGGGGATGGAACACGCAGCCGGGAGGTGGGTCGGTGGGGCTGGGCACATCGCCTTCCAAGACCTTGTGGGCCCGGTGACGCTGCACTTTGGGGTCCGGAATGGGAATGGCCGCCAACAGCCCGAAAGTGTAGGGATGGAGCGGGTTCCGGTATAGGTCGCCGCTACGGGCTATCTCCACCACCTTGCCCAGATACATGACCGCCACGCGATCCGACACGTGTTTTACCACGGACAAATCGTGGGCGATGAACAGGTAGGTGAGATTCAGTTCCTCCTGCAGCGACTGGAGCAAGTTGAGCATCTGGGCTTGAATCGATACATCCAGGGCGGATACAGGCTCATCACAGATGATGAGCTTGGGGTGCAGAGCCAGAGCCCTGGCCAAGCCGATCCGCTGCCGCTGCCCTCCGGAGAACTCGTGCGGGTAGCGATCGGCGGACCCCGAAGGCAGGTCGACGGCCTCGAGCACCTCGGCCAGCCGCTCCTCGTGGTCGACCGCGTTCCTTGCGCTCGGTGCGGGTGCCGATGTGGTGAATGGTCAGTGGCTCGCCCACGATGGTCCCAACCGTCATACGTGGATTGAGTGAAGCGTACGGATCTTGGAAAACGATCTGCATGTTGCGCCGCATATCTTGGAGGCCCTGGCCCCGGAGCGTGGTCAGTTCGGTGCCCATGAAGCGTATGCTGCCGGAAGTGGGGCGATGGAGTTGCAGAACGCAGCGTCCTATCGTGGTCTTGCCACAGCCGGACTCGCCGACCAAGCCCAGGGTCTCGCCCTCGGCCACTTCGAACGACACATCCTCCACAGCGTGCACATGGCCGACCACTCGTTGGAAAATGAATCCGGAGGTGATGGGGAAGCGTTTAATGAGGTTCTTGACGTTCAGGAGCGGGGGAGTTGCCGCGCCTGCGGCCACCGACCCCGACACCGGGCTATCGGCAAGCACGGATTCCATGGTCACCCCTCCTTCCCGTTGACGAGGTCATCGGCGTACCAACACGCCACCAAGTGCTCGGACCCGTCGAAGGACATGAGAGGGGGTTGTTCCCCCTGCCGACAACGTTCGCGGGCGAAACGGCACCTGGGATGGAAGCGACACCCGGCCGGAGGCTGGACCAAGTCCGGAGGGAGACCGGGGATGTTCGCCAACCTGCCGCGTTCCTCGGTATCCAAGCGGGGAATCGAGTTGAGCAGCGCCAAAGTGTAAGGATGCTGGGGATGCTCAAACAGACTCACGGTGTCCGCCTGCTCCACAATCCGACCTGCGTACATCACGCAGACGTCGTCGCTCACTCCGGCCACCACACCCAAGTCGTGTGTTATGAGCAGAATGGACATGCTGAAACGATCCTGCATGCGTTTGAGCAGGTCCAAGATCTGGGCCTGAATGGTGACGTCGAGTGCCGTGGTGGGCTCGTCGGCTATGAGCAGCTTGGGGTCGCAGCTGAGCGCCATGGCGATCATGACCCGCTGCCTCATGCCCCCCGAGAACTGATGAGGGTAGTCCTTGAGTCGGCGTCTGGCATCGGGCAAACCAACGGCGTCGAGCAGTTCCACCGCCCGGTCTTCCGCCTCCTTCTTACTCAACCCCATGTGGAGTTGGATGCCTTCAGTCATCTGCAACCCTATCCTCACCACAGGGTTCAAAGAGGTCATGGGATCCTGGAAGATCATGGAGATCTGGTTGCCGCGCATGTCGCGCATCTCTCTCTCGGACAGAGGAACCAGATCACGATCTTCAAACAGTATCTGACCTTCAACGATCTTCCCCGGCGGGTCCGGGATCAGGCGCATCACGGACAGGGCACTCACACTCTTCCCACACCCGGACTCCCCCACCAAGCCGAGCGTCTTTCCCTCGTCCACTGCATAACTGACCCCGTCGACTGCATGAACCACACCCTCGCGGGTGAAGAACTGCGTCTTCAGGTCTTTGACCTCCAGCAGCGGGCTCACCCGTTCCCCTCCTTGGTCCGTGGGTCGATAGCATCCCGGAAACCGTCGCCCACGAAATTGAACGCCAGGACCGTGATGGAGATGAACAGTCCGGGCAGGATGATCAGCCATGGATACGAGCGCAACGCCTTCCACCCCTCTTCAGCCAGCGTGCCCCATGAAGCGTTGGGAGCCGATATGCCCAGACCCAAGAACGAGAGGACGGCTTCGCCCAGGATCATAGACGGCACTTCCAGGAACATGGCCACCACGATGATTCCCAGTGTATTGGGGAGCAAGTGACGCCACACCACTCGCGCCTGCGACGCTCCCAACGCCCGCGCCGCCTCCACGTACTCATTCTGTTTCAGAGTCAGAATCTGGCCCCGCACCAGTCGAGAGGGCGTGAGCCACGACACGATGGCCAAGGCCAGCAGCATCGGCACCACTCCCCCACCCAGGATCACCAGCAGGATAATGGCGAAGGGCAGATAGGGCATCCCGTAAAGGATGTCCACAAACCTCATCATGATCTCGTCCACCTTCCCGCCAATGAAGCCCGAGGTGGACCCATACAGCACGCCCACTACCAGGACCACACCGGTGGCGGCAAACGCCACCAATAGTGAAACGCGCCCCCCCATGGCCGCCCGCACGAAGAGGTCGCGGCCGAACATGTCGGTGCCGAACCAGTGTTGTGCGTTGGGCAGCTGGTTGGCGATGGAGAAATCCTGGTCGGCAAAACCGTACGGCCGAATCCAAGGTCCAATGGTGGAGTACAGGATCATTAGCGCCAGCACAGAGAGGCCGAGCAGGGCGGCGCGATTACGCATGAACCGCCTGATCACGTCTCCCCACAGGGTGGTTTGACGAATGGTGAGCGGGGCCCCCGCGTCGCGCTCCTCGGCCAGCGCGGCTACCGAGGAGTCGATTTCATGCGCTTTAGTGTCGCTCATGCCGCCTCCCCGCTTCACTCATACCGGATCCGAGGATCCAGGTAGCCGTACAGGATGTCCACCACCATATTCGCCACCACTATCACGGCCGACAACAACACCGCGAGCCCCATGACCACCGAGTAGTCCCGGTTGGTCACACTCTGGATGTAGTGGCGGCCCAGACCGGGGATAGCGAAGATATACTCGGTCAAGAAACTACCGGTAATGACGAAACCGAGCAGCGGCCCCGCCTGCGTGATCACAGGAATGAGGGAGTTGCGCAGGATGTGGCGGCGGACCACCAACCCGCGCGGCAGCCTTGGCCTGCGCCGTCCGCACAAAGTCCTGCTGCAGAGTCTCCAGGATGCTGCCACGGGTCAGGCGTGCGAAATACGCCGACAAGGAGAATCCCAGCGTCACGGTTGGCAAGACCCAGTAGATGGGCCCCTCCCAGCGCGAGGTGGGGAACCACCCCAACTTGACCGCGAAGAAGTAAATCAGGATGGGGCCGGTGATGAAAGTGGGAATCGCCCAGCCGATGGTGGAGTAGAAGATGGCCGTATAGTCCATCCACGTGTGTGCCGCAGCCCCGCGATGATCCCCGCCGGCAGACCGATAAGAATCGCTAATAGGAAGGCTTGGATGCCTAGCTGCATGGAAACCGGGAAAGCACTACCGATGATGTCCATGACCGTCCGCGACTTCTGAGTCATGGAAACCCCTAAATCTCCCCGAAAAGCGTGCCACACGTAGCGGGCATACTGTTCGAACCACGGCTTGTCCAACCCGTACTTGGCGTTCATGTTGGCCAAGATCTCAGGAGGAATGCCCTTCTCCCCGGTGAAGGGCCCGCCCGGAATAGCCTTCATGAGCAGAAACGTGAAGAGAATCACAAGCAGTAGGACGGGGATGCTCCACAGTATCCTTCGCACTATGAACTTGAACACGGTGTCTTACCCCGCTTACGCGACCGAGTGCTTGCTCGTCATCTGGTCGGTCTCTCCGCCGCTTCTGCACGGTACCCCTGTCACGCAATCCCGGCACATTATTACATGCTCAACGCGCACAATTAAACCGCACTATGAAGTGCGCGGCGGCACGCCCCGTGCCGCCGCCACCATTAGATCCACCGGCTCCTCGTGATTGACGGATTAGTGCTTGAGGATCTTCACCGTCCAGTAGTTGGTAAGTTCCCCCAGCGGATTCGGCTCGTAGCCGGTCACGTACTTCTTCACCAACTCGGGGTTGGTGTACCAGTAGATCGGCGCTACGGGCATCTCGTCCTGCAGGATCTGCTCGCACTTGGAGTAAAGCTCAAAACGTGCAGCTTCGTCCGGAGCCTGCAGAGCATCGTCCAAGTTCTTCTCATACTCGGCGCTGGACCAACGAGTGTAGTTATTGCCGCTCTTCTCGCGCAGAATCTCGAGGAAGTTGTAGGCGTCGTTGAAGTCGGCCACCCAACCCATGCGGTAAACCATAACGTCATCGTTGTTGGGGAGGAAGTCGAGGTACTGCTTCCACTCCATGTTCTTGAGGGTGACGTTGGCTCCGACCTGCTTCCACTGATCTTGGACCGCAGTGGCTATGGCCTGATGGCCCTCGCTGGTGTTGTAGTAGATCACGATTTCACGGAGACCCTGGCCATCGGGGAACCCTGCGTCGGCCAGCAGTTTCTTGGCGCCTTCCTTATCGGCGGTGGGCTTCAGCAGTTCGGACTTGTGGAAGACGTCCCAACCGGGCATGCCCTTGGGAGTGAAGGAGACGGCGGGTAGCTGGTCGGCCTTAGCCACGTTATCAATGATGGACTGGCGGTCCATGGCCATAGCCAAAGCCTGGCGCACTTCCACCTTTTCCAGCGACGGGTTCTTGATGTTGAAGCCGTAGTAGTAGATGCCCAGCATCGGGAACAGCGTGTACTCGGGGAGCTTCTTCAGCCGGTCCATGTCCGCCACGGGCAGATCTGACTGAATGTCCACCTCGTTGTTCTCGAAAGCCGCCACTCCGGTGGTGGCCTCCACGATCATGATCATCTTGATCTTCTCGAGGGTGGTCTCCGAGGCCAAGCGATGGTCGCCCCACTTCTCCAGCAGTATGTCGGACTCGTGGTTCCAGGTGGTGAGCTTGAACGGACCATTGCTGACGATGTTGCCCGGCTCGGTCCACTTGTCCCCGTGCTGATCCACGGTGGCCTTGTGGATGGGGAAGAAGGCCTGGTGCGCCATCATGGGCACAAACCAGGGAACCCTGCCCACCAGGGTCACTTTCAGAACCTTGGGATCGCTGGCGTCGATAGCCACGTCTTCGGCCTTGCCTTCGCCGGCGTTGAACTCAGCGGCGCCCTTGATCACGAACACCATATAGGCGTAGTCGGCCCCCGTAGCCGGATCCAGGATCCGCAGCCAGGAGTCCTTGAAGTCTTGGCTGGTAACTACGTCGCCGTTGGTCCACTTGTCAGTGCCGCGCAGATAGAAAGTGTACGTGAGACCGTCATCGGACACTTCCCACTTCTCGGCCGCACCGGGGAACACCTCACCCTCGTAGTTGATGTGGGTGAGACCCTCGAAGATGTTGTTGATGACCTTAGCGGACGTGGTGTCCGTGCCCAGGTTGGGATCGATATTCGGTGGTTCGGTGTTGATGTTGACGCGCAGAGTCTGATCTGCTGCCAACTCTCCGGCCGCGCCGCCTCCAGTGGTAGTGGTGGCGCTGCTCCCACAGCCCGCAGCAACCACGCCCAGAGCCACGACCATGATGGCTACCAGAACAAGAAGTCCCCAACGAGTGTATCTATGGTTGTCCAAGACGCCTCCTCCATCGTTCCTTGGGTTTGCAGACAACTCTGCCCACGCATACCAGTCTACTTCAGCCATCACCTCCTCATCGGCTTCCACACACCGTTCACGCAATGAACCCAAGCGCTATGGTCAGCACAAAGAACGCTACCGCAAACCCAACTGTGAAGCGGGTGAGATTCTTCTGCACCACCGTGGTGCCACCGAAGCCACTGCCCACGCCCCCAAAGGCCTGTGACAGACCGGCGTCTTTGCCGGAATGAAGGAAGATGAGGATCAACAACCCAATCCCCACAATGCTGTCCAATACAATGAGAACGTACTTCACGCCGCAACACTCCCGCGTAAGCCATGGTTTCCCAGAATCATCTACCTCTCCGAGGTTACCATGTAATGCTACATGAACGGCAATTCTTTACTTATCCGGCCACTCCTGCATCCGCAGTCATCACGCGTCCTCTGCCAGGAGAGACGTACCCGTCATCACCGAGGGGACGGGAAGGCCTAACAGGTGAAGGACGGTCGGCGCTATGTCCGATAGTCCTGCTCCCTTTCGCAACACTGCCCCCTTCTCCAAATACAGCAAAGGCACGGGGTTGGTGGTGTGAGCGGTGTTGGGAGTTCCGTCGTCATTCAGCATAGACTCGGCGTTCCCGTGGTCGGCGGTGACAAAGATGTGCGCGTTCTTGGCCTGCAAAGCGCCCACCACAGAGGTCAAACACTTATCGACGTGGCCCAGGGCCTCCACGGTCGCCTCGAGCACACCCGTGTGCCCCACCATGTCGGGGTTGGCGAAGTTAAGGATCACAAAATCGAACTCTTCTTCCTCGTAGAGTTCCACGAAACGGGCGGCCACCTCATACGCGGCCATCTGTGGACGCTGATCGTAGGTGGCGATGTCACGCGGTGACGGGATCAGCACCTGCCGCTCCCCGGGATAGGGTGCCTCATGGCCGCCGTTGAAGAAGAAGGTGACGTGGGCGTATTTCTCGGTCTCGGCGATGTGCAACTGCGTCATGCCCGCCCGGCTCAGCACCTCGGCCAGGGGCAACTCCGGCGGCACATCCGGAAACGCCACGGGGATGCCGAAAGATGAGTCGTACTCGGTCATACCGATGTACGTTACTTGCGGCGCCGGGCCCTCCCGATCAAAACCGTCGAAATCGGGTTCGATGAACGCGCGCGTGAGCTCCCGGGCCCGGTCGGGGCGGAAGTTGAAGAAGATGACGGTGTCACCGTCTTTGATACGCGATTCCGGGTCATTGCTCACCACGGTGGGCAGTACGAATTCGTCGGTGATGTTCTGCTCGTACGAGCGGGTGATGGCCTCCTCAACGGTGGAAGCTCGAAGCGCCTTCGCCGAAGACCAGCGCGTCGTAGGCCAGCTTCACGCGCTCCCAGCGCTTGTCACGATCCATGGCGTAGTAGCGACCGGACAGGGCTCCAATCTCGCCCACGCCCTCGTCCGCCAAGAACTCCTCCAGGGCGGCCAGGAACCCCGGCCCGCCGTGGGCGAGGTATCTCTTCCGTCCATGAAGCAGTGGATGAACAGCCGGGTGACCCTGGTATCGTGGGCAAGCTGAACCAAAGCCTGCAGATGCTCGATGGCGGAGTGCACTCCCCCGTTTGACAGGAGCCCCATGAGGTGGACGGCCGAACCCGGTGGCAGCGTGGGCCATAGCCGGTCCCAACACAGGGTTTCGAAAGAAGGTACCGTCGGCAACAGCCCGATTGATGCGCGAGAGGTCTTGGAAGTTGATGCGCCCCGTGCCCAAAGTCAGGTGGCCGACTTCAGAGTTGCCCATGATGCCTGCCGGAAGCCCCACGGCTTCGCCTGCAGCTTCAAGCCACTCGCGGGGGTATTGCTCTTCCAGACTGCGGTAGAAGGGAATGTTGGCAAGGGATACGGCGTTATCGGGGCCGGGAGGTGCGTGCCCCCAGCCGTCCAAGATAATGAGGGCGACCGGGCGCCGGGCGCCCGGGTCGCCTGCAGCGGCGCCTGAGTCAGGCGCGCGCCGTTCGGGATTGTTCGATGATGTCGGCAAAGGACTCCACCTCCAGGCTCGCCTCCGACTAGCCCCCCGTCTATGTCCACTTGATTCATCAGTTCCGCCGTGTTGTCCGGTTTGACGCTCCCACCATACAGAATGCGGACCGCAACGGACGCCTCCAGATTGAACTTCAACAACCAGGCCACGGATAAAGGCGCACGCCTCTTGAGCCTGCTGCGGTGTGGCCGTGCGCCCCGTGCCGATGGCCCATACCGGTTCATAGGCGATGGCCATCTTGGCCAGGTCGGACGCCTCCACCAGGGCCAATCCTGCCTCTACCTGCGTCTTCAGCACCTGTTCCGTCATACCGGAGAGACGCTGGTCCTCGAGTTCCCCAACGCACATGATGGGCTTCAACCCCGCCGCCAAAGCCGCCTGCACCTTGCGGGCCACGCTCTCATCGGTTTCCCCGAAGAACTGGCGGCGCTCCGAATGCCCCACGATGGCCCAGGCCGCTCCGGCATCTTTCACCATGTGCGGCGCCACCTCTCCAGTGAAAGCACCCTTCTCCTGCCAGTACACGTCCTGGGCCGCTACCTCGATCTTGGTGCCCCCACATGCCTGCGCCACTTGATAGAGCGAGGTGAACGGCGGAGCCACCACCACTTCCACACCCGGAGCGTCCCCCAGGCGACGCCCGAGGCTCTCGGCCAGGCCTTGTATGAAAGCCGCGCCCTCCACCCCGGTCTTGAACAACTTCCAGTTGCCCGCGATCAGCGGGGTACGCATCGGGTTCATCGGTCCTCCAGAACGGTCACACCCGGCAGCACCCCGTCTTTCTCGATGAACTCAAGCGAAGCGCCTCCCCCCGTGGAGACATGGATCATCTTCTCAGCCAAGCCGAAGTCGTTTACGGCCGCCACTGAATCACCGCCCCCCACGATAGTCATGCCCTTGCAGGCGACCATGGCTTCCGCCACCGCCCTGGTGCCGGCGGCGAAGGGCGCCACCTCGAACATGCCCATGGGACCGTTCCAGAACACCTCATCGGCTGCCTTAAACTTGGCTCCGTACGCCGCGGCCGTGTCCGGACCAATGTCGAGTCCCATCCAACCCTCGGGAATGGCGTCGGCGGGCACCAGCTTGGTGGCCGCATCGGCTTCGGCTTTCTCCGCCACCACGATATCGGTGGGAAGCGCCAAGTTGCAGTAAGAGGAGGCGGCCTTGTCCAGGATGCGCTTGGCCACGGCTACGCCTTCCTCATCTTCCACCAAGGAGGCACCCACCGCCCAGCCTTTGGCTTTGAAGAAGGTGAAGGCCATGGCCCCCCCAACCAGGATATCGTCGGCGATATCCAGGAACTTGTCTATGACACCGATCTTATCTGTCACCTTGGCTCCTCCCAGCACCACCACAAACGGGCGCCCCGGAGCCGTTACCAACGTGTCGAGAGCTTCGAGCTCCTTCTGCATGAGGAACCCGGCCACTGCCGGCAGCAGTTGGGCCACGCCGGCAGTGGTGGCGTGGGCTCGGTGTGCGGTGCCGAAGGCGTCATTGACATAGACATCCGCGAGCCGCGCCAGTTCGGCCGCCAGCGAGGGGTCGTTCTTTTCTTCGCGGGGGTCGAAGCGCGAATTCTCCAGCAACACCACGTCGCCCGGCTTCATCTCGGCCACTGCCGCTTCCACGGCCGGCCCTGTGAGCTCGTCGAGTTTCCGCACCGGCACCCCCAGCAACTCGGACAGCCGCGCCGCCACGGGATCCATGACCAGGCCTTCCTTCGGCTGCTTCTTGGGACGACCGAGGTGAGAGGTGAGGATGACCTTTGCTCCCTGGCTGCGTAGGTAGATGATGGTGGGCAGGGCCGCGCGAATGCGCGTATCATCCCTGACCGCTCCTTCCTTGAGGGGGACGTTGAAGTCCACCCGCACCAGGACGCGTTTGCCGACGACGTCGATGTCTCTGACCGTCTTCTTTGCCATTGCCGTCCTTCCTTGACGCGCTCGCCCGACACGCCTCCCACCGTACGGCCGAGCCCACGTTCTTCTGCCGGCTGCGTTGCGCGGGCCGGCTACGCAACCGCAGAACCAGGTCGACCAGACGGTTGGAGTATCCCCACTCGTTGTCGTACCAGGCCACCAACTTGGCCTGCCTGCCCAATACCATGGTGGAGGTGGCATCGAACACACACGAGTGTGGGTTGCCCACGATATCACGAGAAACCAGCGGTTCCTCAGTGTATTCGAGGATCCCGGCCAAAGGCCCGGCAGCGGCTTCCTTCACGGCATCGTTGAGCTGTCTGATGGAGGCTTCGCTCTTCAGCGTCACCACCAGGTCGAGTAGTGAGCCGTTGGGGATGGGGACCCTGAACGCCACCCCGTCCATCTTCCCCTGCAACTCCGGGATGACCAGTCCGATGGCCTTGGCCGCGCCCGTGGTGGTGGGGATGATGGACTCGGCCGCCGCCCGCGCGCGGCGCAGATCACGGTGGGGGAAATCGAGAATGACTTGGTCGTTGGTATAGGCATGCACCGTGCTCACAAACCCCTGCTCGATGCCGAAGGTGTCCATGATCACTTTGCTGAGCGGCGCCAGGCAGTTGGTGGTGCAACTGGCGTTGGACACAACATGGTGGCGCTCCGCATCATAGTCGGTGTCGTTGACTCCCAAGACCACCGTCACATCGGGGTCCTTCGCCGGCGCGCTGATGGCGACTTTGCGGGCTCCGGCATCGAGGTGCTTAGTGGCGCCCACGCGATCCGTGAATCGGCCGGTACACTCCACGACCACGTCGACACCCAGATCGCGCCAAGGCAGGAGTTCCGGCTCCCTCTGGGCAAGTACTCTGATTTCACGCTCGTCAACCTCGATACCCTGCTCCGTGGTACGTACCGCTCCCGGCCAGATGCCGTGGACGCTGTCGTATTTGAAGAGGTGCGCCAAAGTAGGGGTCTCGGTCAGGTCGTTGATGGCGACCACGTTCAGATCCGCCCCCCTCTTGAGCGCGGCACGCAAGAACAGACGTCCGATGCGCCCGAATCCGTTGATACCAACCGTGGTGCTCATGATGCTCGTCTCCTGTTAACCCCCTCGGGGGATTCGTCACGGCTCCCACCCTCGTACGGCGAGAATCCCGCGTCCATCGCTGCCTGCACCAACCTACGCAGCCTGTGGTTCACGGCCATGCGCGTGAGTCCCAGCTCGCCCTCCTCCGCCAGCTCCGCCAGCCCCAGGTAGGGAAACGCCCTTCGTAGTTCAGCCGCCTCCTGTAGCGCCGGTGACAAAACACGCAGCTGTCCCACCCGCTCCAGGAAGTCAATGGCGTCCAGTTGCTTCTGCGCCGCCCGGCTCGATCGCCTCAGATTCGCCTGGTCACAGTTTGCCACCCGGTTTGCCTGTGCCCGCACTTCTTTCAAAACGGCACCCTCCTGCAGAGCCAGTGCCGCCTGATGTGCTCCCGCCAGCGCCAACAAGCCCGCAACCTCTTCTCTACCCTTCAGGTAAACCACGTAAGCAGAGCGTCGGGTATACGTGCCGGGGCGAAAGCCCATTTGGGCCAGCAAAGCCGCCAAATCGTCGGCAAAAGCCGCGTGTGGAGTCACGAACTCCAAGTGCGCATCGCGTAAAGGATCGTTGACCGAGGCGGCTCCCATGAAACAGCCGCGCAGGAAGGCGGAACGACAGCAACTGCGGCGGAGGAAGCGCCGCGGGATACCTGACTCCAAACGAAATGAGTCACTCAGGATGCCGAGCTCATTCAGAACCTGCAGATTGGTGATGGTCCCGGCCAAGTGCACCTCGTACATGAGCCGACACTGGAAGCGTCGCTCACGACGGACGAGGAGCTCAGCTTCGGCCCCCATACCCTTGAAGTAGGAATACACGCGCTTGGCTGCGGCTTGGACGCTGGTGGAGATGTGCACCCCGTAACGTTCGTCGCCTTCGCCTCCCCGAATATGGAAAGTCCCCGCCATGCGCACCAGCGCAGCGGCCTCGGCTGCCGCGCAGCAGGGCCCCCCCTCCGAGGAGCGTGCCATCTCCTCCTTGGCCAGGCGCGTGAAACTAGCTCTGCCGCTCAAGGTCCCTGTGCCGCACCGACACGTCCACGCCGGGTTCTTTCTCAAACAACTGTGCCAATTCCTCGGCCAAAGCCACCGACCGGTGGCGACCTCCGGTGCAACCTACGGCCACCATCACGTGTGTCTTGCGCTCCTGGAGGAAGAACGGCACCAAGTAACTCAGCAGCGAGGTCACCCTCTCCAGAAAACCCAAGGCCTCCGGGCGGCGGACCACATAGTCACTGACGGCGGGATCCATCCCCGTCAAAGGTCTCAGATCCTCCACCCAATGAGGGTTGGGCAGAAAGCGCGCATCCAGGACTATGTCCGCTTCCAGGGGTAGCGCGTACTTGTAGCCGAAAGACATGAACGTCATAAGCACACGGTCCGTCAGTTCCCCGGCCAGTACTGCGTCCTGGATTTGCCGCCTCAACTCGTGCACGTTGAGATGGCTGGTATCGATCACCACGTCGGCGCGTTCGCGAAGCGACTCCAGTATCTGTCTCTCCCGGCAGATGCCTTCCATGAGCGACCCGGTCTCGCTCAACGGATGCGCGCGCCGAGTGGCCTGGTAGCGAGAGATCAGCGTCTCCTCGTCGGCCTCCAGGAATATGATCCGATACGGAATCCCTCGGCGTTCGAGTTCTTTCAGGGCCTGATCGAACTCGCAGAAAAACTCACGGCCGCGTATGTCGAAGACGAGCGCAACCCGAGCCACTTTGGTTCCGGGTAGGGAAAACAGGTCGGCCATGCCGGGGAGCATCTGCGGAGGCATATTGTCCACGCAGAAGTACCCGGCATCTTCGAATGTATCCACGGCCAGCGTCTTGCCGGCTCCCGAGAGACCGGTGATGATGGTTATGTGAAGGAGGGGCTCGGCCATTATCGAGACCTCACGCCCTCGATGCCGCGTTACCAGCCCGAACGGCGGAGGCTCGCTCCAACTCCAGGAGCCGGGACTTCCACCCGGGGTCGAAGCCGTAACGGCCGAGGCTACCGTTGGCCCGTATCACCTGTGGCACGGTATGACCACGGGGAGAGGATTGGAGGCCATGGCGCTCCCCACCGCCCGCGCGGCACGCGGGTACCCGGCCATGGCAGCCAATTCTCCGTACCCTACCGTCTCCCCAGCCCGGGTGCTGAGCAGCGATCGATAGACTGCACGCGCAAACGCGGTGAAGCCCAAGCTCTCCAGTTCCGGTTCCAACTCGGCGGCCGTCCATCCCGCTCGGCTCCCCTCGAAGTAGTCGGAGACCTGCGACGCCCAGCGGGCGGCCAACGCACAGTCCGCCTCCGTGGGCTCCGGCCGACGGCTCAATCGTGCCCTCTCCAGCTCTCCTGGGCCCTCCCCGGGCAACCCTACTTCCTGCAACAGACCCGTGCGCACCTTCACAAACCCGACACCCCACGGCGTGTGATACAGCGAGATGGCTGCTCTCGTCTCGGCCTCAGTCTCCATGTCTGCTCCTTAGATGCGGAGGCACCACTCAGCCGGTCACCACTCAGCCGGTCCTATGAACACAATCATATACCGACCGCGCGATTTTCCCAGGCAACCCCGGTACCGCCTCGAGTTCCTCCCGGGTGGCCGCCAAAAAGGCTTCAGGAGAACCGAAGTGCTGCAGGATGGCGCGCTTGCGCTTCTCCCCCACGCCCGGCAGGTCGTCCAGGATGGAGCGCGACACCACGGCCTCTCGACGAACACGGTGGAAACCAACCGCGAATCGATGCGCCTCGTCACGCACACGCTCCAAGAGCAGCAGGGCGGGATCGTCACGATCGAGCATCAGGGGTGTCGGCCGTTCGGGAAGGAACACCTCCTCCTCGCGTTTGGCCATGGACACCACTCGCACCGATGAAGCCAGACCCGCGTCTCGCACGGCGGCGCACGCTGCGGAGAGTTGGCCCCGCCCCCCGTCTATGAGCACCAAATCGGGCAGAGCCGCAAACGAGGGATCGAACACGTCGCTCTGGGGCGCCGCCCCAGCTGGGGAGCCGGCACCCGCGTGACGCTCGGGGTGCCCGGCGTCGGCAGGCCCCTCGGGGCACGAAGCGTCGGCATAACGCTCGAAGCGTCGGCTCACCACTTCACCTATGGCGCCCACGTCGTCCTGTCCCTGAAGTGAACGGATGACAAACCGGCGATAATCACGCTTGAGCGGCGCAGCTCCCTCAAAAACCACCATTGAAGCTACGATATGATCGCCGCCCAGGTTGGAAATATCGTAACCCTCGATGCGCAGCGGCAGACGGTCCATGTGCAGCAGTTCTTGCAGGCCCGCCAACGCGCCCCATTTGCGCTCCCGAGACCGTTCCACCCTCAGGCGTTCGTGCTCCAAGGCCAGCGCGGCGTTGCGGTCGGCCAGCTCCTGCAATCTTCGCTTATCTCCACGGAGAGCGTGATGGACACGCACCGCACTCCCCCGCAGTTCGCGCAAAAACACACTCAACCTATCGAGCCCACTTATCTTCCGCGGCACCACAACTTCCGGCGGCATGGTGGGAGCACCTCCGTAATACTCGCCCAAGAAGACCTCGAATACCTCCTGGTCGTCCGCGTCCTCGATGCCATCCAACGTGAAGCTGCGTCGCTCAGCCAACACACCGTCCCGCGTGAGCAAAACCTGGATGGTGGCCAGGGCCGGGGTGCGCGCCATACCGATGACATCGGTAGACCCCAGCGTCTCGGACTTGGCCTGCTGCCTCTCAAGCACATGATTCAGAGCCGCCACGCGATCTCGATAAAGTGCCGCCCGTTCGAAATCCTGAGCCGCGGCCGCCTCCTTCATGACGCTTTCCAACCGGCGCACCACCTGGCGTCCCTTCCCCCCAGGGAACTCCACCACTTGGCGGATTGTCTCCGCGTACTCTTCTTGCGCCACCAGACCCGCACAAGGTGCCGGGCAGCGGTGAATGGCGTGCTGCAAGGAGAGCCACTACGCCTCCCGGGAGTGAGGCCTCGGCACTTGCGGAAAGAGAAGATGCGCCCCAGGATATCGAGCGTCTCGCGC
The DNA here is from genome assembly GCA_040770645.1 of Thermoleophilia bacterium. Classification (GTDB taxonomy): domain Bacteria; phylum Actinomycetota; class Thermoleophilia; order RBG-16-64-13; family RBG-16-64-13; genus JAAYZX01. The sequence continues at coordinate 30,786 of JAXGIS010000011.1, read as the reverse complement.
GCCTTGGCAGCACTGGCATACGGCCCAAAATACATGTTGCCCTTACGGTGAGGTGCGCGCGTGAACATCACTCGCGGAAACTCGTCCTCCAGAGTGACCACTATGTAGGGGTAGGATTTGTCATCACGCAGCCGGATGTTGAACGGCGGGCGGTGACGGCGGATGAAGTTGTGCTCCAGAAGGAGGGCTTCGCTCTCGGAAGAGGCCACCATCCATTCCACCGCAGCCGCCCGGCGCCCCATCTCCAGCACCCGTGCGCTGGGATGATCCGGCTGCTTCTCCCGCACGGCCGAGAGGTAGTTGGCCAGCCGCTTGCGCAGTGATGCCGCTTTGCCCACGTAGAGGGCCTCGCCGGCATCGTCTCGAAACAGGTAGACGCCCGGGAGGTCTGGTGCCGACCGGATCTGTTGCTCTATCTCTCCGTGCGCGCTCATCTCGTGCGGGAAGATGGTCTTCCCACTTCAGGGTGGATCCCGGTGTTGTGTCGCACCTCCCGGATGACCTCCTCCGACTCTTGTGGCATATCCGGGGGCACACGCGGGCGCACACCCAGGTGCACACGTGGGCCATGTGCATTTGGTTTGCTCACCCAAACCTTACTTGCCATGCACACCATATCAGGCTATAGAATAGATGCACTGTGCATAACTAACCGCAACGGCGACGCATCTTCAGCATACCAGCCGACGACCGTCGCCAAGAATGGAGTCACAGATCATGGACGATCTCAGGCAACTGCTAACAAGGCTGGCCGACGCTCCCGGCGTCTCCGGACACGAACACGAGGCCGCCCGCATACTCGCGGAAGAGCTCGAGCCTCTAGTGGATGAGGTAAGCACTGACATCATGGGCAACGTCATCGGCGTGCGTCGTGGAGACGGTCCCCGCGTGATGCTTGCTGCGCACATGGACGAGATCGGTCTCATGGTCAAGCACATCGACGACAAAGGCTTCCTGCGCTTCGTCCCCATCGGCGGTTGGTTCGATCAAACGCTGCTCGCCCAGCGGGTGGTGGTGCACGGTCGCGCAGGCAAACTCATAGGGGTCATCGGATCGAAGCCGCCCCACATCCTCGACGAAGAGGATCGCAAGAAACCTATGCGTATGAAGGAGATGTTCATCGACATCGGTGCTAAAGACGCAGATGATGCGGCCGCCCTGGGGGTGGAGGTGGGGACAATCGTCACCCTAGACCGACAGCTGGCTCCGCTGGCCCACGACCTGGTTACAGGCAAGAGTTTTGACGATCGCGCCGGTGTGGCCATGATGGTGATGGCTTTGCGCAAGCTGCGTGAGCGCGAAGTCAAGGCCACCGTGCTTGCCGTGGGGACGGTTCAGGAAGAAGTCGGACTCAAGGGAGCGCGCACCAGCGCATACGGGTTGGACCCGGACCTGGCCATAGTGTGCGAGACGAACATCCCCGGCGACCACCCCGGCATCACCAAGGAACAACGAGCCTTGGAAATAGGCAAAGGGCCGGTTATTACTGTGGCCGACTCTGACGGACGCGGAGTCATAGTTCCGCAGAGAGTGCTGACTTGGCTCCGCGGTGCCGCCGACACCGTAGGTGTGCCTTACCAGCTCGACGTGGGCAGCGGCGGTACCACCGACGCCACCGCCATTCACCTCACCAAATCCGGGATCCCCAGCGGGGTGGTTTGCGTGCCGACACGGTACATACACTCTCCCATCGAAGTGTTGTCACTGGGCGACTTGGACCAGGCGGCCACGTTGGTGGCGGAAGCAGTGGCAACCGCTGCCGGGGTCACAGACTAAGCCGTCCCTCCCTCCTGTCACCCCAACGGGGTAGCGAGGGGCACCCGGTCGCGCGGCCGCAAGCCCGCCGCGCAATCGCGGGCACACCGCGCGACCGGGCCCTTGTGACAGCCGGGGATACGGGCGTCAGATAAGCACGCCCTCCGCCCAGCCTGGCCACGGTGAGGAGTCTCGCAGCTGCCGTGATATCTCGTGTCACCCAGGGTCACTCCACTTCACCTCGTTTCCGTGACCGTTTGAGTGCCTGCGCCGCCCTTGCGATCTCGGCGGCCATCTCCGGCGGCACCCTGCCCGATACCCGCACATCTGTATCGCGATATTCCAGCTGCACTGAGCCGCGTTCACGCGCGCGAGCGAGGAGTTCACCGGCCGTGTACGCCACTGAAGCATCTACCTCCACCCACAACTCAGCCAAGAGCGCCGCCAGCCGGCGACGCAACTCCGACAGGCCCTCACCCGTCCGCGCCGACACGCGCACTCCCTCACGGGCCACCCATCCCGGTAACACGGGTGCCGCTCTGTTGTCTTCCGGAGCCTCCGAACCCCTGTTGGCCGGAGAACCCGCTCCCAAGCGGGCGAAGCTTCCTCAGGTGTAGGCAAACCGACCATGTCCACCTTGTTCAACGCCACCAGCCGTGGCAGACCGCCCGCGCCGAGCTCTTCCAACACGGTCCACACGGTTTCCAGGTGCTCGCGCGCCCGCGGGTCGGTCTGATCCACAACCACGAGTAGGGCGTCCGCGCGTGTGACCTCTTCCAGAGTGGCACGAAACGCATCCACCAACTGGTGGGGCAGCTTGTGGATGAAGCCCACCGTGTCGCTCATGACCACCACCTGGCCGTCGGCCAAGGTCACCCGCCGCGTGGTGGGTCGAGCGTGGCGAACAACTTGTCTTCAACCGCGGCGACTTCGCGCCCCACCAGCGCATTCAATAATGTGGATTTGCCCGCGTTGGTATAGCCCACGATGGCGACGGATGGGAGCAGACCCCGTTCCCGTGAACGCGCAGCGGTGGCACGACGCCACGACACCTCGTTCACGCGCTGCTTCAGTTTCTTGATGCGTGCCCGCAACACCCTCCGGTCGGTCTCCAGCTGAGTCTCGCCGGGGCCGCGTCTGGTCCCAATACCCCCACCCATGCGTGAGAGGTGAGTCCACAGGCGCGTGAGACGCGGAAGTTGGTACACGAGCTGAGCCAGTTCCACCTGCAACCTACCCTCGTGCGTGCGCGCCCGCTGGGCGAAGATGTCGAGGATCACGCCCGAGCGATCGAGCACCTTCACGCCCAGTAGCTCTTCCAAGGCCCGCTGCTGCTTGGGTGAGAGTTCGTCATCGGCCACCAACAGATTGAAATCAAGCCGCGCTCTGGCCGCCGTCAGCTCCTCGGTCTTACCTTTGCCCAGATAGGTAGCCGGATCAGGGTTGTCTCGACGTTGCCACAATGATCCCACCACCTCGGCACCGGCGGTTTCCACCAAAGACGCCAGCTCCCGAAGGGACTCCTCTCCCGTCCAACCCTCATCGGCGCCGGTCTCCACCGCGATGAGAAAGGCCCGTTCCCGCTCTTCTTCCTGAGACCACGCTCCTCCCGTCTCGACCCCCTCGGCCCCCCCGCTGGGGATGGCGCGGTCCTTTCCTCCACCCGCGTGCGGTCGCTCCACGTGAGTCACAGCCCCAATACCTCCGGCAAGAAGGCCAGCGACTCCAGCACCAAGTCCGGCCGCACAGGCGACGCTTCGAGTGCCTCGTGGCTGAATTTGCCGGTGCGCACCAAAGCCGAAGGCGCACCCACGGCGCGGGCCCCCGCTACATCCATGGCCACATCATCGCCCACCACCAACACCTCGGAGGGGCCCAGCCCCAGTTCAGCCAATGCCAAGCGGTAGAACTCGCCGGAGGGCTTGCCCAGCACCAATGCCTCCACTCCGGAGGCCCACTCCAACATCTGCACGAAGGCTCCGTTGTCAAGATACCGGCCGTCCGGACCCATGAAGTACTGCTGGCGCTGCAAGGCCACCAATCGCGATCCGGCCACCAAGTGACGGTAGGCCTGGTTCAGGAGCCCGTAGGTCATACGATCTCTGAAGTCACCAATCACCACATAGTCCGGAGGGCGGGAAGTTGAGGATTCGCCCACCGCCGCACCTACCGCGGAGCCGGCGGCGGCATGGGCCGCCGTGTCACTACCTGCAGGCACCGTGGGATTCGTGGACCGCATCAAGCCCTCGAACTCGGGCAACAACTCCGCCGAGAGGAGGAAGTACCAGGTGCAGCCGCGGTGTTCGGCTACGAAACGCCGCAACGCCACGAGCGGTGTGAAGATCTCGGCGGGCGTTCCCTGCGCCCCGATCTCCGTGAGCCCCCGACAAATGCTCTCAGGAGTCATGGAGTCGATATTGGTTACAAAACGTAGCGTGTAGCCGGCCGCGCGCAGGCGATTGAGTGCCTGGGCCGCCCCCGGTATGGCCGGTCCCCCGAAGCGTACCGTGCCCTCCAGGTCAATCAGGAGGGCCTTGGGATGCGTGGCGATCACGCCGCCTGCGTCTCTGCGCCAGAAGCGGGCGAAGCGGAGACCGGCTCCGACAGCACCCGGCGCAAGAACCGGCCTGTATAGCTGCCCTGCACCAAAGCCACCTCCTCCGGCGTGCCCTCGGCCACCACCAGACCCCCGGCATTGCCACCCTCAGGACCTAGATCGATCACCCAATCCGCGCACTTGATCACATCCAGGTTGTGTTCGATCACCAACACCGTGTTGCCGGAGTCCACGAGGCGCTGGAGTACTTCCAGCAGCTTGGCCGTGTCGGCGAAGTGAAGGCCGGTGGTGGGCTCATCCAGGATGTAGAGCGTGTTTCCGGTGGCTATTTTGGAGAGCTCGGTGGCCAGCTTGACGCGTTGCGCCTCACCCCCGGAGAGTGTGGTGGACGGCTGGCCCAGCCTGATGTAGTCCAGCCCCACGTCGTAGAGCGTCTGGAGGCGGCGGGCGATCTTGGGTTGATTGGAGAAGTACTCCAACGCCTCCTCCACGCTCATGTCCAAGACCTCGGCGATGTTCTTGCCTTTGAAACGCACCTCCAGGGTCTCGCGGTTGTAACGTTTGCCCGCGCAGACTTCACACGGCACGTAAACGTCGGGTAGGAAATGCATTTCGATCTTGAGCGTGCCGTCGCCTTTGCACGCCTCACAACGACCGCCTTTGACATTGAAGCTGAAGCGTCCCGGCAGGTAGCCCCGGACCTTGGCCTCCATGGTCTGCGCAAAGAGCTGGCGGATGTGGTCGAACACGCCCGTGTAGGTAGCGGGGTTGGACCGCGGGGTGCGCCCAATGGGGGATTGATCTATGGCAATGACCTTGTCGAGCTGCTCAATGCCCTCGATGCGCTCGTGCTCTCCCGGTCGCACGGCGTGACGATTGACGAGGTTGGAGAGGGATTTATAGACGATCTCGTTGACAAGGGTGGACTTGCCGGAGCCGGAGACGCCGGTCACACACACCAACTTACCCGTGGGGATGGTGACATCGATGTCTTTCAGATTGTGTTGCTTGGCCCCAAACACGGTGAAGGTGCCTTTGCCGCGCCGCCGAGTCTCGGGAACGGGGATGATCTGCCGGCCGGACAGGTAATCACCTGTGATTGAGCGTGGCTCGTCCAGGACGGCCTGGAGCGGTCCGCTCACCACCACTTCCCCCCCGTGCTCGCCTGCGCCGGGCCCCATGTCCACTATGAAGTCCGCCGCGCGCATGGTCTCCTCATCGTGCTCCACCACAATCACGGTGTTGCCCAGGTCCCGCAACCGCCACAATGTGTCGATCAGGCGCCGGTTGTCGCGTTGATGAAGGCCTATGGACGGTTCGTCCAGGATGTACAGAACCCCCACCAGACTGGAACCAATCTGTGTGGCCAACCGGATGCGTTGGGCTTCACCTCCAGATAGTGTCCCGGCGCTGCGCACCAGGGTCAGGTAGCCCACACCCACCGAGTCGAGGAAAGAAAGGCGCTCCACGATCTCCTTGAGCACACGGGCGCCGATGAGTCGCTCGCGCTCCGTCAGATCGAGAGCCCGCAGGAAACGAATCAACTCGGCCACCGGCAGACTGCTCAACTCGTGAAGGTTGAGATTGCCCACGCGTACGGCAAGGCTCTGCGGTTTGAGACGGGCGCCGCCACAGGCCGAGCAGGGACGGTCGGCCATGTACTCCTCGAGCTTATCGCGGATATAATCGGAGTCCGTCTCCCGGTAGCGCCGCTCCAAGTTGGGCACGATCCCCTCGAAACGCGTTGTGTAGCTACGTTTTTCACCGCGGCGGTTGGTGTAGGAGACGTAGAGGCGCTCTCCCCGGGTACCCCAGAGGAAGGTGTCCTTCACCACCTGCGGCAACTCCCCCCACGGAGTATCCAGGTCAATTTCATAACGCTCCGCCACCGCCTGGATTATCTGATCGTAGTATTGGGAGTGACTGTTGCTCCAAGGCAACAGCACGCCCTCCCGAATGGTGAGCCGCGGATCCCCCACCACCAAAGCCGGGTCGATCTCCCGCTTGAAGCCGAGGCCGCTACAGGTCTCACAGGCCCCGTGCGGTGAGTTGAAAGAGAAGATGCGGGGCGCCATCTCCGGCAATGAGACGCCGTGCTCGGGACAGGCCAGATTCTCGGAGAAGAGCAGCGTGGTTCGCGCCGCCTGCCCCGACACTCCCGAGATCCCCTCTCCTTCCGCCGTGGCACGGTCCCTTGTAGCGCGATCCGGGTAGATGTCCACTTCCAATAGACCCTTGCCCTCGGCCAGCGCCGTCTCCACCGAATCGGCCAAGCGGCGCCGGATTCCGTCACGCATCACCAACCGGTCCACGACAATGCTCACGTCGTGCCGCACGTTTTTGTCCAGTTCCGGAAGTTCTTCGTCCATGGGGTACTGGCGTCCGTCAATTTCGATGCGGCTGAAACCTTCCGCACGCGCATGATCGATGACATCTCTGTGCCACCCCTTCTGCCCACGCACCAGCGGCGCCCGGATCACAAACCTGGTCCCCGAATCCAGACCGAGAATCTGGTCAATGATCTGCTCCTTGCTCTGTCCCTCGATGGGCCGACCACAGATCCAGCAGTGCGGATGGCCGATGCGCGCATACAGCAGCCGCAGATAGTCGTGGATCTCCGTGACAGTGCCCACCGTAGAGCGCGGATTTCGCGACGTGGTCTTCTGATCGATGGAGATGGCGGGAGACAGACCCTCAATGGAGTCAACGTCGGGCTTGTTCATCTGCCCCAGGAATTGCCGAGCGTAGGCGGATAGACTCTCGACATACCGCCTCTGCCCTTCAGCGTAGATGGTATCGAAGGCAAGGCTGGACTTGCCGGAGCCGGAGAGTCCGGTAATGACTATGAATTGGTCTCGCGGCAACCGGAGGGAGATATCCTTGAGGTTGTGCTCCCTGGCTCCACTGATGACAATTTCGTTGCTTCCCACAGTGATCAATTCTACCAGTTTGCCCGGACGGAACCGCCGAGAAGGAGAACCCGGCGCCGCCCCCATGATGCCAATGGGCCACGCTCGGGATACAGGAGAGCACGGCGGGAGTACGGCGCACGGACCGGCCTTCAGGCATGCAGGCGCGTGAGAGGCGCGGCCATCGGGCAGAAATCACGGACCCAGCGCTTTGTGCCTGTAGCTCCATGGGTCGAGGAGCGCGTGATCATTCGGGAGACATCCGAGGCCCCCGCCCTCCTCAGTATGAGGGCGAGGGCCTCGATTGGTCTTATCCGATCGTCGCGTGAGACTACCGCGCGGATATGTTATTTACAGATGCAAATGAGGCCAATGCCGCAGTTCAACGGCAACGCCGGCGGGGCATCCAGAGAAGCGCCTGGCTGAGTGTCGAAGATCACCGCACCGGTGGCCGTGTCCCAAATCCGAACCCGAATACGGTTCTGCCGGTCTTGGGTATTGAGTCGACCGTCTTGGGCGGCAACCAAGAAGCTGTAGCCGGCCTTGCCGTTGATCTGGCACGTTCCCTGGCAATAGGCAACCGAGCCACTCACCACCATCCAGTCAAAACTGCGAACCGCCCACCCCAGGTTCCGCCCAGGGAAGGAGAACGCTGCCAGACCGGTGGGCTTGCCGGACTTGCTCGAGTACCCACAGTTGAAAGTGAAGGGGACCGGGCCACTCAATGCAGAACCTGGGATAGACCCCGGAGGGGAGGTAAACCGGCCCAGACTCACGAGACAGCCACCCTTGGGGTCATAGACGATCACGTACTCCCAGGAAGCGACTGCACTGTCGCCGTCCTTGTCTGTCACCGTGAGCTTAACGGTGTAGATACCCGCTTTTGCGTAGGCGTGAGAGCCCGAGACCGAGCCCAGAACCGTCGGTCTCCGTGACTAGGCCCGCCGAAGTAGTGCCGTCACCCCACTCCCATATGGCCGCGTGTGTGTCCAGTACGCCGGGATCGCTGAACGACGCATTCAGACTGATGCCTGTATTGACGCGTACACATTCAGACGGCCCACTGATGGTGCCCAGAGTCGGCGCTACGTTCCTCACGGTCACGGTGGCAGTGGCAGTGGCGGTAGCCCCGGCGTCGTCGGTCACTCTCACAGTGACCACGTATGTTCCGTTGTCGGGGTAAGTAACCTGTGTGGTCACGCCGGTGGCGTCGTCGAATACACCGTCTCCATCCAGATCCCACTCATAAGCCACAATGGTGCCGTCCGCATCGAATGAGGCGGAAGCATCGAGCTGCACGGAGGTTCCCTCATCCACGGCGTAGGGGCCACCTGCAGCGGCCACCGGAGGTTCATTCACAGGAGCGAGAGGATAGACCAGCTCGCAGCCCTTAACGTCGATGGCCACCGGCCCATCCCAACCACCCGTGGCGTTCTCGAAGTAGAAGTTGTAGGCGCCGGGCAGCAGGTACATGGTGGGCTTGTCGAAGAACCACCAGCTGCCCCCCATGTTGGACTTGATGCCGCCGGCGTGCAGCAGGGTGACTTTGGTGGCCAGGAAGTCGATTTGGTTGGTGCCGGCCGCCACGGCCACGGAATCCAGCGTCTGGGCGTGGTGGTTATAGGTCATGCGTACCTTGACGGAGCCGGGGAAGGCGTAGAAGCTGCAGGTACCCGAAGGACCGGTGGTGCCGTGCTCGTACCAGTAGCCGCCGCCCTGAGCCACCACTCCCCCCGGCGTCTGCGTGAGGGGACCGCTGCAGCTCTTCAGGCTCACGTTCACCTTGGCCGCCTGGAAGACGGGATTGAGCGTGACGTCCTGTTCCTTGGCGGTCTGGTTGAGGGTCACGGTGATCTTCTTGTCCCAGCTGGCCAGATGCTCGGGAGCGATGGTGTAGAACCAGCGGCCGTTGGCGTCGGTCTTAAACGACACCTCCGGAGCCCAACTGCCCCCGTAGCGGTACTTGTACTTCAGGTTGCGCTGCTCGGTGGGGTAGTCGGCCGGGTAGTTGGCGAGGGGCTTGCCCGCCTCGTCCACCAGGGTGAGGATGCCCCCGGTCAGCTCGCAGCCCTTGACGTCGATGGCCACCGGCCCATCCCAAACACCGGCGTTCTCGAAGTAGAAGTTGTAGGTGTCGGGCAGCAGATACATGGTGGGCTTTCGAATAGCCACCAGCTACCCCTTGTTGGACCTGATGTTGCCGGCGTGCAGGGTGACTTTGGTGGCCAGGAAGTCGATTTGGTTGGTGCCGGCGGCCACGGCCACGGAATCCAGCGTCTGGGCGTGGTGGTTATAGGTCATGCGCACCTTGACGGAGCCGGGGAAGACGTAGAAGCTGCGGGTACCCGAAGGACCGGTAGTGCCGTGGTCGTACCAGTAGCCGCCGCCCTGAGCCACCACTCCCCCCGGCGTCTGCGTGAGGGGACCGCTGCAGCTCTTCCAGGCTCACGTTCACCTTGGCCGCCTGGAAGACGGATTGAGCGTGACGTCCTGCTCCAGGCCGGTCTGGTTGAGGGTCACGGTGATCTTGTGGTCCCAGTTGGGATAGAGGCTGCGGTCTATCGTGATCGAGACCTGACCGTTAACGTCGGTCTGGAAGGTTTCAACCGCCCAAGCACCGCCATCACGGTATTTGTACTTCAGATTGCGGGTCTCGGTCGGATAGTCCGCCGGGTAGTTGGCCAGCGGATCGCCTGCTTCGTCGACCAACGTGATAGTAACGGTGGTTAGACCGAGATCGTCAGCGCTCGCGGGGAGAGCGAACACCAAAGTGAACGCCACAAGCAGTAGAGCGCCCAACCACCATTTGACGAGAAATCTTGATGTCACTGCCCCCTCCTTCGGCCAGGTACCAGGTTCCTCCCAAGCTTGCAGCCGTGTGCCCGAGGCTGCAGCATGTCTCCTGGGAACAGAAAAGCCGAACCACCGTTCCCGGTAGCCCGGCCGCCTTGGGAAGACCGAAGGCCGATGGCTTTGCGTCCCCGCCTCTCGGCGGGTTTGCCCTTGACGGGAGAGGCTCGTTGCTCCCCGCGAAGCACGCTTCTGCCTGCCGGTTCATTCTACAACGAGAACAACAAGAGGGCAAATCTATCGATATTGCGCCTTTTGGGCACAGCGAGGCCCCCTTCTTCCCCAGAAGGGGGCCTCCTGATTCGCCTCAGCCGCTCTCTATCGATGTCCCATCACGTGAACTGCGGCAGCGCAACTGTACGGCGTGCTTGGAGACATCACAGACGTATGACCGCTACGGACAAGTCAGATAGGTGACGCCTCCCGCCGTCACTGTTCCGGACTGTGACGGGCTCTTGAACGTATAGGTACCCGGCATCAATTCCATGCCGTTCGTGAAGGCCGCCAACTGCCCGCTGCGTACTCCGTGATGCAGGGGCCGATCACCTGCCCGGTCTGGAAGTCGAAGCTCTGGATGCCCGGCCCCGAGGAGACGGGAACCGAGTTCGCGATTTGCGAGGTGTAGTTGTAGGTCATCTCGAACCTATACGACCCCGGGAACAACTGCACATCCTTGTAGCCAGAGCTACTCAGATTGCCCCAGGTATACCAGTAGCTTCCACCCTGTCTGAGAACGGCCTTGCCATCGGTGATGGGCGATCCCGCGTGGTCCTTCAACCAGATGCGCAGGACCTCGGTCTTCCAGGTGTAGTTGGAGGCGATCAGTTGGGCCAGGGTCTGCTCCTGACCGCCCTGATTCACCGCCATCTTGATCTTGGTGTACCCAGGCGTGATCTCGGTGAAGAGGTTTCCGTTGGCATCTGTAACACCGGGGAGCTGGCTGCCCCAGCCGCCCCCGTACGCGGGCGTCGCGACACCGCCGGCCACGCCCTTGCCGGTCTCGTCAATCACCCTGAGTAGGATATAGCCCTTCTCGATCGGCTCGCACCCGCCCACGGTGATCGCCGTCGGCCCAACCCAGCTGTTACCGCTCTGGAACCAGAAGTTGTAAGTGCCAGGCAGCAGATACATGGTGGGTTTCTCAAAGAACCACCAACTGCCCCCCATGTTGGACCTGATGTTGCCGGGGTACGCAAGCGTTACAGGGGTGGTCAGGAAGTCGACTTCATTCGTACCGGCAACAATGGTCGGGAGGAGGGTCTGGGAGTGGTGGTTGTAGCTCATGCGCACTTTGATGTTGCCGGGGAAGGTGTAGAAGCTCACCGTTCCGGAGGGTCCGGTCTTGCCGTGGTGATACCAGAAGCCTCCACCCTGATCCGCCGAGCCGCCCGGTGCCGCCGTGATCAGCTCTCCACCACATTTCTTCAGGTTGACGTTGACCTTGGCCGCCTGGAAGACGGGATTGAGCGTGACGTCCTGCTCTTTGGTGGTCTGGTTGAGGGTCACGGTGATCTTCTTGTCCCACTTGGCCGCATGAGCCGGATCGATGGCATAGGGCCAATGGCCGCCGGCGTCAGTTTTGAACGACACCTCGGACGCCCAGCTGCCCCCATAGCGGTACTTGTACTTCAGATTACGGGTCTCGGCCGGATAGTCCGCCGGGTAGTTGGCGAGGGGATTGCCCGCTTCATCGACCAAGGTTAGGACTCCGCCGACATATGCACAACCGCTGAAAGTCAGGTCAGTGGTATAGCCTGGATCGCTCCCGAAGGGCCGGAAATGGAATCTGATGGTCCCAGGCATCATCTCCATAGAGGGCTTGGCGAACCACGCGGAGTCGCCCACCGGCCCCCGTACGATATCTGCCCCGGCCAATCCAGAGTCACATTGGTGGTCTTCCAAGTGAGTACGGAGACGGAGTTCGAGATCACCTCGCCGTACTTCCACTGAGCGGTGCCCTTATAACTCATCTCGAAGTCGTAGGTCCCCGGGAACATCTCCGCCGAGGTCGTCCCATCAGCTGCAGTCGAGTTGGGGGCAGGGAAGAAGTACGTGGGACCGTTCTTGAAACGCGCCGCGCCGCCGCTCAGCGGCGTGCCGTCGCATTTGGTCAGCTTCAGGGTGACCTTGTTGGTCTGAAAGTTGAAGTACGGATCCTTCGAGATGTCCTGAGTCAGCTTCCCGCTCGTGGTGTTGTTGTAGGTGGTCCACACCGACACATCGGTCGTACCCGCCGGGAAATCGTGATAAAGACACCCGCCCTCGGTTCCCTGACCGAAGTAGGCGGTGGAACCACTTCCAATCTGATAGTAGCTGGTACCCGGCGTCAGCTGGTTGTTCTCGCTATCAACGAGGGAGACATAGACCCGCACGGGCGCCAGGACCCCTGTGACGGTGATGTTCTTGAAGGCCACACTGTGCGTGGCCCCATCGCCGTACAAGCCGTAGAAGACCTGCATCTTGGTCATGTCGCCCGTGAAGGTCATTCCGGCCGGCGTCAACTCGATGGTTCCCCAGTCGCCGTCGGTCTCGAAGCCCTGATCCAGCCCGTTGATCGTCATATACGTTGTGCCGGTCGTGGCGCTGGTGGCGTGGAGCGTTATGCCGATGCTGTACAGACCACCTGTATTAGCGGTCTCGGGGTTCTGGTAGGGATCCACTCCGTCCCGATCCCACCAGAAGCGATGGTTGTTGCCCGAAGTCGGAGGCGCGGAGGGCAGGTCGTATGCCCCTCTCCCATGCCGCCCGCTTTCTGGAGGATCAACTTGTCATCCATGTCCAGGGAGGGGGCTTCCCGCGGGATCGGGGGCGAAGGTGCCGGGCGTCAGTCGTAGTCGGTTGCCAGCCACACGCCGGCTCCTCGCCCATCCAAGTGGGGTTGAAGTCAGGGTACCCGACCGCTCGTATACCTAGTTCGGCCCGACGCATGGCACCCGCTGCATCCACAAGCCGTTGCCGTCGTAGGTGAACGATATGGTCATATCACCCTTGGTCAGGTCCCATACGTCTGCGAAATGCCCGGAGTCAATGGTTCCATTGGACGACAAGTTGACGTCGCCATAGTTGGTGGTGGCCGCCAAGGCCGCCCCGGAGGGCACCAGCATGAAGCCCAAGATCAAGACAAGGGCCAGCCACCATTTGCCTGTCAGTCTCCATCTCATGTGATGTTCCTCCCCTAACTTGCCCTGGTCGTTGCGGACCCATACAGCAAAAAGACGATGGTTCTGCCTCTCCCCCTAGAAACAAAAAGCCGAGCCACCGTTCCCGGCAGCCCGGCCGCCCTGGCAATACCGAAGGCCGATGGCTTTGCGTCCCCGTCTTTCGGCGGGTTTGCCCTTATCGAGAAGCCCCTGCCCACTGCAGAGGATCCATATTATCCCTACGCCATATCCGGTCTCTCCCCCACCCCCTTCGGCAGCAGTGGCCGTTTCCTCTCGGCTTCGTCACCAACTCATCTCATCAATGCACTGTTGACTCGTAGACTGCAGTGCGCCTCAGTCGCAAGTGCGTGTCCAAGCCGTCGCGCGCTCCACGCAATCCACGGCAGCCGGTTTCCCAACCGGTAACGCTATCATAGCACCGGCCACGGACACCTCGGATGCGCGGACATTCATGAGACCAACCGGCAGCCACTGCGGGCGACTGAGGCCGCACCGCCGCCGTCGCACAGCCCGGCCCCCTGTGATTGCCTGGATCAGAAGCCGACAGTCGGCGGACTCCACATGAGCAGACCTGTGTGACCGTCGAACGCGCCACTTGAACGGGTGTTCGGCAATGAGACCGGCGGGATGAGGCCTCTTGGTCACAGCCATGCCCGGTCGGCGATCACCGACCCCAGGCGGACACCTGGGCCAGCTGCGCTCTCAGAGCCCGATACGATTGCGTTGGTATTCCACCCGGGGGTCAGCGGGGTCCACCGCCTTGGAGACCACAAGTGCAAGTCTGAGTTGCTCCTTCTGCAAGGCGGCCAGCACGCGGCCCGCGGCGCTGCCGCGGGCCGCCGTCACCGCCCGCCGCGCCCGCCGGCGCCGGCGGGCGCTCCGCAGAATCGCCAACTCACCTTCGCCGATGACATCGGTCCCCACCTCCGCCGCCACCAACCTGCTGAACGCATTGGCTTCCCGACGCCTGGCCATGAACACGAGTACCAGCAGGAAGGCCAGGAACGGGATGCCTTTGACGAACGCATACGCGACGAATGTGCCGACGTTGTCCTCTTGGATCAGCGACTCGAACCACGGGGAGTTCCACACGAAGTGGGCCAAGAAGGCGGCGGCGTACAGGGCGCCGAACACCACCGCCCGCAAAGCGCGCGAGACCTCCCGTCGCGTCACCACATAGGCAAAACCGATCCCCACCAGGCTGGTGAACAACACGTGGCTGTACACACCTCCCACGACCACGCGTAGGAAGAAGACGCCTATGACCGGCCCAATCTGATCACCGCCTCCGGCCAAGTCCACCGCCTGTAAGAAGTACTGCACGTTCTCCACCGCTTGAAACCCGAGCCCAATGAATGCCCCGTACACCAACCCATCCATAAGGGAATCGAACTCCAAAGGAGCAATAAGGAACAGCACCACCAGCCCCAACGATTTGTACAGTTCTTCGTTGATGGCGCCACGATGGCGGCCCTCCAACTCACAAACACGTCGGGGGAGAGCGTGTTCTCCAACACCGCCGCCAGTAGCGAGTTGGTGGCTGAAGAGAAGAACACCGCCACCACCGCTCCCCACAGGAAGGCACCTACCACCAACGAGACCGGCTCGGGCTCGAACTGATCGAGCCGGTAGATCAGAACCAACACCGGCACAACCACAACCACCATCAGCAAGACAGATAGTGCCCATGCTGCGGGATAGGCCGCCAAAAAACTGCCCTGGCTCGAGCAGGGGTAGCCAACGACACCAGCAACAGAAGCGCGTACAGCCAGAAAGCCGCCCTTTTGGGCGAGAACAGCGACCCCCGATATCCCCAGATAGGCCCCCGGTTGAAGCTTTGAGCGAGCGGATCGTATCTTGGCGTAATCACTGGGGGAACTCCATGAATTGGAGCATGAATTCCACGTCGGACAGCACGCCCGCCACCGATCCCGCTGTGCCAACGGCGATACACGACACGCCGCTGCCCCTGTAGGAGAGAGACGCCAGGAGACCCTCCAGCAGGCTATCCCGCGTCCAGCCGCGAAAAGCCGATCTCACGCCCTCACCACCTGCTCCCATCGCGACCGAGGTGGGAGCCAATGATTCGAACATATCCAAGTCCTCGCCCAGCCCGCGCAGTGTCTCCTCGTGAAGACCCTCCGTGCTCCCCTCATCAGGCTCCACGATGAAAAACGCACGCACGCCCCCCTTCTGGATCATGATGCCTTCCACACCTGGAGTGTCGGCGATGCCGTCATCCGACCCGCGCGACCATCCCGCCGCCGGCATGATGCTCACGCCACGGCCCACGGATACTGGTAGCCCAACAGGCAACTCATTCACGTTGGGTACAAGGGCGCTCAGCACCAACCGCATGAAAAGCCATCCGAACATCACAGCACCCACTGCGACCGTGGGCAGCCACCCTGACCGATCTTGCGTGTGAGTCCGCGCCGGATAAGCGATCAGAGGCCGGTCACTCATGGGTCCCGCCCCCAGGCCACTGCCGCCGTGGCCATCAACCCCAGGTGATGGGTTATGTCGGAGTTGGAAGCCTCTGGCTGACCCACTATCCGCACCACCAACGTCACCACAGCCGTCACAAATACGAGGGTCAGAAGCACAATCCACCACAGCTTCCTGTGGCGTTCCCAATCCCCCATATCACCCCTCGCTGCTCATGGCTGCGCCCCAGATGGCCGAGCGCCCAACGCCGAAGGCCCGGCCAAAGGCCGGGCCTTCAACTACAACCTCGATCTCTTGGTGGAGGTAAGGGGACTCGAACCCCTGGCCTCAACGCTGCCAGCGTCGCGCTCTCCCAGCTGAGCTATACCCCCACGCGACGCAGAGATTATACCGACAGGGTGCCGGTGCTGCAACACACCCCTACCACACCGACCGGCTACGACACCACCTCCACAGGCGCTTCCTTCCACAGCACATCCAGCCGGTAGAATTCACGTTTCTCCGGTGTGAACACGTGCACAATGAAGTCGAGGTAGTCTAGAAGTATCCACTCCCCCAGGGTATCGCCCTCCACACCGCCGGGCATGAGACCAAGCTCTTTCTTGAGTCGAAAAGCCACTTCTTCCGCGATGCGCTTGGCCTGCCTGCTACTGCGCCCCGTACAGATCACTAAGAAGTCCGTATACGTGACGAGTTCTCGCATGTCGAGAATGCGGATGTCCTCGGACTTGAGTTCAGACGCGATTCCTGCCGCCCGACGCGCCCATCCCCGGATCTCCTCCTGTTGCGCTGCGGTGGGTTGCACACGCGGCCGTAACCGTGCGCCCGGCGCCTCGGGCATTGATCCCTGAGCCACTGCGCTCACCACATCGGTGTCCGGCGCTTCGGAACCCATCGCCGCGGCGTCCGTCATTGCTGTCTCCTCTTGGCTGTGCACTCAACTCACTCCCACTCGATCCTCGGTGGTGCCCTCCTCAAGACGTCCACGACGGCCACACCTGCTCTGAGTAATCAATCTCCGGACACTTCCTCCCACTCCACCCGTTCAGCCAGATGGTAAGCGTCTTCCGGCGCGAAGAGACCGGCGCCGTAGCACAGGGTATTGGCCACCGCGCAGCCGATACCGAAACGCAGACACTCCACCACGCTTCTTCCCTCCAGCAGCGCCGTGGCGTAGCCACCCAGCAGGGAATCCCCCGATCCCACGGCCGACACCACCTCCACCCGCGGTGGTCGAGCCACCAGCGTCACTATCCCGTCCGGCCCCGCAACCTGGGCCGCCACCAGGTCACGGCCGTGCACCACCGCCGACGCAGCGCCCATGCGCCGCAGGGAAAGAGCCGCATGTACGTACTCGTCTTCCGTTGCGATTTCATGGCCTATGACCGTCTCCGTCTCCACTTGGTTGGGAAACACGAAGTCGGGACCGGCCTTCAAGCCGTGGCGCAGCGGCTCCCCGTATGTGTCCAGCAGTATCTTGACTCCCGCGCGGCGCAACTTGGTGATGAGACTCGCGTATATGTCAGCCTCCAGTCCCTGAGGAATGCTGCCGGCCAGGACTACCAACTGAGCGGCTTTCCCCAGGTAGTCCAACTTCTCGCACAGCAGCTGCAACTCGCGGGCCGCAACCTCCGGTCCGTATTCATTGATCTCGGTGGTGGTGCCGGTAGCGGGATCTAGGACTGCAGTGGACGTACGCGTCTCCCCTTCAATGCGAACAAAGTCACAGAGGATGTCTTCGCGTTCCAACTCCCTCAGCACGCGCTCTCCGGTGCGCCCTCCCACGAATCCTGTGGCTATGACCGGCTGACCCAACTGTTTGACCACTCGAGCCACGTTCACGCCCTTCCCACCGGGTAGCGTGACGGTAGCGCTGGCGCGGTGGCGGAAGCCGACCTCGAAGTTGGGCACGGCCAGCGTCCGATCCAGGGCCGAATTGAGGGTGACGGTTAGGATCATGAACAGTTGAGGTTCACTGAGTGCGCTCCGAGCGAGAGGCATTCGTGGAGGAAACCCTCACGAGAACAGGCCTCCCAACCAGCCACTGAACCTGGACCAGAAGTAAGCAAGCTTGACTCCCAGCGTGGGCCGCGGGATTTCACGAGCCGCCACCAGATCCACACTACCCACGGAGGTGTCTCCTACGGTGAAGGCGATCTTGCCGAGGGCGGCGCCGCTCGAAACGGGGATAGGAGACATCTTGGGAACCTCTATCGATTTGGAGACGGTATCAGTTATGTGCAGTGTGCGCACCAACTCGCGCTGCGTCACCAACTGTAGCTTCTCATGTATCTGGTAGGGGATGGGTATCTCGGCGAGTACGGTGCCCGCTTCGATCAACACCTGCTGGCGGTACAGCGAGAACCCATACTCCAGGAGTCTGGTCGTATCCTCGGCGCAGATGTCGGCGCTCTGGGTTCCCAGTACCACGCTCACCAAGTTCACACCGCCCCTGGACCCGGATCCCACCAGACAGAACCCCGCTTTGTTAGTGAATCCCGTTTTCACTCCGGTCACGTAGGGGACCTTGCCCACTAGTTTGTTGTGATTGATCATGACACGTTTGACATCCCGACCGGGCCACGGGAACTCTATGCGGGCGGTGGCGGCGAGCTTGGCAAACTCCGGGTTCTTCATGGCGTGAGCGGCCAACACCGCCAGATCTCGGGCAGTGGAGTAGTGGCCGTTGGCATCGAGGCCGTGTGGATTTGCGAAACTCGTCTCTTTCAGCCCCAGTTCTACCGCCCGTGCGTTCATCATCTCCACGAACGACGCCACATCGCCGGCCACCGCTTCCGCCGCCACCATGGCGGCGTCATTCCACTCATGACCATGATGCCGTAGAGCAGTTCCTCCACAATGACCTCTTCGCCCGGCTCGAGCAGCATTTCGCTCTCACCGGCATCGGTGGCCAGCTTGGAGGCCGTGACCGTGCTGCGTGGGTCGAGATTCTCGATGGCGAGCAATGCGGTCATGATCTTAGTGGTGGAGGCCATGGCTCGTCGCTCGTCGGGGTTCTTCTCGAAAAGTACACGGCCGTCGTCCATGTTGATCAGGATGCCGGCAGACCCGGTGATCTCGGGCGCGGGCGGCAGCTTGACCGCCGCGCCGACGGTCGGCGGCGGCGACTGTGAAGGGGCTGTGGTAATTCCACTGGGGTCAGTGGTGCTGGTAGTGGCAACCGATACAGGTGGAAGCCAACACGCCGCAACCAACACGACGGCCAGCAAGACCATCAGGACGGTAGCCCGTGGTGAGCGTGCTGAAGGCAGACCGTTCGCCTTTGAAACCATAGTGATTAGTATATACCATGAGTGCCCGCCGGCCATCGATGGCCCGCGGGCATCGGCCGAGACCACCTCCTGTGCAGTTCCCTGCGTGCAGCCCTCCTCAGAGCCCTCTCGGAACCGAGGATGTTACACTCTTTGTCTGCAACACCTCCGGGAGGTGAGGGAGATAACCGATATTCTGAAGAATACTTGGCGCCGTCTTACAGGCAAGCAGTTCTTGGCGCTTTATCCCTTCATCCTGGGGCTCATCAACGTCCTCGCCTTCCTGGCCGTGTACTCGTCTATTGAGCCGGAGTTGTCCTTGACAGGTTTGTGCGGGCCAACTTCGAACGCTGGACCTTCATACAGACGCACGTTGAGGAATTGTTGGCACCAGGCCTGCCGCTGGCCATCACGCTGGTCGCCGGGGTGGGTGCATGCCTGTTGGCTGCAGCCGTCCGCGCGCCCTTCTTCCGTGCCATCACCGGCAGCGGCTACCCCTGGCGCCCCGCAGCTTCCGAGAACTGGTACGGTTGGCCGCCTATTACGGGGTGGTCTACATCCTCTTTTCGTGGTCCCCTACAGCCTACCCGCCGACAGCGCCGCCTTCCAAGCCATCGGCATCGCCGTGATCCCCGCGTCGTTGCTCTTCGTCTTCGGAGACTACGCTGTTGTGTTTGAAGACCTGGGACCTTGGGCGGCGGTGAAGCGCAGCGTGTCACTGCTGCGCCAAGCTTGGCTGCCGGCCATCATCTTCTTCCTGGTGGCAATGGTCCTGTGGTCGCTCTTGGCGGAACTATACGGGCGTTACTACGCAGACGGTTCCCAGATCTTCGTGCTGCTCCCGTTGGCCCAGTTGCTTATCGAGGCGCTCCTCACCACGCTCCTCGACGTACTGATGATCATGACCTATCAGCGTTACCGCAACTGACACGGCCACAGCACCCTTGCGGATCAAACGGGCGCACACACCCGGCGCACCCACCGGCATCGAGGTGTTGTGAAGACTCCGGCTTCCAGTCAGGTCAGGATGGTGGTGACCGTTGTGGGCACGGTCAGGGAGGCGCCGGCACCACCCTCGCCCTTCCCGGTGTCGTCGACGCGAACAGCACGGCCAGAGCCAGCACTAGCAGCAATACCGACCAACGGCACCAAACATTTCAAACGCGTGCTCACTGTCTACTGCGCCTCCTGAGCACACCACCCTGAAACCCGGCCGGATCAACCGCGGCCGGAGACTTCCCACACGGCGTGTCGCATGGCCTCCGCCTCGGCTCGTGCCGCCTCCAGCCAGGGCAGATGGGTGTTCCGGTATGCATACAAAATGGCGCGGGCCGAATTGACCACCGCTCCTACACGGTCTCGTCCGAACAACCCTTCCAAATCAGCGGCCGTGGCCCCCTGGGCGCCATAGCCCGGGATTAGGAAGGGGACGTGGGGAAGCCTGCGGCGCAGGGCCTTGGCCTGATCGGGATGGGTGCCGCCCACCACGGCCCCCACGGATGACCAACCACTCCGGCCACGAGACCCCTCCCCCCACAGCGCCACCAAGTCCCCAACCGCTTCGTACAGATGCCCGCCTCCCGCGATCTGTATATCCTGCACTTCCCTGGAGCTGGGGTTCGACGTCTTCACGAGAACGAAGAGGCCTTTCCCTTCATTCCGCGTGCGACGAAGGAACGGTTCCAACCCATCCGTGCCGAAGTACGGATTGACGGTCATGGCATCTGCACCGGCCCCGCCTCCCCCCGCGCCGTCCAAGTGGGCCTCTGCGTACGCCTCCGCCGTGTTCCCGATGTCTCCCCGCTTGGCATCGGCGATCACTAGGTAACCCAGTTGTTGTGCATGCTTAATTGTTTCCTCGAACAAACGCACGCCTCGCCAACCCAAAGCCTCAAAGAAAGCCGATTGCAACTTCACCGCCACTACTGACTCCACCAAACCCTCCAACAGACCGCGCAGAAAATCGCGGTACACGTCACAGATCTCATCGGGCGTGATGGAATCCGGCCGGTCGACCGAAGCACGAAGTTCGGGAGGTATGAGCCGGTAATCGGGGTCCAGCCCCACGACCACCTGGGAACGCTTGGACAGAATCGCTGCGGCCAATCGGTCGCTGAACATGGCAGACACGGAAACCTCCGGGAGACGGGGGCGCTCAGCGCGCCCTCCCTGCACGACGTGGGGGCCGCGCTGAGCGCGGCCCCCACAGAATGAACAACGGACGAGAGCCTTTCCTGCCCGCTACCGCACCGCCGCCTTGAGAGCGGAGCCGGCGCTGAATCGAGGCACGCGGGTGGCCTCAATGAGGATCTTGGCCTTGGTCTGCGGGTTGATGCCCTCCCGAGCTTCTCTCTTCTGAACGTAGAACTTCCCGAATCCCGTGAACTGTACTTCCTCTCCTGCTTCCAACGCGCTCTTAACCACATCGATGAACGCATCGACCGCCGCCGCGGCGTCCTTCTTACTCAACCCCGCTCGCGCCGCGAACTTCTCGATGAATTCCGATTTGGTCACAATAGCCTCCCCTTCGTCCCAGATTTATCGACACTTGCCATTAACGGTTGTGGCCTCGGGTGAGCAACGAGGACCATGCACGCTGCACCACCCGTGGGCTCCCGGCCGCGCCCTCGCCACCTATTCTAAACCTTGATACCCAGCTCTGTCGCCGTGAACAACGGGTGCAGCTCGACACCCGCCGCCGCCGCGCTCTCTCTCCCCCCCTCCTCTCGGTCGACCACGCAGTACAGGTCGGAGACCTGGAGCTCGGCAGCACGAAGCGCCTCCACCGCCATGAGCGCCGCTCCACCCGACGTAACGATGTCCTCCACCACCGCCACCCGTTCTCCCGGCCGGAAAGCGCCCTCCATAGCCTTGGCCGTACCGTAGTCCTTGGCCTGTTTTCTCACTATGAGCAAAGGTAATCCCAGTTCGAGAGAAAGTCCAGCACCCAATGCCACCGCACCCAGTTCCGGCGCCGCCAACCGCTGGTACGCACCGGCCGACTGGGCGCGAGCCGTGATCAGGGCTCCCATGTGCTGCACGATCCCTTTCAGCACGCGAGGGTCGGTCTCGAAGAGGTATTTGTCGAGATAGTAGCGGCTGCGTTTGCCCGAACGAAGGATGAAGTCTCCTTCAAGGTACGAGACCGACAGCAGCAATTTACCCAAAGACCCTTTGTCCACTCTTCCTCCTACCCTACGACCCCGATACGGCGATGTCACGGAGGGCAAGCGACGGCGTCAGAACCCCGCCGTGGACATAGTCCCAGGCGCTATCGCCGGCCGCATCCGTTATTCCCGCAAACAGAGCGGGCATATCGGTTGCCATTGTGATCTCGTGAACCGGTTCGCACAAGCTCCCGCCTCGTATGAGCAACCCACTGACACCCACGGAGATCTCGCCGCTGATGCTGTTGATCCCCGAATGTAGGCCGTTCACCTCAACCACGTACAGACCGTCTCCCACCCGTTCGACCAGCGCTTGGATATCACCGCTGCCGGGCACCTCCACGATGAGGTTGGTGGTGGACGGCAGAGGCAAGGAACGATAAGAAGCCCTGACCGCGTTGGCCGTGGAACTGGTGTCCCCCCTAGCAGCCGTGCGCGAATCGTACAGAAAGGATGCCAGGACACCATTGTGGATGAGTGGGGTCCGCGGCGCGCTACCCCTCGTCGTCGAACCAGAAGCTGGAGGGCCCATCCACGCATAGGCCGTCATCCCACAAATGGAACGAGGGCGGTCCCAACCCGGAACCGATCCGGTCGGCGAACACCGAACGGCCCTTCTGCACAGCCTCAGCGCTGAAGGCCGGGGCGATGGCCGACAGAAGCCCACCCACCACCTGCTGCTCGACCACAACGGTGTAGGTGCCCGATGGACATCGCCCGGCCCCCAAAAGCCGGCAGGCTCGAGCGGCGGCTTCCTCGCCTACCTCCCGAGGCTTCAACCCCTGAGCGCCCGTGCGGCTCCCGGCTGCGGCCAAACCGGACCGTGTCTCACCCTCGCGCTCTGCGTGTGCATAGACATACAAGGCGGCATAGGTGGCCGCACCCCACCGGCTGACGCCCCGCGACGACACAACAGCCACACGCTTGTCCACGTCGGAGTACACGGTCTCTTCCACTCCGCGCACCTCGTGGCACTGCAAAGCCGCCGCCTCCGCCTCCACGGCCAGAGCCACCTTCGAGTGGAGGTCGATCCGCCCCAGCTCCGGGAGCCAGAGGCCCGGTTGCTCTTGGAATGACTCAACTGCCGTCGCCTCAGGGAGTACCGAGAAGGATCAGGTTCGGCGGCGGTGGAGGCGGCTACAGCCGCCTCCACCGCCGCCCCGATGCCATCCCGGCTCAGATCGGACGTGTATGCGTAGCCCAATCGGTTCTCGCGGATGAAACGTATGCCCACCCCTCTTGGCTCCGCAACGGTGATGGCCTCCGGACGGCCCTGGTAAACCTTGATGGAAGTGGTCAGGGAGTGCTCGACATAGGCCTCGGCTTCACCCCCTCTCCCCTCGGCCAAAGCGAGGGCGCGCCGCCCGATGGCCAGGAGGTCTTCCCCATCCGCTTGCAAGGCTGATGGCGGGGCGCCACGTGAATGGTCGCCGTACTTAGCCCACATCGGTTCCCCCGATGGTCATCTCCCGGATGCGAATCGTGGGCTGCCCGGTGCCCACCGGCACCAACTGCCCCTCTTTGCCGCAGAAGCCTGCCTTGACGTCTAGATCCGCCGCCACCGCATCGATGCCCATGAGCACCTGGAGACCGTTGCCGATCAACGTGGCCCCGCGCACGGCGGGGCCCACCCGGCCGTTCTCCACCAAATAGCCTTCGGAAACGCCAAACACGAAGTCACCGGTGGCCGGATTCACTTCACCGCCGAATAGGCTCTTGGCGAAGAAGGCACGTGGCGTATCGGCGATAATGTCCGCGGCCGTCCCGCTACCCGGCGCGAAGTAGGTGTTGGTCATACGTGGGTAGGGCAGGTGGCGGAAACTCTCGCGCCGGCCGTTGCCGGTCAGGCTCAGGCCCAGTTTGTCGCCACGCAACACGTCGGTGAGGTACGAAACGAGGATGCCCTCCTCAATGACAGCAGTGCGCGCAGAGGGTGTCCCCTCGTCGTCCACCGGGTTGGTTCCCCATAACCCCTCACCCACACCGTCATCGTAAGCGGTGAGAAACGCCGGCGCCACCCGCTCTCCCAGCTTCCCTCCCAGACGCTGGTGCGTTTCAGGATGAAATCGGCCTCCAGACCGTGCCCGCACGCCTCATGGAAGAGCACCCCCCCGAAGCCGTTGGCCAATATCACGGGCATGCTACCGGTGGGAGCCGGACCTGCATCCAGCATGATGAGGGCCTTACCGGCGGCCTCGGCGGCCAGCGCCGAGGCCGCCGCCGGTGAGGGTGCGTCAAATTCACCGGTTAGCGCCAGGGTCTCTCGCCCCGTCTGCACCACTGACTCTCTTCTGCCCACAACGGTGGCGGCCAGGAAGGCCCGGCGCCGGTGATCGGAGGCGAACACCCCGCGGGAGTTCGCCACACTCACGCGCTGCTCCAGAGCCGCCACATTGGCCAGCACTTGGACCACTTCCCCCGACAGGGAGCGTGCCCCTTCATCGGCCGCTCTCAACAGGTCCCCCGCATGATGCGCGGAGATGCCGGCCGGCGTTTCCAGGGGTGCGTCACCAGCACCGACAACGGCCGGCCGGTGCATCGACTCTCTCCCCTTCACCGCCTCCGCCATCTGTCCGGAGGTGTCGCCGCTCAGCCTGCGTGCCAACTGCAACACGGCGTCATCCGACGGCGACTCGGTGTACCCGAACACAGTGCTGTCGCCCCGGACAACACGGATGGAAACCCCGCGGTCCGTCCCCGCGGTGACCGCCTCAATGCGGCCATCCTCAAGCCGTACATTGAGCGACCGCCGGTCTTCAGCGAAGATCTCGGCGAAGTCGCCGCCGCTTCGCAGCGCCTCCTCCAGAGCGCGGGCCGCCAGCTCTGGTGTCATATGCAAAGGAGTACGGTCAGCAGCTGCCCGTTACGGGACTGTTATCCAAGACGTCTTTGGCCACGCTCAGGAACTCAGCAGCTTCGGGCGCGTTCCCCGGAAATGCCAACATGGAGCCGTCATCGAAATACAGTTCCACCTGCGGTTTCTTCTGCCGCATCACGAAGTAATAGTAGGCCGCGGCGCCGGCAGTGCAAACCGCGAGGATGATCGCCAAGATCTTGAGCAGCTTCTTCATGCCTCGGCCTCCGGCTCTTCGGCTTGTTCCCTAGCGTCGCGCATGCACGTCTTCATATCGTAGAAGACCAAACCGATACGGCTGTCTTTCTTGCCGGTGGTCAGAACGGCCAATCCATCGGCCGCGGCTTCCCGCGCGAAGAACACCATGCCGGCACACCCGGCGTCAACCACCAACTGGGTGAGGGGAGCCGACTTCACATCAGTGGCCCGTGCGTCGCCCATAGCCGCCAGTTGCTGGCCTTTGGCGATCATGACCGCATTCAGGCTTTCGGGGAAGTTGGAAGCAATCACCGTCTGGCCTGTGTACAGAATGGCTTTGTCGATGTCGGTGGAGATATCGAGCATCTCTTTGAACGCCTTATCGGCACTTTCGTACAACTTCATCCTCCTCTCTCGCACAACACAACAACAAATACGCAGACGTCGCTCGGCACCGCGGTGGTGTCTGACATCCGCAACCGGCTGTATCGGAAGTCCGCCCCCGCATCACGACGTGAACGTCGCGACGATCTTCAGTGTATCACTCCCTCCCACTTGCTCCCGGCAAAGAAAGACCGTTACTCTGTACCCATGTCCGAGTTCGATCACGCCTATTTCCAAAGTCTATACGGTGAATCACGCCGTCAGACTTGGGCCGACCGCTCCCGCGACCACCTCGTGGAACGCTGGGTGTGCGCCTTTGCGCCGCCGGTGCCGTTGGCCCAACCGGGCTCACGCCTCCACCCCCGGGTAACACACACCGCAACCGGTCCGGCCCAACCTACACTGACCGCCGGCGGCTCGCCCACGGTGGACGGCCGCCCGGGCGAACCGTCCGACGCCCTCCTCGACATCGGCTGCGGCTTCGGCTTCCTCCTCCAGCGCTTCGCTCCCGATTACCGCCTGTTCGGCGTGGACATCTCGGCGCACGCCGTTGCCGTGGCCACTCAGCGCCTCCCCGCAGCCTCCTTCGCCGTGGCCGACGTCCAGCAGGGCCTGCCCTTCCCCGGCCCTTTCCGTGCCGTGCTGCTCATCAACGTATTGGAGCATCTCTCGGACCCGGCTGCTGCGGCCGCGGTCCTCCACGCCGTCATCGCTCCCGGGGGCCTCTGCGTGGTTCATCTGCCCACCATCAACAACGCCTGCAACCGCCTCTACTACGACCGCTCCTACGCCAAGGACCCCACGCATGTGTTCCGGCCCTCAGGACGTCAGGTCACCCGGCTCTTCGAAGTGGCGGGCTTTGAGGCGGTGGCAGAATCGTACGCACCGCACTGGCCCAGCCGGCTGTGGCGGGCACTACAGCCCTTCCCGCCGTTCCTGGGAGCGTATCGGCGGCGCTGAGAGTCGGCCAAGGTCGACCGGGCGCAGCCGGCACTGTCGTCTGTCCACCATCCGCGCTACAGTGGGTATGTACGCAGGCTAAACACCGGTGGGTGCAGGCATGGGGCTGATTGAGCGCTATCTGACCGACGTACGTGATATCAGACTCTCGGGCGAGGGGTGTCGAACTCTCCTACTACCCGGCGCTCCGGGCTCTGCTGGAAGATGTGGGTAACGGGCTCAGGCCCAAGGTCCGCTGCGTCATGAACATCCGTAATCACGGCGCGGGCCTCCCCGACGGCGGTCTCTTCACGGCCGACCAGCTCCGGCGGACGCGCGCCCCCAAGGAAGCCGCACCGCCGGCAGTCGGCACGGACGGCACCCAGCACTCACTCCTGGGCGGCCAGAAGCCGGCCCGCGGCGCCATCGAGGTGAAGGCGCCCTCCGTCGCCATCGACGTCACAGCCGCCTCCGAGCAGGTCCTCGGCTACCTGGAAGCCTACCGCCAAGTGCTGGTGACCAACCTACGTGAGTTCCGGCTGCTGAGCCTCGACGCCAGGGGCGCGCCCGTTGTGCTGGAGCGCTACCAGATCGCCCCCACTGAGGCCGAGTTCTGGGCGGCGGCCAACCACCCGCGCCGCACCGACCAGGAGCAGGGCGAACGTTTACTGGAGTTTGTCAAACGCGTGTTACTCTCCGGAGCCACGTTGGCGTCGCCGCAGGATCTGGCCTGGTTCCTGGCTTCGTATGCGCGCGAGGCCCGCTTCTTGACCGAATCAGCGGAGCTGCCGGCATTGGACGCGGTGCGCCGATCGCTCGAAGAGGGCTTGGGAGTCAAGTTCGAGGGCCCAAAGGGAGAACATTTCTTCCGGTCCACGCTGGTCCAGACCCTCTTCTACGGCCTGTTCGCCTCCTGGGTCATGTGGAGTCACGACCATGGGCCTGATGACGGCGCCCACTTCGATTGGAAGACCGCGGCCTGGACCCTGCATGTGCCGGTGGTGCAGGCGCTCTTCACTCAGATCGCTACTCCCCACCTGTTGGGTTCGCTACAACTGGTGCCGGTTCTCGAGCAGGCGGCCGCTGCTCTCAACCGAGTAGATAGACGAGCATTCTTCAAGAGATCAAGAGATTCGAACAGCATCACGCCGTCCAGTATTTCTACGAACCGTTCCTGGAAGCGTTCGATCCCGTGCTGCGCAAAGAGCTGGGGGTTTGGTACACACCGCCCGAGATCGTGGAATACATGGTGGCGCGTGTGGACACCGTGCTGCGCGAGGAGCTGGATGTGCCCGACGGTTTGGCCGACCCGCGGGTGTATGTGCTCGACCCTGTTGCGGCACCGGCGCCTATCTGGTGGAGGTGCTGGAGCGCATCAGCCTGACCCTGGACGAGAGAGGCGGCGACGCCCTCTCGGCAGACGAGGTCAAGAAGGCGGCCATGGAGCGGGTATTTGGGTTCGAAATCTTACCACCTTTCGTCATCGCCCACATGCAACTGGGTCTGTTGCTCCAAAGTATGCAACTCCCGTTGGCGGAGAACGAGCGGGTGGGGTGTTCCTGACCAACGCCCTCACCGGGTGGGAGAAACCGCACGGCGCTCAGCAGGTGCTGGCGCTACCGGAATTGGAGGCCGAGCGCGACGCCGCCGAGAGGGTCAAGCGAAATGCCCATCCTGGTGATCCTGGGTAATCCGCCGTACAACGGGTACGCAGGGGTCAGCCCTGAGGAGGAGCAGGGGCTGGTCGACGTCTATAAGGAAGGTCTGAGCTCCGACTGGGGGATCCCAAGAACTACCTGGATGACTTGTATGTGCGCTTCTTCCGGATTGCTGAGCGGCGCATTGCCGAGATGAGTGGAAGAGGCATCGTCTGCTACATCTCCAACTTCTCGTACCTTAGTGATCCTTCCTCGGTGGTGCTCCGAAAGAGGCTCTTGGAGCATTTTGGGCTGATTTGGATTGACTGTCTCAATGGAGATAGCCGTGAGACCGGCAGAGAACGCCCGAAGGCGACCCAGATCAGTATCTTCTCGACTCAGAGCAATCGAGCAGGGATACAAGTCGGTACCGCAGTGGCCACCATGGTTTGCGATGGTGCTGCGCGGTCGGATCCCGGCGTGCGATATCGGAGTCTATGGAGTCTCAAAGCAGCAGCTGTTGGATAGCGTGCAAGCTCCGTCCGACCTCCATTCGCTATACGAGACAGTTGTTCCTAGGTCTGACAACTGGTTCTCCTATCGCCCATCGCAGAGCACCAGTACATACCGATCTTGGCCGAGTGTGGTCACCTCGCGGACTCGGATTGGCTTCTTGGGCTGAATGAGAACCGAGGCGGAGCGTTAGTCAGCCTTGTTCAGGAAGAGCTGACTGAGCGAATGACCGCCTACTTCGACGAGAACACATCTCTCGATTCTCTTCCGGAGACACTAGCTGGGCTGAGCACTGCCTGGGCTCGCTTCGCTCCAGCCAAGGCAAGAGCCGCCCTGATCAGGGATGGCTTCAATCCTGACAAGCTCGTGCGTTTCACGGCAAGGCCATTTGACATCCGCTGGGCATACGTTGAGACGGCGGCGAAGCTGTGGAACGAGTCTCGACCCTCGCTCGTCCGGCACGCCCTTGCAGGCGCTCGGTTCATCATGACGCGCCGTCGAGCGCCGCGTGCAGAAGACGGTACGGCATTCTATGCGAGTCGTTCGCTTGCCGATCAGCATGCACTCTTCACCGACGCGTATCTGTTGCCGCTCGTGCAGGCTCCAGCATCTCAACCCCAGATGGGGTTATTGGATGGGGTGCTTCAATCCGAAGCCAACCTCTCCGGAGAGGCTCGGAGCTATCTGCGAAGTATTGGCATCCAATCCGTAGCAAATGTCGAGTCTAGGCGCGGACACGCTGTGGATGCATGTCCTAGGCATCGGCTACTCCCGGCCTATCTGACCGAGAACGCCGACGGCATCCGTCTCGACTGGCCGCGCATCCCCTCCCCAGCAGCAAGGAACTACTCCTCGCCTCGGCCGAACTGGGCCGCAAGGTGGCCGACCTGCTTGATCCCGAAACCGACGTCGACGGTGTCACCACCGGGGTCATCCGCCCGGAGATGAAGGTGATCGGCGTGGCCGCGCGGGTGGGCGGGGGCAATCTCGACCCCCAGGCCGGCGATCTCGCCGTCACTTCGGGTTGGGGTCACGCCGGCAAAGGTGGCGTCACCATGCCGGGCAAAGGAAAGATCATTCTTAGACCGTATTCGCCCGATGAACGGGCGGCCGTGGAGCAGGGAGCTGAGGCCCTCGGCCTCAGCGCGGAGGAGGCGTTTACTCAACTCGGGGAGCAGGCCGTCGACGTCTACCTGAACGATCTTGCCTACTGGAGGTGCGTGCCGGGAGTGTGGAGCTACACCATCGGCGGATACCAGGTGATGAAGAAGTGGCTGAGCTACCGGGAGCGGCCGCTCCTGGGGCGGGACACTCAAGCCGGCGGAGGTGCGCGAGGTCATGCGCATGGCCCGACGGATCGCGGCGATCTTGCTCTTGCAGCCTCAGCTCGACGCCAATTACCTGGCGGTGAAACAGAATACGTACGAGTGGGGGGGCCATGGGCACTGAGATCCCAAACCTGGGAGATCATCGACGGTAAGCTGCAATGCTGCACCTCCAGCCTAAGAGACGGGGGCAGAACGGAGCCGTACGACCTGGAGCCTTGGATCGAGTCAAACCCGGAGATACTCGGTCCAGATATAGCCATCATCGGAAGACAGACGACGTCCAAGTCCGGCCCCATCGATCTCCTGGGCATCGACAAGACCGGGAATACGGTTGTCGTCGAGCTGAAGAGGGACGGACCGACTGCCGAGGGAGGCACTCGCCCAAGCCATAGACTACGCATCGGATGTTGCGGACTGGGGCATCGAACGTCTGGGTGAGGTGTGCTTGGCGCAGACGGGCAAGAGTCTCGACGAAGTACTCTCCGCGTACTTCACCGCAGTCGACCTCGAGAACCTCAAGATCAACCAAGCACAACGGATCGTCTTGGTCGGGTTCGCGATCGAGTCTTCGCTGGAGAGAATGATCCAGTGGCTGTCAGACCACTTCGGCGTGAACGTCAACGCGGTCTTGCTCGGTTATGTCAGAACCTCGGGCGGTAATGAGCTCCTCACCCGAACCTCGATCATCTCAGATGAACTCGAGCAGGAGCGCGTCCAGAAGCAGAAAAAGTTCTTGATCTCCATGTCGGATGAACCAGGTGAATACGACATGGAGACGCTGACCAAGTTGCTCAAGGACTATCTCGGGCGGCCG
>JAXGIS010000010.1:0-78764 GCA_040770645.1 Thermoleophilia bacterium | reverse complement strand
GACAACTTGCGGGGGATTCGTTGGCGGCGCAGAATGGAAAAGGTGGCGGCGGCGTCGGTGGAGGAAATGACAACGGCCAGAAGCATCGCCTCCTGCAACGGCCACTTCAGCACCCCCCACAGGATGACGAAAGTGGCCGCAGCCGTCAGTACCACGCCCCATGTGGCCAAGCCTCCCGCCGCCAGGGCCACAGATCGAAAATCCTCTCGACGCGTGCTGAATCCGCCGTGGAAGAGAATGAAGACCAGGGCAAGGTTGGCCACTTGGTTGGTGAGGCCGACATTGCTGAAATCCAACAGCCCCAGCACATCACTGCCGAAAAGAATCCCCGTCCCCAGTGCCACCAGAATAACAGGGACGCTCCAGCGGTCCAGCAGCGCAGCCACCAGCACCACCACAATCAGGATCACGGCGCTTAGAATGTAGAGTTCGTTCATGGAGCGCCCCCCGCCACAAGAGCCGGCAAACCGAGTCCGTTGGGCCTCCACGGCCCGTCGGTACCACAGTGCCCTCACCGTAGATACAGGGCGGGGACGGTGCGTGCGACCGATACAATGTCGTCATGGCCGATGGCGAAGAGGAACAGATTAAGGGACCATTATGAAGATGTCTTGGTTGAACGTTTTGAGCTCAGCCCTCGAAAGTCACATGCTTTTACATCGGCCTGCGGCCGAACTACCGAAGTGAGACAGCGCCGGAATCCCCACAGCACCGCCTCATCTTGCCCATTACCACTCTGATATGACTGTCGTAGCCCATTTCGGCCGGGAACCAGCAAGCAGCAACGGCGGATCCAAACTATTGAGGCATTCATACCAGGATCCTACAGGAGCCACCGCTCCTCGCCGCCGCGCAGGACCGCGGTCGCCGACGCCCAGATGACGTTCGCTGCCCGATGGTACTTACCACAGCATTGGGCCGGGCTTCGAAGCGGCCCAGCCCCAGAGGCTGGCGGCGGCGGCCTGCGGCCCGCCGCCCGCCACACCGTCGCGGTTCTTACATCATGCCGCCCATGCCGCCCATGCCGCCGCCGGGCATAGCCGGTCTTCTCCGGGATTCCCGCCACCACAACTTCAGTGGTGAGGATACCTACCGATGGAAGCTGCGTTCTGCAGCGCCGAGCGCGTCACCATGGCCGGGTCGATACCACCGGCGGTGACCAGGTTCCTCGTAATCACCGGTTACCGCGTTGAAGCCGATACGGTCCTCGCGGCTCTTGACCTCGTTGACTACGGACCCTTCCACGCCGGCGTTATTGGCGATCGCCGCAGCGGCTGAGCGCGCGAGCGGATACGCTGGCACCCGTCTTCGTCGTTCTCCAACTCCAGTGCCAGAACGGCCGAACGCAAGCGTTCAGGTCACGCTGCCGCCGGGGATGATGCCCTTCCAGAGCGGCTCGAGTCGCGCTCAAGGCGTCCTCCACCCGATGTGCTTCTTCGATCTCGTCCTCGGTGGCCGCCCCAACCTTGATGACCGCCACACCGCCGGCCAGCTTGGCCAAACGCTCTGCAACTTTTCGCGATCGAATCCTCGGATTCGGTGTTCTCGATCTCGGTCTTGATCTGCCGGATGCGGCCCTTGATGGCGTCGGCCGAACCGGCGCCGTCAACGAAAGGAAAGGTCTTTGGTCGCCAACCACCCGGCGCGCACGGCCCAACTGGTGAACCTGCGTGTTCGAGCTTCGAGGCCCATCTCTTCGGTGATGACCTCGCCACCGGTGAGGATGGCGATGTCTTCCAGCATCCTCTTGCGCCGATCCCCAAACCAGGGCCTGACAGCGATGCCGGTGAAGGTGCCGCGCAGCTTGCGCGATCACCAGTGCGCCAGCTTCGCCTTCCACCGACTGACGACTTTCTCCAGCACGGGGAGCAGATCCTGCACAGAGCCGATCTTCTGGTTGGCGATCAGGAGACGGCTCCTCCGCAGAACGCCTTCCATGCGCTCGCCGTCGGTGATGAAGTACGGCGAGGTAGCCCTCGTCGAACTGGTATACCCTCGGTGAACTCCAGGTCCATACCGAAAGTGTTCGACTCCTCGACGTTGACCACGTCGTCTTTGCTCACCTTTCCTCGATGGCGTCGGCGATGACGTCGCCGATCTCACGGTCGTCTGCTGGAGATAGTGGCTAGCGCGGATGCGCTCCTTGCCCGAGATTTCCTTGAGCGAACCTTGATCTCCTCAACAGCGGCGTCCACTGCCTTCTCAATGCCACGCTTGATGCCCATGGGTTACCGCGGCCACGTTGCGCAGCCCTTCGCGCACAATGGCCTGAGCAGAGTGGCGGTGGTGGTGCCGTCACCGGCGATGTCGTTGGTCTTGGTGGCGACTTCGCGCACCAGCCGGGCGCCTTGGTTCTCGAAGACGTCTTCAAGCTCGATCTCACGGGCGATGGTCACACCGTCGTTGGTGATGGTGGGCTGCTGAACTTCTTGTCCAGAACCACGTACCGGCCCTTGGGACCCAGGGTGACCTTGACAGCGCTCGCCAAGACGTTGATGCCGCGCTCCAGGGCACGACGCGCCTCGTCACCACGAGTTCCTTCTTCATGTTCTTTCATGCCTACCTGGCGTGTATGCGATGGCGAAGCTGATTACTCGGATACGACTTTGGCCAGGATGTCGGATGAATGAGCAGCTCTTCTCGCTCGACCTTGATCTCAGTGCCGCCGTACTTGGCGAACACGACTACGTCGCCTTTGAGGTCGATCGATGAGGGCGTCGTCCATATAGCGGCCGGGACCAACCGCGAGCACGGTGGCCTTCTGCGGCTTCTCCTTAGCCGTATCCGGTAGAACGATCCCGCTGGAAGTCTTCTCTTCTTCCTCGAGAATCTTGACGATAACCCTGTCCTCGAGCGGCACAAGCTTCATGCACGATCCTCCTTCTACTACATCTACGTGTTCTTGGGTATCCAGTGACCCCTGCAGTGTTGGCACTCTTCAATGCGGAGTGCCAAACGCCACGTATGATATGCCCAGTGGCAGGTATTGTCAATCGCACGAACGAAGCTTTTTGCAGAGAAGTGGACTGGAGCGGCGGACAAGCGAGGCTGGAACGCGTTGGGCGCTACCTGCCGACTCGTTGCCCCAGGCCCAACGACGCCGTTGCTTCGAGATCAAGGTAGGCGGGATACGATACCGCCTCCTCGTAGCGAGCCGCAGAGGCGATCATGGCCGCGTTGTCCGTGCAAAGTCCGAAAGAGGGAACTACTACGTGAAAACCTGCCCCCTCTCCCTCGGTCCGCACCCGCCGCCGCAACAGCGCGTTGGCGGCCACCCCGCCCGCGATGGCCACAGAAGCCACCCGCTCGCGGTCGGCGGCTCGAAGTAGCTTACTCATGAGCGCCTCCACCACGGCCTCTCGATAGGAGGCAGCTACGTCCGCCGCCCGCGCCTCCCTCTCCTCCGGCGCCATGTCCCGCAGTAGGTAATACATGGCCGTCTTCACGCCCGAGAAAGAGAAATCGAGGTTGTCGCCACCCCGCAACCCCACCGGAAAGGTATATGCCGTCGGGTCACCTCGCTCAGCCAACTGATCCAGCTCTTTGCCCCCTGGATAGCCCAGTCCCAGCAAACGAGCGGCCTTGTCCATGGCCTCTCCGGCCGCGTCATCCAGGGTTTGGCCCAACAGCCGGAAATCCCGGCGCGACTCAGCCCGTACCAACATGGTGTGGCCTCCCGACACCACCAGCGCCAAAAGCGGAAAGGGCGCTTTGGGATCGGCCAGCCAAGTGGAACCCATATGCCCGTGCAGGTGATTGACAGGAATCAATGGCAGTCGCCGAGCCCAAGCTATGGCCTTCCCCGTGTTCACGCCAATCAGCAGGGCACCGATCAACCCCGGCCCCACCGTGACGGCCACGGCGCCCAGATCGCCGATGGTGACACCCGCTCCATCCAGGGCTTCCCGCACCACCACAGTGGCGCGCTCGGCATGCGCCCGACTGGCCACTTCGGGCACCACTCCACCGTATTTCTGGTGGATCACATCCTGGTTGTGGATCACAGACGAAAGCAGGCGCCCCTCTGCGGTCATGATCGCAGCGCAAGTGTCGTCACATGACGTCTCCAAAGCCAACACCGGCCCCGACCACAGCGCACCCGCCATTACGCTCTTCCCCACTTCGCTGCGCAGTGACCAGCGTCATGATCAACGCATCTTCCTGCGTTCATCGGTAATATCCTGGGCGGCGTCCGCGCTCCACGAAGCCCAGGCCGCGGTACAGCGCAAGCGCGGCCGCATTCAGCGGGCGGCACTTCCAGAGTCACGTCGTCCCCGGAAGACGCGGCCACATGCAGTAGTTCCTCGAGCAATAGCCGCGCCACTCCGCAGCCCCTGTACGTGGGCGACACAGCCAAGTCCAACACATGCCATACATCGAATAGGAGTCGACAGACGAGGTACCCGATGAGGTGACCTTCGCCGTCAGCCGCCACGCGGGCCCAGGCCCCGGGTGTTTGCAGTTCCTGACGGAACGCCTCCGCCGTCCACGGCGTCTGGAACGACTCGTCCTCGATTGCCAACAGTTGCGGCAGATCATCCTCGCGCATGGTCCGCAACACGAGGTCGATATGACCGCTGCGCGCATTTCCGGAAGGAGCTTGAACCATCAGGTGCCACTCCAAGGATCCTTCATCTTGGTGATGTGGATGTCTGCGTCCGGCGGGCGCACGTAGATGGGTGTCACCGACTCTGGCGACCCCCATTGCCCGGCAGGAGCCGAAGCCACAGACACACCACCAGCCGCTCTGCACGCTTTCACTAGATCGGCCTGCAGCTTCCCACCACCGCTCAACCGCTCCTGACCCAACACCAGATAAGCGGCGTCAAACACACGGGGCAGGGTCGCTCCCGCGCCTTCGACGCGGCACTTGTCCACAAGCACCTCCGCTCCCGTGCACAACACCCTGGCGCCCTCCCACCCGCCGCGAACCCGCGACACCACTTCTCCCGGCTCGGCCGCAAAGATTTCCCCGGCCTTCCAGCCTGTAGCAGAGCGTGCGTACGTCGCCGCGAACACCTGTCGCCGACGCGCGTCCACCAACGGCACCACGGCAGCGCCCTCGGCGTAGGGGGCAACGGTATCCATCTCTGCTATGGCCTGCGCCGCAATGGCGTCCAGAGTCCCCACACCAAATACGGGGCACGCCAGCGCCAAAGCCAGCGCCCGTCCCGTGGATACGGCAATACGTACGCCCGTGAACGTTCCCGGACCGGTGCCCACCACCAAGGCGCCGACATTCTCCTGCCCAAGTCCGGCCCGCTCCAGCAGCCTCTGGATGAGCGGTAGCAGCACCCTCCACCGTGTCGAGCTCCCAACTCGTCGCGAACAGACGCAACCACACTCCAGCCGGAACCATCCAAGTTCGGCTCCAGTAGCGCCACCGCAGTGGCGTCGGTGGCACAATCGAACGCCACCACCACCTTGCGGCGGCTTGCCTCGGCTCTCCGACTCACGCGCCTCCTCCAGAGATATCGGCCGCCCTCCATCTGGCCCGCGCCTCCTCATCACCGGCCTCCAAGAGCACGGTGCGTGTTTCCAGAGACTCGTGGCCCAGATGTACCGTCCATGCAGGCCGCCCAAGACGTTCGCTGCCGGCTTCGGGCCACTCCACCAGCGTTATGGCGTCCGGGGTCAGATACTCTTCAAGCGCCAAAGCGTCTTCCTCTTCGATGCTTTGCAGACGATACAAATCCAGATGATTGACCGTGAACAGACCGGCGTAGATGTTGGCGATAGTGAACGAGGGACTGCGCACCGCATCCGTCACCCCCAGTGACTTCGCCACTATCCGCACCAGAGTGGTCTTGCCCGCTCCCAAAGGGCCGAAGAGTAGGACCACATCCCCAGGGCGCAATGCCGACGCCAAACACTCACCGATCTCGCGCAGCCGCGCCAGATCAACGCCTGTCTCCTGCAGTATCACCACAGCTTCAGCTGTTCTACCTCTGGGGCCCCAGCAGGTCCTTCATGCGGACGGTCGGATACTTCGGGCACAATGCCCGCGGATCCTGACGCGCCGGCGCCCGCGAGCGACAGGCCGACCGCCTCACCGTCATCAGGCGATCCGTCGGGAGCGCCTGGGTCGGCCTCGCCCAGCAGCGCCTTCTTGCCGCGCGACAACAGCACCTTGAGTTTCTGGAAGTCCTGTTCCAGTACCCCACGGTTGGCCGCCGTGTACAAGGCTGCGGCCGGGTGGAAGACCGGAAAGACGATCACGTACTCCCGCGACCTCCGTCTCTTTGGCCTTACCGCGCACAGCGGAGATGGGGGCCTCGGTTTGAGCCACCACTCGCGTGGCGAAGCGGCCCAGTGTACAGATCACCATGGGCCTGATCACACTGATCTGCTGGAAGAGGTGTGGAGTACAGGCTTCGATCTCGTCCGGCAGGAGGTCACGATTGTTGGGCGGCCGACATTTGACCACGTTCCCGATGTAGATCTGCGGCCTCGACAGACCGATCCCGGCCAGGAGCTCATTGAGAAGCTTGCCGGCCTGCCCCACGAAAGGCTCGCCCTGCTTGTCTTCGTGAAATCCGGGGCCCTCCCCCACAAACATCAGATCGGCCACAGGGCTCCCCGTACCAAACACCACCTGCGTACGGCTCAGACACAACTTGCATTTGCGACAATCCGCCAACGCCGCCGCCTGCTGGGACAGGGCGTCGGCGGCGGCTATGGGATCTTTGCGGGTACTCACGTGGAACGCAGCGGTCGTGGGTGAGGGGTCAGCAGTTGGCACACGACGAACGCGTACAGCCGGCGCAGCTCTTGCCCCCGGACGACGCACCCCCACCGCTCACCCGCATTGCGAAGCGGGACAGTCGACGCTGAGCCTCCTCCACACCACAACGGGGGCAGGCCCGGCGCTCGTCCGCACCGGCCATGGACACCAGTTCCTCGAAGGCACAACCACATGCGCGGCATATGTATTCATAAATGGGCACAGTCGAGCCTCCGCCTTACCGCTCTTCTCCCGCGAATGGGGCCGTCTTGGCCCGGTTCGCTTTGGGCATCACTCCGCAGAGTATGAAGTAGGCCGCTACCAGGATCAAGTTGGCGCTCGTCGCCCACTTGTGGACGAACCGGCCCGCTGTTATTCTAACCGTGACGAGGCCTTCGGGGACGGCCACCATTCATGGAGTCGTACCCCGCCAGGCACCGTCGCCTGTAGTATCTCAAGCGTAGCGTGAACCACGTCTGGTATCTCTTAGTGGAACTGGAACGGAAGGCTGGTCATCGTCACCTATCACGCTGATCTGGGGCCGTCGGGCCTAAGTACACCTCCCCCCGCCGTACGCGATTTGCGCGTGGCCATCGTGGGGGTGGGTCGCGTTGGGTTGTCGCTCGCGGTGGCGCTGCGACGGGCCGGCGTGCGCGTCCACGCCTTTCTGGACACCTCACCCGCCGCTGTACAACAAGCCACGGCCGTTCTTGGCATAGAGGGAAGCTCTGACCTGCGGGCGTTGCTCGCCACCGCCCCCTCGCTGGTATTCCTGACCGTTCCCGACTCAGTCGTCGCCTCTGCGTCCGCCGCACTCGCCCAGGCCTGGGCCTCCGTCCCCGCCAACGCGGAACCGGTGGCCGTAGCCCACACCAGCGGCGTCACGCCGGTGTCCGCCCTCGAACCCTGTCTGCAGGCCGGCGCCATCACCTTCGCTTTTCACCCCCTGCAAACTTTTGCCGGTCATGAAACCGGCTCCACCCATTTCGCCGACGCCACCATTGCCGTGACTGCGGGGCCACGTGGCGGCTGGGAGCACGGCAGGGACCTGGCCCTCGTGCTAGGGGGACGGCCCGTTCCCCTGGCCGAGGAAGACCGTGCCCTCTACCATGCGGCCGCCTGCGTAGCCAGCAACTACCTGGTTGCTCTGGAGCATCTGGCCGAGCGCATGTTCGTGCGGGCAGGCCTCCCCTCCGCCACCGCTCTTCAGTCTTTTCTGCCGCTTGTGAGGGGAGCAGTCGACAACTTGGCCTCTCACGGCACTGTCGATGCACTAACCGGTCCCTTGAGCCGTGGCGACGTCGGTACCATCCAACGTCATCTGACCACACTCCACGAACACATGCCCGATGTAGAAGTCCTGTACCGTATTCTGGGGCTGGCCACCTTGGAACTGGTACAGGCAAGAGGCACCGTCGATCATACGACCCTCTTGACCCTGGAGAATCTCCTGCGCACCGAAATGAACCCGGTTGGCGTCGACCCAATGTCAGGGCAGGCGCGGAGTGCTTCCAGTCAACGGATAGAATCGTCCCTTCACCCGCCGGACACGGGAGTAACACATGAGTAATTTCGCCGTGACCAATGCCACCCCCACCACTGCAACAGGTGATCTCACCGTAGCCACTAGATTCATCACCTTCTCCACCACAGGCGAAGGCCACATCGTCAACATCACCCAAGACCTAAAAGATCTGCTGGCCGAAACCGGCCTGGACGCTGGTACAGCCACCGTATTCGCCCCAGGTGCCTCCGCCGACGTCACCACGCTCGAGTACGAGCCGGGTGTGGTGCAGGACTTCCAGCGCCTGTTTGACCAGATCATCCCCCGTGAACAGGACTACGAGCACAACGTACGTTTGGGCGACGGCAACGGCCATTCCCACTGCCGAGCCGGTCTCCTGGGTCCCTCGCTGGCTATCCCCTTCTGTAACGGACGTTTTGCGTTGGGCACCTGGCAGGCCGTCTGTTTCGTGTGCTTTGACAACGTGCCCCGCGACCGCAAAGTCGTGGTGCAGTTCATGGGCGTCTGAGGCTGAGGGCGAAGTAGACCCGAGCAGAAGGGAGCCATCATGGAAATCAAGGAGCCGGTGATTCAGTTGGCGCTGGACTTCGTCGATCTGCCTCGGGCGCTGAAAGTGGCGGAAGAGGCCGTGGCGGGTGGGGCCGACTGGTTGGAGGCCGGGACTCCCCTCATCAAAAGCGAGGGACTCTCCGCAGTGCGGGCGCTCCGTAACCGTTGGCCCGACAAGGTGGTCGTGGCGGACATGAAGACCATGGACGCCGGACGGGCCGAAGTGGAATTCGCCGCCAAGGCCGGGGCCAATGTGGTGGGCGTGCTGGGAGCCGCCTCCGACGCCACCATCCGTGAGTGTGTGGAGGCCGGACGCAACTACGGGGCCGAGATCATCGTAGACATGATCCAAGTGGACGACGTGGTAACCCGTGCGCGCGAGGCAGAGGCCATGGGCGCCAGCTACATCGGCATCCACGTGGCCATCGATGAACAAATGGCAGGCAAGACTCCCTTCGATACTCTGCGGGAGGTCGCCTGTGCCGTGAGCATACCCGTGGCGGTGGCGGGCGGCATCAACTCCGAGACGGCCGCCGAGGCGGTCAAGGCCGGCGCCTCCATCGTGGTGGTGGGCGGCGCCATCATCAAATCCACCGACGCCGCCGCAGCCACGCAGCAGATCAAGAAGGCCATGAAGGACCTGGTGGCCGTGAAGTCCGACTACTTCGTGCGGGCCTGCTCCGACACCGATATCCGCGACACGCTCCTCCGCTGTTCGGCGGCCAACGTCTCAGACGCGCTCCATCGCTCCGGTGACTTACCCGGCATCGTCTGCCGCACTCCCGGCGCCAAAATGGTGGGGCCGGCGGTGACGGTCCGCACCTACCCCGGCGACTGGGCCAAACCGGTGGAGGCCATCGATGTGGCCGGGCCCGGTGACGTCATCGTCATCGACGCGGGTGGGGTTACCCCGGCCGTGTGGGGAGAGTTGGCCACCAACTCCGCCATCATGCAGGGTGCGGCCGGCGTGGTCATCCACGGCGCTGCCCGCGACACCGGTGATATCCGTGAGTTGGGGTTCCCGCTCTTCTGCACGCACTGCACCCCCACCGCCGGCGAACCCAAGGGCTTCGGCGAGATCAACGTGCCCATCCGCATCGGCAATGTGACCGTGGCGCCCGGCGACTGGCTCATCGGCGACGACGACGGCGTCTGCGTGATCCCCAAGGACAAGGCCGTGGAGTACACCAACCGCGCCATGGACGTCCTGGAGAAAGAGAACCGACTTCGCGGGGAGATCCGGGAAGGCAGCACCCTGAGCCAGGTGGCATACCTGATCAAGTGGGAGAAGAAGTGAGGCCGACGCCGGCGAGCTAGACACCTGTACCGGCGTGCTGGGGGTCGTTGCCGGTCTCGCGAGGCACCACCGAGCGACCCCCGCCCCACCCGGTCTTCAGACGCCGCGATCTGCCCCGGTTCCCACATCCGCCGCACCGCGTCTTCCCGTGAGCCTCCGGAGACTCGTGAGGTTTTCGTCTCTCCACGTGCGCACGTGTCCGGCCTTGTAGAGAGTAGAATACCTACATAGAGCGACTTCAAGGAGGGGAAGATGAAACTGAAGTCGGTCGACACTGGTCACTCCGCCAAACGCCGGCGATCGTTCGCTCTGGGCCTTGGCGGCGTGGTGTGCCTAACCGTAGCGTTATCTCTGGTCTCACTCGCCCTGGCAACCACGAGCTTCCCTGACGTGCCGCATACTCATGAATATCACGCAGCCATCCGTGAACTGGCCGGCAAGGGGATAATCGGCGGGTATCAAGACGGCAAGTTCGGTCCCGACGACCCGGTGAGACGCCAGCAGTTCGCCAAGATGATCGTGCTCACCGGGGTGGACCTGGGCAAATACACCGTCTCCGAAGATGACGTATGCCTTTTCAAGGATGTGGAGATCGGTGGCTACGCCGACCCCTTCTTCCCTGACAAATACGTGGCCGTCTGCGCCGCCAAGCGCATCACCCTCGGGACGACCCCCACCACCTTCGATCCATGGGAATACTCATCACCAGATACCAGGTGATCAGTATGGTGGTGCGGGCGATCAAAGACATGCAGCCCGGGCTACTTGAGACGCCTCCGGCGGACTTCGCGGCCACAGCGGGTTGGGGCAACGACCCTGATCACGGGCTGAATGCCGCCCTGGCCGAACACAACCTGCTCCTTCTGGGTTTCGATCTGGAGAACCTCAACCCCTACGAGAACATGACCCGGGGCGAGGTTGCCCACATGCTTCACAACCTCATCGGCAAGATGACCTATTGGTCCAACACACCGCGCAACCTCTTCTACTTGGGGCTCAACACCAAGCATCCCGGACTAGACGACCCACATGTTCGGCAGGCCCTGGCTCTGGCCGTGGATCGCCAGGCCATAACCGCGGCCTTGGGCGACGCCTCCGCCGTCCCCGCCACGGGATGGATACCTCCCAGCATCCCCGGATACGCCGCCATTACTCACGACTTTCTCAAGCCCACCGCGCAGGTGGCGCAAGCTGCCGTCCTGCTCGCAAACGCGGGCCACGCCGGCGGGGCGGGCCTGCCGGAGATCCAGATCCAGGTCACTCCTTCAGGGCAGAATCTCGCCGTCGCCAA
This sequence comes from Thermoleophilia bacterium, assembly GCA_040770645.1. GTDB lineage: Bacteria > Actinomycetota > Thermoleophilia > RBG-16-64-13 > RBG-16-64-13 > JAAYZX01. Next base: position 67,378 of record JAXGIS010000010.1, on the reverse strand, counting down.
CGCGGTGAAGACCGAATGGCAGGCCATAGGCGTCAACGCTACCGTGGCTCAGATCCCCTTCGACGCCTACTGGGCCTCGATGCAGAGTGACGACGTCATGGTGTTTCGGATGGGCTACGTCCCCGAGTTCAACGATGCCTACGAGTTCTTCAACCTGTTCCGAGCCGACACCGGCGGCAACTTCACGCGCTGGTCCAACGCCACCTATGACCAGGCTCTGGACGCATCCCTGGTTGCAGCCACCGAGGCCGAGAGGTGGGCACTGTACGCTGCTTTGGAGAAAACCCTCTGCGTGGACGAGTTGCCCGTGATCCCGCTCTACTGGAAGTGAAGCGGCGTCGACCTGAGACATAGGTGCCAAGCGTGGGAGCCCGCCCTCCCTCGGAGGGCGGGCTCCCGTCCAGCCGCAACCCGGCAGCACTCCGGCGGTGACGGCCAGGCTAGGCCCCGAGCGTTCTCCTCGCCGGCCGACTCCTCAACCGCCAGGCGAACCCCGCCAGCCGGGCCTCGTCGATAGGATCTCCGTCGTTGTAGATGAAGAGGAGCGGAATGCCCGTCTCGCGTCGCAACTGAGCCTCGGCGATCAGGGCCGGACCGCACCCACGCGGCCCCACCACCACTCCGTCGATGGGTCGTGTCCGCCACGCCAGCAGGGCGCCGCCGATGGTGGGAACGCTCTCGCCGAACGGATAACCGCAGAGCCGACGCCGGCTTTCGCGATCGACCTCCTCCACGTCAAACCACCCCAGCCAAGGATGGGTTGGGGTCACGGCCTGGAGCAGCCAACGCACGATGCGCTTCATAGCCAGCAAGAAGCCGTGATACTTCCACCACTCCTCGGTGCGCACCCCGTGGTCCTGGGTTTCACGCAGGGCCAAGAACTCGAAAAACGCGGCAAAAGGTTCAAAGGTGACCCGCAGTCCCAGGGAGCTCAGGCGTTCCTGCAAACGGTCATTCCCCCACTCCAGGGACACGCAGGAATATGTCGCCGCACACGTAGATGTCGCGCACCTCATCTGCCGCGCCGGGCCTCTGCGGTAGCGCGGCGAAGGCCACGGCCGCCTTCTCCAACACGCGGCGAATGCGACGCAGCTGCGGTCGCACCTCCCTCCAGTGCGATGCGCCCAGCGGACGGTCGAGGACCTTCAGTAGGAGTCCGAAGTAGTAGTCGTAGAGGCGAGCCGACGCCCCCGGTTCAGCCTCGGTGGCGAGAGAGTAGCAACGAAGCATGTTGAGGATGTCCGCGGCCACTACGGCCGCCCATGCCGCAGCCGTCAGCGGCGGGTAGGTCATTATGATGGTCAGATCCGAGACCTCCACCCGCCCCGCAAGCCCCATACGTTCCGTCGCGATCTCCTCCGCCAAATGGAAAACATTCGCGCGACAGGCCTGGAAACCCAAACCCACAGACAGGAGGAGGGGTGGGCGTTCGTACTCGGCAAACCACTCCGGGCCGCGGTCGGCGAGGAAGGAGGCAAAAGAACCCCAAATCAACTGGTAGGGCAGACACTCCTTGCCGGTGCAACCCTCCTGTGCCAGTCGCCACACCTCCGGTCCCGACTCGCCCGCGAAAACGGCATCCACGCCGAAACCCCGCAGTACGGCCGCCACGGCCTCTCCTATACGTCCCCCTACAGTGCCGAACACCACCTTACGATCCAGCATCTCTTGGAAGTTGCGGACGGGAAAGCGATCGTAACGGTCGATTCGCGCCTCAGCGCCCGGCTCATGTTCAGCGGCAAAGCCGGCGGCCGGCGCGCGCCCCACGGCGGTGCTCACGGCCGCCGGAGTCGGCGCCACCCCAGCGGCGACGCCCACGGCCGGCCCGGGTCCGGCCATAGCGCCCGTGGCCCTCTGTGTCTCGTAGGAGTGAACGGCGTGCAGAAACGCCTGCACCCGGGTGACGTACCCCGCGCGCCCTCCGTGTCCGTCGCTCTCCAGGATGGTGTGGGGGTAATCCTGCAGGATATCGTTGAAGATATGTTCCACGAATGAGCCCGGCCCACAGCCGTAGGCACCGATGAGAAGAGGGTACACACCACCGCGCCTCGCCGCTGCCACTGATGCCCGCAGAGTCCTGGCCGCCGCCGCCCAATGGACGCGGGCCAGGGGCGGCACCTCGTCAGGAATCGGGTAGCAGTCCAAAGGGATCGGTATCGCACCGTTGTCCGCAATCAACTCCGGGATGCCGGCATTCATGGCCGGGTCCAGCGCCACATGCGTCTCGCCCACCACCAGAACCGCGGGGAATCGCTCACGCTGAGCGAATTCCAGTGCCCGCCGCCCGATCTGCACCAGACTCTGCTCGTAATCCTCCTGAGCGGCCACCCCCTGGCGATAAGCGGCCCGCAACACTTCGGGCGACCGGCGCAAGCTGGAGTGATCCAGACCGCCCCAATAGGAGAGCCACTCGGCTTCAAACCGACGCGACGCGAACCCGTGCTCCAGCTCGAGCAAAATAGGCCGCAGAACAACGGCGTGTGCCCTTTCCGCGGCCAGCGCGGACTCCACCATCTCGGGGGTGCCTTGGATCATGGGGCAGGTGGCCGCGCCGCCGTCGACCGCCCGTGGCATGGAGACGAACGCGGGCATGAGCAGGTAATCCAGGTCCCCGCGCGCCAACCCATGGGCCAGCTTCACGGGCGCGCACACCCCGGCGGCGGTGCAGCGGCGGTCGCCCAAGGACAGTGTCTCCTGGTCAGGCCACATGGGCTCCGGCCGCAGGCCGAGCCCGGCCAGAAAACCCACCAAGAAGGGCAGAGCATCCAGTGCATGATGGCTGCACGGTATGCCGATCGTGGTCGAGGTGGCACCTGCCCCCGCGCTCGTGGCGACGTGCCGCGCCAGAACCCTGTCGAGCAACCGCTGACGCTCAAGGAAAGGATGCGGGGAATCCTTGGGCAGTTTGCGCCCCGCGGCAGACACCGCCTCGTATTTGGGACAACTGCCCCCGCTCACCACCCGCCGTTGTTCGCCCCTGATCTCCACGGCGGCCGATTCAATGCGGCACAGATTCCGGCAGGTTCGATCCGCGCATCGGAAGGTGCGCCGCTCCACCACCCGAGCCTGCAGAAGCGGCGCCAAGTCCAGCGGTTGGTTGCCGTCTACGGCCCCCAGGGCTTGGCGTGCCAGGAGCGCGATACCGATGGCACCCATGGCACCGGGATTGGGCGGAACCAGGACTTCCCGGCCGGTGACCACGGAGAGGGTCTGGGCCAGCGATTCGCTGGAGGCGGGTTTGCCTTGGAAGAAGATGCGATCCAAGAACTGACGATTACCCATGACGCGGTTCTTGTAGTTGCGAATGACCGAGTACTGAAAGCCGGCAAACACATCCGCAAGAGAGTACCCATCGTTCAGGGCCTCAGCCGCTTTGTCGGCCACGAACACCGTACAGGTCTGGCCCAGATCGGGAGGGTTGCGCCCCTCCCCCGCCAACTCGCCAAAACGCACGATGTCGTCGACCCCGTGCAGCACTGCCTGCTCCTCCAGAAAGGATCCCGTCCCGGCGCTGCAGGCGCGGTTCATATCGGAATCCACCACCACCCCGCCACGCACGTTGATGAACTTGGCATCCTGCCCACCGATCTCCACGATGGACAGACTGCGGCCCCCATCCGGATCCAAGCGGACGGCGGCCACCGCGTGCGCCACGATCTCGTTCTGGACCAACAGCCTGGAGCCGACATCGCCGAGGGCGGCCCGAAAGATGGTGGCGGCCGCATCCCGGCCCGATCCGGTGAGACCAACAGCCATGATCGGGTGGGGAGCCTTCTGGAGCATCTCGGCCACCAGCGCCCTGGCCGCCTCCACCGGGTTGCCATCGGTGCGGCGATACACATCGGCTACGACCTCGCCTGTGGCCAGATCGAGCAGAGCCGCTTTGGATCCGGTGGACCCCAAGTCCAGGCCCAGTACGGCAGCGGTATCGACAGTCACCGCGGAAGCAGGGCAGGCGTCCGCTTCCTCAGCATCGCACCCGCCGACGTCCTGTGAAGCCACCGTTGAAGAGGCCGGCGGCGTCCCCGCCAGCTTGGACCCGGCTTGCAACCGGACGACCCGGGACCGGCGCCCGCCCAGACCCGACTCGGCCAGGCTACGCACGTGGCCCTGCTCTTCAGCCACCAGTTCCGTCGGGTCAAGGGGCCACCGAACATCCGCCCAGTCCTGCGATGAAGCGTAATGCAACGCACCCAGCGCCTCGAACACCGAGGCCACGGGCGGCACCTCCACCGTCACTCCCGTGCCTGCCGCCTGCAGCCGCGCGCAGCGCCGCGGCCAACGGTTCTATCAAAGCCCCATGCCCCACCAGCCACACCGGGCCCGGCACCCCCACCTTCTCCACCAGGGCATGAATGTTCTTGGCTACACTCTCAAAATAGCCACGGAAGAGCCTGTCGTGGGGCTCGCCCTGGTTCGCGAAGTGCGTCAACTCGCTCTTGGCGAAGACCGAGCAGCGTGCAGTGACGGGTATGGCTTCGCCGGCCGCCGATGCCAGCGCCGCCGCCTCTTCAAGGGTGGCACCCAGCCGAGCACAGATCCGCTCCATGGTCTCGCCCGTCCCTGCCGAACAGCGATCGTTCTTCTCGTAGTGGAACTGCCCGTCGCCTGAGCGTACCAAGACCGAGTAGCCGGTCCCGCCGATCCGCACCACGTTGAGTGGGGCCATATCCGGCGCCACCAACCGCACCGCCCACTCCTGAGCGATCTCCTCGGGCAGACCGGCGACCACCGGGGCACGCAGTTGTTGGCTGTAGACACCAGTGGCCACGATGCCGCGGACGGCGTCCGCCCCCACCGACCGGTAGAGAGCGAAGAACTCGTCAAGCGGTCGACCGTGATGTCTCGAGGCGATGGTGGTGGCGTTCCATCCAGCGTCACCCGGCCCGGCCGATCTTCGACCGCCGAGCTGGACGTGTGCGATACGGGTGCATACCTTACCCAGGTCGATACCGATGAGGATGTCAGGGGATATCGCCATGCACCCGTAATGCTACCGAGCCGAACCACGCACTTAAAGAGGCAGTGCGGGTGAACCCAAGCCCTTGACGGCCGACTTCGATCAACCTATGGTTCAGAAAGCTCAGAGCACACGGAGGGAGCTGAGCCTGTGACCGCCTCAAGCCCGCTACTGCCTCAGGCCCGCGATTCGGCTCACGCAGATGCGTTCAAATCGCCGACTGCGTAGAGAGCGGCGCACCATCGCCGTCATGATCGCCATGTACTGTCGTTCGCACCATGGCGACAACGCTCGCACTGCCGCGCTCTGTAGTGAGTGTGCGGAGTTGCAGTCATACGCGTTGCGTAGGCTCGAGACGTGCCGCTTCAAGGAACGCAAGCCCACTTGTGCCAAGTGCACCGTGCACTGCTACGCGCCCGTGATGCGTCAGCGCGTCCGAGCGGTCATGCGTTTCGCCGGTCCACGGATGACATACCGCCACCCCATCATGGCCCTGTGGCACCTGCTGGACGGGCTTCGCTCCTCGCCCACCCTTCCCCGAACCAAGGCTCCCGAAGACCACCCCAACGTGTAGTTGAGGGTGTGAACCGTCCTCCACCGCGGTGCCCGCCCCCGCCGCCGGGGTTTGGCGGGGCCGGCCACCGTCGCCCGTATTTCAGGCCTCGAACTCCACCAGCACATCCCCCTTGGCCACCGTCTGGCCGGCTTTGACAGCCACGCTCTTCACTCGGCCGTCACGCGGGGCCTTGAGGTCATTGCGCATCTTCATGGCTTCCAAGGTCAGCAGAGGCTGCCCTTTGGCCACCTCGGCTCCAGGCTCCACCATGACGGCCACCACCATGCCGGGCATGGGCGTTTTGAAGACGGCCTGTCGCGGACCGGCGCCCGCAGCACGTCCTCCACCCAGAGACTTCAAACGTTGATCAACCAGCGACACCAGGAACGGCTCACCCTCCACCCACACCCTGAGACCCTCGCCGTTCCTCTCCACTATGCCCTCATAGGAGCGGTGGTCCAACAACAGGGAGTACTGCAACACTGGACCTCTGGTGACGAAGTCGGCGGTCATGACTTCCCCGCCGTCCACGCTCACCTGCCACCCATCAGCCACTTGGCCAACGGCCACCAAATGCTCTGCGCCATCAACCTCGGCAGCGTAGGTCCTGGCTGCGTGTAGTTCTTCCGCCTCACCAGCCATGGCCCGACCTCCTCATATCCACGTACACCCGTGACAGCCACGGATCGAGCCCACCACCGTCGGTATGGCCACCGGGCAATGATCTATCCGTGGTCCCGGAAGCCAAGATCGAGACCGATCCGGCTGCACCCCCACGACCGGCCTCCCCAACATTGACCCGCCACTGTATTGCGCCAGCAAGGCCGCCGCCACAGCAGCCACCTGCGCCGCGCCCGGCCGTTTGGGCACCTCGTCCAACCTACGACTGTCGATGTAGCCGGTATCGAACTCGCCCGCGATGAACCCAGCGTCGGTCATGACCTGTCGATGGAAGGGAATGGTGGTCTTGATGCCATAGACCTCATATTCGCTGAGAGCCCGTCGTGTGCGCTCAATAGCCTCCATGCGATCGGCACCCCACACGATGAGCTTGGCCACAAGCGGATCGTAGTAGAGGGAGACCTCCTGCCCCTCGCGCAGACCGCTCTCCAGACGTACACCGGGGCCGGCCGGCTCCAGCAGCAGCTCCACCAGGCCCGACGAGGGGAAGAACCCCTCATACGGATCCTCCGCGCATATACGACACTCGATGGCCGAGCCGTTCAGCCGGACATCGTCCTGCGTGAACCATAGCCTCTCCCCCGCCGCCACCGCAAACTGCGCCTTCACCAGATCGACGCCTGTAACCATCTCCGTCACAGGGTGTTCCACCTGTAGCCGTGCGTTGACCTCCAGGAAGTAGAAGTTGCGATCCCTGTCCACCAGGAACTCCACGGTGCCGGCGTTGGTATAACCGGAAGCCAGCGCCGCCTTCACGGCCACGGCGCCCATGCGCTCGCGCAACTCGGGCGTCATGATGGCCGAAGGCGATTCCTCCACCAACTTCTGGTGTCGGCGTTGGATGGAACACTCGCGCTCATTGAGGTGAACGGCGTTGCCGTAGTTGTCGCAGAGGATCTGGAACTCGATATGCCTCGGCCCCACGATCTGCTTCTCCACGAAGACGGTGTCGTCACCGAACGCCGAACCGGCCTCTGCCTTGGCCTGCGTGAAGGCATCCGGGAACTCATCGGCCGAGTTGACAGTGCGCATGCCTTTGCCGCCGCCTCCGGCCGCGGCTTTGAGCATCACCGGGAACCCCACTTGACACGCGAAGGCCTGACCCTCCTCCACGCTGCCACACCCATGGTCCATGCCGGGGATAACCGGCACCCCCGCGGCCAGCATGGTGCGCCTGGCCTCGGTCTTACTGCCCAGCATGGCCATGGCCCGGCTGTTGGGACCGATGAACGTCAACCCCGCGTCCTCACAGGCGGCCGCGAAGTCGGGTCGCTCGGCCAAGAACCCGTAGCCGGGGTGAATCGCGTCGGCGCCACTGCGCTCCGCCACCTCCAGAATGCGATCGATGCGCAGGTAGCTGTCGGCGGAGGCCGCACCACCCAGACAGTAGGCCTCGTCGGCATAGCGAACGTGTGGCGCCAATCTGTCGGCCTCCGAGTACACGGCCACGGACGTGATGCCCAACTCCCGACAGGCCCGGAGCACCCGCAGTGCTATCTCTCCCCGGTTGGCCACCAGCACTTTCTTGAACACGGCCGCCTCCCCTCCGCCCCGGCTCACAGCGGTATGTTGCCGTGCTTGCGCGCCGGCAACGGGTCGTCCTTCTTCCGCGCCAGCAGCTCCAAGGCCCGCACCACCCGCGCCCGGGTCTCGGCCGGGGAGATGACATCGTCCAAGAACCGCTTGTTGGCCGCGCGCACCGGATTGGAGTGCTCCTCCCGATACTCCTGCAGCAGTTCCAACCGGCGCTGCTCCGGGTCGGCCGCAGCCCGGATGTCTGCGCCGTAGAGAACGTTGACCGCCGCCTCGGCGCCCATGGTGGCCAACTCCGCCGTGGGCCAACCGAACGCCTGGTCGATACGCAGGCTCTTGTGACCGCCCATGGCCAGCATGCCGCCACCGTAGCACTTGCGCACCACGATACTGATTTTGGGCACCGTGGCCTCACAAAGCGCGTACAGCACCTTGGCCCCGTGGTTGATGATGCCCCGGTGCTCCTGATCAATCCCCGGGAAGTATCCGGGCACATCCACAAACATGATGCAGGGGATATTGAAGGCGTCACAGAAACGCATGAATCGGGCGAACTTGTCCGAGGAATCAACCGTCAGGCTGCCGGCCAAGTGGAGCGGGTTGTTGGCGAAGATGCCCACCGTGGTGCCGGCCAGCCGGCCGAAGCCGATGATCAGCTCGCTCGCGAAGTCCGGTTCGATCTCAAAGAACTCCTCGTTGTCCACGAATTCGGTCACGAGGTCGTGCATATCGAACGCCAGCCCCGGATCCACCGGCACCACTTCACCGGCCTTGACCATCGGCCGGTAGGGGTCGTCTTGGACCTCCACCCGGCGCGGCCCCTCCACGTTGTTGGCGGGCAGGAATGAAATCAGTCGGCGCACCGCCAGCAGGCAGTCCACCTCGTCGGCCGCCACGTAGTCGGCAATGCCCGTCTTCTCACCGTGGACGCGCGCCCCGGCCAGATCCTCCATGCTGATGTCCTCGCCGGAGATGGTGCGGATGACCTCGGGACCGGTGATGAGTGCGTGCGACGTCTGGTCCACCATGAAGATGAAGTCCGTCAACGCAGCTGAATAGATGACCAAGCCGGCCACGTTGCCGAACACCGCCGAGATCTGTGGCACCACCCCCGACGCGCGCACGTTCTGGTAGAAGATGTTGGGCGGACCGTAGACCTCACCCAGCGCCTCCTGGATGCGCGCGCCCGGTGAGTCCATGAGGTTGATGACGGGGACCCCGCACTTGATGGCCAAATCGGTGATCTCGGTCATCATGCGCCCGTGGAAGACGCCCACCGATCCCCCCAACACCGTGCCGTCTTGGGAGTACACGCATACCATGCGCCCGTCAATGGTGCCGTGTCCGATTATGATCCCGTCGCCCGGCACCTTCTTCCGGTCCATGCCGAACTCGTGTTGCGTGCTTTGAGCCAGTCGCCCCAGCTCAACGAAGCTCCCGGGGTCCAGCAGCACATCCAACCGCTCCCGGGCATTGAGCTTCCCATCGACTTTGAGTTTCTCGTATCCCTTGGCCGACCCGGGAAGGTACGCGGCCTCATTGGCCGCACGCATCTTCTCGGTCAACTCCCCCATCGTCGCGTACTTCGTCATGACCCCATCCTTGAGTAGCCGTGCAACCCGGTGGGCAGGCCGATCACACCGCCCCCCAGCTCTCGACCTTGCCCTGCTTCTGCTCTTGGTACCGCTTGCGGTACCGATCGCGCAGCTCTCGACGCAATACCTTGTAGCCGCCCCCCATAAGTGGCATCTCTTCGAGTGGGATTACGTCTATCGATTTCGGCTTCTTGTACGAGGCCATCTTGTCTTTGCACCACTCGATGATTTCTTCTCCAGTGACGTTTTCCCCGTCTCTCAGGACCACCACCGCCTTGACCGACTCTCCCCATTTGTCGTCGGGCACCCCCACCACGGCCACGATATGAATGGCCGGGTGAGTGGAAAGCACGTCCTCCACCTCCCTCGGGTAGATGTTGGTTCCCCCAGACAGAATCATGTCTTTCTTACGATCGATCACGTACAAGAATCCGTCCTCATCCACCCTGACAATGTCGCCCGAGTACCACCAACCGTCGCGGAAGTCGTCAGCCTCGGGCTTCCGCCAGTATCCATCCCCTACCCCGGGGCCACTGATGGCGAGCTCGCCACTACCTCCCGGCCCCACCTCGTTACCTTCCTCGTCAACCACTTTGGTCAGGTAACCCCAGCAGGCACGACCCACCGAGGGCAACCGCACGGAGGTCGGCCCTTCCACCGATACCTCCTCTGGTCGCAGCACAGTCCCCAACAAAGCCGTCTCGGTGGTTCCATACAACTGGTGAAGTGCTCACCCAAATACTGAGCCCCTTCGGCCAGGAGAGTGGCCGAGATGGGCGCTGCTGAGGTGAACCAACGTCTGAAGCTGGAAAAGTCGGTGGTCCTCGCCTGGGGATGGTGGATGATGTTGGCCAGGAGCGTGGGGCTGAACTGGCTGAAGTTGATCTTCTCCTGCTCAACAATTGACAGAACTTTTGCTGGATCGGGGTTACTCATGATGAGCGAGCACCCGCGCATGGTCGACACCAGGGACAGGCCGGTACCCCCAGAAGTGTGCACAGGCATCACCAGTAGCCAGTTCCAGTAGGGGCTGATCCCAAGCTCTGCCACCCAGGTGGAAGCGCTTGCCAACCAGTTGCGGTGCGTGAGCGGCACGCCTTTGGGCCGCCCGGTGGTGCCGCTGGTGTAAATGAGTGTGACCACGTGGTCTTCGGTTATATCAACAGCCGGTGGGTCTTCCGGACCATCTCCTGTGAGTTCTTCCAGGCCCAAACCCTCTGTCACCTTCTCGCCGATCCCGATGTAGTGTTCTCGCCAGGGCAGTGCACTTCGAAGCGGCTTCACCCTCTCCTCATAGATGTCGGCATCCACGATGTACGCCCGCGATCCCGCATCGTTGACCTGATACGTGATCTCCTCTCCCACGTAGGTACGGTCAATCGGCGCAATCACCAAACCGGCCTTGGCCAATGCGAGCAGAGAAAGGACGTGGCCGGCACCGGTGCCGGTTTGGACGGATACACGGTCACCTGGGACCAGACCCAGCTTGAGCAAGTTGCGCGCCAGCCGGTTGGTGATTGTGTCGAGTTCGGCGAAGGTCAGGCTGTATCCGGCCGGGAAGCATTTCCCGTACATGTCTCTCAGCGCAAGCTTTCCCGCGTAGTTGCGCGCTGCGCGCGCCAGCGCTTCTCCTATTACCATGTGTCACCTCTCATCCCGCGCAAGGGTCCGGCCACCCGGCGCGCACGTTGTAGCGGGGGGGTTGAGGCCCCGCCCAAGGGAGCTGGGCGGGGCCTCAACCGTGTGCCGTGGGGGCAACTTCTACGCGTTACTCGCCGCCGAGGACATCTCGGCCCGTAGCGCTTTGGTTGCTTCCTCGTCCACCTTCATCGTCTCCGGCTCTATGACCACCCCGTAGTCATTCCGAGCGCTGTCCAGGGACACCAGTTCGTCACGCACATCCTCCAACACCAGGTTGGCATCGCGCTCCAAGGGGTCGCCAACACCAGCGCCGCCTTGAACGTAATCGATCACCATGTCACCGTTGTGTAGCTGATACAGCATGCGGGCGCGCACCTCTTCCTGGGTCTCCAGCTTGCCGTTGGCAAACAGCAGAGTCTTGGCATTCGGTTTCGGCAACCTCCCACCTGCCGGCGCCGGCGCCACCCGGTAGTCGAAAGGTTCCCCTGCATACGCTAAGTGGATCGGCTGCGGGTCGGAGTCGCACACCCACTCATTGTGGACCCCCATCCCGCCGCGCCACCTCCCCGGAGCACCCGAATCTGTAGCCCACTCCCAGCGCTTCCAGATGGCCGGATAGATACCTTCGGCCACTTCGATCTCTGGGTAGTAGAGCGTCCCAGAGCAAATGGTCGGCCCGTTGGTGGACCAGCCGTCCACTCCCCAAATTGCACCTGCCCCACTGGAGCATGCCTGGAAGTCCGGACTTCCGTAGCCCTCGTTCCGGCGCGGGTCAATACCGGAGAACACCCAGTAGTTGATGGAGCCCCAACCGGCAGGCGTCTCCTCGGGAGCGGCCTGCGCCAACACATCCCACACGGCTTCTATGATCTGCTTGGCAATGAAATTGGTGCAGTTGCCGTGTGTGGCGGGGTAGTCGGCGTGCGTGATGGTACCGGGAGTGGTGAGAAGGGTCACCGGCCTGTAGCAGCCCCACAACGGTACTGTATGCGCTTGCCCACCGACGTCATCAACGCCATGTACACAGAGCTGGTGGTGTTGGCGATAGGACTGTTTATGTACGCCGGAACCTGGGGCCCACTGCCCCTGAAGTCCACCACCATCTCGTCGCCTCTGATGGTGAGGTCACAGACAATGGGTACCGACCCCTCCCTTCCGAGAATCTCGCTGTGATAGACACCGTCCGGCAGATCCGAGATCGCTTCCCTCATCATGAACTCGCCATAGTTCAGCAGGTCCTCGATGAAAACCGTCATCGCATCTGCGCCGTACAGATCATAGAGGGCTTTGAGCCGACGCTCACCCACCCGTGCCGCGCCAATCATCGACATCAGATCCCCGCGCTGTGCGCCGGGTATGCGCACGTTGGTCATGATGAGATTGAAGACGTCCTTGCGCTCCTTGCCGCCTTCAAAGATGCGCAGCGGAGGATGCGCAGGCCTTCCGCGTAAACGTCGAGCGCCCCAGGATTGTAACCACCAGGTACACCGCCGCCGGTATCCTGCTGATGGGCTTTGTTCCCCACCCACAGCACATGCTTGCCGTTGTGGAATACCGGGTAGACGAGACCCCAGTCTGCCATCTGATTCCCGGCGTCCATGGTGTACGGATCATTGACCAGGAAGACATCACCCTCGTGGATATCGCCCTGGAAATACTGGTCCACGGCCCGGACTGCGAAGGGTGTGGCTCCCGTCAGCACGGGTATGTACTCAGCGAGCGCCACGAGTTCGTAATCCCTGCTCACGATGGTGGTAACGAAATCGTGCGCCGAGAAGTAGACCGGGGCACGAGCCGTGCGTTCCATGTTCTTGCCCATTTCTCGGGCCACCGTGAACATGGCGGAGGTCAGCACCGTGAAATCGGCGGGATCGGTCTGCAGTTGGAAGTCCTTAGAACTGGCCATCGCGTATCTCCTCTCCGTCTGCCGGTCAGGCGTGCAGCGCCATGACGTAGTCGCCGTACTCGGTCACGTCAAGCCGCCAGCCCGGTGGAACCACGATGGTGGTGGTTTGCTCGACAATCGCCGGGCCTACAACGATGTTGCCCACCTGCATGGCGTCGCCATCGTAGATGAACGTTGATACGAACCCCATCTTCTCTTCAAAGAAGACAGGGCGCTGGCCCTTGATGTACCGCTCCGCATCAAGCATGGCCGCTTCGTCCCTGGCCTTGCGGGCCGGCGGCACCACGTTGCCGAACACTGCAAGCCGAAGGTTGATCATCTCGGTCTCCGACTCCGGTTCATTGTAGGCGTACAACTCCTCATGCTTCGGTGGAAATCCTGAACCGCCTGCTGGAGTATCTGAGGTGTCAAGTCTGCCTCTGTGATACCGAGTTCCACTTCGTGAAACTGGCCCAAATAGCGTATGTCGATCGACCGACGGTAGTAGCGATCACGCGGTGCAATGCCCTCCCGATCCAGGTACGAGTCACCTAGGCTCTTCATTTCTCCGAATACCCGGTTCAGCATATCCACATCGGCCCCGGTGGTGCGGGTCACCACTGACGTCACCAGATCGTGTCGCAAATCGGCGATGATGCTCCCGATGGCGCAGAAGATGGACGAGTTGCGCGGTACGACGATACGCGGGATGTTGAGCACGCGGGCTAGGTCCGCTATGTGCACTGGACCCGCCCCACCGGCTGCCACCAGCGCGTACCGGCGCGGATCCTCACCCCGTTGGACGGAGATCTCGGAGATGGCGTCAGACATACTATGATCGATGATCTTTCGCATTGCCCGCGCAGCATCCACAACAGAGATCCCCAAAGGATCTGCAATCTTGGTCTTGATAGCCTTCTCGGCCAGGGCCTTGTTTACGGTCATCTGGCCGCCTAAGAAGTACTCATCGTCTAAGTAGCCCAGCACCAAGTCGGCATCGGTGCTTGTGGGTTCTTCACCGCCCCGGTCATAACACGCGGGCCCCGGATCGGCACCCGCACTCGCCGGCCCCATGTGCAGCACGTTCATGCTATCGAGCCAACCAATGGACCCACCTCCGGCGCCAATGGTGTGCACGTCAACCATCGGCAGACGTAGGTGATACACACCTCCAACCGCTGTTTCCAGCGCTGTGGCGGGCTTCTGATCTTTGATGAGGGCCACGTCGAAACTGGTGCCCCCCATATCACAAGTCACCAGGTTGTTGATATTTAGCGGCGCCGCGATATACGCCGCAGCGGCTGGAACAAGCAGGGCCGGATAGAAGCGTCCGCGCCGCCTGTTCCATCGCGATCTCAGGGAACATCACCCCTGCGTTGGATTGGGTGATGAGCAACTGGCCGCCGAATGCATGTTCGTCCAGTGTCTGCATCATATGCGTTAGATACCGCGCCAAAGCAGGCCCTACGTAGGCAGAGAGAACTGCCGTGCTGATACGCCAGTACTCCCGGATCTCGGGCTGGATGTCGCACGAGCCGATAACGTATATGCCGGGCATCTCCTCACGACAGATCTCCACAGCCCGCTTCTCGTGTGTCTCGTTCCGGAAAGACCAAACGAACCCCACCACGACCGCCTGCACTCCCTGCTCAAGGAAGTAACGGCAGGTCTCGCGCACCTGTTCCTCATTGAGCGGGGTGATCACCGATCCGTCCCATTTGATCCGCTCTTCGATCGGCACGCGTAAGTAGCGGGGCGCCAGAGGCTTGGGCTGTGGCACTGTGTAATCATAGGGGTCCTCACGTATCCCAAACCTAATGGCCAGAGTGTCACGGAACCCTTCCGTGCACATGAGCCCAACCTTGGCCCCGTCCACGTCAGAACGGTATTCGTGCTGACTGTTGTGCCGTGACATATCCTCGAGACGTTGGAGAGATACTCCTTGAAGTCGAGGCCCTGCTTGTCCGATGCCTGCCGTAGAGCCTCGATCACGGCAAGCGATGGATCATCCGGCGTGGACGGCGTCTTGACGATGACGTAATCACCCTTCTCATCCACTGAGATGAGATCCGTGAAGGTGCCCCCCGTGTCCACCCCAACGACATACTTCATGCCCTACCCCCCAGTACCAATTCCTGACTTCTGAACAGCGAGCGTTCTGACATATTGCTCAACCGTCTACAGTGTGTGTGTTCCAGGCGGATTCGGCACCTACCCATTTGCGTAGTTTCAAATTCTCCCACCAAACTCAACAATGAAAGCGACCAGGGCACCACACACCATCATCGGCGACCGCACGTGCTCCTGCGCGAGGTTTGTGCACGGATCAGATCCAGCGGAATCCCGGGCCCAACCTGCGTGCACATCCTCAGCCTACGAACACGTCATCAGAGCAACTGTTCTGAACCTAGATCTCGCTTATCCAGACACTATGGCGGTGACAATCTGCGGGAAGACAATGAGAAGCGCAATCGTGAGAACGAAGGCAGGTGCGAACAATAGAGCACCCTTCGTGATCGTAGCGATAGGCACATCCGGTCGTAGGCCCTTGACCACATATAGGTTCACACCAACAGGCGGCGAGATAGCTCCAAACACAGTCAACACACAGAGCAGAATCGAGAACCAGATGGCATCATACCCAAGGCTCTCCGCTAGTGGGAAGAACACGGGCAGGGTCACAGTCAGAAAGCCTAATGGATCCGTGAACATCCCGCCCACTATGTATACGATAATGACTATCAGCAGTATCCAGAACCGGGAAACTGCAAGGTTTCTCACCCAATCGGCCAGTGTCGCAGGCAAATACGCCACCGTGAGAAAACGGCCCATGACAACAGCGCTTGCTACGATCAACATGACCATAGCGGATGTCTTGATAGTATCGATCGAAGCCAGTCGCAACTTCTGCCACGTCAGCTTCCTGCGCACCAACCCGATCACGATGGCACCAAAAGACCCCATCGCGCCCCCTTCAGTTGGCGTGAACCAGCCAGCATACATACCGCCGATCACAAACACGAAGAGGATAAGGGTTTCGATGACGCCACCCAATGCCTTCAGTCTCTGCGTCCACGTTGAACGCTCCGTGGCGGCAGGTCCCATCGTCGGTTTGGCCCAGCACACGAACAGAACCGTCGAGATGAAGCATCCCGAGAGAATGAGACTCGCTGGGATGGCGGCAATGAACAGCTTGGCGATAGATAGATTGTACAACAGCCCGATTACGATGAGTACGACGCTGGGAGGAACCATGGGCCCCAACGTGCCGCCCGCCGCAACCGAACCCGTGCTCAAAGCATCAGAGTAGCCGTAGCGCTTCATCGACGGAAGGGCTATCGTGCCCACGGTGGCGCACGTCGCAGTCGTCGATCCACAGATCGCACCAAAAGCCGTTGCGGCCATGATGGTGGTTACGGCCATCCCGCCTTTGACTCTGCCAACCCACACATAGGCGGTGCGGAACAGATCATCCGTCACTCCGCAACGAAATGCGATGTTCCCCATCAATATGAAGAACGGGATGACACTCAGCCCATACGACGAGAACTGCTCCCAGAGGTCGAAGGCGAGAACATTGAAGGCCTGGGCCCTGCCCTGTATCAGCCATATGCCGCTGAATCCTACCGTCAGCATCGCGAAGGATACCGGCATCTCCAGAAGAAACAGTATTACCAGGATGAGAATCCCGAGCAGCGCAACCGAAACATCACTCATCGCGCTTCCTCCTGGCTCCGCCTAGGGACTCGGCTAAGTAGCCCACTGAATCTAGAGCCACCCGAAAACCAAACAGCGCAATGCCTACCCCTATGGCGATGAGTAGCGGGTAATGAGGAATGCGCAGTGTCTCCGATACAAGCCCCATCCTTTGCCAACTCATCGCAAGCGATATCATTTCCCAAGATGCAATTAGAAAGACAACGCTTGCTATCAGCAGCACGATGCTTCTTGTGATGTCTCGTGCTGTCTTAGGCATATGCTCGCTGACCACGTCTATCACAGTGTGCACTCGCATCGCTTGTGAGTAGGCCAATGAGAGAGCGATAATTGCCGCCGCCGAGTAGCTGATTATCTCGGTCGCTCCGCCCACCGGGCTGTGAAACTGGCGAGCGATCGCGTTTGCCACAGTGAAAAAGGTTGCCGCGAGTAGCACAAAGAGAGCCGCCTCAGCAAACCATCCGCCCAAGCGATCGTATCCATTTTTGATCCGAGCAAGCACCAATTCACCTCCCTTATGCGTTCAGTTGCTGGTTCCGCAGTCGAATATGCGCACCTGAGTCGACACCCTCAATCCTGAGTCGTGCCAGGTGCCTGCTGCTTCAGATCAGCACGCATGGGTGCCCCCAGGCGAAACCCGACCTTCCTTATCTGAAACCTCGGTTCCTAATGAGGGCACCCGCACTGACTGAGCCTGCTCGACAACTATCCGCCGGGCCGGCTCGGGAAGAGCCTACTTTCCCTTATACTTCTCAGCAGCAGCCTTCAACTGATCGTAGAACGCTCTTGCGCCCACTCCGTTGCCATCTCCCACATCAGCCAGCCACTTATCGGTCAGCGGCATCAACGCATCAGCGAACTTGGCTCTCCTCCGGAGAGGAGTCGATAATCTGAAGTCCTTGACTCGACTTAGACCACTCTAGCGACGCCTTCACATGCTCCGCGTACACGTCACCATCCCTTCTCGGCGAAGGGGATCACTAGCTCGTCGATCGCCTGCTGAACGTTGGCGGGAAGGGAATCGTACTTCGCCTTGCTCATGACCGCCAGGAACGTGATGCTGCCGAGCGGGTAGTTGAGCAAGTGCTTGGTCTTCTCTGCATACTTACCGTCCAGCAGGAGGTCGCGAGATGTGTAGATCCCATCGAGTACACCAGTCTGAAGCGCCTGCGCAACCTCTGACTGCGGCATCGCAACCTCTGTGATGCCCAGCGCCTGCAGTGTTTGTGGCCCACCCGGCGTACGAATCTCAGCACCCTTCAGGGAGGCCAGTGTCTCGTACTTCTTGATAGTCATTATGTATCCGGGATCCATACCGAAAGCACCGACTACATGGAACTCCCTCAATTCGTTCATCTTATCCTTGTTCGCCAGGATGACATCCGTTATCGACAGGCTTGCCTGCTTGCTCGTTGTGTACAAACCAGCAAGGTCATTAATGGAAACCAGAGGGAATCGACCCGGCTCATACGGAGCACAGGACAAGCCTACGTCTGCAACACCCTGAAGCACCCCGGTGAAGGTGTTCTTGGCAGTGAGCAAGCTTCCACCCGGGAAACCACTTCACGCTGACTTGCCCGTTGGTTGCCTTCTGAATCTCATCAATCCACCACAGAGCCGCTTGCCCAGGACACGTGTTGTCAGAGGTGAAGAAAGCGAACTTGAGCTCGACTTTCGGCCCTTCAGTCGAACCAGATGTGGTGGCTCCGGCCGACGTACTGGATTGCGGCTTGGCAGTCGTGCCTGCATTGCTAGGGCCTGTCGTGGTTGAGCCTCCGCATCCGGCGGCAATCAACACCCCTGCTGCAATCACCGCGATCGCTACAATGTGATACGTTTTCCTCAACATGTTGCCCTCCCCCACTCAGATCGGCCTTCCCCAAGGACGCCGTTTGTGCACGCAGCCCGTTTCTGCCCCCGCATCGAATCACGTGGACTGTGTACCCAGGCACCCTATGTTGATCCGACCCTATCGCCGTGGCCCCTCAAGCGTAACTACCCCTTCGAGTAGTCTCTTTCGTTAGCACCGGTGCACGGCGCTGGACTAGAGAACAACCTACTTGCACACCGACACCCTCGTACCTTAACCACACTGCGGTATCCTGTATCATGCAAGATAGGGTCTGTCGTGGGGATGCCGATGACCACCGAACATGCACAGCTTGTTCCTCCGGGGCCGGTGAGCCCGCCGTCAGGTGAGCCCATGTTGGAGTTCATCGACGCGGTGCACGGCAGCCTTGATCTGGCCAAGCTCGGGGCCTATTACATGGAGACCATACCGCGGCTCGTCCGGCCAACGCGTACGGTTTCTACCTCTTCAACCCTGATTCGGATGACCTTGTGAGGGTTGCAGTTCAGGGTGGGGTGGAACGATATGTGAGACGCTACGAACAGTACGCTTTCCGCTATGATCCGCTGCTCCAGTATCTGGCCGACGAGCATCATCCCGTCTGTGAGACGCAGCTCTTCACGGAGCAGGAGTGGCAACAGCAGCCGCTCCGCAAGGCCCTCACCATGAGGCGGCTAGTGCGCATGATGGAGGCACCCATCGTGACGGAGAGCAGTCCCGTGGGCACGCTCTTCTTCACGCGCCGGCCCGATCAGCCTCCGTTCATAGAAGCCGACATGCGTATCGCACGAACTGTCTCCAGGCACGTGACCGCGGCGGTCAAGAACGCGCTCGACTACCAGAGGACACGCGAACAACAGTGCGCGGCGGAGGGCGTCCTTCAGGTCATCGGATCTGCGTTGATCTTGACGGACAGCATGGGAGACATCCGCTTCGCCAACAAGCAGGCCGAGGAGTTTTTGGCGTTCTGCGGCGACATGGGGGCTCAGCGCGATCGCCTGCGCCGGGCCCTGAGAGATAACGTCAATCAGCTCTTCAATGCCGGCATCTCCACTGCGGTCAGCGTCGTCCCGGCGGCACCGTCTCGGCTGGGAAGCGCCGCCGGGTCAATCCTGCTCAGATCAGTCCGCGTGCCCGGAAGCGACGGCACGGTGGCCACGTTCATATGCAGCCGTAGTCCTCCGGGGGGCTACAGATGGAGCATCTCACCGGTTTGCTGCCTCAGCGTGCGCTGGAGGGTATTGGAGTTGGTGGCCGAAGGCCATGCGAACAAGGAGATAGCCCGGAGGCTTTTCGTGTCGGAGAACACGGTGAAATATCACCTGAAGCGGCTGTTCCAGACGTTCGGCGCCGTTTCACGCTCGGACCTTCTGGCAAGGCCTTGGCCTATCGACCCGGCGAAACCGCGCCGCTCCTGCCCTCGGACACTCAGGAACGAATTATTATCTGAGGCCGGACAAAGACTCGGCACCTCGGAGGCGAGTCGTCACCTCGGAGATAGACTGGCGCTAGGCGGCAGGTCAGTGGCGGGCGGCAGGTCAGCGCCGGG
This sequence comes from Thermoleophilia bacterium, assembly GCA_040770645.1. Taxonomy (GTDB): domain Bacteria; phylum Actinomycetota; class Thermoleophilia; order RBG-16-64-13; family RBG-16-64-13; genus JAAYZX01. The sequence continues at coordinate 47,412 of JAXGIS010000010.1, read as the reverse complement.
CGGTAAACCCACCAACGCAGCATCCGGGCGTAACAGCGTGTTATCGATGAGGCGGGTGGCGCCGAAGAACACGGCCAGCGCCAACAAAGACTCCCCCTCCACCGCCTCCACCCCTTGGAGCAGGTCGGTGTCAACGATCTCCACGTAGTCAATACGCCCCAGTGTCGCCTCTGCCAATACCTCTTCCACACGCGCCAGGATCGCGGCCGCGCGGCGTTCGCCGGCGGCCACCATGTCTTCCGCCGCCAACAGCGCCCGTCGGAGCGTCGGCGCTTGGGCCCGCTGTTCCGGCGTCAAGTACACATTGCGACTGCTCATGGCCAGCCCATCGGCCTCCCGCACTGTGGGGCACACCACGATGTCCACCCCCAGATCCAGGTCACGGGTCATGCGCCGGATGACGAAGGCCTGTTGCGCATCCTTCTGTCCGAAGTAGGCGTGGTCGGGCTGCACCACTCCAAACGGATTTGGTCACCACGGTGGTAACACCGCGGAAGTGGGTGGGCCGACTGGCTCCGCACAAACGCTCCGTGAGATCGCCCACCACCACCCAGGTGCGATGCCCCGGTTCGTACATCTCATCAGGATTCCAGACGATATCGACACCAACTTCCCGACACAGGTCCAAGTCGCGCTCCAAGTCCCGCGGGTAGCGGCCAAATCCTCGTTCGGCCCGAACTGGGTGGGGTTAACGTAGATGGAAACCACTACCACTTCATTCTCTGCGCGGGCTCGGCGGGCCAACGATAGATGCCCTTCGTGCAGATAACCCATGGTGGGAACGAATCCGATACTCAACCCCCGGCATCGCGCCGCCCTGACCGCCTCTCTCACTTCTTGCTTGGTCTTCAGAAGCTGCATCTCGCCTCCGTCATGACTCCAGAAGATGATCCAAGCCCACACGCCACCCCCGGCCGCCACTGTAGCCCCAGACTGTCAGCCCCGATCCCCCTGCCACCAGAAGTGCCGTCAATAGTCCAAGGGACGTTCGAGATCGCGCAACGCCTTCACCCCATCCAGGCTCTCCGCCATGCGCACGCCGCGGCGGATACTCGCTGCCACCACATCTGCGGCGGCGACTCCGGTCTGGAACACGTTGCTGACGCGATCACCCACCGAGAGCACGAACACGGTATCGCCGTCCACGGGAGTGTGCACGGGCGAGATGGCCCGGGCCATACCGTCGTGGGCCATACGGGCGATGGCGGCGCATTGGATCTTGCGGAAGCGGGCATTGGTGATGACCACCGAAAGCGTCGTCTGCTCCATGCGACCGAAATGCGGGTGTTCCGTGAGGCGCAGCACATACTCGTGTGAGTTCACGAACTCCCCGTCGAGCAGAGCTCCGGCCAGAACCGACCCATCTTCGGCCAGCACATCGCCGAAAGCGTTGACAACGCTCAAGGCGGCAACGATCACGCCTCCAGGGAGGCTCATCTTGGACAGGCCTATGCCCCCCTTCATCCAGCTGTCTTCCCGGAACAACTTACCCACGGTGGCACCCGTGCCCGCTCCTACGCTACCCTCTTCCACCGTGGAGCCGGCGGCCACTGCGGCAGCGTACGCATCCTCAGCAGACGGCCGGGCCGTAGGATTGCCCACCGGGAGATCGAAGATGACCGCCGCCGACACGAGCGGCACTCGCCCGTACGGGGTCCTGACCCCATATCCCCGCTCCTCCAGGTAGCGCGCAACACCCGAGGCGGCGGCCAAGCCGTTGGCCGAGCCCCCACAAAGCACGACGCCGTGGACTTCTGCCACCGAAGAGAGGGGCGAAAGGATGTCGGTCTCGCGGGTGCCCGGAGCCTGACCCCGCACCTCCACAGCGCCCATTGCCCCGTGGGGACACAGGATTACGGTGCATCCGGTTCCTCCCGCACGGTCCGTGTAGTGACCCACACGTACGCCCTCGATCCCGAGCTCCTGTGTCAACCTCGCCTCCTTGGCCCGTGCCCGTTATTGCGTCTACCTGCCGTCGCGCCGCGCGGTCAACTCAGCGCGAGTTCTTGCGCATCTGCTCCAGGAACTCCTGGTTCGATCTCGTCTCTTTCAGTTTGTCGATCAGGAGTTCGATGGCCGCGTTGGGGTCGAGCGCATGCAGCACGGAGCGCAGCTTCCAAACCATCTTGGCCTCCTGCGGCTCCATGATCAACTCCTCCTTGCGCGTGCCCGACTTCTCTATGTCTATGGCCGGAAAGATGCGTTTGTTGGCGAGCTGGCGGCTGAGATGCACCTCCATGTTGCCTGTGCCTTTGAACTCCTCGAAGATGACCTCGTCCATACGCGAGCCCGTTTCCACCAGGGCGGTGGCCAGGATGGTTAGCGATCCCCCCTCTTCGATGTTGCGGGCGGCGCCGAAGAACTTCTTGGGGGGGTACAGAGCCGTGGAGTCCACGCCGCCGGAGAGAATGCGGCCGCTGGCCGGGGCCGCCAAGTTGTAGGCACGGGCCAGTCGAGTGATGGAATCGAGCAGTACCACGACATCCTTGCCCACTTCCACGAGGCGCTTGACGCGCTCCAACACCAACTCGGTTACCTGCAGATGGTTCTCGGACGGCTGGTCGAACGTGGAGCTGACCACTTCGCCGTTCACGGAGCGCTCCATATCCGTCACTTCTTCGGGACGTTCGTCCACGAGCAGCACCAACAGGTGCACTTCAGGGTTATTGGTGGTGATGGAGTTGGCGATCTCTTTGAGGATGGTGGTCTTGCCGGCCTTGGGTGGAGACACAATGAGGCCGCGCTGGCCCTTGCCGATGGGACACAGCAGATCCATCACCCTGGGGGCCAGACGATCGGAGCTCGTCTCCAGCGGCAGACGCTCGTCGGGGAACAACGGAGTCAGCGAGTCGAAGTTGGGGCGATGGCGGGCCTGCTCCGGATCGAGGCCGTTAACCGTGAAGATCTTCAACAGCGCATGGTACTTCTCACTGTCTTTTGGCGTTCTCACCTGTCCGGTGATCTCGTCCCCCCGCCGTAGTTTGAAGCGACGGATCTGGGACAGGGATACGTATATGTCATTGTCGGATTGGGTGTAGCCACGAGTGCGCAGGAAGCCAAAACCGTCAGGCAGGGTGTCGAGCAGGCCGGTGCGGACCTGCATGGGCCGCTCGGGTGACTGTTCCGACAGGATCTTCATGATGAGATCCTGTTTGGAGTACTTGCGATAATTCTTGATTCCCAACTCGCCCGCTATGATATGGAGATCCGATATCAAGCGGGGTTCCAGCTCAGTAAGCTCCATGGCCTGCCCTTCTCATTCGCTCCGCGCTCCGGCCTCTCGACCGGCACTCTCTCGCTGCCCTCACGTAATCCTCCAGAAATCCACCCTCTCCCCAGTATCGGAGAGATCGTGCACCGTGTTCACGTAACGTATCTGCCTGCACTTCGTGCACATGATCACCGTCTGCGTCCGAGCTCCACCGGGCTGATACTGCACACCGCGCAATACGTCCCCGTTGGTCACGCCGGTGGCTGCCAGAACCAGATGCCCCCGAACCATATCGTTCGTATGCAGGCGCGCTTCGATGTCCTCTATCCCGTAGGAGCGCGCCCGCGCGATCTCACTCCTGGACAGGGGCCAGAACTTGGCCACTATCTCACCGCCGAGGCACCGCATGGCCGCGGCCGTCATGATGCCCTCCGGCGCACCCCCGATTCCGATGTAGGCGTGATCTCCGGTACCGCGCACGGCAGTGGCGATGCCGGCCATGACATCTCCATCGGGAATGAGCTTGATGCGGGCGCCCGCCTTGCGCAGGATAGCGACCAAGTCATCGTGCCGGGGTCTGTCCAGCACGATAACCGTCAGTTCCCCTGTCTTGAGGCCATGCGCGTCGGCTATGGCCTGCACAGTGTCCTCTACTGGAGCCTCAATGTCCACCCTTCCTACGGCCGGCGATCCAACCACAATCTTCTGCATGTACATATCGGGCGCACGCATGATGCTGCCGGGTGCTCCCGCCGCCACGGCGGCGATGGCTCCTGCTTGGCCCCGCGCCACGATGTTGGCGCCCTCAAGCGCCGTCAGCGCGATATCGCACGCCCGCCCTCCGAATCCGACCACATTGCCCACGGCCAGCGGGCCGACTTCCCGGTCCTCGCCCTCCCCCACCACGATAGTGCCTTCCATGGGCACGAAGCGGAACGCGTCGTCCATGGCGGCGCGCGCCGCCTCCTCGGCGGCAGGGCCATCTCCCTTGCCCATCCAACGGCCGGCGGCCAAGGCCGCCGCCTCCGTCACCCGGACGAACTCATGGCACATGCAGTGAAACTCATCGCAGTGAAGGCCGTCTTCCTCAACCCGAGCGCCATCCATCATCAGCCACCGCCTCGTTCGCCGCCACTGGAAGCCCGCCCCGCCCCAGCCGAGTCCAGCATCGAGTACAGAGCGTTCACCACATCCGTAACCGCATTGTCGATATCCTCGTTTTCCACCACCAGAGTGCCCTGCTCTGCGGCCATCTCGAGAATGAAGTCCTGTATGCGCCGTATCTCCCGGAAATGCCGCACATAGCGTCGGAACGGCCGCCGGCCGTCGGTCTCTCTTTCGCGCACCACAAAATGACTACGGTGCAGCCCCTCGTCGCGCACCGCCAAGATGAGTTGCAGCATGAGCGCCGACCCCCCCGGAGAGGCGGGCATGAAGCCGGGAACCAGGTGTACCCCCTCTGCCACCATGCGCAGCCCTTCCTTCACGGCCCTGGCCACCATGGCCTCCACGCCCACGTTGACCATCCTAACCTGCTCCACGAAGCCGAGCACCCGCGGATCCGCGGTGCGGTCCAGAGGGAAGCGCACCGCATCGCCCGCATTGAACGACGAGTAGTGGATGGCGGGCATGAGGGTGGGCGAGAAGAACGCACGCATGACTTGGCGCACAGTGTCCGTGGAAATCAAACGGACGATGCCCAGCCGCGCCGCGAGCAGTGACGCCAGGGTGCTCTTGCCCACGCCGGTGGCACCCCCCACCAAGATGATGAGCGGTCGCTCCTCGGCGGCCAGTCGCTGCCACTTCAGGTACCGCTCCACGAAAATCTGCCCCTCAGACTCGGCCAGAGTGCGCCGAACCAGCCCCTGCAACTCGTCCACAGGCAGGCGACAGACCCCCCCGTCCATCAAACAGCATTCCACTTCCATCGCCACCCGGTAAGCGCGCTCGGGTGGCAGTCCTGTTGCCGTGAGCGATTCAGCCAACAGCCCCTTCGAGAAGGGGATGGCGTGATCGTTGCTGACGATGTGGATGGGGTCGGAGGGGGAGGGGTGCTGTACGTCTTTCATCCCCGGTACCGCTCCCGAGCCAATCCGGCCAGATCGGCCACCACTTGGTTCAAATCCCCAACCTTCCCCGGTGGCACTTCCTGAGGATCGTTGTCCACGAACACCACCGGCAGATCCCGGCACGCCGCCTCCTCAACCACCACATCCACGGCCGCCGCTTTGATCTCGGTCAGAACCGTATCCACGCGGTCCATCTGGGGCGCTTCCAAATCCTTACGCAACAACCTGCGGTCCGCCAGATTTCCTGATACCAGAACCACACGACACCCGTGCACCTCTTCCAGATGGCGCCGGAGAACGGGCAACTGCACACCGGGCGCCGTGCAGAAGAACGCGACCACCCGGCCCTGGATGTCGTCCAGCGGCCGGGGTCGAAAGACCACCGGCACTACCGGCATCTCCGGTCGTTCGCGTTGCATACGATCAATCAAATCCTTCACCTTGTCTCGCGAGGCGAGCGGCTCTTCCGCCATCGCCAGCACCACGGCGTCACTAACGAGCAACCGATACAAGCCCAAATACCCCACCACGTAGTCGAGCGGCTGATTGGCACCCGCCACGCACAGGCGCGCGTCGGTGTAGACCGGCGGAATCGAAGCCCCGCTCCCCTCCAAGATGAGCATGGCCGGAGCCAGCCCATTCGCCAACCGCACACCCTCCACCACGTTCGACACGAAAGGTTGGCCCGCCAGCCCTCCTCCGCACCGTCTACATCCGATAGTGGTCACCCGACTGAGCGCCGCATCCTCGAAGTGATCCGACGCAGCGTGCCTTCCCTGCCGGCTCCACTCGAGCAACTCTTCCGATGAGAGCGCGTGATCGAGCCCATCAACCACCTCAGGCACGCTCGGCCCTCCCCGGCCCATGGCCACGACCACAACCCCCTGCCCCGGTGACCCCGCGAGCGACTCTTGGAGCCTGCGCGCCACGTAGCCAGACAGGGCAGTCTTCCCCACACGTTTTGCCGTGCCGATTATCGACAGAGAAGGAGCCTGAGCGACACGCTCGAGCCGTGGGGGATTGAAATGGAAGTCCGAACCCAGATACGCGACGTTGGCGGCGAGCGCATGGCTCACCAACCGAAACCTCTCCTGGTATCCTAACACCGGCTCATCACTCAAGTCAACGATGCAATCCGGCGTCCATCGCCTGATCCCCTCGCCCAACGCCGCTTCCGGCTCTCTCCCAAACAACACGGGGATTCCGTAGAGCTTCTCGGCTTCCTTCTCGAGGTCTGAGCCCTTGATCTTCTCGGTGCCCCCCAAAAACACGGCCCCCACAACCAGGTACGAGGACGCGAGTGAGCGCAGGGCTCCCGTTACCACATCGGGGTAGTGCTCCCCATCGATTAGGACTATGGCTTTGGCCGGGCACGGTATCATGCAGATGGTCCCCCTAGACGGCCCGTTCCACGTCGCCGTGCGAATCAGGGATCGATGCCGAACTCCACGATAGTCTCACCACCGTGGAACGGGTAGCGCCGGGAGACCAACACTCTCCCCTCCCCGATATCCACCACGTTGTAACAGGGCTTGGTGTCACCACGCAGCCGCAGAGTCGACACCGTCCCCGTGTTCACGATATGCATACCCTCCAGGCACCACGCATGCGGCACATGCTTGTGGCCCGACAGCACAAGCTTCACCCCGCACTCAAGCAGCAGTTCCAGCACGTCACCGGCGTCGTGCACCACATTGCGCTCACGACCCGTGCCGGGAATGGGAAGCAGATGATGGTGGAGAGCGAAGATCTTGAAGTCGTCGGGGCGTTCGAGCAGACTATCCCTGAGCCATCCGTAACCCCCTCGGCCCACCCGCCCGTAGTCGAGATCCGGCTCGGTGGAGTCCACTCCCACCAAAGTGATGCCGTTCTTGCGAATGACCCGATTGTGGCGGCCCCAGATGCGCTCGAAGTGTTTGTAGCCGACGTTGCGGCTGTCGTGGTTGCCCGGCACCACCAGCAAGTCTGGGCATTCGATGCGGGCCAGATACTCCGCCGCTTCGCGGAACTCCTGCCGATAGCCCATGTTGGTGAGATCACCCGTCACCACCACGATATCGGGTTTCAGATCATTGATCTCCACCAGCGCTCGGTCGAGCAGGTTGGCCACAAAGTACTGCGAGCCGGCATGTAAATCGGACAGATGTACGATGCGGGCTGAGGGTGGCATGGCACGTGGCCTCGACCTATAGGGACCTACAGGACCATCAGGGTCCGCGGCCGCCCTCTGACGCACGACAACCCCTCCACCTCCCGCATGGACGCCCGGAATGCGCGTTCCGCGGTGGGGTGGGTGATGAGGATGAGATCCGCTTGGTCCCCGTGCCCCTTCTGGATCATGCTGTGGATGGACACATTCTGATGGCCGAATACCGAGGCCAACTGCGCCAGCACCCCCGCCCGGTCCTCCACGCGCACGCGAATGAAGAAGGCCGATTCCATTTCGTCGTTGGGAAAGATGCCGAGCGAACGGTAGCAGGAGCACTGTTGCAGGAAGCCGGTGCTCTTGCTGTTGGCGATGGATACAACATCAGCCAGCACCGCCGTGGCCGTCTGGCGGCCACCGGCGCCGGGACCGGACAGCATGATGCGGTCGATCTCACTCCCTTCCAGAAGCACGGCGTTGTCCGATCCGGCCACTGACGCCAATGGATGCTCACACGGCACCAGCACCGGGCCCACGCGCACGTTGACTCGGTCTGCCACGTACCGGGCCCGCCCCACCAACTTGACAACAAAACCTAGTTCAGCCGCCTGGGCGATGTCCTCAGGTTTAATACCCTCTATGCCCTCGTATGAGACGTCGGCCATAGTGATGCGCGAGTGGAAGGCGATGGACGCCAAGATGGCCATCTTGGCTGCAGCATCGGCACCGCTCACGTCGTCAGTGGGATCAGCCTCGGCATAACCCATGCGCTGAGCGGCGGCCAGGGTGGTCGCGTAGTCACCCTCGCCCCGCTGCATGGCGGTGAGGATGTAGTTGGTAGTGCCGTTGACGATGCCGTACACCGTGTGAAGCCCGGCACCCGTCATGCTCTCGCGCATGACCTTCACAACGGGCACCGCCCCTGCCACGCACGCTTCGTATCGTATCTGCCGCCCGGTTTCACGAGCCAAATCGAACAGGGGACCACCGCGGTTGGCCAACAACTGTTTGTTGGCGGTGACCACGTTCTTCCCGTCATGCAGTGCTTTCTCCAGCAACTCGAAAGCTGTGTCCACGCCGCCGATCAGTTCCACCACCACATCCACCTCGGGATCACCGACCACGGCGGCGGCATCGGTGGTGAACAAGTCCACGGGCGCGTCCAAACCGTGCTTGGAGCGGTCCAGTTCGGCTATCCAGCGCACCTCCAAGTCGGTACCAGTAGCCTCAAGAATGGTAGCGCGCTCCTTCTCCACCAACCGGTAGAAAGCCGACCCGACAGTCCCGAAACCCAGGAGTCCCATCCGCACACGTTCACTCATTGCCCGCTCCGTGTCCACTCACCGTGTAACGGCCGCTGACGCGCGACCAGGTCATCCAGACTCTCACGCTCAACTATGATCCGCGATTCACCGTCCTTGACCATAACCACCGCCGGTCGACAGTTCCCGTTGTAGTTGGAAGCCATGGCGAAGCAGTACGCTCCCGTAGTGGGGATGACGAGGATGTCACCGGGTTCCGGTGAGGCCAAACTGGTCTCCCGCACCAACACGTCCGAGCTCTCGCAGTGCTTTCCGACCACCCGCACAACCTTGTCGGCCTCTTGTTCCGCCCGGTTGGCGATCATTGCCTCGTACTCCGCACCATACAGCATAGGCCGGATATTGTCGCTCATTCCCCCATCCACACTCACGTAAGTCCTGAGCCCGGGCAACTCCTTCACAGTGCCCACGGTATAGGCAGTGACACCTGCTTTGGCCACGATAGATCGTCCCGGCTCCACCAAGATCCGCGGCACCGGAAGCCCCACCCGCTCCATCTCCTCCCGCAGGCCCCGACATTTGACCTCGGCGTAGGCCATGATGGTGGCTGGGGTATCGTCGGCCGTGTAGCGGATACCCAAACCGCCCCCCGCATTGAGCCAACGACAATCGAAGCCGAAGGCCTCCCGCGTCTCTTTGAGCAGATCGGCCAGGACGCTGATCTCGCCGCGAAATGCATCGAGTTCGAATATCTGACTGCCCACATGGGCATGAAGACCCCAGAGATCCAGCCAGGGCGACGCGATGGTGCGGCGTATACCCTCCCGAGCCAGCCCGCCTGCCAAGCCGAAGCCGAATTTGGAATCTATCTGGCCGGTCTGGATGTATTCGTGGGTGTGGGCCTCGATCCCGGGAGTGACACGGAGCAACACCCTCTGCCGAGTGCCGCGTGCCTCCAATAGCGACTCGAGGAGATCGATCTCCCCCATCGAGTCCAGGACAATGGTGCCCACCCCCTTCTCGAGCGCATACTCCAACTCCCACCGCGTCTTGTTGTTGCCGTGGTAGAAGATGCGGTCGGTCGGAAAACCGGCGACCAGCGCGGTGTGGTACTCCCCGCCCGATGCCACATCTAGCGACAAACCCTCTTCGGCCACCAGCTGGAAGATGGCCACGATGGGCATGGCTTTGCTGGCGTAAATCACTTCGAAGTTGTCCGTACATGACGCAAACGCTTCCATGAAGCGTTGGCACTGATCGCGGATGGTCTTCTCTTCATAGATGACCAAAGGGGTGCCGTAACGATGCGCCAACTCGACAACGTCGCAGCCATCAATCGCCAAGTGCCCGGAGGCGGTGTGCTCTGCGTGGACGGGGTAGATGAGAGTGTGCGTCATACCGATCCCTCGAAAGAAATAAGCAGCGGTCACGATTACGGTATCACAACGCGGGCGACAGTCCTGTCAGAAGTCAGAAACCCAGCCAGAAACCAGATCAGCCGGCCACTCGGGGAATAAGGCGCGAGGGCTTCGGGCCGCTGTTCTGATAAGATTCGAGCTTGGGATGAGTCAAGATACGCCCGCTTTTCTCCATTATCGTGGCAAGAAGCCACCCCGTTTCGCCACCCCGACGGAACTGCAGGCTGCCCGTATCCTCGACTACTACTGCATCCCCTGGGACTACGAGCCACGCACGTTCATCCTGGAGAAAGACGGGGCCGGCAACATCGTGGAAGCCTTCACGCCCGACTTCTACCTCCCGGAGCTTGATCTATACCTGGAGGTAACCCAGATGAAACAGTCACTGGTCACAGCGAAGCACCGGAAGGTGCGGAAATTGCGAGAGATGCATCCCGAAATCAACATCAAGATCTTCCACAAAAGAGACTTCGTGCAGCTGGCCAAGAAATACAACATTGCGCCGCCCGAGTGAACCGAGAGCCGACGTGACCGGCATCAGCGGCGCAGACCGCATCTTCGCCACTCAAGAGCAGATCGCATCGCGGGTCGCGGAGATGGGCAGCGCCATCACCGCGGACTATCGGGGCAAGAACCTCCTCCTGCTGTCGGTGCTCAAAGGCGCCATCTTCTTCATGGCCGACTTGGCCCGCGCCATCGATCTCCCTCTGGAGATGGAGTACCTGGCCATAACGTCCTACCAACAGGACCATGACAACCCTGAGCATCGCACCATTCGCATCACCAAGGATGTGGGGCACCCCCTGCACGACAAGGATGTGCTGGTGGTGGAAGACATCATTGACACCGGCCTAACCCTCTACTACATCCTCCGCTTCCTGGCCGCCAAAGAGCCTCGTTCCCTGGAGATCTGCACGCTGCTCGATCGTCCCTATCGCCGTCTCGTAGACATAGATGTGCGCTACACGGGGTTCACGGTCCCCGATACCTTCTTTGTGGGTTACGGATTCGATTTCCGCCAACACCACCGCAACCTACCCCACCTAGCGGAGTTGGATATCTGATGACGCAACAACCCCAAGAACGAAACCAGAGCACCTACGCCACCCCACCGCGCAACCCTCTCATTCATTACGAAGATCTCCGGTTCCGCAGCGGCTCTTCCCCCTGCGCCACAAGACGCACAAGGATGGTCCCGTGATTGCCGCCACCCTGTACCTCCCGGCGGCGGCCCACCCCGGCAAGGCCAAACTGCCGGGCTTAATCGTGGCGCACGGCGCCGGGAGCAGGCGCCTGCGTCACAGGTCTTTCTGTGAACAGGCCTGCCTGGCCGGACTGGCGGTTCTGGGCATCGATTTCCGCGGTCACGGCGAAAGCACGGGGCTGGTGGACGGCCCCTTGGAGGAAGACGTGTTGGCCGCAGCGGCCCTCCTGCGCAGCCACCCGCTGGTGGACGGGACCCGGCTGGGCTACCGGGGCTCGAGCATGGGGGGCTACTATGGTCTCCGCGCAGCTGCCCAGGCCGATTTCAGCGCAGTGGCTGTGCTCTGCCCGGCCAACGAACAAGTCATGCTGCGGGCCCTAGAGCGCAAGCACGAGTGGAGCGCTGCCCAGGATGCCGGCTTGGAGGCCCGCTTGAACGAAGAGGTTTTGACCGAGTTCTTCCGCCGCAACAGCCTTCTGGAGACCGTCCGCCTCATCACCTGCCCCGTGCTCATCGTGCACGCCCGGGCGGACGAGAAGGTGGAGTTCCAACACTCCTTGGACTTGGCGGCTCATCTCGGCGACGAAGCCCACCTGTGGCTTCTGCCCGAAGGCAGCCACACGTCGGCCCAAAGCTCACCCGAGATGCATCATCGGGTCATCACGTGGTTGAAGACGTATCTCGATGCGTGAGCAACACTGCGCCCGCGGTCGACACCCACGTGGTCAGTTAGAGGGCAACTCGCAAGCGGCGTCGTCCTCCTCGTCCTCCTCTTCCTCCCCGTCTATACGCACACTTCCCAGGTCTTCCACATAACGGGCCGCTGATCTGGCTGCCAGCGCACCTTCTGCGGCCGCCCATACCACCTGTTTCAACTCGTTGGCCCGGCAGTCCCCCGCTGCGAAGACCCCACTGATGCTGGTGGCCAACTGATCGTCAGTCACGATGAAACCGAGTGGATCGCGATGTAGGGGCAAATCTCGAACGAAGTCGGTGTTGGGGCGCTGCCCCACGTACATGAAAACGCCATCCACGGGAACCTCCGTGAACTCACCCCTATCGGTGAACTCCACGTAGATGGAAGTCACGACGTTCTCCCCCCGGACCTCCCGCACCTGCGCGTTCCACAGTAGTTCGATCCTTGGGTTGGCGAAGGCCCGCTGCTGCAGAACCCAATCGGCCCGCAACTTGTCCCTGCGATGGACAACGTAGACTTTTCTGGCAAATCGAGTCAGAAACAGCGCCTCCTCCACGGCCGAGTTGCCGCCGCCCACCACCGCCACCACTTTGTCCCGGTAAAGAGCGCCGTCACAGGTGGCGCAGAAGGAAACACCCCTGCCGGTGAAGTGGGCCTCGCCGCCGCAGCCGAGCCCGACGGGATCCAGGCCGGTGGCGATGATCAGCGCCCGGGCTTCGTATACATCCTCTCCGACGGCCACACGGTGCACTTGACCGGGAGTGATGGAGTCAACGGCCTCTATCTCCCGGATCTCGGCGCCAAAACGCACCGCCTGTTGCTTCATCAGTTCCATCAACTCGTATCCACCAATGCCGTCGGGGAAACCCGGGTAGTTTTCCACCAAATCCGTGGTGGCGATCTGCCCGCCGGCCATCTGCCGCTCCACCACAAGGGTCTTGAGCCCTCCGCGTGCCGAGTAGATGGCTGCGGTCAACCCCGCAGGTCCGGCACCCAGGATGACGATGTCGTACATTTGAGACTCTCCTTCGGCGAGACGGCCGAGGCTAACACCAGGGCTGTCCCCTGAGGGCAGCCCTGGGTCATCGCCCCAGCGACGTATACTTCAAAAACACCTCGAACGCGGCTTCCATCGCCTCCTGGCTGACGGTTTCGCCCGTACTCTGCAGACATTCTTTCATACGATGACTGATGAGAAACATGCCCACACGATCCAAGGCCGCACGCACGGCAGAAAGTTGCATGAGCACCGCCTCGCATTCTTTGCCCTCGTCAATCATGCGCTGCAGCCCTCGCACCTGTCCCTCTATGCGGCGCAGGCGCCTGATGATCTGATCCACCTCCGCCCGCGTATGGGGGGAGTCAACTGCTTCCATCTACCACTCTCCGGTGTGGCATACGCCGCACAACGATGACTGCCGGTGAGCACCAGTCACGGCCACGCTCCTGGGACTCACCGTGACACTACACCAGGACCGCTGTGACGCAGTATATACCCTGGGGGGTACTTCTACAGGCCTATGAAGCATGGCGAATCCAACAAACGAAGAACGGGGAAGTGGGGAGAGCGTGGAGCGGAGTACGGGGATCGAACCCGCGACATCCAGCTTGGGAAGCTGGCACTCTACCAGCTGAGTTAACTCCGCTCGCCGATAATCGCCGCTTGGATTGTAGCACAGCCCCGACACCGCCAGTGGGCACCGAGCGACGCGTCCGCTCACAGCGTATGGACGTACGCCAACACACTGGGCAATATGCGAGAATTACCTGCATACGCCGCACATGATAGGGGGTTGACATATCCTGAATATCGCCTAGAATACCAATAGAGTCCCGAGAGATCAGACGCACGGATCCGGAGGCTCACCACGGTACCGGCTGTGGAGGAAAGGTGAAACTAGATTTCGCCGAGTACAATGAGACAACCGGAGTGGAGAGTCGATGAGGGAAACGAAAGCGAGTTCACTCGGGGCTCGCTTCTTTTTTGCGTCCCTCGGGAAGGCCGTCATTCCTCCCCCAGGGCCGAGTCGGGCCTAACCCCTCAGAATGATGCCCCGCCACGTGCCGTCATGTCTGACACCCCGGGCAGTACGAGGTTCCCCTGCCGGCAATGACGGTGCGCAGCATGGTGGCACCGCAACGCACGCAGGGTTGGCCTTGGCGCCGGTATGCCCTCAGCTCCTGCTGCATGGAGCCCATGCCTCCGTCTACATGCACGAAGTCCGCCACCGAGCAACCCAAGGCGCGCACACCCCGCTCCAGGATCAGTCGAAGGGCGCGCGCCAGCCGACCTACCTCCGCTTCGTCTAGAGTCCCGGCAGGCCGCCCGGGAGCGATGCCGGCCTCAAAGAGGGATTCATCTGCGTAGATGTTGCCCACACCGGCCAGGATCCGTTGGTCGAGGAGTAAGGCCTTGATGGGCGCCGTGCGCCCTCGCAGGCGCCGCGCCAGCGACTCAGCGTCCCACTCCCCCAGCCAAGCATCGGGCCCCAAAAGCGCCACGCGCGCGGCAGGCCCACACTCACCCACCTCCAGCCGTCCGAACTTCCGGGGATCGCGGAACACGAGCCATGCTTTCTCGCCCTCGCGCACCAGGCGAAACACGAAACGATCATGCGGATGAGACACGTACCGGCCGGAAGACACTAATATGCGCCCGGTCATGCCCAGGTGCACCGTCAACCAGACGTTCCCTGTCAAGGGCAGCAGAAGGAATTTGCCGTGCCGACCCGGCGACGCGAACGTCCTTCCCCTGACGAGCGCACGCAGCCGTCTGCGCTCGGCCGGAGCCATCATGGCCGGCTCGAGCAGCCGCACGTGAGCAATTGTCCAGCCGGGGATCACTTCCGCCAACTGGGCACGGATAGTCTCAACCTCAGGCAACTCCGGCACGCTGCCTCCTTTTCCTGCGAAGCTGGCACTGACTAACGGCTGCGCGCACACCCATGGGTGTCACCCAACGAAAGTACCTGAGTCGAGCCACCCACGTCACCCCCACCATCCTCACGGCGCAACGGCAAAGCTCGACAACACGATATCGAGCTCGGGAGCCAACTCATCCCATCGCCTGTCATTGGCCTGCACGATCAGTTGATACTCCAGATTGCCGGCGAAAAGAAAGTAGAGAGTGGTGACCAACGTCACTCCATCGCGAGGAAACGACAACGTAGTCTTGAATCCCGGTAGCCCCCCAACCTCGGCCTTCGTCAATCCTTTCAAGGTCGTAAGGCCGGCCTGTTGCCGAGCCAACCCCGCCAGCACATCTTCCACCTCCGCCCTCAGTTCGTTCATCATTGAGGATTCCACCGTTACATCCAACTGATACACCGAGCACACAACACCGTCCACCAGCACCCCAGAGACCTGAGTGCCATCGGGATCGAAGACGCCCACGCTGAACAGAGCATCCCCTCCCGAGGTGGCCCCGATCTGCAGATCTTCCCGCAGATCCCATCCCGCGGGGTACCGGAACTTGAAAGCGGGCTCTCGGTGCGTATACACGTTACCGCCGGATCCGCAGCCCGCCAGGGTCATGAAGACGGCCGCCAACATGACGGCGGCAACCAGCACTCCCATCACCGCTCTATTCCCCGGCCGCCTTCTGATCTTCATGACCCTCCCTCTACCCGACCACACGGTCTGCGCCGATGCAACCGCTTGACGAAGGTCCATGCCCTGTGCCGGCCGGCATCGCGCAGCGAGGATCTGCGAATTCCCTGCGTACCACCGGCGGCCTACATGGATTCCGGTGCCTCCACGCCGAGCAGGTCGAGGCAGCGGGCGACTACCCGCTTGGCAATCAGACAAAGTGCCAGTCGCGACGACGCGACCCGCGGTTCCGATCCGATAACCCGGCAGTGCTTGTAGAAGGTGTGGAAACATGCAGCTAATTCCTGCGCGTAACCAACAATCCTGTGTGGAGCTCGGCGATCCGCAGCCTCCTCACCACGGAGCCGAATTCGTCGAGTGTCTTGATGAGATCACGCTCGTACGAGGTGGCAAAGACCTCGGGATCGCTGACCACGCCCGGCACCAAATCCTCCGGCAGGTTGCGAAGAATGCTGGCGATACGCGCGTGCGCGTACTGCACGTAGTACACGGGGTTCTCCTGCGATTGCTTCCTCGCCAACCCGATATCGAGATCCAGTGTCTGGTCGTGAGAGCGCATGACCAGGAAGAAGCGGGCCGCATCCACTCCTATGGCCTCTATCAATTCCGAGAGCGTGACCATCTCGCCGCGCCGGGTCGACATCTGGCGGGCCTCACCGTCCTCCAACAGATTGACCAACTGGCCGATTATCACCTCCAGCCGATCCGGCTCACCGCACAGCAGACCTACGGCGGCCCGCATCCGCGGGACATAGCCGTGATGGTCGGCTCCCCAAATGTTGATGAGATGGTCGTAGCCCCGAGCCAGCTTGTCTTCGTGGTAAGCGATATCGGCCGCGAAGTAGGTGGGACGCTCGTTGCTACGTATGAGCACACGGTCTTTATCGTCTCCGTAGTCGGTGGTACGCAACCAGATGGCGTCATCCTGCACGTAGGCCACGCCGCGGGATAGAAGATCGTTGATGGCGCCCTGCACCCGTCCTTCTTCGTGGAGTACCGTCTCCGAGAACCAGACATCGAACTCCACTCGGAATCGGCGCAGTTCCTCCTTCATTTGCTCCAGCATATGTCGGTAGCCCTCGCGCCGGAAGAACAGCAACACCTCACTCTCCGGGTCATCGAGGCCGCTGGCTTGAAGGGCCGCCAACCACCTGTCCCCTACCTCAGCCCGGATGGAAGCCGCCACGTCGTGCACGTAATCTCCCTGGTAGCCCTCATCGGGCACGGCGAGGTCAAACCCCAAGGACTGCGCGTACCGAGCCGCCACCGAGCGCCCAAACATCTCCATCTGGCGCCCGAAGTCATTGATGTAGAACTCAGCGGTGACCTGGTGCCCCGAGAAAGCGAGCAGCCTATGAAGTGAGTTGCCGTAGGCTGCATAGCGGCCGTGGCCCACGTGAAGCGGACCGTTGGGATTCACCGAGACATACTCGAGATTGATGCGGAGCGGATGCGCCCGCGTCACGCGACCCACGTCCTCGCCGGCCGCCAAGAGGCCCTCCACCGACTCCACGAACGCGGTGTGGTTCAGCCGGAAGTTGACAAACCCCGGACCTGCCACCTCCACCGCCTCAAGGTACGGCCGCAGACGCTCATCGGCCAGCAGACGCGTCCTCAGTTCTTCTGCCAGCGCCCGCGGGGCCGCGCGGGCAACCCGTGCCAACTGCATACAGAAGTTGGTGGCGTAATCGCCGTGGGCGGCCTCAGCGGGTCGCTCCAGCCCGAAAGCCGGCGCACCCTCCCACTCCTTCTCCGCGATCCACTCCGCAACTACACGTTCCACTCGTTCTGCCAGCACGGCCTGCTCCTTCGCTCGCTCCACAACGAGAGTCTATATCTCCGTCGGGCTCCCGCACAGACGGTGACCCTCCCCGGTCGTCCACCTGGCGGGGTGCACCGATGGCACGCGTCGATCGCGGCCATCCCCCTAAGTCACCACTGGGGAACCATGTGCGCTCGGGGATGTCGTGGTCAACTGCCACTCCGCCGCGCAGACGACACCACCGACAGGGATACCGGCCCAGCCTCAATAGTGGTAAGGTTCGCCCCGCTCAATACGAATGGCCCGGTACAGCTGCTCCAGCACGATGCACCGTGCCAACTGGTGGGGAAACGTCAGCCGCGATAACGACCACGTCAATTTACCAACCGCCAACACGCGCCTATCAAGCCCCAAAGCGCCACCAAGTATAAACTGGAAATGGCTGGCGCCCCTCAGCTTCTGTTCTGCCAGGAAAGCGCTCAGTTCCTCGGAGGTGAACTCCCGGCCCGCCTGATCCAGACCAACAACGAAAGCCCCCGGCTTGAGGCAACGCAGTATGGCCTCACCTTCCCGTGCAATGACGCGTGCCCGTCCCTCGGCGAGCGGGGTGCTTTCCACCTCACACACCTCTACGGCAGCGTAGGGGCGCAGCAGCGAGAGATAGTGGTCACACAGGGGGCGGCTCTCACGTGCCATCCGCCCGACACAAACCAATCCGAGCTTCACAACTCAAATCCGAGCTTCGAGACTCAGAGGAACGGAAGATCCTGAAATTCGTCTTCCTCATCACCGCGACGCCTGCCTCCACGCGGCGCGGGGAACAGATGGTCCTTGGCGACGGCCGGCATGTTGCGCCATAGACACACGTCATTCTTCAGGAAACGTGCCTTGATGTGCTCATTACACTCGACCGTGCATGTGAGGCATATCTCATCCTCCACCACCACTTTTTCCCGCCTGGGGCGATCTCCTTCGTCGAGCCGCCGATACGCATCGAGCAGCAGCGTCTGTACGTCAATGGAAGGAGTGATGGGGAACTTGATGGGCTGTTCGGGGACGGTGAACTTGAAGGTGCCGGATTGCCAATCCGAAAGTTCCAACGCTTGATCGTATATCTGCTGATTTACGATCTCCTGAAGGGTGGACCGGTCCGTGTAACCGCGGTGCAACAGAAGCAGACCCAGCGGTTCCGTGTTGTCGGCGTCCTGTGCTTCCAGCAGGCACTCGCGCAGTTGCTCCTCTGACAGAACTCCGGCCGCTACCAGACGCCGGCCCAGAAGGTCGTCGGACAGAGGAAGGGATATGGCATCCACCCGACCCGCGGTGAGGTAGATCGAGCCGAATTCTTCGAAATCCTGGATCTCGAGCACCCCGGATTTCCTGTACTGCGCAAGGAACTGCAGCACGGCGAAGATGGGGAAGTCCTGAATACGGCCCCACAGGATCAAGCAATCACCCTCCCACGTCTTCTCTACTACTTCACTAGCATACTTGATTCAACGTAGATTCACATGGGTATACACGCACAGAAGGTTCGTTTGGACTCATTGCTCCGGAGGCAGACGCGTCCGGAGGGCAAGGAGGGATTGGATGGGCGAGGAGGAGCTCCTCACATCGGGCAAGATCGCCGAAAAACTGGGTGTTTCTGCATCCAAGGTGGCGAAGATCATCAAACAGCAGGGCATTGAGCCCGCGCAACTCAAGGGGCGCTGCGGCTACTACGCTGCCGACGCCGTGAAGAAGATAGAGTCCATCATCAAATCCGGCTGACCCACCCCACTGACCGCAAGAAACGCCACTACTACAATAATGGGAGACAGTAAATGATAGACAAGCGCATGCAGGACGCCATCAACGAGCAGATCAACGCCGAACTCTACTCGGCTTATCTCTACCTATCCATGGCCACATACTTCGAGGACAAGGGCCTCTCGGGGTTCGCCAACTGGATGTACGTGCAGAACGAGGAGGAAACCTTCCATGCTATGAAGTTCCTGCACTACCTGGTGGAAAGAGGCGGGCGCGTGGAGCTCTCGGCCATCGATGAGCCGCCGCGCGAGTGGGCGTCTCCCCTGGCGGTGTTTGAGAACGTGTACGAACACGAGCAGCACGTGACCAGTCTGATCAACAACCTGGTGGATGTGGCAGAAGAGCTGAAGGATAGGGCCACTTTCAACGAGTTGCAGTGGTTCATCGCAGAGCAGGTGGAAGAAGAAGCCAGCGCTGATGACATCGTGAACAAATTGCGGCTCGCCAAAGATGCCCCCGGCGCCCTCCTCATGCTCGACAAGGAGTTGGCGGTCAGGACTTTCACTCCTCCCACCGAAGCGGAATAGACTTGCACAACCGGATGCGGCGGCGGAGTCCCGTACCGGGACTCCGCCGCTATCCTTCGAGCCCTGTACTGCGAAGATAACCTCGTGTCGGCTCCTATCGGCATCTTCTACGGCACAACCACCTACGACACTCAAATCGTTGCCGAGAGACCACAGAGTGCGTTCGGAACCGCTTTGGCGGAAATCCACAACATCGGCCGGACGGCGGCGGATCGACTGTGCGCCTACCCCTTCTTCATCCCAGGCACTTCAACATGGGGTGACGGCGACTTGCAGCCGGCGTGGAACGAGTTCCTCCCCACTCTCGAGACCCTTGACCTGAGAGGCCTTAGCCCTGCCGTCTACGGCTTGGGAGACCAAGTGACTCATCCCGATGCGTTTGTATCAGGATTGGGGCCGCTTCACGATGCCGTTCTCAAAACCGGTAGCTATTGGCCAACCTGTGTGCCCGCTTAATCCCCCCCACGACGCAGGTATATCCTGTAGGCGAGCTTGTTGACCGCAGCCACACACTGTCCGCTGTACTCCAGGATGTTGCGCATGAAGACAGACCACGAGTGACGCTCAAAGTCCCCTATGAGAGCGTGTTGGATGGTCTCTATAACCTGCTCGCACAGACTACCCGAAGTTCGGATAACCTCGAGCGCCAAGACCGTTCCTTCGGAGTGCTCCTTGTACTTCTCCTGGTAGGACCAGGCTTTCAGCGCGCGAGCGGCCTCGAGCGCCTCATCGATGCTCTCGATCTTCATGCGTCTCCCTTCGGAACAGACTGCCCCACAGGGGCCCAACCAGGTCAACCCTCCGCTTCTATACCCTGAACAGGCCACAGAATATCATTCTCGTGCCGACGCTTGGCAGGCATAAAGCCCTCGGAAGGGAACTATACGTTCGACGAACCGCGTCCCAAGCTGCGAAATGCCCACCAGGGGTCGAGCGTAGCAAACCAAGGAGGAGTGTCGTGAGGGGCTTCAATGGTGTCGTGGCCGTGCTGGCAGTGGCCATCATTGCCGTCTTGGCCGCCGGTGCGGCAGCGGGGAGGCATCGGGCTTGGTGAAGGCCGACAAATCTGCGGCCGGTAGTACGGTGGCCATGAAGGTGGGGCAGACTCTGGAGGTGGCTCTGGAGGGCAATCCTTCCACCGGATATGAATGGACCGTGGCAACCCCGGCAGGCGGCATCCTGAAGCAGGTGGGGACAACAGAGTTCAAAGCCCAATCCACCTTGGTGGGCGCGTCGGGCACCTATCTGTTCCGATTCAAAGCGGAGCGCAAGGGAGAGGAAGAACTCACATTCACGTACAAGCGCTCGTGGGAAACCACACCCCAGGATGAGAAGCTCACCATCACAGCATCTGTGAGGTAAGGGGCGCCGCATCGTATCCGATCTCCCTCCACATGCGCGCCGAGAGTACCTTTCTCGGCGCTTTCCCAGCGGCGAAGCTTGAGCCATACCCCGGTGGTGGGTAAGACAATCGGCGATAGAGCACGTGCCGCGCACAGTACAATAAGTACAATAACAGCCACACGGCTTGTGTCCGTAGTGTGTATTTGATTGCCCACGACCACACGGAGGGGCGGTATGGCCATAGAACTGCGGGTCTTTTCCGACTACGTGTGACCCTTCTGCTACATCGGGAAGGGCCTTCTCGAACGCCTCCAACAAGAACTCTCGCTTGACATCACCTGGGTGGGCTACGAGCTCCATCCGGAAACGCCACCCAAAGGCTCCCTGCTCTCAGACCGCTTCCCCGGAGTGAACTTGGACCAGATGTATGCCCCATCCGCGCCCGAGGCGAGGAGTTGGGCCTGCTCTTCGGCGACGTACGTGTGCTCCCCAACACGCGCTTGGCTCTGGAGACGGCGGAATATGCGCGCGACCGGGGGTGTTTCGATGAGTTCCACGACCGCATGTTCCGTGCCTATTTCACTGAAGGGCGAGACATCGGGCGGTTCCACGTGGTGGCCGACGTGGCGCGGGAATGTGGACTCGACCCCGCGGCGGTCAAGACGGTGCTGGAGAGCAAGATATTCGCTCCCAGGTTGGCGGGCGCACGAGACGAGGCCCGTTCATACGGCATCACCGGCATACCCACCTTCATCGTGGATGGGCACTTCGTCATCGTTGGGGCCCAGCCACTCGACCAGTTCAAAGACCTACTCCGCCGCGCAGAACTGGACGCGGAGGTGTGACGCCATGGGAGATATGGATCTGAAGCTGCGGGCGGAACAACTGCGAAGCCTCAGCGGCACGGCCCGGTCCCGGGCGCGCGAGGAACTGGCCGCTGCGGGAGAAGATGCGGTTTCCGTACTGGTCCCCCTGCTGACCGACGCGGACAAGCAGGTAAGATGGGAAGCCGCCAAGGCGCTCGTCTCCATAGGCAGTTCTGCGGCCGCACCCGCCTTGGTGCCCCTGCTCGAGGACCAAGACGCGGGTGTGCGTTGGCTGGCGGCCGAGGCGCTCGTGGCGGCAGGCATTGGTGTGGCTCCGCTCGTTCTGCGTGCCCTCATCGACCGATCCCGGTCCGACTATTTCTGTAGGGGAGCACTTCACGTGTTTCGGGTCTTCAGCCGCGCCGACGAGCGCTACCGGGAGGCGTTGGCTCCCGTGGTGGCCGCGCTCGATACCCTCCACGCCGCAGATCTGGCACCGGAAGCGGCCCGCGATGCCCTACGCTCTTGGAGTCTGGTTCCCGAACCTCAAGCCGACGAGGGTGAGGGCGAGGTGCAGTACCTCTTTGACTCCAGGGGTGATTACGTAGCTTTTCGCCTTGGCAACATGGTGTTCGATATCAACGCCGATTGGGTCGGCTGGTTGCCCTGGGATGAACCTGAGGTCGTGAACCCGCTGGGTGAATACCTGGGCACGATCTGCCCTGACGATCGCCTTTATGCCCTACCTGATCACGCAGTGCGGACTTATCCAGGCTTCCCCGGCTATCCGGCCCAACCACACGTGCCGCCCCTACCGGAACCGCGCGGTTACGGTGAGACACAGCGCGGAGCCAAGGACGTGAGGCTGCCCAGGCTATAGACGGACGGGGGGGCCGTACCCCCGGCCCCTTTGACTGGCCTCCACATGGGAGCGGGCGCGGCCGGGGATGGGCGCGGCCGGGGGTGGGGGTTCCCCCGCTCCCTGCCGCCGTCCTTCATGGGGACCGTGCCTACTTCTTGGTCTCACTCACCAGGCCTGGGCGTACACCCAGACCCAACGAGGCATCGATGATGGCTCCTCGGCACACCGATCCTGCCGGGGTACACAAGAACAAGATGAGCGCGGCGATCTCCCCGGCTCTATCAATCTCCGTTGGGGCAGGTTGGAGATGAACGCCTCCCGCTCTTCAGCCGACAGATGGTTCAGCGTCGATTCCTGGAACATGCGGGTGTTCACCGCGCCGGGACAGATGGAGAAGGAGTCGATACGATCGAAAGGATGGTCGGCCACGATCTGCCTGCCCAAGAAGCCCACAGCGCATTTGCTCATCTCGTCGGCCGCCGTGAAGCCGGGAAAGACAGTCGTCCCGCCACCCACGCTGGAGATAATGATGATCTTGCCGTAACCCTGGCGCTCCATCACCGGCAGCACCGCCTGCGTGCATATGAGCGTGCCCAAGGTGTTGATGTTGAACATGGCTTCGTCGTGCGCATCCGGTTCGGCGTAGTGAGCCACGGAGGCCGAGCCAACGGCAGCGTTGTTGACCAAGATGTCGATGCGACCGAACTCCTCCAGGGTCCGAGCCACCAAGTTCTCTATGGAAGCCTTACTCTGCATGTCGGCGGGCAGCACCAGGGCACGCGATCCTGCCAGCTCAATCCTCTCCGCCACCTCCAGCGCCCGGCTTTCAGAGCGGTTATAAGTCAAGACCACCGACGCGCCGGCCTCGCCCAGCAGTTGGGCTGTTGCCGCGCCTATGCCTTGCGAGCCACCCGTGACGATGGCAACCTGACCGTGAAGGTTGGTGTCGATGGCCGTCATGCCTCACCACCTTTCGGTAGAGTCTCCACAACCTTCTCCATTCGCTCCAAGGCCAGCCTCACCGAGTCTATGTCCTTGGTGTAGGCAAAACGCAAATAGTTCTCTCCGTCGTCGCCGTTGGTGAAAGCGCTCCCCGGGTAGCCGACAACCCGGGCGTCTTTGGCCAGGATCTTGGCCAACTGCGAGGCAGGCATGCCGAAGCCGGTGACGTTGGAGTAAACGTAGAAGGAGCCGGGAGGCCGTTTGCACTTGAAGCCCAAGCGGTTGAGTCCTTCCACCAAGGTATTCCTACGTGTCTCATAGTCGCGGCGCATGTCCTCGACACAGTCCTGCGGGCCCTCCAGCGCAGCCAGGGCCGCGTGCTGAGCGATTGAATTCGTGCAGAGCACCAGCTGCGTGTGTACCTCGAGCATCGTGCGCACCAATTCCGCTGAGGCCACTAGGAAACCCACTCTCCACCCGGTCATGGCGTATGCCTTCGAGAATCCGAACATGGAAATGGTGATGTCCTGGGCTGCGGGCAGAGAAGCGATGCTGCAGTGCTCGGTGCCATCGTAGATGAGTTTCTCGTAAATCTCGTCGGTGAGGATGAATATGCGCCGCTCGGCGCACAGCTCGGCAAGGGCCTGTAGGTCCTCGCGCGGGAAAACAGAACCGGTGGGGCAGTTGGGTGATATATAGATGATGGCCTTGGTCTTGGCCGTGATCTTGCTCTTGACATCATCGACGTCCAGGCGGAAGTCGTTTTCCTCACGCAGGTGCGTATACACAGGCGTCCCACCGGCCAGCATGACCCCCAGCGGATCTACATAATAGTAGGGATCGGGCATTATGACCTCGTCCCCGGGGTTGACCAGGGCCAAGAGCGCCACATTGATGGCCTCCTGCACACCGGCCGTTACGAGAATCTGGGTGGCCGGGTCAACGACAATCCCGTTCTCTACCTGCAGCTTGCGGCTTATGGCCTGTCGCAGCGGCTCCAAGCCCTCCGTGGGCAGGACATAGTGCGTGTGGCCTTCGTCCATAGCCCTCTTAGCGGCCTCGCGTATATGCTCAGGAGTGTTGAAATTGGGCTCCCCGTAGCCCATGTCCACGACGCCCTCCGCACCCTGGATGAGCTTCCTCACCTCCGCGATCACGCCGAACTTGGGAGAGCGGAGGTTGCGTGCGCGTGTGGCAACGGCTTCCGCAGTCCACGTCACGGCTTCACCCCCTGCTCTTCAGGTCGGCCACAAACTGATCGATACGGCCCAAGCCCGCTTTGATCTCAGCGTCGTTGCCACCGCCCACTCCCAGACGTATGTGGTTCTCCACCCCGTACGCCGAGCCGGGCTGGATGAGAGTGCGGTAAGGCGGAGCCAGCAGACGCCGGCAGAAGTCCTCGGAGCCGATATCCAAGTGGTAACCGACGAAGCACAGATAGCCCGCTTTGGGTTTGACCCAGTCAAAATCCTCGCGCGAGTTCACCCACTCCTCGACAATGGGCCAGCAGCGGTGCCCATCGGCCAGAGCTTCAGCCACCATGGCTTCGTAGCGCCCGGGCTTGAGTGCGGCCAACGCTACATACTCACCCAAGACGTTCATTACCTCACTGGCGTACTCACGCAGAACGAGCGACCTGAACAGGAGATCCTTGTCGCGCGTGGCCATCCATCCCACGCGGATACCTTGAAGACCCAGGCACTTGGATACGCTGGCAGCGCTGATGGCCTTCTCATAGTAGTTGACGGCGGCCGGCGAACGAGGTCCCTCCCACTCCAGTCCGCGGTACACCTCGTCTGACAGAAGGTAAGCATCATTCTTGCGCGCTATCTCGCAGATGCGCCTCATGTCTTCGTCCGTGAAGACGGCGCCCGTGGGGTTGTTGGGCGAGTTGAGGAAGATGAGCTTGGTCTTCGGCGTGACCAAGGCATCCAACTCATCCAGGTCGATGTTCCATTCCAGTTCTTCCCGCCGCTTGATGATCTTGATGTGGGCCCCATAGGCTTCGCACAGATGAGTGGCCTGAGGCCAGCCGGGTTCGTCGATCACCACCTCGTCCCCGGGAGAGACCGTTTGAGTGATCACCAAGAACGATGCCTCGTTCGTCCCGGCGGTGACCATAACGTTGTCCACCGGCACGTCGTAGCCTTGCGTTTCCACGACCCGCTGCCGCAACTCGGTCATGCCGTAGTAGGACTTGCCCGACCAATCCAGGGACAAGTCCGGATCCAGTTCCGCCAGGAACTCCCCCAGTTTGGGCGAGCGGCGCAGAGACCAGGTCACCCCGTAGTCGTAACCTACCTCGTGCGCGAGCACGAAGATCTCGTAAAGCTTATTGATCTTCACATCCATCGCCTTGGCCTCCTCTGTAATCCCGGGAGCACTGCCGACCAGGCCGCAATGCCCCGGCGCCGGCACCTACACCGGTGCAGTCGTGGAAAGGCCCGCGGCCGAGCCGGTCGTTTCAGCGTAAGGCACGTGTGTGTTTATGTCAATATCATGTATTCTTTTCAATATATTGACATGCATGCGCTCTTGTGGCTGGTGGATTGGCTGGTGGATTGCGAACGCACCAGGAGGCACGTAGCCCGTGTGTTAGGGATGTGGGGAGGTGAACTCGTTGCCATATCTGGTCCCGGCCATAGTCAACAGCATGGCCATCCTCACCTACCTCAAAGACCCCGAGCATTCCGGCGCCGGGCTCTCCGAGATCGCCGGCGCGGTCTCCATACCCACCAGCACCTGCCTCAACCTCCTGCGCACCTTGGTGCATTTCGGCCTTCTCTCGTTCGATGCCAACACCAAGCAGTATCGCTTGGGGTGGGCGCTCTTCGAGCTGGGAAGTCGAGCTGCAGACCATCTCAGCCATGTAGAGGTATTGCGCCCCCACCTGTCGGCCCTTGCGAAAAACCTCGGCGTAACCTGTGTCTTGGGGAGAGAAGTTGGGCCTCGTCTCATGATCATCGACAAAGTGGAAGGTTCCGACGATCTCCGCGCCACCACCTCAGTGGGCCAGTACCACCCGATGACCTCCGGCGCCGTGGGGAGGGCCATACTGGCTTACTGGAAGGACGCGGACCTACTTTCCCACCTCGAAGAGCACGGGCTACCCCGGTTCACCGAAACGTCAATCACCGATCTAGACGCATTGAGACGAATGCTGGGCGATGTTCGTCGCCTCGGGTACGCCGTCAGCTTGGAGGAGTACTACGGGGGCATCAACGCCGTGGCTTCACCGGTGTTCGAGCCTCGCAAACCACCACAGATGGTGGTGGCTTCGCTCGGCCTGGCTTCTGTGCTCACCGCGGACCGCATCCCGGAAGTGGCGAGGCACGTGCGCCAGACCGCCATAAAAATGACGGCTGCGCTGGGGGGTGAGTGGCTTGGTGGCGGTGACCAACCGCACGGAAGCGCTACTCGACCAGATCAACCTCGTGAATATCGACCCCCTCGTCTCCGAGATCCGCAGTGATTGCGGGCCCTGCGTCGATAAGTTGCAGCCCCACTGCGTCGGGTGACGCCTGCTCCACGGCGCGCAGGCTCCTCTCGATACGGCGGCTCTTCCTGGCGGCATTGTCGATAGACTCCGAAGCCGACTGCAACCGCTTTTGCACCTTTACCAGAACGTCACCGAACTGTCCGAACTGAGCACGAACTGCGCCCAGCAATTCCCAAACCTCACCCGAGCGCTGTTCAATAGCCAGCGTGCGAAAACCCATCTGCAGACTGTTCAAGAGCGCGGCCAACGTGGTGGGGCCCGTGATCAGAATGCGATGCTCACGCTGTACGCCATCTACCAGCCCGGGGCGACGCAAGATTTCGGCGTAGAGACCCTCGGTGGGCAAGAACATGATCCCGAAGTCCGTGGTACGTGGAGGATCGAGGTACTTGTCTTTGATGTCACGAGCAGCAGCTTTGACTCTAGCCTCGAGGGCGCGGCCTGCCGCCTCAGCCATCTGCGAGTCGCAACGTTCTTGGGCTTCCAGAAGACGCTGATGGTCCTCAAGAGGGAACTTGGCATCAATCGGCAGCCACACGCCCTGCCCGCCGTCCTCTCGCCCGGGTAGCAGCACGGCGTACTCCACCCTCTCGTTCCCCTCGCACCGAGTGGCGACGTTGGCCTGATACTGGTCCGGCGTAAGCACCTGTTCCAGAAGGCTGCCCAACTGCACTTCACCCCACGTGCCTCGAGCTTTGACATTGGTGAGTACGCGTTTCAGGTCCCCCACCCCGGCGGCCAGTGAGTGCATTTCTCCGAGCCCCCGGTGGACCCGCTCAAGACGCTCACTCACCTGGCGAAACGACTCCCCCAGGCGAGCTTCGAGCGTTTCCTGCAACTTCCGATCAACGGTGGTGCGGATTTCCTCCAAGCGACGATCGTTGTCCGTGCGTATCTCGAAGAGCCTGTTCCCCACGTCCTCCCGGAGTGCCGCTCCCATCCGTTCCACAGCGCCCGAGACTTCCTGTCTCAGATCTAGTGAGCTCCGGGCCGATTCCGCCCTACCGGCGGCCAACTCCTCCCGCACACCCCTTTGAAGGAGCTCTTGGCCCCGTAGAACCATATCCAAGCGCATACCCACGGGTGCGCTTCCCTCGCGGGAGAGGCGGCGTAGGACGACCAACTGCAGGACGAGGACCGCGGCCAACAAAGCCACTATTACACCTGAGAACCAGCCGGACACGCCCATCCCCTCCTCGGCAGCACATATTCGCCCTGACAGGTACGTGAGAGACTATGTGCCCAAGGATACAGGGGCCGGGAGACAGAAACCGAAATGTGCCTTACTCGGCCGCGTCCTTCTCGTCGTCTACCTCCCAACGCTCCCGCTCATTTACAAGCAGCTCAAGGGGGACGACGATGTCACGATAGCAGTTGGGGCACTGCACGCGCGGGTTGCGCCGCAGCTTATGCAGCGGCCGTTTCAGCCTGCGACCGCAAGCTTCGCACCGAATGTCGACGGTCTCATCGAACATGCGCACAGCATAGACCCCCCGCTGCCGCACCGCAACCGTCTCCATCGCGCCCACCCAGCCGCCCGACCGCCCCGGCCACCCCGGCGCGGGACAACCGAGATCACGAGCCTGCCCGCGCACAGCACACGTTGCGGCCCGAGGCCGCCCGTTCTAAGATGGACATGCATAGCCCTTATGCACACTGCATCAGTGGCTACGCCGACTCATTCCACGCGGCAGGACCGGGGAGGTTGGCATGATACGAGTGGCGCAGTGGGGAGCGGGAGCGATGGGCCAGGGGCTCCTGAACTTCGTCCTCGATCGCCCCAGGAGCCTGGAGTTGGTGGGAACCGTGGACTCAGATCCCGCCAAAGTAGGGCTAACGGTGGGTGAGCTTCTGGGGCGCGATTCTCCCGTGGTCATAACCGGCAACGCCGAAGAGGTGCTCGCCGCTCGACCAGACGTTGTGCTCATCAGCACGTACTCAAACCTGCATGAGATAACGAGCCAAGTGGAACCGTCACTGCGGGCAGGCGCAAATGTGCTCTGCATCGCCGAGAAGTTGGCGTACCCGTGGGCTTCTGATCCGGATTGGGCTGATCGCATGGACGCGCTCGCACGAGAGCACAGCGTGAGCCTCTTGGGCACCGGCGTCAATCCCGGCTTCGCCTTGGACGCCCTCATCGTGATGTGGACCTCAGCCTGCCTCCGGATCGATCGGATCGAAGCGGCCCGTGTCAACGACCTCTCCCCCTTCGGCCCCACGGTCATGAAGAGCCAGGGAGTGGGCACCACCCCCGAAGAGTTTGCACACGGACTGGCCGACGGCTCCATAGTGGGCCACATCGGCTTTCCGGAATCCATCCACCTCATTGGCCGTGCTCTCGGGTGGAAGATCGAGCGCATCGAAGAGACATGTGAGCCCATCATATCCACAGTGGAGCGGTCCACACCTCACGTCCGGGTGGCACCCGGCCGCGTGGCCGGTTGCAGACAGGTAGGCCGCGGCTACGTGAAGGGTGAACTTCGCATAGAGCTGGTGCATCCACAGCAAATTCACCCTCACCTTGAGGGCCAGAGTACCGGCGATTACATCACCATTCACGGGGTTCCGTCCATTCATATGGAGAACCGTCCTGAACT
Organism: Thermoleophilia bacterium; assembly: GCA_040770645.1. GTDB lineage: Bacteria > Actinomycetota > Thermoleophilia > RBG-16-64-13 > RBG-16-64-13 > JAAYZX01. Next base: position 17,648 of record JAXGIS010000010.1, on the reverse strand, counting down.
GCCGGGTGGACTGGGCACCATCGCCTCCACCGGCAACTACATACCGCTGATCGGCGGAGCGCCGCCGGGACTGCGCACGGTACTCGACCTGCCCCTACCCCGCGCGCTTCTGCCCGACAACCCACCGCCCCACTCCAACTGAGGAGGTACGGCTATGGCTCGCCCCGACGACTTTGCAGGACGTCGCGCCCACCTGGTACCCCTCTCCGATGAGGAGTTGGAGGCACGCTTCTGGGAGTTGACCCACCAAATCCTGGCTCCACTCGTCGCCTTGGCGCGCACACACACCTCACCCTCCATAGAACGTTCGGTACTGATGCGCATGGGTTTCGATTCTCTGCAGTGCGCAGCCATCGCGACCGAGTGCGAGCGCCGGGGCCTGCTGGCCCACGGTGCCGGGCATGTGGTTCTGCGGTGCGCCGGCGCTTGGGGGGTGGATGTGCGCGCAGCGGGCGCAAGATTGGCGGCAGGCGACGGTTGGGACACCGCCGAGCGGCTTTGGGAGGTGCATCATGGCTGACACGGACAAGCGACCCGAGCCCATCACGGCCGCCCGCCCGAACCCTGATGACCAACCGCGCGGCATAGAGCTGGACCCCACTCAGAAGCTGGACGTCGAGGAGATCCTCAAGGATCTCAGCAACTATCGTCCGCGTCGTCGTGGCTGGACCTGGCGCCGACGGCTGCCCTACGAGATGCTCGGTCCCTTTGACTACCGCCAGACCTCGGAAGGCCTACGCCACAGTATCCCTCTGCCTGCGGCCCAGTACTTCGGCAATATTGATCCGCAACCCGACTGTGTAATCACCACCGAGATCGCCTCCGGACGTTTCGAGGATGACATCCGGCGCATGCGCATGGCGGCCTGGCACGGCGCCGACCATATGATGGTCATCCGCACGGCGGGGCAGAGCCACATAGACGGCCTGCTCGAGGGAACACCTGAAGGTGTGGGTGGAGTGCCGGTCACACGCAAGCAGGTGCGGGCCACCCGCAAAGCTCTCGATCTCATTGAAGATGAGGTAGGCCGACCCATCAACTTCCACTCATACGTCTCAGGCGTAGCGGGGCCGGAAATGGCGGTCATGTTCGCTGAAGAGGGAGTCAACGGCGCCCATCAAGATCCGCAGTACAACATCCTCTACCGCAACATCAACATGTACCGCAGCTTCGTGGATGCGGCAGAGGCCAAGCACGTCATGGCGTCTGCAGGCATGGCTCAGATTGATGGTGCTCACAACGCCAACGCCACTGCCCGTGAAGCCTGGAAAGTCATGCCGGAACTACTCGTGCAGCACGCCCTCAACTGCGCCTATTCGCTCGCCGTGGGCATGCCGGCCAAGGACATATGCCTATCCACCGTTCCCCCCGATGCGCCCCCCGCTCCCTGCGTTCGCATGGACCTCCCCTACGCAGTGGCACTGCGTGACCTGTTCAAGGACTTCAAGATGCGCGCCCAACAAAACACGCGTTACATGGAGTCTTGTGGTCGAGAGGCCACAGTCTCACACGTACTCAATCTCGTCATCTCCCGCCTCACTTCCGCGGACATCCAGTCCACCATCACCCCCGACGAGGGCCGCAATGTGCCGTGGCACTACAACAACGTGCACGCCGTGAACACCGCCCGCCAAGCCCTCGTCGGTATGGACGCGCTCCATGAATTCGTGAAAGTGGATCGAGAGAACTTCGAGTTCAAGTCCAAGGTCAGAGAACTGAAGGAGCGCGCCGTACTCTTTCTAGAGGGCATGCTGGCAACCGGTGGCTACTTTGCAGCCGTGGAAGACGGCTTCTTCGTGGACACCGGCATCTATCCTGAGACCAACGACGACGGCATCGTGCGCCGGGCTGACGGAGGGATTGCGGCAGGCACCATAGTGGAGAGGGCCGAGGACTACCTGGCTCCAGTGTGCCACCACTTCGGCGACAATCATCTCCCTGACGGTCTCGACAAGCCTTGCGACCTCATCGACGGCTGCACGCTCTGCGTTCCGGATTTGGTACCTTTCATCGACGAACTGGACTCCGAGGACAACGTGCACACCCGCCTGGCCCAGACAGCCCAGTTGCGCACCAAGAGACTCATCACCCCGGAGGTGCAGTGGGCCGGTGACGGAATCCTGGTGGTCACCATGTTCCTGCCCACCGACTTGGTGACGGCAGAGGCTGCCGCCCTCGAACTGGGTCGGGCCATGAACCTCGACGAGTGCGAGGTGATCCACAAACAGGTCATGCACCCGGCGGAGGGCACGCTCATCGAGCTCAAGGGAAGACTGAATGTTGTGGTGGATCCTGCCAACCTGGTCATCCCGCCCCCTCCGGATCTACTCTCCGACGAAGACATCCGCCGCTTCGTGCTCGAACACGGCTTGAAAGTCGTGGCCGCTACCGTGGGTGAGGACGAGCACTCCGTGGGCATGCGCGAGATCATCGACATCAAACACGGCGGTCTCGAGACCTGGGGTTTCAGCACTGAGTATCTGGGGACATCGGTGCCGGTAGAAAAAGTGCTCGATGCCGCGATCGAGCATGCGGCTCAAGTGGTGCTCATTTCCACCATCATCACCCACGCCGATGTCCACAGAGACAACATGGAGAAGTTGGCGGATCTGGCTGTGGAGAAGGGAGTCCGCGATCGACTCCTTCTGATTGCCGGAGGTACCCAAGTCACCGACGAACAGGCCCGCACCTGGGGAATGGACGCCGGGTTCGGCAGGGGGACCAAGGGGATAGACGTGGCATCGTTCATAGTCCGGACACTGCGGAAACGTGTCGGAACCCATCTGGACGCATCAACGGACGATTCAAGCAGTTGACCAGCCCCATCGCACTGCCGCACTCCACATCACGGAAGACGGAATCATGACGGGACCCACCCGGATCGACGCACTGGTCGCCGAGATCGGCTCCACCACCACGGTGGTCTCGGCCTTCTGTGGAGTGCGCGGAAACGACGGTGGACCCCGCCTGCTCGGACAGGGCACCTCGCTCACCACCGTGCAGGAGGGGGACGTCACCCTCGGTGTTACTGCAGCCCGCCGCAACCTGGAATCACACGTTGGCCCGCTAGAGCCCCTCACCGTCCTTGCTACCAGTTCGGCAGCCGGAGGGCTGCGCATGACCGTACACGGCCTGACCGAGCGCATGACGGCCCGAGCCGCGCGCGAAGCGGCGTTAGGAGCCGGTGCGGTGGTGACATATCAGACGGCCGGCCGTATGAGACCTCACGACGTGAAGCGCATCGTGGCCTCGCAACCAGATCTCATTCTTCTGGCCGGAGGAGTCGAGGGCGGAGATGTGGAGACGGTCCTGTTCAACGCCGCGCAACTGGCCGCTGCGTCGAACTGGGAGGGCGGTCGGCGACCCATCGTGGTGTATGGCGGCAACTCCACAGCGCGGGACGAGGTGATGGCCGTGCTGACTCACGCCGGTTTCCGCACGCGAGTCACAAGCAACGTATATCCGGCCGTGGACCGGCTCGATGTCATCCCGGCGCGGGCCGCTATACACGACGCATTCGAGGAGCACATCACGCACGCGCCGGGGATGGAGCAGATCGGTTGCATGACAACCGGCCACATACTACCGACGCCGGGAGCGGTGCTCATGGCTGCCGAAGCCCTGGCGGACACCGTGGGCGATCTGGTGGTGGTGGACGTTGGCGGAGCCACCACCGACGTACACTCCGTCACAGACGGAAGCCCGGAGGTGCAGGCCCTGGCCACAGAACCTCAGCCGCACAGCCGGCGCACCGTGGAAGGTGATCTGGGAACCTTCATCAGCGCCCCGCACGTTGCCGCCCTGCTTCCCACAGCCCAATGTCCCTCGTCCCTCCCCCCGGCCCTACCCTCCACAGACCTCGACGCGACCAGCGCGCGCCGCCTGACCGAGGTGGCAGCCGTAACGGCCGTGCGGCGGCACGCTGGTGTTCTGGCTCATGTGTACACGCCTACGGGCCGACGCACCGTGGCAGAGGGACGGGACTTGACCGCCTGTCGCCTGCTCGTAGGAACTGGGGGCGCGCTCACCAGACTGCCGGGGGGTGAGGAGGTACTCGGCAAGACCCGAGGGCGTCCCGGCGACCACCGGTTGCTCCCTCCTGCCGATGCCATCTGCGTCCTCGACCATCACTACATCATGGCCGCCTGTGGGGCCCTCCTCCAGTTCGAGGCTCATCTGGTGGTGCCGCTGTTGATCGATAGCCTGGAGCTACCGCTCTCGGCGACCGACAGGAGCACACAATGACCGCTACTTCGGCCGACCCAACTCTGCACGTGTATCTCGATGTGATTCGCCGCAATGCCACGACCGTGTGTACGCGGCTCCCCCGCTTGGAGATCGTGGGTGTAGCCAAGGTGACGTGTGGCGACCCGCGCGTGGCCGGGGCCATGATCAAAGGTGGAGTCACCGCACTGGGCGACTCCCGGTTGCAGAATCTGGAGCGACTTCGCCGCGCCCATCCGACCATACCTCTATGGCTGCTCCGCGCGGGCACACCCGCACAAGCCGCAGACGTGGTGAACTTGGCCGATGTGTCCCTGAACAGTGAACCAACCACGCTCAGAGCACTGGATGCGGCGGCCGGCGCCGCCGACCGCCGCCATCACGTCGTCATCATGGTCGACATGGGAGACCTGCGCGAGGGTGTCATGCCCGGAGACCTCGCGCACGTGCTGGCGGAGTACGTCAACTTCGCGCCATCCGCGTAGTGGCGCTCGGCACCAATCTCACCTGCTACGGCGCTGTAGTGCCGACCCCTCACAACTTGGGTGAACTGGTGGCACTGACCCGCTCTGCCGAGAGCCTCCTGGGCTACCCGTTGGGAGTATCGGGCGGCAACTCCAGCAGCCTGGAACTCGCCTTGGCAAACGACCTACCCCCGGCATCACGAACCTGCGTGTGGGGGAATCGATTCTACTGGGCGTCAGCACCATCACCCGGCTGCCTCTGCCCCCGCTGGCGCAGAACGCGTTCGTCCTGGAAGCTCCCGTGGTGGAGTGCGGCATCAAGCCGAGTCACCCGCTGGGACAAATCGCTCAGGATGCCTTCGGCAACCGCCCCGTCTTCACAGACCGAGGCGAGAGAAGAAGAGCCATCTGTCCTTTGGGCCGCCAAGACTGCGTGCCCGAGGGACTGCAACCGCTGGAGACGGGAGTCCACGTGCTCGGTGGATCGAGCGACCATCTGATCCTCGACGTGGAGGACATGGTCAGGCCACCGGCCATAGGAGAAACCCTACGCTTCCTACCGAACTACGGTGCTCTACTGGCCGCAAGCACTTCACCGTATGTACGCAAGTGTCACCACGGAGCTGCCTGAAGCTACGTCTCCACGCAACCGGCCCCAAGGCCCGCCATGCAATCACACGAGTGCCCTGTCGACTATGCCGGGATCTTACAGGCCTGCTCCGGCCAGAACGGCGACATCTCACGCAACCGCGCGATGATGCCCGGAAGCACAGCGATCACCTTGTCTACCTCAGCCTGAGTGTTGTAAACACTGAGGCTCAAGCGCACGGAACCGTGGGCCGCCGTGAAAGGGACACCCATGGCTCGAAGCACATGTGACGGCTCGAGGCTTCCGGAAGTGCAGGCCGAGCCCGATGAGGCACATATGCCTTCCTCGTTGAGCAGCAGGAGGATGGCCTCTCCCTCAACGAACTCAAAGGCGATGCTGGTAGTGTTGGGAAGCCGGCTTTCCAGGTCGCCGTTCACGCGCGCATGAGGGATGCGCTCCAGGAGGCCACGCTCCAGACGATCACGAAGTTCCATCACCCGGCTGCGTTCGCGCGCTATGTTGGTGGCGGCCAACTCACACGCCTTACCCAACGCCACAATCGATGCCACGTTCTCCGTCCCGCCCCGACGGCCCCGTTCCTGATGGCCCCCAATGAGCAGGGGGGAGAACTTCGTGCCCTTGCGTACGTAAAGCGCACCCACACCCTTCGGCGCGTGTAGCTTGTGGCCGGATAGCGACAACATGTCGATGGGCGAGTGCGCCAAATCCACATGCATCTTACCCACCACCTGCACGGCATCGGTATGGAACACAACCCCGGCTTCTCTGGCCAGTGCGCCTACTTCCTCCACGGGGAAGACGGTGCCGGTTTCGTTGTTGCCCCACATTACGCTGGCCACAGCCACCGTGCGCGTCATGGCCGCGCGCACCTGATCCAGGTCCAGCCGGCCACGTTCGTCCACGGACAGGAAGTGGACGGGGTGCCCCGCATGCTGAAGGTGCTCACAGAGGTTCTTGACCGCCGGATGCTCAACGCGGGTGGTTAACACGCCGCGACGATCGGGATTGGACTCCAAGGCGGCTCGTATGGCAGTGTTGTCGCTTTCGGTACCGCAACTGGTGAAGATGATCTCGTCTGGATGCGCTCCCAGCAACGCGGCCACCTGTTCGCGTGCCTGGGTCACCCTCCGGCCCACTTCGGCGGCAAACGTATACATCCCCGAGGGATTCGCGTAGTAGTCACGCAGAAACGGGAGCATCTCCTCGAGCACCTCAGGTGCAACGGGCGTTGTGGCGTTGTTGTCAAGATAGATCATGCCGCCACCTCTTCCACCACCAAATCAGGTGTCACCAGCTCGCGCAGTTTGGCCTCCACGTAATCTTTCAGGGTGACCTGAGCCGCCGCGCAGGTGGCACACACCCCCCTCAGTTCCACCAAAACCGTGTTGCCGTCAACGTCAACCAGTTCGATATCACCGCCGTCTTTCTGCAGTGAGGGCCGGATCTCCCGTTCCAGCGTATCCTCAATCATGCGAATCTTCTGCAGCGTGGTGAGCTTACCCGCCACCGGCAGCGCCGGTGCCGTCGGCACGGCGCAGGCCGTTCCCACCTGATCGAGCAGAGCTTGGATCTGATCATGGCACCGACCACAGCCACCTCCCGCCTTGGTGTAGTTGGTGACCTCCTCCACGGTCTTCAAGTTATTCTCCAGGATGGCACGCTCGATCTCCTTGTCCGTAACCCCAAAGCACTCGCAGACGAGTCGGCCTTCGGGTTCAACTTCCACTTCACCCTTATAATGAGCGATGGCTTTCTCCAGGGCCTCCCGCCCCATGACCGAGCAGTGCATCTTCTCCTTCGGCAGGCCGCCCAGATAGTCGGCGATGTCTTGGTTGGTGATCTTGGCTGCCTCTGCGAGTGTCTTGCCTATCGCCATCTCCGTCAATGCCGAGGACGAGGCGATGGCACTGCCACATCCGAAAGTCTTGAATTTGATGTCGGCTATCCGCCCCTCATCATTTAACTTAAAGGTGAGCTTGAGTGCGTCGCCACAGGCCAGCGAGCCCACTTCACCGATGCCATCCGGGTTCTCCACCTCTCCCACATTGCGCGGGTTGAGGAAATGGTCTTTGACTTTGTCCGTGTAGTCCCACATATCCGGTCATCCCTCTTAACGCATTTGCCACAACAAGCGAGAATGCCCTCCCTGCAGCGGGGCACACAAGCTTCGCTCTGTAACGTATACCCCGATCCAAGCCGCCGCGCACCTATCGGCAGCCGAGATGGCTCTGACGAAGCCCCGGTACGCCACTCGTATCACCTCGGCCTCATCTGGACCGCAAGACAACATGATAGCCTCGCTTCGTGCGCTGGACATCCGGTCTCCCGCACTCAACTTCGAGGTACCAGCCTCGACACGCCCGTGTCCGCGAGGCTAGACTACCTTGCACGCTGAGAGTGAACCAACTGTAGGTGCCGAGGAGCAACAACATGACCCAACCAGTGGTGACCACTTTCGGGCTCACTCGTCGATTCGGGGACCGCACTGCGGTGGAGAACCTGCACCTGGTGTGGAGCCGGGAGAAATACTGGGGCTCTTGGGCCCCAACGGGGCGGCAAGACCACCACCATCCGCATGCTGGCCGCATCATCGCGCTCGGATGGATACGCGGTGGCCGCTTCCGCCCTGACCAAGAACCCGACTTCTACACGAGCGATTGGCCTCCTCACCGAATCCCGGGTTTCTACGATCGCCTAAGCGCCGAGGCCAATCTCCGGTTCTTCGCTTCCTTTACCACGACATCGATGCGAACCGCCAAGCAGATACCTACCTCAAGGTCATGGGCCTATGGGACCGTCGAGCGGATCGCGTCGGCGCGTTCTCCAAAGGGATGAAGCAGCGGTTGCGCTGGCGCGAACCCTGCTCAACGAGCCGGACATCCTCTTTCTGGACGAGCCCACCGCCGGGCTCGATCCCGAAGTGGCACTCGAAGTTCGCGGGCTCATCGCGCAACTGTCGGCGGAGGGAAGGACCATCCTGCTCTGCGCATCTCCTCGGTGAAGCCGAAAGCCTGTGCCACCGCATCTCGCTGCGCACCCGTCTGCTGGCCGTGGGATCGCCGACAGAACTGCGGCAGCAGCTGTTCCGGCGCACCACCACCATCGAGTTGGCAGGGACGGGACCACTCCCGAGACGGTGGCCGCCGGTCTGCGTTCCCTGCCTTGGGTGGTCTCAATTGAGGTTGGCAGAGGGATACTCGCCGTGGAACTGCAGGATACCGATCTCCACGGCCCCGCGCTGGTGCAGGCCGTCCTCAACGCCGGTGGCCGTATTCGATCCGTTATCGAGAAAAGCACTCCTGGAAGATGTACCTCAACCTGGTACACGAGGACGCGTCCGGAGACAAGATGTGAATCGGCGAAGGCTTCGCGTCATCATCATCAAGGAGTGGGCCGTGCTCTCCCGGGATGTCAACAGCATCCTACTCTACGCTTCTTCCCCTGCTCATCATCGCGGAGGCCGTGGTGGTCATGGTTGGTGCAGCACTTCGCCGGCGATGCCATCGCTCAATCGGCTTTCTTCCAGAGCCCACTGGCCAAGCTGCGAACCGCCGTCCCCGCCGTGGCCGACCTGGACACAGTTGACCAAGTCCGGGTGTTCCTCCTCACCAGCTCAACCTCTTCCTCCTCTTGGATCCCAACCATGGTGGCGGACAGTTTCGCCACCTTTACCAGATGAGAAGCTCTCCGGTAGCCTGGAAGCGCTTCTGGCTACGCCGATACGGACCGGCGAACTGCTCCTGGGCAAAGCCTTGGCGGGGGCTATCCCGGCTCTGGCTGCCTCCTGGATATGCGCGGGGATGACTCTGCTCGTGGTGTCGCTGATGGGATGGCGAGACCTGGTGGCCATGGTGGTGACACCGGCCTGGGTGCTCACACTGGTGTTGCTGGTGCCGGGAGTGACGCTACTCAGCTTCTTGTTGGGCGTGATAGGCTCATCCCGTGCTCGAGATCCGAAAAACGCGCAGAATCTGGTCGTGGTCATCATCCTGCCTGTATTCGGACTCATAGCGTTGCAAATCAGCGGCGTGCTGTGGCTGGGTTTGGTCGGCACCCTGGCTTTGGCGTGCGGGGTCTAGTGGTTGACTTCGTGGTACTCCACATGGCGGTGGCCCTGTTCCAACGTGAGTCGATCGTCTTGCGCTGGCGGTAGACCATGATCCGTTGGTGTGGGTTCGACTATGGAGAGACCCTCATGGATCCTTCGGGCCTACGCAACCCGCTGCTCTGGGGCGACGTGCAAGGCCGTGGGTCGTCCGGAGTTGATCGAAGACAGGGTGCACGCCTACCGTACGCTGCGCGAAGCCTATGGTGAGTATTACACCGTGAAGGAGGGCCAGGCATGAAGTGCTGTCGTTTGTAATGGGGAACGACGAAGAGGCACAACAGGCCTTCATGGAAGCCGAACCTCGCCTGCTGGGACACGGCGACCACGTGCACGAAGTGATGCAAACCCTGTGCGACATGGGAATCATCCTCGACGTGGTCTCCGAGCTCATTCGCACGGTGGGCCCTGTGGACCAGAATGTGATTCTGCGATTCCTCACCGCCCACGATCTGCGCCGCTACTTCCGTTACCTCATCACACCCTTGGGGAAGATCGACATGGGTAGCGGCCAAGGATTGACGCGCAGTATCGGGGGCACACCAAGGGCCAAGGCACCATTTACGACGTTTTGGTGGCCGATCTGCGCAGCCAGGGCATCGCCCCGGCAGAAGCGGTGATGGTGGGGGATCGGCCGTCCACCGATATCGAACCGGCCCACATCCGCGGCCTACGCACGGTACAGTATTCCGGCTACTCCCACTGGCCTCCCACGCCTGCCGCCGACGCCGTGATCCATGACTTCTTGGCCCTACCACCGCTCATCGCCGCTTGGTGATGTGATTCACGCCCTGCGCTTGGTTTAGCCAACCAGAACGATCGGGAAGCATACTGACTGTGACCAGCGACGTACTCATCACAAACTGGCATCACGACCTGCAAACGGCTCTAAGCGCCGAGTCGTTGACGGCGGTTGATGTCCGTGTGGGCGTTTTCTACACCGCGGTGATGTTGGCCACAGGGGAGGTTGGTGTTGCCTTCACCCCTCGCGACCTGGCCGACACAGTGTGCTGTCCCCGCTCGGCTGCAGCAGGCCCGCGGCGGGCAGGCTTTCCGGCGCATCGATCTGGGAACTGGCTGAGTATGCGCAGGCCCGGACACCTTTGCGAAGGGCCGTGGGCGTGGCCGCCCTCAATGCGCTTTCCGCCCGTGCCGTAGACCTGCACGGAGTGCCCGGGGCAGAATAATGCCCGACGCCGACGCGCTCGATGCCGCCAACGTGCGGCCTGAGGAGACCGTGGCCATGGTGGGAGCCTTCACACCGTTCATCAAGGCCCTCAAGACTACCGTGCGTCAGTTGTGGGTGATCGACAACACCCAGGCGCGCTGCGGGGTGACGAAGTCGAGCTGTGGCGGCCTCCTGCGGAGGCCGCCCACTCTCTCCCACGCCGATGTGGTTGTCATCACCGGTTCAGCTCTCGTGGAGGGAGGGCTGGCCGGACTTCTCGACGCCGCCGCGAACGCGCGCTGCGTCGTGCTGGCCGGTCCCACAGCTAGCCCCTGGCCACCCACCTTCTTCGCCCGTGGAGTCCATATTTTGGGTGGAGTGCAGATCACGGACGGTCCCGGCGCAATGAGGCTGGTGGGTGAGGGCGCATCCGGTTACCTGCTCTTCTCACAGGTGGGACGTAAGGTTTGCGTGATACGAGAACCGGACTCTCCGTGAGTGCTCTCCACGCCGAAGATGTCCCCTCCCAACCGGCGGCACGCGTGCAGATGATCGATACCCGTGCCTGGGAGGAACAGGGGTTGCTGGTGTTGCGCGGACCCGGCCAAACGGAAGGCGATTGGTTAGAAATGACCTCTGCGGAGGCCTACGCGGTGGAGCACATCGCCGGCGACATCGCCGATGCGGCCCCTCCCTACACGGATGTAGTGGCCTTGGCGGCACGAGACCCGGGGATGCCGCTCCTATACTACCTGGTCACGCCTTCTACCCTCGCGCGGTTGGCAGCCGGCTGAGCCCGCGCCCTACCACCGGCCGCGTCTGGCTTTTCAGCAACCCAACGCGCGCGCCAGACTCACCAGGATCCCTGCGGTTGCCCCCCATATACGTCGACCGGGATACGGCAACACGTAGTACCAGTGGTGCTCCCCCTCGTACAAGATACTCTCCCGCGTACGATTGCGTGGATCGAGCACGAAACTGAGCGGGACTTCGAAGACGTCGGCTACTTCCCGCTCTTGGGAGACGAAGTTCACCGGCGACTCGATCCAACCCACCATGGGATACACGCAGTAGCCCGAGACCGTCTCATAGGGGGGCAGGCAACCCAGCAACTCCACTTTGTCGGAAGGGAGTCCAATCTCCTCTTGGGCCTCACGAAGCGCAGCGGCCGCCGGCCCCTCGTCCTCGGGTTCCACGCGACCCCCGGGCAGACTGATCTCAGAAGGATGTACCTTCAGATCGGCCTTTCGTTCGGTAAGCACGATATAAGGCTCATCATCGTGGGCCATCAACCCTACGAGCACGGCCGCCGGTACGCCGGCGCCTCCATGAGCGGACTCGTCGCCTTCGCCAGCGCCGGCCCGACCCTGAGCCGTTTTGCAGGCAGCATGAAGCCGCGCCCGCACTTCATCACGATTCAATGATTCACTCCTATTGATCCCAGCCATCACCCGGTCACACCACTGGCGCAACCGGGGACACATCCTCACATACTATACCCGTCTCTCGCGCCTTGCGCGTCAGACCGGCAAGCCCATCCCGTAGCCCTCACCGAATCGGTAGGTGCCTCCCTGTGCCCCACCGCGGGTTCGCACCGAGGATGCTCAGTCGTAGGCCAGCCTGGTTTCCTGGTCGCAGAGCACGTGTTGAATACGCTCCTGCCAGGAAGAAGACTCCCAAGTGCGCAAAGCCTTGTGCGTCTGGTCTGGGATGGGGTGGGTCCCCATGACCACTTCCAGTCCGTATTTGGCGGGAATGAAAGCGCGGAAGTCCGAAATCCGCGGACACGGCGGATACCCGACCAAGAGGCCGGTTGCAAAATGCACCACCTCGGCCCCATTCTTCTTCATCTCTGCCGGCGCATACTCCACATTGCCGCCCGGGCATCCCCCGCAGGTGGTGTAGCCTACCAAGTCCACATCCTCGCCGCGGTACCGAGCGAACGCACCTTCCCGGTTACGCAGAGAGCGCAGGCACTTCCCCCCGGCGCAGTTGTGATAACGGCCGCAGATGATGATCCCGATTCTGGTCACGATGCCCCCTCCTTAGATCACTACAAACACCTTGACGTCGTTGTGACTACCTCATTTCGGGTGACCATTGCCACCATGATGCAGCGAACCGGCCAGGTACTCGGCAATGGAGTCCTCAGGTATGTCGGGAGCGGAATCTACAACCACCTGAACATCCCGCTCGGCCAGAATCTGACGCGTCGCCTCCTCCATGGACCCGCACAACAGCACGCGGACTCCCTGGGCCTGAAGCAAATCCGCCAGGAGTTCAGCGCCACCCGCCGTCTCGGCGGCCGCCACTCCCTCATCCTCAGGTTCTACTTTAGACTCAATGTCCTTGGGCTCCCCGGACTGCGCCGACTTGGGCCGGCTCAGCCTCTGCGGCACAGCCACATCTTCTTGATTGAGCACGCGCATGGTGGCCGCTTCTACATCCACCAGCGCGAACCGCTCGGCACTCTCAGTCAACCCCACCACCCGACCGGCGGCCACCGGTAGTGCCACCCGTACCACCACGCCGGTTAGATCGTCGGGCTCCACCTCGACCCCGCCTCCAGGTTCGCCCACGTTGGCGCACGCCAGTTTCAGCGCCGTGGTGGCGAGTTCGGCGCAATGGGCATGATCAGAAGGGAGCCCCCGGAAGGCATTGATGACGTGTTCCGGCTCCATCTTCTCTATCTCATCCAGAGGTCTACCCTCAGCCATGCACGTCGCCATGCTTCCGCAGGCATGAGACACGGCGCACCCATCTGAGATGAACGTGGCCTGTTCCACCACCCCATCCCGCACCACTACCCACATTTCTATGGTCTCTCCGCAGCTTCCCGTGTAGCGAGAACGGCCGCTGAACGTAGACATAGCGTAGTTATTGCGTGGTCGCTGAGCATGGTCGACCAAGACCGCCGACACCGTCTGCTGCGACTCATCCTGTGGCTGCACTTCTATCGCTCCCTATGGCAGTTTGTCTGCAGACAACCGGACACGTAAATGCCGGACGCACATACGCATATTCACTCACACCCAGGCCCAAATATCAAAGCAGACACCAATAAATGTACACAGGCAAGCCCTTACTCCCCGTAGGTTCCGGTACAGGCGTGGAGTTTGCCACCGGGGGCGCCTTGGGCACAATCCGCCCAGCGGACCGCCTCCAACGCGCCGTACTCCAGACCCGCAACGAGCGGATGGTGCTCATGTCCATAGACAAGATCACTTACCACGGCTCCACAACCGCCTTCTGGTCGAAGAACGCGGTCTGTTGACGGATCTCCAGTTGATTCTGGCACGTAACGAAGCCGGTCGCGAAGACCAGAGGCTGCTGGAGCGCTCCATCCGTCAACTGGATGAGGCTATTCCTACTGGTGGTGGCTGGTGGATTCAACTCGGGCAAAAGCGCGTTCATCAACGCCCTGTTGGGTAGCGGCTGCTGAAGGAGGGTGTAACGCCCACTACGCACATCCATACATTGGTATACGGGGCCCAAGTTGACGGCCAAATCACGGGCGATGGTATCCAGCGCATTCAGGCCCCAGCCGGGCTGTTGCGTGAAGTCGAGATCGTGGACACGCCGGGTACCAACGCGCTGGAACGCGAACACGAGGTCCTCACCCAGCGCTTCGTACCCCGCTCCGACCTGGTCTTGTTCGTGACTTCCGCCGACCGCACGTTCACGGAAAGCGAGCGCGCCTTCATCGAACAGATACGAAACTAGGGAAAGAAACTCGTATTCATTATCAACAAGATCGACATCCTACGCTCGGAAGACGAAGTGGCCCGTCGAGGACTTCGTGGTGGAGAACGCCCAGCGCCTACTGGGGTTCTCTCCGCGGGTGTTCTCCCTATCCGACAGGCGCTGGAGGCCAAACTCACGGAGACAGCGAACTCTTGGCCAAGAGCCGCTTCCCCACCCTGGAAGGCTACCTGGTGAAGTTACTCGACCAAACGGAGCGCGTACGACTCAAGCTGCTCAATCCCCTGGAGTGGGGCTCAACCTGGCGAACCGCCTCGTGCTGAGGCCGCCCAAGGCCGCTTGGACATCCTGGCCGATGATTTCGCGGCCTTGGATGGGATAGAACATCAACTCGGCCAATACAAGGAGGACCTATCCCGCGAGTTCCGTTTCCGGTTGACAGATGTGGACGCGGTCCTTCATCAACTGGAGCAGCGTGGTCACGAGTTCTTGGACGACACGGTGCGCATAGGGCGCATCTTCGACTTGGCGCGCAAAACGCGGGTCAAAGAGGAATTCGAGCGCAAGGTGGTTCTGGACGCCCCGGTACAAATCGAACGCAAAGTGGACGAGATCATCGATTGGATGGTGGGAACCGAGTTGCGCCAATGGCAGGCCCTGAACCAGCACGTGGCCGAACGGCGGGCCCATCACGTGGACCGCGTCATTGGAGCGCTGGGAACATTCGATTCCGACCGCAGCCAACTCCTGGACACGCTGGGCCGCGCAGCCCAGAGGACGGTCGATACCTATGATCCAGTGATGGAGGCCGACCGTCTGGCCGACTCCGTGCAGAACTCCGTGGCCGGGTTGGCCGTGATCGAGGTGGGGGCTATCGGGCTGGGCGCCATCGTGGCTGCGCTCGCCACCACCACACTCGTGGACGTCACCGGCATACTGGCCGCGAGCTTCGTGGCAGTAATGGGCCTTTTCGTGATTCCAGCCCGCCGCTCCAAAGCCAAGAGCGAGCTGGCCGGCAGGATCTCTGAACTACGCGCCCGCCTCATGGATACCCTCACCGATCAGTTCCACCAAGAGAGCGACCGTAGTGTAATGCGCATCCGTGAGGCTGTTGCCCCTTACACGCGGTTTGTGCGCGGGGAACGCGAGCGGCTGCATGAAGTCCACGAGCAGTTCGATGACATCACTCAGCGCATGAAGAGCCTGAAGCGGCGCGTGGAAGATCTGTAATCCGCTTCATGAGCTCAGCGTCAGGAGGCAACAGTCCGGCAGCCGGGAGCCTCTGCACGATGTCGGCCCACACGGGCTCTTGCGCGAACACGGTGCGGAACAAAGACAGCGCTTCGTCCAGGCGGCCCAGGCCTGCCAACGCCACCGCGTGCCAGAAGGAGAGCTCGGCCATATGCGGCACCAACGCGGCGGCCGCACGGTAACTCTCGAGCGCCGCCGCTACATCGCCGGCACCGATCTGCTGGTCACCCTGATTCATGTACGTGAAGGCACGATGCACCTGCAGCAACCGACGCAGTTCCACAATGGGATCGGGGTGATCGTCAACACGGAGGTCCACCAACACACCCTGCCACGATTCAGGCTTTGCTTGAGCCTCAACCACCAACATGGCGGCGCTCTGACGTCCACGCGCGTCGCCGCCCGCCTCCTGTCCGGCCTCCAGTGCCACCAACATGCGCTCTGCCAAATCGCCTTCTGCCGACTCGAAAGCCGACGCCATCGCAGACCACACCTCGGGACCTGTCATGATGTTCCCTTGGCATGAGAAACCGTCTCCGAGCACATGGCCGGCGAACGCCACGCATAACGACCCCGTGTGCGCCGCCACCCGGCCTGCGGCGTCAACCATGGCCACTTGGCGCATGTCGCGACCCAAATCAGCAGCCAACAGCCTGGCCAACGCCTCCGGAGCCGAATCCCCCTCCCGCATCAAATCCAGACCTCGCGGTCCATAACTGCGTTCGATGGCGGCCTGCGTGGCCACGGCGCCCACTCCCGCCAGCGCCCAGGGCACACCGGCACCAACCCCAAACCAGTGCGATTGCACGGCCACGCCCAGCTGGCCGCTCACCGCATCCCGCGCGACGATGGAGAAGGTATGAGCCAACGGTGCGGGAGGCGATCGATGGGCCATCAAATCAGCGTCCTCTCAGACTCGAGCACCGCGGGGTTCGTGGTTCCTTCCGCCGCTGTCCACAAGCCACCTGCACGAAAGGCGTCCTCCTTTGAGTGACTCCCGCGGTATGTAGTGTGAAGTTGATGGTATCTCGTTTTCAGCGGGCCAACACATCGTGTTAGGCGCGCTCCAGTTCCATTGACATCCTGAACCGCACTCGGACGTAGGGACCCGATGATATAAGTCCTGCATCTTCAGGCGAGGCTGCACACGATTGCCAACTATCCCCAACAGGCACCACCAACACCTGAACAGAGCTCGCTGTTGCTGAACGTGAAACCACATCCGGCTGGTGGGCGACCCTTCGTCGCAAGCGGAACGATGACATGTCCGTCTTCCGAGTGCAATACCCGGACAAATCGGCACCATATGGCCGAGGCCTCGACACCACCAGATGGTCACCTCTACCCTGCAGCGTTACTCGCGGATGGCCAGCCGCCTGATTTCGGACACGAGATCTGGAACCTCTTCCTCCAGGGCCGACCATACAGCTTCATGAGCCATATCGACAAACTCGGCTGCTGTTCCCGCGTCGAACCGAAGGAATTCGACCCCATTCCGTTCCAGTTCACGGCGCTCTTCTGTTTGCAGTCTGAGGAAATGTGAGTGGACTTCACGCTCAAAGTGAGCGGTGGCTTCCATTATCGCCTGCTGTTGCCCACCCGTGAGCATCTTCCAGGCTCGTTGGCTCATGAGGATGGTAGCGTTCTGAGCCGCGTAGAACCCGTGGTCGATTACGTAAGGCATATGCTTAGCCCAGCCTTGCCCATGAACGCCGACAAGCGTCGAGAAACAGGCGTTCACTTCACCGTTAGCGACTGCTTGCGAGATGTCTGAGGGATCAATATTGATTGGTACGGCATCCAGCGCGGCTGCAAATCGATCTGAATGTCCGGTTCGCACACGGATTCGCACCCCCTTGAGTTCTTCGGGGTGTGCAATCTCCCAGTTTACCCACAAAAAGAACGGCAAGCTTGTCATCCATCGCCCCAAGTACACAACGCCCACCATCTCGTGACTACGGGCGATCCAGTCAAAGAACCCGTTTTCGCGCTCCTCCCAGGGTGAGTATTGAGACAGGTTCAGCGCCTGCAACTCGGGAGCGACAGACGAATACCACGACGTGGCAACGAATGCTCCGTCCACGTCCCCACGTATCACCGCCGCCACTTGTTTGGTCGATCTGA
>JAXGIS010000009.1:0-91902 GCA_040770645.1 Thermoleophilia bacterium | reverse complement strand
ACGACGGTTTCGGCAAGGACTACCACATCGCCAACCTGCAGGGCGATTCCGATCGCGAATGGATGGACACCTACCTCACCGCCTGCCTCCTCACCTTCTACCAACAGCTACGCCTCTACCGGGATCAACGATCCGTCCTGAGGCCCTTCAACATCGAAAAGCCGCTCTGGGTCTTCGTGGGCGGGAGCGTCAACGCAGTACGCAGCGAACGTGGACACCAGGTGTCCGACGTGGTGGCCATCCTCGGCTTCGTCACCCGCTATCTGGCGGACAGGCGGGCGAGTACGGACCGCATCCGCCGGGTGCTCAACGAGGGGCTCCTCACCGCGCAGGGCAAGAACCTGTTCGCCGGCCGCTTCGCGTATCTCAATACCGCGGGACTGACTGCAGACGCGGTCTTTCTGGACACGTTGGCTCTGGTCTTCAACGCGCCTGCAGGCGGGGCCCTGCACTTGGAGAACCTCAAGAGCGCCTCCGGCGAGATATCGCTGCGCGTGGGTGATAACGAGCCGTTCGGGCTCATCAACGTGGGCGATGATGCCAAGCTGGCCAAGTTGTGCCGGGACCAGCATATCGACGTCTCCGATCGCGAGTTCAGCGGGTCCCCTCTTCCAGGGCCTCAACGACGACGGCTGCGCCATCAATCTGCTCATCTGCTCCCGCAAGTTCACCGAGGGCTGGAATGGCCTTTGGGTAAGCACCATGGGGCTCATGAATATCGGCCGTGGGGAAGGGGCGCAGATCATCCAGCTATTCGGCCGCGGGGTACGCCTCAAAGGGTACGACATGAGCCTCAAACGTAGCACCCGCGGCGTTGCCGCCAGAGGTCAAGCCTCCGCACGGCACATCACCGATCTGGAGACGCTCTCCATTTTCGGTGTCCGTGCCGACTACATGTAGCGCAGTTCAGGACTACCTGAGGGAAGAGGGGCTACCGACAGAGGACGTGGTGCAGTTCGTTCTGCCGGTGGTGTCCGATCTCGGGGATGGGCGACTCAAGACGGTGCAGCTCGAGAAGGAGATCAGCGGCGCCCGCACCGACTTCGGCGACGTCTTCCGCAGACTGGGGCCGATCCCTACGGTACAGCCTCCGGACCCACAGCAGCGAGAGGAAGACAGGTGGCTCAAGGAGAATCCGGTGGTACTCAACTGGTACCCGAAGGTCCAGGCGTTGAAGTCGCGCGGTGAGACCGAGGGGGAGCTGGGGAGCGCCGGAGGAGGGGAAACTCACCCCTGGGCACATCGCACTCCTCGATTTCGACCGGCTCTTCTTCGAGCTCCGACGTTTCAAGGCGGAGCGGGGCCGGCACAACCTGAATCTCACACGGGTCGGCGTCCGCGCTCTCCTTGACGACCACACCTGGTACCGTCTTCAGATTCCGCATGCCCAGCTGGCGTTCGATTCCATGGCCAAAGTGACCACTGTGGCAGGAAATAGCAGGGCGCTTCTCAAGAAGTACGTGGAGCACTACTACACGTTCCGCAAACGCGCCTGGGAACTCCCCTGGAGTGTCAACCCTCGCTTCCGACGACCCCAATCTGCCTCGACCTCCCCTGTCCGGAGTTCGACCAGGAGACCGAGATCGTCCCCGCCGATGGCTACTACCACGTTGTCAAGGAATCGGAGAGGAGCTCTGGCCAAGCTGGAGGAGTTGCGGAAGTGTATCGAAGACCGGCGCGCATCAGGCGGCACGGCCGGCTCCGAACCATGGGAGTTTCAGGGACTCCGCGCCACCTGGGCGGCCAACCACCTCTATCACCCGCTGCTATGCCTGAAAGATGGCAGTGTGGATATCGCGCCCCCTCCTCTCAGCAAGGATGAAGAGATTCGTGCGTGACCCTCAGCGCTTCGTGCAGGTTGAGCAGACGAAAGCCGGCGGCGGTTTCTTCGGAGGGCGGCAACTCTACCTCCTTCGCAACCTGAGCCGCGGTCATGGGGTGGGCTTCATGGAAGGTGGTGGCTTCTATCGATTTCATCCTCTGGCTGCTCGAAGGAGCCACGCAGCACATCGTGTTCGTTGATCCCAAGGGACTGCGGCAGCTGGGTAGAACCCACGCCAAGGTCCGGTTCCACGAGCGGGTCAGGGACGTGGAGCAGCGGCTGGGCGATCCGGATGTGAGGCTTCACTCATTCCTGGTCTCGAACACGCCGGCGCACGTGCTGACGGCGCAGTGGGGCATGTCAAGGCTGAGATCGAGGCGCTGGGGATCGTGTTCCAGGAAGATGGGGGATATGTCAGGAGGCTGCTCGCGCGGGTGGTTGAGGGAGAGTGAGCAGCTGTTCCCGCTCTGCCTGATCCCGTTCGATGCGTGGCATTTTGGCAGCCGGCTTCGTCCTGGGACAGGGGGCGGTAGTTGTCAAGTAGCGGTGCTTTTGGGTTCCGGATTGTCTCAGGCGGCCCGTGTTCCCAACGTGATGGAGCTCACGACATGCCTCATGAAGGATGCTGTCTCTGTGGGAACCATGACTTCAGATCCAGCTCCCGATGGCGCAGACTCCTTGTTCACGGTCCTTCGCGAGATTATGGATTCCCATCTGCGAACGATCAATCTATGCCGCGCACCCGGTTTTCCTGGACACCTGAAGGGGATTTAACCTGTAGCCCAGAAGGTGCAAGAAGGAGATGTGAGCGAACAGGAGACGAAGGGTGAGAGACGAGCAGAGGGCGCCGTTCCCGAAGGAGCCCGTAGGAGCCCGCCGCGGCAACAAACGACAGCGACCCCCTGATCGCGGGTCAACGCTGGAGCCGTCATCGCAAGAAGGAAGTGGTCTTGCGCCTCCTGCGGGGAGAGAGTCTCGACGCCCTCTCCCGCGAACTCGCCGTTGAGATCTACCGGCTGGAGGAGTGGCGCGAACAGGCGCTCGCCGGCCTGGACGCCGGTCTGCGTGCAAAGAAGACCGATCCCACCGAACTCCGTCTGGCCGAGGCCCACAAGCGCCTGGGTGAGGCCCTCATGGAGAACGAACTGCTGCGGGAGCGCTGCCGTCGGCAGGGCATCCCTTTGCCCCTGGGGATGTCGAAGCGATGAGCGGCCTGACCTCCCCGGGCACCGGACGCACCTACGGCACCTCTCGGACCTGCCGTGCCTTCGGGGTCAGCCGCTCGAGTTACTACCTCTGGAGCAAGCGCAAGGATCCGGGTCATCCCCTCTGCCCCCGAAAGAAACGAGGACCGAAGACCACGCTCACCGACGATGAGCTCCTCACGCTGGTTAGAGCTGATCTGGCCGCCTCGCCGTTTTCCGGGGAGGGCCACCGCAAGGTGTGGGCCCGCCTGCGGGTGCAGAAGGATGTCCGGGTCTCCCGCAAGCGCCTCCTGCGGGTCATGCGCGAAGCCAACCTTCTCTCGCCCGGGCGTCGGCCCCAAGCTCAGGCCGCACTTCACGAAGGCACGATCATCACCGAGGAACCGGGGGTCGTGTGGGGCACCGACGGAGCCCGCATCCTCACGGCCGACGACGGCTGGGTGTGGGGCTTCTTCTGTGTGGAGCACTGGAACGCCGAGTGCGTCGGCTACCACGTGACCAAGCGGGGCACTCGTTTCGCCGCGCTTGAGCCGCTGTCCATGGCCCTCACCGCGATCTACGGCTCCGTGGGGTCCGATGTGGCCCGGGGTCTTTCCCTGCGCCTGGACCATGGATGCCAGTACCTGGCGGATCACTTCCTCAAGCAGGTCCGGTACTGGGGCATCGCCCCCTCGTTCGCCTTCGTCGCCGAGCCGCAGACGAACGGCGTCGCGGAGCGGTTCATTCGCACCATGAAAGAGCAGGCGATCTACGGCCGAGTATTCAAGAATATCGAGGAGGTCCGCGACGCCGTGGTCGCCTTCGTCGAAACCTACAACGCCCAGTGGCGCCTGGAGAAGCTCGGGTTCATGACGCCCAGAGAAGCCCGTGAGCAGTTCGGTCGGGCCCTGGCTGCATAGGTGCTAATGTGTGTCCAGGGGACCGGGGCCGGTACACGGACTCCAAGGCCCACGGCTTCACCGTGCTCGAGTTGGACCGCTGGATCAAGCGGTGAAGGTAGGCCAGTTTGTCTTCGACCGCGGCGCCCGAAACGCCCAGCGCACTCGAGGCTATACCGGGCTGGGCTTTGACCAAGTCATGACCCGCTTGGTCCAGCGCCACCGGATCTCGACCGGCCAGAATCCCCACGTCGGGTACCAGAGGAGCGTCGCTCCACGAGCAACAGTCGCAATCCGGAGTGACGTTCATCACGAAGGTCACACCCAAAGAGCGATCCACCTTCCCCGACAAGGCCCCCAGGGCGAACTCGGCCATCTTGCGTTGCACCAGCCCGGCTTCGGACTCCCAGGAGACGGCAATGGCGCCGTGGACGCAGGACACCACGCACTCCCCACAACCAATGCATCTGTCGCTGGAGATCACCGCCCCGTTCTCGCGGAGCTCTATTGCTCCCGCCGGGCACCAATACACGCAACGTCCGCATCCCGCGCAACGTTCGCCGTCTACGGTGGGACGCACATCGGAGTGCATCATCTGCTTCCCGGATCGAGGTGCCGCCCCCATGGACAGGTTTTTGATCTGCGCCCCAAAACCCGAGACCATGTGCCCTTTGAAATGAGCCAACGAGATGAGACAGTCGGCGTCCAGTAGGCCCGTCCCGATCTTGACCTGCTCATAAATGCGGCCGTTGACCGGCACTTCGCGGTAATCCTTGCCAACGAGACCGTCCAGAATCATGAGCGGCGCCCCCACCGTGGCGAAAGCGAAGCCGTTGCTCAGCGCCGTCAGCAGCGAGTCGTGAGCATTGGAGCGGCTGCCGGTATATAGGGTGTTCGAGTCCATGAGCACGGGACGCCCGCCGACCTTCTTCACCGCCTCCACCACGGTGCGCACGTACGCGGGGTGGATATAACCCAGGTTGCCGAGTTCGCCGAAACTCAGTTTGATGCAGACCAAGTCGCCCTTGCTCACAACATCGGCCAAACCGGCTCTGCGCACCAGACGCTGGAGACGATCGAGGTTGCGTCGCGCGGCCGACGCCCGGTTATCCATGAAGAACAGCTCAGCAGTTTGCACGATAGTTGCTTTCTCCTCGAACCCCGGCCTACGAGCGCCTCTCCCAGGCCAACAGTCCGGCACCTATCATCCCCGCGTCTGCCCCCAGCTCTGCCTCCACCACACGTACCAAGTCACGACCGGGCCGAAGCGCGCATTCGCGGATGACGCGTCTTGCCGGCTCCAAAAGACGGTCGCCCAATCGACTGAGGCCGCCACCAACGATCACGAGTTCGGGGTTGAGGAGATTGGTAACGTTGACAATACCCACACCCAACCAGAAACCCAGCTCATCGAGTGCCCGCAACGCCGCGGCACTACCCTCGTCCGCCAACCGACCTATCAGCTCCCCGGTGAACGCGCCTCTCTCGAAAAGCCCAACCGTCCGAAAGCCGATACGCTCAAATGCCGGCGCCGCCACGTATGCTTCCAGGCACCCTCTGACCCCGCACCGACAGCGTTCGCCGTGCGGATCCACGATGGTGTGCCCGATCTCGCCGGCCGCACCCTGGGCGCCCCGATAGAGACGACCGTCCAGAAGCAGAGCCCCGCCCAGGCCGGTCCCCAGAGTCAGCATCACAACGTGTTTCAAGCCACGGGCGGCCCCGAGCTTACTCTCGGCCCACAGGGCGGCGTTGACATCGTTCTCCACCACCGTGGGGATCCCGAACTCACCTTCGATGAAGTCCTTGAGCGCAGTGTCACTCAAAGGCAAGTTCGGTGAATCGATGACCACACCCGCCACCCGATCGACTGTACCGGCGCACGCCGCGCCTACAGCCCGCACACGGCCGGCGCCGGTGCCAACCGCCACCATCGACTTCAGCCCGCGTCGAATGCGCGTGCGCAGAACGGTGAGCAACTCCTCCTCATGGCGCGCTGTACTTGTATGAGTCAACTTCGCCGTGAACGCGGCCGTCCGCATCCACCAGTCCAACGGCTATCTTGGTGCCGCCGATGTCGACGCCGAGGACTACATCCTTCATCGAACGATATCCACTGGAGTACCGATGGCCACCATCTCGAACAACTCCTCCACATCCCGGATGTGCATGCGAATGCAGCCGTGAGATGCCCAATGGCCGATGGACCAGCTTTCGTACGTACCGTGGATGCCCACGTAGGGTGCCGTCAACCCCATCCAACGCGTGCCGAGTGGATTGCCCACTCCCGGTGGCACCGGCTCCAGATTCGCCGCCCACGGTGAGGGAGGCGGAGACCACGCGGGGTGATAGATCTTGTTGATGATCTGGAAGCTGCCGAGGGGTGTGGGGTACGCCGCCATCCCTACCGCGCACCCATACGTCTTGACCACCCCTTTCTCGTCGTAGAGGGTGAGGGTGCAATCGGAGCGGTCGATAACGATGCGCCCCACCAACGCCAGACACATGGCCATATCCACTCCGGAACCTGCCGGCAGTCCGCGATCCACACGATAAGCCTGGACGGCCGCTACCGTGATCCCATCGAAGTAGCCACTGATCTCATCCTGATAGTAGCCCTTGTCCTTGAGCATCTGCTGGAGTTGCTTGACATCCTCTCCAATGGCACCTTGACGCATAGAACGTGCCCCAAACAGGCCGGTGGAATCAACCGTGAATTGACGCGTATAGGTATCCGTGTGACCTCCCCAATCTCGGGCCGTGATGACGAGGGTATGGAGGCCTTCTGAGATCTCGCCTGTGTCGATTCGATAACGGCGAACCGAGGATTCGTTGGTACCCTCAGGGGGTCTCACATCCACGATGGGCAGCAGCGTACCGTTCAGGGTGGCACTTACCACCAGTCCCCGCACCAAGTTGTCTTTCACAGAGAACTCTATGGCCAAGGCAGTATCCGCCACCCTATCGGTGGGTTCGTTGGCCACTTCGATGCGGGGTGCGGCGTAATCCGCGAAACAGCGCCATTCCAACGACGACGCGTTACCCACAGCATCCACGGCTTCCACCCGCAGGTCGTGCATGCCTTCAGGCACCGCCACGGCGCCTGAGGCGAAAGTACCGCCCTGCTCGAGGGGGACGGGATTGCCGTCCACCATCAAGGTCACCGTTCCCGGTTCATCCAGCTCGATGCGGAACCACGATGGCGTGACACCCAGTTGCTCTGGTGTGGCGGGCGATGTCACTTCGATCTGCGGTGGAGTGGTATCCACCACAAAGGCCCAACGGCGCACCAGCCTGCTGGAGAAGGCGTTTGCAGAGCGGTAGTTCACGCTGGCGACGTGCCGACCGTCGGCCAGATCGACCGAGCATTCCACTGAATCGGGGTGCAGACGTAGTGTCCCTGCATCCACAGGCACGTCATCGATGAGCAGCTCCACATCGGCCTCACCGGGTACGAAACCCGGCAACTCAACCGATATATCCACACGGGAGGAGGCCAGCACCGTCCCGTCCGGCGGTGTCATGCCGCCAACCGATGCCGCCGTAGCGTACTGGGCAACCAGGAACACGGAGCAGGCGACGACGATCAGGCCCAGGGCGATCATGCCCCACCAGAACCAACCCAATCTACGCATTATCGCCGGCATCCAACCCCCTTGTGTGTCTATCGCAGGATCATACCAGAGCGAATGGGCAGCCTCAGCCCTACACGGCCCCCGGCTCAGGCCTCCACGGTCCCCGGCTCAGCTCTCAACGGCCTCGGGTTCCTGGAGTTGGCCTCAGTGAGGGCCAGGCGCTCCAGAGTGGCGTCCGTCAGGGCCACCCGGTAGCGAAAGAGACCCTGCCCCGTTGCAAGGAGCGTGTCACGGATGGGGCCTTGGAGTGTTGTGACGGGAACCCATTTGGCCTCAGCGATCTCGCGGGTGTCTTTGGGATCCAGGGCGAGATCTCCTATCGGGGTAGCCAGAAACACGTGCGTCCCCCAACGGATGGGTTCACGACCCTGTAGCCGAAAGCGCGCCGCCACCCGAAGCACATACTTCTCCAGTTGGATGCGCAACCCGGTCTCCTCGTACGCTTCGCGCACGGCTGCCTGCTCCAAAGCCTCCCCGGAACGAACCCCGCCGCTGGGCGCTCGGTATACCCCGGGCGGGAACATGGGCTTGCGGATCACCACCAGATTGTCGCCTTCCATGATGAAGAACGTTACGTCATCGCTTCGCGAATCTTTCATGGACCCAATCACCATATCGTATTCGCCCACGTCGACGTCGAAACTCAACTCCAGATCGTAGGGGACACCGAACTGCCGCTCGGCTTCCCTCAGCAGACGTTCGTCGATCATGTCGCTGGTCCTTCTTCCGAGCCGTCGGGCCACAGGGGAATGATTTCGCCCACCACCTCATCTCGGACGTTGCGCACCTGTAACCATCGTTGGGCCCACCGCACCGGCATGATGTCTTCTGGTCCCCAACGCAGTAGCAGTGCCGCGGCGGTGCCGTACACAACGGCTCCTGCCGCACACAGTTTGAGGACCACCGCCTGCGCCGCCGCTCCTGCGGCACTCCGCCACGCTACGGCCTGCACCCCGTCTGCGCCCATCTTCGCGATAATCCTTCCCCCCGCCTCCCGCATGAGCTCCGTGTCGAACAGACCCTCTCCCGCCACGAGGGCAGGATGGGCCAGCATTGCGTCACGGATACGGGCCAATGCCGGTGTACTCCCCGCTGCCAGACGGGCATAGAGGTGGGCCACTCTCGCGGCAGGCATACGGAAGACGGGCACGCCGCACCCATCAATGCCATCGAGGATGTCATCCGGGGGAAGTCCGGCCTCCGCGGCCACATGCTGTGCGATCGTGCGCTGCACCCCGTGAGACGGCTGCTGGTAGCCCTCGTGGGGAAGACCTAGGAACACGCCCAACGCGATCATTGCGGCGTGCTTGCCCGAACACATGTGGTCGACGCCGCCGCAGACCAATGCCTCCGCCGGTACACCCAGACGCTCAAGGAACCCGGTCACTACGGCCACGTGCTCCGAAGCGCCCCGGTGGGAGCCGCAAGCCAGCGCCAATTCCTCGCTGCTCACGCCCAGGGCGTCGGCAGCTCCCGTCTCCACGAGCGCAAGCGCTTGGAACGGCTTGGCCGCCGACCGCAAATGAATGAGTTGCTGCTCATCTCCTTCGCCCGCGATCACCTCACCCAGCGAATCGACGCACGCCGCCACCCCGCGATGCACGAGCTCAGGCGCACCCCCGCGCATCACCCCCACCATGGGCACCAGGCCCGTCTCCCAAGCCAAAGCCCCCTCTGCCCCGCTCATAGCCCCAAGTCCGGAGCGATGCGTTGCATGGCCGCCAGCCCTATCCCCAGGAACTCCTCCAGTGACAACCCGAATGCCTCGCACCCGGCGATGGCCTGCCGGTTGGCCCCCTTAGCGAAAGCGGGTTCCTTGAAGCGTTTCTTGAGACTCTTGAGCGTCACCAAATCCAGCTTCTTCTCCGGGCGTATGAGCGCGGCAGCCGTGATGAGCCCGGACAGGGGATCGGCAGCCACGATAACTTGATCGAGGAGCGAGCCGGGCTCGGTGCCGTTGTCCGGGTTGTGGGCTCGTACCGCCTGCAGCACCACGGGATCATCGAACCCTCGCGCCTGCAGCCACTCCACGCTTCGCAGGCCGTGGATCTCCATGGTGTCGGCCGTCTCTTCCACATCCAAGTCGTGGAGGAGGCCGGCCATGGCCCAAGTCTCGCGATCACCCCCCAGCCGATCGGCCAGGTCGGCCATGATGGCTTCGGTGGCCAGCATATGGCGAACCAGGTTCTCATTCTGGACCGTTTCCCGAACCAACGCCACCGCCTCGTCTCTCGTCACGGCACTCCTCCTTCGTCAACCAACCGCCACAGCCGTTCGGCCACAGCCGTGCAAATGACTATGTCTCTCGGCCTCCAGGGCGTGAGCCCCTGATCGGCCATCTCCAGCCACTCCGTTGTGGTGACCCAACGCCAGGCCACGGCCTCTTCCGGATCCAACACGGGCGTCACCGGTAGGCCACCGGCCGGCCTGCAGGCCATGGTCACGGCCAGGAGGCACTCGCCCTTGTGCTCAGCCAAGTGAGCGTGACAAGGCCCGGCCGTGATAACGTCCAGCGAGAGTTCCTCGCGCATCTCCCGGGCCAGCGCACTCTCGAGGGTCTCGCCTTCGTCCAAACGCCCTCCTGGAGGCGCCCAAATACCTGCGGCAGGAGCTTTTCTTCCCGTGTACGCCGGCACCAGAGCATCGGGCAGCCTTACCAGAAACCAGCCACCCCCACCGTCAATCAGGGCAACGGCTGCAATGCGCGCGTACAGCGGGCCGGGGACTACCATGTGGAGTACCTCTGGCTTTCCTGCCGGTACTCGATAGGTGAGATGCCTGCCGTACGCACCAAGTAGATGACTCTGGCTGAGGCCTCGAAAGCACTGCTCCACTGATACGCTTCCTCCAGCAGATGGCCGATGGCGAACAAACCGTGTCCCCGCAACATGCACAGCTTGTAGCGCGAGAGGGCCTCGCTCAGCACTTCGGCCATCTCTGTGGACCCTATGGTTTTTTCCGCAGCCACTACCGGCACGCGGTGCAACAGATAGGAGCCCTCCGAATCTACGGGGACGATCTCATCCAGTTCCAGGGAGAGCGCTATGCCGTGCGGTGGATGCGTATGCAAGATGGCTTGGGCCGACGTGCGTGCGTAGACGGCCCGGTGGACCACGATCTCGCTGGAGGCCAACGCGATCCCCGAATCATCCTTGAACAGGCCGGTCTCGATGAGATCCTCGGGGCGAAGTCGCCCCAACATGGAGCCACGCCGTGTAATGACCAGACGGTCGCCGATGCGCACCGACATGTTGCCGGCGTGTGAGCTGATCAGTCCGGACAGGAAGACGTCGCGGCCTACCTGTTCAAACTGCTCGTAGATGACGCCTCCCCCTCTTTCCCGGCCGTGGGGGCGGCGGCCCCACCGCCGCGGCAGGCCCCCCCGGCGCCGGAGCCCACGCTCCGGGCCCCGGGCGGCCGCCAACTTCCCTGCAATCTCACTCAAGCCCAGAGAGTCCACCTTGTCCATCGAGGGACAACCATCTCCATCCCACCCCCTGGCCCGATAATACTCGTCAAGCATGGGCGCCAACTCCACCACACGCCCGGCCGCCGGGCCGTGAGCCACCGGTTCCTGGAGCAACCTGGAAGGGAGCGTGTCGTCGGCCCGCGTGAACCCCGCCGCCAGATTCCACAACCGTTCCAGGTTCCAGACCCGCTCACCGATCTGCAGCGCATCCTGGCTCCTTATCTCCTCCCCGAGCATGGCCTCAAGCAGCCGCCCCACCACCTCTTCTCCGAACCCAAACCCCATGAACTTGCACAGACCCACGGAATCGAACAAGGCCGCCACATGCTGCAGATTGATCAGCAAACCCGACTTGCCTTTGGTGGCGAACCGATCCACTAGCTTGGGCACACCCAGGATCTCCGGACCCAGCATGTTGCCGCGCAGGTGGCACGCACCCCGGTTGGAGGTGGCGTAGCCCAGCCCCTGACCCGCCATGCCCCGAGGATCGTAGGCGGGGAGCTCGAGGCGCTTGACGTGCATGGCCACATCGGGATGGCCCCACTCTTCTGCAAGCCGGGCCGAGCCGCGCGCCAACTCCGCACCGAAACCCTCCACTCTGCCCATCTGCCCCAGGAGATCGAGGAGGCGCGGACCGTCACCGAAGGTGATGGTCCGCCCAAGGACGCCGTGCTCCGACAACTCCATGGCGCACGCAACTGTCGCTCCGGCGGAGATCGTGTCCAAGCCGTACTCGCCACAAAGACGGTTGGCTTGGACAATGACGTCCAGATCTGCGATACCACAATCAGGGCCCAGGGCCCACACGCTCTCGTACTCAGGTGCCTCCACCCGCCCCCGCTCAGAGCCGAGCCACCCAGTGCAGCGGACTCTGCAACCGAAGCATCCACCGCGACCCTTCACAAAGCGCTCGCTCAGGGTTTCCCCCGAAACCAGCGAGGCTTCGTCCCACTGCGACGCCTGGAAATTGCGCACTGGGAGCGCCCCAGCCCGATTCACCAGCTCCATGAGCACCGCCGTGCCAAATGCGGGCAGTGCCCGAGTCAGTAGTGGATTGGCCTCCATGAGCTTGCGGGCCTCGTAAGTCAGGAAAGCGTACGCCCCGGGGTCCACGGGACGACGCGCGACACCACCCGCCACGGCCACAGCCAAGACCCGTTTGGCCGCCAGAGCCTCACCCAGCCCTCCGCGACCGAAGTGGCGACGGTCGTCGGTGCGTATCGACGACACCAGCGCTCCTCGTCTGCCGGCCACACCCGGGAAAAGGAAGCTGAAAGCGGGGCCGAGACGTGTGCGCAACCCGGTCGTCAACTGCGACGCAGTCAGCTCCACTCCCTCCGGGTCACACTCCGGCCAGATCTCGCTCACCGGCACAACCGATACCACGGCCCGGTCTGCGTCTCGACCCACCCTCTCCACCACCACCAGGCTCCACTCCGTCGCGCGCCCGGTGAGCACCAGCGCGTCCACACCGGCACCGCGTAGACGTACCCCGAAACGGCCGCCGGCGTTCCCATCGAAGATGGTGCCGGTCAAGGGAGAAGGCGCCACGGCTGCAAAACGGCCGGAGCTGGGAGCACTGGTACCGGTGAGAGGCCCTGCGGCCAGAACGAAGGGTTGTTTCTCGTCCAGGGCGGGGAGGGTTGGATCTCCGAACTCAGCCACAAGCCGAACACCCAGCCCTCTTCCACCCAGATACTGGGAAGACCACCCTTGACACATCTCAGCCCGAAGATCACCACTTCGAAGATCGATGCAGAGACACCGAGCGGACGATGGGCCACTGGAGCCGCGGTTGGTCACGCAATCCTCCCCAAGATACACGCAGCGGATTCTAGCAGAGCGCCACAAGGGGCGAGAACATGGCAATATTCTGATACCTTACAGAGAAAGACACATCGCGGACAGACCGTAACCGCAATACAAGAGCGCTGATACAGGATAGGTGAACGAAGAGAAGGTGCCATGACGCACAAGCAGACCATCACCTGCGCGGAGTGCGGGGCGCATAATCGGCCGGATCGGCTCCTGTGCGTCAAGTGCGGCGCATACCTCGGCTCCCGCGCCGACGAGAGGAACGCCCGTGACGCCATGCAGCGTGGAGGCGCAATCTCACCCTTTGCCCGCAGACAGCGCCCGCGCCGCGTACTGGGGGTCTTGCTGCTACTCCTGTTCCTAGTGGTCGCCGGCACAGCCGCACTTCTGGTCTATCGGCAGTACCAGGAGCTCCGTGCCGCTGAAAGCGACGTGACGCTGCCCGCCACCACAACCACCTCATCCGCCCGCACATCCACCACCGCAGGGAGCACCACTACCAAGGCCACTTCCGCCGATCAGGCCCGGGTATTTCCGAGTAACGCCAAAGCCTCATCCTCCCTCCCCCCTACCGATCAGTTCACTTATGGGCCGAGCAATCTCAGCGACAACGACCTGAGCACCGCGTGGAACGAGGGGGCTTCGGGAGACGGTGTCGGCGAGTGGCTGAGCTTCTCTTTCAATCAACCGGTGCGACTCAGTCGCATCGACATCGCCAACGGCTACCAGAGAGACCAGAAGCGCTACTTGGGCAACGGACGGGTCCGCGGCCTGCGCATCGAATACTCTAACGGTGACATGCAAGAGATCCAGTTGTACGACGACATGGGATACCAAGAGGTGCAGCCGGCAGTGCCGAGCGACGTGGGTATCTCCTCGGTCCGGATGACCATTCTCTCGGTGTACCCGGGCGAATCCTGGGAAGATGCCGCCCTCTCCGAGATCCGTTTCATCGGGGAGCGATAGGCCCTGAGCGACGGATATCCCCCGTCGCGCCCCTGACCACCGCCTGCCGGCCGTACTTCTCCCGGATGGTGTCCAGCGTGAGATCCAACTCACGCAACAAGGGGACCTGCTGGTCGAACAGATCATCCTGCCAAGCGCGCGGGGCCAGATTGGACACCCCCACCCCCAGCAGCCGGATATGGTAGCGGCGGGTGCGGCCCTGCCGGAAGAGGGAGAGCACTTCCTGGAAAAAGATCTCATCAACATCCCGTGGCCGCTCCAAGGTCCTGGAGCACGTATGCGTCACGAAGTCCGAGTAGCGTATCTTGATGGTGACCGTGCGCGCCTCGAGGTGCCGGCGGCGCAGCCGCCGGCACATCCTCGGTGAGGGCGACGAGCGTGGACTCAAGCACCTCTGGATCGGTGACATCTTCTGGGAAAGTGGTCTCCCTGGAGATGGATTTGACCGTCTGCTGCGGTTCGACCCGGCGGCGGTCTTCACCGCGAGCCGCGTGCGCAAGCATGCGACCCCACTCTCCAAACGACAGGCTGAGCAGGTGCGAAGGCACCCGGGCCAAGTCTCCCACGGTCCGTACCCCCCGGTCGCGCAGTTGTCCCAGTAACACGGGCCCCACACCCGGCAGACGCTCAACAGGCAGAGGGGCCAAGAACTCAGCCTCCGTGCCTGGAGGTACAACCGTGAAACCGCGAGGTTTCTCCATATCCGAGGCCACTTTGGCCACCAGTTTGTTGGAGGCCAGACCCACGGAGATGCTGAGCGCCAACTCATCTTGGACCCGCTGCTGAATAGCACGCGCTGTACGCTCGACCGGTCCGAAGAGCCGCTCGGTACCCGTGAGATCTACGTACGCCTCATCCAGGCTGACTTGTTCCACCAAGGGCGAGTACTCGCCCAGGATGGCCATGAGCCTGCGCGAGTACTCTCGGTATAGGTGGTGATTTCCGGCAATGAACACCCCATGTGGGCACAACCGCCGCGCGGTGGTGAGGGGCATGGCCGAATGCACCCCGTATTGACGGGCGAGGTAGTTGGCCGTAGCCACCACCCCCCGAGCGCCCCCACCCACAATAACCGGCTTGCCCCGCAATGATGGATCCAGGTTCTCTTCCGCTGCGGCAAAGAAGGCATCCAAATCCAGATGCGTAACCACCCTACACGCCGTGCCGGGGCGCCGCGGCACCGCACACTCCAAACGCGTACACCGCTGGGCGCACGATTCTACGGCATTCGCAATCTGCGGGCTGTCAGGAGGCTTGGACATCACCATCGCCGTCCTCAGTGTATACGAACATTTGTTCGCATACAAGCTGAGTGCACCCTGCCACGCCTCGAAACTCCGTATCTGTCACGAGCGTCGCCCCCGCTTCTCGCCACTCGGCCCCTGCTCCGAGTCTGGCCCGCAGTTGACGTCTAGTCGGGGAAATGCCTGGGAACGCGGCATCCACCGCCGCGCCGCTTCCTGCTCCAACGCCGCGAAACGCCGCATCAGGTCTCTGGCCCCTTCTGTAAGCTGAGAGCCGCCGCCGCCCAAGCCGCCCGCCGAACGTTCCAGGAGCGCAAACCCCAGCTTGTCTTCAAGCGCCCGGAGTAGCCGCCAAGCCTTGTTGTAAGACATGTTCAACTCCATCGCCGCCTGACGCAGCGAACCTGTACGATCCACACCCTCCAGAAGCCGCTGCGGTCCCTCGCCGAACGCCTTTCCGTCTCGGTCCAGCCACACCTTGAACACAGGCCGTAACGTCCGTCCCGACACCCTCACCGCTCCGCTCCTTCCCGCCCTCGGATGTCCTCAGCCACGGCCTCATAGCCGGGGCGTCCCATGAGCGCGTAAGTGGCCTGCTTCCCCAACTCCACCTCGGGTTGGTCGAAGGCATTCACGTTGAAGAGCTCGCCGCCAACGCGGTTGCATGCTCCAACATGAACAGCAACTGACCCAGACTCCACGCGTCCACACGCGGTACATCAATGCGCAGCGAAGGCCGCCCCCGGCGGGCCAGCGCCATGCCGTGGCCTCCTGTTCGGCGTTCAGCAGCCCGGCCAGGTCGGAGCCGATCAGATACGAGAAATCCAGAGCGTCCCCATGCAAGGCCGGCATCGCGAGGTGATTTGCGAACGAAGCCACGCGAAGGAAAGTGACAACCTTGTCGTCAGGCCCCTCCGCGTAGAGCTGGATCTGCGAGTGTTGATCGGTGGCTCCGAGGGCCTTCACGGGAGTGGGACCGATGCCCACCGGCCGTCCGGCCTTGTCCACCGCCTTGCCCAGGCTCTCGGCCCACAACTGACGGTACCAGTCCGCCACATCCCTGAGGCCGGCCGAATACGGCATCATCACACTGATGCGACGCCCGAAATGAACGATTCAAGATACTGCACCAGCGCGAACAGACCGGCCGGGTTGCCGCCCCCGGTTCCGTCTGGATGCATTCGTCCATGGCCCGTGCGCCCCCCAACAAAGCCGCCACATCCATCCCGCACACGGCCGCCGGGAGTAACCCCACCGGGCTCAGCACCGAGAAACGGCCACCCACACCGGGCGGAACCTCGAATGCGCTGATTCCCTCCTCCTGTGCGATATCGCGCAAGACCCCGTGCCGAGGATTCGTGGTGAAGACCAAGCGCGACCGCGCTGCATCACGCCCCTGAACCCCACCCCCCAAACGCCTTCCATCGCCGCACGGGCCAACAGATACGCAGCGGCGGTTTCCGCGGTGCCCCCGGATTTGGACACCACGTTGACCAGTGTGGTCTGCCAGTCAACCACATCGAAGAGGGCGGCCGTCTGGTCCGGGTCCACGTTGTCCAGCACGAAGAGCCGCGGCCGGCCCTGGCGGGCGGCCGCCGACAACACGTTGTGATAGGGGTGCAACAGGGCCGTGCCCAGTGCGATCGTCCCCAAAGCGGAGCCACCGATACCGAGGACCAGCAGCGTTTCGAAACGCCCGCGGCACTGCTGCGCGAACTCGAGGACCTCCCCGGCATTCTGATAAGGCAGATCCATCCACGCCAGATCTCCGGCCGCCCGCCGCTCTTCGAGCGCAGCTTGGGCTCCTCGCGTCAGCTCACGTCCCTCGCGCAGCGGGCCTTCATCGATGCCACCTTGGCCCAGCGCCGCCGCCATAGCCAAGGTCGCATCCAACGTCACTCTTCCCTCATGCGCCCCGCTGTGCGGCCCCCCATACAGGCCGTCTCCCGCCTGCTCCGCCGGATCCCCCATCTCAACCTCCCGATACCGGCGACCGCTCCCACAGCCGCCAGATCTCCTCGTCGTACTTGCGCGCGATGCTGCCCCAATCGAAGCGCGCCACCCAGGTACGTTGCCAGTCCTCCGACCATTCGCGCCCCCGCTGCAGAGCCGCCCGCAAAGCCGGGACCAGCCGTCCCTCCTCGTACAGCACGAGAGGGTGCACCTCTTGCGGGATGATCTCAGGATAGCTCAACCGCCGAGGCAAAACGGGCCGGCAGCCGCAATAGACCGCCTCCACCACCGCTTGACCGAAGAACTCGTGCCGGGCGGCCGACACCACAACATCGGATTGCCAAAGCAACCGCGCATACTCTGCCGCCGAGGACACATACCCGAACTGCACCACACGTCCCGCGAGGGCCTCGCGCAGGCGCCGAAGCACCGGGGGTACCGGCCCGTGGTTCTTCCCGGCCAACGCGACACGGAACTCCAAGCCCTCTCCCGCCAGGCACATGAGCGCCTCAGCCACATCCTCCGGAGCTTTGTCGTACTCCCACCTTTGGTTCCACAGCACCAGCGGCGGCGCCCCTCTCGCCTCCCACCGATGCTCATCGAATCTCCTGAGATCGCAGCCCAGATGAACTACCCCTGCCTTGGCCCGGATGTCATCGAGAATGCCCACGGGAACGCAGTCGGGAAGCCGGGCGAGAAACGCCTCCGCAGCGGCGAAGAACTCGTCGTGATGGTATCGGCTGTTGAACAGCACCCGGTCGGCCGACAACGCGGTCATGACGTTTTTCCACCCATAACCCAGATCTCGCTTGGCACCTTCAGGCAACGGATACGTCAGTTGATTCTCGTGAAAATAGACGATGGTGGGGACTCCGGCCGTGGCCGCCCCCGCCAACGCCCGATAAAGAGGCAGATCGAGCATGGAGCCGGCGAAGATGACCGCGGGCCGCGGGGTACCCGACCGTCGCGCCTGCAGTGCGAGTTCGGCCGCTCCACCGTGCATACGCCATGCCCAGTGTCTGCCGGGCAGCGTGTGCAGATCGAGAGCATGCACCGAGTGGGCCGCCAACCCCACCAAGAAGTCACGGTGCGACCCACCGAAGAAGGGGTCGAGCGCACGAACCAGCAAACCCTGACTTTCGGTCGACGCCGTCCCGCAGGGCCATGAGAGGACTCCTGCCGAGTTGGTCACCGAGCTACTCTCCGGGAGCGGCCTGCGCTTCTCCCGGCTCGATCAGGGGGACCACCACGTCGATGAGATCGATACGGATCAGCATGAACGGCCGGCGGTCTATCACCCGGTCGTTGGCGGGATCCACCTGTTCCACATCGAGCAAGGGCAGAAACCGCCGTTGGGGCTCGTTGAGGACATCGCTCACCCGATTCCGGAAATCGACCCCCGGCAGGTAGAGATCTCCGATGTAGGTGCGATCTCCAACCTCGAATTTGATTCGGGCCGGCGCGGGAGATGAGGTGCGTGCTGGCTGATCACTGGCGATGGACATGGGCAGATTGTACCCCATATCCGCCGGCTGCCGAAACGAGCGGCGGGCGCTAAGATACATGGCGATCGGGCCGCTCTTCATTCCAGGAGGATCTTGACTCACACACCCGACCAGAATCAGACAGGACCCGACCGGACCGGAGGCCCGCAGTTGCTACCCAGGTTGGGCGCCCACGTCTCCATGGCCGGAGGACCACGGCAGGCACTGCGCAGGGCGCGCCATCTAGGTGTGGAAGCGCTGCAGGTCTTTCCCACCAATCCCCGCC
Organism: Thermoleophilia bacterium; assembly: GCA_040770645.1. Classification (GTDB taxonomy): domain Bacteria; phylum Actinomycetota; class Thermoleophilia; order RBG-16-64-13; family RBG-16-64-13; genus JAAYZX01. Next base: position 73,145 of record JAXGIS010000009.1, on the reverse strand, counting down.
AGTGGCGTTCGCGCGACTACCCGGTCGAGGACTTGGAGTGGCTGGCTGGCCGCCTGAGGCTCCTGTCCTTGCTCTTGTTCGTGCACACCACCTATCTGATCAATCTGGCATCTCCGGACCGCGATTTGCGTATCCGCTCGGCCGCGGCCTTGGCCGACGCCATGCGTTTCGGCCACTTGACAGGGGCGCACGCCCTCGTCACCCACATCGGCTCCCACCGCGGCGACGGCTTCAAACGGGCACTGCCGCGCGTGGCTGAGACTGTGGCCAGAGCCCGCCAGCTTCATGGGATGCCCGCCCCCACGCTACTACTGGAGACCAGCGCCGGAAGCGGGAGCACCATCGGCGCCTCGCCGGACGAGCTGGGCGCTCTTGTGTCCGAGTTGGGCCCGGATGTGGGCGTCTGTCTAGACACGGCACATCTCTTCGCAGCAGGTTTCGCCGTCCATGAGCCCGCCAGCCTGAACGAGTACGCGGGAGCATTGAACGCAAATGGGCTGGGCAGTCGAGTGGGGCTCATCCATTTCAACGATTCCGCCACCGACTTCGGCTCCCGCCACGACCGTCACGAGAACTTATGGGAGGGACGTATCGGCAGAGCCGGGCTTATGACGGTGCTTGCCCACCCAGACTTCCGGTCGGTGCCTTTCGTGCTGGAGGTACCCGGGTTCGACGGCCGTGGGCCGGACACGCGCAACATGCGCCGCGCACGGCTCATGCGGCGAGCGGCGACCCAAGCCGCCTCAAGCCGTCTCGCGCAACCTCCGCATAGCGCCGCTGAAGCGTAGGCGGTCGAGCGCGCGTGCTTCAATCTGACGCACGCGTTCCCGACTGATGCCGAAGCTCTTGGCTATATCGCCGAGCGACCAGGGTTCACCCGAATCCAACCCGTAGCGCAGCAGTAATACATCCCGTTCGCGTTCCGGCAAATCGCAGATGGCTTGGGCCAGGGTACGCAACTGCATGCGCTCGAAAGTCACATCGAATGCGGGCGCCTGCGTTGTATCCGGGACCACGGAGAGGAGTTCGTAGCCCTCTCCCTCGGGATCGGTAGCCGCATCCAGGCTGAGCGGTGTCTCGGCGGCGTCGAACAGAGCCTGCAGCTCGCTCTCGGTGAGGCCCACGGCGCCTGCCACGTCGGAGAGCTCCGGCTCCCGGCCCAGTTCCTGCTGCAGCTGACGCGTGGTCCGCTTGATTGTCGAGAGCCTCTCCACGATGTGCACAGGCAACCGCACCGTACGTCCCTTGTCGGCCAATCCGCGGGTGATGGCCTGGCGAATCCACCAAGTGGCGTACGTGGAGAATTTGTTGCCCCGCCGCCAATCGAACTTCTTGATGGCACGCATGAGCCCGAAGTTGCCCTCCTGGATCAGATCGCCGAAGCTGAGACCCCGACCCAGGTAATTCCGGGCGATAGAGACCACCAACCTCAGGTTGGCCTCGATCATCTGACGGCGCGCTTCCTCGTCACCCGCCTCGATGCGTTGTGCCAATTCCACCTCTTCGCGCGCGGTCAGCAAGGGCGTCCGCCCGATATCTCTGAGATAGACCTGGAGCGACGGCTCGCGCGAGTCGGCGCTGCCGTCCAAGACATCCGATTCCGGCTCTTCCAACCATCTCCTGCGCCCACGCGGCAAACTCACATCGGGATCCATTTCATCCCGCTCTTCTGTCATGACATCTATCATGGAGACACGCTCCAACAGTGTGCAATGGGGAGAGCCATAGTTATTCGGCTCTACGCTAGTAATATTCCCCAACAGGTTGCCGGCCAATCGCACATATGACGGTTTCGTGCCTGCCCGCGTTCCCCGCGTCGCACGGTGACATGAGGCCACATCAGGCGGCGTAGCGTCGAGCGGTGATACCCTGGGGGCATGGTTGGCGAAGCAACCGGCAACCGGTATCACGTTCGCGCGGCCGGCCGCCACGACGCGGCCGCCGCGGCAAGGATGTTCGCACTCATGGCCGCCGAGACCGCGGACATCACCCTCCGTCCCGAGACCCTGCAGCCCACCATGTGCCGTCTGATCGCACACGAGACCGTGGGCCTCCTATGGGCGGAAACCCCAGGCCCCGGCTGTGGGAGGGCACTCCCCTCCTCGCCTACGAGGATGGAGGCCGAAACCGCACACGGGTGTGTTGCGGACCAAGTGGTGGGCATGTGTATGTTGGTCGCGCTGCCGGATCCTTGGACCGGACGCTTCTCCGCCGAGATCCGTGCCCTGGTGGTAGACCCCGTACACCGCCGGCAGGGGGTGGGGCGTTCGCTCCTGGTGGCGGCAATCGGTTGGGCGCGCAACCGCAACTGCGCTTACCTCTGCCTGGTCGGCGAACCGGGCAACCGGAAGGCACAAGCCTTCTACCGGAACGTGGGCATGAAGGAGAAGAGCGCGCGCTACTTCGAACTATCCTTGTAGCGTGGGCAGAACGGTTTGCCGGTCAAGGCGCCGGATGTCACCGCCGCAAGAAGGGAGGCAGCTCCAGATCGTCTTTCCAGCCACGGGAGTCCGCTCCCGTACTCGGCGCTTCGGGCTCCGGCTCTACGGCTCCTCTCCCCTTTGCGCCCCCACCCTCCTGCCCGGCGTCCGCATCCGCGCGTGCTTCTGGGGCCGTGCCGACACCCTGCGGGCCGAACTGCGCCTCGGCCCCATCGCCTGCCGATTGTGCTCTGTCGGCTGCATCCCCGGAGAAACCGGCGGCCACCACCGTAACCCGCAATATGTCATTGAGAAGCGGATCCACAACGGCGCCGAAGATGATATTGGCTTCGGGATCAGCAGCAGCCGTCACCGCCTGCGCCACCTCATTCACCTCAAACAAAGACAGGTCGTCGCCCCCGCTGACGTTGAGGAGGATGCCTTTGGCGCCGGTGATGGACGTTTCGAGCAGCGAAGAGTTGATGGCCATCTCAGCCGCATGCTCGGCACGATTCTCGCCCCGAGCCTCACCGATACCCATATGGGCGGTGCCCGCGTTGGTCATGATGGTACGCACGTCGGCCAAGTCGAGGTTGATGAGTCCGGGGGTGGTGACCAGGTCGCAGATGCCCTGGATGCCCTGCCGCAATACATCGTCGGCCACTTTGAGCGCCGCCAGCATGGTGGTGTCCTTGGGGACCACCTCCCGGAGCTTGTCGTTGGGAACCACGATGACCGTGTCCGCCTTCTCGCGCAGTTCGGCAATGCCTTCTGTGGCCGTGGCTTGGCGGCGGCGTCCCTCAAAACCGAAGGGCCGTGACACCACGCCGATGGTTAGAGCTCCCACTTCCTTCGCAATCTCGGCTACTACAGGAGCCGCGCCGGTACCCGTCCCGCCCCCTTCGCCGGCGGTGACAAAGACCATGTCACTACCTTTGAGCAGGGACTTGATCTCATCGTAGGCTTGGAGTGCGGCTTCGCGGCCTATCTTGGGATCCGAACCGCTACTCAGACCACGCGTGATGTCGCGGCCGATGCACAACTTGTGGTCGGCTTCGCACATCTGCAGGGCCTGGGCGTCGGTATTCATGGCGATGAACTCCACACCCTCCAAGCCCGCCTCCAACATGCGGTTGATGGCGTTGGTGCCCGCTCCGCCCACGCCCACTACACGTATGACGGCCGGGAAAGTGCGCGAGGGTTGTATCAAGCGGCGCCGGCCGATATCGGTCCCCGTATCCCCGGGCGCGGGCGGCCCGTCCGGCCCGGCTTCCGAGTCCGGGGGGCCGGATTCGGCTCCCCGCACCTCCCTGGCAGCCGTGGCTCGAAAGAGGGAGTTGAGCCCGCTGTCCCTCAAACTAGAACGCTTCTCCATTGAGCACCTCTCTCGCCAACGCGCGATATGCCTTGGCCGCCTCGCTGCGCGGGGCGTACGCCAACACCGACATACCCCTGACGGGGGCCTCCGCGAATTTGATGGTTTTGCGGATCACCGTGTTGAACACGAGATCTCCGAAGCTGTTGCGTAACAGCTCAACGGCCTCCGAGCCGTGGAGCGTACGCGAGTCGAACAAAGTGGGGAGGATGCCGAGAATGTGGACCTCAGGATTCAGGTTCTCCCGTACAAGTTCCAAAGTCCGTTCAAGTTGGGCGAGGCCGCGAAGAGATAGGTACTCGCACTGCACCGGCACAATCACGCCGTCGGCCGCCGTAGAGCATTTACGGTCAGGAGACCGAGCGAAGGTGGAGTATCGATGAGGATGAAGTCATAGACGTCGATTACCGAGAGAAGTGCTTTGACGAGTGCCCGTTCCCGGCCAATGACGGGCGCCAGAGATAGTTCGGCTCCTGCCAAGTCGATGGTGGCCACCGCAACATGGATCTCGCGCTCATGGATCACTTCCTCGATGGCCGTCCCCTGAATGAGCACGTTATACATGCCGGCCTTGATGCCGTCGGGGTCAACCCCCAGGCTCATGGTCAGGTTACTCTGGGGATCCATGTCCACGGCAAGGACCGAGTAACCCTGCTCGCGCAGGGCTACTCCCAGGTTCACGGTAGATGTGGTCTTAGCGACCCCACCCTTCTGGTTGGCAAGGGCGATGACCCGGGCCAACGATCCTCTCTTTCCGATGGCCGCTCCACGTCAAGTATACGTCGATTACGAATTCTAATCGTGTAGGCGAAATCCTTGCTATCTGCGCGTCCGATCTTTACACACCCGGAATACCCAGGCGAGTCAGACCCTCACTATATGTTCGCAACTCACGGAGAAACGCCACGTTCTCGGGCACGCGCATCCAACCGTTGCTCAACAGGAAACCGAAGAGGCGGTGCTTGGTGTTATCGGTCATACGATGCGCGCCGTAGAAACGAAGGTGCGCCTCGAGCACACTGGTCTGGAGTTCCCACGGGGTCATGCGCGCGGGCCTGTGGACCACATGCAGACCATCGTACAGACTCCAGTTCTTGCTGATGATGCGGTCTTCACGATCGAGCTGCTCATAAGTCCGCGTACCGGGAAGAGGAGTGAGCGCCAGGAACTGCACGGATGAGATGTGGTTCTGGATGGCGAAATCGGTGGTGGCCCGCAGTGACTCCGGCGTGTCGGTGTCGGCGCCAAACACGAACATCCCGTGCGTGTTTATACCGTAGGAGCGTAGTGCGGCCAACCCGCCGCGGATGTCGTCAACGTCTTGCTCCTTGTTGAAGGCTGCGAGCGTCTCGGGGTTGACGGACTCCAGCCCCAGATAGACAAGGTAGCAGCCGGCTTCCTTGAGTAGGTGGAGCAACTCGTGGTCAACCTTGCCACTTTTGCAAACGGAATCCACCCGGATCTGTGCGGAGAACCGCGGACGCGCGTCTTGGCGGATCATCTGAGCCAGGAGCTTCTTGGCGCTCTTCTTGGTGATGATGAAGTTGTCGTCGTAGAAGAAGACCTCCTTGGGCCGCAGCCGCTTGACCTCTTCCACCACCTGCTCGGGTTGTACGCGACGATATCTACGCCCGAACATGGAGACCACAGAGCAGAACTCACAATCGTGGGGGCATCCCCGCGAGGTCAGTATGGGTACAGGGTAGATCTTCCGATACTGGTCAATGAGGCTCAGATCGGGCCACGGAAGGTCGGAGAGACTCGGCCGCAGCCCTCGAGGCTCGTTGTGGATGACTGCGCCGTCCGCTCCACGATAGGAGAGACCGGCAATGCCTTCCAGCTCCCTCCTGCCACGCAGATGGTCCACGAGTTCCAGAAGGGTGTCCTCGCCTTCGCCCCGGGCCACGAAATCGCAGAAGTCAAGCGCTTCATCTACCATGAATGTCACGTGAGGTCCGCCCATCACCACAGGGATACCTGCCGCACGTACCCTCTCTGCGTAGCGATACCCCTTGATCACAGTGGAGGTGGTGGTGGAGATGCCCACCAAATCGGAGGACAGAACGCGGTGCCAATCGATCTCCCCCAAGCTTTCGGCGAAGACGCGCACGTCGTGTCCGCGATCTCGGAGCAGGGTGGCCATAAGCGGCGCACCGATGCGCACTTGCCGAATGAATGAGTAGATGTGGAAGCCGGGCGGCGAAGGTTCGATCAACGTGATCTTCAAGTCGGTTCCTTCCGAGATATGCGTTCACGGTTGGGGGCGCGGATGGGTACCTCTGCACGAGGCCGTTGCAGCCAACTCAGCCCAGTCAACCTTACTACACCACGTCGGGCGCTGCCACCGTGGGAGCCCCAGCCGGAAGATCAATCACAAATACCGTGCGTGTGGGGTCTGGCGCCAGCGCCACCTCCCCTCCCAGTGCGGCGCATATCTCCTTCACAAGGGGCAGGCCCAGACCGAATCCCCCCACCCGAGCCGATGCACGCCCTCGGTAGAACCGATCAAATATGCGGGCACGCTCATCCATTGGGATGGGCGCGCCGCCGTTGGACACGATTATCTGCACCCGACCGCCCTCGGCCCTCACGGTGACGGCCACCGGCTCATCACCCCCAGATTGGACCGCATTGTGCAGAAGGTTGGCCACAGCCTGGCGCAGCATGACGGCGTCAGTCACGGCCGAAACCGTGGCATCTCCCTCGAGGAGGATACGGCTCGGTTCCGCCATACCCGCGTCGGCCAGCAACTGTATCTCATCGGCAACCAGGTGAGTCACGTCCACAGGTTGGAGATGCGGCCGGTACTGCCGTGAATCGTAGCGAGACAGAATGAGAAGAGTATCCACGAGCCTCTGCAGGCGGGTGGATTCACGATGGATGGCCGCCGCTGATCTTCGGTGTTCTTCCGGTGTGGCGGCCGTGCCGTCGAGTAAGGCTTGGGAGAAACCGGCAATGGACGTCAGCGGAGTACGCAGTTCGTGAGCGGCTGAAGAGACGAAACCGCGCAGAGAGTCCTCGCTGCGTTTCACCTCCTGTCTCATGGTTTCCAGGCTGTCGGCCAACTCGAACACCTCTCCAGGATAGGCACCGGTGACCGACTCGCTGTAAGAGCCGCCGGCCATGACGCGCGCCGCCCGCGACAGACGGCGCAACGGACGTGCAATCCAGTTCCCCAATCCCAAGCCCAGTATGATGGCCAAAACCACCGCCACCACTCCCGACACCAGCAGCACGCCCAACAGCCCCCGCCGCGACGCAACCGCATCTCCCACGGGTAGGGTCATCATCACCAGCCCGCGGTCGGACCCGAAGGAGAACGGGGCTGCAGCCACCACCATCGTCGTCCCCATCTCTTCCACAGCCATCACGCGCGCGGCCGCACCGTTTTCAGCCAGAGTCGCCGCTCGAGGGTAGAGCTGCTGATACTCCTGGAGCATGATGTTGGCGGGACCGGCCACAGCAACCAGGGAGCCGTTACTGAAGACCATGATCGTGGAGCCCGCCGGCAGTACTTGCAGGTCAACACGCAACAACATACGCAACGCACGGCCACCGGAGGCGCCACTCATCTCGGAGAGTTCGGCGATCAAGTTCTCCACCTGCCCCGCGATCTTCACTGCATGCGAAAGCATGCGCTCCTGCTCCCGCTCCAGGACATAGCGACTGATGAAGCCGTAGAAGAGAACGCCCACCGCCACCAATGTGAAGACGGATATGCCCACAAGCGCCAAAGTCAATCTGGCGCCGAGTGAGCCGGCCACGCGAACCGGCCCTTCGCCGGGTACGGACCGGCCACTGTTGCCCAAGGCGCCACCCGTGGCATCGGGCCGCGCTGAACCGGCGGTCAAAAACGGCTTGACCACGATCTCAGCCCTACTCAGTCTCCGTTGACATCCACCGGTTCGGCATTCGGGTCGGCCTTGTAGCCCAAGCCCCAAACCGTATGCACCACTACAGCCCACCGCCCCAACTTCTTGCGCAACTGGCCCACGTGCACATCCACCGTGCGGGCGTCGGTATAGAAAGAGTAGCCCCACACCTCTTCGAGCAACCGCTCCCGTGGCAGCGCGATGCCCTTGTTGAGAAGCAGATATTCCAACAACTGGAACTCCTTGGGCGTGAGATCGACGGGTCTGCCATCCACCCGCACCAAGCGCTCCTCCACGCTCAGCTCCACACCCCCCAGAGCCAATACCGTCGGCTCTTCCGAAGGCGCTGTGCGCCGCAGCACGGCTCTGACCCGCGCCACGAGCTCGCCGGGGCTGAACGGTTTGGTCATGTAATCATCGGCGCCCAGTTCCAGCCCCATTATTTTGTCCTGGTCGGCATCCCTGGCCGTGAGAATGATGATGGGCACAGTGGAGAACATCCGCACCGCCTTCACCACGTCCATGCCGGATATGTCCGGGAGCATGAGATCCAAGACTATGAGATTGGGTCGCTCTCGCTTGGCAAGATCTATCCCGCCGGTACCGTCCACCGACGTGAGCACACGATAGCCCTCCCGCGAGAGATACAGCTGCAGCAACTCGGCGATGGAGACATCGTCCTCCACAATCAGAAGCGTGCCCAGGTCACCCCGTCTGGCAGTCATCCATCCTCCTTCCCCCAACGCAACCTTAGCAGAAATGCCCACACCCGCAGTCTCGCCCGCAGGTCAAGAGGCTGAGGGTGGCCCAAGCGAGGAACTTGGTCGCATACCCGGGCGATACAGGGCATAATATGCGCATGGCCTTGGAACTCGCCACACCACTGCACCACACCCACGTCGAACTCGGCGCACGCATGACAGATTCGGGGGCTGGAGCATGCCCCTGGTCTACTCAGCCATCCTGGCAGAGCACATGCAGGTAAGACGGCGCTGTGGTCTTTTCGATGTATCGCACATGGGCCGGTTCACCGTGCAGGGGCCGGAAGCCCAAGCCGCGCTCTCCGCGCTGATACCAACAAACCTGGCCGGACTGGCCGTGGGTCGAGCCGTCTACACGGTCTTCCTCAACGACCAAGGCGGCATACTGGACGATCTCATCATCTATCGCCGGAACCAGGGCTACCTTCTGGTCGTGAACGCCGGCAATCGAACCAGAGACTGGGGATTGGTTGAAGGAGGGCTCATTTCGGGGGCCACAGCACAAGATGTGAGCGACCAGACCTGCCTGCTGGCACTTCAAGGCCCCTTGGCCTTCGAAGTCCTGCGCGCGCTGGATACCAAGTTGACGGATGGCGCGCCGCCCGAAAGCGTCCCGCATTTCGCAAGTGCCGAGGGCGTCGCGGCTGGGATCCCAGTGACCATCATGCGCACCGGCTACACGGGCGAAGACGGGGTGGAGATCATGTGCGCCGCAGCCGATGTGCAAGCCCTCTGGGACACCCTGCTCGCAGCCGAGCCCGAGGGGAGCGTCTTGCCGTGTGGCCTCGGTGCCCGGGATACGCTGCGCTTAGAAGCTGCGCTCCCGCTTTATGGCCAAGACATCGACGAAACCACCTCGCCGTTCATGGCCCGTCTGGGACGGATTGTACATCTGGACAAAGGCCCCTTCGTGGGCCGAGAGGCTTTGGTGGCGGCACAAGAGCGGGGGCCCGAGGAACTCCTGGTTGGGCTGAGCCCGGAGGGCCGCAGCCTTCTCCGGCACGGGGATACGCTGATGGAGGGTGGCGCCCTGGTGGGCCGGATAACTTCGGGCAGCTTCAGCCCCGTGCTGCAGAAACCCATCGCCCTCGGTTACGTGGTGCCCCCTCTGGCCGAAGTGGGAACGCCCTTGGAGGTGGAGTCGCGGGGAAGGCGCCTGAAAGCCACCGTGGTTGCCCGCCCCTTCTACCGGCGCGGTGTCACTCCCCTGCCCCCCGAGAGTTAAAGCCCGCCGCACCAAATCAGCCGGCACAGAGAGAGAGGAGCACAGGTGCCCGCATACCTGCCCCACTCGGACCAAGAGCGCCGCGCCATGCTCGACGCCATCGGTGTCGGGTCCGTGGATGAGTTGTTCACCGCCATTCCCGACGCGCTGCGCATAACCGGACTCGACCTCCCCCCCGCCCTCACCGAGGCCCAAGTGGCCCAGACGGTCCGGCGCTTGAGCGAGGACAATCGGCCTGTCGGGTCGCGGAGCTTCTTGGGAGCGGGTTGCTACCAACACCACATCCCGGCTGCGGTGCGGGCGGTGATCGGGCGCTCCGAGTTCGCCACCTCCTACACGCCCTACCAGGCCGAGGTGAGCCAGGGCACGCTCCAGCACATCTTCGAATTCCAGACGGCCGTATGCGAGTTGACCGGCCTGGACGTGGCCAACGCATCCATGTGGGACGGGCCGTCGGCCGCAGCGGAGGCGGCGTTCCTGGCCTTGAGGCAGACCCGGCGCGAAGGGATCCTTCTGTCCGCCGGTCTTCACCCCGAAGCCCTGCACGTAGTGGGCACTTACGCCGCCGGGCCGGGGTTCCCGGTGGACCACTTGGCGCTCGACCCTGCTTCGGGCCGAACGCCGGTGCCGCCCGCTCAGATGCTGGACGGAGTGGGGGCGTTTGTAGTACAGCAGCCAAACTTCTTGGGCATCATTGAAGATGTGGAAGCTTTGGCGTCCATCGCTCACGAGGCGGGAGCACTGCTGGTAGTAGTGCAGAATCCCATGACCCTCGGCCTGCTGGAGGCACCGGGGACGTTGGGGGCAGACATCGCCGTGGGCGATGTGCAGGTATTCGGCAACTCCATGTCGTTTGGCGGGCCTTCGGCCGGATACATGGCCACGCGTACGGCCTTCCTGCGCCAGTTGCCGGGGAGGCTGGTGGGGCAAACCACCGATGCAGCCGGCCGCACCTGCTACACGTTGACGCTCCAGGCGCGCGAACAGCACATACGCCGTGCCAAAGCCACGTCGAACATCTGCTCCAACCAAGCTTTGAACGCCCTAGCCGCCACCGTCCACCTGGCGTTGCTGGGCCCCCAAGGACTGGCCGAACTGGGCGAGGTCTGCGTGCGACGCGCTCACTGGCTGCAGCAACGGCTGGTTGAGTTGCCGGGAGTGGAGCCACTGGTGAGCGGGCCCTTCTTCCACGAGTTCGCGGTTCGCCTGGCTGAACCGGCCGAGGCCTTCACGGCGCGTATGCGTCAAGTGGGCATCGAAGCGGGGGTGCCGTTGGGCCGGTGGTTCCCGCAGGAGCCGAACGGCCTGCTGGTAGCCGTCACCGAGGTGAATACACCCGATGACCTGGCGGCATACGTTGAGGAGGCACGGCGATGACGCCATTCGAAGAGTGCACGGAACCGGTACGGCGCGGAGTGGAGCCGTTGGTGTATGAGAAAGGGCGCCCAGGGCACCGGGATGGATCTGCCGCCGGCGGGCGTGGACACGCCCCCGGCGGCCGAACGCTGCGCGGCGCCCGCCTGCGCGAGGCGGGCGCCGCGCCTGCCTGAGCTGTCCGAGCCGGAAGTGGTACGGCATTACACGAAGCTCTCCCATCTGAATCACGCCGTGGATCTCGGCATCTACCCGTTGGGCTCCTGCACCATGAAGTACAACCCCAAACTCAATGATGAGCTCGCTTCGCTACCGGGCTTCGCTTCACTCCACCCCTACCAGCCCGAGGACCAAGTGCAGGGTGTGTTGCGCCTCATGTGGGAACTGGAGCAGGCGCTCTTGGCCATAACCGGTATGGACCGGGTCAGCTTTCAGCCGTCGGCGGGGGCGCAGGGCGAGCTCGTGGGCATACTCATGATCCGCGCCTACCATCAAAGCCGGGGAGACAAGGAGCGCAACACCATCCTCGTGCCCGACTCCGCCCACGGCACCAACCTGGCCACCGCCACACTCGCCGGCTACCGCGTGGTGGAGCTGCCCAGCTCCGACCGTGGGCTCATAGACCTGGACACTCTCAGCCGGGCGCTGTCCCCCCAGACCGCCGGCCTCATGCTGACCAACCCCAACACGCTCGGTCTGTTCGAGGAGGACATACTCGACATCACGCGCATGGTGCACGAAGCCGGGGGCCTCGTCTACTACGACGGGGCCAACCTCAACGCCATCATGGGTCGGGCCAGGCCCGGGGACATGGGCTTGGATGTTGTGCACCTGAACCTGCACAAGACCTTCTCCACACCCCACGGCGGAGGAGGCCCCGGGGCAGGCCCTGTGGCCGTGAACGAACTGTTGGAGCCGTTCCTGCCCATCCCGCTGGTGGGTTGTCGGGCGCCGGCCACGGACAACGGCCCCACGACCGGCGAGACCGGCGATACCGAGAGCAGCCGCACCCCAGACCCCGGATCCCCCCAGGCGGAGAATGAGCGCCGACAGCGCTTCTTCCTCGACTTCGATCGTCCCTCGAGTATCGGCAGGGTCAAGGGCTTCTTCGGAAACATCAGCGTGCTGGTGAAGGCCTACGCCTACATCCTGCGTATGGGTGCCGACGGCCTACGCCGGGCCTCCGACGATGCCGTGCTCAATGCCAACTATCTACGGGCGCGCCTGCACGACCTCTACGAGGTCCCCTTCGACCGTGTATGCATGCACGAGTTCGTGGCTTCGGCCACCAAACAGAAGGCGGCGGGGGTCACGGCGAGAGATGTGGCCAAGCGCATCCTCGACTTCGGCATGCACGCCCCAACGGTCTACTTCCCACTGGTGGTCCCCGAAGCCCTGATGATCGAGCCTACCGAGACCGAAAGCCTCGACTCACTCAACGCTTTCGTGGAAGTGATGCGCACCATAGATGAGGAGTGCCGCCGGAGCCCCGACACCGTTCTAGCGGCGCCGCACAACACCCCCGTCCAACGCCCCGATGAAGTGGCGGCGGCACGGCGGCCGGTGCTGCGTTGGGTCTACGCAGAGTAGCCGCCTAAGGCTGATAAGCGGTGATGCCGCGTTCCGGGTTGTCGAGCATCGCGGTGAGTTCCTGCCACACTTGGCTCATCCGCTCGTGATCCGCCTGTGAGAGCGGTAGATCTGACCGGGGATCCAACGTGGGGTGCACGGGGAGCACACGGTACTGCGCCGTACCGTTCACGAGCGTTTTCTGCACCCACACGGGAAGGAAACGCACACCTGTGACCGACACTCCCTCTTGATTCTTCTCTATGTCCACGAAGAGCACGATACCCGAGTCGCGATAGCGGTCACGCTGGTTGGATACGAAGTTGCCCAGCGAATAGGCCACGTATGTGGTGAACGGCCGCCCACCGCGCTCCACGGTCAACCGCTGGATGGGCTGCACCACATGGGGATGGGATCCTATGATCACGTCAATGCCCCCGTTGAGCAGCCGGTGCGCAACCTCCCGCTGCCCCTCCGAGGATTGACGAGAGTACTCCTCGCCCCAGTGCAGCACGGCTATCACCAGTTCGGCGCCTTGGGCACGCGCCTCAGCGGCCTGAGCCAACAGGAACTTCGAGTCGATCATGGTTACCGCAAAGGGTTGGCCGTCCGGCAACGGGATACCGTTGAGCGACGAGGTAGCGTTCAAGAAAGCGATGCTGACTCCCCCCACGTCAAACAGTGGAATTGCCATCCGTTCCTCCGGCGAGCGGGCGGAACCCATGTGCGGCATCCCCGCCGCATCAAGGTTGTCGAGCGTTCTGAAGACGCCGCCGGCGCCCATGTCCATGCTGTGGTTGTTGGCCGTGGCCACCAGATCCACGCCCATCTCCCCCATGTCCCGCGCCAGTTCAGCCGGAGTGTTGAACCGCGGGTATCCGCTGTAACCGTAATCGGCGCCGGCCAAACGCGTTTCCAAGTTCACCACGGTGAAGTTGGCAGTTTCCAGGTAGGCCTGAACCGGCGCGAAGATGGGATTGAACTCGTAACCGGCCCCGGTATCGGCACACTGCACAATCGGCATATGCATGAGAAAGTCACCGGCGGCGGCCACGGTGATACGCACCAGATCGGCCTCATCAGAAACCAACTCCCGGCCAACGGCCTCCGACTCCCCCCCTGAGCCGAGTCCCGAGCCGAGCTTCTGCTGGGCCGCAATGGCAACCAGCGCCCATCGATCCGGGTTTACGTGCAGGTGGACAGGTTTGGAGATCTTCCTTCGGCGCCGAGCGACGCCTGTGCGGCCTCGATGCTCTTCCGCCCGGCAATGCCTTCAGCCCTTGTCTGGTCCAGAAGTCCTCGGCCGGGTCCCCACAGGAAGAGAACCGCCACCAATTCGGCGACAAGCAACACTGCCAAACAGATCTTGCTCCAGCGGCTCATCGAGCCTCATCCTTGCCGGGAGGACGGCCCTGGATACAGCGAACCCGGGATCGACGCGCACGCTGCAGTTGAGGTGGGGCTTTCCCAAACGACCGGGGGAGGAGAGCGCGGGCCCTTCCCAGAACTCTACAGGAAGACATGGCCTGACCCGGCTTCCCCAGGATGTGCGCCGAACTGCGGGGGGTGGAATGGCCCAAAGAGAGGGTGGGCGGCACCGAGGAGATCGGGATCGTAGTGGAACTACTCCAAGCGCCGGCCGAGGCCGCCAATGCAAGCCTGAGGGAACCACATGTCTGAAGGTTGGGAACGATCACGCCGCGCCATCCCCTACACAGGCCTCCGTACCTCTGTATAGTACAGTACGATTTATTGCAGCGACTCCCTTGTCCCATGACCAACTTCAACGAGACATCTGACAGCCTCGGTACGCCAAGCGGAGAACCGGACTTCCCTTGGAGCGTCTCCCCCGGCTCACGACGCAGGGCGATTCCCGGCGACACCGGCTCGATACGCTTGTCGCGTTCTGAACGTAGACGCGCCAAGGCAACGAGCCGGGCCGGAGCTATATCGGCGTGGCGACCACGCCTCCTCGATCTGCCCGTTGTGCTCGCTCTCGCCGTGCTCGGTCTCCTTCTGGGGCCGGCAGGGTCTTTGGGCATGGGCCAGTTCGTAACCGCCCAGGGCACCCCTCTTCTTGTATCTCCAGGGACAACAGGCTCACAACTCGCTCAACTGCGCCACCTGGATCCCCGCCCGGGAGCCAAACTCGATATCGCCGGCGACGTGCGCTCCCCGGGGACGGCCCATCCCGGAACGTTGGAAGTACTGAACTCGCAAGATTCGCCCAACGACATCCTGCGCCACGGGGCGGAACTCGTGGCCGTTGAGGGCCGGGCCATCATTGAGAAGGTGACCCGAAAATCCGAGGACATCCCGTTTCAAACGGTCACTGAAGGAGAGGGTTCGGTAGTGGTGCTGGCCCAAAGAGGCGAACCCGGCGTCCGCGAAACGCTGGTGGGCGTGGGAAGCAAACGCACGGGTGCCAAACTCGTGGCCAAAGACCCCGTGAACACGGTAATTCGCAGGACTTCGGGTCTGGCGTCAGGGCAGAGGGCTGCTGCTCTGACCTTCGACGACGGCCCCGACACGGCCACTCCACAGATCCTGACCATACTCGCTCAGAAAGGCGTGCCCGCCACCTTTTTCGTGCTGGGCGGAAATGCGTCGGCCCTGCCCAACATGATCGACAAGATCCGTGCCGGTGGGCATGAAATCGCAAACCACACCTGGAGCCATCCCGACCTTACCCGTTTGAACGCCGAGGCCATCAAGAAAGAGTTGTCCAGAACCTCGGACCTACTCGGAGGTTGTGCGTTTCTCCGTCCCCCTTACGGCAGCTACAACGCAACGGTTACCACGGTGGCCGGGGAGTTGGGCATGCGCCTCGCGCTGTGGGATGTGGACACGCGCGACTGGGAGAGCAAAGACAAGGATGCTATTCTCCGTACATTTCATGCGGAGATCAAACCCGGGGCCATAATCCTCATGCACGACGGAGGTGGTGATCGATCCGCTACGGTCGCCGCACTTCCCATCATGATCGACTGGCTCCTGAGCAACGGCTACGCTCTGACTACGCTGAGTGGCCTACTATAACGCGGCACGAAAACCTACAGGTTTGTTGGAAGCGACTCCGGGGTAGAGACAGTGTGCGCGGTGCAGCGTCTGAAGAAGCGGCACCGGCGCTTGTGATCTGAGGAAGGGAGACCATGGAGCTACTGACGTCTCAGCTTGCCGGCATGCCCGTCATCGCCATCCGCGGCGAGATCGACCACGGCAACGCCTCCGCGCTGAGCTCGGCCATCGACGAGCTGCTCGACACCGAGCAGCGGATTGTGCTGCTGGACGTGGCTCACGTCGACTACATGGACAGTGGCGGCATCTCCGTGCTCTTGTCGGCACTCCGCCGCCTTCGCGACCGCGGGTGGCTCGGCATCATCGGGCCCAACGCCAACGTGAGGCGCCTGATCCAGATTGTGGGTCTCTCGCTCGATACCAGCTTCAAGATCTTGGAGGACGCAGCCGCCGCCGAGCAGGCGGTCAAGGAGACCGCACTCGCATGACGCCGGTGCGCTCGTTCTGCCGCTCTATCGTCGTCGAGCCCACTGCATCACGGCTGTGCGAGATCAGACGCTTCGTGGAGTCGGTGGCGGCAGATCTCACACTCGATGCCGAACGTACTTTCGATCTCAAAGTAGCCGTATCTGAGGCGTGCGCGAACGCCGTGGAGCACTCGAACTCCAGTCACGCGCCCTTGAGCGTCAAAGCCGCTCGCAAAGGGAACCGGCTGGTGATCGAGATCTGTGATCGAGGCGGGTTCAGACTGCCGGTCGCCACCAATGGTTATCAGCGAGACCATCGCGGCCTCGGCCTCCCCCTGATGGTGGCCCTCATGGATGAAGTGCGGATATGCAAGCTCCCCGGCGGTGGGACCAAAGTCACGCTGACCGTGGCACTTCGCGCTCCCGTCATGGCCTGACCTAGCGCTTACGCCCTCCACTCCGGCCTCGCTGCCGCAAGCCCCACGGCGAACGCCGCCGTATGGACCTCCCTCTTCATCGTACAGATTCCATATTCAGGGAGTTGGAGCACTCACTTGACACGGTCCCCTACCTGCAATAGATTTGCAAATAAGATCATGACGCATCACGCCAAACAGACGCTGCAGGATCTCGGGTACCGGCTCACGCCGCAGCGCACCATGGTATGGGACGTACTGCGCGAGGACGGCGGCCATCTGTCGGCCGAGGAGATTTGCAGTCGGGTGCGGGAGCGCTTTCCCAACGTTACTCCCTCCACTGTCTACCGCACGCTCCAGTTGTTGGTGGGGCTGAACCTGGTGAGCGAGACATGCCTCGGCTCCGAGCGCCGCTACTACGAAGTGGAGGAAGAGGTGGTGCACCACCACCTGGTGTGCGAACGCTGTGGGCACGTGGAGCACCTTCCCGATAATGACCTGGTCGGCCTGCGGGCGCAACTCGAAAGTGAGTTCGGCTTCCACGCCCAAGAGGCCACCGTGTTCGGCATATGTGGTACGTGTCTGGCACAGGAAGAGACTGAAGAAGAGGAGGCGGGGGGCCATGCACATTCCTGACGGTTTCGTGAACCTACCTGTGGCCGCGGTGACGGGCGTCGTTTCCGCCGGGGCCCTCGGCTACTCGCTGAAGAAGACCGGCAAAGAACTGGGGGAGCAATCGGTGCCCCTGCTGGGTGTGACCGCAGCTTTTGTGTTCGCGGCTCAGATGCTGAACTTCCCGGTGGCAGCCGGAACCAGCGGGCATTTCCTGGGAGCGTTGATGGCCTGCGTATTACTGGGGCCGTGGGCAGGGTTTCTCGTCATTACTGCCGTACTCATACTGCAGGCCCTACTTATGGCCGACGGTGGCATAACTGCCCTGGGGGCCAACGTTTTTAACATGGCCATCATTGGGGGGTGGTTGGGGTACGCCGTCTTCGCCTGGCTGCGACGCCTCCTCGGCCGAAGCTCCACCGGTTTCCTGGCGGCGGTGGCCATAGCGTCATGGCTGGCAGTGGTGCTGGCTTCAGCATCATGCGCTCTGCAGTTGTGGATGTCGGGGACGACACCGCTGCAACTTACGCTGCCTGCCATGGTTTCCGTGCACATGATAATCGGCGTGGGTGAAGCTTTGATTGGAACTGCCGTGCTGGCGGTTGTCCTCAGGGCGCGACCAGACCTCATACGGAGCCTGCCCCCCGCCCTTCGCCGGCCTACACTCGTACCTGAGGCCGCCGGAGGTGCCTCCGGCTCCGCACGCTGGGCTCAGACCCGGAAGGTGGGTGTCTTCGCGCTGGTGGCGCTGGTGGTGGCTCTGGCGCTCGTCATCTTTGTGGCCCCGTTTGCGTCGACCTCGCCCGATGGCCTGGAGAAAGTGGCCGAAGACCACGGCTTCGCCGATACGGCGGCCGAAGAACCCCTGTGGCGCTTCTCGCCGCTACCGGACTACACCGTGCCTGCCATGGGTGAGGGCATATGGAGCACGGCGATAGCAGGCTTGCTGGGCGTTCTGGTGCTGAGTGGCCTAGTCTTGGCCCTCGGCCGAGTACTCAGTCGCGCCTCTCGCTGATCTTGGACCGCGATGGCGGACACCGAACAGCTGCCGCCATCGTGGCTCAACCAACTCGATCCCCGCGCCAAGATAGTCGGGTGCCTCACCCTGGCAATTGGAATCGTGGCCATTCCTAACGGAGCCCTGGGCACGCTGGCCTTGTGCATGGTGCCGGTGTCCTTCCTGGTGGGCGTAGCCCGCCTGCCCTTGCGCCTAGTCGCGCGCCGTTACCTCGGCTTGGCGCCGGTGTTGGCCATGCTCGCCGGGCTCTTGCTGGTGGCCACCTTGATGCCCAACGTAAGATGGTCCCCACACGGCCTCCCCCCCTGGGTCATCGTCGTGGCCGTGACCATCAAGGCCGTGTTGGCCCTCACCATCATGGTGGTGCTTGTGACCCGAACCTCGTTCGCAGATCTCATCTGGGGATTGCAGGCCTTGCGGGTGCCGCGCCTTCTACTCGTGATCGTGGCATCCCTCTTCCGATGGGCCGAGACCCTCACCGATGAGCTGGCGCGCATGAGACGGGCGCTCGCCGCCCGCAACTACCAACCCCGCTGGCTGGGAGACGCACCGGCGTTGGGCCACCTGCTGGGCTCGTTGTTCCTGCGCTCGTACGCGCGCAGTGAACGCGTGCACCGAGCGATGCTCAGCCGCGGCTGGGAGGGCGCAACCCCGGCCGTGGCCCGGACCGGACGGGCACCCGTTTTTCGTGTCAGGGATGCGGTCTTCCTGACGGCAATGGCCTGTTCCGGACTACTGGCCCTGCTCAGTGCGCTCGCCATCCTATGACTGCGCCCCACCGGAACGCATCCGTCCACTCCAAGACCCGGGGCGCGTCCGGAGAGACAGGAGCCGTTTCCGTTCCCGCCGCCATTCCCGCGCTTCAGATCACCGGGTTACGCTACACCTATCCCGACGGCACAGAAGCGCTCACCGGTGTCGATCTCACGATGCCGCACGGGGAATCCCTGGCACTAATCGGCCCCAACGGCGCCGGCAAATCCACCCTCGCCCTACACATCCCGGGACTGATCGAGGGGGAGGGAGAGATTAGGGTCTACGGAACCATTGTCGGCCCTAGAACTCTGCGTGAGGTGCGCAGCCGCATCGGTATCGTGTTCCAAGATCCGGAGGACCAGCTGTTCATGCCCACCCTGGAGCAGGATGTGGCTTTCGGCCCTCTCAACCAACGACTTACGCCTGAAGAGGTGGAGAAGCGGGTTGCTGAGGCGCTGCGTGCAGTGGGGCTGGAGGAGTTGTCACACCGCCCACCCAGTCGCCTTTCCTTCGGGCAGAAGAAACGAGCCGCACTGGCCACGGTGTTGGCCATGAAGCCCGATCTGCTGGTGCTCGACGAGCCATCGAGCAACCTCGACCCCGCCGCCCGGAGGTCGCTGGCGGAGTTGTTGGTATCTATCGACGCCACGCGTCTGGTAGTCACCCACGACCTGCCCTACGCGCTACAGACCTGCAGGCGTGTGGCCGTCATGAGTCACGGGCACATCATCGCAGACGGCCCTGCTCCGCACATCATCGGAGACCGGAAGCTGTTGGCCGCAGCGGGCCTGGAGTGGCCCTTCGGATTCACTATGCATCTGTGAGCCGGCCGGAGGGGGCAGTGGCGGCCCGGCCGCCCCTGCCCCCTCCGGCGGCGTCTCTACTTTCGTTCCGTCCCGCTGTTACTGAGCCGGCGGCGCCGGTGGTGGCGGAGGTGCGGGTGGTGTGGGTGGTGCGGGAGGCGCCGGAGGTGGTGCCACATCCCCGGGCGTCTCCGGCACGATTATCCACATGACCAGATACGCGAGTATGCCCGCGCCCCCCATGAGCGCGATGATCACCCAGATCACGCGGATGATGGTGGGATCGAACTCGAGGTACTCGCCCAGGCCTCCGCACACCCCGCCGATCATACGATCGGTTCGGGATCGGTAGAGCCGTTTCTGCACTGCCGCCTCCTCAAGTCAAAGGTACGATCCGCTGCTGAAAGCCACAAACCGGGCACTCGAGTACCGTCTCACCGGAATCGAGAACCCGCTGCTCCAGTTGTACATTGCAGTTGGTACAGATACCGGCCGCCATCATGCACTCTGGAGACGTGC
Organism: Thermoleophilia bacterium; assembly: GCA_040770645.1. GTDB lineage: Bacteria > Actinomycetota > Thermoleophilia > RBG-16-64-13 > RBG-16-64-13 > JAAYZX01. The sequence goes on along the minus strand of JAXGIS010000009.1, from coordinate 52,940 downwards.
ACAGGTAAGTCGTTTCGCCTCCGGGGCCTTTCATCACCACTTCCGCCTGGTGCACGTGGCACCGTTCGCAGTTGTGCGGTTCTGCCACGTCGCCTCCTTCCTCACCGTCGATCGGCGATCTGCTCACGGTACAGATCGGCCTTGAACATGACACAATCGGGGTTGATACAGAACCACACCCGGAACGTGTCGCACACGCCGGTAGAAGCACTTCCCGCACCACCGGTGCGCTCTATCTCCTCCACCCTCTCATCCAGAGGTTGGTTGCAGTTGATGCACACTTTCACCTCGTCGGTCACAGCAGGCTCCCTCGTCGTTCGGTCTGTGCTATACCTTCCCCGCATCACTGTTGCCCTACACCTGCCTGGGCCGTCCCCGGGCCGAGCGGAGGTGAGATCTCGTGCCTTTCCAGTTCTCCCGGCGACCCAACCGTGCCGCCGAGATCGCCTGGCGTGAATGGAGTGAGGCCGTTGCGCAGGCGACGGCGGATGATCGACCCCTTTTCCTCTGCCTGACGACCACGTGGTGCCAATGGTGCCACGCGCTCGACGAGGGCGCCTTCTCTGACGACATAGTCATCTCCACGCTCAATCGATCTTTCACCCCCGCGAGAGTGGATGTGGACGAGAGGCCGGACATCGCCCTGCGCTACTCACTGGGGGGGTGGCCCACCGTAGCCTGCCTCACACCGGAAGGTGAGACCATTGCCGGCGGTACGTTCCTGACCGGAGCCGAGCTGGTGGATATGCTCGACAACGTGCAGGGTGCGTGGATCTCTCAGCGTGACGAGTTCGCTGCGGAAGTCACGGAGCTACGTATGGCCACGGCCGCGCTGCTGCACTCTCTGCGCGAACAACCCGCCGTGCGCGCGCTGACACCGGAGTTCCTCGCCTTCGTGACCGAAACCGCCTTGAGCGCCTTCGATGCCGAATACGGCGGCTTCGGGCGGGCCGCGTGCCAAGTTTCCGCGCGCCGACATTCTCCGAGACCCTCCTCCTGATGGAAGACGCAAGGGCGCGAACGGTCCTGGAGCGCACGCTGGACGCGCTCACGGCCGGAGAGATCCACGATCGGACAAGTGGGAGCTTCTATCGCTACGCGGCAGAACGCGACTGGTCGGCCCCGCACACCGAGAGGCTCCTCACCGATAATGCCGCACTGGCCATTGTGTTCGCCCAAGCCTCCCGCCTTCTGGCGCGCCCGGATCTGGCTGCCACGGCTGCTGGGATCGTAGATTTCATGAACAGCGCTCTTTGGATACCCACAGAGGGTGCATTCGCCCATGCATTGGCGGCCGGTGACGGCGGCGATTGCGGGCCAACAGGAGGGTGCCCCACCTACACAGACGCCAACGCCACGGCCATACGAGCCTTGGTATGGGTGGAGACCGCATTTCCCGAAAGCGGGCACGGGACTCGAGCCGAAGAGGTGGCCGGCCGCCTGTGGAGCCGGCGCAGTGCCCGCGGCCTCCTCGCTCGAACCCCAAATGGGCCGGACTGCTACCTGAACGACCAGCTGACGATGCTGGAAGCGGCCCTTCAGCTGAACGATACTGGTTTGGGCGAGCCGGGGAAGACGCACAACGACCTGTGGCTGAATCGGGCCGAAGAGTTGTGGGCAGCCATAGACAGCTACTTCACCGTGTCGGGGAAGAGCGTGCTGCTGGCGGACGTTGCCGCCCGGTGAACGTGCCGCCCGATTCCGAGCCGGTATATGAGGCCCGAGTCGGACGGCTTGCGCGCACAGAGACTCCGCTCCCGGAGAATACCCGTGCTGCCGCGTGCGCCGCCTATTGGCAACGCGCGCGCGCCGCGACGAAGAACTTGCGGGGAGGGCGCGTCTCATGCTGGAGCAATCGGCACCTTCCGCCGCCAACATGGGCAACTACTCCATCGGGTTGGCGCGGGCCGCGTTGATCGCTTCCGGTACGGCTAATGCGTTGCCTTGACCTGTGGCCGCTTGCTCGCCTCTTCGGCGAGCTCGAAGTCCACCCCACAGATGGGGCAGGTCACCCGGTCTCCGGCCTTGGCGTCGGGTTCCAACTGGATCTCGTGGCGGCAGACAGGGCACTGGACACCGAGATACTGTGGACGATAAGGTGGGCTCGAACAGCTGTTTGAGGAGCAGCGGGTCGAGATCGGCCCTGCCGATACCCATCTTCACGGCTTCTTCCAGAGCTCCGGCTTCCGCGATGTTGCCCACCAAGAGCGCGCCGATCAGGCGATCATCGGCCGAGAACACAAGCTTCTTGTAGAACTCACCCATCACATCGGTGCGCAGTTCGGTCGGCCCCGACCGGTAAGGGACGACCGTCTGGCCAATAGCGGCGAGACTCAGCCCCATCGCCTGACAGTTCAGCACGTGCACTGTCGACCGCCCCGGTGAAGCCGGAACCGGAGAGCCGCACGCCGCCAATGCCGCCCGCTCCCCCTGGCGCCAGGCGCGGAGCCAGTTGAAAGGAGGTTCATCACCCACCACGTCGCCGGCGGCCCACACGTCTTCCCAAGGCGTAGACAAGTCCTCTGCAATACGCAGTGCCGCTGCCCCTCCAGGCAGAAAATCCGCCGCCGGCTCATAAGACGCGCAGGCTCCCACTATGTCGGCGGAGTACACCTTCCCATCGGCCAAGCGTACGCCGCACGCTTTCTCGTCCTTCTGCACGATGCCGGCGACTGCGGCCGTCCACACCAACTGAACGCCTGCCGCCCGCATCCTATTTGCCACAATCTGCGAAGCGTCATCGTCTAGCACGTTGTGCAGGATCCGCTCACCCGCGGCAAGATACGTCACCTCCAAACCCAGCGCCGATGCGGCCTGTACCATCTGCAAGGCCGGCAGCGTGTCCCCGAATACAACCGCCCGCCCACCGCCCTGCAGGGCACGAAGTTCTGTGGCCTCATCGAAATTCGTGAACGAGATCACTCCGGGTAGACCAACACCTACGCCATCCGATGCGGCGTACATCCGCGGAGCCCGGCCGGTGGCCACGATCAGGCGATCGTACTCCAAGACCGCATCGCCGGAGGTGACGACAATGTGCTCTTCCGGCTTGACCGCGTGTACCACCGTCCCCAAACGCAGGTCGAGGTTCCGCTCACGCCACGAGGCTTGGGGCCGGGCGCTGAGCGCGCCGGCCGAGAGCAACCCGGCCGCATAGTCGGTCAACTGCGGCCGGCGATAGAATGGGCGGGACTCGGCGCTGAGTATCAAGATCTCATCCGTAGGCGTCTGCCTACGGATGGTTTCCGCAGCCCGCGTCCCTGCTACTCCCCCTCCAACGATGACATAGCGGCTCAACTCGTCCCCTTTCCGTACCGGTTCATGGACCCGGCTCACAACCTCGCCATCTGATCATACGTGATGCTAATCTATATTTTTATGAGCGAGACCTCTTTCTACAACATTCTGGTTCTGGTCTGGCTGGGTCTCGCGGCGGTGGTGTTCCTCACACTCCTATTCGTCCCGGCCCCCTACGGTCGACTTGCCCGCGGGGCTTCGGTTGGGAACTCCGCCCCCAAATCGGATGGTTCCCCGCGGAACTCCCCGCCGTGGTGGTCTTCGGTGCTCTGTTCGTCCTGGGTGAACGCCGTTCTTTCGGTTTGGTGACACTGGTGTTGTTTGGGTTGTGGATGACCCACTACCTGCACCGTGCCTTCTTCGGCCTGCTGCGCCTGCGGGGCAATCGCCGAGCAGATGGCGTTCGTGACCATCTTCCTGGGCATCGTCTTCAACACCGGCAACGCCTACCTCAACGCGCGGTATCTTCACCCTGGGCCCAGCTTTCCCAGACCACTGGCTGACTGATCCCCGTTTCTGGCCGGGGTCATCCTTTTCGCCACAGGTTTCGCACTCAACAAATACTCGGACGAGACGTTCATCCAGCTCCGCGCTCCCGGAGAGGAAACCTACTGCATCCCCCATATGGCGGGCCGTTTCGATGGGTCTCGTGCCCCAACTACCTGGGCGAAATCATGGAGTGGGGCGGGTGGGCCCTCGCCTCTTGGAATCCCGGCGGCCTCGCCTTCTTCGTGTGGACCGCCGCGAACCTGGTGCCACGAGCCCTGACCACCCATCGTTGGTACAAGCGCCGGGTTCCCCGAGTACCCATCCGAACGCAAGGCGTTGCTCCCCACCATTTGACTTCGGCCTTAACGCACCCACTCCTTCACCCGTGCCGCCACCCGACGGCCGTAATCCTCGCAGGCCAGCAGTTGCTCCTCGCTGGGCACGTAGCGGTACTCAAGCGGCTCGAGCACCTCGAGGTTCATGGATCGGAGGGTGGCATCGATTTCTTTCACTCCTCCACCGCCCCATCTGGCAGAGCCGGAAAGCACCGGTCAGTCTGGATTTCGGACGCAGACCTTTAATATAGGTTAGTAACGCGCCTACTGTCGGAAGCATACCGTTGTTGAGTGTCGGCGACCCCACCAGAAACGCTCTCGACTCCTGGATGTGCCTGGCCACCTGCGCCAAAGGGGTCCGACCCAGCCGCAGCACCACAACCTCCACGTCCTCTTGGGCCACCCCATCTGCGATGGCTTTGGCCATCTTCTCGGTGGATTGCCACATGTGTCGTAGAGGAGGCAGACGCAGGGCCGGGCCTGCACGCGCCCAGGCCGCATAGGCCTCGATGATGGCGTCGATGTCTTCACGCCGTCGCCACACCACCCCGTGACTGGGGCCGAGGCATATCGATCTCGAGTCCCATGTCGATGACCTTCTGGATCATCTTGGCGATTTGACCCGCGAACGGCATCAAAATGTTGGCGAAGTAGGTGACGGCCTCTTCCATGACCAGGTTCATATCCATTTGGTCCGCAAAGCGATGGCTACCCGCCAGATGTTGACCAAAGGCGTCGTTGGGCAGAAGAACGTGCGGCTCCTTTATGTAAGTGAACATGCTGTCCGGCCAGTGCAACATGGGTGCCTCGAGGAAGGAGAGCGTGTAGCGCCCCAGACTGATTTCGTCCCCAGTGCCGACGGCCAGGATGTCCCAGCGCTCACACTCCTCGGGGCCGAAATGTTGGACCAGTGCCTCCTGTCCGCGCTTGGAGGTCACTATCTTGCCGGGAGCCAGCTGTTCTATGAGCCAAGGCAGGCTACCCGTGTGGTCCATCTCCACATGGTTCACGACGAAGTAGTCCACCGCGCGGTTATCACAACACCCGCGGATGCGGCGCAACATCTCAGGCCCGAACCCTGCCCGCACCCCGTCGACCACACATACTTTGTCATCGACGATGAGGTAGGAGTTGTATGTGCTCCCGCGGGGAGTGCTGTACCCGTGGAAGTCTCGAATGTCCCAATCGATGGCTCCCACCCAATAAATATCGTCCGCCAGGGAAACACGCTGCATGTCAGAGAACCTCCTCCATCATCGCCTCGAGTGTTGGTTGAGATAAGTGGTTCCAACCGGCAACGCAGCCGCCTCGCGCCGCCCGTCTCATGCCCGCGGGCGGCGGCCCAGTATGAGTTGGTTGCCACCTAAGGTGAGATCGACAATACGCACGTCTTCGAAACCCGCTGCCGTCAACCAGCCACGATACTCGTCCTCGGTCCACACGCCACCTTCGTCGGTGGCTTGCAACATGTCCACAGCGAACATGCGCGCCCGCGGGCTCCTGCCCCACACGTAATCTACGGCCGCCAGCGCCCCTCCCGGCACAATCGCCTGGAACACGCGACGCGCGAGCGCCTGGTTCCGATCCGGTGCGTAGATGTGGAAAACATTGCCCAGATAGGCCACAGCGAAAGGACCCGGCGGCAGGGATTGGTTGAAATCACCGGCCACAAAGCGGATGGCCGCCGACCTCTCGCCGAGATGTTCACGAGCTATACGGGTTATGCGAGGTGTGTCGAAGACAACCCCCGGGATGCCGCGCAGGCCGAAACGCCGCGCGACGTGACCCAAACCACCACCCACGTCGAGCATATTCCCCGGAGACGGCAGAGGGTCGCAGTACGCAAGCACCAGATCCACCACCTCGTCGATGGGGGAGGGATCGCCCTCGGCCATAGTGTGGGCGAAGGCGTGTAGGTCACGAGCGTGCCCCGCCCCGGTTGGACGCCGTCCGTGTGCAATGATATGAGGTAGATCCATCCAGCCTCGCGCTTTGCCGGCTTGATGAACCAGCCATGCGCGTTCCAACTCGGGACCGGGATCCACCAGATGACGGCGGCCCAGTGAGGTCAACCGGTACCGGGGCTCTCCTCCAACTTCCACCGTCTGGGAATCGGCAGGTACGGGTTTAGGGTCCACTATCTCCACCACGCCCACCTCCACCAAAGCCTCCAACACCAAACGGCAGGCGCGCGAATCGCCGGAGATGGAGGCGGCCACGGCCGAAGCCGTGGCCGCCTCCCCATCCGCCAGCGCATCGATCATTCCCGTGCGCAAAGCCGCAGCCAGCAGAAGCAGCCGCTCCACATGCGAGCGGTCAACCAGCGAGTTCGTCATCCTCGATACCCATCAGCTCCATCAACTCCCGGCGGTTGGCCTCGAATCCCCAGAACAAGCGCTCCCCACCAGAATGGCCGGCGCCGCCACCCGCCCATACCGATCTTTCAAGAAGGCACGAGCCTGGGGATCGTTCGTGATGTCCCGTTCCACCACCTGCAGGTTGTGTCTGGCGAAGAAACTCCTCGCCTCCCGACAATCTTCTCACCTGGGATCGTGGAACAGGATAACCTGCCCCCGGCTTTTGCCCCGACCTATAGCCCTTTCCAGAAGGCCCACGCCAGCTCCTATATTAGGCTTCGTTTTGCCCCGTCTCCAGCGGTAGGCCGGCGTCACGCCAGTCGGCCAGTCCTCCAGGGTAGTCACGCACGTTTGTGACCCTAGCTGTCGCAGCTTATCAGCCGCGATGGCACTGGCTTCTCAGCCGAAGTCGTTGCAATACACCACGATGGGCTCATCCTTTGGTGAACCGCTTTTGGCCTCCCGGCTGAGCGAACGAATTCGAGCCACTCCGCCCCCGCAGGTGCCCTCGCGCCAGTGCTCCTCACCCAAGACATCGATGAGTCGGAACTCGGCCCTACTCTGAATCATGGCCCACAACTCATCGCGAGTCACCGTACCCACGCTGGGACGCCCCGCCAGCGGGTCGTAGAAGATGAGGTAGGCGGCAGCCGTGAAGTAGTCGGCCCGACGAAATAGCTGCAGTTTCGCCGAATCAGCCATATCGATGAGGGCGCTGGGTACAAAGCCGTTCTTCTCCAAGAGCTTACCCGCCGTGAGCAACGCCCACAGCTGTTCCTCGGGCACCCTATACGGCGCCACGACATCAAGCACAGCGTACGTGCCCCCCGGCGCCGACTCATGAGCAACCATCCCCACCACTTCGCCCGCTACCGTCAGCACCCACCAAGTGTCACGAGGAACCGCAGCCTGAAGCTCCTCGAGTGAGGGGGCGTCGGTTTCGCCCAGAGCGTGGATGAAAACGTCCCGGGCGGCTTTGAGGTGAGGATGATCCAAGGGCGCCAAAGCCAGCCCGGACATCTCTTCCGCCGGGCGCACAGTACGGGCCACCATCAGGGCCCGACTCATCTCCAACTGCATGCCGCGAGACAGTAGTGCAGTCACCAGCAGGCATTCGTCACTGCGCACCAAGTATGCGCGGGGCGCCAGCTGATCTTTGATGACGTCGAAAAGGTCCTCGTAGCGATCGCCATATAGAGGATCAAGATATGCCTCAAGGAGAGTGACGTGGCTGTGATCGCCGTGATGATCCTCCAACAACAACGCGTAGCCCACCGTGGCCGAGCCATCGACAACACGGTACACCTGCGCATGTGTGGCCAAGTGCGCGTGAAACCCCGCCAGAAGGGGGACTCGGTAAGATTGCGCCTTGACGGCCCTCATTTCCGTGATCTCGTGGTGCGCGGAGCGGATGAGTTGCATGAACCCTCCTCAGTTATCTGGGGTCAAATGAAGGATACCCGCGCCGGTCTTCTCGTAATCGGCACCTCGCCGGCCGCCACGTCGGCAATGGTGTCACCACCTGGAAGGGCCGCCGCCCACAGGGCGGAGCCGACCCCACCATCACCTATCGGAGGAGACCAAGATACCGTACGGGTTGACTGGGGAGCCACCACCCGGATGGGCCTGGAAGTGAAGATGACAGGGACCACCCAAAGCGTTGCCACTGTCCCCCACGTAGCCGATGACTTGGCCCGCGGTCACCCGCACACCGGCGCTGATGCCACCGGCGATCCCGTCCAAATGACAATAGTAGTAGCTGACCCCGTTATCGGCGTCCAGCCAGATGCCGGTCCCTCCCAGCCCCTGATTCCAATAAGTGCGGCTGATGGTCCCGTTATAGCAGGCAACGCACGGTGTGCCGCGGGCGGCGAATATGTCTTGACCCTGATGGGTCCTACCTCCCGAACGAGGGTCACCCCAAGTGTCCGTGAAAGAGTGCGGGCCGTCAACGGGGAACACGAAGCCACCCACGGACTTGATGGTGCCGGCGGCCAAGGCGGCCCGCAGCGCGGCCGCCTCACGTTCTTTTCGCTCTTGCTCCTCCAGTTGTGCCACCTGTTTTTTCAACGACCTATACTCGGCTGAGACCGCGGCAATGCTGTGTTCTAGATCAGCTTGGGCCTGCTTCAATTCCTCCATGCGGGCCGCTTGCTCCTCTCTTGGCCTGCAGATCGCGCTGGCGGGCATCCGACCTTTACGAGATGTCTCTTGATCCCTCCATACATGTTGCGATCCTGGCCGGCCACCGCTTGAGGAGTTCGATCTGCGCCAGGCCCGCAGCCAGATCTTTGTGCGTGAGGCGCGATCTCGGCGATGAGCGCGAAGCCGTGTTGCGCCCCTTGTAGACACCGACCAACCGCCGTTCGAGTTGGGCTTGGGCTTCTGCGAGGTCGCTCAGGCTCGCGCTTCATCGGCCTCGAGGGCAACAATGGCCTCTTCAATCTCGGCCGCTCTGGCCTCGGCGTTGCCGAAAGCCACCGCAAACTCGTTCAACTCCGCCTGCAGTTGGTTGAGACGAGCCCGGGCCGCCTCCAGTTCGGCACGGCGCTCCGATAGGGGGCTTGCAGCTGCCGGCGAAGACCCCAGCCACATCAAAAAGAGCAAGAGGAACACGATGGTTTCGAGCAGGGCGCGCGCCGGCGCCGCGAGTCCCAATGAACCGTGGGCGCCCATTCCCCCTGGAGGCGTGTGCCGCATCAAGCTCATGCCACGTATCATGCTAGCAGTCCGTGAAGCGACGAGCAACGGCCCGAAGCGTTGCTAGAATCCCCGCCATGACCTCACCGGCTCCGGCATCCGCTCCGTGAATCTCTCCCTTATCGACCGCCGTCGCGACCGCGAGGTCTTGCACTTGGCCCTACCCGCACTGGGTGCACTGGCCGCGGACCCGCTCCTATCCATGGTGGACACCGCCCTGGTGGGGCACCTGGGTCCCGCGCCGCTGGCGGCGCTGGCCGTGTCGGTGGTGGTCTTCAACCTGGCCTTCACTCTCTTCAACTACCTCGCATACGGCGTCACCGGACCCGTCGCCCGCCGTATGAGCTCGGGCCACGCCCACGAAGTACCGGAGTTTGCCGTACAGGCGGCGTGGGTGGCGGTTGTGCTCGGCGGCGCCGCCACTGTCGTCGCAGAGGTTCTTGCCGAGCCATTGGGGCTCCTGGTAGGCGCTCGTGGCGAAGTACTGGCCCTCTTCCTGGAATACTTCCGCATTCGTGTGCTGGCGCTGGTGCCGGTGCTGGTCACCCTGGCCGGGCACGGGCTCTTTCGTGGCCTACAGGACACGCGCACTCCCTTGGTCATCACCGCCGGCGTAAACGCCGTCAATGCTGCTCTGGCCTACTCCCTCATCTATCCTCTGGGGCTGGGTGTGCGGGGTGCAGCCATCGCCACGCTCTCGGCCCAATCGGTCGGGGCTCTGCTGTTCGTATGGCGGGCCACCACACGCCTCCGCCACCTCACAGACACCCTGGACTGGCGTCCACACCGCGGCCCCCTACGCCAACTCCTGCGACTCAGCCGCGACCTCGTCTTGCGGACCGCCTGCCTTTACGGCCTTTACTTCTTCTCCACCACCGCAGCTACTCACATGGGCACTGTACAGGTGGCGGCTCACCAAGTGGCACTCGACCTATGGATGTTCTTGGCCATGATCATGGATTCTCTGGCCATCGCCGGACAGGCGTTGATAGGCAGGTCTCTGGGACAAGGCCGCATCCATGAAGCGCGCGCCATCGGAATCAGGACCGTGGGGTGGAGCGTGGCGGCCGGAGTGGTATTCAGCCTGGCCTACTGGCTGGGCCACGGCTTACTGCCCAGAATCTTTACCTCGGACACCGAGGTGCTCATGGCCATAGCCGGGGTCTTCCCCTTCGTGATCGTGTTGCAGCCGCTCAACGGCTTTGTGTTTGCTCTGGACGGTGTGTTAATAGGTGCGTCCGACACCGGCTTCTTGGCCCGCGCCATGCTGGCGAGCGTGATGGTGGCGGCAGCGGTTGTTGCCGCTGCACTGATGTTCGATTGGGGACTCCAAGGGGTGTGGTGGGGACTCGGCACCCGGATGCTGGCCCGGGCCTTGACAAACGGAGCGCGATTCTGGAGTGGACGTTGGGCCCGCTGACCAAAGGCGCGGCCGGGGGGGCGGGTACTAGCCGCGCCTCCCCCCGGCCGCCACAATGGTCTACAACTCGAGACAGTGTCTCAGTCGAACGCGTTCTCCACTTTCCAGACCTTCCACACCTTCCCAGCCAAATCCGGACCGGGAGTCAACGTGGGCTTGCCGGGCTGCCAACCCGATGGGGTGACCTCGCCGGTCGCTGCCACGTGCTGGAATGCCTTCAATTGACGGAGCATCTCTACCACGTTGCGGCCCACCTCGGGGGTGAGCACCTCCATGGCACGAATTACGCCTTCAGGGTCGATGATGAAGCGACCCCGAATATCGACACCGGCGGCCTCCTCATACACACCGTACACGGTGCCCACTCGCCCACCTTGGTCGCTCAGGAGCGGATAGGGAACCCCTCCCGGTACCATCTTGGACAGCTCTTCTTCCTGCCAAATCTTGTGACTGAAACGGCTGTCCGTGCTCATGGCCAAGACTTCGGCGTTGAGGGCTTTGATCTCTTCGTACTTGACGGCAACTGCCGACAGTTCCGTCGGTCAGACGAAGGTGAAGTCACCCGGATAGAAGCAGAGGATCACCCATTTGCCCAGGTAATCGGATAGCTTCACATTCTGGAAGCCACCATCAAAATACGCGCTGACTTCGAAGTCGGGCGCAGGATACCCTACACGCGCCTGCACGTTGGACGCCACCTCCTTCGCCGCTGCAGCGGCTCCTGTCGTTGCCTCCGCCCCAGGCACACCCAATGGGCCCCGGGCCGGCTTGACACAACCATCCTTGGCCGCAGGCATGAAACTCCTTTCCTTGTAACTGTAATGCGGGCCTGGGAACCTGCGGATTCCCAGACTGGTTATGACATTCCCCAGCCAACCTCACTGCAAACACGTTAACCGAGCGACATGCCTCGGGGGGGGGGGGCCCTGCTGGCGCCGCCCCGATAACCGGGTTCGCTGAGGGCCCCCTGGGGCCCCGTTCATCTCACTATGGTTTCTCGGGTTCCTCCATGACCTCAGCAACATCGGCCGGCGCGGGCGCGCTCTCCGACGACCCCGTCGCCGCCTCCGCGCCTTCCGCCGATTCGAACTCGGCTCCCGGGGCTGCCGTGGAACCGACTACAGCCGCAACCGCCTGCTCCGGAGTCACAGCTACAACGGGAACCAGCCGCCGGCGACGACGCGTCAAGACAACGATCAGGGCCACGATCACTGCCAACACAACCACGCCGCCGCCTATGAAACCGCCCACCACTCCCCAACGAAGGGAGCTGCTCTCGGCAGTCATCTCCGCCACGCCTGTGGCCTTGGGACGCCAGATCAGCGTGTTGCCCTGCACCTCGTCGGCGTTGTGGCTCTTGATTGATCCGGGCAGAGTCACTCGGTTCTCGAACTGAATGATGCTGCTCAGCATCTCAACAGGAACTTCGTCTCCGGCTCCTTCGCCTATAGCCTGCATGGCGGTGGCCAGATCGAGTTTGGCCAAGTAGCTCGTGGTCACAGAGAAGAGCGTCTGCTTCTGTGTGATCTGGATATCCGAGCTCCCCAGATCGCCCATGGGCCCACCGGCACCGCTCTCGAACAGCTCCTCGAACTCCTTCTGGTCCTTGAATGACCGCGACATCTTGACCCACTTGGTGCCATCCGGATCGGTACCTTCTTCGAATTCCGTTCCCTCATCCATGTCCTCCCCGAGGCCACTGAATATGTCCCCGCCGCCCTGCTGGGCCATGAGATCCTGGATTTCTTTGTCGGCCGCAAAGCGCACGCCGAAGGTCCCGGAACCGTCCTCCCTAACGGTGGTGTCGAGGGCGATTTGAATCTTGCACCCTCCCAAGAGTAGAGCGATACACAAACTCAGCAACAAGAACACGACCCTGACGGCCGTCTTCTTCACGCCGGAGCGCATCCCACTGCTGTTGGTGCTGGCCATTAAGCTCCCTCCTCATTCCACCATCGGTCTCGGCCTTCAGGGGCGAAACACGTTACCCCGCCCCCACTGTAACCTCTGCCTACATCCCATCTTATACCAGTCTGCTCGGAATCCTTGTGCCGCCTTGCGATGCAGAGCCCCCCGTCGACACCAGATACCAGGCCAACGCAGCTCCCCCCATGACCGTTGTCAAGGCGATGGCTACGGCATAGGCCCACGGCGGATAGGCGCCTCCGGCGTCACGTGGCGCAAGCCCTATTACCAGACCCAGGCCGTATTGCAAAGCCGCAGCCCCTCCGATCCCGAACATATTGACCGCAGTCACGGCCCTTCCCATGACCTGCACAGGGAACACGGCTCGGGTGTGGGCCATGGCCAGTATGTTGTGACCACCGCCATATCCAAAGAGGATGAAAGCGGGGTAGACAAGCCCCCGCCATCCACCAAGAGCGGCCATAATCATGATCGTCTGTGCCGCCAGAAACGACCCCATGCCCAACGAGACGGCCCGGCGCCTGCCCCAGTGATCGAACATCCAGCCGCAGGAGAAGTATCCGACCAAACCTCCCACCGCCGACAAAGTGATTGCGGACCCCGCTCCCGCACGAGTGAAGCCCAGTGCATCGAAAAGATAGGGGCCGAACCACAGACCCTGGAATGCGAGCAGCGTGCCGGCGAAGGAGAGATTGAGCGCAGCAATGGGCCAGAAACGCCCGTCCGTGAATACCTCTCGCACGGAACCCCGCCCCACGTCCCGGTTGTCTCCGCCATCAGGTTCAACTTCAGGTGGAGCATTGCGTACCAGGACCGCGATCGCCGTCGCACTCAGCACCACTACACCCGCCGATACCATGAACACCGTCCTCCACCCGCCGGCAGCCACAGCCCACGCCAAGGGGCTCCGGCGCTCAGCGCACCGAGCGCACCCAGTCCCACCAGGACTCCCGAAGCCGTGGCGAACCGATTCGGCGGATACCATCGACTGAAGGCGGTGTAGGCTCCCATGAGCACGCCGCCCATGCCTGCCCCAATGAGCGCCCGCCCTGCGGCAAGAACAGCGAATGACCCGGCCGCCGCAAACGTGAGGCTACCGATTGCAGCGCACAGCATGAGCAACGGTGTGGTGACCCGGGGCCCCCAACGATCGAGTGCCGCTCCCAACGGCAACTGCACCAGGGCAAACACCACATAGAACACACCGGTCATAAGACCGAGTTGTGCGGCGTCCAGCGAGAACTCCCGGGACAGGTCCGCTGAGATGACCGCGTTGGTGGAGCGAAAGAAGTTGGAAAGGAAGTAGGCCAGCGCAAATGCGCCGAACACCCAAGGGCGCCTTCTCACAGCCTGAAGGAGACGCCCAACCCGGTCAATCCGTGCCCACCACGGCCAGCGCTTCGGCTAGTGTGAAAGCCCCTTCGTAGAGGGCCCGACCGGCGATGACCCCGGTGACGCCCAGTGACTCCAGCGCCTTGACCGCGCGCAGGTCTTCCAAGGTAGTCACGCCCCCCGAAGCGATAATCTCGAGAGTGGTTTGGCGACCCAGCTCTTCATATGCGTTGATATTCATTCCACGCATCATACCGTCGCGCGATACGTCCGTGTACAGCACTTCTTTCACACCCAACGCCGCCAACTGGGCGGCCAACTGGGCCACGGGCACGAGGGTGCGCTTCTGCCATCCGTGAGTGGTGATGAAACCCTCCTCAGCATCCACCGCCACGATCAGACTTGCCCCCCAAACCTGCAGCGCTTCGTGCAAGAACGTCTCATCCCCAATGGCGCCCGTCCCCACTATGACCCGGGCCACCCGGGAACCGGAGATGAGCTCCAAGGCCTCCACGGTGCGGATGCCGCCACCCAACTGCACGGGGATGTCCACTGCCTCCGCCAGAGCACGCACCACATCGAAGTTCTGGGGAGATCCCAGCCGGGCACCATCTAGGTCCACCACATGCAGATGCCGGGCCCCCTGCTCCTGCCAGCGCCTGGCCACCTCAACCGGATCGTTGCTGAACACAGTGCTGTCCGCGAAATCGCCCTGCCGCAGGCGTACGCAACGCCCTCCCTGGATGTCAATTGCCGGAAACAGCCTCATGATCCCCTCTCCCCTTCCAACCCAACACACCGGGCGAAGTTCCGGTAGATCTTCACGCCCAGCGTACCCGACCTCTCGGGGTGGAACTGAAACGCCGCGATATTATCCCGCTCCACACCCGAGACAAAACCCACACCGTATTCAGTGAACGTCAGGACGTCCTGGGGCCGTCTGGGCACCCCTACACAACTATGAACGAAGTAGAAGGCAGAACCGCTCGGCACATCTTGGAGGAGATCAGAGTCCTTGGCGATCTCAATCCGCCCCCACCCCACATGCGGCGCCTCAACGACAGGGGGGAGGAAACGCACGTCACCGCGAAGCAGGCCCAAGCCCGCAACGCCGGGGCTTTCCTCGCTGCCATCGAACAGCAACTGCAAACCCAAGCCTACCCCGAGTAACGGCACGCCCTGTTGCACGCGGTCTTGGATGGCTTCTGCCAACCCCCGCCGTTCCAACTCGCCCATGGCCGGGCCAAATACCCCCTCCCCGGCAAGGACCAACCCGGCGGCGCTGCGCAGCCTGTGAGGCTCGAAACCGATTTCGCCGGCCGCTCTCACCTGGGCGAAGGCTTCCTTTACGGCACGCAGGTCATCCGAGCCATAGTCGACTATGTAAAGCGATGCCGCCATCTACGATTGAACGAGCCGGGATCCGCCCCGTTCGCGCTAGAGTATGCCTTTGGTGGACGGAATGCCTGGGCGACGTGGGTCCAGATCCACCGCCTGCTCAAGGGCCCGGGCGAAGGCTTTGAACAAAGCCTCCACCATGTGATGCGGATTGGCGCCCGCGAGCAGACGAACGTGCGCCGTCAACCGGGCGTTGGCCACCACGGCCCGGAAGAACTCGATGGTGAGGTCGGTGCTGAAGCCCCCGATCACGGTTGACGGGAGCAACTCCACCTCCCACGCCAGAAACGGCCGGCCACTCACATCCAGAGCCACGTGAGCCAGAGACTCATCCATGGGCACGAAGGCATCCCCATAGCGCCGGATACCGGCCTTGTCACCCAGAGCCTCACCCAGGGCCCGCCCCAGGCATATCCCCACATCTTCCACGGTGTGATGCGCGCCGGTGTCCAAATCCCCCCGTGCCACCACGCTCAAATCCACCATCCCGTGGCGAGCAAGCAATGTCAACATGTGGTTGAAGAACCCAACGCCCGTGTCAATGTGGGCGGCACCTGTGCCGTCGAGGGCCAACTCCAATACGATGTCTGTTTCGGCCGTACGCCGCTCCACACGCGCGCGACGACCACCCATGCCCGAATCACCAACGGAATGCATTTCCATGACTTTATACCCCTCCCCGTGCCGGTGCGAGGATAGCACAGCACCTTGAGCCAACCGACCTACGTCCCGCAGAGGCCACACGCAAACCGTGTCTCCATGGGCAGCGGTGGGTGAGATCGAGCCATCAGAGAGGCGGGCTGCAACTCGTAAGGGAAGGGCGGGCTGCAACTCAGGCCGATACCCTCTCCCCGCCTCCTTCTCCACCCCTTTCCGTGAGCGGAGCCCTCATCTCGGCTTCCACCACCATAGCCACCCTCTTCTCCTCAGTCAGGCGGCGCCACTCCCTGCGTAGGGTCGGCGCCACCGCCGTCAGCCCTATCAAAGAGAGCACGCCGCCGACAGTCATGATCAGGCCCCCCAGTCGCTCGTACACCACGGGCGCAATTATTGTGCCGGCCAACCCGGCAAACTGGCCCGCCGTAGACTCCATCCCTTGGACCGTGCCCACGAACGCCCGGGGGCTGACCTGTACCAGGAAGGCCGCCTTGGCCGGATAAGCCAGCGCTATGGAGAGGCCTTCCACCGCGTTCATGATGAGCAAGAAGGGCAGCAGTTGCACCAGACCGTAAGTGATCCACGCCACCGCCGACATACCGAAACCCAGGAACATGAGAAAGAAGCGACTGTGACGATCGGCCAGCCGCCCGCCCACAAACGACAACAACATGGGCAGGCTGAACGCCACCCAAGTGGCGCCCACGAAGCTCATAGAGGCCCCCAGCGAGCGCAACCAGAGACTCCAGACCACCTCGAAGGCTCCCATGGTGAAGTTGGAGGTGGCAGCCACCACCAAGAAGGCGACGATGGGCGCGCTGACGATCCGCCGCACAGGCATTTTGTCGGTCCGTCGGATCCGACGGGCCCGAGCCACGCGTGCCGGCTCTTTGAGAACGAGCGCCAGGGCAACGGCTACCAGCCACGAGAGGCAACTGCCGAAGAGAAAGATGGAGTAGAAGGCCCAACGCCCCTGACCTCCCCCCAGCGCGTAGAGCGGTACCGCCAAAGCCGGTCCGGCCACCAATCCGGCGAACTGCGCCGATGTCAGCCACCCGAACGACCGGCTTCTATTGGCGTCGGTGCTGATATCGGCTACGAAAGCCATGCCGGCCGGATAGACGGCCGCGGCCCCCACTCCCTCCAAGAACCGGAATAGGACGAACCAGCCGGGATGAGTGGTGGTGATGAAGAGCAGAGTGGCGGTGGCGTAGAGACATACTCCCACCACCAAGAGCGGTTTGCGTCCGATGCGATCACTAGCCAGCCCGAACAGCCCTGCAAAGGATACTACTCCCAAATAGTACGCTGCGGCCACCAAGCCAATGAGCGAAACCGAAGCGTGGGCCTCTTCGCGCAGGAAGACCGGTAGATACGGAAGGACGGCACCGAATCCCGTCCACACCACGAAGAGTGCTCCGGCGATGGTGGCCAGTTGCAGCCGATCGCGCAGGCTACGAGTGCCCGTGGAACCGCCCGCGGAACATGTGGAGTCGCCGTAGGTCGCCCTCCCACGGGCGAAAGACGCCGGGCATTTTTCCGGGTCGGACCCCGGGCCGATGGTACCGGGTCCGGGTTCAGCCTCGGGCACGGGACTCCGCAGAGTGTTTGTGGAACGCGAAGCCCTCGCTCTCCGCCAACCTGGCCAATGGCGGAGCCAATGTCCTAGCGGCATGTGGACTCAATTCGATGACGGACTGCCGACGCATGAAGGTTTGCACCCCTAGGGCGGACGCGAACCGAGCGGATCCTCCCGTGGGTAAAACGTGGTTGGAACCGGCTACGTAGTCGCCGTAGGCGGTGGGGGTGTGATGCCCGAGAAAGATGGCACCGGCACTGTGTAGACTCTCCAGAAGAACACGGGGCTGATCCAGGTGTATCTCGAGGTGCTCCGGCGCGTATTCGTCGGCGAAAGCAGTGGCCACCGCAGTGAAGTCTTGGGGAGACTCGGGGTAGAAGGCGAAGAGACGGCCCGCCCCTTCGACCTGGGGTGCGCCGGCGTCGGCGCGCAGGAGAGTGATGCACTTCTTCACCTCCGTGCACAACTCGGCCGAGGCACCCACCAGCACGGCCTCCGCACCACTTCCGTGTTCCTCCTGTGCCAGAAGGTCCGCCGCCACCCATTCAGGGCGGGCAGTATGATCGGCGATGACCAACACCTCACTCGGCCCCGCCAGACTGTCGATCCCCACCACCCCGAAGACCTGCCGCTTGGCCTCGTTGACGTAGGCGTTGCTCGGACCACAGATGACGTCCACGCGCGGAACCGTGGCCGTGCCGTAGGCAAGTGCGCCCACGGCCTGAGCCCCTCCCAGGCGATAGACCTCCTCTACACCCAAGAGGTATGCGGCCGCCAACACCGATTCGTTGACCGCCCCATCCCTGCCCGGCGGAGTGCAGATGGCCAACTCCTCACCCCGGCCACCTGCGCCGGCGCCACGTTCATGATTACCGATGAGGCGTAGGAACCCAGCCCGCCCGGGACATAAAGACCCGCCCGGCGCACCGGCCTGTGGCGGATGCCGAGGCGCTGGCCTTGCGCGCCCGTACCCTCCCAGTCTCGGACGAGCTCATGCCGGTGGAACCAGGTGCAGTTGTCCCGAGCCAACTCCAGCGCCGCGCGCAACTCGGGGTTCAGCCGGTCGAAGGCCGACCGCAACTCCCCCGGGGGCACACGTAGCCCACCGACAGCCGCACCGGGCCAATCCAGCCGAGCGGTCAACCTAACCAGGGCCTCGTCGCCTTGGGTGCGCACATCGGCGAGGATGGAGGCCACCACTCGCGCAATCTCCTCGTTTTGGGCCTGAGGAGGACGAATCGCCGCCACAGCGGCACTAACCGACGACAGGGAGAGAGGTTGGATCAACACGGCGGGCCCTCCGCAAACAGACAGAAGCTCGGTCTCTGGACAGGTTGGCGGGGGTTGCGCCCCGATGCGCACGGTAGCGTTGCGCTTCCACTGCGGCTGCGCTGCAGAGTACAATTATGTCGGCATGTGGTCAACACCGCGCCCGGGTGCTCGAGCCCGGAAGGTACTGGAGGTGACACGTCACCATGTGGTGGGATGGTCCTTTTGGGCACGTGGGTGTGTGGGGAGGGTTGGCCGCGCTATTGATAGGCCTGTTCTGGATTGCGGTCATCGTGTGCGTGGTGCTCTTGGTGAGATATTTGGTGAGCCGCCGCGAGCCGTCAGCGCCTCAGGATTCCGCCACTTGGGGCCGGCCGGGAGACAGTGCTCCACCGATGACACCGAAGACCGATGCGCTGCGCGTAGTGGAAGAACGGTACGCCCGCGGCGAGATCGATCGCGAAGAGTTCCTGCAGAAAAAAGCGGATCTGACCAGTTAACGTCGCCTGGGGCCGGCGTCGCCTCGGGGCTCCGCGGCCTGCACTCGTGCCGACGCGACCACGAGGGGCTATCCTCCCCACTAGTTTCTGTTGCTTCACCATGTGGTTACCCACAATGGGTTGACCCCTGACCGAATGGAGGATGCCTTCATCCGACGCCTGTCCCGCCTCCCCGGCTTGTACCCAAGTCAATTCTGGCTGGTGTTCAGCGGCAATCTGGTGAGCGCCGTGGGGCTGAGCATGATCTGGCCGTTCATGATGGTCTACGCGGCCGAGCGACTGCGACTACCGCTCACCGCAGTTGGGAGCCTGCTGACCATCAACGCGGCCTTCTCCGTGGTGGCCTCGTTTGCCGCCGGGACCCTGACCGACCGTGTGGGCCGCCGAGGGGTCATGATCGTGGGGATGGCTCTTCACGGTGTGGTGTACGCCTTCTTCGGCTTCGCCAACTCCCTTTGGATATTCGTGATCCTCATGGCTGCAGGCGGCTTTGTGAGCCCCATCTACCGGGTGGGGGTGGATGCGATGGTAGCCGACCTTATCCCGGAACCCAAAAGGGTGGATGCTTACGCGCTGTTGCGCATGGGCAACAACGTGGGTGTGGCCATCGGCCCTACCTTGGGCGGCTTCCTGGCCACTCGTTCTTACACCATCATTTTCTTGTGCGCTGCATCCGGCCTTCTCCTGTACAGCCTCTTGACTCTGCTCTTCGTACGAGAGACCAAGCCCAAGGAAGACGCTGACCGCCCTCCCGCCGGCGAGAAGTTGGGCGGCTATCTCCGGGTCCTTGGCGACCGCCCCTTCATGGCCACCTTCGCCGGGTTCACGCTCGCCACCATAGGCGCCTCACTGATCTTCGTGCTGTTGGCCGTGTACGCCAAGACCCAGTTCGGCATGCCCGAGAGCGATTACGGTCTCATCATGGCCGCGAATGCCGGGATGGTGGTGTTGTTCCAGGTGGCAGTGACCCGGGTCTCGCGGCGCTTCCCGCCGTTTGACGTACTGGCCGTCGGCACGCTCCTCTATCCAGTGGGCGTGGGAAGCGTAGCCCTGGGCAGCAGTTTCTTCCCTTTCTTAGCCAGCATGTTCGTTATGACCTGCGGTGAGTTGCTGCTGGTCCCCACCACTTCCGCCCTCGTGGCCAGCATGGCCCCTCCGGACATGCGAGGGCGCTACATGAGCATCTACGGTCTGTCGTGGCAGATGGCCTCGGGCATAGGTCCGGTATTCGGGGGCATGCTGAGCGACGCCATCGCGCCCCGCGCCATTTGGCTGGGCGGGGCCGTCGTCTGCCTGATCGGCACGGGGCTGTTCACGATCCTGGGTATGCGCGCCCGGAGATCAGTGGTCCGTCAGAGTCTGCCCGGATAGGCTCGGTTCCGCTCCGAGACGCCCAGGCAGACTCAGACCCAGCCTATTCCTTGAGATACCGCTCGAAGTGCCCCACCAGACGTCGCATGAGATACAGAGCGTAGTCCGGACGCTGTGACCAAGCGTGGGTGGCCGCCGGAGCCAGGGCCAGCTCGAAGTCCTTGCCCAGTCGCATCAGCTCCTCGACCAGCATCATCGATGTTTGGAACGGCACCACGTCGTCCTGCATGCCGTGGATTATGAGTAGGTGGTCGCGTAGGTTGGCGGCGTACTGCAGGGCTCCGCGCGTGAAGGTGTAAGGGTGAGTCTGGGGCCGACGGCAGATGGCCACGTCATCGCTGCCGAAGAAGTGGGGGTCCACGGCCGGCGCCGCGGCCACGCCCGCACGGAATAGCCCGGGTTTACGCAGCAGCGAGTAGATGGTCAGCGTGCCTCCGTAACTGGTGCCCCATATACCGATGCGCTCGCCGTCCACATACGGCAGCGTCTTCAGGTAATCGACAGCACTGTGGATGTCTTCCAGGTCGCCGCCGCCCCAATCCATGAGGAAGGCCTCGCGGAAATCGCGGCCGTAACCGGTACTACCGCGCACATCCACCTGCACCACGATATAGCCGCATTCTGTAGACAGATACTGCTGCAGGGCTGCGAAACGCGGTTCCCAGCGATTGCGCACGGTATTCGAGTACATGTTGCCGAGGATCACCGGATGTCTCTTCGAGCGGTCTAGGCGGGGAGGCTCGAGGATACGAGCGTGGATGGCGAAACGATCCTCACGGTGTGGGAACGAGACGTACCGTGCCGCCCGCCACGCGACCGTGCGGAACTGCGACGGCCGCGAATGGGTGATGCGCCGCGGCTCGGCGGGAGTACCGGCGTCGGTGAGGTAGAGCTCGGGAGGAGTGGCATCGTCGGTGGAAAGCAGGGCAAGCGTGCGCCCATCGGGCGAGAGGAACGGCGTGTGCACGCCCGGGCGTGTGGTGAGGCGAACCCGGGTGGCCCCCCACTCATCCGTACGCCAGACGTGGCGCTCGTAGGGGCTAGGTTCAGAGGACACATACAATATGTCGGTAGTGCCGGGCACGGAGTTGCCGGCCCCACCCGGCACAGGGATGCCGGGACCGGTCACGTCATGGGGCCCCGGGGTGAGGCTGCGCAGAGAGCCCGCACAGAAGACCAAGTCCGACGACAGGCCTTCCTCAGATGCAGTGAGGTGGGTACCGCGGGGAATGACGTCGCCGGCGCCATCGTGGGCACCACCGCGGGCTCCGTCGTCCTGAGGCTTCGCGGATGGATCGAATAGGTAGAGACGGTACCGGTCGTCGAGGTCGCCGCTCACGAGAATGCGGCGCCCGTCGCCGTGCCAGGCCGAAGCCACGTCATTGTATATGCGGGATTCACGATGATCGTGCCAGATCTCGGTGAAGCGGCCGGTCTGCGGGTCGGCCAGGAGCAAATGCCGGTCAACGGCGTCATCCGTCTCCCGGTCGATTAGTAGGGTCCCTGCCGGCGACCAGGCGAAGGATACGATGCGGGTATCGGTGGCTGCAGACAGACCGAGTAGGCGCAGGGTGCCCTCCTCGACATCGTAGAAGCCAATGGAGCGTGACTCATTGACATCACCCGGCCGCCCGCGACGCAGGACATTCATGACTGCGGCCTCACCCAAGTAGTAGGGTAGGGCCATGGTGGGCACCTGCCTGCGATCCACCACGTGCACGGCCAGGTAGCGACCGTCCGGTGACCAAACATAGGACGGAGGCCCGCCCCACGTGGCCGGGCCGATCTCGACATCACGGCGATAGTAGGTGCCGAGGGGCACTTCTCCCACCGCCGGGCGGCCGATGGCCGTGACGCGCCGGGGCGCTCCGCCCGCCCGCGGCAGAAACCAAAGATCACCGCCCTCCAGAAACGAAACCAGGCGGCCGTCGGGCGAGATACCCAGCTCCGTCTTTTCAGAGACCGATTCGCTATCTGCCGGCGACGCACCGGCCGGCGAGGTGAGGCGCCGCGGCGTACCGCCGGGCGCCGCCACCTCCCACACGTCTCCCCCACAGAGAAACACCACGGCGTGAGATTCAGGGGCCCAAACCAGGTCGGTCACGCCACGGGCCGCGCGCACCTCCGCCGCGGCCCGTGTCAGACAAACAGGCGAGTTCCCTTCTCGCTCCACCAGCCAGATGTCCTGCGCCTGCCTGCCGGCATCGTCCCAGAGAAATGCCAGATAGCGCCCGTCGGGCGCCCACCGCAGCCCGGCCGGTGCCGTGCCGGCGGGCCCAGGCCGGCCGGTGATGAGTTCCAAAGTCAAGGGCGATTCGGCCATGACCGTCCCCCGCTCCTCTCGAATGTCCTTTCTGATACTCCCTTGGCCGGCGTCAAACCCGGCTCAACAGCCAACTGTTGAGGATACACGTCCTCATCGCTCCAAGTGACTCCAGTTCCGCCACCGGGTGAAGATACCCTCACCGCGCCACCGAGAGCGGACGCCGACCACCCGGTTCGGCTATCCTGGAGTACAGAAACAAGTCACAAACCACAACGCCGATGACATCCGGCCACCGGGAGACACGATGACCGATATGCCGAAGGCCCCGGGCGACATGCTCTTAGAGGCCCTCAAAAAGTGGAGCGAAAGCCGCGCGGGCGGCCGCAAAGAAACCGACACAGAGCCCAGGACCCGAAACCTGGGCCGCGGCAGGAAGATCATCCTGTGGGTGGTCAGCGGAATTCTGGCCGTGGTTCTGCTGGCATTCATTCTCTCCAGCTTCTGGAGCGAGCTACTCTGGTTCGACGAGGTTGGCTATCGCGGTATCTTTCTGGTCCGCATCTGGGTGCCGCTCGTCCTCGGCGTTGTCGCCGGAGCGATATTCTTCGCGGTCTTCTACTTGAACCTCCGGCTGGCCCGGCGGCTCTCCCCCCGCCTGCGCGTGGCCGCGCGCGAGCCGGGCGAGGAGGGAGCGGAGATACTGGAGCTCGTCCCCACTCCCGATCGAGCCGTTAACCGCATCTTGCTCATTGGCTCCTTGCTGCTGGCGTTCTTCTTCGCGGTGGGCACGGCCGGCGCTTGGCAGGAGTGGCTCCTGTTCTTCAATCGGCTGGAGATCGGTTACGTCGACCCCATCTTCAACCGCGACGCCTCTTTCTACGTGTGGGTATTACCCATACTGCGACGCCTCCTCGGTTTCTTCAGTGGCCTGCTCATCGTCACTCTGATTGGGACCACCGCCGTCTATGTGTTCGACCGCGCCATCATGCGCGCGGACACGGGGCGCGGCTTTCACTTGGCGCCTCACGTCAAGGCCCACCTCTCACTTCTGGCGGCGCTGTTGCTCGTTGGCAAGGCCGTAGACTTCTTCATGCAGCGTTGGGAACTTTTGTACTCCTCGCGAGGTGTGACCTTCGGAGCGAGCTACACAGATGTGACGGTGCAGTTGCCTGTGCTGGGGATCTTGGCGGTGGTGGCATTGATCTCCGCCGTCATCCTGCTCGTGAACATCCACTACCGGGGGTGGAAGCTGCCCATGGTCTCCCTCGGTCTCCTGGTGGTGGTGTGGATCGGCGCAGGTGTCGTCTACCCGGCCATCATCCAGCAGTACCGCGTGTCCCCCAATGAGATCCAGATGGAGAGTCCTTACATAGTCAACAACATCGAAGCCACGCGCTTCGCATTCGGACTCGATCGCACCACCACAAAGCCCTTCCCGGCCAGACAGCGGCTCACCTTAGAGGATATCGAGGAGAACAAGGCCACCATCGACAACATCCGCCTTTGGGATCCGCGCCCACTGCTGTCCACCTACTCGCAGCTGCAGGAAATACGGCTGTACTACCGCTTCAAAGACGTCGACGTCGATCGCTACCGCGTGGACGACAACTACCGGCAGGTAATGCTCGCCGCCCGCGAACTCGACCAGGATGACCTGCAGGATCAGGCCAAGACCTGGGTCAACAAACGCATCACCTACACACACGGCTACGGAGTGGTGGCCTGCGCCGTTAATGAAGTGCGCGGCGAAGGACTACCCGCTTTCCTCATTGAGGACATCCCGCCTCAGACCGATACTGATCTCCACATCTCCAGACCCGAGATCTACTACGGCGAGATCGGGAACGAATTCGTGTTGGTCAAGACCAACGCCCTCGAATTTGACTACCCCAGCGGCAATGAGAACGTGTTCACCACTTACGCGGGCGAGGGTGGCGTCGCCGTAACGGGCTTTTTCAGGCAGTTGGCCTTCACCATCAAGTTCCGAGACCTCAAGCTGCTGTTCTCCGAGTACCTGACCCCGGAAACGCGGATCATGTACAAGCGCACCATTCGCGAACGGGTGGAAGCCATCGCTCCCTTCCTCCAGTACGATCGCGACCCGTACATCGTCATCCGCGACGATGGTTCGTTGGTTTGGATCATGGACGCCTACACCACCACCGGCCGCTTCCCGTATGCCCAGCCCACCGGCCAGGACCTCAACTACATCAGGAACTCCATCAAAGTGGTGATCGACGCCTATCACGGAGACGTCACTTTCTATCAGATCGATCCCGACGATGCCCTGGCCACCGCGTGGGGCAACGTGTTTCCGGAACTGCTGCGCCCCGGCCGCGAGCTGCCCGACGACCTCCGGCGGCACCTGCGCTATCCGGAGGACATGTTCTCCATCCAGGCCGAGAAGATGACGCTTTACCACATGCAGGATCCGCAGACCTTCTACAACAAAGAGGACGTTTGGCAGATACCTGAAGAGATCTATTACAACGAAGAGGTTCGCGTGGAGCCCTATTACATCATCATGGGGCTTCCCGGAGAGCGCGAAGAGGAGTTCATCCTGCTCCAGCCCTTCACCCCGCTGGAGCGGAAAAACATGATCGCCTGGATGGGCGCGCGCATGGACGGCGACCACTATGGTCAGATCGTGATATTCGACTTCCCCAAAGACACGCTCATTTTCGGGCCTTCTCAGGTTGAGGCACGCATTACCAACGACACCGAGATCTCCGCGCAGATCACGTTGTGGAGCCAGGCCGGAAGCCGAGTGATCCGCGGCAACCTCCTGGTCATCCCCGTAGAAGACAGCGTCATGTATGTGGAACCTCTGTTCCTCCAGGCAGAACAGAGCCCCATCCCGGAACTACGACGGGTGATCGTGAACTACGGCGACGAAGTGGTCATGGAGCGGACGCTGGCCGAATCTCTGGAGCGCATCTTCGGCTCCGGAACCCCGCCCACGACCGTGCCGCCCAGCACCACCACTACGGAGCCGACCGGCACCACTACCACCACGGAACCGCCCCTCACCACGACCACCACGGCCGGCCTACCCGCCGACGCGGCCGGGTTGATCGCGCGGGCTGAAGAGCTCTACCAGCAAATCCTCACCCACCAAGGCGAGACCCAACAACTCATCGACGAGTTGGGGCGCGTGCTCGACGAACTGGCCAGGATACGGCGGTAGTACGGGCATTGAGCGCGATAAAATCTCGTACGAGGTGAATGTCCGGCCGCGCTTCGCGCGGCCGGACCCCTGAATCACGACCGCCACCACGCGCAGGAGACCAAGCATGCCCCGACGTGACGACGTCCACAAAGTCCTCATCATCGGCTCCGGCCCCATCATCATCGGGCAGGCGTGCGAGTTCGACTATTCGGGCACCCAAGCGTGCAAGGCTCTGCGCTCTCTCGGCTACGAGATCGTGCTGGTCAACTCCAACCCGGCCACCATCATGACCGACCCGGTGATGGCCGACGCCACCTACATCGAACCGCTGAACGTGGAGACGCTCGAGGAGATCATAGCGCTGGAACGGCCCGACGCCCTGCTGCCCAACCTGGGCGGCCAGTCCGGCCTCAACCTGTCGTCGGAGCTGGCGCGCGCCGGCGTCCTGGAGCGATACGGAGTGAACATCATCGGTATCAAGGCCGACACCATCGAGCAGGGCGAAGACCGTTTGGCCTTCAAGCGGACCATGTCCCAGTTGGGCATCGAAACCCCGCGCAGCGAGATCTGCTACACGGTGGAGGAGTGCGAACGCGTGGCGGCTATGCTCGGCTATCCCGTCGTCATCCGCCCCGCCTACACCATGGGCGGCACCGGCGGTGGTCTGGTCTACAACAGGGAAGAGCTGCAGATCGTGGCCGCACGCGGCATCCGCGCCAGTCTGGTGGGGCAGGTGCTGGTGGAGGAGTCGGTGGTGGGGTGGGAGGAGTTGGAAGTTGAGGTGGTGCGTGACATCAAGAACCAGATGGTCACGGTCTGCTTCATAGAGAACGTCGACGCGGTGGGGGTCCACACCGGCGACAGCTTCTGTACGGCACCCATGCTCACCATCGCCCCGGATCTCCAGGCCAAGCTGCAGAAGTATGCCTACGATATTGTGGAGACCATCGGCGTCATTGGCGGCACCAACGTCCAGTTCGCACATGACCCCCATACCGGGCGCGTGGTGGTCATCGAAATCAACCCCCGCACCTCTCGTTCGTCGGCGCTGGCCTCCAAGGCCACCGGTTTCCCCATCGCCTCCGTGAGTGCCGGATTGGCCGGGGGACTCACCCTCGACGAGATCCCTTATTGGCGCGACGGTGCGCTGGACAAATACACGCCCTCCGGTGACCACGTGGTGGTGAAATTCGCACGGTGGGCCTTCGAGAAATTCCCCGGCGCCCAAGACAAGCTGGGCACACAAATGCGGGCCGTGGGCGAAGTCATGTCCATCGGCCACACGTACAAGGAGGCGCTACAGAAAGCCATCCGCTCCTTGGAGAAGGGCCGCCATGGGCTTGGTTTTGCGAAGGATTTCCACGATCGTGAACTCGAAGACCTCCTGGACATGCTGGTGGAGCCCTCGAGCGAGCGCCACTTCATCATGTACGAAGCGCTGCGCAAAGGCGCCTCCCCCGACCTCCTCTCCGCCCGTACCCATGTCAAACCCTGGTTCATCGAGCAAATGCGGGAGTTGGTGGAATTGGAGGAGCGGGTGCTGGCCCACCGCCACCGCGATTTACCCGACGAGCTCTTGATCCAAGCCAAGAAGGATGGTTTCGCCGACGCTTATCTAGCCTCGCTGTTGAATATGCCGGAGACGGACCTCCGCGCACGGCGCCGAGCGATGGGCCTGGTGCACGGCTACCGTCCGGTCCCGGTGAGCGGAGTGGCCGACGACGCCGCCTACTACTACTCCACCTACAACGCCCCCGATCAGCTGCCCGTGAGTGATCGTCGCAAGGTGATGGTGTTGGGCGGTGGTCCCAACCGCATCGGCCAGGGTATCGAGTTTGACTACTGTTGCGTACACGCCGCCTTCGCCCTCCGCGACGCCGGCTTTGAGACCATCATGGTCAACTGCAACCCCGAAACCGTTTCCACCGACTACGACACCTCCGACCGCCTCTACTTCGAACCACTGACGGTGGAGGACGTGCTCGCCATTTACGAGAAGGAGCAGCCGGAGGGCGCCATCGTGCAGTTCGGCGGCCAGACCCCCCTCAACATCGCCCGCGAGCTGGAGCAGGCGGGAGTGCGCATCATCGGCACCTCGCCCGAGACCATCGACCTGGCCGAGGATCGCGACCGCTTCGGCGGCATCATGGCCGAGCTCGGCATCCCCATGCCCCAAGCGGGTATGGCCATCACCCTCGATGACGCCTTGGCGGTCGCACGAGAGATCGGCTATCCCGTGATCGTGCGCCCCAGCTACGTACTGGGCGGACGGGGTATGGAGATAGTCCACGACGAGGACATGTTGGCCCGCTATGTGGCCGCCGCCGTGAACGTGACGCTGGAACGCCCCATCCTGATTGACAAGTTCTTGGAAAACGCCCTGGAGTGCGAAGCCGACGCCCTCTGCGACGGCACCGATGCTTTTGTCCCGGCGGTCATGGAGCACATCGAATACGCGGGGGTCCACTCGGGCGACTCCGCCTGCGTGATACCACCCGTGGGCATCCCCGCCGAACACATCGCCACCATCGAGGAGTACACACGACGTATCGCCATCACGCTGGGCGTGGTGGGGCTCATGAACATCCAGTACGCCATCGCCGACGATGTGGTGTACGTGCTGGAGGCCAATCCGCGGGCCTCACGCACAGTGCCGCTGGTCTCGAAGGTGTGCAACGTGCAGATGGCGCATCTGGCCACGCAGCTGATGCTGGGAGCCAAGCTGCCTGACCTCAACCTCAAGCAGAGGGTTATTCTTCACTTTGGAGTCAAGGAAGCGGTCTTCCCCTTCAACATGTTCCCCGAGGTGGATCCGCTGTTGGGACCGGAGATGCGCTCCACGGGCGAAGTGTTGGGCATGGCCGACTCGTTCGGGTTGGCGTTCGCCAAGTCACAGGAGGCCGCTCAGCAACAACTCCCTCAGGAGGGTACCGTGCTCATCACCGTAGCCGAACGCGACCGCAACGGGGATAGGGACAACATCCTCGAGGCCGCCCGCCAGTTTTGCCGTATGGGATTCGCCATCCGCGCCACCGGCGGCACCCGCGACTTCCTAGCCGAGCGCGGCGTCCCCTCCGAGCCCATCCTCAAGCTGCGCGAAGGCCGGCCCAACATCGAGGACGCCATCAAGAACGCCGAAATCCAACTGGTGGTCAACACGCCGCGCGGGCGCTCCAGCGAGTTCGACGACTCCTACATCCGCAAGTCCGCCATCCGCCACCAGGTGCCGTACATCACCACCACGGCGGCGGCCCTGGCCGCCGCGCGGGGCATCGCCGCCCGGCGCGAAGCCCGGGCCGGAGTGCGCTCGCT
This sequence comes from Thermoleophilia bacterium, assembly GCA_040770645.1. Lineage (GTDB taxonomy): Bacteria > Actinomycetota > Thermoleophilia > RBG-16-64-13 > RBG-16-64-13 > JAAYZX01. Next base: position 23,563 of record JAXGIS010000009.1, on the reverse strand, counting down.
TCAGAGCTACCATGCGGGGTTGGAGGACGGGTAGCCACCGCACGCACTCGGCATTGTCGAAAGCACTGCCCCGATATGCTGAGGGACGAATAGGCTGTCTCCCGGCTCGGGCGAGGGCGAACAGCGTGCCCAAGCCGGGAGACAGCGGCGACTGCTGCTCGGATGCGGAGCGGGCTATTTCCGCGCGCGGCGGGCTATCTCCGCGCGCACGTCCTCCAGAGTGACTCGGTCGAAGCCCTTGTCGGCTATCTGGTTCTCTGAACCGCCCAGAACGAAGAGGTTGGTCAAGACGGAGTCCGTCTCCTTGAAGATGGACCATTCGCCGTGGGTGCTGTGGTAGGCATCCTTTGGCCATGTCCCGCCATACAGGGTCTGGTCGTACTGGCCGAACACCAGAACTCTGTCGCCCTCGTCCACCGGGCCGCTGATCTTCCCCTCGACGCCGCCCTCCGCAGTGAAGGCAACCGGCGTCCCAAATGCGGGGCTCCCCTTCAGAGTCTCGATGGGCTCCACGTAGAAGGTGCGGTAGATGACCAAAGCAATGGAGGCGTCCTCCGGTTTGGGGCCCTGCCAATCTCCGCTGCCATCTGGGCTGTTCCAGCGGCCGGGCAGAACGTCCGTCACCACGCCGTAGACGATGATATCCGCGTATTCCACTTGGCGGGGAAGCGTGAACGTGCCGGTGAGATACGAGGTGGTGATATTCATCTGGGAGTGATAGTAGCCGTCATCTCCCGATTCACCACCATTCTCCGCATCCGTCGATTGTGGCATGGTAGCGTCAACTACAACCGACGCTGTGGTCGTGGTGACGCCTGCCGTGATAATTCCTCCCGAGCCGGCACTCGGTTGCACGGAGGCTCGATCTCCGGTACCGCAGCCTGCGCCAAACAGGGCGCACAAAGCCAGCACTGCGGCAAACGTCCCCGGCAGTCTCGGTCGGCTCATGTGCTGGGCTCCCTTCAGTCGATCTGGTCGATAGGCGGATAGAGCTTGAGCAGAGCGAAGGCGTCGTCGTCATTCGGCGTTCGCGCGAAAGTCCCGGTTCTGGCACCGGCGTAGGGGTAGCCGGATCTCATCGTCTGGGGATCGGCGTCATTGACATCCCAAGGATCGGGATGCATCAGAGGGATGATGTGACCAAACTCGTGCGTTGCGACGCTCTCGCGATCCATGCAGTTGGCAAAGTCGCCCGTGCCCCAGTAGGCTCCGAGAGGGAGCTTGCTCATGTCGGACTGGAAGCGCATGTACCACCGGGTCAACTCGTGCACGTTTCTGCCGACTCGGGCGTTGTATTGATAGGGATGCCAGGAGTTCTCGGTGATCCAGAAGCATTGGCCAAGCACGCCTGACCCCAAGCCGCTCATTCCGATCGCCCGGTTGTATTAGTCGGTAATCGGTGTCATGTCTTCGTACCAATGGAACCACTGTGTGCCGCCTCCCCACAGGGCCTCCCGATTCCCTTCCGCCGCGCGGCAGGCCGTCTTGAATGACGAACTAAGCGAGTTGCCGAGCTTGTACCAGGTGCTGGCCGTGCTGTAGCCAGCGGGTGGCCACCAACGGAGAGGATAGGGTTGCTCCTGTCCATCCGGCTTGCTCACACAGTACTGAGTGTGCCCCCCGGTCTGGACAACGTAGCCATAGAAATAGTATGGCGAGGCATCCGCTGTATAGGTCCACGACATCAGAAATGCAGCAAGTGCCGCGACAAAGGCACCGCGTCGCAACCAGCGCATGAGATCCTCCCCAGAGCGCTATCAGAGGCACTGGTATACCATAGGGTTGCCTCCAATGTGTCAAGCTAGAGTATGGCGTCCCCGCAGAATGGTTTTTGCGACGGCTTGACGCTGCCGTCACCGAGGACGGTGCTGCCCTGTCTTTTATGCCCGGACGTGGAGAGGCCGGCCGACACCCACCTAGAGAACAGACCTACCGTGCAGGCCACAGCAATCCGGTAGCGCTTGCAGGATCAGGAATGACCCGGGCATCATCACTCATCCTCAAGCTGCGCGAGGGCCGTCCCAACATCGAGGACGCGGTGAAGAGCGGCGAGATCCAGTTGGTGGTGAACACACCGCGCGGCCGCTCCAGTGAGTTCGACGACTCCTACATCCGCAAGTCCGCCATTCGCCACTAGGTGCCGTACATCACCACCACGGCGGCGGCCCTGGCCGCCGCGCGGGAAGCATCGCCGCCCGGCGCGAAGCCCGGGCCGGGGGTGCGCTCGCTTCAGAGCTACCATGCGGGGTTAGAGGGACGGGTAGCCACCGCACGCTCTCGGCATTGTCGAAAGCACCACCCGGTATGCCGACGAGTGCAACCCGCACAGGAGGATCCATGCGGCTGCTCGTCGGCGAAGGCGGTAAGGGATGGCATCCCGGTGGGGGTCGAGCATGGACGGCGACCGAGGACGCTCATAGGCGGGCGGATCAGACAACGATAACAGGCGACGCACGGTAGTTGCGGCTGATCGTGAGTTCGCGGGCGATGGCGCGCTCAGACTCACCTTCTTCTATGACGAAGCCGGTGAACTTCCGCCCAATCCTTCACTCGATACACTCCTTTCTCCCTTGAAAGCGGCCCTTCCCGCTTCCAAGGTTCATCGAAAACCAAGCCAACCTCTTACTCAGGTGGTTCAGTTTTCGACCGGCGGATTTGGCCCATTATTCAACCGGCGGCGACAACGCCCAGCATGATGAGTACGTAGTTATGGAGAGGGGCGAGTTGATGAGTTGCTGACGCCGAATCCGCCGAGTATCGCTTCATTGCCCAGGAATGTCATTATGAAGGAAGAATGATTTCGTTTCATGATGAGAAAGGCATGTTGGACATGTACGAGTGACTCTCTCTCCATTTGACAGGGGGTGACAAACGATGATGAGAAGACTGGTGGTCACAGCGTTCTCTGCGGTTGTGCTCGCGGTGGCTCTGGTCTGCCTCGTTTCTGGTTGCGGTGGCGCAACCCGGCCGGCGGGCCGGTGACGTCTGCGAGTGCCGATACCCAGGCGGCCATGGCGCCGGCGGACAGGAGGGTTGAGTTCTCGGAGGCGATCGCTCTTGAGATCCTGGACCCCAGCGTCGCGTTTTCGCGGGCGGAGAGCGTTGTGGTGGCTGAGGTAGTCGAGGAGCTGCCACTCCGGCGCAATCCGCTCGCCGATCCAAATCCCGCAGAAGGACCTGACGATCCCATGGCCCCGCTTCCGGTCATCTACAAGGGCTACGTGCTCAAGGTGCAGAGGGTGCTGGGCGGCAAACCCGTTCCCGAGGTTGTCACCATGTTCTGCATGGGCTCCGGCAGACGCGAAGAGAACGGAGAGGTGGTCGAAGTGGTTGTCGACACGGGCCTTTCACTCGCACTCGGTGACACGGTTGTGGCCCCACTGTACAAGTTCCCACGCTTCGGAACCCCGCTCGGCGAGAATGAGTACTGGCTCGTGCACGAGGTGGTCATCTTCCGCCTGGACGAGAAGGGAGAGGCGAAGCGCGTGCTTGCGTGCGGTGCAGGGGAGAGCAGAGGTGCGTCGGATATCTACACGGTCGAAAGCCTCAGTTCGGTGGCTGAGTCTGTCACTGCTACCGCTCTCAGAGAAGTGCCGCCACTGCCGCAGTAGTTCATGCTGTGGAGTTGCCTTGTGTGCTCTTCGACGACGCACATGGGGCGCTTGGCGTCGTGATGGTCAGCCCGATGCTCAGCGATGCGCTGGTGCCGGGACGTTGGGTCAACTTGGAAGGCGAACCAGTAGCTGTGGCGCACATGGCTGACATGCTTGGGAACTAGATGTCTGATTCCTACGTGATGGATCCAGGGAGGGCGTCAGCCTGCACACATTCGCCACCCGGGCGACCACTTCTCTCCCGATAACGCTCCCGGCCTTGCTTTGACTTCGGGTCTCAGCCTCCCGCCGCAACTCATAGGGCCTCTCGGGCTCAGAAGACGCCTTGGTGGCCGTCAAAGCCGCGGGGTTGGTGGATTCCGCCCTAAGGATCGCCCACGGCCTCGTTCAGGCTCCCGCTGCGGAACCCCTGGAGATCCAGGGTAACGTACGTGTAGCCCAACGCCCGGAGCTTGCGCGTGACCAAGCGCCGAACCTCTGCAGTCGCCAGCCGCGGGATCTCGTCTGAGCCCACTTCTATCCTAGCCGTGCGCCCATGATGTCTGAGCCGGAGACTCACAAAGCCCAGCTCCTTCAGAAAACGCTCCCCGGCCTCCACCATGCGCAGCGCATCCGAGTGATCTCCTCTCCGTACGGGAACCGGGAGGCCAGACACGGAGAAGCGGGAAGGTCCCGGTTGGACAGCCTCAATCCCGCGGCCAGGGCGCGCACGTCTTCCTTGCCCAGCCGGCCCCCGGCCAGCGGGCTGCGGATCCCGAGCTCCGCAGCCGCTTTCAGACCGGGACGGTAGTCCGCCAAATCGTCACGATTGGCGCCGTCGGCCACGGTGCCAAAACCTTGAGCGGCCGCCACCTCGATAAGTCCGGAAAGCAGGGAGCGACGACAGAGATAACAGCGATGGGGAGGATTGGCCGCGAAGCCCGGGCACGGCCAACTCGCGCGTCTCCATCACCATGTGATGAGCGCTCTGAGTTCTGCCGCCACGCGCCGCGCGGTCTCCAGCTCCGCGTCTGTGTGCACCTGGCCATGGGCGGTCACAGCCAGCACGTCCTCTGTGCCCAACTCGTCGACCGCCACCGCCAGCAGAACGCTGGAATCGACGCCTCCGGAGAAAGCCACCAACACAGGCCTCATCTCGCGAAGGGCGGAGCGGAGCCGAGCGACCCCGGCATCGGTTGTGTGCTCCATCTCGTGCACCTAGCCCACCCTCGTCAGCAGAAGGCCGCGGCGGCAACCGCGATGGGCTGCCGGCACCGCCTTCAGGCGGCCACTCCGCCCCAGGACACGGCCGCTTCCCCCAACAACACCTTGAGTTCAGCCAAGAGGCTCGTCTGAGGATCCACGCGGTAGGCCTCACCGAAACGTAGGCAGAAGCGATCCGCAGGGGTGACCACGTTCACCTGCACCGGGCAGTGACCGGGGAAGTGGCACAGCACCTGCTTGAGATCGTCGATGATGGTGGCGGGTACTCCCTCCCCGTCCAAGCGTCAGGTAGATGGGCTCCTCGCCGGTGCGCGGCACGAATTCCTCGATGGTGAAGGGAATGAGTTTGGTCTCGGCTTCATCCTTATGGTCAACCCGCCCTCTCACCTTCACCACCTTATCCTCCTCGAGCACGGCTCGGTGCTCCTGGTATATGCGGGGAAAACACAGCATTTCCACCGTGCCCTGCATCCCCTCCAGCGTAACAAACGCCATCACGTCACCCGTCTTCTTGGTGGTGATGCGCTTCACCCCCGAGACCATTCCCACCACCGTGGTCTCCGCGCCGTCGGGAAGCCCGGCAAGTTCGGATATCAGGTGGGTGGCCTCTCCTCGGATCTCACGGCCCAGGCTGCGCAGCGGGTGCGAGGAGAGAAACAGCCCCAGTGTCTCTTTCTCCAGAGCCAGGCGTTCTTCTTTGCTGAAGTCGTCGGCGGGGATGGGAACGGTGTGATGCAGACCGTTGCCGTTGGGGCGGGAAGTGGTCGGGGAGGCGACCGACTCCGGCGAGTCCCCTATTGCGTGGGCGTCACCCAGCAGATCAAAAATGGAACCCTGGCCGGCGGTGGCGTCGGCTTGAGTCTTCTTGGCGAAGCTCATGGCCTGTGGCAGCACTTCCAACATGCCACGGCGGGAAGCACCGGTGGAGTCGAGGGCGCCGGCTTTGATCAGACTCTCAATGGCCTTGGAGTTGACTGTGGTGAGGTCGACACGAGAACAGAAATCGAAGAGGTCGCTGAAAGCTCCACCCTGGTCTCTCGCCTCCAAGATGTTGGTTATGGCATTCTCGCCCACGTTCTTGACGGCGCTGAGGCCGAAGCGAATGCGATCTTCCACCACACGGAAGGTCATGGACGACTCGTTCACATCGGGCGGGAGCACCTCGATGCCCATCTCATTGGCCACGGACACATAGAACGGCACTTTGTCCTTGGTGTTCATAACGCTGGAGATGAGCGCCGCCATGTACTGCACCGGGTAGTTGGCCTTGAGATAGGCGGTACGATAGGCAATGAGCGCGTAGCAGGCGGCGTGCGACTTGTTGAAGGAGTAGTCGCCGGCCTTCTCCATGAGTGACCACAGGTGATCAATTCACCTCGGGAGGGCGCCGCCGGTGGCGGCGCCCTCCCGGAACTTGGCTCCAACCGATCCAGAATGGTGCGGTTCTTCTTGCCGATGGCCTTGCGCAGATCGTCGGCTTCAGACGGGCTGAAGCCGCCGATGCGCTTGCTGATGTCCATCAACTGTTCCTGGTAGATGGCCACCCCGTAGGTGGGCTCAAGTACCGGCTCCAAGCGCGCGTCGGGGTAGGTCACCAGAGACGGATCTCGCTTGTTGCGCGCGTAGGTGGAGATGAACTCCATGGGTCCCGGGCGATACAGAGCCACCAGAGCGATCAGGTCGTCAAAAGAGGTGGGCACCACATCGCGCAGCGCGGCCTGCATGCCGGTGGACTCGAACTGAAACACACCTTCCGAATCGCCGCGGGCCAACATGCGGTAGGTCTTGGCATCGTCAAAGGGGACGGCGTCCAGATCGAAGTCCGGCGCCGCGCTCTCTCTGACAATCCGCACCGCCTCGGCAATGACGTCCAGGTTGCGCAGGCCTAGGAAGTCCATCTTGAGCAACCCCAAGTTCTCCACGTCTCCCATGGCGAACTGGGTGACCACTTCGGCGTCACCCTTCTGCTGCAACGGCAGGATGTCGGTCAGCGGCCAGTCGGAGATGACCACGCCGGCGGCGTGAATACTCTCCTGACGGATGAGCCCTTCGAGTTGGAGAGCGGCATCCACCACCTCGCGCGTTGTAGAGTCCTTCTCATAGTCGGCGTGGAGTTCCTGGCCGGGCTTCAGGCAATCGGTCAGAGTGACCTTGGGCCCCTCCGGGATCAGTTTGGCAATGCGGTCGGCCGCCCCATAAGGCACATCCATGACGCGGGCGGCGTCGCGAACGGCCTGCCGCGCCTTGATGGTGCCGAACGTGCCGATCTGAGCCACGCGGTCGCGCCCGTACTTGGCGGCCACATAGTCGATGACCTTGTCGCGGCCCTCCACCGAGAAGTCGATGTCGATGTCGGGCATGGACCGCCGAGCGGGGTTCAGGAACCGCTCGAAGAGCAGATCGTTCTCGAGCGGGTCGAGATCGGTGATGCCGAGGCTGTAGGCGACGATCGAGCCGGCCGCCGAGCCGCGGCCGGGGCCGACGGCAACGCCGTTGTCCTTGGCGAAGCGGACGAAGTCCCAGACGATCAGGAAGTAGCTGGGGAAGCCCATCTCGCTGATCACGCCGAGCTCCATGTCGAGGCGCTCGGTCGCCGCCGCCGGGACCGGATCGCCGTAGCGGCGGCGCAAGCCCTCCTCGGCGAGGCGGCGCAGCATCACCTCGGGCTCGGAGCCGTCCGGGGTCGGGAACTTCGGCAGCAGCAGCTCCCCGAGCTTGATCTCGACGTTGCAGCGCTCGGCGATCTCCAGGGTGTTGGGGACGGCCTCCGGCCAGGGCGCGAACGACTCGTGCATCTCCGCGGCGGTCTTCAAGTAGAACTCGTTCGTGTCGAAGCGGAGCTTCGGCTGCTCCAGCGTCGACTTCGTCTGCACGCAGAGCAGCGCCGCGTGGTTGTTGTAGTCCTCGCGCCGCAGGTAGTGGACGTCGGCCGTTCCGACCAGCGGCCGACCGAGTTCGCGGGCGACCCGCGCGATGCCCTCGTTGGCCTTGTCCTGGTCGGCGATGCCGTTGACCTGGAGCTCGAAGTAGACGTTGTCGGGCCCGAAGATCTGCAGCAGGTCGTCGGCGTGCTGGCGCGCCTCGGTCGGCCGGTCCTCGACGATGCGGCGGCAGAAGCGGGACTGCAGGCAACCGGTCAGCGCGATCACGCCCTCCGAGTGTCGCTCGAGCAACTCCATGTCCACGTTCGCCTTGCCGCGGTGATAGCCCTCGAGGAAGCCCTCCGAGGAAAGCGCAACCAGGTTGGCGAAACCGGTGTTGTTCTCGGCCAGCAGGGTGAGGTGATTTCGTTCGTACCGGCCGGCCGTTTCCGTCACCGCGATCCGGTCATCGACGTAATAGGCCTCGATGCCGAGGATCGGCCTGATGTCATTGGCCCGGCAGGCCTTGTACATGTCGAGGGCGCCGTTCATGACGCCGTGGTCGGTCAGGCCGAGGGCCGGCTGGCCGAACTGCGCGGCCCGCGCCACCAGATGATCCACTTTGCAGGCGCCATCCAGTGCCGAGTAATCACTGTGAACGTGAAGATGGACGAATCCGGCGCGAGGCGTATCGCTCGGCGCCGGCTCTATCCCTGTTTGTTGTTCCGACATTTGAGACACGGACGGACCACTCCCGTCACTATTTCGGAGTCTGGAGGAACCCCCCGGCCATCAACCAAGTGGAGGCGCACTTGTCCCGAGCACACGTCCACCGGCAACCACTCACACGGTCGATTCTACCCGAACCCGAGAGGGCCCTCAAGCAGTTTGTGCAACCGGTGGCGGACGCGGTGCGCTCCCGGCGGACAAACCCGCTACCGTTCCGGGCTCTGCCCCTGTGCCAGCAACTCCCCCCGCAACTCCGCATAGACGATATCGTGAATGGCGACACCCCGCGTGGCGGCCAACGCCACCTGAGCGCCGCACGCCCGCCACTGCGGCACGTGTGGGCTCCATGCGCAACGCCGAGCTGTATGCCTTGTAGTCTACTGAATACGCCGTGGAAACCAGCAGATTAGGATGCCCCTGCGGTCTGGTGGCGTCCATAGGCAGACACACGACAGCTGCTTCGTCGGGCTGTAGTGACCCGTGCACGGGGTCGTGACGATCAAAGACAGCGTACTTGCCGGTGGCGATGATCTCATCGAGTTCCTCCCGCAGCTCGGAAGTGGAATACATATGATCCCCCAAGATCATCACCTCCCCCGCACGTAGGGCCACGTGGGAAGACGATCGATACCAATTTCTGGGTACCGTTCCTGCACTTGCGCCAGCAGAACCAGGGATCCTCTGTTGCATATCCCGCACCAACCCCTGCCGCTGCCACGGCTCCAGGTACCAGCGCACAATGATGTCGGGATCTGCCCAATCACTCCACAACTCATTCAGTTCATGCCTACCGTTCGGCAGCGAGTGCCGCATGGACCAACTCTGTGGAAAACCCGCCAAGACGGGTTCCGGCATCTTCCAGCGCTCCCCCTGCGCTGCCTGTGCCGCGGGCCAATCGTCCCGTTCTTCGATCGGTCTGGCCCCCCCGGGCACCGACACCAGCGTCACCAGGCACCCCAGGGACTGCGGAGACACCGCATACAAATCCGCCCGCGTGGGCTTGGGCGGCCGAGGACCGCGCACATCATCGAACACGTCCGCGCTACGGCCCATCATGTACCGGCAGCCCACCATGCGCGCCAAGTCCGCCTCCACCGAGGCGTCCACCAGGTAGCGGGCGTCGAGACGTAAGCGGGAACCGTCAGGCCTGGTGACTACGACGTGGCGATCACCGTCCACATCCGCAGCCTCGGTCAGCACTCCCTGCACACGCACCAGGTCCACACGGCCGCGCACCTGCTCTGGAAGCATTGCGTCGTTGAACACCAGAGACTCGAGCACGCTTTGCGCCACCACAGGTTCATAGGTGAGCCGACCGTTCCGCTCGTGCGGCCATACGCCCATGCCCTCGTAGTATCTGGCGACCTCAGTCCGGAACTCTTGATAGAAGCCGGTGATGCTACCCGGATCGTAATCATCCTCGATACACAGACCTTGCACCAACGGCGACTCCAGCGCCTCAGCTACACTCACCAGGGCCACCGTCAGTCGGCCGGGGTGTCGCGCCAAGGCCATCTTGAGCCCGCGAATCACCCCGAGCCCCGATGTTGTGGAACCGTACACCACCACATCCACCTCTCGACGCGCGGCCGAAGGGGAAATAGTGGCCGCAGTGGTCGAGTTGTGGGACGCGCCCGATCCGAGCAAGGATGATGTTACGCTGGGTGTATTCGCGGAGGAGCCCGGGTCGGCCACTGTGGGCACGGAGAACGTGATCTCCGACGAAGGCCCTCCCCATCCGGAGTCGGCTCCCAGGATCACCGCCAGCCCCACCACGCCCACCACCACGCACGCGGCGCCCACTGCCGCAATGGTCCGGGTCCGCCTACTGCATCGTCTCCACCACCCCACAGACCAACCTCGCTCGCTCGACGTTGGTCGTGGATCCATAGTCAGCGTCCGGGGAGCAGATCCAACAGAGCCGACGCTCCGCGGAACCGCTCTCCATGGCGACTTAAGAACTCCGACCGTGTAGCGGATTTGAAATCGGCGAAATCGAAACCCGGAGCCACGATGCAGGCCACGAGGCCCCAACTCACGGGAGCAGATGAGGCTTCATCCGTATACGGCACGAGCCTGGCCGCCTGCCAGGCCGACGGAGGCACATGTACCCTGGGTGCCAACCATTCCGAGGTATCCATGCCTACTTCCTGGTAGTTGAGGTGGTGAGGGCCCAGCACCACCTTCTGCAGCCGGCCACCTTCAGTGAGACTGTAGTGTTCCACCGGAGCCCCAGCCTGATAGAACCAAGTCTCGTCGGCCAGCAACTGGTGCCAGTGGCTGGGCGAGTCGGCGGTGACCATAAACAAAGCGCACGTAAGGTACGATCTCCAGCCCCACGGCGTGGACACTCGGTTGGGCGACCGGTAAGTCTCACGGAAGAAACCACCCTCGGGGTGTGGCTGCAGATGCAGGAAGAGGGCCGCATCCGTGGGATCCACCTGCAGGTCGGGCAGGACCTCGCCTGTACCGGGTTCACTCCAGCGTCCGTCTGCCTCCCAAAACCGGATCATCTCACCCGCACCTCGGCGAAAGCCCAATCCAGCCAAGGGAACAACGCTTGGAGATCCGCCGTCTCCACCGTGGCGCCGCCCCACAATCGCAGCCCCGGCGGGGCGTCACGGTACGACCCAACGTCGTATGCTACTCCTTCGCTTTCGAGCAGGGCCACGATCTGCTTGACCACCCCGCTGCGACCCTCCAGCGGCATCTCCGTAAGCCACGGAGCAATGATCTTGAGGCACATGGACGTACAGGAACGTGTCTCCGCCCGCACGGCCAAGAAGTCCACGAGTCACAGTTCTCCACCCACTCCGCGGTGGCGTCAAGGTTGGCCCGGCACCGGCGTATGAGCTCGGGCAGGCCGCCTATGTCCTGCGCCCAACGCAGCCCGTCAAGTGCATCTTCCACGCAAAGCATGGACGGGGTGTTGATGGTATCACCTACGAAAATACCATCGATGAGGCGACCTTCTTTGGTCAGGCGGAACACCTTGGGCAGAGGCCACGGCGGCCGGTAGTCTATCAATCGCCGTACCGCCCGCGGGCTCAAAGCCAACATCCCGTGCGCGGCTTCCCCTCCCAGTACCTTCTGCCCCGACCACGTAACCACATCTAGTTTGGCCAGGGGCAGATCCATGGCAAACGCCGCCGAGGTGGCGTCACAGATGACGAGTCCCTCGTGCTCTCCTGGGATCCACTCACCGTCCGGCACCCGCACCCCCGATGTGGTGCCGTTCCAAGTGAAGACCACATCCCGTGAGAAGTCCACCAAAGCCAGGTCGGGCAGTTCACCGTAGTCGGCCTCGAATGTGCGGACATCGGCCAGCGCCAGTTGCTTCACTATGTCCAGCGCCCAACCTCGCCCAAAACTCTCCCAGGCAAGCACATCAACGCCGCGCGGCCCCAGCAGCGACCAAAGCGCCATCTCCACGGCCCCGGTGTCCGACCCCGGGACGATGCCCAGAAGGTAGTCGTCCGGCAACCCGAGCAGCACCCGGGACCGGTCGATCACTTCTCGCAACTTCGACCGACCACCGGCCGCTCGGTGAGATCGTCCCAGAAATGCCCCCTCCAGAGCCGACAGAGACCATCCCGGTCGTTTGGAACACGGGCCCGAGGCGAAGTTCGGGCGCACCGGTCGGACGGTTGGTTTCATATCGCTTCCTCCGCACAGGGGGGTGACTCAGCCTCAACGGCTGGTCTTAGATTCTACCCTCAACGACGACACGGGTAAAAGGACTCGCTGCCGGGTATATTCCCCGCCGAGCCTCTCGGGAGCCCGATCCCGGGGGAAGAGAGTGCGGCGAGCCTATTCGCCGTTATGGCTACAAGGAAGGAGCGTCCTTTTTGATCCGGGACGAACGACTGTATGAGGTAGAAACGCGCTTGGCCATGCCCCAGGACGCCGAGCACATTGTCTACATCTTCCGCGCCGGATTTCCCCATCATCTTCTCCCCTACACCATCTACAATCAGCCCGGCATAGTAGACTACCTCCGCGGCATGATAGCGGTGCAACGATTGGGGACCACGTCAATAACGGCTGTGGCCACTTATCGCGGACAGGTGATTGCCTGGGCACAGTTCCATCGTCATCCGACTCTGCTATTCCTCAATCATATATACGTCACGCCTGAGTTTCAGGGCGCAGGTGTCGGTCGCCTCCTGCTCCGGGACGCCATTTCCACCGTGAAAGATCCCGGGCAGATCTATCTGGGATCTGAGGCCTTCGCCAACAATCACAAGGCCTTGCGCTGGTACGCTTCGCTCGGCCTCACTCCCAGCGACCGTCTGGATTGGGCGGAGATCAAACCCGAACCCGCCCAGGACGTACCTACCTGGTGGAGTTTCGACGGGCTCATCACGGGCTTGGCGGCGCAGAAACGGTTCGGCTTCTCACGAATGCTCTTACGCACGGATCGGGCCGAGTACGTCATCCGAGCGCTGGGGCAACGTTTCTACCGTGGCAACAGCTTCGACATCATCGAAGACCCCAGCGCGCTGACCGCCCTCCATACGCTGGATCCTGAGCGCAGCCTCATGATCATCGCGCGCACCCAGAACCAGGGGAGCCGGTATCCAACAGTGGCTCAAGGCCAGCAGGTGCGGGGACGTATCGACGTGGCCTTGGCCGTACTCAACACACTGCCGCTGTAGTCCTACTGCTCCCGCAGTTCCCGCCCCCACCCCGCACGGATTCTATCTCTGTCGCCGGCGCCCGAGAGCTAGGACTCACCCCGCAGAAGTCCGTAGTTGATGGAGTCAACGAGCGCCTGCCAAGAAGCCTCCACCACGTTCTCGTTCACCCCCACCGAGCCCCAGGAATCCACGCCGTCCGACGAATCCAAGAGCACACGGGTGACCGCCGCAGTGCCTCGGTTCTCGTCGAGAATACGCACCGAGTAGTTGACCAAGTGGATCTCGGCCAATCGGGGGAACTTCTGCTCGATGGCCTGACGCACCGCCTTGTCCAAGGCGTTGACCGGGCCGTTCCCCTCAGCGGTGCTGATGATGCGCTCACCGTTGATACGAACCTTGATGGTAGCCTCGGTCATCACCTCCCCGTTCTCTCGCTTCTCCACGATGATGCGGAAGCTCTCCAGGGTGAAAAACTCGCTACGCATCCCCAGTTCATCGCGCATAAGCAACTCAAACGAGGCGTCTGCGGCTTCAAAATGGTAGCCGTGATGTTCTTTCTCCTTCACACGACGCAGAATGCTTTCCTCCAGGGTGCGCTGCTGGTCGAGCGAGTAGCCCAGCTCGGCAGCGCGCTGTCGGATGGTCCCCTTCCCCGCCAGCTCCGAGACCAAGATGCGAGGCGTGTTGCCCACCAGCTCCGGACGAATGTGCTCGAAGGTGGTGCGGTCTTCCTGAATGGCCGCCACGTGCAGGCCGCCTTTGTGCGCGAACGCGTTGCGCCCAACGTACGGTTGGTGAGGGTCGGGGGCCACGTTGCAGAGTTCCGAGACGAAGCGACTGGTCTCCGTCAGCCGAGCGAGCTCCTGGTCGGAGATGCAGTTGAAGTTCATCTTGAGCTTGAGGGCGGGGATGATGGAGCAGAGATCGGCGTTACCACAACGTTCCCCATAACCGTTTATGGTGCCTTGAACGTGGGTGGCCCCTTTCTCCACGGCGATGAGGCTGTTCGCCACCGCACAGCCGGTGTCGTTGTGGCCGTGGATGCCGACACGGATCGGGTCGGCGCCGGAGCCGGCCAAGAAGCCGGCCACCTGCGCCACGGTCTGGCCCAGCTTGACGGGGAGAGATGCTCCATTGGTGTCGCAGAGAACCACGGTGGAGGCACCGGCTTCGGCCGCCGCCAAGATGCACTGCAGGGCGTACGCGGGATCCTCCAAGAACGCATCGAAGAAGTGCTCAGCGTCGTAGATCACTTCCTTTCCCTGTTCGCGCAAAAAGCCCACCGATTCGGAAATCATCCTCAAGTTCTCTTCGCGATCCACCCGCAGCACTTTGCGCACGTGGAGATCCCAGGTCTTGCCCACGATGGTGGTGACGGGTACCCAACTGTCCGCCAATACGCGGAGCACTGGGTCTTTCTCCGCCGCCACGCCTCTCCCCCGCGTCATTCCGAATGCGGCCAGGCGCGCACCACCCGCCAACCGCTCGTCGGCCATGCGCCGGAAAAACTCCTCATCTTTCGGATTGGACCCTGGAAAACCGCCCTCAATGACGTGTATGCCCATTTCGGCCAATCGCCCGGCAATGCGGGTCTTCTCATCCACCGACACCGAGAGTCCTTCCCGCTGCATGCCGTCGCGGAGGGTGGTGTCATAGAGGACGACGTCTCGGTTTCCGTTATCTGTTGCCACTGCAGTCCTCGGTCGCTGCGCCTCAATCGTCGTACACGGGCGTACCGGATCCCGGTTCCCGCGCATACGCCCGGAAGGCATCTATCAGTTTCCAGGTGATGGGGCCCGGGGTGCCGCCGCCGATAGGCCGCAGGTCCACCTCCACGATGGGAGCCACCTCGGCACCGGTGCCGGTGAGGAAGCACTCGTCGGCATTGTAGACATCGTGAAGGGTGTAGAAACCCTCGTCCACCTCAATGCCCATCTGGCGCGCCAGGCGGATGACCACCATGCGCGTGATACCGCGCAGGGCACCTGTGGCAGCATCCGGCGTCCGCAGACGGCCGTCCTTGACCATGAAAAAGTTGTCGGCCGTGCACTCGCACACAAAGCCACCGGTGGTCAACATGAGACCCTCGCTCACGCCTGCCGAACGCAGTTCAAGCGCCGCCATGATGTTGTTCAGGTAGTTCAGGCTCTTGATGTTGCCGTTGATGGTCTGGTGTTCGTTCCGGCGTGTAGAGCAGGTGATGATTTTGAGGCCCTGCGTATACGCTTCCTCGGGATACAGTTGGATGGTGGAGGCGATGATGAAATAGCTCGCCTTGGGGCACTTCACAGGGTTGAGACCCAGATCGCCCTCGCCCCGCGTGACCACCAAGCGCACGTAGCCATCCGTGAGACCGTTGCGACGCACCGTCTCCACCGTCCGAAGCAACATCTCCTCTTTGGGCACGGGTATCTGCAGGGCAATGGAGTGCGCCGACTCATATAGACGATTGATGTGAGCGTCCAGCTCAAAGACCCGGCCATTGTATATGCGAATACCCTCGAATACACCGTCGCCGTAGAGGAGTCCATGATCGAAAACGCTGATCTTGGCGCCGGCGCGATCGTAGTATTGCCCGTCGATCAAGATCTGCATGTCAGCACGCCTCCGCCACATAGCGGGCCACCACGTCGCCCACATCGCTGGTTCCCATGCCCATTTGCCCGGCCGCCAGTGAATCCATGCGGGAAATGGCTTCCACCATCCCGCGCTCCACGCAGTCGGCTGCCTCCGGCTGCCCCAAGTAGTCGAGCATCATGCTCACTGCAGCAATAGCCGCCAGGGGATTGATGATGTTCAACCCTTCGTACTTGGGCGCCGAGCCGCCCATGGGCTCAAACATGGATACCTTCCCCGGATGGAGGTTGCCACCGGCCGCCACGCCCAGGCCGCCCTGCACCATTGCAGCCAGATCGGTGATGATATCGCCGAACATGTTGTCGGTCACGATGACATCGAACCACTCCGGGTTCTTCAGGAACCACATGCAGATAGCGTCCACGTGCGCGTAGTCGCGGCGGATATGACTGTAGTCGGCGTCGCCGATTTCGTTGAATGCCCGCCACCACAGATCCCAAGCGTAAGTGAGGACGTTGGTCTTGCCGCAGAGCGTGAGCTTGCCCCGGCGATCAGGCCGGTTGGCGTAATCGTACGCATAGCGGATGCAGCGCTCCACGCCCTTGCGGGTGTTGACGCTCTCCTGCACGGCGATCTCGTCGGGAGTGTCCTTCTTCAGAAAACCACCTGTAGAGGCGTATAGGCCTTCCGTGTTCTCCCGCACCACCACGAAGTTGATGTCCGAGGGCCCTTTGTCCTTGATGGGAGTCCAAACACCGGGGAGCAGTTTGACCGGCCTCAAGTTAATGTAGAGGTCGAGGGCGAAACGTAGTTTGAGAAGGATCCCCTGCTCCAAGACGCCCGGGGGCACATCCGGATGACCGATGGCGCCCAGGAGAATGGCATCGTACTGCACCAGTTCATCGAGAGCGGACTCGGGAAGGGTCTCGCCGGTACGCAGGTAGCGTGCCGCCCCAAAATCGTACTCCTGCAGCGTGTAGGTGAAACCGGCCCGATTGGCGGCTGCCGCGAACACCTTGAGGCCCTCGCGCACCACCTCGGGACCCGTGCCGTCACCTGCGATGACTGCGATATCGTAACCCATCTCTCACTCCCTCCCGGCGTCATCAGGCCTGGCGGCATCAGCCCCAGCCGTATCTCTCGTTGCGGTTCCCCCCACCTGCCCATCGCGCCGCCGCTTCAGATAAGGCAACAGCCCCCCGGCAGCCACGAGTTCCTGCATGAAATCGGGCAGCGCCTCCGCCTGATAGTCTACCCCGCTCGTGAGGTCACGTATGACCCCCGTCCCGAGATCCACCTCGAGTTCATCCCCGCTACGAATGGCCTCGGCCGCATCCGGCGCCACCAAGATGGGCAATCCTGTGTTGAAAGCGTTGCGGTAGAAGATGCGCGCAAAGCTCTTGGCTATCACCACCGGCACTCCGGCACCCTTGATGGCCAGAGGCGCGTGTTCGCGGCTGGAACCGCACCCGAAGTTCTCCTTGGCCACGATGATGTCGCCTCGGCCTCACCTTCTGCGAGAAGTCGGGGTCGCAATCTTCCATGAGGTGACACGCCAACTCCGCCGCCGTCTTCATGGTGAGGTAGCGGGCGGCGATGATGAGATCCGTGTCCACGTCCCGCCCGAAGGTCCAGGCCCGACCACGAAAGGTGCTCACTGTGCCCTCCTTCGCGCCGGCATGCAGAAGCCGGCGGCGCTCCGCCCGCGCCCGCCGTCCATTCGCTCTGCGGTGGCTCCTCCAGCCCCACCTGGCGCGGTGTGGCGATACACCCCGCCACGGCGCTGGCGGCGGCCACGCAGGCCCGGCCAAGTACACCAGAGGTGGCGTGGCCCATGCGTCCCTACGAAGTTGCGGTTGGTGGTGCTCACCGCCCGCTCGCCCGCGGCCAAGATGCCCATGTGCCCGCCCAGACAGGGACCGCAGGTGGGCGCTGAAACCACGGCCTCAGCCTCCACGAAGATGTCGAACAGGCCCTCGTTCATGGCCTGCCGCCACACAGCCTGCGTGGCCGGCAGCACGATGCAGCGCACGTTCTTGTGCACCTTGCGGCCGCGCAACACGGCGGCGGCCTGTCTCAGGTCTTCGATCCGCCCGTTGGTGCAACTGCCGATCACCACCTGGTCGATGGCCACCTCGCCCAGCTCGTCGGCCGGTGCTGCGTTCGAGGGCAGATGGGGCTTGGATACCATGAGCGAATGCGCGAGGCATCCCACTGATACTCTCGCGCATAGACTGCATCCGAATCCGAGGCCAGATAGACGGGGCGGCGCCGGAAGCGTCCCTCCACGTACGCACGCGTAGTGTTGTCGGGCGTGAAGACGCCGTTCTTGCCCCCGGCCTCAATAGCCATGTTGGCCATGGCGAAACGTGAGTCCATGGAGAGGTGGGGAATGGCGGACCCTGAGAACTCCATGGCCGCGTAGAGCGCGCCGTCCACTCCGATCTCACCGATCAGGAAGAGGATGAGGTCTTTGCCGGTGACGAAGGGGGCCGGCCTGCCCTCGAAGCGGAAGAGGATGGATTCAGGCACACGGAACCACACCTCGCCGGTGGCCATGGCCCCGGCCAGATCCGTGGAGCCCACCCCAGTGGCGAAGGCACCCAGAGCGCCGTACGTGCAGGTGTGCGAATCGGCTCCCACCACCACATCGCCCGGTCCCACCAGCCCCAACTCGGGCAGGAGCGCGTGCTCCACTCCCACTCGGCCCACCTCGTAATAGTGCTCTATACCGTAGCGAACGGCGAACTCGCGCATCTGCTTGACGAGGGTGGCGGCCTTGATGTCCTTGTTGGGGGTGAAGTGATCAGGGATGAGCGCAATGCGCCCGCGATCAAATACAGAGTCGAAGCCGGCCTTCTCGAACTCGTCGATGGCCACGGGAGCCGTGATGTCGTTTCCCAAGCAGAAGTCCACTCGGGCCATGATGAGATCGCCGGGCGCCACGCTATCCCTGTCCGCCGCCCGGGCCAGGAGCTTCTCGGTGATGGTCATACCCATAGTCGTCCACCTTGTGAATGTGGTTGCCTGCAGCCGGTGTGGTGGGGCGCCCGGGGGCGCCGTGCGTCAGTCATCCCCCCAACGGGGGATTCGCAGGCTGGGGATTACGGCCGGCAAGACCGTGAAGGAGACAGAGCCGGCCCACGAGGCCGGACACAAGACCCCCACCGGGACACAAGCCCCGGCGCGGAACCGCGGAGAGCTGTGCGAAGACCCGGCCATGGAGCTTTACATTCTAATGGAGGCACGGCAGGTAGACAACCCGGCGCTGTCGCCGGGGGTTGAGGCGAGGAGGCCGAGCCCGAATCCGGGCTCGGCCTCCTCCCGCCGTGCGCTCCGGTCTCTACTCCAGCTTCTTACCGGCGCCGATCCAGCTCATCATCGAGCGCAGGGCTTTCCCCACCACTTCGATCTGGCTCTCGGCATCGCGTCGGGTAAGGGCATTGTGAACCGGCCGCCCGGCCTGGTTCTCGAGTATCCATTCGCGCGCGAACTCGCCCCGCTGGATTTCACCTAGGATCCTCTGCATCTCGGCACGGGTCTCCTCGGTGATGATGCGCCGGCCGCGGGTGACGTCGCCGTACTCGGCCGTGTCGGAGATGGAGTAGCGCATGCCGCTGATGCCGTGTTCGTAGATGAGGTCCACGATCAGTTTCAACTCGTGCAGGCACTCGAAATAGGCGATCTCGGGTTGGTAGCCGGCAGCGACCAAGGTCTCAAAGCCGGCGCGGATGAGTTCGCTGCAGCCGCCGCACAGCACCGCCTGCTCGCCGAAGAGGTCGGTCTCAGTCTCCTCGGGAAAACTGGTCTCGATCACGCCCGCCCGCGTGGCTCCTATGCCTTTGGCGTAGGCCAGAGCCTTGGCGCGGGCCTGCCCGGTGTGATCCTGATGGACGGCGATCAGACTGGGCACGCCCTTGCCCTCGGTGAACTGTCGGCGCACCAAATGGCCGGGGCCTTTGGGTGCCACCATGGTGACATCCACGAACGGCGGAGGCACAATCTGGCCGAAATGGATGTTGAACCCGTGGGCAAACATGAGCATGTCGCCCTCGTCGAGGGAGTCCTTGATTGACGAGTCGTACACCAGCTTCTGAGTCTGGTCCGGCACCACCAGCATGATGACCTGCGCCTTGGCAGCCGCTTCCGCCGCCGTCAGGACCTCGAAGCCGGCGGCCACCGCCCTTTGCCACGCCGCCGACCCGGGGGCTTCGGCCACAATCACCTCCAACCCGCTGTCCCTCAAGTTCTGGGAGTGGGCGTGGCCCTGGCTCCCGAATCCGATGACGGCGATGGTGTGGCCCCTGAGGAGACCCAGGTCGGCATCATCGTCGTAATACATGGTGGCCATTGCTTCCTCCTTGTCGCCTCTACGTAAGCTTGGGCCCGCGGCGGACGGCGACCCTGCCCGTCCGTATCAGCTCTACCACCACGTTCATGGAGCGCAACAGCTCGATGAACGCCTCTACTTTGTGTCGTGGCCCCGTGGCCTCGATCACCGCCGTCACCGGTGAGATATCCACGATACGGGCCTCGAAGATCTCAGCCACCTGCATGATCTCGGCACGATTCTCTGCCGTCGCCTTGACCTTCACCAGGAGCAATTCGCGCTCCAAGCGCTCGGCGGGTTCCAGATCACTGATCTTGATAACACTGATCAGTTTGTGAAGCTGTTTGGTGACGTGTTCCACAGGTTGATCGGAACCATCAACCGTTATGGTGATCCGCGAGAACAACGGGTTCTCCGTCTCCCCCACGGCGAGGCTGTCGATATTGAAACCACGACGGGCAAACAAGCCGGTGATTCGACTCAGCACTCCCGGTTTGTTCTCCACGAGGACGGATAGCGCGTGTTTCATCAGTCCTCCTCCAACATCTCGTGGATGGAGCCGCCGGCCGGAACCATGGGATACACGTTGACCTCCTGCTTCACCCTCACGTCGATCACGGCCGGCGCGTCACTGCTGAGCGCGGCGCGCAGCACGTCATCGAGCTCGTCCGGCTGCTCCGCCCGGTAACCCTCGGCACCGTAGGCCTCGGCCAGCTTGACGAAATCGGGCTGGCAATCGAAGCAGGTTTGACTGTATCGCTTCTGCCAGAACAGGTCCTGCCACTGGCGAACCATACCCAGACAGCGATTGTTGAGGATGCACACTTTCACAGGGATGTCGTTGGCAACCACCGTACCCAGTTCCTGGACGTTCATCTGGAAGGAACCGTCTCCGGCAATGTCGATGACCAGAGCGTCGGGCCGTGCCACTTTGGCCCCGATGGCCGCGGGAAAGCCGAACCCCATGGTACCCAAACCCCCGGAAGTGATGAACTGCCGCGGGTGGCGGGCCAGGTAGTATTGGGCGGCCCACATCTGGTTCTGCCCCACTTCAGTGGCGACCACCGCCTCGCCTTTGGTGATCTCCCACAGGCGACGCACCACCTGCTCCGGCATGATCTCGCCGCCCGGGTCCTCCCGCAGCATCAGGGGGTGGCAGCGTTTCCACTCGCCGATCTGTTCCATCCACGGCAGATGGCGGTCGGCGGCCAGTTCGTGCTTCTTAAGCTCGGCGAGGAGTGAGGAGAGCACCCAACGCGCATCGCCCACGATGGGCACGTCCACGGCCACGTTCTTGCTGATCTCAGCCGGATCCACATCCACATGAATGGTTTTGGCATTGGGCGCAAATGTATCGATCTTACCCGTGACCCGATCATCAAAACGTGCCCCCACGGCGAAGATCAGATCGCAGTGCGTCATCGCATAGTTGGCGTAGCGTGTGCCGTGCATGCCCAGCATGCCCAGCGACAGATCCTCGTCCTCAGGAAAACAGCCGATGCCGGTCAACGTGGTGGTCACCGGTATGCGGGCAAAGCGCGCCAAGTCCCGCAACTCCTGCGAGGCGCCCGAACTGATTACACCGCCCCCCGCGTAGATGATGGGGCGCTCAGCTTGTGCGATGGCGGCGGCCGCCGCCTTGATCTGCTTGGGGTGGCCTTTGACGGTCGGCTTGTAACCGGGAAGTGCCATGGCCGGCGGACACGCCGGATCGTAGTCGGTCTCGGCCACGGTGATATCCACCGGTACGTCGATGAGAACAGGTCCCGGCCTTCCCGTGCGCGCGATGTAGAAAGCCTCGCGGACAACACGGGAGAGATCGGTTACCTTCTGAACCAGATAGCTATGCTTGACAATAGGCAGTGTAATGCCGGTGATGTCGGCCTCCTGGAACGCATCGGTACCGATGAGGTTGGTGCGCACCTGGCCGGTGATGGCCACCATAGGCACGCTGTCCAGGTAAGCGTTGGCGATACCCGTCACCAGGTTGCAGGCGCCCGGTCCCGAGGTGGCGATACACACGCCCACTTTGCCCGACGCCCGCGCATACCCATCGGCGGCATGCGCAGCGCCCTGCTCATGACGGGTGAGGATGTGGCGAATATCGAAGTCATAGAGGGCATCGTACAGGGGAATGACGCTCCCGCCCGGATAACCGAAGACCACATCCACGCCTTCGCGCTTCAGTGCCTCGAGAAGTATGTATGACCCTTTCATAAATGCTCCAACTCGTGATGTGCCGGTAAGTGTCGTCGTGTGAAGGCGGTGGAGTGAGCCGTACGGCTCGGGCGCCCTTCTATCGCAATCCCGGTCTCCTCATGCTGCCGGAGAGCCCGGGAGGAGTCAGCGTCCTTCAGGCACGCGCCTCGGCCTAACCGCGCGCGGGCTCCCCGAGCACCGCACCGGTCTCCGCGCCCAACACCTGAGCTACGTAGCGGCCCAGCACGCCCGTGAGCACACGCTCCGGACTACGCCAGGCCGCCCTCCTTCGGGTCAGCTCGTCCTCCGACAGCTCCACGTCGAGCCGCCGCGCCGGGATGTCCACGACTATGACATCCCCATCCTTCACCAGCGCAATGGGGCCGCCATCCGCCGCCTCGGGCGCCACGTGCCCAATACTCGCACCACGGGAAGCTCCACTGAAGCGACCGTCGGTGACGAGAGCCACACTGCCGTCGAGGCCGGCGCCCGCCAAAGCCGAGGTGGGCGAGAGCATCTCGGGCATGCCCGGGCCTCCTTTTGGCCCCACATAGCGGATCACCACCACACACCCCGGCTCGATCCCACCCGCCTCAATGGCGGCCATGACCGCGCCCTCGGAATCAAAGACCCGAGCGGGGCCCCGATGTCGGAGCATGCCGGGCAACACCGCCGACTCCTTCACCACCGCCCCCCGGGGCGCCAGGTTACCGAAGAGCACAGCCAACCCTCCCGTGGCGTGATGCGGGTTGTTGAGTGGACGGATCATCTCCGCGTCTGCAACATGCGCATCCGCATACTGCTCAGCCAAGGTGACTCCGGACACAGTGGGAGTGTCGCCGTCGACAAGCCCACCTTCGGCCAGACGTTTCAGCACGGCCATGATGCCCCCAGCCCGGTACAGGTCCTCCATGTGGGCGGGACCGGCCGGTGCCAGACTGACCAGGTGCGGCGTGCGGGCGGCCACCTCATTGATGCTCTCGAGCGGCAGATCGACCCCGGCCTCATGGGCAATGGCCTTGATGTGAAGCACGGTGTTTGTGGAACAACCGAGGGCGGCGTCAAGTGCCAGCGCATTTCGAAGAGAAGCGGGGGTTAGGAAGCGCCTGGCTCCCCATCCTTCCCGAGCTACCTGCACCGCCTGCCGGCCGGTGGCACGCGCGAGCGTCAGGCGCGCGGAGTACGGCGCCGGCGTGGCGGCGTCACCCGGGAGCGACAAACCCAGCACCTCGGTAAGGCAGCTCATGGAGTTGGCTGTGAACAAGCCGGCGCACGAGCCACATGTGGGGCAGGCGCAGGATTCCACTTCTTCCAGCTCATCGGCGTCCATGGCACCGTTGAAGTAGGCCCCCACGGCCTCAAACACGTTCACCAGCGAGATCTTGCGCCCCCTGAAATCCCCGGCCAGCA
>JAXGIS010000008.1:0-95412 GCA_040770645.1 Thermoleophilia bacterium | reverse complement strand
GAGACCAATGGTCGAATCAGAATGACTCTGCATATCGCAGGCCACTGGGCAGTTGACTAACCGCGATCACCGGGCTGACTTCCACTTCTGTTGGGCTCAGACAGTTCAGCGGACCCATACGCCTTTCCGGCAGTTGGGGAAGCGCTCTCTGAACTATCCCGCGGTTCAACGGGGACTCGTTTGTTTTGATCCCGCCTCGTGATACGGAGCTGCTTCATGATAGTACGAGTCTTCCAGTTCCACCGGGGGGATGTGGCCGATGGTCTCGAAGAGTCGGCGATGATTGAACTAGTCAACCCTTTCCACGGTGGCGTATTCCACATCGTCTAGGTTTTTCCAAAGCCTTCGCTTTCTCCGGAGTTCGGTGTTGTAGGGGCGAATCACAGATTCGTCAGGGGCGTCATCGTACGAATCACCGCGACCCACCGAGGTAACGCAGGCGACTTGGGCTGAGCGCTCGCTGTTGCGAACAGAGCGGTTGTAGTGCTCCCCCCAAATCAAGCCACCAATTGCACTTGTTGACGCTCACGGTATTCTCGTGGACTCAGGTAGCCAGGCTCTGATGGGGGCGCTCTTCGTTGTAGTGTTCGATCCAGCGATTGATGGCCTGTCTGGCCTCGGTGAAGCTCCGGAAGTTGTGCTGGCCAGACGCATTCTTCCTTCAAGCTGCGGAAGAAGCGCTCGATGACGCCGTTCTGTTCCGGCGTGTAGGGGGTGATGAATTCCTGGGAGAGGCGGTAGTCTCGAAGAGCTTGCCGGAAGCGGCGGCTTTGGAAGACGAGACCGTTGTCGCTTCTAACCACAGGGACCTGGCCTTGCGGGCGCAGAGGTCCCGAAGCGGCTGAGACAGGCGTCCTCCATAGCCCGTTCCGCCTCTTTAGCCCGACCGCGAAGGCTGAACTCATACCCTACGATCTCCCGGTCATGACAGTCGATGATGGCGGCCAGATGCCCCCAGCCGTCTTCCCCGCAGTGGATGTAGGTGACATCGATGGCCCAACGCTCGTTGGAGCGGGAGGCGATGGAGATGCGACCCTTCACTCTCGGGCGTGGTGTCGACCGGCGTTCTTCATGACAACCACTTGTTGGCCCTCAAGATGCGGTAGACGGCCTTCTTGTTCCCAAGGAGTCCGTCCCGGAAGCGAAGGAGGGCCCAGAGACGGCGATATCCGTAGGTGGGATGCTTCTTGATGAGCTCCCGGATGCGCTCCACCAGGAAGGCATCGAGCGGCCGGCGGGCCGTCCGAGCCTCGGGTGCCTCGATGCGTGTGATGGCCGATCGAGGCACGTCCAGCACCCGGCAGATGCGACGGATGGAAACCTGGGGCATGACGTCCTTCACTCGTCGGACGTCTCCCGGCCGGGGCGGCTTTGTAGGCCTCCTTGAGGATATCGATGTCAAGGACCAGCTCGCCCACCTTCTGTTTGAGTTTCTTGATCTGCTCGTCTTTCAAGGCCTCTTCGTCCTTGGGGCGACTGCGAAGGGCGTTCTCGGCTGCGGCGAGGTACCGTTCCTTCAATCCTCGACCTCAGCCACGGTGAGGCCGTGGGCTCGGGCCGCCTCTTGGACCGAGGTCTCACCTTTACGATGCTTAGGACCAAGGCCGCTCTTCTCTTTGCCGTCCAACGTTGGACGTTCTCGGGTATCTGCTCCTGCATGTCTGCCACCTCCTGGTCTCATATGACCATGTCTTAACGGCTGCTGAAATAGCCCGTTGAAACCGGCCTGGTTGATGTGGCTGTGGCCATGGAACCCGCGGTTGGGACAGTTCGCAGGGAAATGAGACGGTGACGTCCTTCGAAAACGGGGTGATTCCCGACCGCTCTTGCCTTATCCGGTCACACGTTCAGCAAGAAGCGATCGCATTCGCACCAGATTGTAAGCGGCGGCCGTGAACTGAAAGACCCATCGGGCCTTGGCTCGACCCCGGTGCCTCAGCTTGTGAAGTTGTCCCACGGTCTTCATCCAGCCGAAGGCCTCCTCCACCAGCTTGCGCTTCTTCTGGCTCATGGAGTAGCCCTCCCAGGTGGTGGTGCGCCCATCGATGGCCGAGTGCCTGTCTTTCTGGGCCACGTGCGGGGTGACGTTCATGCTGCGCAGTTCCCGCACGAAGTCCTTGGTGTTGTAGTTCTTGTCGGCGGCCACCGTGAGCCAGCCCTTCCTCTCTTTGCGTTCTCTCCTGACCAGTTGGGCGCCCACCTCCCGTTCGGCGGTGCCGGTGGCCGCCGAGAGATCGGCTTGGACGATAAGCCCGTTGCGGTTCTCGGTGAGGAGATGACCGCCATAGGCAAGCCGGGCTGCTTCTCCGGGGGAGTGCTTGGCAAGCAGTGCCTCCGGGTCGGTTCTCGAGGCATGGGTCGCGTTGCGGCGGCGCTCCCCGCGGAAGTCGATGCCGGGATTGCGATCTCGACCGGCCTTCTGGGAGGCGGACACCCCGTCTCCACCATGCCGGTCCATCCCCGGGCCCTCATCTTCGCGTGCTGCCTCTTCTTTGGGGCGGAAGCTCTTGAGGGAGGCGGCTGCCTTCAGCAAAGTGCCGTCCAGGCTGAAGTGCTCTTAGGAAAGGAACCTGCCGGCTTCGGCCTGCTTTTTCCCCGCAAAGAAGAAGGCCTCAGCCACCTCGCCTGCAAGCAGGCGTTCCCGGTTACCGGTGAAGGTGGGGGGATGCCAAACCGGGTCGGCAAGATCGAGACCCACGAACCAGCGGAAGAGCCGGTTGAACTCTAGGTGTTCGCAGAAGCGCCGCTCCGAGGGGATGACGTAGAGCACTTGGACAAGAAGAGCACGTAGGAGGTACTCGGGTGGGATGGAGGGGCGACCGGCTTGAGCATACATCTGATCGAATAGAGAAGAAAGACCGGAAAGGGCTTCGTCGGTCATCTTCCGGATGGCCCCCAGAGGATGATCTTCGGGGATGCGCTCTTCCAGAGGGCCTGAGGTGAACATGAATGACGGTTGCCTTGCCTCTTCCCTGCATCCCAGCCCTCCATTTATGCCCTTTTGCAGGATAAACACTACCAAATAGAGGCAGAGGAAGATAGTGGGAAGGGGCGATCGGAAGGTGCAGAGAGAGTTTTTCAGCAGCCTGCTAGTGTCCTGAGTTGTTAATCCGTTGACAATAACTAGCCAACCCGTCCAGGATTCGATCGGCGGTCTTGTGCCAGACATAAGGCCGGGGATGCTCGTTCCAGGAGGCGATCCAGGTGCGGATGGATGTGATGAGCTCCTTGACCGAACGGTGGGTGCCTCGCCTGATCCCACTGCGGTGAGCTCGCCGAACCAGCGCTCGACCAGGTTCATCCAGGAGCTGCAGGTGGGAGGAAGTGAAAGACGAAGCGGGGATGGGCCAAAAGCCAGCGCTTGACAGCCGGGGTCTTATGGGTGGAGGAGTTGTCCACCACCACGTGCACCTCCAGCTTTTCGGTACCTCCTGGTCGATGAGGCGAAGGAACTTCGATGAACTCCTGGGTCCGGTGACGTGGGGTCAGGTTGGCAATCACTTGCCCGGAAGCCAGGGTTGAGAGCGTGGTATAGAGATTGGTTACCCCGGAAGCGGCGGTAGTCGTGGGTCTGGCGGCCGGGACGCCGGGAAGAAGGGGCAGGATGGGAGCGCGGCGATCCAGAGCCCGGATCTGGGACTTCTCGTCCACGCAGAGCACGAGGGCCGCGTCGGGCGGGTTGAGGTAGAGGCCCACGATGTCTCTCACCTTGTCGATGAACTGGGGTGGGTCGGGGAGAGCTTGAAGCTCTCGATTCCAGGAGGTTTGAGGCCGAAGGCCTGCCAGATGGTGGCATGACGCGGCTTGGAATTAAGTTCCACTGTCAGCCAGCGGAGCGTGGGACCAGGTGGGTGGCATCCTGGGGGATTCTTCCAGGTCTTCACGATCACCCGTTCCATGTCCCCGCCGTGATGCTGTGCGGCTCCGGTCGGGGCTCATCAATGAGCCCGTCCAGGGTGCCTCTCGGCAAAACGCCGACGCCACCTACCCACCGTGACCCGGGCCATGCCCAGCCGGGTCGCAATCTCCCCGTTTATGTGCTCGCCGGCGGCCAGAAGCACGATACGTGCAGACCTTCGGCGAGAGCTCAATGCCTGGCCAGGCGGCCCAGTTCGAGGGTTTCCGCCTGTCCGGGAGCACGAAACGTCCGGTGTCGGTCTGTTGAGTCGTCCCATGGCTCCTCCATCCTCGCATTTGGAGGCGAAGTTCGCCATGAAGACGTTTTTACCTGTACTTGCAACTCAGGACACTAGGCGAAATAGGGTCGGAATAGAGTCGCTCTGTTTAGTCCCGTTCGAAAGGGACGCCCAATGAACCCGGCGGGGAAACGCGCAGGGCGCGTAGCACGCGGGACACGGCGTGTCGTAGTCGTTCGGGCAACACCGCCAGCATCCGTTCCACCCACTCGGCGTTGCCGATGTTGACCAGCAGGAGGGTCAGGATCATGAGCGGGAAGGGTGCCACCTGGAGCACTTGCGAGGGCACGCCCGGCAACTGGGACTGCAGCACCACGCCCAGCCACTGCAGTAGTCCGAAGAGATAGGCGCCGAAGGCCGCCTGAAGGGGGTTCCAGGCGCCAAAGATGGTGATGGCGAGCGCGATCCAGCCGATGCCGTCCAGGCCGGAGATGGTGCCCTTCCAGCCGGCCTTCACACTCAGCGAGAACATAGGGCCGGCCAAACCCACCAACACGCCGCCCAAGACGGTGTAGAGGTAGCGCAGGCGGTTGACGGCGATGCCTCGGGAATGAGCTGCCGCCGGGCGCTCCCCGACAGACCGCAGGGCCAGGCCCGGCCGCGTGCGGAAGATAAAGAACCAGCTGCAGCCGATAAGGATGAAGCTGGCGTAAGTCATCAGATCTTGGTTGAAGAGGATGGTACCGATCACGGGAATACGGCTCAACCCGGGGATGGTCAGGGTGGAAAGCCGTGGGCCGGCGGCACCCATGAAGGGATTGCCGAGGAAATAGGCGAGGTCTCGGCACACCAGGGTCAGCACAAAGCCTACTGCCACCTGACTCTGGCGCAGGGTGATGCTGCTGAACGCCACTAGGAGGGCCACCAATCCACCGATGACTCCGCCGGCAACGAAGCCGAGCAGTAGACTGCCGGTGGTGACGGCCACGGCAAACCCGCCCATGGCCGACAGGAGTATGGTGCCGTTGACGGAGAGGTTGATGACGCCGGCGCGTTCTGTGATGGTCTCTCCGATGGCTGCGAACACCACGGGGCCCGACGCCGCCAAGACGCCGGCCAGGCCTACCGCCACCGAGTTCAGATCCACAGTGCTACGCTCCTCTCTCTGGTGGAGCTTCCACCGACGGGAGTGCGGGGTCCGAGCCGGGTTCAGCAGCGGTGGCAGTGGTGGCGGCTTCGGCGCCGGCGGCGGTAGCCGCCGCGCCGCGGTCCAGGCGTGTGAGGAGTCTCTGGCGGGCTCCTCTCCGAGGATCACGGCGAGGACCAAAACGCCCTGCAGGACTCCGGCCAGGGATGAGTCGAGTTTGAGGGTGATGGGGAGTTGGATGCTACCGATGTTGAGTGCGGCAAAAAATAGGGCCACCGGTGCCGCCCACAACGCGCGGTAGCGTACCAGCATGGCCACCAGTAGCCCCAGGAATCCATAACCACTGGAGATGGACGGAATGAGCCTGTGGTATACGCCTGTCACCTGCAGGCCGCCGGCCAGGCCCGCGAGCAGTCCGCACACGCAGAAGGCCAAGAGCATGTAGCGCCAGGTGGGGATGCCCAAGAGGAATGCGGCCTTGAGGTTTTTGCCCACCGCTTTGAGTTTGAGCCCCGCGTAGGTGCGGCTGAGTAGGATGCCTATGATCACCGCGGCGGCTACACCCAGCCCCACCGACCACAGGCTGAGCCGCGCCCCCGGCAGGGTGGGGAGCCAGTACTGAGGAGGAAAGGGCTCGGTGCCGCTCATGGAGCCGACTCCCGGGCGTTTCCATGGGCCGAAGATCAACGACAGTGTCAATGCGGTGGCCACGAAGTTGAGTCCCAAACCGCCGAAGATCTCGTTCACACCCCCAAAGGTCTTGAGCGCACCCGCCAGCACGGCCCACAGGGCGCCGCCGGCCATTGCGCCCAGCAGGCAGAGCGCCACAGCCAGCCACGGCGGACACGCGGTATTCAGGGCCGCACGAAGAATCCAGGTAGCGAAGATCGCTCCCAGTGTGATCTGCCCTTCCACGCCGATGTTCCACAAGCCGGCGGCGGAGGTTGCCAGCAGGCCGAACGTGGCGAGCAGCAGGGGCACCCAAGCCACCAGTACGTCGGAGACGGACTGCAGCGAGCCGGCTGCTCACTTCAAGATCTCCCAATATGCTGCAAACGGAGGAGCACCGGCCACCAGTAGGACCAATGTGGTTACCATCAGAGCCACCAGCAGGGCCCCCACCTGGAACAGCACGCTGATCCACCGTTTAGACACGCTCCACACCTTTGCCACCGATGAGTTGGCCCAACTGCTCCACGTTGAGACCCGACGCCGGGAACGGACCCATCATGCGCCCCGCGAAAAACACCGCGATCCGATCGCTATAGGTCAGGAGCTCTTCCAGCTCCGCGGATATGAAGACGATGCCCGTGCCTTGCGACAGCCGCTCCTGCATCTTGCCCCAGAGGTAGATAGTGGACTCCACATCGAGGCCGCGCGTGGGATGCTCCAGGAGCAGAAGTGACAGTGGGCTGCGAACCAGGGCCAGCAGCGCACGCTGCTGGTTTCCACCCGAGAGTGATTCCACGCGCGAAGACGGCTGCCCGCGAATGTTGAACTCCACGATGCGGGCGGCCGCTTCCTTTTCGCCCTGGCTCCAGTCAATGAATCCGGCCTTTTTGGCTCCGGCCAGAATGATGTGCTCTGTGAAGGAGAGGCCGGGGACCAAGCCCTCCTCCAGACGCGCAGCCGGCACGTAGGCCACGCCTAGTTCGTGAAACAAGCGGTAGGGTTTACCCGTCAGATCGGTTCGGCCGATCCGTAGGGATCCGTGGGCGGGGCGCACCAAGCCGGCACACGCCTGCAGGAGCAACCGCTGGCCACTGCCCTCCATTCCTGCCAACCCTAGAACCTCGCCCGCCCTCAACTCCAGGTTGAGGTGTGTCATCTCCAAGCGACCATCGTCGAGGGTGAGATCCTCGATGGTGAGGACCGGAGGCCCCGGCAGTATCGCCGCCGGGGCCGCGACCGCCACTTCTTTGCCGAACATCATGGCCACCAGCCTCCGGCTGGCGAAAGGAGCGGTAGCCTCCCCTACCAACCTGCCTTGACGCAAGACGGCCACCCGGTCGCACAGTCGGGATACCTCATCCAGCTTGTGTGATACAAACAGGATGGTCTTGCCCTCGTCGGCCAGTCGGCGTAGGGTGGCGAACAGCATCTCCCGCTGCGGCGCACTGATGCCGGTGGTGGGTTCGTCGAGGATGAGGACTCCCGCTCCTTGTCCCAGCAGTCGCAGCAGTTCCAGTTGCTGCCGCTCTCCCACCGTGAGGGACCGGATCTCGCGATGGGGATCGAGGGAGAACCCGAATTTCTCCGCCAGGCTCCCGAGGGTGGCAAGCGCCTCCCTGCGCCGCAGCGTGAAGCGGGGCCCAGTACTGGTTACGCCGATCAGCGAGTCCTCCAACACGGTCAAGGGAGGAAAGTCCATGGGATCCTGATGCAGCATGCCCACGCCTGCACGGATAGCGTCGGCCGGTGAGCGCACGTGCACATGGCGGCCGTTGAGCATGATGCGACCCCTGTCGGCGGGCTGGTAGCCGGACAGAATCTTCATCAAAGTGCTCTTGCCGGCACCATTCTCCCCCAGGATGCCCTGGATGGTGCCCGCAGGCACATGGAGGCTGATACCGTCGTTGGCGCGGACGAGACCGAAGCGCTTGTGGATGTCCCTTAACTCGACGTCCATGGTGCGCCGCGTTGAGGCTGTGTCACCGGTTGGGAGTGGTGAAGGGAAGAGGGGGAGGCCGGAATGGCCTCCCCCGCACATGCGGGCGACACGTACATTAGCTGGGCACGCTCTGCCCTTCCATGCCCTCGAGAAGCTGCGGCAGATACCATATCTGCTGGTCGGTGGCTTTTTCGGCGTCCTTCAGGTACGGAGTGCCGTCCTGCAGGTTCATCGGTCCCACCCATAGATTGAGCCCTCCGGCCAGAGCCACTATGAACTCGTGGAGCTTGGCGGCTGCCTCCGGGCTGAGCGCGGCGCCGTTCTTGAAGCCCACGGCGCTGGTGTCGGGGTTATTGATGTCGGTCCAGTCCGGGCCCAGCCACTGGAAATCCTGATGGAATTTGCCATCCAGGACGGCCTGCACCTGCTCAACGTACGCGGGGCCCCAGTTGAAGTAGGGGACGCCCAGCGCCACTTTGGGAGCCTCATCAATTGCGCCGATGTAGTCATAGGGGATGGCCCAGACGGCTTTGCCTTGGCCCGCCATCTTGTCGGCCTCCACGAGCGCCTCAGTGGTATCGATCCCGGAGATCACCACATCGTAGCCTTGGTTGAAGAAGTCATCGGCCACCTGCGTGGGGTCAGCTGTGACCCCGGGGATGTTGAACCAGAACCCGATCCAGTTCACCTTGAACTGCAACTGCTGGGGATCCTTGCCCAACATAGTGGACCAGGCATATCTGGCGCCCAGGTAAGCCGAGGCCGCCAAGCGGCGTGTCTCGTCGTTGATCAGCGGTCCCAGGTAGCCGATCTTGCCGGTCTGGGTGGTGAGTGCCGCCGCGACACCGGCCATCATCTTGCCGTACTCCATCTCGCCCATGAGGTTGACCATGTTGGGGAGGTCTTTGAAGTCCCTGCCCTCTTTCCAAGAGGCATCGCCGGAGGCGTGGATGACAGGGATTTCAGGATGGTCCTGAGCAAACTCCAGAGCCCCGTCCTTCATGTCATCGGAGTTGAAGATGATGAGCCCGGCGCCCTGTTTGAGGAGCTCCTCGGCCAGTTGGGCGGGCGTGGTGCCGGGGCGGTCGGCCGGGTTCACCTTGTCGATATACACCAGCTTGCTTCCAGGGATCTTCTCTTCGACGTAGAGGCCTGCGTCGTAGTGGGCCTGGCTGTAGCCGCGATCATTGTACGGGCCCACCAGGAGCATCCCGAAAACGAGCCCTTCGGCCTCGGTGGTGTCGGTGGTTGCTCCCGCGCTGGTGGCGGTGGTGTCCGGGGCGGTAGTTGCTGATGTAGCTGGGGCGCTGGTGGTGGCGGTGGAGCCGCAACCTGCAATCGCCACGGCGATTGTGACCAGGGCAAGACACACCATGAGTACCGAGCGATGTTTCATAACACACACAATACCTTCAACCTCCTAGTCAGTCGCGCACACCGGTGCCCGGCCCCCCTGCGCGAGACGCGCCTGCCGGGTTGCTCATTGTAGCCACTCAGCGCACACCGGCGCTACAGGTCTTGCCCGCAGCCCGTGGGGGGTTCCAGAACAAGCGGTGTTATGCTCACCATATGCTCTACATCTGCGCCACACCCATTGGCAACTTGAGAGATGCCTCGCCTCGACTGGTGGAGATACTGGAGAAGGTGCAGATAGTCGCCTGCGAAGACACCCGGCGGACCATGAAACTGCTGTCGCATTTCGGAATCAAGGGGCCCACGCTCATCAGCCTGCACGAGCACAATGAGGTACATCGAGTGGGCGAGCTGATGCCGCGCTTGAGGGAGGGAGCGGATGTTGCTCTGGTTTCCGATGCCGGCACGCCCATTCTCTCGGATCCGGGCCTGAGGCTGGTGCAGGCCTGCCACGAGGAGGGCATCCCCGTGACCGCCGTGCCGGGCCCGTCGGCCGCCTTGGCGGCACTGGCGGTTTCCGGGCTGCCCGCCAATCGGTTCCTCTTCGTGGGTTTCCTCCCCCGGGGTCGGGGGCGCCTCAAGCCGGTTCTGGACAACGCAGCGGCGGTGCGGGCCACGTTGGTGGCGTTCGAGTCTCCCCGGCGCGTGCGGGCCACTCTGGCTGAGATGGCGGCGTTGCGCCCCGGATGCCGGCTTGCCCTCTGCCGCGAACTCACCAAGCTGCACGAGCAGGTGATCAGCGGCAGTGTGGAGGAGGTGTTGGCCGCTCTGCCGGATATGGTGCGTGGAGAAATCACCTTGGTGCTGAGGCCTGAAAATCACCCCGGGGGCGGATCAAGGGAGCAACCTGACGTTCAGGCGGCCGTGGCGTCGATCGTGCAGCAACAATTGCAGAACGGCATGTCAACACGATCTATTGCAGATTCGGTGGCAGAGATGGCAGGGCTCAGCCGTAGCGCGGCCTATGAGTTGGTGCTGACCATGAAAGCGCTTGCACCTCCCGACGCTGAGAGGAATAGGAGGAGTGCGGATCCTGACGGCTGAGAGGGAGGGCGACAGGTGGCGCCGACGCGGCGTCAGATCTACCGTAGGCCGCGCCCGCGCCGAAGAGACACCTGGTCTTGATTGCCTCGTGGGTTATGGCGGACCGGTACGGGCCATCTGCTAGAATAGCCCCGATTCCGGAACATCCGGATTTCGGCCGGTAAACCGCGCATTCCAGGTGCCGCCCATGGGCAAGTTCTTCATCACTACTCCGATCTACTACGTCAACGATGTGCCTCACATCGGGCACGCGTACACCACTGCGGCCGCCGATGTGCTGGCCCGGTTCCATCGCCAGTTGGGCGATGACGTCTTCTTCTTGACCGGTACCGACGAACACGGGAACAAGGTGGAGCAGGCGGCCGTGGAGCGGGGAGTCAGCCCGCGGCAGCATGCGGACGAAATGGTGGTGAAGTTCAAGGAGGTGGCACGCAAGGTCGATGCCACCAACGACTTCTTCATTCGCACCACCGATCCGCAGCATGAGGCGTATGTACAGGCGTTCCTGCGCAAGGTATACGAGCGCGGTGACATCTACGAGAACACGTACTCGGGGCTTTATTGCTCGGCGTGTGAGGCTTACTATGCCGAAGAGAACTTGGTGGACGGCTTGTGCCCGGATCACGGCACGGCTCCTGTGCATATGGAGGAAAAGAACTATTTCTTTCGACTATCGGCCTACCAAGACCGCCTCGCCGAGCACTACAAGGCCCACCCCGACTTCGTGCGACCGCGCCATCGCTACAACGAGGCGCTGTCCTTCATAGAGCAGGGTCTGGAAGATATCTCCGTCTCTCGAGCCACGCTGAAGTGGGGTATTCCGGTCCCGTGGGACGAGTCTCAGGTGGTCTACGTGTGGGTGGATGCCCTCATCAACTACCCGAGTGCGCTCTCTTACGCCGGGGCCGAGGATCTGACTGAGCGTTTCTGGCCGCCCACCTGCCACCTGATGGCGCAAGACATTTTGAAATTCCACGGCATCATCTGGCCGGCGCTGCTCATGTCGGCCGGTTACGAGTTACCTGAGCACCTGTTCATCCACGGCTATCTGAAACTCGGCGGCGAGAAGATGTCTAAGACCCGCGGCAACGTGATGGACCCCTTCCCGCTCATCGAGCAGTACGGAGCCGATCCCTTCCGCTTCTATTGCCTGCGTGAAGTGAATTTCGGCCAGGACGGCGTGGTGGGAGAAGAGAGTTTCAAGAACAGGTACAACGCGGAGTTGGCCAACGAGTTGGGGAACCTGCTCTCGCGCACGGAGTCCATGATAGGCAAATACCGGGGCGGCAACGTGCCGGCGC
Organism: Thermoleophilia bacterium; assembly: GCA_040770645.1. Classification (GTDB taxonomy): domain Bacteria; phylum Actinomycetota; class Thermoleophilia; order RBG-16-64-13; family RBG-16-64-13; genus JAAYZX01. The sequence goes on along the minus strand of JAXGIS010000008.1, from coordinate 83,760 downwards.
CTCCGGAGAGCGCCGCCCACTCGCCTCTGGTGGAGGAGGCGGCAGCCGCCGTGGCGGCCGCTCGGGATGGACTTCAAGACTTCAACCTCAGTGGAGCGCTGGAGGCCATCTGGAGTTTCGTGCGCCGGCTCAACCGTTACGTGGAGGAGCGTGCCCCGTGGAAGCAGGCCAAAGCCGGTGAAGACACGGAACTCGATGCCACCCTGTGGAACCTCGCTGAGGGGCTGCGTTTGCTCGCCGTGCTGTTGCACGCCTACATGCCCGCCACCAGTGACGAGATCCTATGTCGGTTGGGAATCGAGCCGAGTGCGGAAGCGGTGGCGTGGAGCCGGGCGGAGTGGGGACTCCTCGGGCCGAAACTGACGGTTGAGACAGGGGCGCCGCTCTTCCCGCGCATAGAGGAGTGAGTGCAGCGGCACCGGCGGGTCGGCAGGGCTGGACGAGGGCGCTCCGTCTGAGGTGCGCGTGGGGGGTATCGCCCTGCTGTTGATCGATACACATGCCCACTTGGACCACAGCCGGGAATCTGTGGCGTCACAGCTCGCCGCGGCGGCGGCCGCCGGCGTGGGCTTGATTATTCAGTCCGGCACCGACCTGGAGAGCTCTCGTTCCGCCGTAGCCTTGGCCTCCGCCCATCCCGGGGTGTTTGCCACCATTGGCATTCATCCGCACGATGCGGGGGCGTCCGGCGCCGGGGATCTGGACGAACTCAGGCTCCTGGGCATGGATCCCAGAGTGGTGGCCGTGGGGGAGACGGGTCTGGATTTCTATCGGGATCGCTCCCCGCGTGACCGGCAGGAGAGGGTATTCGTGGACCAGATCGGTTTGGCCCGTGAGTTGGGGCTGCCGCTCGTCATCCACACGCGCAACGCTGATGAGCGCAGTATCCCCCTCCTGCGGGAGCACGCCGAGGGGCTGACGGTTATTCTCCACTGTTTTTCCATGCCGGAACGGGTGGAAGAGTTTGTCGGACTGGGTTGGTACATGAGCTTCGCAGGCAACGTAACCTACCGGAAGGCGGCGGCGCTGCAGGATGCCGCCCGTCGCACGCCGGCCCACCTGCTGCTCCTGGAGACCGACGCTCCTTATCTGACACCCGAACCACTGCGCGGCCGGCCGAACTCGCCGGCCAATGTGGTGCGCACTTACGACTTCGTGGCGAGACTGCGGGGCGTGTCTACGGCGGACTTGGCTGAACTTGTGCTCGCGAATGCGGCACAGGCTTTCCCGCGTCTCAATGTGCCGGCCCGCGGTTAGGGGGCCTGGGGTCGCCCATGAGCGCAACGGGTTCCACCCCGGAGCCTCGCACGGCCGAATCCGGCCGAGGTTTAGTGAGGCGAACTCCCAGGCAGGTGTCGGTGGCACGTCTGGCCGAGTCAGGTCACGTGCCGCGTCGAGGCCTGGGTCAGAACTTCCTCATCGACGACAACATCATTCGGGTCATACTCACCCAACTGGAAGGCCGACCCGAGGACGTGGTGGTGGAGGTGGGTGCCGGCATGGGAGTGCTGACGAGGGCGCTGGTGGCGGTGGCCGGCCACGTCCACGCTTTCGAGATCGACCCCAGTCTGGTGGATTCGCTGCATGTGTCGTTGGGACAGCCGGAGGGCGGCCTACCTCCCAACCTCACCCTCCACCTGACGGATGTGCTGGCCGCCGATCTCGAGGGGCTCGAGCCGAAACCTACGTTGTGCGCCAGCAACCTCCCCTACTCCATTGCGGCTCCGTTTTTGGCGGAAGCCGTATGGCGCCTCCCCACCGTGAGACGTTATGTGGTTATGGTGCAGCGCGAAGTGGCCGAGAGGCTGGTTGCGCCCTCCGGGAGCAAAACCTACGGATCCCTGTCTGCATGGATGCGGCTCCACACCACCTTGCGCAATGCCCGCCCCCTGTCGCGCACCATCTTCCGGCCTGTGCCTCGCGTGGATTCTACTCTGCTCACGCTGGAGCGGACGGCGGTGGATCCATTGGTGGAGTGCCGGCCGTGGTTCGTGCGTGGCGTGATCGACGCGGCCTTCGGTAGTCGAAGGAAGACGTGGGTGAATGCTATGGCAGCGGCCGGCGGCCTCTCCAAGGAGGCTTTGACCGCGGCAGGCGCGGAGGCCGGGCTGAAGCCCGGCCTCCGCGCCGAACAACTGGAACCCAAGGAGTACGTGGCGTTGGCGCGAGCTTCTGGCCCGGGGCTGGACGCCTCCGGTGCCGCGGACGCCTCTCGGGAGGCCGGACTAGTGAAGCCGCAGCTTGTGAGGGCTCCAGCCAAGGTGAATCTGCTGTTGTTGGTGGGTCCGTTGCAGCCCGACGGCTACCACCCCTTGTTGTCCGTCATGGCGCCCCTCACCTTGGCTGATGAACTGGAAGTGGATCTCACGGCAGAGCCGCATTCACCTGCCGACGACGGCTCGTGGGGTCCACGGCCGTCACCCGGAGTTGCTGGAGGGGCGCGGCGGGTGGTGGTCACGTGCCCGGGCGTGGCGCTGGGTGCCAATCTGGTGGACCGGGCGGTGGATCTTGTGGAAAGCGAAACGGGATGGATATTGAGTGGATCCATCGCGATCCGTAAACGCATACCGATGGCGGCGGGCATGGGAGGTGGCAGTTCGGACGCGGCGGCCGCGCTGATAGCCGCCGCCGAGGCCGTGCGTGTAGCCGGCGGGCCTCCACTGGCCCGTGGGGGGTTGGCGCAGTTGGCTGCCCGGCTGGGGGCCGATGTCCCTTTCTTCCTGACGCCTGGATGCAGCTTGGCTCGGGGTCGCGGGGAGGTCCTGGAACCATTCCGGCTGCCCCGGCAATACATGGTGCTCGTTCTGCCTGAGGAACAGCTGAGCACCAGAGCCGTCTACGCGGCGTACGACACCGTAGCCGGGAATGAGACCGCCGCGGAGTTCCACCATCGCTGTGAGGACTTTGAGTTGGCTTGGCGGGACCTCGAAACCCGCTGGCTGCAGGGTGAGGTGGCCGACCAGGATGTAGTGGCGGAGGTGGGAGAGATTGCTCACAACGATCTCGAGAGCGCAGCATATTGCATGGTCCCGGATCTCACTGCGCGGCAGAAGGCCCTTAAGGCATCGGGAGCCCACGTCGCCATGATGAGTGGCTCGGGACCCACTATGTTCGGCCTGTATCCCTCGGAGCAGGCCGCCGTGCGTGCAGCCGTGCAGTTGGAGAAGGTCGGGTACCAGGTGGTGTATGCGGAGGTGGAGGAGTGGCAGGCTGCCGGCGTAGACCCCTCGGCTTGACGCCCTGTGGTGCCAAGCCTATACTCGACTGGGCGCCGGGCCCGATTCGGCGCGACGCAACGCTGGGGCGTCGCCAAGCGGTAAGGCAACGGGTTTTGGTCCCGTCATGCGGAGGTTCGAATCCTTCCGCCCCAGCCTCCTTCACCAAACTCGGATGTGTGCCGCTGTTGCCCCAATCTCGCCAAGCCCCTCTGGTGACTCCATGAGCCAGATTGCCGCTCCTCCCATCGCCGCCGTGGTCGTACTGGCTGCGGGTTTGGGAACACGCATGAAGTCGGATCTACCAAAAGTCCTGCACACGGTATGCGGGCTCCCACTGGTGAGACATGTGCTACGAGCCGCCGCTCCGCTTGGTGCCGGTAAGACCGTGGTTGTGTTGGGGCACGGGCACGAACGTGTGCGGCCTCTTCTCCCGGTGGGCTGTGCGGTTGCGTTGCAGGAGACGCAACGTGGTACGGGACATGCGCTGCTGTCGGCGGCATCGGAATTGCCCGATGGATCGATACTGGTAGTGCCGGGTGACACCCCCCTGCTCACCGCGGAGGCTTTGCGGGCATTGGTGGAGGGACACCGAGTCAGCGGCGCTGTGGCCACGGTGCTCACCATGCGGCTCGAGGATCCCACCGGCTACGGCCGCGTACTTAGGGACGATGAAGGTCGGGTGATGAAGATCGTCGAGCATCGCGACGCCGGACCTGACCAACTCAGTGTCAATGAAGTGAATTCCGGGATGTACGTACTGCCCGCCCGGCAGGCACTGGCTATTCTTCAACGTGTGGGGACGGCCAACGCGCAGGGCGAGGTCTACCTCACGGACGTGATTGAGCACCTGGTGGAGGAGGGTGCGCCGGTGGCAGCCGTCGTGGCGGATGATGCCGCATCTCTTCTGGGCGTGAACACCCGGGCCGAATTGGCTCAGGCTGAGATCATCATGAACGATCGGTTGTGCCGGATGTGGATGCAGGTGGGAGTGACTATTGAACGCCCCGAATGTACTCAGATTCACGCTGAGGTTGAGCTTAAGCCTGATGTTCACTTGCATCCTTTCTGCAGCCTGCGGGGGGCCACAGTGGTGGGTCGCGGCACAACGGTGGGACCATGCACCACGCTAGTTGATACCATTTTGGGGCGGGACTGTCGGGTCCCCCATTGCTACCTGGAAGAAGCAGTCATTGCGGATGGGACGGTCGTGACTCCGTTCACCGTGAATGTGGCCGGACGTTGCGGCTGGGTGGGTGGGGCTTGACCCTTGGGGCGAAGGTGTCGTAGTTGTTGTAGCCGCGCTGCCCACGAGGTGGCGTGACGGGTCAGAAAGAGGAGTAAGCATGTCGGCTGGAATGATCAGCACGCAACCGAGCGAACCACCGCTGATGGTGTTCTCCGGGAGGGGCAATCCAGACCTGAGTGCCAAGATCGCGGACCACCTCGGGTTCCCTCTGGGTGCGGTGAGCATCCAGACTTTCGCCGACGGTGAGATCTACTGCAAATACGATGCCAGCATTCGGGGCGCGGATGTGTTCATCGTGCAACCGACTTGCCGGCCCACGTGAACGAGAACCTGATGGAACTGCTCATCATGATCCAAGCGGCGCGCTTGGCCTCCACCCGGCGTATCACGGCCGTGATCCCCTGGTATGGCTACTCGCGCCAAGACAAGAAGAGCCAACCACGTGAGCCCATCACCGCCAAACTCGTGGCCGACCTACTGGAGGCGGCCGGGGTGAACCGGGTGCTCACCATGGATCTGCACGCGGGACAGCTACAGGGGTTCTTCAACGTCCCCTGCGATCACATGACTGCCATGCCCATGCTTACCGATTACTTTCGCTTCAAAGGGGCTGATGAAATCGTGGTGGTGGCACCCGACGCCGGCGGGGTCAAAACGGCCAAACGTTGTGCCGTTAATCTATCCGCCTCTCTGGCCATCCTCAGCAAAGTGCGATCGGCACACAACGTCTCCAGGGTGCTTGGAGTCATCGGTGACGTCAAAGGCAAGACGGCCGTCATGATCGACGATATCGTGGATACGGCCGGCACCCTCTGCAACGGGGCCGAGACACTGATGGAATACGGTGCCAAGGAGGTTTACGCGGCTGCCACGCACCCTGTGTTGTCTGACCCCGCCTACGAGCGCATCGCGGCCTCACCACTCAAGGAACTGGTGGTCACTGACACCATCCCGCTGCGTTTGGACAAAGACCGCAGCAAGATAGTCGTGCTGTCCACGGCCCAGATCTTGGCGGATACCATCAAAAACGTCCATCTCCACGAGTCGGTGAGCGCCCTCTTCCAGGGAGAGAACCAGCTCTTCTAGGAGGTCTGCGGCGCGCTGCGCGCGGCCGCGCTTCCCGGAGCCACCGGCGCCGTGATGTCATGAGCCGACTTCGTCTCATCGCAGCACTCGGGAATCCGGGCGCACAGTATCGAGCGCACCGTCACAGCGTGGGGTTCATGGTCGCCGAGGAACTGATTCGTCGACACGACTGGGGTCCGGTGCGCAGCCGTTTCTCCGGTTTGACGGTGGAGGGGAGGCTGGGCCCGGCCGTGGTGCTCATGGTTATGCCGCAGACCTATATGAACCTCTCCGGCGACTCCATAGGTAAAGCCGCCCGCTTCTACAAAGTGGGAGTGGACGACATCCTCGCCATCCACGACGAAGTCGAGTTGCCGTTCGGGGTTGTGCGCCTCAAGCGAGGTGGCGGCCTGGGTGGTCACAATGGGCTGCGCAGCTTGGAAAAAGTGCTGCGTTCCCGCGAGTTCTGGCGTGTGAGGGTGGGCGTGGGCCGGCCCCCTGCTCCAGGGGCGGATCTGGCCGGGTATGTGCTGAGCCCGTTTACGGAGCCGACGGAGGATGTGCGTGCCCTGGTGGTCGCGGCTGCGGAGCTGGTCGAGCTTTGGTTGAGCGGCGGAGAGTCGGCTCCGGATGCGCCCGGCCGCGACTCGGCGGTCGGGGAGACCGGATAGGCGCGAGCCCCGGCCCCGTGGTCTGAAATGCCTCGTCTCACCGATTTCCTGGGTGATCTGGATGTCTTCCGTTCTCTGGTCGAGGACTCTGCGGCCGGGCGCGGCGCCTTGGCTGCTCCCAGCTTTCTTCATCCTTATCTCACGGCAGGGGTGTTGGCCGACGCGGCGTTCGGCGTGCGGCCGGTGCTGGTGGTGGTTCCCGACGACCGCGCCGGCGAGGCGCTGGCGCGTGAGCTGGCGCTCTACCTGCCGGAGCGAAATATCCTACATCTACCCTCACGCGATGTGTGGTACGGATCGGGAGCGGAGGTGGCTGCCCGAGTGGTGGGGCGGCGGTCGAGGGTGCTGGCAACCCTGCTGCGGGGTGAGGGAGCCCCTGTGGTGGTGCTGGGGGCGTCGGCCCTCGTCGAAGCGGCGCGATTGGGAGCCGGCGTCCCACTGACTCTCCAGGTAGGGGCCACGTGGGATGTCGAGATCCTGCTCAGATCATTGGTGGCATTGGGGTATAAGCGTGAGGATCAGGTTGAGGATTCTGGTGACTTCGCGGTGCGCGGCGGTCTGGTGGACATCTTCCCCACCACGGAGCCCACGCCGGTTCGGGTTGAGTTCTGGGGTGACGAGATCGAAAGCATGCGGGACTTCTCCGTCTACACTCAACGTTCACTGGGATCTCGCACCCAGGTGACGATTTGGGCCGCGCGCGAGGACTCCGATGCCGATCCAAGACCGTTGCCGATGTTTCTGCCGGCGCACGCACACGTGATTGTGGCGGAGCCCCACCGAACGGCTGCAGCGGCGGCCGCGTTTACGGCCGGCCTCGATGACGTGTACGCGGTCGACGACCCCCGACGTGCTCTGTACCTGAACTGGGACGGGGTGCGCGAGGCATTGGCTGGTCACAGCCGCACGGTGTTTCAGGGTGGTGGTGAGGCTCCTTTCACCCTGCGCGGCACCACCGGAGACCTGCCTGTGACCAATCTGACCGAGGCCGAGGAGGCCGTGCGCCGGTTGGTGGCCGATGGGTTCCGGGTGGCTGTGGCCTTTGAGTTGCGCGGGGAGGCGGAGCGGGCCGGCTACATCTTGGTGCGTGCCGGCGGCCGGCTGGGTGATGGGCTGGAGATACCGGAGGCACCTGGCCTTACTTACCTACCCGTGCCTCTACGGCGTCACTTCCTACTGCCCGATCTCAAACTCGCCCTCCTCACCGACAGCCAGATTTTCCCCAAACGCCGCAAAGCCTCCGCCGAGCGGCGCTTGGTGGTGGGAGCCGAGTTGTCGTCGTTTCGCGACCTGCGTCGCGGCGATTACATCGTCCACGAAGATCACGGCGTTGGGCGTTTCGAAGGCATTTCCACCCGCACCGTGGCCGGCGTCACCCGCGATTACTTGGATCTGGCCTACCGTGATCAGGACATGCTCTATTTGCCCCACGACCAAATCGGCAAAGTCGGCCGTTACGTGGGGGCCACGGGCGCCGCGCCGGTGTTGTCCAAGCTGGGAGGCAAGGCTTGGGATCAGCTCAAAAACCGTGCTCGGCGGGCGGTGCGCGAGTTGGCGGGAGAACTACTGCAGCTTTACGCGCTTCGCCAGACGGCGGTGGGCCACGCCTTCGCCGAGGACGGGGATTGGCAGCGGCGCTTCGAAGGTGCCTTCCCTCATCAAGAGACGCCCGATCAACTCACCGCCATTGACGTGGTCAAGGACGACATGGAGTCAGCCCATCCCATGGACCGCCTCATCTGCGGTGACGTAGGTTACGGCAAGACGGAGGTGGCGCTGCGTGCCGCCTTCAAGGCGGTGATGGATGGGCGTCAGGTGCTGATGTTGGTCCCCACTACCATTCTGGCGCAGCAACACTACGGGACCTTCCGCGAGCGTTTCGCCGACTTCCCGGTGGAGGTGGACATGCTATCGCGCTTCCGGAGCGCCGCCGAGCAGAAAGCGGTGTTGCGGGAGTTTGAAGCCGGCCGCCTTGATGTGGTCATCGGCACGCATCGACTGCTCTCGCAGGACGTGAAGCCCAAGAACTTGGGACTGGTCATCGTAGACGAGGAGCAACGTTTCGGTGTGGCGCAGAAAGAGGCCCTCCGGCGGCTCAAGTTGAAGGTGGATGTGCTTACGCTGTCGGCTACCCCCATTCCGCGCACCCTGCAGATGTCCATGGCCGGCGTACGCGACATCACGGTGATCGAGACCCCGCCCCGCGATCGTCATCCCATCCAGACCTATGTGGGCATGTACGATCCTGAGATGGTCAAGCGGGCCATAGATCATGAGGTGGGGCGGGGAGGCCAGGTTTTCTATCTCCACAACCGGGTGGAGACCATCGACCGGGCGGCGGCACAGTTGGCGCAGTTGATGCCGCACATCCGTTTCGGCGTGGCGCACGGGCAGATGAATGAACAGGTGCTCGAGAGCGCCATGCTTGAATTCCTGCGGGGCAACATCGACGTGCTCGTGACCACCACCATCATAGAGAGCGGCCTCGACATGCCCAACGTGAATACGTTGATCGTGGAGCGAGCCGACCTACTGGGTCTGGCGCAGCTCTACCAGATTCGGGGGCGTATCGGACGCTCCAGCCGTGTGGCCCATGCCTTTCTCTTCCACCCGGATGAGGCGCAGCTGACCCAGGAGGCCGTCGCCCGCCTGTCCACCCTCTCCGACTATACGGAGCTGGGTTCCGGGTTCAAGATCGCCCTGCGCGATCTCGAGATCCGCGGTGCCGGCAATCTGTTGGGAGAGGAGCAGTCGGGTCACATCGCCGCTGTGGGGTTTGAGATGTATCTGGCCATGTTGCGCGAGACCGTGGAGATGTTGCAGGGGAGGGAGCATGTGGTGGAGAGGGTCCCGCGCGTTGACATGGGCATCAGCGCCTACGTCCCCTCCGATTTCATCGGTTACGAAGCGGCCAAGGTGGATCTGCATAGCCGGGTGGCGGGCGCGGAGAGCCTCAGGGAGTTGTCCGAACTGCGGGACGAGCTGCGGGATCGGTTCGGTGTGCTCCCCGAACCCGTGGATAATCTCATCTTTCTGGGCGAGGTGCGGGTGGTGCTCCAGCAGGCGGGTGTCGATTCGCTTACGGTCAAGGGCGACCGGGTGGCCGTAGGCGGTTTCACCCCTCCCAGAGGGTCTGCGGAATTGTCCCGTGTCTCACGGGAACAGGTACGCATTGGAGATCGTCTTTATTCATATGTTTCGGCCACGGGAGTGCTGGCCTATGTTCACCGCGGGGAGGGCCGTGGCCCACGCCGTCTGGTGGAATGGGTGGTGAATGATATACTCAGCCTCCTGCCCGACGGCCCTCACGAAGGGTGGTTTGTGGGACGGGCCCCTTCCGAGGTGACTTGAGCTTTGTACCCTATGTTGAGTGAGGTTGGTGTGACCAGAAGACGTTCGGTGACCGCAGTCTTTGTCGTATTGGTGCTCGTGGTTCTCGGAGCGGGGCTGGCGGGTTGTACCAAAGCCGGGGATTTCCCGAGCGACGCCATGGCCGTCGTGGGCCAGAACATCATCACCCAGGCACAGTTCGATGCGCGGCTGGCCGAGATCGAGAAGCAGTATCCGGGCCGAGTGCCCACCAAGGATGGTGATCCGGCGGCCTACAAGGAGTTTCAAACCCTGATCCTCAACTACTTGGTGGAAGTGGGTGTAGTACAGCAGGAAGCCGTCAATATGAACATCTCGGTCACCGATGAAGAGGTACAGGAGCAGATCGACGGCATCAAGCAGTGGTACATGGGCGACGATGCGCAGTTCGAGGCAGCCCTGAAAGAGCAGAACCTCACTTTGGACGCACTCAAGCGGTCGTTGCGTGAACAGGAGCTCACCCGCAAAGTCTTCGCGGAGGTCACCAAGGATGCTACGGTGACCGCAGACCAGGTTCAGGCTTACTTCGACAGCCACCAGGAGGAGTTCACGCTACCCGAGACCCGGTTGGCTCGACACATCCTCTTCATGCCCAAGAACACAAGTGATCCCAGCGCCACCGCAACTGAAGCCGATTGGGCTTCGGCCTTGGCCCTTGCCGACAAGGTGCGCAAGGAGATCGTGGATGGCGCGGATTTCGGAGAGAAGGCCAAGCAGTATTCGGACGATCCGGGTAGCAGAGATCTGGGGGGCGATCTGGGTGTGGTGGAGAGAGGCAGGATGGTCCCGGAGTTTGAAGAGGCCACCTTTGCTCTCAAGAAGTTTGATATTTCGCAGCCGGTCAAGACGCAGTTCGGTTATCACCTCATCCAGGTGACGGACATCACCGAATCCAAAGTGCAGCCGCTGGAGGATGTGAAAGAGCAGATCACCCAGATCTTGCTGGAGCAGGAGCAGCGCAAGCTGTGGGATGCATGGTTGGCGAAGGTGAAAGCGGAGTTGGGTGTGCAGTACAAGGCCGGATTCGAACCCGTTACGACCACTACGGTCGTCACCACCAACGAGTCCATCACCACCTCAACCAGCGGTCAGTAGACGGCGGACGCAGGCTCTCCGAGAACCTGCTGCCGGCCGGCAGCAGGCGGCTCGGCGGGATGTAGATGAATGACGGGGGGGGGGGGGGCGCCCCCCCCCCCCGCCGCGCGCTATGATGGCTTCCATGGTATGTCCCTCTCCCCACGAACCGCGTCCAGCCGAGGCCGACCAGAAGGTGCGGGCACACACAGACACCGGTCAAGGCGCGGCAGGCGTCCGGGCGCTCCCGCCGAAGCGTGTGGCGGCACTGGTCTACGTGGGCTCCGGGTCGCCGGCCACCCTGCCCTGGGAATCCGTGCGCTATCTGCGGAGTTGGTGTGTCGCCAGCGGTGACTCGATTGCGTCGGTGGGGCCGGCGGTGGTGGCAGGTTGGGACCTCCCTGTGCAAATCGTGGATGAACTGCGGTTGGCGGTGGCGGCTGATCTGCAGATCATAGCGGTGGAGGAAGTCGATAGACTGCCGAGCGGCGGCCGGTCCTTGCCGCTGCTGTTTGCGGCCGGTCGTGCCCTGGAGGTGGCGACGTGGTTCGCCGCCGGGGACCGTGCGTCGGTGACGCTGGTACCGGGAGACCTGGATCCGGTACGCGTGGCCGTGGTGGAGGAGCTCGCTCTGCTGTACGACCTCACGGCCGTGCTTCGGGCTGAGTGTCCCTGGGACCGTGCGCAGACCCAGGCCGGCATCGTCCGCTATACGCTGGAAGAGACCTACGAACTCGTCGACGCCGTGGCTCAGGCCAACCACCACGCGGCCGGGGATGCCGGAGTTCACCGGGACGTGATGGAAGAGCTGGGCGATCTTCTTTTCCAAGTGTATTTCTTGGCCGTAGTGGCACAGGAGGAGGGCCGCTACCATCTGGGAGATGTGGCCCACGGCATCCGCAACAAGCTGATCAGGCGCCATCCCCATATCTTTGGGGACACGGAGGTGGCCACCGCTGACGACGTCAGGCGCAACTGGGAAGAGATCAAACGGCACACTGAAGGTCGGGAGGGTGTGTTTCACGAGGTCCCCGCCTCGCTTCCCTCCCCGCTCCTGGCTCAGAAGCTTCAGGCTCGGGCCGCTGAGGTGGGTTTCGACTGGCCGGATGCGGAGGGGCCGCTACTCAAAGTGGAAGAGGAGCTGGCGGAGTTGCGCCGGGAGTTGAGTGCGGTCACCACGTCTCCTCGTGGGCCCGCAGCTTCGTCCGCGGCCGGGTCGGCGGCTCGGCCCGTGGCTTCGGAACTGGGGGATCTGTTGTTTGCGGTGATCAATGTGGCGCGCAAGCTCAAAGTGGATCCGGAACTGGCGCTTCGTTCCGCCGGGGGACGTTTCCGGGCGCGCGTGGAGCGGGCGGTGGAGTTGGCCCAAGCAGAGGGGCGCGTCTGGGCTGCGCTCGATCTGGATCAGCAGGAGGGGTACTATCAGCGCGCCAAGGCGGAAATGAAGCCGTGACGACCGGGGGTATCTGTCCGCGGACCAAGGCCGGTCCGACAGAATGCATTGTGTAGCGGTGCTCAGACCGATATCATGGGCGCGCCCATGATACGGGCGGTCTGACGGGAAGCATCCCTAACCAAGGTCCCACTCATCGGGAGGAGAGACGACATGACGCTGATCGTCGACATCTACTCACGGCAGATTCTCGATTCACGTGGCAATCCAACGCTGGAAGTCGAAGTGGAACTGGCGTCGGGAGCCACCGGGCGCGCCGCGGCGCCATCGGGCGCTTCCACGGGCGTGCTCGAGGCCGTGGAACTTCGCGATGGAGAGGGCCCGTTCAACGGCAAAGGCGTTCTCAAGGCCGTAGAGAACGTCAACGAGATCATAGCCGACGCCTTGGTGGGCATGGATGCCATCAACCAGCGTGAGATCGATCAGGCTCTGGTGGATCTGGACGGCACGCCCAACAAAGCCAAACTGGGAGCCAACGCCACCACTGCCACCTCGCTGGCCGTGGCCCGGGCTGCTGCGGAAGCGGTGGACCTCCCGCTGTACCAGTACATCGGCGGCGTGAATGCCCATGTGCTGCCCATCCCGCAGTTCAATATCCTGAACGGCGGAAAGCACGCCCCCAATAACGTAGATCTGCAGGAGTTCATGGTCATGCCCGTCGGCGCCGGGAGTTTCCCAGAAGCGCTGCGCATGGGCGCAGAAGTGTTCCACTCATTGAAGAAGGTCCTGAGCGAGCGCGGTTTCGCCACCGGGGTGGGGGATGAGGGTGGCTTCGCGCCGGATCTGGCCAGCAACGAGGAGGCCGTCAAGGCCATCCTGGAGGCCATCGAGAAGGCCGGATATGAGCCGGGAAAAGACCTGTTCTTGGCCTTCGATCCCGCCGCCAGCAGTTTCTACGACACCGAGAAGAAGCTCTACGTGCTGGCCAGCGAGAACCGCTCTCTCAACTACGAGGAGATGGTGGGCTTCTACGCCGACTGGGTATCGAAGTACCCCATCATCAGCATCGAGGACGGAATGGCCGAGGATGACTGGGAAGGGTGGGCGCTCATCACCAAGACCCTGGGTGACAAGATCCAGGTGGTGGGTGATGATGTGTTCGTGACCAACAAGGCGCTCCTGGCCAAGGGTATCGAGCGGGGCGTGGCCAACTCCATACTCATCAAGGTTAACCAGATAGGCACCCTGACGGAGACGCTTGACACCATCATGCTGGCTCATCGTGCCGGTTACACCACGGTTATCAGCCACCGCTCAGGCGAGACCGAGGACAGCACCATTGCCGACTTGGCGGTGGCGGTCAATGCGGGTCAGCTCAAGACCGGCGCGCCGTCGCGCAGCGAGCGTTTGGCCAAGTACAACCAGCTGCTGCGCATCAACGATGAGCTTGGCGCGCAGGGCGAATACCTGGGCAAGGCCGCCTTCTACAGCATCAGGGTGAAGCGGTCGTAGAGCGAAGAAGGGGCCCCACCGGGCCGGGCTTCAGCCCGACCCGGTGGGGCGGACGGCGGCCGCCCGAGCATGCTCGGGCGGGCCTTGCCTACCTCCGCACGTTTCATAGTAGGGGAATTTGTACTACACGGCTGCAGCCTTCGGCGGCCGACGGGGCAAAACAAGGTAGACTGGACGCATGGGTAGGCGCTTGACGAAGATCGTGGCCACGCTGGGTCCCGCCACGCCCTCAGCCGAGGCCGTAGAGCAGTTGCTGGCGGCGGGTGTGGATGTGGCCCGCGTGAACATGAGCCACGGACGTCGCGAGGAACACGCCCTGCGCATCGCCGCCGTGCGCCGGGCTGAGGCGCACCTGGCGCGGCCCATTGCCGTCCTGCAGGATTTGGCCGGACCCAAGGTACGCGTGGGCAGGTTTCCGCCGGGGGGTGTGACTCTACTTACCGGTTTCGACGTGACCCTGGTCCCGGATAGCGGCGCGTTCGGAGACACCGATCACATCCCGGTGTCGTTGCCCAATTTGGCTCGTTACTTGGAGCCGGAGGCGCTGGTTCTCATTGACGACGGCCGCGTTCGCCTGCGTGTGAACGCGATCACGGCTGAGGGGGTGGTGTGCGCCGTCGAAGAGGGAGGAGTGGTGACGGACCACAAGGGCCTCAACCTCCCCGATGTCTCTCTCGATCTCCCACCGCTGGGACAGAAGGACCTCGAAGACCTGGCGTTCGGGGTGGCGCAGGGCGTGGATTTTGTAGGTCTGTCTTTTGTTCGCTCGCCCGGAGATATCGACCTGCTGCGTTACCATCTGGGCCGGCTGGGAAGCACGGCCCGCATCGTGGCCAAGATTGAGAAACACGAAGCGCTCGACCACATCGACGACATCATCGCTCAGGCCGACGCCGTGATGGTGGCGCGGGGCGATCTGGGCGTGGAGATCGTACCGGAGTTGGTGCCGCGCTGGCAGAAACAGATCATTCGCAAAACGGTTGCGGTCGGCAAGGAAGTCATCACGGCTACTCAGATGCTGGAGAGCATGATCACCAACCCCGTGCCTACGCGCGCCGAAGCATCGGATGTGGCCAACGCGGTATGGGATGGCACCTCGGCGGTCATGCTCTCCGGCGAGACAGCCAGCGGTACCTACCCGGTGCAGGCGGTCACGACCATGAGTCGTATAGTGGTTGCCGCGGAAGAGGATCGGCCGGAGGGGTACGCTCCGTGGGGCGGGGATACGCGACGGGCGGGTGAATGCCGGGCGGGATCATCACCAGCTGTGTCGCAGGCCATCGCCGAAGCCGCCTGTGAACTGGCAGCCGATCTCGGCGCTGCCGCTATAGTGACTCCCACGCAAACTGGTGCCACCGCTCGCCAGGTTGCGCGTTTCCATCCTGCAATCCATGTATTGGCAGCAACTCCCAGCCGAGAGGTCTGGCGACATCTGGCGCTGACCCATGGGGTCACGCCTGCGCTTGTGCACGAGGCTGAAGACACTGATGCCACCATTGGTTTGGCCGTGGAAGCGGGGGTGGCGCACGGTGTGGCCATGCCGGGAGATCTCCTGGTGGTGACCTGCGGAGCCAGCGTCAATGCGCCCGGGACCACCAATCTGATCAAGGTGGAGAGGGTGTAGCGGGCAGGATCGCTTTCCCCGCGTGGCGAACAAAGAGAGTATGGCCCAACGTCGCACAACCTCGTCCTCCGCCCCTGCTGGTGTTGTTCGTGCCACTGGTAGGTCGCCCGGATCCAAGAAACGGGGCCGGGCAGGAGCGCGGACGGCGCGGAGCCGCGGGACCCGTGCCCGCAGGGTCGTGTATCTTGTTTTGGTGATGGTTCTGGTGGCGGTAGCGGTAGCGGTGAACCGCGGGCCGGCCGTGGACCTGTTGCGCGCGCGGGCGGCTTGGACGGAGCAGAGCCAGGCGCTGGCTGCAGCCAAGGAGGACGTGGAGGCGGCACGGGCCGAGACCGAGTATCTCGCGGCGCCCCGCCGGCTGGAGGTGAAGGCGCGCAAAGACTTGGGGTACGTAAGACCGGGAGAAGAGATGTTCATCGTGGAGGGAGACGGTAACGACGGCCCAACCACCACAGCTACGACCACCGCGCACCGCGTCGATGACGAGGGGCTCGATCCAGACCGGGCGAAAGGCGTCCTGGAGCGCCTCGTCGACCGCATCCGCGGGGCGTTCGAGTAGCGGTCTGTTCGTCTCCCTACTCGTCCTGGCTCTCCTCATCGTGGCTGTGGTGGGCGTGGGAGCGCTGGTGACTGTTCGACCACCTGCCCGTCCCACCGGTGAGATGATCGGTGGTCAAGTCGACTTGGCCGGGGTTGCGGCACAAGGAGGCCCTCGGATGGGCGGTGGTGGCGGGGCCGGGGTTTCGTCCATCATCAGCCCGGTCACCACTCCGCACCCTGGTATGGCGCAGTCGGACGTCGGTATCGGCGCCGCGAGTACGCTCCCGTCAACACTGCCGGCAGAAGCCGTTGAGGTTCATATCCCCATCCTCATGTACCACTACGTGGACGCCGAGCCTCCGCCCATGGGGCCGTATGCGGACAGCCTGACCGTGCGCACGCCGGAGTTCCGCAGCCAGTTGGAGTATCTGGCCTCACACAGCTACCGCACGGTCGATTTGGGAACCCTCTACTTGGCCATGGCCGAGGGTACCCCCTACCAGAGCCAAGCGGTGGCCATCACCTTCGACGACGGGGGTCTCGACAACTATACGGTGGCCTTCCCTCTTCTCAAAGAACATGGGTTCGTGGCCACGTTCTTCGTTATCACGGAAGAGATCGGCCGCCCCGGGTACATGACGTGGGACATGGTCCGGGAAATGGTGGAGGCGGGCATGTCCGTGCAGTCGCACACGGCATTCCACTCGGATTTGCGCGCCATCAGTGAAAAGAAGCTCGTGGCGGAACTGGTCGGCTCACGTGCCACTATCGAGGAGGAGACGGGTCGGACGCCTTTCGCCCTGTGCTACCCCGCCGGCGCATACGACGAGCGGGTTGTGGCTGCGGCGCGCGATGCGGGTTACCTTATGGCGGTCACCACCAAGCCGGGCAAGGATCTGCATCCGGATCGCATCATGGAGCTGCCTCGGGTAAGGATCTCTCCGGGTATGGGCGAAGTTGCCTTCGCCGAGGCGGTGCGATGATCGAGGGGGCCGGGGAGGCCGACCTGGCCATGATCCTGGAACGGCAGCTGGGAAGGCCCGCCCGGGGTGTGGTGGACGTCTCGGTGTGGTGCCCTCATGGGGCGCCGGCCGTGATCGTGACCTGCCCTTATCTGGACACAGGTGAGCCTTTCCCCACCACGTTTTACCTGACGTGTCCGTCGGCTGTCAGCAGCGTCTCCAGGGAGGAAGCGGGTGGGGGTGTGGCACGTTTGCGTTGGTTGGCTGCCCACGACGCCGAGGTGGCGGCCGTCCTTGAGGGGCTGCAGGCTTGGTATGGGGCCCGGCGGGGGCGGCTGGCGGCGCCGGGCCCCCCCAGCGACGGTGGAGCCGTACTCGACGCGGGCATAGGCGGACCACGTGATCCCACGACGGCGTCGTGCCTTCACGCATACACTGCGGCGGTGCTGGCTGCCATGGTGAGTGGAGTCGAGTTGCGCCTGGCGCCGGTGAAGGAGCCCGGTGCGCCCGCCTCCGCTTCTCACACGTCGCAGTCAGGGCAGGGGGCGCAGGTGTCGTGGGTGGGGCTGTTGGGTGCAGCGCAAGACCTCTGGTGCCAAGACGCCCGCTGTCTGGAGGGCCGGCCACGCTTGGCACGTAGAGCGGTCATAGATGTGGGTACGAACTCGGTTCGGCTGCTCGTCGCCGACCTACCTCTGGAGGGTAGTGGGGAACATGTGCGCGTAGGCGCACCGATCCCGGTTGTCCGCCACGCCCGGGTTACCCGCTTGGGTGAGGGCTTGGTGGCAGGAGGGAACCTGTCTGTGGATGCCGTGGCGCGCACCAAAGCGGCAGTGGCCGAGTACGTGGAGGAAGCGCGCCTGTTGGGGGCGGGTCGTATCAACCTGGTGGGTACCAGTGCGGCGCGGGGAGCTGCGGATGGCGCCGAGGTCATTGCTCGGTTGGGTGTTGAGGTTGATATCTCCGCCGGGGTTGTGTCCGGAGAAATGGAAGCGCGCCTGGCCCTCCTGGGGGCCACCCTCGACGTGCCGGGTGATTCGGCTGTGATCGATGTGGGCGGCGGGAGTACCGAGCTGGCGCGCCTCGACCACAGCGGCATCCCGCGTGTGCGCAGCTACGAGTGCGGTTGTGTGCGCGATACCGAACGCTTCTTGCGGGCCGATCCCCCTGTGGACCATGAACGCGATGCCCTGCGTCGCTACGTGCGCGGGTTGGTGGCGGCAGAGGCCTCGGCTTTCATGGGGGCTGAGACGCTGGTGGCCGTGGGGGGCACGGCCACCACGTTGGCCGCCCTGGTACTGGGGTTGGAACGCTACCACCCAGACGCAGTCCACCACACCATGTTGAGTCGCGAGCAGATTGAGCAAGCGATTGAGCGGCTGGCAAGCTTGAGTCCGCCGGAGCGGGCGGCTCTCGCCGTCATGCAGCCGGGACGGGCAGACGTGATCGTAGCGGGTGCAGAGATACTACTTCAGGCGATGGATATCTTGGGATATGGATTGGTCCTGGTGTCTGAGCGCGATCTCCTCGATGGCTTTCTGGCAGTGACGGTCTGAACAGAGAGACGAGGCGCCGGGCAACGAGTAGGATCATCCTCAACTTGACGGTGAGAATTAGCACACGGGTCGAATGTGAACGACCCACCATCCGAAACGTGGCGGGCGAGGATGGTACATTAATCTCTAGTGCCGTGCCGGAGTGGCGGAATGGCAGACGCAACGGTCTTAAACACCGTAGGGCTATGCCCGTGCGGGTTCGAGTCCCGCCTCCGGTACCTACAGGATTGTCAGACGGCATGTGGCAGGGTTTCCGCGCTGCGGTGAACCAGGGTAGAGAGCATCCCCCGAGCTACCCTAGTGGCGTGGGAGAGGGTCCGCATTGGGTCGTCCCGAGTCATCGGCACTACAATGCCGTCCCCGGCTACGGTATTTTGCCGCGTTTGTCTGTGGGGTGTGTGGGCCGGCGTCCGTCATTCTGGCGGCCGTCGATGTGCAACCGTCGGTTGAAGTGGTGGGCGGTAACTGGGTCATTTCCGACGCGAGTGGCCGCCGTCTGTTATCGTCATGGATACAGCCGGCGCCGCCGTCGGTGAACTTGTACCGGAACTGTTCGCGAAACAACTGGAGGATGCACTCGTGAGTCAGGCCAACCCATCTCCCACGTCTGTGTCGCCTCACACCATACCGGGCGATGTCCTTGCCTTTCGGAAGCACTTCCCGACCTTGGCCACGAAAGTGCATTTGGCCAGCAACTCCAAAGCGGCTATCAGCGATGTCGTCATCGAGGCCAACAGAGAGTATCTCGAGAGCTGGCGGGTAGGTGGGGCTCCCTGGGACCTGTGGGTAGCCAAGCACGAGGAACTGCGCGCCGCTTTTGCCGATCTGATTGGCGCCGAGGTGGAAGAGATTGCCGTTTGCTTCTCGGCAACGCAGGCGTTGGCTATGATCGCCTCATGTTTCGATTGGAAATCGCGGCCGGCCGTTGTATTCGACGACTATAGCTTCCCGTCGGTGACTCACCTGTGGCACGCGCAGGCGACGCGGGGTGCCCAGATCCGCCGGGTACACCCGGATTCCAACCAGGAAATCCTTCCCCAAGCGTTCGATGAAGCCCTGGATGATCAGGTGCGCCTGGTATCGGTTTCCCATGTTTGCTACAAGAATGGGCATCGGCTCGATCTTCCCCAGGTAGCGCAACGCGCACATGAGGTTGGCGCCTACTTCATGGTGGATGACTATCAGAGTTGCGGCTCGCGGCCTGTCAATGTGCGCCAGGATGGTATCGATGTTCTGGTCACCGGCACGCTCAAGTACCTATTGGGATCAGCGGGCGTGACCTTGATGTACGTTCGAAAGGAGATCCTCGGGGATCTACATCCTGCGTTCACCGGATGGTTCGGCCAGGAAGACCCGGGGAACTTCCAGGTGGAGCGCCACATTGAGGCAGGAGATGCGCGGAAGTTTCAAACCGGGACTCCGGCCGTGCCCGCCGTCTACGACAGCCTGGCCGGGATCAACTTGATCAGGTCGTATGGGTTGGGACCCATAGGGGCATGGATCGATCATCTCACGGCAACCCTGATGGCGGCGTTGGAGTCTGAAGGGTTCGTGGTTGCCACCCCGCAGGACCCGGCCAAGCGAGGGCCCGCGGTGGCCATTCGCTGCCTGGATGTGGAGCGGGCCGTTCCCGAACTGGCCAAGAGAGACATCATAGTGACCAGTCGTGACGGCAACCTGCGGACGGCATGGCATTACTACAACACCCCTGACGACATCGACGCTCTCATGTATGCCCTGAACGAGTTGCGGTCGCTCATGGTGGCGGCGGACCGGTGTTCGGTGGGGGCCTTCACGAAAGCTTCTCCATCCATGACCCCGTGAGAAGACAAAACGCCGGCGGACAGCGGCGCGGAGCATAGGGAAACGAGGATCAGGCCTCTCGAACAGGGTCTCTGAGCAGCCTACAGGGTGATCCTGTACGCGAGGGTGGGAGTGCTGGGCGCTCCGACGGCCCGACCGCGATATCGCTGCTGCACTTGAATCGTCAGTGGGTGAGTGACTTGGAGAAGGCGTTGACGATGATGACGCCGACGATTATGAAAGCCAGCCCGATGACGGCGGCCAAATCCAAGGACTGCCGGAAGACCAGCCAGCCTATCAAGGAGATGAGCACCACGCCCAGGCCGCTCCATATTGCGTAGGCGAGCCCCACGGGAATGGTTTTCAGCGTGTGCGACAAGAAGTAGAACGACGCCACGTAGCAGACGGCCATGAGCACGGTGGGGACGAGCTTGGTGAACTGCTGGGACCCTTGCAGGAACGCGGTGCCCGTGACTTCGAAGGCTATGGCAAGTCCAAGTGCGCCGAAGGCGGCAACGGTTTGGTTCATGGCTCCTCTCCGTGAGCGGGATGTATCGGCTGCGGGTCTGCCGGTGCGCCCGTGAGGTCTGCGCCGGCCCATCGCTAATCCATAGTCTCGCGTCTGGTGAGCATTTGCTCTACCTCACGAAGCTCACCTTCGGCTCCCAACAGCAACAGGGAATCGCGAGGTGCTGGGACTGTATCTGCACGCGGGATTATAGACTCGTTCCTTCGCCGAATGAGCACAATCAGCGTTCTCCGGGGCAGTGTGAGGCCGGCGATACGAGGTGACCGGGTCTCACGGCGAGCGGTACATCGACCCTCAACTTCCGGGCCAGAGGCATCGGCGTTCGCCCCTGGGACAGCACGGAGGTTACGGAGACAGGCCGTGACCCCCAGCGGGCAGGCCACGATCGTGAGAAAAGCGTAGACGAGGAGTGCCGGGGTTGCAGTGTTCTGCAGTTGAGAGGGGAACACCAGCAAACCCGGTACGCCCACGCGTTCCGAGATCTTGCTCCCCAGGACGCAAAGCAGAATCAGGTTCCCTGCCCTCAGGACGATGATGCACGAGGACACTGACAGGTGCGGTGCGCAGCCCCCGTCTGCCCTCCATTGGGAAGTGGTGATGTCGGAGGGGGCTATGCCTGGCGTGCGGGACCCAGGATCGGGTGTATGGGCATGGTTTGCGCCACAAACCATTCGGTGGGCGGCGCGCGGAATAGAGCATATTCACGCGCTTGGGTGGAGCACCGACTTGTAGTCGTTTGGGGCACCGGCTTACAATAGCCGACATTGGTCTTAATCTGGGGGAAAGGAACAGCATGCATTTGAAATTCAAACCAGTGGCCGTCGCCATCCTAGCTTTGGTCGTTCTTATGTTCCTCGTAGCGGGCTGTGGTGGATCCACCACCACCACTGCAGGCGACACTACCACCACTGCCGCTGATACTACGACGACTGCAGGTGATACCGCCACCACTGAGGCAGCCAAGGTGTACCGCATCGGCATTGCCCAGATTGTCACCCACCCGGCTCTCGATGCCGCGGTGACGGGGTTCATTGAAGCTCTGGCTGCCGCGGGGTACGTGGAGGGCAAGAACATAACCTTCGATAGGCAGAACGCCCAGGGCGAGCCGGCCGTTGCCGCCACCATTGCTCAGAAATTCGCGGGTGACAAAGTTGACCTGATCTACTCGGTGGCCACGCCTACCAGCCAGGCGGCGGCCAAAGCCACAACCACCATCCCGATCGTCTTTGCGGCCGTTACCGACCCGGTTGCGGCAGGGTTGGTCAAAGACGCAGGCGCTCCCGAAGGAAACGTCACCGGCTGCTCCGACCTGTTGCCCGTCCAGCCCCACCTTGAGCTGATCAAAGAACTCGTGCCCGATGTGAAGACCATAGGTTTGCTCTACAACGCCGGAGAGACCAACTCGGTGACACTGGTCAACCAGGAGAAGGCCGCCGCTGAGGCCATGGGCCTGAAGGTGGTGGAGGCTTCCGCTGCAAGCTCGGCTGAGGTTCTGGCAGCCGCTCAGTCTTTGGTGGGGCGGTGCGAGGCCATCTCCGTTCTGACCGACAACACCGTGGTTTCGGCCATCGAGAGCGTGGTCAAAGTCTGCCAGGAGAACAAGATCGCCCTGGTGGCCGGTGATATCGGCACGGTGGAGGCGGGTGCCGTGGCGGCGTATGCCTTTGATTACCACGATCACGGTGTCCAGGCCGGCAACATCGCGGCGCAGATCCTGCAGGGCACATCCATCGCCAAGATTCCCGTTCAGTATGCGCAGAATCTTCAGCTGGCCATCAACCTGGCCGCCGCGGCAGCGATGGGAGTCACTATCCCCGATGCGCTGAAGGCCAAAGCCAATACCACATTCTAACGATTAACGAACAACATTATTCATCTAAGACCATCATGACAGGTCGGCGGAGCCACGAAGTACTGGCTCCGTCGACCCGTCAGAAGCCGGGACCGCCCTTGATCTTCGACGGAGTAAGCCACTAGTGCAGACGCTGATAATCACTGCGCTCCAGCAGGGACTTCTTTACGGCTTCATGGTGCTTGGGGTGTTCATCACCTTCCGGGTTCTGGACTTCCCCGACCTGACGGTCGACGGCAGTCTCCCCCTGGGGGCGGCGGTGACGGCCTCTGTTATCACGGCCGGCTACTCCCCCTGGCTGGCCACGGTGGCGGGCACCGTGGCCGGGTTGATCGCCGGGCTGGTGACGGGAGGACTCCACCTCCTCCTGAAGTCGGGTGACGGCAGCTCCACCAACTACGGTCCCAAGCTGCTGGCCGGTATCTTGGTGATGACCGCCTTGTATACCACCAACCTGCGCATCATGCGGGGAAGCAACGTTCCCCTGCTGGGCAAGCCGAATGTCTTCGATCAGATGGGCGATTGGTTGGCGGTGAACATGACCGGTTGGTGGGTTATTCTGGCTCTGGCCATATTGATGCTGGTGGTCAAATACGTGCTGGATTGGTTCCTGCACACAGAGGTGGGCCTTGTGCTGCAGGCCACCGGCGACAACGAGCAGATGATCCGGTCCTTGGGCGTCAACACCAACGTGGTGCGCGTGATTGGGTTGGCTCTGGCCAACGGCCTTGTGGCGCTGAGCGGGTCGTTGGTGGCCCAATACCAGGGATTCGCCGACGTGGGCATGGGCATCGGCACCATCGTGGCCGGGTTGGCCGGGGTCATCATCGGTGAAGTGCTATTTGGAGTCAGGAGCATTGCCTGGGTGCTCTTCAGCGTGATCGGTGGTTCTATCGTGTTCCGTCTCCTCATCTCCATAAGCCTGCGGCTGGGCATCGCCCCCATGGATTTGAAGTTGTTCACGGCCCTGTTGGTGGTGGTGGCTCTGTCTCTGCCTGCGGTGAGACGTAAGGTGATGCGGCAGTGAACGCCCTGTCCGGTCTATTTGCCAAAGACCTGCGCAAGGTGTTCTTCTCGAACACCGTGAACGAGGTGGTGGCGCTGCGCGACCTCAGCCTCCACGTGAACCCGGGCGATTTCGTGACGGTGATTGGTTCTAACGGATCCGGCAAGACCACTTTGCTCAACGCCATCGCCGGCACCCTTCCGCTCACGGCCGGAGCCGTCTGGTTGGAGGGTGAGGACCTGACCCGCCTGCCCGAGCACAAGCGAGCCAGGTTGATCGGTCGGGTCTTCCAGGATCCGCGGGCGGGTACCGCCCCCTCCATGTCGATTCAAGAGAACATGGCCATGGCTTACTTACGCGGCCGCCGGCGGAGCCTGCGGCCGGGCGTGCCGGCCAAGTTGAAGAAGCTGATGAGAGAACGCCTGGCCGAGTTGGGCATGGGTTTGGAAGGACGCTTGACCACACAGGTGAACAAGCTGTCAGGCGGGCAACGGCAGGCCATATCGCTGCTCATGGCCACGGTAGCGGAGCCGCGGCTTCTGTTGTTGGACGAGCACACTGCCGCTTTGGATCCCAAAGTGGCATCCACCATCATGGACCTCACCGGCAAAATCGTGCATCAATGCCGGTTGACCACGTTGATGGTCACGCACAACATGGAGATCGCGCTTCAATGGGGCAACCGCCTCATCATGATGCATGCCGGCCGAATCATCTTAGACGTCAACAGTGCCCAGAAAGACACGCTGACTGTGGCCGACCTAGTGGAGAAGTTTCACCAGGTGAGCGGCGAGACCTTGGCTGTGGACAGGATGTTGCTCGAGTAGGGGTATTGGGCCATGGGCGCGGCCCTCATCCGCGGATAGACGCGACGAGGATGACGCCCCCGGCCACTGTCGTTTCGTGGCAGAGCCAGAGGGTGGGCCTGGGTTCGGTTGTGTTTCCCGCCGCCGCTTTGTCATTCGCGGTCGCCGCGCCAGGATCGCTTATGCCCTGATCAACGCGGACCATCCTTGAAATCCGGAGGATTCAATGACTACCAAGCACTCGTTCAAAGAAGGCAATCAGATCATCATCCACACCGAGGGCGAGATCTGCTCCACGGTGTCTGATCTCACACGGAGCGAGTCATTCAAGGGTGTGGTCAGACTGTTCCTGGGTCATCTACGCAAGCAGGAGTCCCCGCTGCTCCATCAGTTGGGGCTGGCTTTGCAGGAAGTAGTCCAGGACAAGAGTGACAATCGACTCATCGCTCTGTTGAGTGACTTGGCCTTCCACGGGTTGGAGGAGTTGGCGCAATCGGACCCGTACGCGGCGTCGCTGTTGGAGACCGACGCCAGGGCGGCCTTTCATCGGTTCGTCGAAGATCTGTACGACTACTGGCGGTCATTCGATCGTTTCATGGTTCTACACTCGCA
This sequence comes from Thermoleophilia bacterium, assembly GCA_040770645.1. Taxonomy (GTDB): domain Bacteria; phylum Actinomycetota; class Thermoleophilia; order RBG-16-64-13; family RBG-16-64-13; genus JAAYZX01. The sequence goes on along the minus strand of JAXGIS010000008.1, from coordinate 58,922 downwards.
GCCGGGGCCGAGCGGCTATGAGCGCCGGCCGTACCGGGCCTTCAATGCCACCATTGAGACCCTGACCCACACCGTACGCTCTTTCTACCGTGACGTGTGCGAGAACATCACCGGCAATCACCCACGTATCTACCGTCAGGTAGCAGCGGGGTGCAACGTGGGTCTCATCGCCGTTCCCGGCGAATGTCCGCTCCCTGAGGAGTACGCGGGCGCCCTTCGTGACGTGCCGTTCATCCGACATGTGTGGATTGCGCCCCCTCTCATCATTGATCCGCCCAAAAACACCCGCACCGGGCATTTTCAGCGTGTGGACCGAAATCCCCTGGCCGGGTTACACCTAACGCCTGATCAATGGCTGTGCTACCCGGCCGCGGTCGGCCCCCTTCTCATCAACGTGTACTTCCACCAGCGTTTCATCGGCTTGGGGTGCTCCCTGGCCAACCTGTTCGATTTGGCCACAGATGAGCAGATAGCGGCCGGTCCGGACGCCGTATACGTCTACGGGGCGCCCACTGAAGCGTTATGGCAGTTCGGTGACCTACCGACCATCTTCTACGACGACCCCGTAAACGGGATGTTGGCGGCTGCGGTGCCGGGTGAAGACCGCTTCGGGTACTTCGGCTATCTAAAGAAGATGGTTCTGACCCTACACAACATCGTCATGATGAAGCGCGGCCGTCTGCCGTTCCACGGCGCCATGGTCCACATTGAACTCAAGAGCGACCATCGGGCCACGGTGCTCATCATCGGTGACACGGCGGCCGGCAAGTCGGAATCGCTGGAGGCGTTCCGGGCGGTGGGTAGTGATTACATACGTGATATGCGCATCGTCGCCGATGACATGGGCTCGTTGGAGGTGGATGCCGAGGGGCGCGTGATCGGCTACGGTACTGAGATCGGCGCCTTCATCCGGCTCGACGATCTGCAGGCGGGGTACGCCTTCGGGCAGATCGATCGCGCCGTGATCATGAGCCCCCAGAAGGTCAACGCTCGGGTGGTGTTACCTGTCACCACCCTCGATGAGGTGCTGCGCGGATACCCTATCGACCTCATGCTGTACGCCAACAACTATGAGCTCGTGGACGGCGAGCACCCCATTGTGGAAGAACTGCAAACGCCGGAAGAGGCGCTGGCCATCTTCCGAGCCGGCGCAACCATGTCCAAAGGCACCACCAGTGCCACCGGTCTCGTGCACACGTATTTCGCCAATATTTTTGGGGCTCCGCAATACCGTGAGCTCCACGAGCCCTTGGCCGAGCAGGTGTTCCAATCGGCCTTCCGGTCCGGAGTCTTCGTGGGGCAGTTGCGGACGCGCCTGGGTGTTCCCGGCTGCGAGGCTTCGGGCCCCAAGGAGGCCGCTGAGGAGCTCTTCCGGCGCATTGCGGGTGTGTAGCGCCGGAGGATGGCTTGCGGTGGGCCGGCCTGCCTGCGCGACGCTGCACTGCGGCTCCTGGTATCATATGCGTTGTAACATCAGAGACTCGGTTGCCCCCTCGCCTGCTCTTCCCGTGAGACCCGCCAAGGATCAACTGCGTCTGTAACCGCAGTGCGATCCTTGTGGGCGCACGACAAAGGAGCACCATGCCCTTCTCTTCTCTCGGCCTGCACGCAGGTCTGCTGGAGGCCGTCCGCGACCTCGATTATCACGCCCCCACACCCATTCAGGCCGAAGCCATCCCTCTGGCGCTTGCCGGTCGTGATCTGGTCGGCTGTGCGCAGACCGGCACCGGTAAAACCGCTGCCTTCGTCCTGCCGCTACTTCATCGCTTGAACGGCCGCAGAAGCATCTCCGCCCTCATAGTCACCCCCACCCGCGAACTCGCGCGCCAGATTGAAGAAGTGGCGCGCTCCTGTGCGCGGTATACCAAGCACAGAGTGGCGGCTGTGTACGGTGGTGTCGGCTATCAACCACAGGTGGCTGCGTTGCGACGTGGGGTGGACTTGTTGGTGGCGACCCCGGGCCGCCTCCTCGACCTACATAACCGCGGTAGCGTCGATTTGAGCGGTGTGGAGGTCCTGGTGCTGGACGAAGCCGACCGCATGCTCGACATGGGCTTCTGGCCGGATGTGCGGCGCATCATCAGTCTGCTGCCGGCTGAGCGCCAGAACCTGCTGTTCTCGGCCACGCTGTCCGATGAGGTCATGCGTGTGGCCGGTCCTATCCTGCGGGATCCGGCGCGGGTGGAGGTTGCACCCAGCGCCACGCCCGTGGAGAGCGTCACCCAGGCGATCTACCCGGTGAACGCGTTCCAAAAGACCGACCTGTTGGTCCGTTTGCTCGACGCGCAGCATCTGGAGCGCGTACTCGTGTTCACACGCACCAAGCATCGCGCCGATCGTCTCTGCCGCCACCTGGCCAAGAGCCGCATCCGGGGGGCCGCCATCCATTCCAACCGCACGCAGGCGCAGCGTCAGGCGGCCCTTGACGGCTTCAGACGTGGTGACTACCGAGTGCTGGTGGCCACGGACATCGTGGCCAGGGGGATTGACGTCGACGGCATCTCCCACGTTGTGAACTACGATCTCCCTTCGAATCCCGAGGATTACATCCACCGCATAGGGCGCACGGCCCGCGCCGGCGGAGGGCGCGGCCTTCAGCTTTCTCTCGGCAGAAGAGACTAAGGAACTCCGCGCGATAGAGGTTATGCTGGGGACGCCACTCGAGTGTCGGGATCTGGAGGGATTCGACTACGTGGACCGCATCGTCCCCCATCCCGATCGTTCCGCCGTACGTAAGCCCAGAGTCGTGTACCGGGGCAGGAGTTCCCGGCGGAGGAGCAGCGCGCGCAGAGTGTACACAGGGGCGGGCTGGGGCAGCTAGGTAGCAAATGGAGGTCCGTTGCAGATACAGCGGAAGGATTTCCTGGAGCGCATCATTGAGGAGTTCGCGGAGGTGTTGGCGAATCTAGCGGGCCTGCGTAAGACGCGCAGTCACCTGGCGGCCCTGGAACTCATCGATCGCACCGTGGGTGGGATCATGGGCATGAACGAGGACGTGGTGGCGATGTTGTCGCCGAACAGTCTACGGGGTCTCATTGCCATGGATCCGCTGTTGGATGACAACTACCGGCTGATGCTCGCGGAATTGTTGCACGAGAAGGCCGGAGTGTTGGAGGCGTTGGGCAGACCGGCCGAGGCGGAGGCCGAGCGGGCGCTGGCCCATGCCGTGAGTGGGATGGTCGTCTCCGGTCTCGACTCCACATGGAACTGAGACGAGCATCGCTGGGCTTCGGGGAAACCGGTGGTTGAGACGAAGGTAATGACGCGAGGCCTGTAGGGCGGGGGTTCCCGGCTGGGATGGTCTCCCGACTGGGTCGGTCACTCCCGGTGGCAGTCGGTCTTAGGTCTACCTGCTGCGGTCGCCTTCCTCCCTGGGCGCGAGCTCGTGATCTGTGTCGGCCGCACCCGAATATGGAGCGGTCTCATTGGGCACGCCGGAGAGCCGCGCCGCCATCCCTTTGCGCCAGACCACCAGCCCCAGCATAGCCACGATGCCCACCCCCGTAGTGGCGATCACCACTGCCGACATCCCCTGTACCGCCATGGCCACCAGATTGGTGGTCAGCGTGACGGCCCACAGAATCAAGGCGGTACGGCGTTGCGAAAAACCGCGAGCCAGAAGATGGTGGTGCAGGTGGTCTTGGCCGGGAGTGGAGAGGGGGTTCTTACGCTTGGCCAGGCGGCGGAAGAAGACCTGAACCGTGTCGGCCACAGGCAGGAGGAGGAAGAGACCGGTAGGCACCAGACCGGCGATGGTGGTGACCTTGACGTTGCCCAGGATACTGGTGGCGGCGAGCACGAACCCGAGGAAGTAGGCGCCGCTGTCTCCCAGAATGATGGCGGAGGGGTGGAAGTTGTGGCGCAGGAACCCCAGGGCGGCTCCTGCCACCGCAGCCAGGAGGATGGTGGAAGCGGCTCGTTCTGTGAACTGGGCCGCCACAGCCAGCAGGCTGATCCCCACGATGAAGCTCACTCCCCCAGCCAGGCCGTCCACCCCGTCGATGAGGTTGATGGCGTTGGTGATGGCCACCACCCAGACGACGGTGAAAAGACCCGAGAGAAAAGGAGCGAAATCACCGCCGAACCCCACCTCGATGCGGATGCCCGTCGCCACCAGCAGGAGGGCGGCCAGCGTCTGTACCATGAGGCGAAACACGGGGGGCAGGTGAAACTGGTCATCGATGAAGCCCGTGAGGACCAAGACCGAACCGCCCAAGAGAATGGCAAGTACTTCGGCCTTGACCTCGGCGATGATGATGGGCCGAAGCAAGGTGGCAAGGATGAGTGCCGCCAGAGTCCCGGCGTAGACGGCCAGTCCCCCCGCGTTGGGCACGGGTGCCATGTTGATGCGTCGGTGATTGGGCTGGTCGGCCCAGCCCGCACTGAGTGAGAACCTGCGCACTGCGGGGATGGAGAGCCACGTGGCCAGAGCGGCCAGCAGGAAGGTGACCACCACCGAGATCCAACCCGACCCCAGCGGCCGGTTGATCCCGAGCGACTCAAGGAATGCTATCAGCCAGTCGGGCACGCCTTCAGGCTACCACACGCGACAGGCGGGTGATGCGGCCGGGCGGCGCGCCGCGCCCCCGGCCCCCATACCTCTGTGGTTCTGCCGCTTACAGGCCGGAGGCGGCTGTGAACCGCTCTTCCGCCGGAGATGCGTCTGTCTCGGTCTGCCAGGAGCGCGTGAAATCCACGAAAGCAGCCATCTTGTCCCATGCTTTGCCACTGCTTACGGATTCTCGCGCCAACTCCACACCTTCGCGATGGTGTCGGTTTTGCGGGCCAAGTAGATGGCAGCGCCGGCGTTCAGCAGTACGACATCTAGGGGTGCTCCCGGCGTGCCGGTCAGCACGCGTCGCGTGATCTCGGCGTTGCGTACCGGGTTACCGCCCACGATCTCATGTAGGGGGTGGCGGGGCAGCCCATACATCTCCGGCGTGACCACGAAGGGGCCGAGCAGCTTCCGTCTTTGATCTCCACCACCAGTGTCTCCCCGAGATGGACATCTCGTCGAGACCTTCGTGGCCGTGCACCAGCATGGCCTGCGACGAGCCGAGCTTGGCCAAGGCTTCCGCCAGCACCGGCACATATCTGGCCTCGTTGACACCTGTCAGTTGGCGTTTTACGCGGGCGGGGTTCAGTAGGGGGCCCAGGAAGTTGAAGATGGTGCGAATACCGAGGCTTCTGCGAAGCGGGATGACGTTGCGCGTGGCGCGATAGTGCAGGGGAGCGTACATGAAGCCGAATCCCACTTCTAGAACGCACTCGGTAACGGCCTGCGGCGGGAGGTCGATGCGCGCGCCCAGTTCCTGCACCAGCTCTGCCGCCCCCGCTTTAGATGTCTGCCCTCGGTTGCCGTGTTTGGCGATGGTGACACCGGCGCCGGCTGCGACAAAGGCCGAGGTGGTGGAGATGTTGAAGGTGCTCAATCGATCGCCACCTGTGCTGACGACGTCGAGGGCATCGATGTTGGGTGGCAGATCGACCAGGAGGGCGTAGTTGAGCATGGCCTGCGTCAGACCAGCGATCTCCTCAGCCGTCTCTCCCTTGGTCCTCAGGGCCGTGAGGAAGGATGCCGCCTGCACATCGCTGACTTGGCCGTTCATGATGAGTTCCAGCACTCGGGCCGCCAACACATCATCAATATCCTCGCCGCTGGCCAAGCGGTCCACAGCGGTGGTGACCATGGGGATCACCATGGCCTCGAGCGATTGGGCACGGAGACCAGCAAGTCGTAGACCAAGTCCACGAGCTCTGGGTGGAGGGTGACGGCTTCGGAGATCTGATTGGTGCGGTATTCCACGAAGTACTCGGGGGCGATATTGAGAACTCCGCCATGGCCTCAACGGCAGCCGGTTGCAAGGTGCGTTCGGCCAGTACCTGCTTGCGCAGGGTGTCCACTCGCCATCCGGGAACACGACGGAGGAATGCCGTGAGGTTGGGTTTGGTATCCGTTCCCCGTGCTTCCTCACGAAGCAGATCCGACAGAGCCTCGGCAAATGGTTTCGTCGAGTAGCGATCTCTGCTGGTGGTTATTGCCATGAGGGTGGTGTTACCTCCCCGTCCGTAGTTTGCCGAGGGCACGACCAGACCCGACAGCCGTCCGTAGCTTGTTGCACTGCCGCCCCATATTGCACAACTACTTGCTCATTATACAACGTTGCAGTATCATGGACATATGTGCCCAACAACAGACAGAAAGTGCGTAAGATTTTACGTGTTTGTCGGGTTGGGTGCACATGTGATACCGCAAGAAACGCCCTGCCCGGCAGTCTCGGAAGGCAGTGTGATCGGGACCGGGCGCCCCCTCTTTTCATTTGCCGAGCACCTTGACGGTTTCAAGAGGAGGATATGAAACGGTCCAGAGTCCTGATATTGGTTTTGTGCATTGCAGTATCGTCCGTGGCTCTAGTGTGCGCCGGCGGTTGCGGCGGGGGTAACAAGGAAGAGGCCCTGGTTATTGGGATCACCGTGGGCAAAGCCTCTGTCTACGGGCAGAACAGCGAACGTTCGGCGGTGCTGGCGGCTGAGGAGATCAACAACGCCGGCGGCGTCGATATCGGTGGGAAGAAGCACCTGATCAAACTGGAGATCGTGGACACCCGTGATGAAGAACCGGGAGTCCCCACCAGCGACGTGCTGCTGACGGTTGAGAAGTTGCTGCTGGAGAAGAGGTGATGCCGTCACCGGCGGCCCCAGCATGTCTGAGTGCAGCATGGCGCTGCTCGACCTGTACGCCAAGTACAAAGTCCCCAACATCGTGGCCTCCGGCACGTGGTCGCCGGTGGAGCAAAAGGTCGGCGAGGATGTGCAGAAATACAAGTACTCGTTCAGACTCAGCGGGCATGGGCTACTGGGCTGCTGATGCCGGCGCCATTCTGGAGCAGATCAACGAGCAGTACGGCTTCGACAAACTCTGGTGAGCTGCTCCGATGCGGCCCATACCGTGGCCGCGGCCAAGGCCATCAAGGAGAGCGCCACCAAGAGTGGGTGGCAGATAGTCGGCGAAGAGACCCATCCCATGGGCGCCACGGACTACTCGGCTCTGATGCGAGATGTCGCCGCCAGCGGTGCCCAAGTGATCTTCTGGTGGGACTGCAAGCCAGAAGTGGGGATCGGTATCAAGCAATGGTACGACATGAAGGTGCCGGCCATGCTCTTTGGGTTCCTCAACCCCCTTGACGAGCCGTCGGCTTGGGAATCCATGGAAGGCAAGGTCATCTCCACCATGCAGTTCAACGGCGAGGGCGGATGCCTGCCGGATACCAACCTCACGCCTCTGACCAGAAGTTCTTCGATGCCTTCGTGGCCAAGTACAAAGAGGAACCGCGTGGGTGTGGCAACGTGCCGACCTATACCGCCATGTATCTGCCAAGGAAGCCTTTGAGAAGGCGGGGTCCAAAGACAAGGACAAAGTAGTAGCTGCGCTCGAAGAGACCAACACATGGTCACAGTTGGAGGTCTCCTGACGTTCGATCCCAAGACTCATCAGGCCGTATACGGGATTGATCCCGACAAGGTGCTGGTGGGTCAGTGGTTGCAGTGGCAGGATGGGCAGCGCAAGTGCATCTACCCGCCCGCCGCGGCCAACGCCGAGATCCAACTACCTCCCTGGATGCAATAACCGCGTGAGGTGGGCGCCGCGCGTTACGCGCGGCGCCCACCCTCCCCGTAAGTGTCGGTCGCGAGGAGTGCCATGGACATTCTCATCTTCGGTCTCGTCAACAGCATGACCTACGTTCTGATGGCCGCCGGATTCACGCTCGTTTACGGTGTCAGCCGTCTCCCCAACTTCGCCCACGGAGCGCTTTACGTGCTCACCGGGTTCTTGGTGTGGACTTTCGTGAACTCGGCCGGCGTCAACTACTTCGTCTCTATCGTCATCACCATCGTCATCGTGGCGGTGTTGGGCGCGCTTCTGTACCGCTTCGTGTTGATGAGGGTGAGGGGTATGCCGGTATCAGAGATCATCGTGTCTTTCGCGGTGGCCCTGATCGTCCTGGAAGGGCTGCGGCTGCAGAATCTCGGCCCCTTCAAGGGCTTCATCGGCAGCTCGTACACACTGCCGGCCTTCATCAGCGGTACGGTCTCCATAGCCGGCGTGGTCATTGACATACAGCGCCTGCTGATCGTGGGCATCGGTCTGGCCATTGTGCTTTTCATGTGGGTGTTCACGCGCCGGCAGAAGATCGGGTTGGCGTTCCGGGGAATGGCGCAGGATGAGCACGCCGCCATGATGCTGGGCATCGACTCCGACTTCATGGCCGTGTTGGCGCTGGCGGTGGGCTCGTCTCTGGCGGCCGTAGCAGCGGTGGCCGTGTACCCCTTGGGACAGGTCACCGTGGAGACGGGCTATCACGTACTGAACGCAGCTTTGGCCGTGTGCATCGTGGGTGGTTTGGGAAGCTGGATGGGCGCCATTCTGGCCTCATTCATCTTCGGCTACGCGACAACCCTGGCGGCTTTCTTGGGCGCCTCCAAATACCAAGACGTGATCCTCTTCGGCTTGATTGTGGCGGTACTCATCATCAGGCCTTCAGGCCTATTTGGTAGACAAAAGGAACTTGAGGAGCGGGTGTGACGTGAGAGGAGCTACGGAGGCTACAGCCGGTGCATCCCCTGCTCCCGAGGGGAGGCGAAAAGAGCGGCTGGATCGTGGGCTCAAGGTGCGCACCGAGGGCCTGTATGCAGTCAACTCGTTTAGGGAGATGGGTTACCTGGTCGGTCCCCGGTTGCTGCTGGTACTGGGGTTGGCCCTGCTGCCCGTCGTGCTGCCCAATCTCTACTGGCAGCGGGTCTTGTGTGTGGCGGGGGCCTACGCGCTACTTGCCGTGTCGTTCGACTTCCTAGCCAACTACGTAGGCCTGGTTTGCGTTGGTGGCGCATTCATGACGGGAATCGGCGGCTACACTGCCGGGATTTTCACCTACTATCTGAACGTGCCGTGGCCCATCTCCATACTCTTGGGGACGGTGTCTGGGTGCGGCACTGGTGACTCTGCTGTGGCTGCCCTCGTTGCCGCTGCGCGGAATCTACTTCGCCATACTCACGTTCATGTTTCCGTTCTTGGCCCGAGGAGTGATCCTGGCTCTCGACATACTAGGGGGGACTGAGGGTCTGGGCCCGGTGGCGGGCATGTCGAACATCTGGATTGAGAACTATCTGGTTCTCGTAGTGTTACTGGTGGCCGTGTTTGGATTGAGGCGATTGGTGGGAGAGGACGCCGGTATTGTCCTACGGGGTGTGAAAGACAACGACATGGTCCGTACAGGCTTCGGGCATCGGTATCACCCGCACCAAGGCCGAAGGCTGTTCATGGCTCACTCGCCGGATGTTTCGCCGGAGCCTACATCGTCCATCTGTACAACTTCATGGGGACGTCGCTCGCCACCGACTTCTCAATCCTTCCCATCGCCTCGGCGGTCATGGGAGGAAGTGGCACGCTGGCCGGTCCCATGCTGGGAGCACTGATACTGACGCCGCTTTCGGAACTCCTTCGCGGCTTTGGACAGCTGCGAGTGGTGCTGTACGCAGTGGTGCTGGTGGGGTTCATCTTGTTCAAGCCCGAGGGTCTTCTCAACTGGTTGACGCGCAAGTATCACCAGTTTGAGAAATGGACGAAGGTATGAGGCCGGCCATGAATAACGAAGTGATCCTGGAAGTGGAAGGACTCACCAAGAGATTTGGTGGAGTCACGGCCGTTGATGATGTCAGCGTAACGCTCAACCGTCACGATATTCTGGGGGTGATCGGCCCCAACGGGTCTGGGAAGACAACATTTGTGAATCTAATCACTGGGTTCGTCAAGCCGACCAAAGGTACCATCCGGTATGAGGGCCATGACATCACGGGTAAGTCGCCTCACGTCATAGCCGACAGGGGTATCGCGCGCACCTTCCAGGTCATGCGCCCGTATCCCACCCTGGCGGCGTACAAAAACCTCATTGTGCCGCTGAGTTCGCCGCGGGTGAAACGCATGGTGGGCGGCAGCCTGGGCGACCGGGATGCGGTGGCCATTGACATACTGGAGGAGGTGGGCTTCGAGCGCGATGCGTACGTGCCTTACAAGATGGCCTCCTCGCTGCCGTTGGGCTATCTGAAACGGCTGGAACTGGCACGGTGTCTGGCTCTGCGTCCCGACCTCATCATTTGTGACGAGGTGTTCTCCGGCCTGAGCATGGCGGAGATCGCCACTATGGTGCCGGTTATGGAGCGCTTACATGAGGCCGGTCTGACCATCATCATGATCGAACACCGGTTGCGCGAACTCTTCAGACTCGCCAATCGCGTGATCGTGCTGAACTTCGGCCGCAAAATCGCGGATGGGGCCCCGGCCGAGGTTATGGAGATGGAAGAGGTAAAAGCTGCGTACATGGGGACGGAGGTGGTCTCGTGTTAGAGGCGAAGAACATCATGCTCTTCTACGAGAACGCCATCGCCGTAAACAACTTCAGCTTCACGGCCGAAGCGGGGAAGATCACAGGGATCTTCGGCTCCAAGAGCGCAGGCAAATCAAGTTTGATGTGGACGCTGTCCGGCATCATCCTGGATATGCGCAAGAAGGAGGCCATGCGCGGCGGCGAGCGAATCACGGTGTTGGGCGAGATACTCTACGAGGGCGCCAACATAATCGAGATGAAGCCGAGCGACCGGGCCCGGAAGGGGATCATCCTGTGCCCCGAGCGGCGGCGCATCTTCAAAGAGAGCTCAGTGATGGAGAACCTGCGCATCGGCGGCTATCTGGCCAGCGCAGCCCAGGCCCGCAAGACCCTGTCGTACGTTTTTGAGATCTTCCCCAAGCTCAAAGATCTACGCCATCGCAACGGTGGTTTCCTCAGCGGTGGCGAGCAGCAAATGCTCGCTATTGGCCGGGCACTCATGGCGCAGCCCAAGGTCCTGCTTCTGGATGAGCCGCTCCTGGGTTTGAGCCCGGCCATGGAGCAGCGCTTGTCCCAGGCCGTCAAGTCCATCAACCAGGAAACAGGTATCACCGTGGTGATCTCCGAGCAGTACGCTCGACCCGTGTTTCCTATCATCGATTACGGCTACATCATCGAGAACGGTGCCGCCGTGCTCGAGGGTACCGCGGAAGAGCTCATGAACAATCCGGATGTCAAAGAAGCCTACTTCGGAATATGAACGGAGCCAGCGACATGCAAGACATACAGGACAAGCCGCTCACTCCGGTTGACCAGGCTGCAGGCAATGGCAAGCCTTACGACGAACCCGTAATTTCAGCGTTCCTCAGGCAGGTGGAGCGGCGGCCGGATGCCACCGCCATTCGTTATCTGGGAGAGCGTTTCTCGTACAGGCGTCTGGCGCAGTTGATCGATCAGTTCGCGGCCTCACTGGCCGAGTTGGGGGTTGAGGCCGGTGACAAGGCCATGATCTATCTGCCCAACTGCCCGCAGTGGGTCATCGCCTACTTTGGGATTCAGCGTATCGGCGCTGCCCCGTGCCATCTCGCCCATCTACACTCCCGTAGAGATCCGAACCTCATTAACGACTCCGGAATCAGAGACTATCGTCTGCCGATACCAGCTTTGGCTATGTGCGCAGAGTATGGCCGGATACCTGCCTCAAGCGTGTCATTCATACCAACTACGTGGACCTGCTCCCCCTCTACAAGCGAGTCATCGGCGAACTCTTTGATAAGGTGCCCAACGGCTCGGTTGACAAAGGCAAAGACGTCCATTCGTTCAAGTCGCTGCTGAAGGTGGATCGAGCCGGCCTCCCTTGCTGAGTTCAACCCCCGCACTGCACCTCGCCTACATCCTGTACACAGGTGGCACCATAAAGCCTCCCCAAAGGATGCCAATGCTCCCACAGCGGCATCGTGTCCATGGTCAATGATACCCAGGAGGTGACGAGAGGGTTCATCACCGAGGGCGAAGACGTGGTGGTGTATTCGGCACCCTGTTCCACCAGTTTGGGCAGACCATGTTCTTCGCGATTGGTCTGTGCAGGGGAAATCCTACTGTGCTGATGCCCACGCCCGATGTGGACGCGACGCTGGACGCCATAGAACAGTACAAAGGGACACTATTTCTGGGAGTGCCGGCGCTCTACCGGATGATCCTGGAGAACGATCGCTTCGATCGATACGATCTCAGCTCGCTTCGTTACTGCTGGAGCGGCGGGGACGTTCTGCCCCGCGAGGTCTACAACCGGTGGAAGGAGGAGGTGGGTGTACCCATCTGCAGGTGTGCGGAGCCACGGAGTGTGGTTTTACCTGCCTGAGCCCCTTAGACAGCGAACCGGTTCCCGGCACCATCGGGCAGCCCATTCCCTCGCGGGCTATAAAGCGTTGATCCAGAGGGCACCGATGAGGTCCCGCCGGGAGAGACCGGTGAGCTCCTGGTGCACTCGGACACGTTGCCGCCCGGATACTGAACAAGCCGCAGGAGACTGCGGAATCGTTCGTGGAGATCGACGACCGGGTGTGGTATCGCACGGGCTACTGCCGGCTCGGTGAGGATGGTCTCGTGTACTACGTGGACCGGCGGCCGACGTCATCAAGTACAAGGGCTACGCGTATCGGCGTCGGAGATAGAGTCGGTGCACTGAGGAGTCATCCGCTGGTTATCGGTGCCTGTGTGGTGGGTGTGCCTGACCCCAGAGTGGGGAGCGCATCAAAGCCATTGTGGGTCTGCTGAAGGAGGACGCCAAGGGCGTGGGTAGCCGGGAACTCATGGGCTTCTGCCGGGGAGGCTGGCGGCATACAAAATGCCCAGTACATCGGAGTTCGAGATATGCTGCCTAAGTCTAAGGTGGGCAAACTACTGCGACGTGAGATCCGCGACGAAGAACGGCGCAAGACCGGGGATTAGAGAGAAGGGCTTGCTTCGCGCTTTCGGGGGGCGGGCGGCGCGGCGCGCCCCGCACACACCGAGAGGGATGACGGGGAGGTTACGAATCCCTCGAGGCGTGCTTCGGCCGACCTGTGGCCATGGGCCCGCGTGGGCGCTGTTGTCCTGGTGGGATAGGGCTCCACGTTTAGACCCGCAGCCAACCGCGGAACATTGGCGGGAAGAGTGCTGAGTCGGGTTGGGAGGCGCGGTGCCTGATAAGCTTCTCAAGTCTTACGAACAGCCGACGGCTCACGAGGTGGCCTCCGCGGTCATTCGCCGTCGTTCCACCAATCCGGTAGACGTCCGTGAGCACATATTGACCGGGCGTGATCTGAGTTGGGTCTCGCGCGTTCTCGACCTGGGTTGTGGCTTCGGTTTCATGGCCGAACGCCTGGCGCCGCTCCTGAGTGAGGACGCTGTTATCTGGGGTGTCGATCTTTCCGGCGCCAACCGGGACGAGTTTCTCCGACGTGTCCGTGCGCAGGGGCGGAGTGCGCGCTTCATTGCCATGCGGTTACACGACAGGCTGGAGTGGGAGACTGGAGCCTTTGATCTCATCGTGTCGAGCTACTCATTGTATTTCTTTCCGGGTCTGGTACCGGAGATCGCACGGGTGCTTGGTCGTCGCGGGCTCTTTCTCGCGCTGACGCACACTCAGGAATCGCAACGCGACCTCCTCCACCGTCTCCAGGTACCCGAGGGTGAGTCTCCGCTGGTGGGTTTGGTGGGGCGATTCAGTGCCGAAAACGCTTTGGCTCTGCTGCGGCCGGCCTTCAAGTATGTGGAGAGAGTAGACTACCCCAATGCCTTGACCTTCACGGTAGATGACATTGACGATCTGGTCACCTATCTGCGCTTCAAACTCCTGTTGGCCTCAGAATCCGCCTCTGTGGTGACGATTCCGTCTGCCGGCCATCTCTCGCATCTCCTGAGCGTCGACCGTCCGCTTGTGATCAGGAAGGATGATGCCGCTTTCTGGTGTCGAGGGCCGTTGCATCCGGGCGATCGTCCGCCGGCGCCACCCGGTGATGGGGAGGGGTGATGATGGCCACCACCGCCCGCTACTGTGCCCAATGTGGGGGAGCGATCGAACTGCGCGAGAGCGAAGGGCGAATGCGCGAAGTGTGCGCCGCATGCGGCGCGGTCTTCTATCGCAATCCGCTTCCCGTGGCCGCCGCGGTGGTTGTCAACGAAGACCGCGAGTTGCTCCTTGTGAAGCGGAAATACCCGCCGGAACAGGGGCGTTGGTGCCTTCCCATCGGCTTTGCTGAACTCGATGAGACCATTGAGGAGGCTGCCCTCCGCGAGTTGCGGGAGGAGGCGGGTGTGGAGGGGCGGGTGCGGGGCCTGTTGGACGTCGATTCCTACGGGAGCGAGTTCTATGGAGACCTGCTCATTGTCACCTTCGAGATTGAGCGAACGGGGGGGCACGAGCATCCCGGAGATGATGCTGAGGACGCCGCATATTTCCCCTTGGACAGGCTGCCGCCGTTGGCCTTCAGTTCCAATGACAAGGCCGTGGCCGCGTTTCGCGAAGCGCACGAAGAGGAGTGGAGTATCCAGGATTCCTTTCGCCGTTTGGCCACCGACCAGGGCGTGAGACCTCGTGTGGGTGCGTTGCTCTCCGACACCTTGGTGGATGTGGTGGAATCGCGGGCCGGCCATATAGCTGAGGCGTGGCTGGCTGAAGTCCGCGAGCACCCGAGCACGCAGACTCTGGCGGGGCTCGACGGACGATGGTTGCAGGCGGAGACGGAGTTCGCCCTCTCACGTCTCGGTCGCCGCCTGAGAGAAGAGGCGCCGGTGGGAGAAGTGAATGAGTACTATCGGCATTGGGGTGCCGAGTTGGCCTCGCGCGGCTGTCCTCTGGCTGAAGCTCTGAGCGGTCTCTCACTCCTCAAACGGGCCATATGGGTGGGCGCGCGTGGCAGCGGACTGTGGGAGCGTCCGGTGGAAGCGTACCGCATCCTGGAGATGTTCACCGTGGTGGGCGTATTCTTCGACCGCGCCGCCTACCATGTGGCGCGAGGGTACGATAGCGTGGAGGGCACACAAACGCGAGCCTGAGAGGCATGGAGGCACTTTGGATCGCGGGCGGGCGCGAGATCGCTCCCGGCTATCCCAGTGCCACGTCCAGCACCATCATGACCGCGAAACCCCCTAGGGCACCCACCGTGGCCAGATCGGTGTCGCCGCCTCGCTGCGACTCCGGAATGAGTTCCTCCACCACCACGAAGATCATGGCGCCGGCTGCGAAGCTGAGCGCATAGGGCAGTAGCCCGCGGGCAGCCACCACGGCCACTGCTCCCAGCACCGCCGCCACAGGTTCTACCACGCCCGATAACTGTCCGAGCATGAAGGCCTTCCAACGCGGTAGACCATCGGCCCGTAGGGGCATGGACACGGCGGCGCCTTCCGGGAAGTTCTGGATGCCGATACCCAAGGCCAATGCAACAGCCGCGCCCAGGCCAGCTTCCGGTATGCCGGCTGCCGCCGCCCCAAACGCAACGCCCACAGCGAGTCCCTCGGGAATGTTGTGTATGGTGATGGCGGTTACGAGGAGTACGCTCCGTCGCCACGACGTGCGTGGCCCCTCCGCCTCTTCCCGGCTGAAGCCGAGGTGGAGGTGCGGGATTACCTTGTCTATCAGAGCCAGGAAGAGCCCTCCTGCCAAGAACCCGATCAAGGCCGGGGCCCAAGCGGGGAGAGGGCCATCCTGGGCCAGGTCGAGCGCAGGCAGCAGCAGGGACCAGAAACTGGCCGCAATCATGACTCCGGCCGCAAAACCAAGCATGGAGTCGAGGAGGCGGCGGTTGACAGCCTTGGTCAGGAACACGAGCGCTGCACCAGCGGCGGTCATACCCCAAGTGAAGAGCGTGGCCAAAAGCGCCTGGATCACGGCGCCTTGGTCGCTCACAAGACCCCCTTGCTCACGCGCTCTTCATTCACTGCACCAGTTTGGTCAAGGTGGCCTCGTCGACGGTGTATCCGATCTGGTCGTAGAGGGCTCTCGCTACGTAGTCTTCGCTGTAAACGTGCGCTGCGATGATGTGCACTCCCATGCCGCGGGCTTTGTCCTCCAAGGCCTGCAGCGCCGCCTTGCCGTATCCGCGCCGCCGGTACTCCTCCAATACTACAAAGTCGTAGATATAGGCGCGCACCTCAGCTCCGTGGCTGGACAAACCCAACCACAAGTAGCCGATCGCGCGGCCAAGATCCGGGTCGCGGATGGCGAGGAGTTGATGGCCCGGTGTCTGCAGACCATCAGGGAGAAGGTCGCGCAAGGTTTTTTCGGCAAGTTCGGGGGCTTCCCCCGGTTGCCACTGGCCGCTGCGTATCCGGCTCTCGCCGTAAGAGCGGACGGCATGGTCAAGGTAGTCGTCGAACTCGGCCGGGGTCATCTGCGTCAACTCGATCATGGCTTTGTCCCCTTCCGGCGCTCAGCGGACATCGTGTGAGCCGCCCAGTCACCTACTTTGGCATGTGTTTACCAAGTAGGGCAGTAAGTCGAAACCCTCGGGCCGGACGCGCGCGGCCGGCGGCAGTCAGTCCAGGAACTGCAGGCAGTTGTCCAGGATCTGCGCCACCTCAGCTCGACTCGCCGGCAGCCAGGGATCCCACCTACCGTCATGGTCCAGCCAGATACTATTGAGGAGACCATTATACTCTGCTATCTGCATATTCATACCATGAAAGGGATCATCAAAGCCGGCGAAGATGCCCTCTTTGTAGTAGTCAGAGTCAGAGGTGGGTTTCTCCAGGGTGATGCCTGACCAGTTATGGAGGGCACGGATCACCATGGTGACGATTTGGGCGCGATTCACCGGCTCCCAGGGACCGAATCTGATGGCGGAGAAACCGCGTACTATGTCCCATTTAGCCGCGGCGGCCACGTATTTGTCGGGATAGAGAGGGTCTTCGCCGGGCATGGGTTCCACATCAAGGAAGGCGCACTCGTCGGAAGTGGACACGGGTACCTTCAACGACTTCACGATCATCTTGGCGAACTGCGCGCGCATGACCTCGTCCGACGGTCGGAACTCGTATAGGCCGCCGTTGACGGGGTGGCCGCTGATGATGCCCAGGCTCCAGAGATGGTGGATGGCCGAGTAGTTGCGATCGCCACTTCCGACATCGATGAACGGGGATTCCTCCAACGAGGGTTGCAGCGCGGTCGCTTCGCCGGCCGGCTGGGCGACGACCGCACTCACCCACCCGCCTGCGCACAGGGCGCACAGACACAGAAACAGGCAGACCGCACCAGCTCGCAGTAAACGTGTGTGTAGGCGCATAATCGCCTTCCTTTCGCTACGTTGGAAATTCGCAGCGCGACCTTCCGGTGACCACTTCCTCGATAAAAGCCACTATTCTTGCACCCACTTCACAATATGCTCCATCTCTCGCCTCTCCACCCGGGGATCGAACCTCCAGAGAGTGGTCGCCCCCCTCCACCAGGTGGATGGTTCCCGGTTGGGCAAGGCTCGCCGTCACCGTCTTCAAGAGGGCAAGATCGCAGAAGGGATCCTGCGTGCCGGTGATGAAAAGACTGGGGACGGCCACGTGGCGCAACGGTTCTGTGCGGGGTTGATCCTTGCGCCCCGGTGCGTGCAGGGGGAAGCCCAGGAAGACGAGGCCGGCGGAGCGCACGCCCCCGGCATCGGCTCCGCGTGACACCAGTTCAGCCGCGATGCGGGCACCGAGGGATTTGCCTCCCAGGAACACCGGCCCCGGCGGACATACGGTGTTTCCCAGCAGCGCTGCGTAGGCACATCCGTACGCGGTTTCCAGCACCGAGCCGGGGTCGGGACGCTCCTCCCCACGTTCCGTGTACGGGAAGTTGAACCGCAACACCATCGCCGCCCCGGCCCGCGCCACGTAGTCGGCCACCGATGCCAGCAGCGGGTGGGCAAGGTCGTTGTTCTGACCGTGTGCCAGGATCAGGCCCGGTGTGATCCCGGGTCTGCAGGTTTGCGGCAGTGTGAGGCGCCCCGAGACTGAGATACCGGGCGACATCTCTATGTCAATGCGCTTTGTGTCCACGCCCTTCCACCTCTGTTGACTCAGTGTACCGGGTCAGCCTTGGACGTGCCCACATGACTGGTCTCCCCACCTCTGTGGTACAAAGGAAGAAGAGCCACGGCGATGAAACAGGTGTGCGACACGTGGAGGGCGGGAGTGGAGCGAATCATCACCAATCTTGAGAGAGTGAAGCTGAAGTTGGACGAAGCGTTCTTCTACTTGGACGAGATCGAGGAACTCATCCAAGAAGGGGATTTCGGGGAAGAGGAAGCAACTCGGGTGTCGAAAGCCGGGGAACGATTGGCCGGCGAGCTCTCGGGGTTGGGGGCAAAAGTGGTTGAGCTCAAAGAGATACTGGTGGCTCTGGCTGCGCGTGAGGAGGAAGAAGACGGGGGCAACTGAACCGGGTAGTCCGCAAACGGCAGGAGCCGGGCAGGTGGAGGGGCTGTGTTGGGGAATCTAGAAGAAGGCCGTTCTTGCGGTGATCGGGGGCTCTCTGGCTACATTCTGGCCGGGAGCTCTTTGTTTTGGGTACCCAGGAGTGCTGGGACCGTATTGGCGGAACGTTTGAGGTCGGCACCGCGGACAGAGAACATCATGTTCTTCATGCTGGCTTCGCTCGGCATCTTCATGTTCCTGGTCGGCCGCTGGCAAAACATTGGGCCTGCGCACTATGATGGCCGTCGGTGGTGTGTCTCTGCGGCGTCAACATGCTTACGGCCGCGTATGCCAGCGGTATGACCATGGTCTATCTGTGGGCTTTTGTCAACGGTGCAGCGTCGTGTTTCACCAACATGCCTGCGCTCACAGCCGTGCAGCGCTGGTTTCCAGGCCGACGCGGGCTGGTGTCGGGCATCGTGAATCTGGTGTTCGGTTCCGCGGCAGCCCTCATGTCCCCAGTTCTGGCACGTATGCTCTCGGGGATGGGCTATCTGTCCATGAACTTGGTTTTAGGGGCTGCAGCTTTGGCCACCGGCATGTTGGCCTCCGTCCTCATCTCGGATCCCACCCGTTTGGGCTTGCAGCCGATGTCAGGTGGTAAAACGGCCAAGGTGGCTATGCCCGGCCCATCCTTGACTGTGCGCGAGGCCCTGCGTACTCGCGACTTCTGGCTTATCTGGCTTACCTGGGCGACCGTGGGGGCTGCGCCTGTTGCCATGGGTCACGCAGTCTGTGAACTATGGGCTTTCCCAGGGCGTTGAGTTGCAGACGGCCGTCATCATCCTCACTGCTTTCAACCTGACCAACGGACTCAGCCGTATTCTCACGGGCTACTTCTCCGATAGAATCCGGCGTAACCTCACCATGGCTGTGGCTTTCGCACTGGCAGGGGTGGCGTACTTCATCCCCCCATACCTCGGGGATCGCCATCGCAGCCGTGCTGGCCGCGTTTGTGGGTTTCGCACTGGGGACGCTGTTTGCCGTTTCGGCGCCTTTGGTGGCGGATCGCTTCGGTTTGAGACACTGGCGCCATCTTCGGCTTAGTATTACACGGCGTACGGGTTTCTGGCCGGGCCGCTGGGTCCGTGGCTGAGCGGCTTCATAGTCGACGCAGGCGGTGGGAGCTACGTGCCCGTGTTCAGCTATCTGGGAGGGTATGTGCCTGTTGGGTGCCGTGTTCATCAGTCTGGTGGGAGCGTGGTCGCAAGGCTTGAGGCGTGGCGGGCCGTGGTGGAAACGTATCCCTCGGCGCGTACGGCCGGGGGCGCTGGGGCGTCAGAGTTCTGCTCGTCGTAGCACCAGCCAGGCGCCCAGCACCAGTAGGGCACTGAAGCCCAGGTTGACGGCCACGCTCACCAGGGCCGCCGGTTCCACCGGTAGCGAAGGGGTTCCCATGCCTCCCACCAGCTTGGTGGCAGCCGGCACCACTCCGTAGGGGCCGTACTCGCCCAGCGGTTTGCAGATGGATCCCAGAATGGGTAGGAGAAAGAGCGGGATCAACGAGAGCCCACCGGCGGCCGCCGGTCCGCCCGCTGCGGTGGAGAAGAACAGGGTCCAGGAAAAGGTCAGCAGTAGGTAGGGAAGAAAAAGGGCGGTAGCCAGCAGAAGCGACGCAGTATCGGGTGTTCCCAGCAGCAGATATGAGTAGAGGATGGCGAAACCTGCACCCACAATGAAGGAGAGCAGGGCGTAGACGCCGTTCACCAGCCACTTGGCCCACAGGAAAGACTGCCTGGATACCGGCCGCACAAGGAGGGTCGCCAACGTGCCGCCTCTGCGCTCCGATGCCACCAGCCCCATCGAGGTGAGAATCACCGCGAGCAGGCCCATCTGGTTGGCGGATTGCAGAAACTGAGCGAAGCCGTCCGCCGGTACGGGAGGGGGGAGTGTTATCTCCAGACCGGCCCCGGCCGTTTTGAGCAGGATAGGCAGCAGGCGTACGAGGGCGGGACCGCCAATGCCGAACACCACGAACAGAATCGGCAGCACCAGCCAACGGCGGGTGCGCAGGAGCTCCAAGAGTTCCTTGCCGAGCAACAACCTCAAGACGCGGGCCTATCTGCGGGTGGTTCGGGTGAGGACGGCGGGAAAACGCGGCCAGACGCAACGGATGGGTCGTTAACCAGGCGCAGGAAGACGTCCTCGAGAGAGGGCAGCACCATTGAGAACTCCAGCAGGGGGGCACGAAGCTGGGCCAACACTGAAGTGATCTCGCGCTGAGCGGCCGCCGGGTCCGAGGCCAGGATACGGAACCCGCCGGCCTCATCGGTAACCTGGTGCACCCAAGGCTGTGCACGAAGGGTCTCGCGTACCAGGGCCGGATCTGCTGCAACCTCGAGACGGAATGCCGGGCCCGCGTAACGTTGGAGTAAGTGGTGGAGGGAAGACTCCACCACCAACTGTCCTTTGTTGAGTATGCCCACCCAGCTGCAGACCCGCTGCACGTCTTCTAGAACGTGCGACGACATGAGGATGGTGGCTCGGCCGCGCAGGCGACCGATGAGAGCGAGCACCTCTTTGCGCCCCTGCGGGTCGAGAGCTGAGGCAGGTTCGTCCAGCAGGAGGACATCGGGCTCACCGGCAAGCGCCAGGGCGATGCCCAAGCGCTGCTTCATACCGCGAGAGAAACTACGGATGCGATCGGTTGCGCGATCGGCGAGGCCAACGGGTGGAGGAGCTCGGCGGCCCGCGCCTTGGCGCGGGCCGCCGAGCCATGCAGTCGCGTAACGAACACCAGCGCCTCGTTCGCCGTCATCCACGGATAGAGCGGGTTCCTCCGCCAAGAAGCCGACGTCGGCGCAGCTCCAGGCTCGCCTCGCCGGGCCGCACAAGTTCTCCGGCCACAGTCGCCGTCCCGGAAGTGGGGGAGAGCAACCCGGCCAGCATCTTGAGCGTGGTGGTCTTGCCGCCCCGTTGGGCCCGAGGAAGCCGTATATCTCTCCGCGTGGGACCGACATGGACAGGTGGTCGACTGCACAGAACTCACGAAACCGGCGGGTCAGACTGCTGGTGGTGATGGCGGGGGTACTTTGGGGAGCCGCCTGAACGGCAGCGTCGGTAGTCGTGTATCGGTAGTCGTTTCGGCCGGGGTTGTCCTGAACGTCATTCGTTGCGTCCCCACACCAGGTAGAGGATGGGCCCAATGAAGTTGAGGAGCAGAATAACCAGAACCCACACGAGCTTGCTCCCGCCGCGGACGCGTTCGCGGCGGACGAGGTCGACCAAAGCCCAGATCATAAGGCTCAACTGGATGGCCAGAAGCGGTAGGGTCAGAAGGATCCTGGGGTGGCGCAATCCGAATCATTGTACTAGATGATTGATTGAACATGGCGGAGAAGGAGGCAGACCGAAGCGAGGTGATAGCATCGAGGCGATGCACGCCTCCCCTGGTCGTTTATTGCACAGCCGATGATCTTGCCAGAAAGAGAAACGGCGAACCACCGATGCCGAGATCGTCAGTGTGTGATATGGTCGCTGCAGAGCTCGAGGCCGCCTCAAGCGCCGGTCGAGTGGTGGTCATTTGCCCAGCAAAGCAGACTGCTCATCGACTCCCCCGGGTGCATCCTTCGCGGACATCTGACTACGGATGTCATCCCTGGAGTACGCTTGCATGCCATCTGCCACCGACGGCCTCCCTCAAGCGCGATGGTGAGGTGGGCAGGGGGGAACCTGCTGTGAGGATATGCAAGCGAGTTCAGCGCCGCAGTCATGGATTTCACGTCCCAAGCGCAAGGACGAGGTCGGCAGGGGATCTTCCCATCCGCCAGCGAGTCCGCAAAGACGCTGAACGCCACGGAGACTTCGACTCAAAGGCGCATAGGCCGCATCAGGTCCCGCCCTGGTCGATGTTAATGGTGGAATCCCGAGTCATTGTACTAGACTGAAAGAAGCGGGAAGCGGCCACGTGAGGAGGCACAGGCTGATGGAGACATGGGTGGTCTACTTCGACCAGAGGGGTACCACAAACACCCGGCGGGTACTGGAGTTGGCGGCCAGACGTGCGGCGGAACGGGGTATTCGCGAGATCGTGATCCCCACTACCGGGGGTACCACCGGCCTCATGGCACCGGATGTGCTATCCGGCCTCAATGTGGTGGTGGTGACGCACTCCACGGGCTTCGGGGAAGTGGGTCGCCAGGAGGTGCCGTCCGAGGTGATCGCCGAGATCCGGGCCAAAGGGGCGGCGGTGTTGACCACCACACACGCATTCGGTGGTGTGGGTCGTGCGGTGAGGCGGCGCTTTCAGACATATCAAGTGGATGAAATCATCGCGCAGACGCTGCGGCTCATGGGGCAAGGCACCAAGGTGGCGGTGGAGATAACGCTGATGGCGGCGGATGCGGGCCTGATACCGGCGCAACGAGAGATCATCGCTTGTGGAGGTACCGGGCGCGGCTTGGACACTGCCCTCGTGATCAAACCCGCTCATGCGCAGGCCCTATTCGATCTGGAAGTACTGGAGTTCATCTGTAAACCCCGGGTGCCGTGAGCGGCGCGTTTGACTGCTCCGTTGGTCAGAGGATGCCGTGGGGCGGGTCGTCGTCGGTCTCGATGCGCCCGTCGCGCATACGGATGACGCGCTCTGCATAGGACGCGGTGAAAGGATCGTGAGTCACTACCACCAGGGTCTGCCCCCGGTCGTTCAGTTCGGCCAGCAGCCCCATGATGGCCTCGCTCGTGGCTGTGTCCACCTCGCCGGTGGGCTCGTCGGCCAGGATGAGCGGCGGGTCCATGACCAGTGCGCGGGAGATGGCCACCCGTTGCTGTTCGCCGCCCGACAACTCATGAGGTCGATGATGCATGCGGTCGCTCAGCCCCATCTTTTCCAGCAGTTCGCCGGCACGCTCGCGCGCCTTACGACCGTGGATGCCTTCGTACTTGAGCGGTAGGGCCACGTTCTCCAGTGCATTAAGGGTGGGGATGAGGTTGAAGCCTTGGAACACGAAGCCGATCATTCGACGGCGTATGTCCGGCAACGCCGAGGCGGCGACGGCCGTGATGTCTGTTCCGTTGAGCATGATGGTGCCTGAATCAGGCCGATCAAGAGACCCCAACACGTTGAGCAGGGTGGACTTACCTGAGCCCGAGGGCCCCATCAGCGCGTAGAAGGCACCGCGGGGGATCTGCAGCGTGACCCCACGCAGGGCACGCACCACGTTGCCTGCGCTCATGGCATAACTTCTGTGGACATCGGTGAGGGTGGCGATGAACTCAGGGCCGGTGGTCATTTCGCGCCTCACATCGTCCGTAGGGCTTTGACCGGATCCATGCGTGCCGCGCGGAAGGCCGGATAGAGACCGGCCACCACGCCTAAGCCCACCGAGAAGAGCAGGGCCCCCAGTGCCAGTCGCCAGGTCATGGTGAAGAGGATGGTGCCGCTGTCTTGCGTCTGGGAGTTGATGATGAGTGTGGTGGCCCAGCCCAGTCCAAACCCGATCAACCCTCCCAGCAGGCCGATGAGTGAGGCTTCACCCAAGTACTCGGCCATGATGTGGTGCGTCTTGGCCCCCACCGCGCGTTTGATGCCGATCTCGCGCGTACGTTCGCTCACGCTCATGA
Organism: Thermoleophilia bacterium; assembly: GCA_040770645.1. Classification (GTDB taxonomy): domain Bacteria; phylum Actinomycetota; class Thermoleophilia; order RBG-16-64-13; family RBG-16-64-13; genus JAAYZX01. Next base: position 35,049 of record JAXGIS010000008.1, on the reverse strand, counting down.
TCATGGTGTTTATGACCGACAGTCCGCCCACGATCACGGCAATCAACGCCACTCCGAAGATGATCAGGTTGAAGATGACGGTACCGGCTTGGAACTGACGCTTCAGCTCGGAGGGCGGTACCGCGCGCACGTCCGGGATTTGATCGCTGATTTGTCTCGCCAAGGCATCGGCGTCGATGCCGCCGGCTGCATAGACTTGGGCGCTGGTCACGATATCGTCGGTCAGCAGCAACGGTAGGTCTTTGGTGAAGACGCGGCGTGCATCCTCTATGGCGCAGGTGGTGATCTTGTCGGCGAACTGCAGGCTGCGCTGAAGGACGCCTTTGACAACGAAGTCCTCACCGCGAATGCGGAAGGTGGAGCCGGGCGCCAGGTTGAATTCATCGGCGATATCAGAGCCGACTACCACCACCCCCGTGTCGCCGGGCGCCAGATTCGAACCTTTGGCTACGACCAGGCCCTGCTCAGAGAAGCGGCGCAGGTAGTCCTCACTTATGTCCACGCCCGCCAGTAGGTTCGGCGGTCCAAACGAAAAACCCCCGCCCTCGGACGAGCTGCGGAGGAGTGTGATCACGCTCGGCTGCACCTCAGCCACACCGGGGAATGCCCGGAGTTCCTCCACAACAGCGGTGGTGAAGGCGCCCCCGAAGCCGCCACCGCCCTTGCCCTGCACGGTGATGGCGGTGCCATAAAAGCTCACAGCCCCGGAGATGAGGAGGTTGATCTTCTCGGCCATGGATCCCATGACGGTGAAGGCGAAGATACCGATCACGATCCCGAATACAGTGAGGGCTGAGCGCAATTTGCGCCGCCACATGTTGCGTAGCGCTTCCAGAAAGACTCCTCTATGACGGGCAGACTGACGTCTGTTCCGGCTAAGTAGCGTGGTTGCCCCGCGAGCCGGGGAGCAGGCGATGGCGAAGCAGGTCGAGTGCGGTCTGAGCCGTGCGCTCCCGAATTTCGCGGCGGTCTCGGAACATGGTGAAACGTCTCACCTCGATCGTGCCGAGTACACCGGTTGCAATGTACACCAATCCCACCGGTTTATCCCGTGTTCCCCCGCCGGGTCCGGCCACCCCCGTGGTAGCCACGGCGCAGTCGGCGCCCAGTCGTTCAGCTGCTCCGGCAGCCATGGCTCGGGCCACCTGCTCGCTCACGGCCCCGTGAGTCGCCAGCAGGTCTGGGTCCACTCCCAGCAACCGTGTCTTCAGGCGATTGCTGTAGGTAACGGCCCCGCCTACGAAGTAGTCGCTGCTGCCCGCGATGTCGGTCAGACGTTTGGCCACCAGACCCCCGGTGCACGACTCGGCGGTGGCCACAGTCAGTCCGCCTCGGCGCAGCAAATCGCCCACCACTTGGGCCATGTCTGCGTTGCCCTCTCCGAAAACCTTGTCACCCAGGATGTCTCGAATTTTGGTCTCCAACCGGGCTACGGCGTCGCGGGACCGTTCGTCCGGGCCGCTGCGCAAGATCACGGTGATGCCCTCGAGTCCCGCCCGGGTTCCAAACTCCACGCCCTCCGCGGTCCAGGGAATTCCCTTGAGGGCATCGGCCAGAGTGCCCTCGCCTATGCCGGCCACGCGGAGGCGTCTCACCAGCACGCCCGTATCCGTCTTTCCCAGATGCGATGCGATGAGCGGCGCCAGCTCCTGTTCCCACATGATGCGTAACTCGCGGGGCACGCCCGGCACGGCCGCCAGCAGCACAGGCCCCACCTTGAGCCAGAAACCGGGCGCGGTACCGGTGAACGGTAGCGCCGTTGCGCCTGCCGGCAACAAAGCCTGCTTGTGATTGCTGGGTGACATAGTCATGTGGAGCTGCGCGAAACGAGCGGCAATCTGTTCGAGCAGTTCAGGATGGTGTTCCAGCGGGCGGTGCAGTGCTTCGGCAACGGCTTCCCTAGTCAGATCATCGTCGGTGGGCCCCAGGCCGCCCGAGAGGAGCAGCACATCCGGTTCTCGTTTCATGGCGGCACGGATGGCCTGCACGATGCCCGTTTGGTCGTCGCGCACGCTGAGCGCGTGGGTGGCGAAGAGGCCCAACTCCAACAGCGCTTCTCCCAGGTACGCTTGGTTGCCGTTGACAATGTCGCCCCGGAGGAGTTCGTCTCCTGTGAAGATCATCTCGGCGGTCCCGTGCATGGCACAATGATACGCCATGCTCTATGCTGCTCGCTCAGGGGCAAGCGGCAAGTGGAGGTTGGCGCGTGGCTCTAGATCTGTCGATGGTGAAATACGATTCCGCCGGTCTGGTCCCGTGCGTGGTGCAAGAGCTCGGATCGGGCGAAGTGCTCATGCTCGCCTACATGAATCGTGAGTCGTTGGAGAAGACGGTCCAGACCGGATACACGTGGTTCTGGAGCAGGTCTCGGCAGGAGTTGTGGAACAAGGGTGCCACGTCCGGCCACCTGCAGAAGGTGACCAAGCTTCTGTACGACTGTGATGGCGATACGCTTCTGGCTGTGGTGGAGCAGACCGGCCCCGCCTGCCACACCGGTACGCATAGCTGTTTCACCGGACGGGTACTCATGGGAGAGGATTAACCCGGGGAGTGGCCCGGGCACCCGGCCCGGCGGGGCGGCTCAGGCGCTCATGAGGAGGTTCGGATGATCAAGTCCATTCTGTTGGCAGCCGACGCTTCACAGCACGCGGTTGGTGCCAAGAACCAAGCGTTCGCCCTGGCCGCGGCTTACGGCGCCAAGATCGTGGCGGTGAATGTGTTGGATGTCCGCCTTCTGGAGATGCCACCCTATCTCGACTACGCCTACCCATTCGAGACCATACCGGTTGCACAGTTCCCGGTGGAGCTTCTGGAGAGCTTCCGGGTTAAAGCTGAGCGCGTGCTCGAGGAAGTGCGTCTCGCCGCCATCGACGAGGGGATTGCGGTGGAGACTAGGTTGGAGGAAGGCATTCCCGGCGAAGTCTTGGCAGAGCTCGGTGACGCGGCGGACATCATCGTTATAGGCAAACGCGGTGAACACGCCAGGTGGGGCAAAGACATGCTCGGGTCCATCACCGAGGGTGTGGTACGCCGCGCCACCTCGCCCGTGTTCATCACCGAGACGGAGGCATCGCCCCTACGGTCGTTCGTCATCCTTTATGACGGCAGCCATACCTCTAACCAGGCACTGAAGCTGGCGGCGGATATGGCTGCGCATGTGGGTGCTTCATTGCAGGTCCTGACCGCCGGCGGGCGATCGGAGGAAGTGGATCGGGTGCAGGATGAAGCCCGCCGTTATCTTGAACCATTCACGATACCTTCGCGGTTCTTTGGGTTGAAGGGTGGGCCGGTGCAGGCCGTTCAGGAGCACCTGGCTTCGGAACCCGCGGATCTGGTGGTCATGGGCAAGAAAGGCTACTCCATCCTCCAGCGTCTTATCCTGGGGAGCACGGCCGAGCATCTCATGCGCGTCCTGCCGTTGCCGGTGTTGCTGGTGCCATGAACGTGAAGGTGCTGGCGGCGGGCGGCGGTGGGCCGCAGAGCAGTGCGCCTGCCGCCGCCCTCGCCGCCCTTCGCGACCCTGCAGCTCCCTGCACCTGGATCCACGCCTCCGCCTCGGAGGAGATCTTCGCTGCGCTCGAGTCCTTCGGTTTAAGCGACGTGGCCATCCGCAGCCTACGAAGCGGCCCTCCGGAGCGGCCTAGGGTGGAGGACTACTCGGACCACGCTTACGTATCCCTCTTCGCTGCCTCCACCCCGACTTTGATTGATGACTCAGTCGGCGCCGCGGTTGAGAACAAGACGGAAGTTGAGGTAGAGCCTGAAGTCGGAGCCGAGACCGGCCTCGGCTCCGCCCGACTATCTCCCTCCTTTGCAGGATATTCGGGCTTTTCTGGGAGCCAACTGGCTCATCACTGTGGGAGAGGTGGACGAGGCGGACTACCTCGAGCTGTGCGCGCACATGGAGCGGCAGGTGTTCGCTCGGGAGCGAGGGGCGTCGTTCCTGCTGTTCTTTTTCCTGGAGTGGGCGGTGGGGACGCTGTACCCGTGTTGGACGATTTGGGCGACCGCGTGGATGACCTCGAGGACTTGGTAGTGTCTGAAGATCGGACGGTTTCCGATGCAGACGCTGTTCCGGCTCAAGCGGGACCTGTGGAACTACGGCGGCGGGTGGCCCCGCTGAGAGATCTCATGCAGCGGCTCGATTCTTTGGAGGTCTCCCTCGTGGACCGAGCTGTGGAGGTCTACTTCCGCGATCTGCACGACGATGTCTTGCGTGTGATCGAGCTTTTGGACACGTATCGCGACATCCTCTCCTCGGCACTGGATCTGCACCTGACCACCGTCAACAACCGCCTCAGCGAGATCATGAAACGCCTCACCGCGGTGGCCACCATATTCATGCCGCTCACGTTCATCACCGGTTTCTTCGGCATGAATTTCCGGAAGACTACCCTTTGAGGATATCGCCTGGTTCACGAGCGCGTGTTGCTCATGATAGTCATACCCGTGGCCATGTTCGCGTATTTTAGGCGCAAGGTGGTGGTAGCAGTGAATATTGTGTGCTGTGCAGCGGCGGTGATTTCCCGGCATGAACGCCGCCATCCGTTCTGCTGTGCGGCAGGGGTTGGCCCTAGAGGCGCGGATGGTGGGGTTCCGGTACGGATTCGACGGCATCATCAACGCGGACTACATGGAACTGGCTGCCAGGAGTGTGGGGGTATCCTCGACCAAGGTGGTACTTTCCTGGGCACGGCTGTTCGGCCAGGTTCATGACTGAGGACGGCCCACAGGCAGCCGTGGACCAACTGGCGGCTCTGGACGTGACCGGCTGGTGGTGATCGGAGGTGATGGCTCCATGCGGGGGGCCCGTGCGCTCGCGCCCTGGGTGTGCCCGTGGTGGGAGTGCCCAGCACCATCGACAACGATCTTTACGGCACGGAAGCCACCATCGGTTTTGACACCTGCCTGAACACCATATTGGACGCAATATCCAAACTGCGCGACACGGCATCAGCCCACGACAGGGCGTTCGTGGTGGAGGTCATGGGACGCGGTTCGGGAGAGCTGGCAGTGAACGCCGCCCTCGGGAGGCGCTGACTTCGTGGTAGTGCCGGAGGCGCCCCACGAGCGGGCGGCGGCGGCAGAGCACGTGGCCTATGATCACTGGCGAGGAAAACTACATACCATCATCATTGTGGCGGAAGGGTGTTGTCAGGCCTCTCCGTGCGGCGGATCTTGCGGTGGACGCGCCGGCCCACGACGTGCGCGTGTCGGTTCTGGGCCATATTCAGCGGGGAGGCTACCCTCCGCGCGCGACCGCATACTGGGTCACGTATGGGTTCCGCTGCAGTCCGGGCTCTGGCCGACGGGGTTTCTGATGTCATGATAGGGCTGCGGGCGGAGCAGATGGTGCGGGTGCCACTGGCGGAGGTGGTGACGCGCCGGCGCGAGTTCGATCTGGAGTTGTTGGACCTGGTGAAGACGCTCGCGCTGTAGGGTCTGCCGCGGTTGCCTTTCGCCCCCCGGTCGGCGTCACCGGCCCGTTTGCTCCCACCCGCTCGGCGCCGGGTTTCGATGCCAAGCCTTTGTCACGCCTTTTGGGTGCCTCGGCGGTCAGTCGATGATGCCGGCCGCCCGCAGGCGATTCTTCAGGGCTTCGGGCCGTACCCCGTAAAGTGGCCAAGTACGAGAGATCTTCGCGTCTGATGGTGAGCACCTCGCGCGCCGGGTCGTTGCGCAGGCGTCTGAGGAAATCCAGGTACTGCTCCAGGGGGGGTCGCTCGTCGGGCGCCAAGTTCTGGATGTTGCGCAGGTTGATGCGCAGTGGCTTCATACGGGCCAGAGCCGGCTCGTCGGGTTCCTCCACATCGAGCAGGGTCATGGGCGAGACACCGTAGATGTCGGCCAGCTCCACCAAGCGCTCCAATCCCAGACTGCGCTTGCCGTGTTCATAGGCGCTTAGAGTGGAAACCACGAACGCGCCACCGGAGCGGTCACAAACATCTTGAAGACTGAGGCCGGCAGCCTGCCTCAAACGGCGCAGCCTGTCGCCGACCAGTTCTGCGAAACGAGGAGGGTGCGGGCCGGTCTCTTTCATATGGGTAGAAAACAGCACTATTTGGCTGTACGAACCACGTGGCGCCGTGCTCAGAGGGTGTGCGGGTCCGTCGGGGCGGGGTGCCCCGACGGACCCGGCACTGCCGTCAGTCCAGTTGTCTCACCTGCGCACTTCGGCTACTTAACCTGGGCCAACTTGATCTTCATGGTGATGTCGATGTTGAAGGGGCCGCGCTCGTCCTCAGGGATCATATCCTCGGGGGCTTCGGTTATGGCGATCCCGATATTTAGGGATCCATCTGTGTCCAGCACCGCCGGCAGCCCTTTGCTGAGGTTGACGGTGCTCGTGCCTTTGTAAGATTGGCTTCCGGTCATGGTCATGACCAGCTTGAGGTCGTCGGGCAGGCCCTCGGAGGCGGCACCCTCCATGAGCATTCCCATCAGCGCTCCCAAGTCGATGGTGAGGTCCATGGGTATGTCAAAGGTGAAGTCGATGGTGGCCAACTGGTTGTCACCGTCTTTGGCGAGCGCGGTGATCTTGGCCTTGGTGGTCGCCTGCACCGATTGCCCCAGGCCTGGGATCGGATACTCGGAAGTGGTGGTCCACTCCTCTCCAACGGTCAGTTTACCGCTCGGCGGCAGTCCTACCAGGGCGGTGCCGCTCAACTGCGCGGGATCGAAGGGAAGATCGCTGTCTCCCATGATGCCGCCGAGCGGGCCACCGGTTGCCCCATCCATGGAGATGATCTTGCCGTACTCATCCATCTTGATGGTGACCGAGGGCAGTTCGTCGGCAGGCATGGTCTCTGTCTGTCCCTCAGCTATCATTTCCATGGATTCGTAGGTGTTGACGATTGTGGCCACGCCGTCTTTGACGTCGGTGACCTTCATGGTGAAGCGTGCTTTGACCGTGGCGTCCTTGGGGATGATGCCCTCGTCGTCGGTCATACCAGGCGCCGCCACGGTACCGTTCATGACGACCTCAAGATCGTACGTGAACGCCTCTCCGGCCACGAATGAGTACTTCAGCCCCGGGCCCTTGGTGCCACCACATCCGCCCATCAGCACCAGTGCCGCCAACGTGAGCATGACAGTCACCCAGAGTGCGTACCGCGCTGCGCGCGTTCTGCATACCGACATCATTAAGGCCCTCCTGTCTGTTTGTTTGCCGCAGTGACTGCGGGGGGTGCGAAGGTGGGTTGGTGCCGAAGGCGGGGGTCGAACCCGCACGAGGTGTGACCCTCACTGGAGTTTGAGTCCAGCGCGTCTGCCAATTCCGCCACTTCGGCGCATGACCATGGTGCAACACGGCACCAAGCAGCGAGTATTATAGAGACTCGTGCGGGGGTGGGACAAGCACGGTATCTTGCGTAGAGCAGGAGGCCGCTGTTCTCGGTGGGAATCGGCTTGAAGGAATGCTTGCACTGGGGGTTTGGCACCTATACACTTGCCAACTTGTAGTCAGGAAGGCAATTGACTTGGGACCAAGGAGGAGAGGGTGTCTAGAGGCGTCAGATACATCGCACTCATATCGATGCTGGTTCTTGCCGCTGCCTCGCTTATATTGGCAGGTTGTGGGGGCACTGCTACCACCACTACCGCGGGAGGTGGGACTACCACTACGGCCGCGGGTGAATCCACCAATACCACAGCGGGTGGTGGGGGCGAGGGCAAGACGTTCAAGTTCGGTCTGGCGGCACCTTTGACAGGCCAGTACGCCAACTACGGTGGTTCTCACAAGGGTGGTATTGATATAGCGGTGGCCGAACTCAATGCCGCCGGCGGAGTCAAGGGCGCTCAAGTCGCTTACGTGGCGGGTGACGACCAGGGTGACCCCAAGGAAGGCGTGTTGGTGGCGCAGAAGCTCATCGACGACAAAGACGTCCTGTTCGTCAATGGTCATATGTTCAGTGGTGCCACCCTGGCTGCCGGTCCCAAATATCAAGAGGCCGGTCTGCCCATGATCACCCCGTCGGCCACCAACCCCGACATTACCGATCTGGGCGATTACATCTGGCGGACCTGCATGACTGATGCCGCGCAGGGAGAAGGTCTGGCCGAGTACGCCGTCATCACGCTCGGCGTCAAGAAGATCGCTATCGTGCACTCGGACAACGATTACGGCAAAGGCTTGGCCGATGCCTTTGAGGCTGCGGCCAAGGCGGCCGGCGGCGAGATCGTGGCCCGCGAGCAGTACACCGATGGCGACACCGACTTCAAGGCGCAGTTGACCAAAGTCAAAGACCAAGCTCCGGAGCTGATCTTCCTCTCGGGTTATTACCCGGAGGGTTCCAAGATCGCCGCTCAGGCCAAAGAGCTGGGGCTCAACACCCAGCTGTTGGGGTCTGATGGTTTCGGATCCGATGAGCTCATCAAGTTGGGTGGAGCCTCTGTGGAAGGCATGCTCATCTCCACCTTCTTCGACTACTCCAAAGATGACCCCGCCATCCAGAAGTTCGTGACAACTTACAAGGCCAACAACAACGGAGACAACCCGGACTGGTTCGCGGCGGCGGCTTACGACGTGGTCATGCTCATGGCTTCTCTCGTCGAGAAATCCGGCGATTTCAGCCGTGAGGGCATCAACCAAGCCCTCAGTGCCATGACCGACGAGTATCAGGGCATCACCGGTCGCATCAAGTTCGATGAGAACGGTGATGTGGTCAAGCCGCTGAATATTGTCATCGTGAAGGACGGCCGGCTGGTCACTGCTCCGAAGCAACCGTAAGGCGGGGATGTTGGTTGTAGGATTCTTGTTGCGTCCGGCGGGGGCCCCGGCCCCCGCCGGTTCGTGTGGAGGGCCGGTTAAGGTAAGGACGTACTTAAGAGGAGCGGCGTCCCCCTCATGGAACAGCTGACCCAACAACTGGTCAACGGCATCATGCTCGGATGCCTGTACGCGCTCATCGCCGGGGTTACACCATGGTCTACGGCATCATCGAGCTCATCAACTTCGCCTTCGGCGAACTCTTCATGTTCGGGGCCTTCATCGCCGTTGCGCTCACCAGTGCTGAGATCTCCCTCTTCGGGAACATCGTGTCTATGCCCGCCATGAGTTTCTTCTTGGCTGTACCCATCGCCATGCTCTTGGTGGGCTCGTTCGGTGTGGCCATGGAACGGGTGGCGTATCGGCCGCTGCGCAACGCTCCACGCCTGGCTGCGCTCATCTCGGCTATCGGCATGTCCATTTTTCTCTCCAACTTGGCGCAGAGCATATTCGGATCTCACCAAATCAAGTACCCGGATCCGCCGGCCTTCACCGGCGCCGCCGGCCTTCCCAAGGCCGTCACCGTGCTCGGCGCGCAGATCACTTACCTGCAGATCTTCGTAGTGTTGATCACGGTCGGAGCCATGGCGCTGTTGAGCCTCTTCGTGAATCGCACCCGCTTGGGCCGGGCCATGCGTGCTTCGGCACAGGACAAGAGCTCGTCGGCGCTCATGGGCGTCAATGTCAACGGCATCATCGCCCTCACCTTCCTCCTGGGCTCGGCCATGGGAGCGCTGGGGGGAACGCTGTATGGCGCGGTTTATCACTTCGCTCGTCCCGATATGGGCTTCGTTCCCGGTTTGAAAGCCTTTATTGCGGCCGTCCTGGGGGGCATCGGCAATATCCCCGGCGCGTTCCTGGGAGGGCTGATGCTGGGTATGGTGGAGTCGCTCGGGGCAGCCTACATCCCCGGTGGCTCCAAGTACCGCGATGCCATTGCCTTCGTGATCTTGATTTTGCTCCTGTGGTTCAAGCCCACCGGGCTGCTTGGGTCTCCCGTCTCGGATAAGGTCTGATTATGGGAAGCGCGGACGACACGACCTCCAGTCCAGAGCAAATCGGCGCCCGGATCGCCGTCCAGGCAGACGGGCCTGTTACGCCGCAAGAAGCGGATTCACAAGGATCGGTGCTCGACACAACGGACCTCACGGGCGTCATCGGCCGCCGCCGTCTCAATCCTCTGGCCGCCTTCTTCGCCGGCCAGGGCCCAGAGTGGACGCGGCTGGCTGCATTGGGCCTGCTGCTGGTGGTGGCGGTGCTGCTACCGTTTGTGATCAAGTCGGACAGGTGGCTCACGCTCTTCACCATCGTTCTCATTTACGTGGTGTTGGCGTCGGGGCTCAACATCGTGGTGGGCTTCACTGGGCTGCTCGACTTGGGGTACGTGGCTTTCTACGCCATCGGCGGCTACTACACGGCCGTCATTTTCGTCCAAGTGCTCAAGAATGGATTTGGGATCCCCATTCAGGACCTGTGGTGGCTTGCGTGGGTGAACCTGTTGGTGGGAGGAGGCATGGCTGCGTTGGCGGGTGCCGTGCTCGGCTATCCCACACTGCGTTTGCGCGGGGACTATTTGGCCATCATGACCCTTGGTTTCGGCGAGATCATTCGCATCGTGGCCAACAACTGGGTGTCGCTCACGCGTGGGCCGTCCGGCATCTCCGGCATACCCAAGTTCGCCCTGGGCGACTTCGTCTTCAAAAGCAATTTTCGCAGCTACTTCCTCATCCTCGTTTTGGCGGTGATCTCGCTATTCCTTGTCTCCCGGCTCGTGCGCTCACGCGTGGGCAGGGCTTGGACCGCCGTACGCGAAGACCAGGTGGCGGCGGCGGCGATGGGCATCAACACTTCACGCTACAAGTTGCTCTCTTACGCTTCCGGTGCCTTCTTCGCCGGGGTCATGGGGGTCTTCTTCGGCCATTACCTGAACTTCATCCACCCCAGCAATTTCAAGCTGATGGAATCCATAGTCATGTTGTGCCTTGTGGTCCTGGGGGGGATGGGGAGCATTGTCGGCCCCGCGGTAGGGGCGGCCATCTGGATCACGCTGCAGGAGTGGTTGCGCGACTTCCCCTTTGTGGAAGCACATCCGGAGATCCGAGGTATGGCCATGGGCCTGGTGTTGGTAATGCTCATGATCTTCCGTCCGCAAGGCATCTTGGGCGGCAGCCGCATGGCGCTTCATATGAAACTGCGGAGACGGCGTGCAGAAAGGAATCCCTAGGCTTTGTCTGTTCTGCAGACATCCGCGTTGACCAAGATCTTCGGCGGGTTGACGGCGGTCAACCGAGTGGACATGCACGTGGAGCAAAATGAGATCGTGGCCCTGATCGGTCCCAATGGGGCCGGGAAGACCACGCTCTTCAATGCGGTTACCGGCGTCTACCCTCCACCTCGGGGTCGGTGTTGCTTCAGGGCAAAGAAATCGCGGGCACACCGCCATTCAAAGTGACCAAAATGGGTGTGGCGCGCACCTTCCAGAATATCCGCTTGTTCTCGGATATGAACGCCCTGGAAAACGTGATGATTGGCACACATTGCCGAACCCATACGAGTGTCCTGGGGGCGATTTTTCACTCCCGCGGAGCTGTTCGCGAAGAACGCGGTGTGATCGAGAAGTGCGAGGGTCTGCTGGAGTACGTGGGCCTCACACAATACCGTGACGAGGCCGCACGCAACCTACCCTACGGGTCACAGCGGCGCTTGGAGATTGCGCGTGCCCTGGCCACGGACCCCCTGCTCCTGTTCCTCGATGAACCTGCCGCCGCATGAACCCGCAAGAGTCGACCGAACCATGGATCTGATTCGGCGCATTCGAGGCGAGGGCATGACCATAGTCTTGATAGAGCACGACATGAAGGTGGTAATGGGGATTTCGGATAGAGTGGTGGTGCTCGACCACGGCGAGAAGATCGCTGAAGGCACGCCCGACGAGGTCGTCGCGATGCCCGTGTCATTGAAGCCTACCTCGGCAAGAGCGAGTGATGCGGTTCCGGTCCAAAGCCTCCGCTGCGTCGGACACGGTCACAAGCGCCGCCGGTCCGCTGTTGGACGTTCGGCAGGTACACACGTATTACGGCAACATACATGCGTTGAAAGGCATCTCTTTGCACATCGATCGTGGGGAGATCGTGACGCTGATTGGAGCCAACGGGGCCGGCAAGAGCACCACGCTCAACACCATTTCGGGGCTGCTGCGCCCGCGCAGTGGCTCCATCCTCTACGAGGGGCACGAGTTGACCAAGGTGCCCGCCTATCGCACGGTGAGCCTGGGCCTGTCGCAGGCGCCTGAAGGCCGCCGTATCTTCCCACGCATGACGGTGCGCGAGAATCTGGAGATGGGTGCCTATTCACGTCGGGGGCACGATCTCAAGGAAGATTTCGATCGCGTCTTCGAGCTGTTCCCGGTGCTGCTGGAGCGAGAGGATCAACCGGGAGGGACGCTTTCGGGAGGCGAGCAACAAATGTTGGCCATTGGGCGGGCCCTCATGGCTCATCCCAAGTTGCTGATGCTCGATGAGCCCTCGATGGGGCTTGCACCCATGTTCGTGGAGAAAATCTTCGATATCATTAGAGAGATCAACGAGCAGGGCACCACTATCTTGCTGGTGGAACAAAATGCCCACGTGGCGCTCGAGATCTCCCACCGCGGGTACGTTATGGAGACCGGGTCCATGGCCCTGTCGGGCGACTCGCGTGATCTACTGCAAGACCCACTGGTCCGCGAGGCGTATCTGGGCGGATCGTAAGACGAAGGAGGCCGCATGCGGTACGAAGGTGCGGTGATCCGGCCGCCGAGCGAGGCGGACAGCCTCATTCTGCAGGTGACGCTCGGCTGCTCCAACAACACCTGCGACTTCTGTGGCACCTATTTGGGTAAGCCGTTTCGAGTCCGACCTTACGAGGAAGTGGTGGCGGACATCGAGGGGCTGCCCGCCTGGTACAAACGGGATTGTCGCCGCGTGTTCCTGGCCGATGGCGATGCCCTCGTGCTGCCGCAGAGGCGGTTGCTGGAGTTGTTGGCCTTTTTGCACGAGCAACTGCCTGCGTTGGAGAGGGTCACCTCTTACGCCAATGCGCAGAACTTGCTGAAGAAGTCGGTGGACCAATTACGGGAACTGCGTGCATCCGGCCTAACCATGGTCTATCTGGGACTGGAGTCGGGTGATGAACAGACCTTGGCCGAGATCCACAAAGGCGTGACCGTGGCTCAGCAGATCGAAGCTTGCCGCAAGGCCAAGGACGCCGGTATTGAGTTGTCCCTCACCTGCATCCTGGGCATAGCGGGGGTGGAGAGGTCGCTCATACACGGGCGCGCCACCGGTGAGGCCTTGTCGGCTATCGACCCCGAGTTCATCGGCGTGTTGAGTCTCATCATTCAAGAGGGAACGCCGATTGCGGCACGCATACGCAGAGGTGAGCTGGTGCTGCCTGATCCCATCGGCATGCTCCGCGAGTTGCGGGAGATGATCGCCGCCACCAACGTGACGCACGCGCTGTTCCGCTCCAATCACGCGTCGAATTACCTCCCGATCGGGGGTCGGCTGCCGCGGGACAAGACACGAATGTTGGCGGCTCTCGACGAGGTGCTGGCCCGTCCCGACAGGGCGAGACTACGACCGGAGGGTTGGCGGGCGCTGTAGGAGCCCATCTTGCGCTCCGCGACTGTGGTGCTACCCTTTGTGTGCGACGAGTCATTTCGAGGAGGTCTGCATGCCCCCACTACGGGCGCGATACGTTCACACCAACATCGTTGCCCGGGATTGGCGGGCGCTGGCCGCGTTCTACGAGCGCGTATTTGGATGCCGGCCGGTGCCTCCTGAGCGTGACTACCGGGGTCCTCTGCTCGACGCCTGCACGGGTCTCAGTGGCGCCCATTTCCAGGGTGTGCATCTGCGCCTGCCGGGTTACGGCGACACCGGACCCACGCTCGAGATCTTTCAGTATGACGAGATGGCCCCAGGTTGCCCGCCGGCGGCCAATCGCATCGGTTTGGCGCATATCGCCTTCGCGGTGGATGATGTCCAGGCGGCGGCGGAGTGCGTGCGCGCCGAAGGCGGTGGAGCATTGGGCGATGTGGTCACGCTGGATATCGCCGGGGGAGGCCGTGTCACGTTGGTCTACGCTCAGGATCCTGAGGGGAATGTTATCGAACTTCAGGCGTGGGAGTAGCGACTGGACCTGGCTTCGCCGATGACAAGGCGAGCCGTCTTTCCGGCAGCCGGTTAGACCACACGGGCTGTGACGGACTTAGGGGGCCCGAGCGGGTGACAAGTACGCACCCGCTCGGGCCACACCGCAATTGTGTCTCTCTCCGACTACGGTGTGCCTGCACGTCCGTGGAGGTTGCGATGCCGCGTGTGCCGGTCTGCTGCGGATTCTGATCGGGCGACCGTTGTCGGGGGCTGGAGTACAATGAGCCAATGAATGTGTCCCGCACCAGCGATGCATGTCCGGAGCCCGAAGACGCCATCAGTCGCCCGCTCTTCTTCATCGACGGCAACAACTTGGCCTACCGCGCCTTCTTCGCCCTGCCCGAGGAGATAGCCACCAGCACGGGTTTCCCCACCAACGCCCTCTACGGTTTCAGCGCCATGCTCATCAAGATCATTGCCGACTACAGGCCGGCCGTGGTGGTGGTGGCCTGGGACTCCAAGGAGACGACCTTCCGCCGCCAGGAGTTCGAAGAATACAAGGCTCAACGTAAACCTATGCCTGAAGGTTTGAGCGAACAGTGGCCTCTTTTCACGGAGATCGCCGCTGCGCTCGGCTTTGTGAACGTCAGTCTCCCCGGCTACGAGGCCGACGACATCCTGGGCACCCTCGCCCGCCAGGCCGAGCGGGAGGGGAGGACGGCGTTGATCGTGACCGGAGACCGCGATGCCCTGCAACTGGTGACTGATCGCGTTCACGTAATGGCCAATACCCGCGGCGTCACAGATGTGCGTATCTACGATCCCCAGGCGGTTTACGAACGATTCGGCGTCAAGCCTGCGCAGATCCCCGACTTCATCGGCTTGAAGGGAGATACGTCCGATAACATTCCCGGAGTCCCGGGAATTGGGGAGAAGACGGCCGCCTCGCTCCTGGCCCAGTTCGGAGATCTTGAGACCACACTGGCCCAAGCTGAGACTATCACGGCCGCCAAACGTCGAGAGGCGCTCCTGGCCAATCGCGAACAAGCCCTCATGGCCAAGAGGCTTGCCACGTTGGATAGGGAGGCCCCCATCGACATCCACGCCGCCGAATTGCAGGTGCAACACGCGGATGGGGCGGCCTTGGCCGAGTTGTTTGCGCGGCTGGAGTTCAACTCGCTGATGGACAGGTTTGAGCAGGTTATGCGGACCGAAAAGGACGCCCTGTCCGCGTCCGGCGAGGCCGACGGCCCGGACGAGATGGTGGCGGCCACACAGGTGGTGGCGCCCCACCAGCTCGATAGGGCGTTTGAGAGAGGACTTCCGGCGGCCGTGGTGGTGTCGCAGGCAGGTGATCGCGCGTGGATAGCCCAGCGGGGCGGTATCAGGGACCAGGTCTTGGAGGTGGAATACTCACCCGGTACCCAACCTCTGTTGCGTGCCCTGCTGCGCGACGGCGGCCTCATCTGCCACGATTTCAAGAACACACCGGCGCTTCACGATCTGGCGGCACACGCTGCTCACGACACCTACCTGGCCGCCTATCTGTTGGCGCCGGGACTGCGCTCGTATCGGCTGGAGGAGGTGGCCGCCGGGGCGGCCTGCGGCCGGCCGCCTGCGGCCCTGACGCCCCCGCGACTGCCCGCCTGATTCGGGAGTTAGCCGCGTGGCAGGAGGCGTTGCTACGCGAACAGGGTATGTGGGATCTGTTCCAGGATATCGAGTTGCCGCTGACGCGCGTCTTGCTCGACATGGAGCAGACGGGTATCAGGCTTGACTGTTATCGACTGGGCGAACTCACGGCCAAGCTCCAGGATCAAATGGACGGCCTGGAGGACTCTATTTATGAGCTGGCCGGCGGTCCGTTCAACCTGGGTTCGCCGCAACAGCTGAGCGAGGTGCTCTTCGAGCGGCTGCAGCTTCCACGCGGCCGCAAGATAAAGACCGGTTACTCCACGGACGCAAAGACCCTGGAGTCACTGCGACCGCTACACCCCATCATCGAACGTATTGAGAGTTACCGTGAGCTGTCCAAGCTCATGTCCACCTATCTGTTGGCGTTGCCGGAGGCCGTGAATCCGGAGACGCAGCGGTTGCACACCACCTTCCATCAGGCGGTGACTGCTACGGGGCGCTTATCCTCCAGCGATCCCAACCTCCAGAACATACCTGTGCGGACCGAGCTCGGCTCCCATATCCGTGAGTGTTTCACCGCAGCGGAGGGACACCTGCTCATTGTGGCCGACTACTCGCAAATCGAGCTGCGACTCATGGCGCATCTGGCGCAAGAGCCTGCGCTTCTGGATTCGTTTCGTCGTCGGGAGGACATCCACGCCCGTACGGCGGCTGAGGTGTTCGGCTTGGAGGAGGGGGCAGTGGAGCCGGTTCACCGACGTTACGCCAAAGCGGTTAATTTCGGCATCCTTTACGGGATATCAGCTTTTGGGTTAGCTCAGCAACTGGGTATCGAACGTGAGCAGGCGGCTGAGTACATCGAGCGCTACTTCGAGCGCCTACCCCGCGTGCGGGCCTTCATCGACAGCACCATCGCGGCGGCGCGCGCGCAGGGTTTCGTGGCCACCATGTTCGGCCGGCGCCGTCCCATCCCTGAGTTGCGCCATTCCAACTTCCAGACGCGTTCCCTGGGCGAACGCCTGGCAGTGAACAGCGTCATACAAGGCAGCGCGGCGGACATCATCAAGGTGGCCATGATCGCGTGTCACCGGCGGCTCGCCACTGAGTTCCCGCAGGCGCGGTTGGTGCTGCAGATCCATGACGAGTTGCTGTTCGAGGCCCCGGAAGAGCAGGCGATGGCTGTACGCAGTGTCGTGGTGGAAGAGATGGTCGCCGCCTGCCCTCTAGACCCGCCGCTGGGAGTGGAGGCGGGGATCGGCGAAAACTGGTTGACGGCCAAGTGAGGGAGGCGCGCTTCATGTGTCTCGTGCGCGATCGGGGCACGCTCGGTTACACTGGCACGGCTTGCGGGTACAACGTCGACGGATTTGTGACCTCTCGGGCTACTTTCCCTTTTATTATGTCCGAGGGTATACTTGAGTGCAGTGCGTAGGGTGAGATGGCCGCCCTGGGCGCAACCCTGCTGAGGAGGAACGGAACCTACATGCCAGATCAACAACCCGACGATAGCACGCAAACGCTTCAGGGGGGCCAAGACCTCATGATCGAGGTGGAAGGGAAGATGGTCCCCAACTACGACGCCACTCTGGTGACCTTTGAAGAAGGAGACATTGTCACGGGCACCGTGGTTAGAGTGGACAAGGACGAGGTCTTGGTGGACATCGGCTACAAGAGCGAGGGAGTGATTCCCGCAAATGAGCTGTCCATCAAGAAGTCCGTCGATCCCGGCGACGAAGTGGCCATGGGGGACGTAATTGACGCACTCGTGCTCACCAAAGAAGACGCCGACGGCCGCCTGATTCTCTCCAAGAAGCGTGCCCGTTTCGAGCGCGCCTGGCAGCGGATCGAGAAGGCGGCGGAGGAGGGCACTCCCGTCGAGGGCACAGTCATAGAGGTGGTCAAGGGTGGTCTCATCCTAGACCTCGGTGTGCGGGGATTCTTGCCGGCCTCGTTGGTGGACATCCGCAGAGTGGCCGATTTGGACGAGTTCCTGGGCAAACCCCTGCAGTGCCGGGTTATCGAGCTCAACCGTTTCCGTAACAACGTGGTCCTCAGCCGTCGCGCGGTTCTGGAAGAAGAGCGCCGTGGTGTGCGCGAACAGATTCTGGACAGCATGAATGTGGGAGACCTGGTCAAGGGTACCGTCTCCAACATAGTCGACTTCGGCGCATTTGTGGACCTCGATGGCATCGACGGTCTCATTCATATTTCAGAGCTATCCTGGAGCCACGTGAACCATCCCTCCGAGGTTCTGGGCATCGGCCAAGAAGTAACGGTCAAAGTCCTGGACATCGACCGGGATCGCCAGCGTATCTCTCTCGGCCTGAAGCAGACCCAGAAGGATCCGTGGCAGGAAGTCTTCGAGAACCGTCAGGTTAACGAGATCGTTCATGGTCGCGTTACCAAGCTGGTCTCTTTCGGGGCCTTCGTGGAGATAGAAGAGGGCGTGGAAGGCCTTATTCACATCTCGGAACTCGCGAATCATCACGTGGAGGAGCCGTCCGAAATCCTTCGCGTGGGTCAAGAGATCAACGTCAAGATTATCGAGCTGGATCCGGATCGCCGTCGGCTCTCCCTCAGCCTCAAACGCCTGGAGCCCGAATACCGCATCCATGAGGACGCTTTGGCGGAAGAAGAGGAAGCTGAGGCGGAGGAAGAGGGCGAGGGTTATGTCATCGAGGGTGACTATGCCGAGCCGGATTATGCTACTGCAGTGGACGTAGCCGAGATAGATGCGCCTGAGAGCGGGGAGCCTGAGGCGGACGCGGTGGCCGCGACCGTGGACGATGCCGTGGGAGGCGAAGGGTTGAGTGTCGCATCGGAGGAGCAGGCCGACGAGTAGGGGAGTCCGCGGCAGGGTACAACATCAATAACGTAGCGAGAGAGGGCGCCGCGTGCGCCCTCTCGTATGGAGCGGTGAAGTCTGTTGGGGATGCGCGCCGGCGTGGAGGGCAACTTCGTGGGGAGGGTCAACACATGATGGCTAATGGGTCGGGTCTCAAAGAGATCCGCGAGAGGGCGGTCATCGTCGGTCTCACTGGCGGTATCGGCGCGGGTAAGTCAACAGCGCTCAGGATGTTCCAGGAGATGGGGGCGGAGGTCTTCTCAGCGGACGAATTCGTGCATGAGCTCTATCGTCGGACGCAGATCAAGGACATGGTGTCACATAAGTTCGGGGATGACATCTTCGACGTCAACGGCGAGATCGATCGCAGGCGCCTGCTGCGCAAAGCCGGTCAGTATCCCGACGGACTGAAGTGGCTGGAGAACCTCGTCTCGCCGCTCATTGCCCAGGAGCGCGTTCGCCTGATGGATACCAGCCCTCCCGGAACCGTTGTGGTGATCGAGTCACCGCTGTTGATTGAGGGTGGCTTTCAGCGAGGCTATGACTTGGTCGTCACCATTGAAGCGCCCTTTGGAGTGCGTCAGAAGCGGATGTCCCAGCGGTTCGACGACAAAGCCATGCAGGTGCTTGAGAAGAGGCGTTTGACCACGGGTCAGCGGATTGCAGCGGCCGATATGCACTTCACCAACGACGCCGGTCTCAATGAACTGCGCTTCTTCGTGCGCATGGTCTACGATCGCGCTCTGACCATGGCAGGCGCCAAGACGGCGACAGGGGCATCCGAGAAAGCTTCTTTTAGGTTTCACGGTAGCGAGTTTGACGCATCGAGATTCGCCGCCATCCGACCGGGTGCGGCGGTTGGCTCCACGCGACACAGGTGGCGTGCGACTGGCGCTGCTGGTGCTCGCGGTCGTTGTCTTGCTGGTGGTGGTAGTGGGCTGGGCCGCTCGTCCGGTTCTGCCACCGGGAGTGGGGCGTTGGCTCAATCCGGTCGCATACACGGATGAGATCTCTGCGGCGGCGCAGGCTCAGCAGCTTGATGTCTATCTGGTACTGGCGGTGGTCAAGGCCGAGAGCAGCTTCCAGAAAGACGCCGTCTCTCGCGTGGGCGCCGTGGGACTGATGCAACTGATGCCGGAGACTGCGGAGTGGATCGCAGGGCGGGATGACTGGAAGGGTCCGCCGCAGCCCGATCTGCGGGCGGTGGAGGATAACTTGGCCCTGGGCAGCTACTATCTACGCTTCCTCCGCGACATGTTCGACGATGATCTGGTGGCGAGTCTCGCAGCGTACAATGCCGGGCACGGGACCGTCGGTCGCTGGCTCGAGGACCTACACAGAGAGGGATCCGGTGCCGGCACCCTTGAACCGGAGTCTATCCCATACTCGGACACGCGGGATTTCGTGAGACGGGTGCTCGAGTATCGTGAGCTTTATGCCCGCATCTACCCCGACCTGTAGCTCCTGAGACGTGAGTGGGTGGGGGTTGAGCGGCAGGTGAGGTGGCGGCAATGGCCGAGTTTCGCATAGAAGCCGACTACGTACCCCGGGGAGATCAGCCCGAAGCCATCGCGGCTCTGGTTGAGGGCGTGTGTAGGGGAGATCGCTTTCAGACATTGCTGGGCGTGACCGGCTCCGGCAAGACCTTTACCATGGCCAATCTCATCGCGGCGGTGGGCAAACCCACCTTGGTGATCGCCCACAACAAGACGCTGGCGGCTCAACTCTGCAACGAGTTCCGCGAATTCCTGCCCGAGAACGCCGTGGAGTATTTCGTCTCCTACTACGACTACTACCAACCCGAGGCCTACATCGCCGCCACGGACACCTACATCGAGAAGGACTCCTCCATCAACGAGGAGATCGATCGCCTGCGCCACTCGGCCACCAGTAGCCTCCTCACCCGCGACGATGTGGTGATTGTGGCCTCGGTCTCCTGCATCTACGGCCTGGGTTCGCCGGAACAATATCTGGCCCAGGTGGTTTTGCTGCGTGAAGGCGCCGAGGTGGACCGGGACGAAGTGCTGCAGCGTCTGGTGGCCATCCAGTACGAGCGCAACGACGTGGGCTTCGCCCGGGGCAAGTTCCGCGTCCGGGGTGACTCCTTCGAGATCTGGCCCGCCTACGAGGATCTGGCCGTCCGCGTGAGCCTGTGGGGTGACCAGGTAGAGGAGATCGTGAAGGTGGACCCCGTCACCAACCGCGTGGTGGCTCGGTTGCGCGGCGTGGCCGTGTATCCCGCCACTCACTTCGTCACCGAGCAGGGCATCATGGAACGGGTGTTGCGCGATATAGAGGCCGAACTGGAGCAGCGGCTGAGCGAGCTCGAAGCCCAGGGCAAACAGCTGGAAGCGTTCCGCCTCCGTCAGCGCACGCGATACGACATGGAGATGTTGCGGGAAATCGGCTACTGCAGCGGCATCGAGAATTACTCACGCCACCTCGACGGCCGCCGGGCCGGCGAGCCACCACATACCCTCCTTGATTACTTCCCCGAAGACTTCTTGGTACTCATCGACGAATCGCACATGACCATTCCGCAACTGCACGGCATGTACCGGGGAGACCGCAGCCGCAAGATCGCGCTGATCGAGAACGGCTTTCGGCTGCCCTCGGCGCTCGACAACCGACCCCTGCGCTTCGACGAGTTCATCCGCAAAGTGCCGCGGGCGGTGTTTGTGTCGGCCACGCCGGGGGATTGGGAGCTCCGGGAATCGGCCCAGGTGGTGGAGCAGCTGGTGCGCCCCACGGGGTTGGTGGAGCCGCGTGTGGAAGTGCGCCCCACCCGCAACCAGATCGACGACCTCATGAACGAGATCCGCAGGCGTGTGGACCGAGAAGAGCGGGTGCTGGCGACCACTCTCACCAAGAAGATGGCCGAAGACCTCACCGACTACCTCCTGGACATGGGCTTCCGCACCCGTTATCTACACTCGGAGGTGGATACGCTCGAGCGCATCAAGCTCGTACGCGAACTGCGCTTGGGGGAGTTCGACGTGCTGGTGGGGATCAACCTTCTGCGCGAAGGGCTGGATCTGCCCGAGGTGTCTTTGGTGGCCATCCTTGATGCCGACAAGGAAGGCTTCCTGCGTGGCGCCACTCTCTCATCCAGACCATCGGCCGGGCGGCACGCAACCTCGAGGGTACCGTGATCATGTACGCCGACAAGGAGACGGAGGCCATCCGCACCGCTCTGCGCGAGACCGACCGCCGGCGGGCGGCACAGACGGCCTTCAATGAGCGGCACGGCATCACTCCTCAGTCGGTGGTCAAAGGTGTCTCCGATATCACGGCGCTCTTGGGTATCGAGGAGATACGGACCACACCGCACAAAGCCAAGCGTCGCCTGGGTGAGACCGGGCAGGAAATGACCCTGGAAGAACTCGAGAAGTTGATGGCCACGTTGGAAGAGGAGATGTTCGCAGCGGCTGAGGAGCTGAGGTTCGAGTATGCGGCCACCCTGCGGGATGAACTCAAGGAGTTGGCTCGCGAAGTGGCACGTTTGCGGGATTCGCGAGAGCGGGTGTCGTAAGCGGAGGTGGAGTCAGCCGGCTGCGACGGTCTCCACGCTCTCGAGTGCTCCCAGCGCCTCCATCACCATGGCGGCCGTTATGCCCGCGGGGAGTTCCAGGAGCATCTGCACGCGGTTGGTGTCTGTGTCGGTGCGGTCGGTTTTGAGTTCCCGCACGCGGACGCGGAGTCCGTCCAGGGCCTCCACTACCGCAGACAATCCACCCAGCACCCGTTGGCGAAACACGACCTCCAAGCGGGCGGTGGAGTGGGTGCGCGGGAAGATGAGCCGTTCTTCCACCACGCGCAGTACGGTCAGTCCTATCACGACCGCAGCTGCCGCGATCCCGGCCAACGCGTACCAGCCCAGCCCGGTGGCCAGACCCAGTGCTGCCACCGTCCACAGGCTCGCCGCTGTGGTCAGTCCCCGCACGCTGGCACCGTGGCGGATGATGGCTCCTGCGCCCAAGAAGCCTATCCCCACCACGATTTGGGCGGCGACGCGGCTGGGATCAACAGAAGTGGCTACGGATGACCCCGACACTATGGCATCGAAACCGTGGATACTTGCGAGGGTGAATACTGTGGAACCTACGCACACCAGGGTGTGCGTGCGGAAACCGGCGGGCTGGTCACGCAGTTGGCGCTCCAAGCCGATGAGTCCGCCCAGCGCGAGCGATAGTGCCACTCGGATGATTATGTCCACGATGCCCACAGTGGAATACTGCCCGAGATGTTGTGATAAGAAACCGCGTTTGTTGCCATACTCCATAGGGTATATAGGCATCGTTCAGTTCTTCGCCGACATCTGAAGCCGCCGCTTGGTGGCTTGGAGGGCAGATACAGTGACGGAAGCTATTCTGATAGTTGTGCTCGTGGTGGTGTTGATAGTCTTCTTTGCGCTGGCGCGCCGCGGTGGCGGCTCCGGCCGCGGCTGAGGTATCGGTTGACGGTCCGGACGTGATTCGGGCGAGATTCAACCGTAGGAGTGTTCGCGGGGGATGGGGGCCGCCCCGCATAACCGCAGCGATGGTGGGAAGCCACCAGGTCGGAAGGGCGAGTCTTGAGAGCCCATAGCCCATGATAGGATAGGCAAAAGAGGGATATGCGGATGTGTCCCTCTGATGGCGGCTCGAGTGAATCTCGGTGGAAGAGGAGGTCACTGGCGGTGCTCAAGAAGAGACTGTTCGTCAACGGTATCGCGAGAACGGTAATCTCGGAACCCGAGGGGAGTCTGGCCGACGTCCTTCGGGCCCAGTTGGGGCTTACCGGCACCAAGATCGGCTGTGGCCAGGGCCAGTGTGGGGCCTGTAGCGTCATCCTAGATGGTGAGGTGATCCGCTCCTGCGTTACCAGCATGAAGCGGGTGCCGGATGATGCGTCTGTCACCACAGTGGAAGGGATCGGGACTCCGGATGACCTGCATCCCGTGCAGCAGGCCATGGTGGCTCACGGTGCTCCCCAGTGCGGCTACTGTATGCCGGGTTTCGTGGTGTCCTCCAAAGCGTTGCTCGACGGGAACCCCAATCCCACCAGGGAGGAGACTCGCGCTTGGTTCCAGACGCATCGCAATGCCTGTCGCTGCAACGGATACAAGCCCATCGTGGATGCAGTCATGGATGCCGCCAAAGTGCTGCGGGGCGAGATGTCGCCGCAGGCGCTTGAGTTTGAGGTGCCGGCCGACGGCAGGATCTGGGGCACCAGCTATCCGCGGCCCACAGCGGTGGCCAAAGTCAGTGGCACCATTGATTACGGAGCCGACTTGGGGCTCAAACTCCCGCCCGGCTCGCTGCACCTAGCGTTGGCCCAGGCCGAGGTGTCGCACGCCAACATCCGGTCCATCGATACCGCCGAGGCCGAGGGCATGCCGGGTGTGTACAAGGTGATTACCCATAAAGACGTGCAGGGGAAAAATCGCATCACCGGCCTCATCACTTTCCCCACCAACAAGGGCGACGGCTGGGATCGCCCCATCCTCTGCGATGAGAAGGTATTCCAGTACGGTGACGCCTTGGCCATAGTGTGCGCCGATACGGAAGAACACGCCCGGGCGGCGGCGGCCAAGGTCAAGGTGGATCTGGAGGTGCTGCCCGCCTACATGAGTGCACCGGCGGCCATGGCCGAGGATGCCATCGAGATTCACCCGGGGACGCCCAACATCTACTTCGAACAGAAGATCGCCAAGGGCGAGGACACAGCTCCCATCATGGCCTCGGCTGCTTACACGGTGGAGGACGATTTCTACCTGCAGCGTCAGCCGCACCTCACCATCGAACCGGATGTGGGCCTTGCCTACTTCGATGAGGAAGGCCGTCTCACCATCCACTCCAAGAGCATCGGTATCCACCTACACCACGCCATGATCGCTCCCGGCTTGGGCATCGATCCAGATAAGCTGCGCTTGGTCCAGAACCCGGCCGGCGGCACCTTCGGTTACAAGTTCTCGCCCACCATGGAGGCGCTGTTGGGTGTGGCCTGCATGGCCACCGGCCGTCCGGTAACGCTGCGTTACGACTACTTCCAGCACATCACCTACACGGGCAAACGCTCGCCCTTCTTCATGCAGCTGAAGTTCGGGGCCGACGCGGAAGGCAAATTGCTGGCCATGGAGAGCGACTGGAGCGTGGATCACGGACCCTACTCGGAGTTCGGTGATCTGCTGACCCTGCGCGGCGCGCAGTACATGGGAGCCGGCTACGATATCCCGGCCATCCGCGGCGTGGGTCGGACGGTGTGCACCAACCACATCTGGGGTTCTGCCTTCCGCTCCTACGGTTCACCGCAGGCCTTCCTGGCCTCTGAGAGCCTCATGGATGAGCTGGCCGAGAAGATGGGCGTAGATCCGCTCGAACTCCGCTACAAGAACGTCTATCGGCCGGGTGCCACCACCCCCACGGGGCAGGTGCCGGATGCCTGGAGCCTCCCGGAGATGATCGACCTGCTACGGCCCAAGTACCAGGCGGCATTGGAGAAGGCTCAGAAGGAATCCACCGCCGAGGTCAAGAAGGGCGTGGGCGTCTCTCTCGGCATCTACGGTTGCGGACTCGATGGCCCTGATGCCTCCGAAGTGTGGGTGGAGTTGACCGAGGACGGAGTGACGCTCGGCGCCTCCTGGGAAGACCACGGTCAAGGAGCCGACATGGGGGCCCTGGGCACCGCGCACGAGGCGCTGCGCCCGCTGGGATTGGCCCCAGAGAACATCAAGCTGGTTCTGAACGATATGGCTGTGACCCCCAACAGCGGACCGTCTGGCGGCAGCCGTCAGCAGGTGGTCACGGGCAACGCCATCGTCAACGGGTGCCAGCAGCTCATGGCGGCCATGAAGAAGGCGGACGGGTCTTTCCGCACCTACCAGGAGATGGTGGCGGAGGGAATAGCCACCCGGTACGCCGGCAAGTACACGGCTTCCATGGCCTCCGCCTGCGATGAGAACGCCCAAGGGAATCCCTTCTCCGTGTACATGTACGGTCTCTTCATGGCCGAAGTGGCGGTGAAGGTGGATACGGGCGAGACCAAGGTGGAGAAGTACACGGCGGTGGCCGACGTGGGTCGGATCAACAACAAGCTGGGGTCGGATGGATTACAAGACCGTCCCGAGCGCCGTTTACACCGCTCCGGAAATCGCTTCCGTCGGCCTTTCCGAGAAGGAGGCCCTGGAGAAGGGGTTCCGGGTGAAGATCGGCCGGTTCCCCCTGATGGCCAACGGAAAGAGCCTCATCATGAACGAGACCGACGGCATGGTGAAGTACGTGGTGGACGAGAAATACGACGAGATCCTCGGGGTGCACATCATCGGCCCCAGGGCCACGGACCTCATCGTGGAGGGCGCCCTGGCGCTCCGTCTCGAGGCCACCGTGGACGAAATCATTACCACCGTTCATGCCCACCCGACCGTGGGAGAGGCCCTGCTCGAAGGGGCCATGGCGGTCCGGGGGCAGGCCCTGTCCCTGCCGAAGAAGGCATAAACGGCGGGGGGGGGCCCGCGGGGGGCGGCCCCCTCGACGGCATCCCCTGAGGACCAGGCCATGGAACAGTCCCGACTGCGCGAATTCGAGTATCGCTGTATACAAGAGGAGCCGGCGGAGTGTGTTGCCGCCTGTCCGCTCCACGTGGACGCCCGCTCCTTCGTTATGGCCGTGGCGGCGGGAGACTGGGACGAGTCTTGGAAGGTCCTGCGCAAGACCATGCCTCTGCCGGGCATTCTGGGGCGCATCTGTGACCATCCCTGCGAACTTCGCTGCAAACGACGGGAGTGCGGCGACGCCATCCGCATAGGAGCGCTGGAGCGCGCGTGCGTGACCCGGCCCGCGCCCGCCCACCGGGTCTTGGTTCTTCCGCGGCGCGACACGAAGGTGGCGGTGGTGGGGTCCGGGCTGGCCGGCCTGACCGCGGCTTCCGACCTCGCGCGTAAGGGATATCCGGTCACGGTGTTTGATGCGGAGGAGAACGTGGGTGGTCCGTTGCTACGGTTCCCGCAGGCGGTGCTTCCGGGGGAGGTGGTGGCAGCCGAGGCGGCCACGTTGACGTCTTTGGGAGTGGAGTTCCGCCTCGGTGAGGTTCCGCGGTTGGAGGACCTGCGCACGCAGTTTGCCGCCGTGTTTGTGGAGCGGGATGGAGAGCAAGCCCAGCCCGCCGCGGTGGGGCCGGATGGGCGGCTACTGCTTCCCCACGACCCGCAGACTCTGGAGACTCAGTGGGAAGGTGTTTTTGCCGGTGCCCAGGAACAAATGGGTGATGGTGTGGCGTCACCGATCGGCTGGGCCCTTCAGGGCCGGCAGGCCGCCACGTCCATTGACCGTTTCCTGCAGGGAGCCTCTCTCTCGGCCGGACGGGAGAAGGAAGGTCCGCAGCCCACTCGTCTCTTCGTGAGCCTGGCACAGGCGGTGCCGGTATCGGCCGTGGAACCACAAGAAGCCGATGGTGTGTACACATCGGATGAAGCCCAACGGGAGGCCGGCCGCTGTCTGCGCTGCGAGTGCCTGGAGTGCGTCAAAGTATGTGAGTATCTCCACCATTTCGGCAGTTATCCGCGGCGGTATGCCCGCGAGATCTACAACAACGCTGCCATCGTGCAGGGTGAGCACAAGGCCAACCGTCTTATCAACTCCTGCATGCTGTGTGGTCTTTGCACCGAGGTGTGTCCGGAGGACTTCTCCATGACCGACCTGTGCTTGGAGGCGCGGCGCGAGATGGTGGCTGCGGGTAAGATGCCGCCTTCGGCTCACGAGTTCGCGCTCGAGGACTACGCGTTCAGTCATTCACCTGCTTTCGCGCTTGCGCGGGCCGAGCCGGGAAGTGGACACTGTGCGTACGCCTTCTTCCCCGGCTGCCAGCTGGCCGGCTCCAATCCGGCCCAGGTGGAGGCCGTTTACGCGTATCTGCGTCGGCAGCTCGCCGGTGGCGTGGGCCTCATCCTGGATTGCTGCGGCGCGCCGGCCTTCTGGGCGGGGCGCCAAGACTTGTTCGAGCAGGGAGTCGCCGACATATTGGAGGGTAGGCGCAGACTGGGCGATCCGGTGCTGATCTTCGCCTGCCCCACCTGCCAGGCCGTCGTATCTCCACATCTGGGAAACGGTGAATACGTATTTCTAAGTGAGGTGATGGAACAGGCGGGAACCCCCCCGAGGGCAGAGGGGCCTGCACCGCCTCTGCGCGCACTGCACGATCCCTGCACCACCCGGGATGCCGTTGGGCTTCAGCAGAGCATCCGACGGCTGCTGGCGGGTTTGGATCAACCCATTGAAGAGCTTGTGTTGTCGGGACAGATCACGGAGTGCTGCGGCTATGGAGGCCTCCAAGCCAACGCCAATCCGCAACTCGCCGCTGCTGTGGCGGCTCGACGAGGCGGGGAGAGCCTCCTCGAGTACGTCACCTACTGCGCCATGTGTAGGGATAGCCTGGCGGGGCAGGGCAAGCGGATCCTACACGTGCTCGATCTCATCTACCCGACGGAGATGGACCCGGCGGGTAGGGCCAGACCGGGCTGGTCTGAGCGAAGGGAGAACCGCGCACGGCTGAAGACGCGGCTGCTGAGAGAGCTATGGGACGAGGGGGGCGGAGCCTTGCAGCCTTGGCAGGAGGTGCAGCTGATCATAGCGGGTGAAGTGCAGGCCAAGTTGGATGCGCGTCGCATCTTGGTGGAGGACGTGCAACAGGTGATCTATCATGCGGAGCAGACGGGGGATAAGCTCTGTCACGGTGTGTCGGGGCGGTTTCGGGCTTCTTTCCGGCCTCGAGCCGTCACCTTCTGGGTGGAGTATTCGCCACAGGATGCGGGGTATGAGGTGCACAATGCCTACGCTCATCGGATGACCGTGGAACGGCGGGTGTGATATGGCCGGCATTGCCCGTCTTTCTGAAGACGATCTGCGCTGGGAGTGCTGCCGTTGCGCGCGCCCGCTGGAAGTAGGTCCCGTGGAGCTGACCTACCTGGGCAACTCGTTCACGCTCGATCTACCGCGTTGCCCCGGCTGCAGGCCTCTATCTCATTCCTGAGGAGTTGGCCACGGGACGCATGGCGGAAGTGGAACAGATCCTTGAGGACAAGTGAGTGCGTGACAACTTGTCGCCTCTACGAGCAGGCCGCGTTTCGGGAGGCGGCGGGGGATGAGCTCAGGCCGGGGTCTGGAGCTCACAGCGGAACTGGCAACCGCTTGCGCGCTAAGTCCGGGTGGGCGCGTGCTTGATTTGGGCTGCGGTACGGGATCCACGGCTGCGTTCCTAGCTCGAGTGTGGCAGGCTGATGTCGTTGGCTTGGATTGCTCGGCCTCCCGCCTGGCGGAAGCCAGGGCTAGGGAGGAGGCGGTGATCTGGGTGGAGGGACGGGCGGAGTGCATCCCCTGCCCTGATGGGTCCTTCGATGCCGTCTTTGCCGAGTGCGTTGTCAACGCGCTGGCTGATCCCACACAGGCTCTGGGTGAGATTCATCGCGTGCTTCGCCCTGGGGGGCTCCTGGCCGTGTCCGACCTCTACCTCAGACGCCCGATCCAAGGCCCTGACGGCATTGAACAGGTGAGGCCCGCTTCTTGGATGGAGCGTATTCCCGAGAGCACCTGCCTGCGCGGTGCTTTGAGCCGGGAGGCTACGGTCTCCAGGTTGAGCGAAGCAGGCTTCGTTGTGCGCACGTGGCGCGACCGCTCGCACGTCCTCAAGGAGTTCGTGGCCCGCATGGTCTTCAGTTATGGTTCCGCCGCTCGTTTCTGGGAGGCGCTGCTGGGAAGGCGGGACGCCGGGTCGCGAGATGGTCGCGCAGGCTCGTCCCGGTTACTTCCTAGTTGTGGCCGAACGGCTTCCGTCGTGAGCTTGACTGGGAGGAGGGACTGTGGACGAGGCACGAATGCACATGATGGAGTTGTCGCGGAAAGGCTACTACTGTAGTCAGATTCTGCTCCTTCTGGGTTTGGAGGCCCAGGGCAAGATGAACCCGGACCTCATCCGGGCTATGGGGGGATTGGCGCTGGGCGGTGGTACGGGGGCAGGAACCTGCGGCAGCCTCACGGGAGCCGCTTGTCTCCTTGCACTGTACGCAGCCAAGGGCCGTGACGACGAGGAGGAGCACGAGGAACTGCCCCTTATGCTCAGCGAACTCGAAGAGTGGTTCCGAGCGGAGATAGGCGGACGATATGGGGGAGTGCGCTGCAACGATATCCTGAGCGACGGTACGCCGAGCACGGAGCGCTGCGGTCCCATCGTGGCTGAAGCCTATGCACGGGCCATGAGCATTTTGGTAGAACACGGTTTCGATCCTACGGAAGCGCGTGAAACTTAGCGTAGTGTGGCTGAGGCCGTTTTTGAAGCAGACTTCCGATCCGCCGGCGGCGGATGCTATGCGGCTATCTTGCGTGGAGTACATGCGGTGCGTCGGTGTACCGAGTGAGCGGTGACCAAGTGCGGCCGAACGCAGGCAGCAGCATGATCCCCATAACCCCCCTCGACGAGTGGACAGCCAGGCGGGTGGGTGGCGATTCGGCGTCAGGCGCCGGATGGAGGGATGCCTCGGGTGTGGCCCGAGGGGAGTCCGAAGGTGCCGTGCGGGATGTTGCGCGGGGCGAGCTACCGCACGCCCCACTGGAGCGCGTCCGCCTCGAAAGCTGGCAGCTCGCCCAATTGCGAGAAGTGGTGGCTTGGGCGCGCGAGAGAAGCCCTTTCTATCGTGAACTCTATCAGCATGTGCCGGCGGATGGGCCGCAAAGCCTTGACGACCTCGGTCATCTACCGTTTGTGCAGGAAGAGGACCTCCGCCTAAGGGGACTCGACCTGGTGTGCGTATCGCAGGGCGACATAGCCAGGATTGTCACTGTGCCCACCTCAGGCACAAGTGGAGTGGCCAAACGGCTGTGGTTCACCCAAGACGACCTCGAGCTCACCATCGATCATTTCCGTCACGGCATGCGCGCGCTGGTCAAGCGCGGCGAACGCGTGCTCGTCTTCATGCCGGGCACCACTCCGGGGAGCGTGGGGGATCTGCTGAAAACTGCGTTGGCACGGGATGGAGTTGAAGTTGATGTTCATGGTTTCGTGGATGACTGTGCGCGAGCCGCGCGTCATATCCGTGACTTCGAGGCGGATTGCTTGGTGGGGGTGCCCGGCCAGATACTGCGGTTGGCTAGGAGCCGAGCCGGCCGCGCACTCCCTTCCGGCCGAGTCAAAGCGGTGTTGTTCTCTGGTGACTATGTGGCCGCTCCGCTACGGGCCGCGGTCGAGCGCTCTTGGGGTTGCTCGGTCTTTGAGCATTACGGTTCCACGGAGACGGGTCTGGGCGGGGCTGTGCAATGCCGCGCCTTCGCCGGGCTCCACATCCGCGAAGCCGACCTGCTGTTTGAGGTGGTGGATTCCGGTACGCGTAGGGTGCTGCCGCTCGGGCAGAGCGGGGAGTTGGTGGTGACCACCCTCACGCGTCGGGGAATGCCGCTCATACGGTATCGCACGGGCGACAGCGGGAGGCTGCTGCCCAGCCCGTGCGCCTGCGGTAGTGTCCTGCGCTGTTTGGATCGCGTGCAGGGGCGGATGAGCGATGTCGTGGACTTGGGTGCAGGCAGGTGGCTGAGCATGGCCCAACTGGATGAGATTCTCTTCGCGGTGGAATGGGTTGTCACCTTCTCGGCTGAAGTGGCTAATGTTCAAGATGAGGGTGAGATTGCAACGATGGATGGCGGCGGCGTGGGGTTATTGGTGCGGGTGGAAACGGTGGATGCCCCGGCCCCCGCGGAGCTGCGTACCCTGGTTGAAGGCATTGCGGCCCTCAGCGCTGTGCGGGAATCCGGCATGCGGGTGGAAGTGGAGATAGTGCAAGAGGAAGGCTTGGTGGCACCGGCCAAGCGGAAACTGGAGGATTTGCGGCGTGGATGAGGGCAGGTCGGGGTTTGGTTCCCTGCGCCGCAGTCTCTACAATAGAAGATTGGCGATAAGCATGGCAGTGCGGTGCGCCCACGGCGGGTCGGCGGGCGTCGCACAGGGGAAAGGATGAGCTTCGATGGCGCGCAGCTACAACCCGGAGGAGATCGAGACCAAGTGGCAGGCGGTCTGGGCGCGTGAAAAGACATTCCACGTGTCCAATCCTGCACTCGAGGACATGCAGAAGGGTAAGGCGGGTGGCGCCACCTATATCTTGGAGATGTTCCCCTACCCGTCGGGCAGCGCGCATATGGGACACGTCAAGAACTACACCATGGGCGATGTGATCGCGCGCTTCCGGCGCCACCAGGGCCGGCTCGTCCTGCATCCCATGGGTTACGACGCCTTCGGTCTCAACTCGGAGAACGTCGCCATACAGACCGGCGAACACCCCGCCGTCTTCACCGAGCACGCCATCGCCACCATCAATCGCCAGCTTCGTCGCTTGGGCGTGGCTATCGATTGGGACCGTGAGGTTGTCACCTGCCGGCCTGAGTACTACAAGTGGACACAGTGGCTCTTCCTGCAGTTCTACAGAAAGGGCCTCGCTTTCAGGAAGGAGGCTCCGGTCAACTGGTGCCCGTCGTGCCAAACCGTGTTGGCCAATGAGCAGGTCATCCAGGGTGCCTGTGAGCGCTGTTCCACCGAAGTGGAAGCCAAAAAGCTCAAGCAGTGGTTCTTCCGCATAACTGATTACGCTGAACGCCTGCTGGATGACTTCGACAAACTGGAAGACTGGCCCGAACGGGTCATCACCATGCAGCGCAACTGGATCGGTAAATCGACGGGCGGTAACGTCATCTTTCGCTTGGCGGCCAAGGACGCGGTCGATCCTCTGGCCGGCACCGAGATCACC
Organism: Thermoleophilia bacterium; assembly: GCA_040770645.1. Classification (GTDB taxonomy): domain Bacteria; phylum Actinomycetota; class Thermoleophilia; order RBG-16-64-13; family RBG-16-64-13; genus JAAYZX01. The sequence continues at coordinate 2,908 of JAXGIS010000008.1, read as the reverse complement.
GTCTTCACCACGCGCCCCGATACCCTCTTTGGAGCCACTTTCTTCGTGATGGCGCCGGAGCATCCACTGGTGGAGGAGATGGTGCGCGGCACCGAGGCCGAGGAAGCCTGCCGCAGGTACACCTGGCAGGCCATGAACACCTCCTACATCGAGCGGTCCAACGCCGAGAAAGACAAGACAGGTGTCTTCACCGGCCGTTATGTAGAGAACCCGGTCAATGGAACCCTGATCCCCGTCTACATCGCCGATTACGTGATGATGGATTACGGCACCGGCGCCATCATGGCTGTGCCGGCCCATGACGAGCGCGACTTCGACTTCGCTCGCAAGTTCGATTTGCCGGTGATTGAGGTCATCTCCAGCCCACAGGAGTTTAAGAACGCCGATGGGAGCATGAAAGAAGCCTACGCCGGTGATGGCATTCTGGTGAACAGTGGCGCCTTTGACGGCCTGCCCAAGGCGGAGGCCATTCAGCAGGTGACCGAGTGGCTTCAGGAGCAGGGCAAGGCGGCCTTCGCCGTCAACTACAAGCTGCGCGACTGGTTGCTCTCGCGCCAGCGCTACTGGGGGGCGCCCATTCCCATCATCTACTGCGATAAGTGCGGCGAGGTGGCGGTGCCGGAAGAGGATCTCCCCGTCCTGCTCCCTGATATCAGCGACTACACGCCCAAAGGCAAGTCGCCGTTGGCGGCGGCCGAGCACTTCATGAACACCACCTGCCCCACCTGCGGCGGCCCTGCCACTCGTGATCCCGACACCATGGACACGTTCGTGGACTCGTCGTGGTACTTCCTGCGCTACACCTCGGCTCGGCGCGACGACGTGGCCTTTGAGAAGGCGGCGGTGGACTACTGGCTGCCGGTGGATCAGTATATTGGTGGGGTGGAGCACGCCATCCTCCACCTCATGTACTCGCGCTTCTTCTGCAAGGTGCTCTATGACCTGGGTCTGGTGGGTTTCGAGGAGCCCTTCAAGAACCTCTTCACGCAGGGCATGATCTACTACAAGGGCGCCAAGATGTCCAAGTCCAAGGGCAACGTGGTCAACCCCGACGAACACGTGGCCCGATACGGTGCCGACTCGCTTCGTAGCTACGTGCTGTTCATGGGACCGGCGGAGAGTGACGGCGAATGGCAGGACCAGGGTATCGAAGGCATATATCGGTTCCTGAATCGCGTGTGGCGCACGGCCTGCGAGGCCATCGAGGCGGGGTGGCTGAAGCCGGAGGCTCCCGCCGAAAACGGCGCGGGGGCCGGAGAGGCTGATGGGGGGGTAGCGGCCACAGGGCAGGTGAGCGGCCGGGCTGTGGTGGGATCGTGGTTGGGGTCCTTCCCGGAAGGTGCCGTGCCGACACCGGCCGAAAAGGCTCTGTTGGTCAAAACCAATCAGACCATCGCCAAAGTAACCTCGGATATCGGCGAGCGCTTCCACTTCAACACCGCTTTGGCGGCCATCATGGAACTCAACAATGAGATCGCAACCGCACGCGGGGGCGCCGACGGTGGTCTGATGGTCACATCCTCGGGTCGGCGCGTTCTGGCCGAGTCTCTGGAGGCGCTCATCCGGCTGTTGGAGCCCTTTGCTCCGCATATGTGCGCGGAGTTGTGGGAGATGACGGGACGCGACCGTATTTGGGACGCATCGTGGCCGGAAGCCGATCCCCGCTTTCTCACCCTGGAGACGGTGGAGATGGCCGTGCAGGTGAACGGCAAGGTGCGCGACCGCTTGGTGATCAGCAAAGACGCGGCGGCCGCCGAGGTACTCGCGGCCGCCAAGGTTCTGCCCGGCGTGGCCAAGCACGTGGAGGGCAAGACCGTGGTCAAAGAGATCGTGGTGCCGGGTAAGCTGGTAAATCTGGTGATCAAGTAGAGAGAGGCGAGGGCGGCCATGAACTTGCTGCAGGCCATAGGTAACACACCGCTGGTGGAACTCGTGAACCTGAGCCCCAACCCCGACGTTCGCCTGCTCTGCAAGCTGGAAGGGTGCAACCCCGGCGGATCCGTCAAGGACAGACCGGCTCTCTACATGATCGAGCAGGCGGAGAAGAGCGGCGAGCTGACGCACGACAAGATCATATTGGAGGCCACTTCCGGCAACACCGGTATCGCCATTGCCATGATCGGCGCTGCCAAAGGATATGAGGTTCAGCTCTGCATGCCGGAGTGCGTCAGCAGCGAGCGGCGGCTTATCCTGGAAGGCCTCGGCTCGGACGTGATGCTGACCCCGGGTAAAGAGAGTACCGACGGTGCCATCCGCGCGGCGCGGCACTTGGTCGAAGAGAGCCCCCGAAAATACTTCATGCCGGATCAGTACAGCAATCCGGCCAACGTGCTGGCCCACTTCGAGACCACGGGCCCAGAGATCTGGCGCCAAAGTCAGGGCCAAGTTGATTATTTCGTGGCGGGCATGGGTACCGGCGGCACGCTGATGGGGACGGGTAGCTTCCTGAAATCGATGAATCCGTCTGTCAAAGTGGTGGGCGTTGAGCCGGTGAAAGGGCACACCATCCAGGGTCTCAAAAACATGAGCGAATCCATCGTTCCTCCGATCTATGACCCCACGCGACTTGATCTGAAGCAGATGATCGAAGATGGCGAGGCCTTCGAAACCACTAGGCTGCTGGCCACCAAGGAGGGGCTGTTCGTGGGAACGTCGGCCGGTGCGGCGATGGCGGAGGCGTTGCGTATCGCTCGGATGATCGATCAGGGCACCATTGTGGTTGTGCTTCCCGACCGCGGCGACCGCTACCTCAGCACCATGCAGTTCAGGTCGGTGTGCGCTAAGTGCCCGCCGTGATCTACTAGGAGCGGCTCACAGGCAGGCAGCGCTTCTCGGGGGCGAGGAGCATGCAGGTGAACGCGGCTCCGACACTCTCCGGGCGACCCCGCAAAGAGCCGGTGTAACTGGG
>JAXGIS010000007.1:0-99427 GCA_040770645.1 Thermoleophilia bacterium | reverse complement strand
GGTGTGGAGACGGGAGACCGGGTGGCGGTATGGTCCCCCAACTACTGGGAATGGGTGGTGGTCCAGTACGCCACGGCTCGGATCGGTGTGGTGCTGGTCACCATCAACCCGGCCTACCGTCCGCAGGAGCTGGCTTTTGTGCTGAAAGACTCCCGCACACGGGTGCTCTTTCTGGCCGAAGCCTACAAGGGCTCCGACTATCTGGCCATGATGAGGCAGGTTTGCCCCCAGATTGAGGATGCGGCCGGTCGTGCCCACCGCGCCGTCGGCAGCGCCGAGTTCCCCCATCTGCGCCAGGCAGTGGTGCTCGGCTACGGGAGTTATGGCGGCATGTTCAACTTCGCCGAGTTCAAGGAGGAGGGTGCAGGCGTCAGTGACTCCGAGCTCGCGGCGCGTGAGGCGGCCCTGGGATGTGACGACGACATCAACATCCAGTACACGTCCGGGACCACGGGGCTCCCCAAAGGGGTCACCCTCACCCATCACAACATATTGAACAACGCGTACCTGGTGGCGCGCACGCTCGGTATTACGGCGGAGGATCGCGTCTGTGTCCCGCTCCCCTTCTATCACTGTTTCGGCATGGTATTGACGAATCTGCTGGCCATGTGCATGGGGGCCACTCTGGTCCTGAGTTCGGCTACTTTCGACGCAGAAGCCACTTTGACCGCGGTATCGGAAGAGCAGTGCACGGTGTTGCACGGTGTTCCCACCATGTTCATTGCCGAGCTGGAGCATCCACGTTTTGCTGAGTTCGACCTGAGCTCATTGCGTACCGGCATCATGGCTGGAGCGCCCTGCCCTGTGGATTTGATGAGGGCGGTCATCGAGCGTATGAATATGACCGACATGCAGATAGGGTATGGGCTGACGGAGGCCAGCCCCCTGTGTACGCTCACCTCCAGCCTGGACTCGGTGGAGCGCAGAGTGACCACCATCGGCAGGGTGCTCCCTCACCAGGAGGTCAAGATAGTGGACCCAGCCACGGGGCGCACGTTGCCCCGTGGCAGCCAGGGGGAGCTCTGCGTGCGTGGCTACCACGTCATGGTGCGCTACGACAACCGGCCCGAAGCCACGGCCGAGGCCATAGACGAGAAACGGTGGCTGCACACCGGTGATCTGGCCATGATGGACGAGCAGGGCTACGTCAGCATCACGGGTCGTCTCAAGGATGTCGTTATCCGCGGTGGGGAGAATCTCTACCCGCGGAGATCGAAGAGTTCATCCACGGCCTGCCCATGGTGAGCGATGTGTATGTGGTGGGCGTCCCAGATCGGAAGATGGGCGAAGAGGTGCTCGCTTTCGTGAAGCTGCGTGAGGGTCACGCCGCTCCTACTCCGGAGGAGTTCCGTGCGCTGTGGGGCACATCGCCCACTACAAGATCCCGCGCTACTGGTTGGTAGTGGACGAGTTCCCCATGACCGTCACGGGCAAGGTGCAGAAGTTCAAGCTGCGTGAGCAGGGCATGCAGGAACTGGGGCTGGTGTAGCGGGCGCCGGAGGCCGTTCCTCAACGTACCGCTCGCAAGATGCGCGGTGGCACCTCGGCCGGAGAGAATGGTTCCGGCCACGGCGTTTGTTACAATCGGACTTCCCCGGAACCCCTCTACTTCGAGGATGGCAGTGAACGGCGAGAAACCCACTTTCCAAGACGTCTTGTTGGGGCTGCAGAATTTCTGGGCTGAGCGTGGCTGTGTCATCTGGCACCCCTGGCACACAGAGGTGGGCGCAGGCACCTTCAACCCCGCCACGTTCCTCAGATCTCTGGGCCCTGAGCCCTGGAAGGTGGCGTATCTGGAGCCCTCCATCCGCCCCACCGATGGTCGCTACGGGGAGAACCCCTATCGGCTGGGCCACTACTATCAGTACCAGGTGATTCTCAAGCCCGCACCGCACGACATCCAGGATTTGTTCTTGGCCTCGCTCGAGCATTTGGGGATCAATCCCGCACGGCACGATGTGCGCTTCGTGGAAGACGATTGGGAGTCGCCCACGCTGGGGGCCTGGGGCTTGGGTTGGGAGGTCTGGATCGACGGCATGGAGATCACGCAGTTCACTTACTTCCAGCAGGTGGGTGGCTTCGATCTGGATCCTATCCCCGTAGAACTCACTTACGGAACCGAGCGCTTGGCCATGTTCCTGCAGGGGGTGGACAGCGCTTTTGATCTCGTTTGGGTGCCGGGTGTGACTTATGGCGATGTACACAGAGCCAACGAGGCGCAGTGGTCTGCCTACCACTTCGATGTATCCGAAGTGGCCGTCCTGCAGCGCCACTTCGCTGACTATGAGCAGGAGTGTGAATCCTGCCTAGCTCACGGTCTGCCCCTGCCCGCTTACGATTTCGTGCTCAAGTGCTCGCACGCGTTCAACATCATGGATGCACGGGGGGCGTTGAGCGTCACCGAGCGCACGGGATACATCGCGCGTGTGCGCAACATCGCCCGCCGTGTGGCCGAGGCTTACATGGCCGCAATCGCGAAGGAGGCCTGAGATGGCACGCGACTTCCTTCTCGAGATCGGCACGGAGGAGTTGCCCTCGTCTGCGTGCCACGCGGTTCTCGACCAGCTGCCCGCACGGGTGGCGGGCCTCTTCGTTGCAGCCGAGATCGAGATCGAGCCCGAGTCCATCCGCGTCTTGGTGTCGCCGCGACGAATTGCCGTCATGATCCCGGATGTACCTGAAGAGCAGAAGCCGCGGGAAGTGGCTCAACGGGGCCCTGCCGTGGAGGCTGCGTTTGACGCTACCGGCACGCCCACCCCGGCCGCCATCGGGTTTGCCCGCGCCAAAGGTGGGTCGCCGGCGGACTTGGAGGTCAGGGAAGATAACGGCCGCCGGTTTGTGTACTACGTCTCCACTGCCGAAGCCAAGCCCACGGCCGGCCTTCTGCCCGAAATCTGCCTCAAGATTGTACGCGATATGTACTTCCCCAAGAACATGCGTTGGGGATATAAAGATTTGCGCTTCGCACGGCCTATGCGCTGGCTGGTGGCTCTGTACGGATCCGACGTCATCCCTGTGGCCAGCGCCGGGGTGCGGTCGGGCCGCCGCAGCTTGGGTCACCGGTGGCTCGGCGGACCTGTGGAGATTGGCGCGCCCGGAGAGTACGTGGAGGCCCTACGCAGTGTGTGCGTGATGGTGGATCAGGTGGAGCGAGAGGCTCTCATACGCTCGGAGATGGATCGCTTGGCGGCGGTTCACGGTCTCCACTATGCGGACCCCATGGACAAGATGGCGGAGGTGCTCTACCTGGTGGAGTGGCCCACGGTGTTGAGCGGTACTTTCCGCCAAGGGCACCTGCGTCTGCCGTCGGAGGTGCTCATCATTGCCATGCAGTCCCACCAGCGTTACTTCCCGCTGCTGGATGCCGACGATGTGTTGTCGAACCGCTTCTTGTTCGTGATGAACGGTGATCCGAGTGTGCAGACGGCATCCGGGCTGGAACCTGCGTGTGCTGGAGGGGCGCATGGAGGATGCCGAGTTCTCATTCGATAAGGATGTGGCCACCGGCTTGGAGCAGATGGCCGCCAGTCTCGATCGCGTGGTCTTCTATGAGAAGTTGGGGTCGATGAAGGCCAAGACCGACTGCCTGGGGGCGTTGACAGGATGGTTGGCGGGCGCGGTGGGCGTGGAGAGGAGGTGGAGACCAGAGCCTTGGAGGCCGCTCGTCTTGCCAAGGCGGATCAGGTGTCTATCATGGTCCGCGAATTTGCCGACTTGGAAGGCACTATGGGTCAGACGTACGCGCGGTTGGAGGGCTTTCCGGAAGAGGTGGCGCAGGCCATCCGCGAGCAGTTTCTCCCCGATGCGGCCGAGGGCGTGCTCCCCGAGACGGTGTCGGGGTCGCTGTTGGCCACTGCCGAGAAGATCGACAATATCGTAGCTGCGTTCGCCTGCGGTGAGCGCCCACGGGCTCCAAAGATCCATACGGTCTGCGTCGCGCTGCCATGGGTATGGTGGGTATCGCTCTGGCCAGAGGTTTTGCTTACGACGTGCGCGAACTCGCCGAGTTCGCTTACCGGCAACTGGGGCGGCCATTCTGCATTTGGTGGGCGAAGCCGACGTGGTGCCGCAGGCGGTGGAGAGTTCGTACTGGAACGAGTGGCCAGAGGTTGAGCGACGAGGGGCTTGCCCGCGATGTGGTGGATGCCGTGCTTCCCACCTCGGCCGTCTTCCTCGATCTGGCCGCCCGCGCGCGGGCCGCAGGCCGCGCGGGGCGCTCTCCTGGTGGAGGATCTAGTGGTGGTGTTCACCCGGCCCAGCAATCTGGCCAAGAAGCTCCCGGATGCGGAAGCCGGCGCCGTAGACCCCGCCCTGTTCGAGGTGCCGGCGGAGGGTGTTCTCTTCGAAGCGGCGCGCGGCGGCCGTCGGAGCGTCCGCCGCAGCCGGTGAGGGCGCTACGCCGATGCGCTGCAGGCATTGGCCTCGATGCGCGGCGCCGTGGACACGTACTTCGATGATGTTCTGGTGATGGCGGAAAATGAGACCGAGTGCGGCGAAATCGGCTGCGGCAGTTGGCCGGTATCGCCGAGAGCGTGCGCAAGGTGGCGCACCTCGAGCGGCTACAGGGTTGAAACCGTCGGTGGCCGGGAGAAGGCGTAAGGGAGCGGCCGCAACGCGGCCCGGGCCTCGCATCAGGGCGGCCGCCCGGTACCTCCGGGCGCGCGCTCCCCGTCTCCACTCGCCCCCCGTCCCCACCCGCCCCTCCACTCCGCGGCGGTTCGCCCCATGGTCGATGAACTGCTACCAAAGCCCGTCGCACTTCGTTAGAATCGCGGCCATAGATGTTGGTGCGAACGCGAAGGGAGACCCTGGTCCATGTCCGACAAGAAGTTCGTATATGACTTTGCCGAGGGCGGGGCCCGCATGAAGTCGCTGTTGGGAGGGAAAGGCGCCAACTTGGCCGAGATGACCTCGATTGGCATCCCTGTCCCACAGGGGTTCATCATCACCACCGAGGCCTGCGTTCACTACTCACGAGCGGGCGAATACCCGGAGGGCTTGGCCCAAGAGATAGAGGCGCACTTGGCCCATTTGGAAGAGGTCACAGGCAAGACACTGGGTGATCCGTCAAATCCCCTGCTTCTCTCGGTGCGGTCGGGATCCGTCTTCTCCATGCCCGGCATGATGGACACCATCCTGAACTTGGGTCTCAACGATGCCACGGTGGAGGGGCTGGTGGCCTCCACGGGCAATGCCCGTTTCGCTTATGACTCGTACCGCCGTTTCATCAACATGTTTGGCGAAGTGGTTATGGGGGTGGACGCGCAGCTGTTCGAGGATGCACTGACGGAGAAGAAGGCCGAGCTGGGGGTCGAGCTCGACACGGATTTGAGCGCTGAGGATCTCAAGGATGTCACCGACCGTTACAAGATCCTTCTTCAGAAAGAAACGGGTTCTATCTTCCCGAGCGATCCGCGCGAGCAACTCGATCTCTCCGTGCGGGCGGTCTTCAAAAGCTGGGACAACCAGCGGGCCAAGGTGTATCGCCGCCTCAACAACATACCGGACGACTTGGGCACGGCAGTCAATGTGCAGTCCATGGTGTTCGGCAACAAGGGTGATACCTCGGGGACGGGCGTGGCCTTCACGCGTAACCCCTCTGATGGCAGTAACGAGTTCTATGGTGAGTGGCTCCTGAATGCCCAGGGTGAGGATGTGGTGGCCGGTGTGCGCCATCCGCGCCCCTTGGTAGAACTGGGCGAGGTCATGCCCGATATCTATAAGGAGCTCAACGCCATCCGCGAGAAACTCGAGACCCACTACCGCGATATGCAGGACGTGGAGTTTACGATTGAGGACGGCAAGCTCTACATGCTGCAGACGCGGGTGGGCAAGCGGACGGCGGCGGCGGCCTTGCAGATTGCAGTGGATATGGTCAACTCCGGCATGATCACCAAGGAAGAGGCGTTGGCGCGCATTGAGCCGGAAGCCTTGGACCAGCTTCTGCACCCGAACCTTGACCCCAAAGCCAAAGCCGAGCCGTTGACTAGCGGCCTCAATGCCTCACCGGGCGCCGCAACCGGCAAAGTGGTGTTCACGGCCGACGCCGCTGCGGCGAGGGGCGCCCTGGGCGAAAAAGTGGTGCTGGTGCGCTGGGAGACCAACCCGGACGATATCCACGGCTTGGTTGAGGCACAGGGTGTCATCACCAGCCACGGAGGCATGACGTCTCACGCGGCCGTAGTGGCGCGCGGCATGGGCAAGCCGTGTATCGCCGGAGCGGCGGACATGAAGATCGATGTGGTGGCCAAGGAGATCACGGTGGGCGATGTGGTGATCAAGGAGGACGACTGGATCACCATGGATGGTTCCACCGGCAAGGTCTACTTGGGGCAGGTACCCTTGGCACCGCCGCAGATCAGCGGCAACTTCGGCATCGTTCTGCAGTGGGCGGACGAAGTGAGGAAGCTGGGGGTCCGCACCAACGCCGACACACCCGACGATGCGCGGCGGGCGCGCGAGTTCGGAGCGGAAGGAATCGGCCTGTGCCGCACCGAGCACATGTTCATGCAGCAGGAACGGCTGCCGCACGTGCGCAACATGGTGATGGCGGAGACCACCGAAGAGCGTGAAGCGCACCTTGCGCATCTACTTCCCTTCCAACGCGAGGATTTCGACGGGCTGTTCCGCGCCATGGAGGGATTGCCCGTTACCATTCGCCTGCTTGACCCGCCGCTGCACGAGTTCCTGCCCGATCTGGTCACGGTGAGTGTGCAACTGGAGCGAATGAAGTGCACGGGCGCCGGCGCAGAGGATATCGCCGCGCAGGAAGAGCTCGTGGCCAAAGTCAAGGAGCTTCACGAGATGAACCCCATGCTCGGCACGCGGGGCTGCCGTCTGGGTATCCAGTGGCCGGAGATCTACGCCATGCAGGTGCGCGCCATCATGGAAGCGGCGTGCGATGTTCTCAGGGACACCGGTCACACGCCACAAGTGGAGATCATGATCCCTCTGGTGGGGTTCTGGGCGGAACTCAAAGCCATGCGCGAGCTCACGGAGGCCACGGCCGAGGCCGTGCTCGAGGAACGTGCCGCTGACATCCCCTACAAAGTCGGCACTATGATCGAACTGCCTCGTGCGGCCGTCACCGCCGACGAGATCGCCAAGTACGCGGACTTCTTCAGCTTCGGTACCAACGATCTCACTCAGACTACGCTCGGTTTCTCGCGTGACGACGCTGAGGGCAAGTTCCTCACGTACTACCTCAAGACCGACATGCTGAAGGACAATCCGTTCCAGAAGTTGGATCAGGATGGGGTGGGGCCATTGGTGGCGATGGCGGCTGAGAAGAGTCGGGCCGTCAATCCCGACATCAAGCTGGGCATCTGCGGCGAGCACGGTGGCGAGCCGTCGAGTATCGCCTTCTGCCATCGGGTGGGGCTCACGTACGTGAGTTGCAGTCCCTTCCGAGTGCCGGTGGCCCGATTGGCTGCCGCCCAGGCCGCACTCAACCTGGGAGATGGGCCCTCCGTCAACGCCTGATCAGGCATGAGCTGACCAGTAGGCCGGCCGTCGGCGGCCGCCCGCGAGCAGGCGGCCGCCGACGGTGCGACCCGGAGAGGTGTGAGAGCGTGAAGCGGGAGACCCGCGGCAGGGTGGTTCTGGATGTGGAGCACTCGAGGCCGGGTTGTCGCCGGGGGCGGCGCGTTCGAGCTCATCACGCGGACGTGAGCTTCCCGAGGAACCTTGTTTGCTGCGCACCGAGTACCAGCGTGATCGCGATCGTGTGCTCCATAGCAAGTCTTTCCGGCGATTGACACACAAGACGCAGGTCTTCATCGCGCCGGAGGGCGATCATTACCGGACGCGTCTCACGCACACGCTGGAGGTTATGGGTATCGCCCGCGCGGTGGCGCGGGGTCTGCGGCTGAATGAGGATCTGACCGAGGCCATCGCTCTGGCCCACGATCTGGGCCATACGCCCTTCGGCCACGCCGGCGAACACGCGCTCGATGCCGTGCTCAAAGAGCTGGGCTACGGAGGCTTCCGCCATTCGGAGCAAAGCGTACGCGTGGTGGAGAGGCTGGAAAACGACGGGAGAGGCCTCAACCTCACATGGGAGGTACGGGATGGGATAAGGGGGCACACCGGGCCGCATGTGCCCTCCACGCTCGAAGGGCAGGTGGTGCGGATCTGCGACCGGGTGGCCTATGTGAACCACGACTTGGACGATGCCGTACGTTCGGGTCTCATCTCCCCGGAAGACATCCCGCGGGAACCGGTGAAGATCTTGGGACGAACGGCGTCGGAGCGCATAGATCATCTGGTCCACGATCTTGTGGATCAGAGCTACGGGCGGAGGGAGGTGGCCCAGAGCCCCGAGGCTGCGCAGGCTTTGCACGAACTCCGCGAGTTCCTCTTCGAGACCGTCTACGCCGCGTCGGTGGAAGTGAGCGGGGAGGGGCGGGTGGAGTCGTTGCTACGCGGGTTGTTCTATCATCTCTTGGCCCACCCGGACGAGATGTCGGGCGGGTTCGAGGAGCCGCCGGCGACACCTGCGGTGGACAGGGGAGCTTCTGCATTCCCCGACCCTTCGGGTGTGACGCCCGCGGAGGGGTTGGTGCGGCGCGTGACCGACTACATCGCCGGTATGACCGATCGCTTTGCCATGCGTTTCTACTTCGACACTTTCGTGCCCCGCGGCTGGTGGGTGTAGGGTGAGAACATGACTGTAACCGTATGGGCGTGGTTGGCTTTGGGTGACGCTGTGCTGCCTGGGCTATGCGGGCTGGTTGGCGGCGCGGGTGGTGCGCGTCGAAGGTGGCTCAGAGGTCATGCGCGACATCTTGGAACTGGTGCACGCCGGAGCTGTAGCTTTCGCTCGGCACCAGTACTCGTTGCTGCTCAGGGTGGCCGTGGTTATGGCCGCGGTCTTGGCGCTGCTCGGTACGTTGCTGCACACAGGCATGGGCTGGAAGGTTGCACTGGCGTATCTGGCAGGCGTGTTCGTGGCGGGCGTGGCCGGTCACTTGGGAATGCTCATCTCCACGCGGGCCAACGCCCGTACAACCAACCTGGCGGCCGTCTCCTTGGGAGCGGGTTTTCGCATAGCTTTTCAGGCGGGCAGTGTCACCGGCCTGGTCACGGTGGGTCTGGGTTTGCTGGGCTTGTGTGGTGCGTGGCTGGTTCTGCGGCTGCCCATGCTGGTGAGTGGAGTGGCCTTGGGCGTGTCCACCTTCGCGCTGTTTGCGCGCGTAAGCGGTGGAACGTTTGCCAAAGCCACCGACGTTGGCTCTGAGTTGGCGTGTCGCCTGGAGGGAGGCATTCCCGAGGACGACCTCCAGAATCCGGGAGCCATAGCGGATGAGATCGGTGCCAATGTGAGTGGTGTCACCGGTATGGGCGCCGATGTGGTGGAGTCGGTGGTGGGTGCCAGTGTGGCGGCCATGGCCTTGGGGGTGGTGGTGGCCGGCGGTCGGATCATGAATCACTTCTCATTGCTGCCCCTCCTGGTGGGGGCGGCGGGCCTGGTGGCGTCGTTGGGGGGCAGTGGCTGATCAGCCGCCTCCCCGGCGGTGTTGGACGCAGATCCCTTCGCTATGGCAACTATCTGGCGGCACCCGTCGTCCTGGCCGCGCTGTTCTTCTTGTGCGCGTACCTCCTCCCGGGGCCGGCCGATAGCTGGACCAGATATCTGGGCTTCTTCTGGAGCGGAGTCGCCGGATGGATCACGGGGATGCTTTGCGGGTGGTTGGCCAGATCGAACGTGTCGCCCCGACGAACAACAGTCCGCAGTGTGGTTGCGGGGACGAGGGAAGGCCCGGCATTGAGCTTGATCCGCGGCTTGGCCCTGGGCATGCGGTCGGTAGCGGCGCCGTCCCTGCTGTTGGCGGCCCTCATCGGCTTGAGCTACTACTTGGGATTCCGGACGGGCGTGCCCGGGGCGGGATGGTATGCGGTCTCGGTAGCCATCGTGGCGTTGCTCTCCACGGCGGGCCTGCAGGTAGCCGTGGGGGCGTACGGCCCCATCACCGACAACGCATACGGTATCGCCAAGATGTCGGGGGCTTCGTCCGAAGTCTTGGAGCGGACCCGCACACTCGACTCACTGGGCACCTCGGGGGCGGCCGCGGCCCGCGCCTACGCCGGGGCGGCGGCCGCCCTCACCTCCCTCATCCTCATCGTGGCCTACTTCGAGGCCTACCGTACCGGCATCGGCGCGGTCGCCGCACGCAATCTGCCCCGCTTGGACCTGCTTGAAGATCCGGCCCTCATGATCGGGCTCTTGCTCGGAGGTCTTCTGCCTTACCTGTTCAGCTTCTTCACTCTGGCCAACGTTTCTCGGGTTGCCGGATTGGTGGTGGGTGAGGTGCACCGCCAGTTCGAGGAGATTCCCGGTCTGCGGGGTGGATCGGCTCCCCCCGACCTGGCCACCTGCGTGTCCATCGCCATCGTTCAGGCTCACAAAGGCATGGCGTACCCGGCATTGCTGGCCCTGGCTGTGCCCACGGTGGTGGGGCTCGTCAGTCCCATGGCTCTGGGGGGCGTCTTGGTGGGGGCCACACTTTCGGGCTTCCTTCTCTCGTCCTCTATGACCACGGCAGGCGGTGTGTGGGGCGCGGCTCGTCAGATCGTCTATAGCGAAGATGAGCCTACTCCGGATACCCAGACGGCCGATGCGGTTACCGTGGCCCACTTGTTCGGAGATCCGCTCAAAGAGTCGAGTGGTCCCGCCATCCACACTCTGATCAAGTTGATGAGCATGACGGCTCTGGTGTTGGCGCCGGTCTTCGTGTCTCTGCACGGGTAGAGGTGTGCGCGAGGCCGGGAGAGGGCGATATACAGCGTCGCGGTTCTGTCTGTGGACGCCCGGTCTCTGGGCGCCCGATGGCGGCGGTTGCTAAAGGGAGTAACCTTGGCGGAGCAACTCTCGGCGCACCGCCTCGTAAGTGATGTCCTGCGTGGACACGCCGGACGCCGCGGCTATGGCCACGATGATCCCGGCGGCACCGCCCAGGTTGGCCCGCACCGGTTCCATGCGCACGGCCGAGCATTGGGCGCGACTGTCGGTGGAAACGGCCGTGCCGGCCAACAACCAGGGATGGCCCTGCACCTGCAACGCTCCCATGGGGACGTGCACGTGTCCCGGCCGACTGTCTTGATGGGAGCCGTAGATGGTGTCGTGTCTGTCGTACAGGGCGTAGTTGCCGTAGGCTACCGATTCGCGCACGGGACCTGCCAAGATCTGCTCCTGCGTGTACACGGTGAGGCCCAGGACTCGGACGCCGTCGCGTACGTAAGGCCGGGTGGGGACCGACGCCACGCCCACCGAAGGGTACCCGTGTTCCTGCAGATACCTGACCTTGTTGAGGATCCAGTTGTGGAGGGTGGCGCGGATAGCGGCACGCTTCTCCGGATACATCACCCAATCGTAGCTGGTGTCCGGGTTGCTGTAGTCGCCCCACGCTTCGTTGAGTTCACGCTTGTTGTTGGGCAGGACGTAGCGCATGGTCCAACTGGTGGCGAAGGCGGCCGGGCCCACTCCGAGAACTTGAAATCCGTCCCGTAAGTGAGGGGGTCGTAGCTGGGGTGTCCCAACTGCGCCACCGAAGGCGCCACCCCGTTGTGGATCTTCAAGGTGAGTAGAATCGACATGCTCTGGGGCGAGGTGGCCCAGTCGTTCTCGCGCGTGGGCCGGGGCGCGGTGCGACCTGTGGTGTCGTTGTACACGTCCTCGCTGCGGCCCATCATGTAGTCGGCGCCCAGCATCCGGGCCAAGTCACCCTCCGGCGATGCGTCGATGAAGTACCTGGTGTTGATCTTCAGCATGCCGGTGGGCGTTTGCACCACCACGTAGCGCTCGGCGCCGTCATCGGCTTGAGCGAGACGTCCCTGCACAAACATCACGCCGGGGCGTCCCCTGCCGTTGTAGTCCACATACCAGCGTAGAATGCGTGCGGCCACTTCCGGCTCCACCAGCAGACGGCCCGCCGGCGCGGCGTTGATGCCCAGTGCGGCGTATTCCTTCAGCACGGCGTCGCGGAACTCTCGGTAGAAGCCGCTGGCGGCGTTGGATCCATATAGGTCCTCCACAGCCAAGCCCTGCGCGATGGTGCTCTCCATGTGGGGTCCACCGGCCACTATGGCCACGGTGAGCGGCAAGGGGTAAACGGCTCGTGCCAACTGCAGGCTGCGAAGTGCGCCGATGCCGGAACTGGTGGTGCCGTATATGACCACATCCACTTCACAGGTTTCCGTGGGTTCTGGTTGCGGTTCGGGCTCCGGGCCCGGTTCGGGGTCGGGTTGCGGGTCCGGCTCCGGATTGGGCGCAGTGGTGGTTGTGGTTGACGACGAAGTAGTGGGTTCCGTAGTAGTGGTGGTGAAGGTGGGCCGCGGCACCATGCGAAAAGTGGTGGTGGTGCGGCCGAGTTGGGTGGCGGCCGCGGCGCGTGGCACCGGTGAGCCGGCAGGGGTCACGATGAGTAGCGCAGCCAGTATGAGTAGGGCGATCGCCGCCACGGCAGCTGTGGCCGCGAGACGAGCATGACGGCGTCGGGGTGATTGTGCCATAGCCGTTATGGTATCAGGTGCGCCCCAGTCTCACGTCGGCATCCACCACCTTCCCCCACTTGGTATACTTCCCGTGCCGGCGAGGGGGTCCATTTGCAGTGGCGAACTCACCCAACCCATCTGCCACTGACAGCCGCCCATGAGTCCTTTCATCAAAGATGCCAGTGTTCAGGCTGTGGCTCAGACCGCCAATCTGGCGGACGTGGTGGCCCAGTACACCACCCTGCGCAAGCGGGGCAACACTTACGTGGGGTTGTGTCCCTTCCACCAGGAGAAAACGCCCTCCTTCTCCGTGAGTGCCGACAAGGGGCTCTACTACTGCTTCGGCTGCGGGGAGGGAGGAGACATCTTCAACTTCCTGCAGAAGATGGAGAACCTCTCTTTCTCGGAGGCTGTGGAAACGCTTGCCGAACGATTCGGTATCGCTCTGGAGTACGACGAAGGGCAGCGCCCCGACGATGCGGGCCGGGATCGCGAGCGGCGGCTCCTCATCCTGCTGGAGAAGGCGGCCGGGTTCTACCGCCGCTTCTTGTGGGAGAGCGGCGAGGGGCGGCGTGCCCGTGAATACTTGGAGCGGCGCGGGTTGAGCCGGGCCGTGTGCGAGGAGTACCACGTAGGGCTGTCTCCCTCCGGCTGGCGTGGTCTGAGTGAGCGTGCGCGGGCCCAGGGCTTCAGTCAGCGTGAGCTCGAGGCGGCCGGGCTGGCGGTGGCCAGGGAGGGGCGCACCTACGACAGATTCCGGGGTCGGGTTATGTTCCCCCTCATCGACCATCGCGGGCGCGTGGTGGGATTTGGAGGACGGTCTTTGGGAGAGGACGCCCCCAAGTACCTGAACTCGTCTGAGGGGCCTGTGTATCAGAAGGGAAGGCTCCTTTACGGGCTTTTTCAGGCCCGCAGAGCCATCGCCGAGGCCGACGAGGTGTTGGTGGTGGAAGGGTACACAGATGTGTTGGGTGCGGCCCAGGCCGGAGTGCGCAACGTGGTGGCCTCCATGGGCACTGCTCTCACAGAGCAACAACTCGCTCTCATGACCCGTTTCAGCGCCAATGTGACTTTCATGTTCGACGCCGACCGCGCGGGGTCGGAAGCGGCTTTGCGGTCCGGCGAGCTGGCCCGCCGTCAAGGGTTGCGTCCCATGGTGGTGACTCTGCCTGCAGAAACGGATCCGGCCGACGTGGCGATCAAGGGACCGCCCGGCTCGTTGCAGGCGCTTGTGGCCGGTAAGACGTCGCTGTTAAGATACGAAATCACTCGAGCATTGGACCGGCCCGACATTGACAATCCCGAAGGGCGGATTGCGGCGTTCGATGTGGTGCGGGGGATCCTCGATGGTAGCGCCTCGCCAAAGGAACGAGAGGAAGAGGTCCAAGCCATAGCGGATCGGCTGCGTTTGACGTCGGAGAACGTGGCGCTGTTACTCAGGGGGAGAGCGAAGACCAGAACACGAGCCTTGGCTGATCCGGGGGGGAGTACCGTGCTGAAGGCTGCAGTCTCAGACTACAGATCAAGGGTCACGGCGCCCGAGTATGCGGTGGAGCGTCGGTTTCTGGTGGGATTGGTACGCTTTCCCGAGGCTGTGCAGGAATTGTTCCCAGGGCTCACGGAAGAGCACTTCTCCGGCCCCGAGCACCAGGAGTTGTTCCGTCTACTGCGGACGGCTTGGCAGGCGGGGTTGTCGGTGGAGGAGGAAGCCGTACGCCTGGCCGGAACTGGTGACGACATGAGTCGTTTGTGTTCAGGACTCCTCATTGAAGGGGAAGATGGAGTTTACACACGGGCGCTTCTGCAGCATGACTACTTGAGACTGCAGGAGCAACACGTGAACAGGGTGATCGCGGGGCTCCGGTCGCAACTCCTGGAGGGGGACGTGGACGAGGAAACCGAACGTAAGCTCTTCCGGCTGGAGCTACTGCATCACGAGATCCGGCAGATGCTGGCCGACATCGAGGAGGAGTGAGGGGGATGGCCGGCGGGTGTTCCGAGCGGGTGGCCTTTCGGGCCGTCTTTGACCGCGGCCGCGAGAAGGGGGTGCTCTCCCCGGACGAGGTCAGCGAGTTGCTGCAGCACGCCGATGTCTCCACTGAAGACCTCGAGCAGCTCTACTCCAGCCTCTATGACATGGGCATCGAAGTTGCGGAGCCCGGCGTGGAGGAGGAAGAAGACTACACCGAGGAGGAGCGTTTCCTCAGCAAGTTAGATCTCACCCTCGACCATGGGGGTGCGGATCCGGTTCGCATGTATCTGAAGGAGATCGGGAAGGTGACTCTGCTCACCGCCGAGGAGGAGGTGGATCTGGCCAAACGGGTCCGGGAGAAGGACGTGGAAGCCAAGCGCCGGCTCACCGAGGCCAATCTCCGTCTGGTGGTGTCGATCGCCAAGCGCTATGTGGGGCGGGGTTTGGTGTTTCTCGATCTCATCCAAGAGGGCAACCTGGGTCTCATACGCGCGGTGGAGAAGTTCGATTACACCCGGGGCTACAAGTTCTCCACGTACGCCACTTGGTGGATCCGGCAGGCCATCACCCGGGCCATAGCGGACCAGGCCCGGACCATCCGGGTCCCGGTGCACATGGTGGAGACCATCAACAAGCTGTCGCGGGTGCAGCGCGAGTTGCTGCAGAAACTGGGCCGGGAGCCCACGGTGTCGGAGATGGCCGCGGAGATGGGCCTGACCCCCAACAAGATCCGCGATATCCAGAAGACCGCCCAAGAGCCTGTCTCATTGGAGACACCCACCGGCGAAGAGGACGAGTCCGAGCTGGGCGACTTCATAGTGGACACCTTCGCCGAGCAGCCCGCCGAGGCCGTGGCGCGCAAGATACGCAGCGAGGAGTTGACCAAGGTCTTGGAGAGCCTGCCGTTGCGCGAACGCAAAGTCCTTGAGCTCCGCTTTGGTCTCAAGGGAGAGCCTCCCCTGACATTGGAAGAAGTGGGCGAGCGTTTCGGCGTCACGCGCGAGCGCATCCGCCAAGTAGAGGCCAAGACTCTGACGCGGCTCAAGAACTATCGTGCAGCGCAGCAGTTGCGCGATACTCACGATTGAGTCGGGGGTGCAGTACACAGGCTGTGGGCACTCGGGTGTGGCCGAGACCCCGGGCGTCAGCGGTTCCGTTGCCTAGGTCGTGGGCGCGGGCACCAGGAGCCTCTCAAGTCGCGTGCGCGTGTGCCGATATAGGAGGCAGAGAGTTTCCCATCCAAGCTCTCCTTTCTCCTCAAGGGCGCTCGCCAGGGCGCCCTCTCCCGTTTCGGGGGTTTGGTGCGGCGCTGCTACACGGACGCGGGGGTTTTGCCGTGGCGCATGGCGCCGCGCCGTCGCTATAATCCTCGAGAGTGGCGCAGTGCAGTGGAAGGGCGGCAGCGGCTGCGTCGGCGGCGCCCGGCCGGGCCGGGGCCGCGCCGTGTCTAGGTGTCTACGCATTTGGATTTAGAGGAGTCCCATCGTGATTTCCCGGGAAGAAGTGGAACATGTGGCGCAACTGGCGCGACTGCGCTTCGATGAAGCCCAGCTGGAGCGTCTACAGGGCGAGCTCTCGCGCATTATCGAGTACATCAATCAGTTGCGCGCAATCGATCTCACCGGAGTGCCGGCGACTGCCCACGCCGTCAGCGTGAGCAACGTCTTTCGCCCCGACGAGGAGCAGCCCTGTCTCACTCAGCAGGAAGCCTTGGCCAACGCGCCGGCGGTGGAGCGGGGCCACTTCCTGGTACCACGGATTGGATGAGGGGGCGCTGCCGTGGATGTCTATGATCTGACCGCGTACGAGTGCCGCCGTCTCATTGAGTCGCGGGAGGCTTCGTCCGAAGAGCTGACGCGACTGTTCCTGGACCGCATCAGAGAGGTGGATGGAGAGGTACAGGCCTTTTTGCGGGTGGCCGAAGACGACGCTGTGGCACAGGCCCGGGCGGCCGACGCCAAAAGGCCGGAGGAGCGTGGCGCTTGGGAGGGTGTGCCCATTGCGCTCAAGGATGTGCTGTGCACCAAGGGTGTGGAGACCACGTGCGCCTCCCGCATCCTGGAGGGCTACATACCCCCCTTCGACGGCACTGTAGTGCGCCTGCTGCGCGAAGCCGGTCTTGTCTTCTTGGGCAAGCTCAACATGGATGAGTTCGCCATGGGCTCGTCGACCGAGAACTCGGCCTTCCATGTGACGCGCAATCCCTGGGACCTGGACCGGGTTCCCGGCGGCTCCAGCGGCGGCTCCGCCGCCGCCGTCGCCGCGGGCGAGACGCCTTGGAGTCTGGGGAGCGACACCGGGGGCTCCATCCGGCAGCCCGCCTCGCTCTGCGGGGTGGTGGGCATGAAGCCCACCTACGGGGCGGTCAGCCGCCTGGGTTTGATCGCGTTCGCCAGCTCGCTCGACCAGATCGGTCCGTTCGCGCGCACGGTGCAGGATGCGGCGGCCCTGCTCGACCTGATTGCCGTTCGCGATCCCTACGACCAGACCAGCCTGGGGTTACCGCGACCATTGCGGATCCCGGGAGCGACACCGCCAGGCGGGAGCGGCGGTGCGCCGGGAAGGGCGGAGCCCATTCCTGGGTCCGACAACCCGCTGAGCCTGAATGGCAAACGTGTCGGCTTCATCAAGGAGTACGGGGGTGAGATCTGTGAGCCCGGCGTGGCACAAGTGATGCACACCTGTCTGCGGACCATCGAGAAGTTGGGCGGCACCTGCGTGGAAGTGAGCCTGCCTTCGGTGGAGCGATGCCTGGCCGCCTTCTACATCATTGCCACGGCCGAGTGCAGTGCCAACTTGGCCCGCTTCGACGGCGTGCGTTACGGCCATCGTGCGGAGCACGCCGACGATCTGCTGGAGATGTATGTGCGCACCCGCAGCGAGGGGTTTGGGCCGGAGGTCAAGCGGCGCATCATGATTGGCACTTTCGCCCTATCCTCCGGCTACTACGACGCCTACTACGCGCAAGCGCAGCGGGCGCGCACTGTGATCAGCCGGGATTTCGAGAAGGCCTTCGCCGAGGTGGATCTGTTGGTCTCGCCCACGTCGCCCACCGTGGCTTTCAAGCTGGGCGAACGCACGGCCGACCCCCTGGCCATGTATTTGTCGGATCTGTGCACCATCCCGGTGAATCTGGCGGGGCTGCCGGGGCTCTCGGTACCCGCCGGGTTCGCGGACGGGTTGCCGGTGGGGCTCCAAATCATCGGTCCCCACTTCAGCGAGCAGTCCCTTATCGATGCGGCATACGCCCTGGAGCAGTCACTCGGGGTGCCCACCCGGCCTCCTTTGGGAGGGGTGGGGCGCCGACCCCGGCCTCGGGCACTGCCACGACGGCCCCGAAAGCGGCGGGCGGCTCCGCCGGGGGTGACACCGGCGCGGACGCGGAGGTGAGGTCATGACATCGGTTCCGGTGAGCCGTTCTGCGGGCAGCCCCGCGGTGCCTGAGGGCTGGGAAGCAGTGATCGGGCTTGAGATCCACGTGCAGCTCAATACCAAGACCAAACTGTTCTGCGGCTGTCCGGTCTCTTTCGGCGACGAGCCCAACACCAATGTATGCCCGCTATGCCTGGGGCACCCGGGTACCCTGCCCGCCCTGAACGAGCGGGCGGTGGAGTACGCCGTCAAGATCGGGTTGGCCCTTGACTGTGAGATCGCCCCTACACCATCTTCCACCGTAAAAACTACTTCTATCCCGATCTGGCCAAGGGTTACCAGAATCTCCTCAATACGACCTCCCCTTGAGCTTCGGTGGGCACCTCGACGTGGAGTTGGAGGATGGGAGCGTGCACCGTGTGGGCATCACCCGAGCGCATTTGGAGGACGATGCCGCCAAACTGGTGCACGCGGGCGGCGCCGACGGGCGCATTGCCGGAGCCGACTACTCCATGGTGGATTTCAATCGCAGCGGCACGGCGTTGGTGGAGATCGTGAGCGAGCCCGACATATTCACTCCCGAACAGGCGCGGGCCTACCTCACCCAGCTGCGCAACCTGCTGGAGCAACTCGACGTATCCGATGTGAATATGGAGGAAGGCTCGCTGCGCTGCGACGCCAACATCTCGGTGCACCGTCCCGGCACACCGTTCGGCACACGTACTGAGCTCAAGAACATGAACTCGTTCCGCTTCCTGCAACGTGGCTTGGAAGCTGAGATCGAGCGGCAGATTCTGGCCCTGGAGATGGGCGAGACCATCGTCCAGGAGACTGTGCACTTCGATCCGGCCACGGGCAAGGTCTCCACTCTGCGCGGCAAGGAAGAGGCCCACGACTATCGCTACTTCCCCGAGCCCGATCTGGTGCCCGTGGAGTTGGATGCGGCCTACGTGGAGCGGGTGCGGCGTCACTGCCGGAACTGCCGGCGGCGCGCAAAGAGCGCTACATGCGCGAACTCGGCCTTCCGGCTTACGACGCGGGTGTGCTTTCGACCAACCGTGGGCTCTCACAGTACTTCGAACGGGTGGCGGCGTTGGTGGGCGACGCCAAGCTGTCGGCCAACTGGGTCATGGGCGACTTCTCGGCCTATCTGAACGCGGCCGGACTACAGGCCAAGGACGCCGCCGTGTCCCCCGAAGCTCTGGCTGAGCTGTTGGGCCTGATTGCGGACGGTACGCTCTCGAGCAAGATGGCCAAAGACGTCTTCACCTTGATGGTGGAGACGGGAAAGCCTGCCGAGACCGTGGTGGCCGAACAGGGCATGGGCCAGATCTCGGACACGGCGGCCCTCGAGGCCATGATCGCCGAGTTGGTGGCCGCCAACCCCGGTCCGGCCGAGGAGTATCGGCAGGGGCGCGAGAAGGTGCTAGGCTTTTCGTGGGCCAGATCATGAAGCAGACCAAAGGCCAAGCCAACCCGCAGTTGCTCAATGAACTTCTACGAAAGGCGCTGCAGTAACCTGGGCGCTTGCTTCGGCACTGGTGGTTCGGGGCGCCACCTCCGTGGAGGTGGCGCCCCAAGCCGGTCGGCGGCCGGTTGGGTCGGCCACCGGCGGCCCCATGGTTGCAGCACGGTAGCATTTCTGGTAGTTTTGGAAGCCCATTGGCCCCTTCACACCAGGTAGACGAGGAGCCTCCACGGCATATAGTCAGCAAGGTCCCATGCACTAGAGGAAGGTTCGATCATCGTGCGCCACAGCTTGACCCAAGATGACTCCTGCCCCGTCCTGAAGACCGCGGATATTATTTCCGGCAAGTGGACCATACTGGTTCTGCGCGATCTAGCTGCCGGGATCAATCGTTTCAGTGGACTCGAGCGCTCATTGAAGGGTATAAGCCCCAAAACCCTGTCTGAGCGTCTCAAGAGCCTGGAGAGGGCGGGCGTCATCACTCGCACCAGCTACCCTGAGGTCCCTCCGCGCGTGGAGTACGCTCTCACCGATATGGGCCGGGATCTGATCCCGCTGGTTGACCATATGCGAGACTACGGGAAGCGCTGGTTGAGTGGCAACGGCGCCGACGGCAATTCGGACGCAGCAGAAGACTGAGTCGCTCGGGCTGGTGCCAGAAAGAGCGCGGCCAGATAGGTGCCAACAGCAAGTGGAGCGTTGGGCAGTCAATACCGATGAAGTGGACAATCTGGTTGAGCGCCTCGTGGAAGTGGCCGGGCCCAAGGGCTACATCGGCACGGAGGAGATCGAAGAGACTCTCTTCGAGTTCGATCTGAGCACGGAGCAACGCGAGACCATCTACACGCGCCTCCTCGATCGAGACATCGAGATCTTCGATGAGTTCATGTTGGAGACTCCGGACGAGGATGCCGAGTCAGAAGAAGAGGTGCCGCGCTGGCGCATCGAGAGCGAAGCGTCGCTCGATCTCACGGTGGACATGCCCACCACTGATCCGGTGCGCATGTACCTCAAGGAGATCGGAAGAGTACGTCTGCTGACCGCCGAAGAGGAAGTCGCCTACGCCAAACGCATCGAGCGTGGCGACATCCAAGCCAAACATGAACTGATCGAGGCCAACCTGCGGTTGGTGGTGTCGATAGCCAAGCGTTACCACACCGACGGCATGAGCTTCCTGGACCTCATCCAAGAGGGCAACTTGGGCCTCATCCGGGCGGTGGAGAAGTTCGACTACCGCCGGGGGCACAAGTTCTCCACGTACGCCACCTGGTGGATCCGTCAAGCCATCACGCGGGCCATTGCCGACAAGGCGCGCACCATTCGCATTCCCGTGCACATGGTGGAGAAGATCAACAAGCTCATCCGCGTGCAGCGTCTGTTGTTGCAGAATATGGGCCGAGAGCCGGCACCGGAAGAACTGGCCCACGAGATGGGCATGAGCGAGGCCGAAATCCGCGAGATCATCAAGATCAGCCAGACCACGGTGTCGCTGGAGACGCCCGTGGGCGAGGAGGAGGACTCGGAGTTGGGCGACTTCATCGAGGACGAGGAAGCCGTACTCTCATTCGATGTGGTGGCCACCCAACTCGACAAGGATACGGTCAGTACCGCCTTGGGCTCTCTCCCCTATCGCGAGCGCAAGGTGATTGAACTGCGCTTCGGTCTCAAAGGCGAGCATCCGCGCACGTTGGAGGAAGTGGCCCGCCGCTTCGGCGTCACCCGCGAACGTATCCGCCAGATCGAGGCCAAGGCGCTCTCCAAGTTGCAGTCCACGGAGAAGGCCCGCCGGCTCAAGCAGCAGTTGGAATAACCGTGCATCTTCGGCTCCCGGCGGGGCCGAGTCACACCTCCCACACGTCGTCGTCACTGGGCACCAAGGCCTCCAGCCCGTTCGGGGTCACCACGCGCGTATCCTCCAGTCCACGGCGCCGTGCCCGGGGATGCGGATCTTGGGTTCCACCGCGAGCCGTTCCCGGCCGCCAGCCGCGCATCCCCCAGCCTCGTCCCAGTATGGGGAACTCATCCACCTCCAAACCGATGCCGTGCCCCACGAAGCCCACGCATGGGGGCGGAACCCATGAAAGTGGTTTCATAGCCCGCGGCGATGGCTCGCGCGAGCGCATTTCGTAGATCTTGTTCGCAGGCTGCTCCCGGCCGTGCCGTGGTCACGATCTCCCGGTGAATGGTCCGGCATGTCTCGTAGGCGGCGCGCAGAGGTTCGGGCAGTGGCCCAATGCAAAGTACGGTTTGGTCGAAAGCGTACCCGTTTGCCGATCCGCCCAGGTCTATCACCTACGGCTTCGCCTCGTTGGATGGGGCGGTGGCTCGCTCCTTGCGGATAGGCTGCGTTGTGGCCGTGTCCTCCAAGGGCGCGTCGGGACCGGAAGCCACTCCCGGCTTCGGGGCCGGAGAAAACGTGGACCGACGGCAGTTCTTGGTTGAAACCACGCATGCGCCAGTCGTCGGTATGTCCGTCGCGTATGAGGGTGGCGGCAACGATTGCCGCCAACTCCGCTGGTAACCCCGGGCGTGAGGGCGGAGGCGGCGGCGGCGAACGCAGCATGGCGCTCAGGCCGGCTTGGCGGATGTGTTCCAACTCCACGGACTCTTCACGGCCCGCAGGTTGCGCAGCATGCCGCCGCAATCCACCAGTTGGGCTTGGGGAGAGAGTTCTCGCCGGCGGAAGTTGAGAACCGGGAGTACGTCCAACTCCAGGCCCAGTCGGGCCGATTCGGAGACGCCGAAGCCGCTTCAGGAAGTTGGGTAGGCTGCGTAGGCTGGTGAAGCTCTCTACCTGCGCGAGCGGCGATTCTGCGCGGGCGCGGGTGGGGTTGCGGCGGACCAGTAGCAGCGGTTCTCCGCTTGCGGCACCAGTAGGTGGCTTTGTTGGGCTGTACCGGCCAGATAGAAGAGGTCGGCGTATTGCACTACGATGGCACAATCGATCTGGTTCTGGGTGAGTGCCGCCTGGACCCGGGCGATCCGGGCTTCTATCTCGCTTTTTGCGGAACTGTCACATCGCCTCCCTCGGTACCCCGTACCACCCCGTGTTGCGCACGACGGTAGCACACCGAGACGATCTTGAACGGCG
Source organism: Thermoleophilia bacterium (assembly GCA_040770645.1). GTDB lineage: Bacteria > Actinomycetota > Thermoleophilia > RBG-16-64-13 > RBG-16-64-13 > JAAYZX01. Next base: position 77,032 of record JAXGIS010000007.1, on the reverse strand, counting down.
GGGCCCCGGCCTTGTTGCCACAAGGCCGGGGCCTCAACCGTTACCACAGCCTCGCGACCACAGCCTCTCGACGTGGTTTTGGCCGAAGCGCTGCCGCCTTCTGCAGCGGCGCCGCCGGGCGACATTGGGCCGACAGGGGTATCTTCTACAAATCCCTCCGTTTCCTCAGATACCCTCTGGGGTATAAGAGTAGACAAGGGAAGGAAGGAGGATGGCGGCCGGGCCGCGGATCTCGGCGCCCCGGCGGCCTGTACATATGGACGAGCGCGAATCACAAGCCAAGAGCGACAAAAAGACAGGGTATTCAGTTCGTTGCCGTTGGCGTGCGGTTTGAGACCCTGTGCGCCGGAGGAGCCCGAGTGCGTGGATTGCGTGGCCCCGGAGTTGGGCGGAGACGGCTTGCGCAACGTGGCGACGGGTGTTGCGGCCGGAGTGGCGGCCGTCGACACTCCGCACTCCTCGACCACGGACGATGTAGCCGACGCTAGGGCGGCCTCCGGCGGGTGCAGTAACCCTGCAACTGCCGGTGGAAGGCATGACCTGCGCGGCCTGTGTGGCGCGGGTGGAGAAGGCCCTGGCCAAGACGCCCGGAGTGGCGGCGGCCTCGGTCAACTTCGCCACCGAGAAGGCCTCGGTCACGTTTGACCCCACCCAGGCCGACACGCCCCGACTCCTGCAGACCGTTCGTGACGCCGGCTACGACGTCACTCTGGTGACCGAGAGCTTCGCCGTCACCAACATGTCGTGTGCCGTGTGCGCGCAGCGGTGGAGAAGGTTCTGGGCGCGTTGCCGGGGTGGTGCAGGCTTCGGTCAACTTCGCCACGGGAGAAGGTGCTGGTGCGAGTACATGCCGGGCACGGTGACTCGTACGGAGCTACGCCGGGCGGTGGAGAGCGCCGGTTACGGTCTTCTGGAAGAGGAGGGAGAGGGTTTGGACCCGGGCGCCGCGGCTGAGGCCGTGCGCACCCGTGAACTGCGGATTCTGAAAATCAAGCTGACGGTGAGCCTGGTGGCGGGCGCCCTGCTCATGCTCATGATGTTCTTCCCGCCACACCCTTCCTCACCATGGCGCAGTCGTGGCTGGTGATGTTGATCTTGGCCACACCGGTGCAGGTTTGGGCCGGGTGGCAGTTCTACCGTGGAGCCTGGGCGGCGCTCAAGCATCGCACCAGCGACATGAATACGCTCATCGCCGTGGGCACTTCCGCCGCCTACGTCTACTCCACCGTGCTCACCATCATCGTGCTGGCGGGGGTCGATACCGGGCGGGAATATGGGAGGCGGCCACGGCGGTCACGAATCGCTCTTCGGCGGCGGCATCGAGGCTACCATGTACTTCGATTCCTCGGTCATGATCATCGGACTGATCCTATTGGGTCGTTTCCTGGAGGCCAGGGCCAAGGGCCGCACGTCCGATGCCATGAAGAAGCTCATGGGTCTGCAGGCCCGCACGGCGCGCGTGGTGCGCGACGGTGTGGAGTGGGACATCCCCGTAGCCGACGTGGTGGTGGGTGACGAGGTGCTGGTGCGCGGGGAGAAGGTGCCGGTGGACGGCGTGGTGCTCGACGGCAGCAGTGCCGTGATGAATCCAGCTCACGGGTGAGTCGATTCCGGTGGAGAAGGGCCCGGGCAGTGAGGTCATCGGGGCCACGCTCAACAAGACGGGGGCTTTCCGCTTCCGGGCCACCAAAGTGGGACGGGACACGGCGCTGGCGCAGATCGTGAGGTTGGTGGAGGAGCCCAAGGCTCCAAGGCGCCCATCCAGCGGGTGGCCGACCGCATAGCAGCCGTGTTTGTGCCCGCGGTGCTGTTGGCGGCGCTGGCCGCCTTCACGGTTTGGATCATAGTGGGGCCGGGCCGCGTTTCACGACGGCGCTCATCGTGTTCGTGTCGGTGGTGGTGATCGCGTGTCCCTGCGCTATGGGCTTGGCCACGCCCACGGCCATCGTGGTGGGAACCGGCAAGGGCGCCGAGAACGGCATTCTTATCCGTTCGGGCGAAGCGCTGGAGCGGGCCCACAAGTTGAGCGCCGTGGTGATGGATAAGACGGGCACCCTCACGGAGGGCAAGCCGGTGGTGACCGATGTGGTGGTGGCCGCTGAAGGCAGCCTCGCCGCGGAGAAGGCAGCCGGTGTCAACTCCACCACGGGGCAGGAGCCGAAGGGCGCCTCGGGCATCGCGGGTGAGGCGGCGACAGGCGCGCCGGAGGTCGTGGCGAATGCCCTGAGTGACGGGCAGCGTGAGCTCCTGCGCTTGGCGGCCTCGGCAGAGCGGGGCTCGGAGCATCCGCTGGGCGAGGCCATCGTGGAGAGGGCTACGGCCGAGGGCATCGAGCTCGTGGAGGGCACCGGGTTCAATGCGCTTCCCGGTCGCGGCATTGAGGTGGCCGTGGACGGACGCGCCTTGCTGTTGGGCAATCTACGGCTCATGACCGACCGCGCCTGTGAACTCGACGGCCTGGGCGCGGCGGCGGAACGTCTGGCAGATGAGGGCAAGACGTCCATGTATGTGGCGGTGGACGGTCGGGTGGCCGGCGTCATCGCCGTGGCCGATACGCTCAAACCCAACTCAGCGGAGACGGTGGCCAAGCTCCACGACATGGGCTTGGACGTCTACATGATCACGGGCGACAACCGGCACACGGCCGAAGCGGTGGCACGCCAAGCCGGGATCGAGAGCAGCCGCGTGTTGGCCGAGGTACTGCCGGAGCGCAAGGCCGAAGCCATCAAAGACCTGCAGGCGCAAGGTGGCGTAATCGCCATGGTGGGCGACGGCATCAACGACGCTCCCGCCCTGGCGCGCGCCGACATAGGCATCGCCATCGGCACAGGCACCGACGTGGCCATGGAGACGGCGGACGTCACCCTCATCCGCGGCGATCTCATGCCCATCGTGACCGCCATCCGACTGAGCCGGGCCACCATGCGTACCATTAAGCAGAACTTGGGTTGGGCCTTCGGGTATAACGTGGCCTTGATCCCGGTGGCGGCCGGCGTCTTGTATCCGCTGTTCGGGATCTTCCTGAACCCGATCTACGCGGCCGTGGCCATGGCCCTCTCGTCAGTCAGCGTACTTTCGAACTCGTTACGACTCAAGCGATTCCGGGTAGAGTAGGGGCGTCGGTGGACAAAGCCGGCGTGTGCAGCCGTCCGCGGAAGACGGCCGGGAAGTAAAGAGCGCCGATAGGAGGCACTTCGTTGGACAAATGGGAATGCATACTCTGTGGATACATCTACGATCCTGAGGTTGGTGACGACACCCAGGACATCCTCCCCGGCACCAAATGGGAAGACCTGCCCGACGATTGGGTCTGCCCCATCTGCGGAGCCGGCAAGGAGGACTTTGAGAAGGTGGAAGGCTGAGTTATTATTAGTAGCCTGAGCGTGGGCGATTAGCTCGGGGGTAGAGCGCTGTCTTCACACGGCAGAAGCCACTGGTTCAAATCCAGTATCGCCCACCATGATTTCGTAGCCTGAGCCGCCGGCCCGGAGGATCTCCGGGCCGGCGGCGTTTCTGGCTCCTGATATCAACACCATCTGGCTCGTTTCTTCCGTGCCGGCTCGAGGCTGTTGACAACGTAAGGGTGCATCCCAGTAAGGCCGTGCGCAGTGGGGGCGAGGTCAGCCGACAGATGCTACCGACCTGCCACATCCCGGGCACCTCAGTGGTGTAGTTCTTTCAGACAGTGTGAGGGCTGTTCCGGACTTTGATACGCTGCGGTCATATGCACTCACGGAACTCACGTCGCAGGTACGATGGGGTGTGGTGGCTGGAGGAGACAAGAGAGGAGCGGGGCATGGCCTATGACATCGAAGAAAGGGATCTGGAGCCGGAGATGATCGCCTCCATCAGGGGCTGGGTCCCCATGGTGGAGATCGCGGAGAGAATGGGCCGCGATTTCGATCGCATCATGGCGCTCCTGGCCGCCCAAGGGATTAAGCCCTCGGGGCCGCCCGTTGCCTACTATCATGCTTGGACCGAGGAAGCGGGTGACCTGGAAGTGGGGTTCCCGGTGGCGCAGCCTTTCGCGCCCGGGGATGGGGTGGCGCGCAGCGAGTTGCCCGGTGGCAAGGCACTCTTCACCGTCTACGTGGGGCGCTACGATCAGATAGAACCGGCGTACAATGCCATGCAGGCCTACGCGGCCCATCACGGGCTGGAGTTGGCTCCGTTCATGTGGGAGCGCTACTTCACGGATCCGGACGAGGAGCCCGATCTGAGCAAGCACGTGACTCACGTATATTGGCCGCTCAAGAAGGATTGAAACCGGTGGATCTCGAGTACATCAGGCGGTATATCGCGGCCCTCCCCGAGGTGGCGCGCCCACACCAGGACAAGATGAAAGGTAGAGACGGGGCGATCAAGTTGGTGGTGGGGGAGGCAGGTACCTTCGTGCTGACTCTTCGCGACGGTCTGTTGGCGGTTGCCGAGGGCGACGGCCCGGCCGACGTCACCATCAGCATGCCGCCCGAGGACTTCGTCAAGCTCACCAACGGCACCCTCAACGTGCTGTCGGCGGCGGCATTTGGGCGGATCAAGTTCCAAGGGGATATGGGCTTGTTGATGGGGCTGCGCGCAGCTTTCGAGAGGTGAGGAGGGAGCGGGTGGCCGCCTACCACGCACGTGGTGTGTGGCCCGGCGGTGGGTAGGTAGAGGAGGTGCCGGAGGCGACGGCAGAGGAGTAGACAGGGGCGGCCGGCTATACACGAGTGGGAGGTACAGCGGTGGCGGATCTGAGCACCACTTTCTGCGGGCTGCGGGTGAAGAACCCGGTGGGAGTGACCTCGTGCGACTTCGGAGGATCGGCTCGCCTGGCCGCTCGGGTGGCGGAGCAGGGTATCGGTTGGCTGATCGGTAAGACGGTGCACCGCATCGATGGCCCGCACCGCTGGCCGCGTCCCCATTTCTACTCGCTGCGCCGCTTCGGTTCCGAGTTGCGCGACGCCTTCGTTTCCAGCCAGATGTTCCATCACCTGCCTTACGAACACTGGTTGGCGGAGGAGCTTCCGGCCACCCTCGAGGTCTGCCGGCGGCACGATGTGCTGTTCATGGGCTCCTGTTGCGGCATCGGCGACGACCCCGATACCTGGATCCCCTTCCTGCGCGACATGGCGGCGGCCGGTGTACCCGCCGTGGAACTCGACACCGGCGGCCCGCACGCCACCTTCGGGGCCGTGGCGGCACACAAAGAGGTGGGCGCCCCTCTGGCCATGGACCCGGACACGGCCTATCGCGTGACACTGGCCTGCGCCCGGGCCGTGGACATCCCCATCATCTTCAAGATGACCCCGCAGTGCGTGAATATGGCCGCTGTGGCCCTGTCGGTGGAGCGGGCGGGGGCGGCGGCCATTTCGGCCAACAACGCCTTCTACGGCGTATGGATCGATACGGAGACAGGCACTTTCTATGGAGTCCCGGCGGCCATGGGCGGTCTCATGGGACGGCCGTGGCAACTGTTGTCCCTGGCCAAGATTCTGGAGATCACCGCCACCGTCAGTCTGCCTGTGATCGGGAGTGGCGGTGTCTTCACGAGCGAGGACGTAGTGCGGCACCTGATGGGAGGTTGCTCGCTGGTGGGCATGTGCTCGGCCGTGTACGCCCGGGGAGTGGGTGTGCTGCAGCGGACGGTGGAGGGGCTGGGCACTTGGCTCGATGCGCGGGGCCATAACGGTGTAACCGCCATCCAAGGGAAGGCGGTCAGGGACTTCATGTACCTGCGCGACTGGCCCCGTGAGCGGCAGATGGCCCGGGAGACGCCGTTGCTTCCAGTGATAGACGCCGAGCGCTGCACTGGTTGTGGGTGCTGTGCTCGACTGTGCCCCTACGGGGCGTTGGAGATGACGGCGGCGAGTTCGGCGTCCGGTGTGCGAGCGCTGCCCACCCTCACCCGCGAGTTCTGTGAGGGCTGCGGCATGTGCGTGGGCCAGTGCCCCGAGGATGCCATCCGTCTGATCCACACGGCCACGGGGCGGACGGTCTGGGACGGTCGCGGGGTTATCGCTGACTGGGTGGGGTGGTGAGGCGGCCGTCAGCCTGCCGTGAACCGGCCGCTAGCCGGCCGTTTGACTGAGGGCGTGGCGGAGTTCTGGCTTCAAAACACGATACCCGCCATGTCCAGAAAGGGACACGCCGACGGCCCGCCGTCAGTCCAGCCGTTCCCGTGCCAGGCCGGACAACCGGAGCAAGGTGTCGCCGCGCTGCTCCAGGAAATCGGCCCACGAGCGCAGCAGTTCGCGGCCGGATGGCTCCACGGTGTAGGTGCGGCGAAGAGGCCCGGCGGCGCTGGGCTCCCAGGCGGAACTGATCATCCCGGTCTCCTCCAGTGTGCGCAGCACGCGATAGATGCTGCCGGCGTCAACGCGCAGTTGGTCTCCCACCAGCTGCTGCACGCGTTCCACGAGCGCATACCCGTGGCCGCTCTCTTCGATGAGCGTGATGAGCAGAGCGGTCTCGATCAACGACCGTTTGTGTTCACCCAGACCTGCCCCCGGGGCGACGGCTGTGAGCCGTGCGGCGTCGGGGCCTCGAAGAGGCCTCCCTTCAACCCCCTGACCACGGCGCCGTCGCTGCATACCTCTGGGTCCATTTGCGCTCATGTTTGCCATCGGTCGATCCTGCCCCAGTCTCTACCGCTGTCTGCTGAGCCATTATAGGCAAATGGGGCACCGGGGGCACCGATATCTCTGCGTGGAAGCAGGGTCAGTCGGACTGACGCCGGAAAGACGGCCGCGCATCGCTCGCGATGCGCGGCCGGGGGCGGGGGCGGCGGGGTCGCCGCGGCGACCCCGCCGCCCCCTGGCAATGTTTCCCCCGTTTGTCTCCAGGCGAACGGTCGCCGGCCGGTTACTTGCTGTCGGTCTCCAGATCGGCCAGCCGCTTCTTGACGAAATCTAGTGCCGATTCCAAGAAGCTGGCCTGGTTCTTGAGGCCTTGCTTCTGGACTTCGGGATCCGCAGCGGCGTATGGGCCGGGACCGGCGAAGGGGGCCCCATAACCCACGGGGCGCCGCGGGCCGAAGAAGCCTGTGGCGAAGAACCTGTTGCGCCGGCCGCGGCCGCCGCCCAGTCCAAACCCTCTACCAAAGCCGGGGACACCGAAACCCGGCGCGTCGGTGCCGGCGCAGTATCCGGCTCCTCGACCAGTCATGGGACCCATGCCTTCAGGTCCTGTTCCATCTCCTCTGGGCATTGCTATCTCCTCTCTTCTGATCTTGATGATCCTGACCGCGTCGTGGTGGTCTTCGTGCCGCTTTCACGGCGGGATCTCGTAGTGGTACGTCTTTGCAGTCTGTGTCAGACCTCCCTGGCCATCAGAATCCGCACTTGGGGCAAGGTCTCTGGTTGCAGGGTTGTCCGGCAACGTGGACCTCCTTGTGGCCGCAGGAGGGGCAAACGCAGTGTCCACCCGGGCCTGCGGCGAAAGGTCCGCCCATCTTTCCTCCCCGGCGCTGCGAGGGGGCCCCGTCTTGTCGCCTCTGGGCATGTGGTGCCTCGCTTTCCTGAGTGGTGGTAGGGGTCTATCGTTGCTTCCTGCTACATCATAACATAAGTTAGATGCAAATGGCATCTAATATGAACACAATAATACCAGGCCGGCCCTCGTGCGGTAAGTGGGTCATCCCATGATGCGGTTCTGTCCCCGCGCTCCTGTACTATGCGTCTGTTGCGAATTGCCTTCGCCGCGGGCACCTTGCGGCGGCTGTGTTCGTCACACCATCGGTAGTCGGTCCGGACAGGTAGTGATCCAGTTGCGCATAACGGGCCATGGAGGTCTTTGTGATTGTCATGGGTTTGGTGGAATTGTCGGAAGAGGCTTACGGGTCACTGGGTGATGAGACTGTTCTGGCCGACTGTCCCTACAACGTCCAGAGAGGACAGGCCTCGTGTGTACGTTGCCTGATAGAGGCGCTGTACGGCTTTGGGCCGGTGGAACTGGCCGGCCTTTGTGAGAGGCGGCGCTGGGCCGAGATGACTGCAACGGTGTCGGGTCAGATTAGCCACCCGGCGCCTGCCTTCGTGGGTTTGCAGTCGATCTTCACCGTGCTTCGCGAGCCCGAAGGTGGAGATACCAAAATGGGCACGGGGGATGAGGATAGCTTTGCGCAGTTGGTTTGGACTCCAGGACCTATCCGACTAGTGTAATAGACTGTGTCCCCTGATACCGAGTTCTTGATGCAGAACTCTTGAGGCCGAGTTCCTGAGGCCGAGCCCTTGATTTGGAGTTGTTCCGCTTTGTCGTGGCCCGGGAGTTTGAAGCCACCTGTTGCACGGGTATTTCTTTGGCAAAATGCGGTGCGCCTCCCTAGGGGCGCACGCGGTGCGTCAGGGGAAGGCATGGTCTTTGGGGGAAAGACCCAGTTCGTCTGGCACATCCACGTATCGTACGATGGAGACCGGGATCTGCTGGCCGTAGAGGTGAGCCCGCGCGAAGGCGGGGGAGTCATGAACTGGCGGCTGGCGGTGCCCTCCGATTCACACGTTGTGACTTGGGGGGTCGGTCCGGTGGGCAATAGGGGAGTCTCCCCGCCTCGGCGTGCCCCGTTTGAAGGTAAGAAGGCCCAGTTGGGGTCCACTGCGGTGGCGCTCTACGGGGCCGGCGACCGTCTTTCGTCGGGCCTCTCCGCGTACATAGTCTTCCGCAAAGACGATCTTCCCCCGTTTGTGGCTTTCGGGCAGGAGGACCTGGCGTCCCAGCCACCCAAATGCATCATGGAACGTATCACCTTCGTGAAACCGGCAGAAGAGATGGGGGAGAGAGGAGACGAAGCGCAGCCGACGGCCGCCGCCGGCACCACAGAAGGCGGGGAGAAGCCGGCCGGCAGGTAGGGACGCTGGAGCACCGGTCCAAGCAACGGCTCGGCACGGGGTGCTCACGTGGCCACCTACCACCGACCACTACAACTCGGGTTCGGCCTATCCGGAGGCAGACTCCCGAAGGGCTAGACCCAGCCGCGATCCTTGCAGGCGCGGGCCACCCTGTCCACTGCGATGACGTAGGCTGCGTCGCGCAGGGATAAGTTGCGTGACTGGGCCAGATCGCTCACCGACCGGAAGGCGTTGGTCATGGTGGTGTCCAACCTACCCAGGACCACTTCGTGTGGCCAGAAGAAGTTGATGTTGCTCTGCACCTGCTCGAGTAGCTGCAGGTCACCCCGCCGGCGTTGGCCAGGAAGTCCGGTATGGTCACGATCCCGCGTCTGCCCAGTTCCTTGTCGGCGTCCGGAGTGGTGGGACCATTGGCGCCCTCGATCACGAACCTGACTCGCGGTGAGATGCGGTCCACGGTTGCGGCTGTGATCTGGTTCTCCATGGCGGCCGGGATGAGGATGTCCACGTCGTCGGACAGCCACTCGAATCCAGGGATGAGTTCGTAACCCAGCTCCTGGGCCTGTTGGGCGTCAATGCCACCGAAACGATCGGTGATAGTGCGCAGCTGTTCCAAGTCGATGCGATCTTTGTGACGGACCGCAAACGCGCTGCACGCCGTCTGGTCCCAGCAGGATACGGTGGTGACCCTGCCTCCCATCTTTTCGTACAGTTCGATGGCGTGTTGGGCCACGTTGCCGAAGCCCTGCACGGCAGCACACGTGTCGGCAATGGCCAGGCCCTTCTCTTTGAGGGCTTCGCGCAGCACATAGATGATCCCGTAACCCGTTGCCTCCGTACGACCGAGAGAGCCGCCCATGCCCACGGGTTTCCCCGTGATGAAGCCCGGGTAGCGCCCGCCGTGGATGGCTTCGAACTCGTCGAGCATCCACAGCATGTGCACCGAATCGGTCATTATGTCCGGCGCGGGTACGTCGCATTGGGGCCCCACGTCTTTTGCCAACTGGCGGACCCAGCCGCGGCAGATGCCCTCTTGTTCACGGGCGCTGAGCCGGTAGGGGTCGCAGATGACACCACCCTTGGCGCCCCCCAACGGGATGCCCACCACGGCGCACTTCCAGGTCATCCACATGGATAACGCGCGGATACTGTCGGCCGTCTCCTCGGGATGAAAGCGAATACCGCCCTTGCAAGGCCCGAGCGCGTCGTTGTGCTGAACGCGAAAGCCGCGAAACACATGCACCTCGCCGTTGTCCATGCGCACGGGGATGCTTATGTGGTGCTCACGCATCGGTTGCCGTAGGAGGGCCCTGACCGCTTGGCCGAGCTCCAGTAGATCGGCGATGCGATCGAACTGCTGTTGGGCCATCACATAGGGGTTTAGTGCGGTACCGCTGCTCATCTGTCTATCCTCTTGTGGTTTGAGATCCAAGTTCGTGTTTTCTGCACGCTCCCACCCTGGATATGGTAGCAAGTAGCAGAAGCACTTCGGAACTTGGGAGGATGATCAGGTGGGAAAACGATCTCTCACCTGACGGGAACCGTCTCCAGATCGTCGGCTTGGTAGCCGAGGCGCCGCGCGTGGCTGCCGCTCAGGCGCGCCGGCGCCGGCGGCTGTTCAGTACATCGAGCAGCACCATGGCTTCGTTGTGCTCTTGATCCCGTGCCCCGAACAGGAGGGTGATGACTTGGTGCTCCTGTTCAAGGCCGAGAAGCGAATCCAACAGATCGCTACGTGTAGCAAGTTCGGCTCGATAACGTTCCTGGAACTCGAGCCACTTGCCGGCTTCGTGTCCGAACCACTTGCGTAGCTCGTTGGATGGCGCGATATCGCGCATCCAAAGACCCAGTTGCGCCCTCTCCTTGGATATGCCCCGCGGCCACAGACGGTCAACGAGGATGCGAAAACCGTCTTGCTCGACCGCCGGTTCATATATGCGTTTGACCAGAATCGCCACGGTGATGACACCCCCGTATCACGGCAAGCCGGAAACTGCTCATATGGAGCAATTGCTCACATGGAGCAATTGTCCAGTGGGGACGGAGGCACGACGTGGCCTCCGCCCCGATGTGTTGTCAAGTGCCGTTTACCCTACTTGCGCCAGTAGTCGTTGGCGGCGGCGATAGTCTGGAAGTTGATGGCCACGATCTGAGACGCAGCCATGAGGGCGTTGGCGTCTTCCGAATAAATGGGGCGGAGCCGTTCGCGCACGGCGGCATCCGGCTGGGTGTACTTGACGGCCCGCCGGCTCAGAGTGATGGCGAGTTCGAAGCCTTCCTGAGGGGTGTCGGTGATGAGTGTGGTCAGCCATGTATCGGTCATTGATCGAACCCCCTGTGGTGTTGATGTTGAGCGGGTTTGCTAGGGAGACTGTATATGCGGTCTCATAGCCCGTCAAGCGGGCTGCACGTCCTGGGTTGCCCTTTGGGAGACGAGCGGAGACGGGTAAGGCGACCGGCGTACGGCAGCGTGTTCTTCCCGGTATTCGTCTGGTGTCATTTCATCTGGAGCCGTTGCATCAGGTTCCAGAGCATCTGGGCCACTTCTCCTCGACTCGCATTACCCCAGGGATCCCACGACGGTCCAAAACCCGTGAGTCCCTGAAGCAGACCATTGTATTCGGCGATGCGTGTGTTTGCGCCGTGGGTGGGGCTGAAATCACCCAGGCTTCCGCTCCAAACGGTGGGGGGTTCGGTCAAGGCACCTGGGAACAGGGTGGAAGCCGCACGGACCATCATGCTGATGATTTGCGCACGAGCTACGTTGAGCCAGGGACCGAAGGTTGTGGGGGTCAGGCCGGAGACTATGCCGTTGGCATACGCTACGGCCACGTATTGATGGGGGTAGAGCGAAGTGGGGTCGTCCGGTCCCAGATCCGTGAACGGAGAGATCATGTTCTCCTCGGCGCGTAAATCCACAGCCCCGGCGAGCATCTTGGCGAACTGGGCACGTAGTACGGATTCACTCGGGCGGAACTCGCTTAGGTTTCCGCCGATTTCGTAGCCGACAATGATGCCCGTGGCCCACATGTGCTGGATGGCCTCATAGTAGGGGTGTTGACTGGTGACGTCTACGAATGTGGGGCTGGGTAGGGTTGTGGTGGTGGTGGGCGGCAACGTGCGCACGGTGGTGGGCGTGGTAGTGGGAGGTGCGGTGGTGGTGGGGGTGCGGTGGTGGTGGTGGGCGGTCGATTGTCCACCGTGAGGCGTAGTTGTTGTCTCCCCACATTGCCGGCTGCGTCGTAGACACGGGCTTCTATGATGTGGGCGCTGCCGTTGGTGGCGCCCGCCGAGTGGTACGTGGCCGCCAGAGTGCCGGTGAGTGAAGCGATGGCGAGTTCACCACTCGTCTTGCTGTCCCAATCCTGCGGGGAACGCTCCATGATCGTGAGCTGCGGCACTCCGTCCAGCAGTAGTTCAAGCTTCTTGACACTGAGGTTATCTGCGGCTTTCAGAAGGATCTTGCAGTCACCGGCAATGGTGGCCCCCGGGGCAGGCGATAGGAAGGAGACGGTGGGTGCAGTCCGATCGCCGGCGGCGGCTACCGCCTCGGCAGCATCGACTCTACCGTCGCCGAACGAGGTGTCCCAGCCGGGTTGGCCCAGATCGTCTGCGGTGAGAGAGAGTATGCTGCGGATCTGATCGGGGGTCAGTGAGCGATTGCGCGAGAGCATGAGGGCTACCACTCCGGTCACGATGGGGGCTGAGAACGAAGTCCCGCTGCGTGCCTCGGTCCAATAGTAGGGTTTGCTGAGGTTGAAGGTCAGCACATTCTGGCCGGGGGCCACTAGGTCCAGTTCTCGTCCGGTGCTTGAGAAATACGCACGATTGTTGCTGGAGTTGGTGGCGCCCACGGCGATCACCGTCGGCAGGGCGGCAGGGTATTGGACACCGGCCCCCGCCCCGGAGTTCCCTGCGGCAGCCACCACCGTGACACCGTGATTGTAGGCGTAGGCACACGCGCTGATCTCGACGGAAGAAATCGAGCATCCGCTGGCGCTGTAGTTTGTGACGTTCGCTCCATGGTCGACCGCCCATACCATTCCGACCGCCGTGTCCCAGCTGGAGAAGCCCCCGAGTCACCCAGGTGCACCGGCATGATTTTCACGTTCCATGCCGTGCCGGCCATGCTCTGGCGATTGTTGCCGGTGGCGGCCGCCACGCCTGTGGTCCCACTTCCGTGTCCGACTATGTCCATCCATGCCCAGTACTGCGTGCTGTTGTAGCGGGCGCTATACGGGCTGACCACGCGCCCGGCAAAATCGGGGAGGTCTGCCAGCCCGGTATCCAGCACGGCCACGGTCACAGACGCGGAACCCGTAGAGACATCCCATGCGGTGGGCAATCCAACGGCATGAGTCCACCACTGCAAGGGAAGTCCGGGTCGTTGGGAATACGGTTGGTGCTCCGCAGTGCCTCTGTCTCCACGGACACGATGCCCGGGACCCTCGAAGCTGAGCGGCCACTTTGGAGGCGACCGGAGCCGGAGCGAGCAGAGCATCAGTCAGGTGTTCGGGAAGGACGTTGCCCACGTGATCCTGGGCGGGAACGGTGGGGCTGAGCAGTGCGGCCTTCAGTTGCGGCAGGGTGGCCTTCACCACCACGCCGAGTTCATTTGCGAGGACCTCGATTCGTCGTAGATCATCCATGGTCTCGCAGCAGACGATGAGGCGGCCCGCAAGGGATTGGTCGCCTGTTGTCCCCTGGCCCTCGAGGGCGTGATCACTACCGACGGGCCTGTCGGTCAAGATCCAGTCCGTGACTGTTAAGGCGCGGGCCGGAACGGTGAGCAGCAACAGGACCAGAGCGAGAACCAGAACCATGAGCGCCGACAGCGCAGCCGCCTGACGGTGCGCCGAGCCTAGTGCGCATGTGACCGCCTCTCGGCGACTGGGGGTTGTGTGCCGTCTTGCTCCTCCCGCCCTACCCGTCATTCTCTTCCTCCGTGCCCATGGTGACAAGTTCTACTGACTGCCCGGACTCCGGCCGGCATGTGTGACAGGGTGCTCTGTCACTGTAGCGTTGGCTTCGGACAGAACAACGAGCCCGTTGGTCCAGAGCGCTGGAAGGAAGGGTGTGCTTGCGGCTATGGTTTGGAGAGCGCCTGATCGTGGCGCCCCACCCGCCGCAGTCTGAGTATGGACCCCTCCCTGACGCAGGTGATTCTTATATCGTCATTGACGCGGAAATAATCAATGGGCGGTTTGGAGTCCTTACGGCTCTCCAGGGATGAGTACAGGAGTCCAGTGTGCTCGGTTAGCGCCGTGATACCGCCGGTGACAAGGGCGGCGGCCGCCTTGAGCAGCGCTGCTTGGACTTGAGCCCGTTGAGGAGAGGCCAGGGCTTTGTAATCACCGACGAAAGATGGCGCGTATTCGATGTGTGGTAGTTGCAGAAGATCTGCGGAGGCGAGGAGCCCCTTGGCTTGGTTGTCCCACACGACGGTACCCCACGCGCTCAGGCGGAAGTCATCCGAGCCGTCCGGTACGAGAAATGCCTCGGGGATGTTCTTCACTTTGTGCCGGTTGAGGCGCACCTCGTGGGCCAGCAGGCCCAGTTCAGAGAGGTTCGCGCGCAACGCCTCGACCTCGCCCGGTATTACGGGCAGTCTGGGGATGCGAATCAGCTCAGCATCTTCCGCCTCGAAGATGTAAACGATCTCATCGGCGTAGAACATGCCGAGCGTGTTCATATATGCCTGCAGGCTCTTGAAGCTTCCCACCAAGTTGAAGATGATGCGGGAGTTGGGGCTCCGGTGCGGGGCAGTTCCCTGTGACACCATTCCACCAGCCGGGAGATCCCGTCAGAGAAGGACCGGTAACTTTGGTGGTCAGACCGGCAGATTGTGGCTTGATCACGGTGTTGAATCCCAGTTGCTCGAGGATCAAAGCCAACAGGTCCGCGCTCATCATTCCGAGGTAGGTGTCCGTGGCTATCAGATAATGCATGTCGAGAGCGCGACGCTCTGGTTGGAACAAACGCTCGCCGTAGAGCGACACAAGACCATTGAGTTCCGCGCTCATTCTCCTCAGTCGGCTCGTGTCGGCTGTGTCCACGGTATCCAAGACTCGATCGGCCAATAAAGAGACGCTTCTCTTGGTGTCGGCGTCGAGTGCCTGCTCGGGTTCGTTGGCGATGTTGCGGAGCAGTTCATTGAGGTCCCGGCTCTGCTCTCTGGCGAGATTGCTTATCAGACTGGTTCCGACTGTAGAGACCACGCACCAACGATCCACTGATGCTCCCTTCCCGATGTCAACCGGCTCTTCGTGGTTTGTGCCCGCAAGTCCGGCCGGTGCAGTGGCAAATCGCCAACGTCCCAGTGCTCAGTATTCGGGCCAGTTGGTTTCCCACTCTTCGATTTCCCGATCGTCTGGCCCACCCAGCAGGTACTCGGGATCCTCTTCCAGCCATTCCGGGATATACATATCTTCGCGCCATTCATCCATGAGCACCCTCCCTCTCGTTCGCCATTCCTCGCCGTTGGTCGGCGGGCGGGCTTTGCGCCGCACCCATGTATTCGGACGCGGGGATGCTTATGTGACGTAATAGCGGTACATGACGATCGAATCAGTTTTCTCGGCGCGCTGAGCGGGGTACGCGGAAAAACTCGTCGGGTTGGTCGCGAATGGACTCCCAAGCCGCCGCGAGGTCCACGGCCGTCTGCCGGAGATCGAATTTGTCGGGGTCATGGCCGCAGTGAGCCAACGCATTGCGGTCTTCCACGATGGCTTGGACTGAACGCCAGGCCTCGCTGGATGCGGCGCGGTCTTTTGCCACAACCCTGAGGTCTACGTAGGCCTGATCTCGACGGCTCCAAAGTAGCCATTTGGCGTCAGGGTCTTGAGCGTGCAGGACTCGGTTAACCAGGTATTCTCGAGCCAAGCGCAGGGCACGACCCAGATCGCCTTGGGCCATTGCGTTCTCCACGAGGCTCTCTTGGCGACGAAGCTCGGACGCAGTTAGAGGGATGTCACCCTTGGCCGTCACGTTGGCGGTCAGGCTGAGGGTATTCAGGGTTTCCGTCAACTGCGTTGACACCTGCTCGGCCGGCGGGGCCAGGCTCTGATCCGTTCCGCCATCCCCGAGCGTCTGAGGCCGTTGGCGATCATTCCCGCCTCCAGAGGCATGCCGGATCGCAGGAGACTGCCCAGGGTTTCAAGGTCGGTGATATCACGCTTCTGCACCCTGATTTCCTTGCGACTGCGCCTGATGAGATTGCTGAGGCCGGTGGTGTCGTAGTTGCGGGAGAAGTCGCGGGTTGCCGCCGCCCACTCATCGAGCGTCAGTAGGGCGGTGAGATCGAAAACGGGTGCGACTCCGTCGTCATCCCTCGCTTCGAACGCGCCGTAAAGAATGCTTCCCAAAGTGCGCTCGAAGGCCATGGCGCCATAACGTAAGGCGCTCACCACCACGAGCCCCAGGGAACGGAACCCATGAGTCACGTCCACCACTATCGGCGTGTCCTCCGGGGTGCCCATGACGATGTTCACAACGGTCTGGAAGACCTCATCGATCTCTTCGCGTTTCGCACCCAGCGGAATGGGGTGGGAGATGTGAGGAACACCGGGATGCCGGGCCGCCAACTCCGAGGCGAAGCCGGCTTCGTGAGCAGCGGCGGCTTCGCGGGTCAGGAGGACGTGCACGGAGTCGCATGTGCTGCCGAGAGCAGAAAGCACCTCGATCTCAAGGAGGGGTGCGTACCGGCCCGGCCTGGATACTTCTCCCTCCAGTGAGTATCTACACTCCTGGTAGGAACCGGTTCCGAGAATGCAAATCAGAGTGTAGGTGTCCACGGGTGTCAGATCCTCCTGTTTATCTCGGGCCAGATATCCTCTCGTGTAGCTTACGTAACAGAATGCGCTCCCCTCGGAAAAAGGAAGACCGCTGTGCAGCGCACTTACCCGCCCCCTCCACCACCGCGGGCGTGATGGTGTACCGTCCCAATCCAAATCCGGTGCCTTTGCCCACATGTAGTACCTCGCCCAAGCGCAGTAGCGGCAGAAGCGATGTCAAGTTGCCCTCGTACTCGACTTCGCCCACGATACCGCCCAAGTTCATACGCACATCCTGGCGGGCGGAGTAACGTTCCCAGTCCAACCAGCGGGTATCGTTGCGGACCAAGTGGACCTGCTCGGCGGTGGCCACCAAGGCACGGAAATCGAGATTCAGTTCCGATCCACAGTGGAAATAGGCGAGACTACTGAGTCGACGCAGCAGCGAGCGAAAGAGCACGTGGAAGTCAGGCCGGTCGGTGAGCGCCGCTCCGCGGATCAGCCGGCACGGCGTGTCAAAACGTACGCCTATCCGAACTGCGTCGCCCGGCTTCTT
The DNA here is from genome assembly GCA_040770645.1 of Thermoleophilia bacterium. Classification (GTDB taxonomy): domain Bacteria; phylum Actinomycetota; class Thermoleophilia; order RBG-16-64-13; family RBG-16-64-13; genus JAAYZX01. The sequence continues at coordinate 59,879 of JAXGIS010000007.1, read as the reverse complement.
CGGCGGCGGGTCATAGGCCAGATCGTTGATGGTGGCCGCGCGGTAGCCGTCGTATAATCCGCGCTCGGTCGACGAATAGATGACCGGACCTCCTCCGGAGGAAGCATCCGGGGCTTCACAGACCACTTGGAGCAGCCGCAGGCGTCCGCGGTTTTTGCCGAGCCCGTTTCGTTGGCCCATGCGCCTGAACGCAAGCACGAAGTAGGGGAGGAGTTCAATGGCTCGGCCCACTAGGACAAGTCCGAATTCGAACGGGTCGCCGGGGGCATATTCCGTGCGTGAATCGAGTGGGGGCTCGAGCACAAAGGGGTGCGGCGCCCACGTGTACTTGCGCATGCGGGCGGCCTGCTCAGGAATCGGTGTCTCGAACACGTAATGGTAGACACACGAACCGGTTTCACTGCAATCCCTGCACTTGAATGCACCAGTGGAGCACATGGCTTGACGTAGAGCCATCCCGAAAGCGCCCCTTAGGGTGCTGCCTTTGAAACTGGGGAGATGGAGCGGTTCGAGTGCCTCCATGGTCACGCGGAGGCGCAGAAACGTCAATGGCGTGAGTGCCTGAATGATGGCGTGCGCTTCCGGCTTCTGTAGCTCGCTCACCTCTCACCACCTCCGCCCGGGGGCTCCTCTGGGTGCTGCACTTTGCCGCGGAACCCTTGGGCTGAATTCTAACGGCTCGCATCGTCCAAGGCAAAATGGATTGTGGCCGTAGAGATAAGTGACGAACACTAACAAACATACTAACCACGTGACTATGTTCATACCTCCGGCTCCAGGTGGTCTCGCCTCGGTTCACGCTGATGAGGGAGCACCGTGCGCGCTTGACCACGATGCTCAACGCCAGACACAGAACACCCAACACTGGGCGACTGTGAGCATTGTTGCGAGCAAGGATCTCCGCAGCCGGGCTGATCCATGGGCCGGGGTAGGTACGCGGGGTCCCGCAATGGGTTCAACTGATGGCGTCCCAGCGTCGAACCAGATAATAGATTATGAAAAGGCATAGGCGGGAGAACATAACCAACCTTTCCAGGGTCGATGCGCGGCGTCACCTGGGGGTGCCACATGGCGGCGTCACATGGCCTCCCGGGGTTCTCTCCCATGATTACGGACCGCAGAGGACTGGTGTGACTTAGGATGCTCCAGCCATCCGTCCCATAGCCGATCCGCTCCCAGCCTCTCAGTCTGGCGATGTGGACTTAGCGTGGCGCGGCGGGGGCCGCCCGCTTTCTGTGGAGCGGCGCGCGAGGGCCACTTGCACAGAATGTTGTGTCGGTTCGGCCTTGGTTCCGCTACACGTTGAAGCGGAACTCGATGATGTCGCCGTCTTGGACTGTAGTCCTTGCCTTCCAGGCGCAGCACACCCGGCATCGCGGCAGGCTTTGGGGAGCCGTGTTCCAAGAAGGTGTGGTAGGCCACCACTTCGGCACGTATGAAGCCGCGCTCTATATCGAGTGGATGACCCGGCCGCTTTCTTGGCGGCCAATCCGCGGCGGATGGGCCGGGCGCGCACCTCGTCTTCTCCGGTGGTGAGGAAGCCGGTAAGGGCCGAGTTGGTCGAAACAGGCCTTCGTAACCAGATCGGTGGCCGGCCCCCGGCAGGCCGGGGCGGCTGCAAGATTCTCCCCTGCTCCTCGGGTGACAGGGCAGCCACCTCGGCGGCATCGGAGAAGGGGAAGGCCAGAAGCAGGCGGCGGCCAAGTAGCGCCGCCGAGGAACTCGGCGGCGCCGACGGCCCTGGGCCGAGACTCCCCGACTCCAGGTTGAGCAGCAAGACTTGTGGAACTTGGGTTAGCAAGTTGTAGGGGTGATGGAAAGGCCGAGATTCGTCGTCGGGGAAGTCCACCAGCCGGATCGGGACCTCGGCCTCGAGCGCCTCTTGGGCGCGCGCCAGGGCACGGCGGCCTACGTCGCTGAGTTTGACCTTCTTTGCCCGCTCAAAGGCCCGCTCAATCGCGATGAGGTCGCCCATCAGGAACTCTTGGTCCAAGGCGGCCAGATCGCGGCCGGGGTTGGGAGTCACTCCCCCAGCACCGGGTTGTCCGAAACCGCGCAGCACGTGGAGAAACACCTGAGCGCCGGCCAGGGTGATGGAGATAGCGTTCCATCTCATGCGCGGGTGGTGGCCACCGACCAGGTGGCCACGCGGACCTTGAACTCGGCGAAGGTGGTCTTCTTGGGCCTGAAGATGCTCAGAGAGGCGGCGCACGCGGGCATCGCCCACCCGGACGGTGGCGATGGCCCCATCGGCCCTCCTGTCTGCACGGCAAATCCGACAGCGCCGCTAAGAGCGTGCGCTTGCCCGCGCCCTTCAGCCCGATGATGCGTGCTTCCACCTGTGCTCCTTGGCTATGTGGCGTTGAGTCGCGGCATTATACTGTGTCGCCGGGGGCGCCATCGTGAGCTCCACACGGGCGTCTTGTGACATCCATCCGGCACCGCCGTGGGGTCAGGCGCCATGGTGGTGGCAGAGTTCTTATCGCTGTGTTTGTCGTTGCCTCGTGGGGTCCGTGTATCGGAGCGTGCCTTAGCAGCGGCCGATTCTGGTAGCCTATGCGGGAGTACCCCATTGTTCGTGGGAAAGAGGGACGCCGTGACGCTGGATGAAGTCATCGCCGAACTGCGCGAACAGGCCGACAAGAAGGCAGTAGCGGGTATGCACCGCGTGGGTATCAACCCTCGGGGGACGCTCGGCGTGCAGATTCCCAAACTGCAAAACTGGCGCGACGCATCGGCGTTGATCATGCGCTGGCTCTGGATTTATGGGCCACCGGCGTGCGAGGCGCGAATCCTGGCCGCAATGGTGGATGATCACGCAGTTGACCGAAGAGCAGATGGACCGGTGGGCCCAAGCCTTTGACTCGTGGGACGTGTGTGATCAGGTCTCGAAGTACCTGTTCGGACGCTCTCCCTTGGCGTATGAAAAAGCCAAGGAGTGGGCGGGGCACGGCGGGCAGTTCGTCAAGAGGGCATCGTTTGCCCTCATGGCCGATCTGGCCGTCAATGACAAATCGGCTCCCGACAAGCCGTTTCTGGAGTTCCTACAACTGGCTGAGCGCGAAGCGGGAGACGATCGCAACTACGTGAAGAAGTCGGTGAACTGGGCTGTCCGCCAGATCGGGAAGCGCAACAAGGCGCTGAACCAAGCGGCTTTGGCCTCCGCCAAACGCATCAAGGCGCAAGGTTCACCATCTGCGCGCTGGATTGCGGCGGATGCGTTGCGTGAACTGTCGAGCGCGGCGGTGCAGGCGCGGGTCAAGGAAGCGGCGGGCCGGAACACGGCCAAGCAGTCGGCGGCCGCACCCGCGGGTTCTGAAGCCGCACCTGCGGGTCCCAAGTCCGCATCTGCCCAAGTTCTCGGCGTCACGAAGCGTGGGAAGAAGCAGGCCGTATCGTCTGTGGCTGATTCCAAAGCGGCCGAAGAGACGGCAGAGAAGGTGGACGGGTCTGCGGTACCGGTGGATCCGCCCTTGGGGTTGGCGAGCGAAGAACCGGCTGCATCGCAGCCGGGGCAGCCGAGGGTGACGAGCGACCGACTCAGCGCCGGCGACGTGGCTCTCGCGGGGGAAGAGGGAGGAGCGGCAAGGCCGTCCCCGAGGAGCCTGCGGTAGAGCCCTCGGCGGAAATGCCCCCAAACCGGTGGCTCCCCCTGAGGAGACCGCTTCGTGAGCATACTGCGGGCCACTGCGCCCGATGTCATCCTTCTTCACGCCCCCAGCGTTTACGACTTCCGCAAGGAGGCCATCGTCTACGGGCCGGTCAGCGACCTCATTCCCTCCACGCCGGTTTTGAGATGTACCCCATTGGCTTCTCCACCATGGCCGCCTATCTCACGAGCCGAGGCAAGAACGTACGCATAATCAACCTGGCCGTGCGCATGCTGCAGGATCCCAAGTTCGACGTGGAAGCCTTTCTGGCGCGACTCCGCCCCAAGCTCTTCGGTATCGACCTGCACTGGCTGCCCCATTGCCACGGTTCCATCGAGATCGCCAAGATCGTCAAGAAACTCCATCCTTCCATACCCATCGTCTTCGGGGGCTTCTCATCCACTTTTTTCCACGAGGAACTCATCCTCTATCCCGAGGTGGACTTTGTGATCAGGGGCGATTCAGGGGAGAAGCCGCTGTTGGCGCTGGTGGAGGCGTTGGAGGCGAGCGACGGTGGTGGCCCGGGAGCCGATGCCGTTGGTGAGAACACTTCGGCGGACGTCTCCCGGCCGGCCGACCGTGACCGACTGTTGAAGCAGGTGCCGAACCTGACTTGGAAAGACGCGGCGGGCGAGGTTCGGGTCAACTTCTTGACCTACGTGCCGCTGGCCATCGACGAGTTCGAGCACGGCTACGAGGAGATGACACGCTCGGTGGTCAAGTACCGCGATTTGGCCAGTGTCACCCCGTTCCTCGACTGGATGGGTTACCCCATCATGCCGGTCATGGTGGTACGCGGATGCAACTGCGAGTGCGTGTTCTGTGGCGGCTCACATTTCGCGTTCAAGGGCACCATGCAGCGTGAGTTCAACGCCTATCGCAGCCCGCAGGCGCTGGTGAAGGACATGCGCAGCATCGCCCGTATCAGTCGGGGGCCCATCTTCCTCATCGGCGATGTGTACCAGCCCGGGGAGAGGTACGCGGAAGAGGTGCTGTCGCTGCTGGAGCGGGATCCGATTGCCAATACCGTCATATTGGAGTTCTTCTTCCCACCTCCCGCCGACTTCTCGCAGAAAGTGGCTCGGGCTCTGCCCCATCACAGCTATGAAATGTCCATGGAGACGCACGACTTCGCCATCCGCGAGCGGGTGGGCAAGGGGTACTCCAACGAGGAGTTGGAAGACAGCGTGGAGGCCGCCCTGCGCTACCACGCCGAGCGCTTCGACCTCTACTACATCATTGGTCTCCCAGGGCAGACCCCGGCATCGGTGGAGGCAACCATCGAGTACTGTGACTACCTCTACGGCCGCTTTCAGGGTGATCCGCGGTTGCGTCTGTTCATCTCGCCTCTGGCTCCTTTCCTAGACCCGGGGAGCCGGGGTTTCATGCAGCCCGAAGACTTCGGTTACCGGCTCAGCTGCCGTACATTGGAAGACCATCGACAGGCACTGCTGCAACCGAGTTGGAAGTACACGTTGAACTACGAGACCGACTGGATGACCCGCGACGAGTTGGTGGACGTCACCTACCGGGCGGCGTTGGACTTGAACCGGATTAAGCTCAAGTGGGGAGTGATACCGGAAGTGGAGGCCGCGCGCACGGAGGCGCGTATCCTGCGCGCGGTGGAGGTTATGAAGAAGGTGGATGACATCGTCGCCACCGCGTCCGATGGGGAGGAGCGCCGTAGACGCCTCTTGGCGCTCAAGGCCGAAGCCGACGGTGCCAGCATATCCACCGTGTGCGACAAGAGCGAACTGGAGTGGCGGGCCGGGCGGGGACGGGTCAAGTTTCATCCTTGGAGGCTACTCAAGACGGCCCTTGGATGGGGGAGCGTACCGCGAAGCTAGGCGGGTGGTCTGCAGGCCTGGGCGTGCGGCAGGCGGGTATGGAGGCAACGGGTTCGCCGCTCCCTGCGCCCGCCGGGAGCATCGGCCGGGAGCGAGCACCAAGATACAACCACGGTTGTACAGACAGGCCCCCTCATCTGCCCTAGGCTGAGTCCTGCGCCCAGATGCGGGCGGATGGGCTCAAAGGAGGGAGGGCGTTCATGTTCGATAGGCAGCCGTGGATGCAGCGGGCAGGTGACTACCCGCGTACGGACGAGTCGTACTTTGGCCTGTTGTCCCGGGCCATCTTCTCGGCCGGGTTGGGACCCAAGGTGGTGGAAGCGCGGTGGCCGGGTCTGGTGGCCGGCTTCCGGGGCTTCGATCCCGTTGCCGTGGCGCAGATGGGGGAAGATGATGTCACGGCACTTCTGGCTGACGCGTCGGTGATTCGCAACCGACGCAAGATCGAAGCTGTGGTGGCCAACGCTCCAGTGTTTATCGATATCGTGGAAGAGCACGGCAGTTTCCGCAAGTACCTGGATTTCATCGGCAGTGCTGAGGATTTCGAAGGGGCGGCCGAGGCGTTGGCCGAGCGATTTTCTCACTTGGGACCGGCCTCGGCCGGTTACTTCCTCTACAGTTGTGGATGGCGTAGACAGGAAGGGGCGAAGACCGCGGCGTGAGCTGGAAGGGAAGGAGGCAGGCGGCGGGCTTGGACTGAAGGGGCAGTAGGCCCGTGGACTTCTGGTTCGAATCGTGCATGGGCGGGTATGGTGTTTAGTGACGGAAGCCGGTTGCCCACGAGCCAAGGAGGATACCTATGGATCCGTTCCGGCTACGGGAGTTCGACGCGCAGTTGGACTACTGGCTGAAGCAGGGCTATCAGATCATGGCCGACGAGGTCGAGGGCGAGATTCGCCTCACCGTCGTCTTCGTGGCGCGGGCGGGCCAATCGGGCAAGGAGCGCGAGCAACTCTTCTGGCCACTGGTCCCGGAGACGCTCAGTATGCTGACGCGTCGGGGGATTGTGGTCAGTAGACCGCGAACGTAGCAGCTGACGTCGAGACACGGGGCGCCGGACGCGGGTCCCGGCGCCCCGTGTCTCGGGCGTGGCTCATACCGGTACGGTGTATCTGCCCTTCTGCATGTATCTCTGCCGCTGAAGGCGTCTCGCATGATAGGATGAGACGTCGTTGGCATCGGATTTCGGGACTGTGCCGTTGGGGCGGCGTGACCCCGTACAAGCCAGACACCATTTGGGGGCCTCAGGGCCCCGCTTTGTCGTTGACCGAATCATAAGGAGAGGAAGCACATGGCCCGCGAAACCGTCATCTTGAGCGCTGCCGTACTCGGTGGGACGCTACCTTGGCACTCTCACCAATGTGCCGGCCGTGCAGTTGGGCGCGCTCGTCATCCGTGAAGCCATTAAGCGGGCGGGAGTCGCGGATACGGATATCGAAGAAGTCATCATGGGCAATGTCCTGACCGCCGGTTTGGGGCAGAACCCGGCCCGCCAAGCCGCCATTCACGCGGGCCTGCCGCAAGAGATCCCGGCCATCACCGTCAACAAGGTATGCGCCTCTAGTATGCGTTCCGTCATGCTCGCCGATCAGATCATTCGCTGTGGGGATGCGGACGTGATCGTGGCCGGCGGCATGGAGAACATGAGCGCGGCGCCCTATTTGGTGCCGAAGGCCCGCGGCGGCTACCGCATGGGAGACGGCGTCCTGGTCGACGAGATGATTAAGGACGGTATCTGGTGCGCGTTCGGTGACTACCACATGGGCATCACGGCCGAGAACGTGGCCGAGCGCTTCAATGTGGGGCGCGAAGAGCAAGACAGAATCGGCTACCGCAGCCAACAGCTGGCGAAGAAAGCAATTGACGCCGGGCTCTTCAAAGAGGAGATCGTCCCCGTTGAAATCAAGACCAAGAAGGGTGTGACGGTCTTCGACACCGATGAGCATCCCCGTCCCGACAGCACGCTCGAAGCCATGGCCAAACTCCCCGGCGCTTTCAAGAAAGACGGCACCGTCACGGCCGGCAACGCGTCGGGCATCAACGACGCCGGTGCCTGCCTGGTGCTGGCCTCGCGCGAGTGGGCCGAGAAGAACGGCAAGAAAATCTTGGCTACGGTGGTGGCGCACGCAGCAGCCGGCCTGGACCCGGCCATCATGGGTATGGGCCCGTACTACGCCACCAAGAAGGTTCTCGAGAAGACCGGTATGAAGATCGAGGACATGGACGTGATCGAGGCCAACGAGGCCTTCGCGTCCCAGTGTGGGGCCGTGGCCAACGAGCTGCCCGGCTTCGAGTTGGAGAAGATCAACCTCCGTGGCGGGGCTATCGCTCTTGGTCACCCCATCGGGGCGTCGGGCGCACGCATCGTGACTACCCTGCTGTACCAGATGTTGCAGGAGGAGAAAGATCTCGGACTCGCCACCATGTGCATCGGTGGCGGGCAGGGTACGGCCATTATCCTGCGGCGGGAGAAGTAGCATCTGGTCCGCGCGCGGCCGACACGCGCGCGCCGTGGATCCAGACGCGATCCGGGTGGATTTGGGAAGTGGCGGCGGCCGGTCCCGGTGGGACCGGCCGCCGCGCTGTGGACAATAGCGTTGCAATGTGAATACCGCCGTGGCGGCGCTCTACCGGGCGCCCGAGGAGGAAGACAGAATGAAAGAGCAAGTGGAGCAGGCTCTGGACATGATCCGTCCGGCGCTCCAGAACGATGGCGGCGACATCGAACTCGTCGGCGTCGATGAAGCTACGGGTGTAGTCAGTGTGAAACTGGTGGGCGCCTGTGTCGGGTGCCCTATGTCGCAGATAACGCTCAAGAACGGCGTGGAGAAGGTGCTCAAGCAGGTTGTGCCTGAAGTCACCGCGGTCGAGTCGGTTTAGCGCCGAGACACACCGGCCAATGATTGAGGCCCGGCCCCCAGCTGGGGGCCGGGCCTCAAAGCATTCTGGGGCCGGCATTGGTTTCATCCGATGTATTCGAGTATCAAGTGACGCAGAAGCTCCGCGTTCTGGTGGCAGGTATCGGCAATGGATTCCAAGCGGTCGATGATGGCGTTGGCCTGCAAGAACGTCTTGTAGTCGATGTCCATATCGAGGAGCATCAGGTAGGATTCCTTGAAGACGGCGTCGGCTTCGCTCTCGAGTTTGGCGACCTGCTTGGAGAGGGCGAAGGCGTCGCGCAGGTCCCGACTGAGGGCGAGTACCGCGTCGCAGAGGCGGGCCGCTGCCTGTGTGTCGATCCGGGCCAGTTCCACGATGTTGTCCTTGAACGGCTGGGGCAGATCCAATGGCCGCATGGCGATGCGGTCGGCGGCGCCCACCGCCAAGTTGGCGATCTTGTCCATGGAGGTGACCAAGCGTGACACGTCCGCCGTGGCCATGAAAAACAAGCCACCCATGGAGAGCCGATCGAGCATCTCGGCTTTCAGGACGTCGGCCTTGCTCTCGAGCCGGTCGATCTCCATAGCGGCGGCGTGCAACTCCGTGGTGGCGCCCGCGGCGAAACGGCGCACCATCTCGTGGAGATTCTCCACTACTACCACCACCTGCTTGGAGAACTCATCGAGTTGCTGGAGCACCTGCGTCTCACGCTCGCGCGACAGGTGGGCGATGGCGGAACCGAGCTGACTCTCGCCCCCCAGGGCCTGTCTGATGCGTCTCCACCTCGACGACCGCTCGGCCACCGTTTACCCCTCCCTACAGCCAGATGTTGAGCAGGTAGTACATTGCCGCCGCCACCCCCGCGCAGAAGGGCAGCGTAATCACCCAAGCTAGGATGATAGCACGGAAGACTTTCCAACTCACTCCAGTCAGGCCGGCACGTAGCCCCGTACCTGTGACCGACGAAGTGACGATGTGCGTGGTCGAAACCGGCAGACCGAGGAACGACGCGAGCTGGATGATTACGGCCCCTCCTACCTCGGCGCTGAACCCGTTTACGGGGTGAAGATTGCAGAGGCGCTCACCCACGGTGCGAATGATGCGCATCGATCTATAGTCGAGATAGGTTCCGAGCGCCATGGCTGCCGCCGCCGACAAGATGACCCAGAGGGGGAAGCCGAACTTGTCTATGTAACCGTCTACCGTGAGCTGGTGGCTCGAGGCCAGGAACAGTACGATCATTCCCATTACCTTGGTGGCGTCGTTTGATCCGTGGCTGAACGACACCCAGGCCGCCGATAGAATCTGCATACGTTTGTAGAACTTGTCGGCCTTGTCGAGATCCCATTTGACCAGTCTCACGATACGTTGGGTCACGAACATGAAGAAGTAGCCGGTGAGGAGACCCAGGAAGGGTGAGACCACCAGGGACACCAAGATGAGGATGACCCGGTCCCAGATGATACCCGAGGAACCCATAGCGGCCAGACCGGCTCCCAGCAGGCCTCCGACCAAAGCGTGTGAGGAGCTGACCGGAAGCGCCCAGATCCAGGTGAGCAGATCCCACAGGAGCGCTCCGAACAAGGCCGCTATGACCAGGTGGGCCGAGGCGTCCGAGGCGTCGATGACGCCCCCAATGGTCTTGGCTACGGCGATGCCCATGACCAATGGGCCGAGGAAGGTGAACGCGGCCGACATCATGATGGCGGTGCGAGGTTTGAGCGCCCCTGTGTAGATGACGGTGGAGACCGCGTTGCAGCCGTCGTGGAAGCCATTCATGACATCGAACAGCAGGGCCATGGTCACCACGGCGATGAGCAACACGGTTTCTGTGGACATCAAGCCACCTGGCTGTCAGAGAAGGGGGGCACTGGCATTGTGGGTTCCTGAGATGGGCCGGTAACCGGTGAGGAGACTGAGTCTGCCGGTTTGTCTCGATACGGTGGATTCATCTGCCAGTAACCAATAATATCATCCGGGTTGGGTCGCCCCTCACCCCTTTAGCGCACGGAGTCGTGGCCACCAGCTCCAGCGGCCCAGTAACACGGCGATGGCCGGTACCAGAGCGGTCCTCACTACGAAGGTATCGAGCAGGATGCCCACAGTGACGGCGAAGCCGATCTGCACGAGTCCCAAGATGTCGGCGCTCATCATGGCGGAGAAAGTGCCGGCCACGATGATCCCCGCAGAAGTGATGATGGCTCCGGTACGCGTCACGGCTCGTGGGATGCCTGACAGGTTACCGAGTGCAGCTACTTCCTCTTTGACCCGGCCCATGAGGAAGATGTTGTAGTCCATGCCGAGCGCCACCAACATGACGAACATGAACATGGGCACCCACCAGGTGATTCCCGGGGCCCGCAGCAGATCGCTGAACACCAAGCGCACAATACCCAGTGTGGACAAGTACGACAGCAGGATGGTGGCCAGCAGGTAGACAGGGGCCACCAGTGAACGCAGTAGCCACACCAGCACCAGCATGATGCCCAGCAGTACCGAAACCAGGGCGCGGGTCATGTCCCGACCGGAGGCCTCGCGCAGGTCGGTCATGATGGCGGAAGTGCCGTCCAGAAGCCCGGGGGAAGATCCCTGCTCCACCACGTTGCGCAGTTGGCGTACGGTGTCCATGGCTGCGTCGGTGTAGGGCCCAACGGTGAGAATCACGCTGATACGGGCAACCGTCTTGTCGGGCGAGAGGTAGGCCTGCGTCAGAGCTCGGAGGCCTTCGTTCTGCTCCAGGTAGATGTGGGGCAACATGAGGGAGTCGGGATGTGACGCGAAGTTGTGACCCAGCGTCTCCAGACCGTGGGTCAAACGGGCCAGTTGCGGCACCACGGCACTCGGATCTACCGGGCCACCCACGGTTACGCCGGCGCTCATCGAGGGGGCGTCGGTTGTCGCATCATCTTGCCCCAACGCGCCCCCGACCCCGAACATCGGGGCGTCCATCCCCGCCACTGTGGCGAGGGTGGTGAGTGCCTCCACGGACTCGATGAAGCCGGGATTGCGGATGATCTCCGGATACTCTACGGCCAGTTGGCGCAGGTACATACCCAATTCCACGAGCCCGTCGGCGGCTTCCTGCAAGGCCTGCTCCGAGATGGAGGCGCCGCCGCCGGTGGAGCGCAGTTGCTCTTCCCCCCGCCGCACGAGGCCTACCAGGCCGCTCAGTTGGTCATGGACGCGCAGCGTGCCGCTTTCGGCGAGGAGGGAGGTGAAACCCGTCACCTGCCCCACGTTGGCCGCAGTTGCGATCTTTGCTTCCATCTGTGCCAAGCGCGCCAGACCGGCCGGCGTGTCGAAACCGGCAGGGTCGCGGAGGAGGGCGGTGAGGGGTGATGTGGCCCCGGCATCCAGGTGGGTGGCCAGGGTGTTGAAACCGCGCACTGCCGGGGTGTCACTGGAGAGGTCGGCCACCAAGTCGAAGTCCCGCTTCAGACCTTGTCCGTATACGGCGAGAGGGGCCAGGAGCGCCACTACCACTGCGAGCACCCACACGGGGTGGCGTGTGACCCAGTTTGACCACCAAGACCAGAACCCGCCTTCGGTGAAGCGGCGCGCCCTGCGCGGCCAGAACGCCTTATCACCCAAGATGGCAAGCAATGCGGGTGTGAGCGTCAGCCCCGCCACCAAGGCGATGAGAACGGCAATGGCCACGCTGGGTCCGGAGGCGTTGTAGAGGCCGAGTTCGGCGAAGGCCATGGTGGATAGCCCCACTATCACCGTGGCGGCACTGGAGGTGATGGTCTCGCCCACGGCGCCGACCGTGCGGGCCACTGCCGGGAGCGTGGAGTGATCCACGGCCATCTCCTCGCGGAAACGGCTGATCAGGAAGAGGCAGTAGTCGGTCCCCGCGCCGAAGAGCACCACGATGATGAACACGTTGGTGTAGCCGGATATGGTCCACCAGTGCGCGCCCAGTAGGGCGATGACCCCCCGGGAGATCAGATAGGCCAGGCCGATGGTGAAGAGTGGTATCAAAGGGCTCACGGGCGATCGGTAGACGATCAACAGTATGACCACCACTAGGAGAATGGTGAGCCACGTTGTGGAGTCAACGCTGCTGCGGGCGGCGTGATCGTAGGCGGCCAAAACTGCTGCATCTCCTGTGAGGTACGCGCTCACCCCGGTGGGAGCGGGGTTCAACTGGGCCTCTGCATGAGCCACTCGCGCGTTGCCCTCATCTCCGGCCACCGCCTCAGCGAAAGAGACGATCACGATGGCCACTTGACCATCCGGACTGATGAGCGCCTTGGCGGTCTGTTCGTCGGCGGCAGCGGGTGATACCACCCGGCTGAGTGTCCCTTCGCCGACCAGGGCCTGGAAGCGTGTGGTGAGCTGCTCCACATATTCCCAAGCGGGGCCTGTGGTGACCTTGTGTCCCGGCCCCGCGTCCACGACCCCCACGGCGCTGTTGCTCGACATGCGCTCGGGGAAGTGGGCCCTGAGAAGCTGTGCGGCTTGTAGGCTGGGGACCCCAGTGGGTAGGAAAGCCCGCTGATCGTTGACCGCCACCTTGTTGATGTCGGGGGCGAGTACGCTCAGGAGGATGGCAGTGACCACCCAGGCGGCGACCACAGCCCATCTATACCGGCCGCACCAGCTTCCTAGGCGACTGAACAAACAGGCTCTCCCTGTAGATGGCTGGAGTGGCTGTGTATCTAGCGGCGCACCGGCGATGTTTCCGGCACGGGCCTGCGACCCACCGCGCGCCGGGGCCGCTTCTTGCGCCGTTTGTAGGTACGAGCCAACTCCAAGAAGATGCCTACGTCGCGGTCCAGGTCGCTCTGCGTGCCGTCAAAGTAGAACATGCGCATGGGGAAGCCATCGTGCTCCCGGCTCACCTTGGGATACACGGCCTCGGTGATGATGGCGTTCATGCAGCTGAAAGGACTGATGTCGGCGATGCCGTCTGCACCGATTTCGTAGAAGTAGATGCTGCCACCGGTGGATAGCACCATCTCCCCGCCGCACCCCGCGGCCGGCAGGTACGGGTGCGACAACTTCAGGAGGTGCGGGACATGCGGTTCGTCGTAGCCACGAAAGTCCTCGCTGAAGGGTTCGTATAGAATCTTTTCGTCTCTCTCCATGACCTGCTTGGTGAGGAAGGCCCTGAGCCAGTTCTTGCTGGCACGGCGACGCTCCTCACGCAGGCGCCGGAACTGCTCCTCGTTGGTGTACCAGATCCATTCGGCCACCCCGGCCAGCCAGCACTCGGCTCCCGCCGCCTCCAGATGGCGGATGATCTCCTGATTGGCGAAGCTGTTCAGGCGGGTGAAAATCTCACCCACCACGCCGATGAGCGGACGATCCTCGTTTCTGACCGAGACGGCGCGGAATCGATCTCTGAGACGCGGCAGCACCTGCACCAACCGGGCCAGACGTTCTTTGTGACTGAGACCGGGTATCTCAAACTCGGCTTCGCATGCCGCGATCGCATCGAGGTAGACTCGATCGGTGTCACCCGCGTGCACCTCATAGGGGCGGGTCATCAGTAGGCACTTCATGAGTATGTCGCTGACTACGAGCGCCCGCCAGGCGGTGCGGATCAGCTCGGGCGCGTGCCGGCCGATGCCCTTGTAGCCATCGACCGATGACAGAGACACCAGGGGGATGTCGTGATAGCCCTGCTCGTCGAGTAACTGGCGTTGCAGGCCCGCGTACTGACCGAAGCGGCATGGACCGTTTGCGGTGGGGAGCAGGAAGGCGACTTTGTTGGGGTCGAGTTTGTCGACTTCCAGCAGCTTCATGAAGTCACCGGTTACGATCTTCTGTGGATAGCACTCTTCACCCGAGGTGTACTTGCCGCCAATCTCGAGGGTGAGGGCGTCGGCGTGCGGCACCACCCGGCCGTCTATACCGATGGAGCGGAAAGCCGCCGCAAACAGCCTGGAGCCCCCATACGGCATGTGGGGGATGTACATGGTGCGACCGGTCAGGTCGAGGTCATCGTTGACGAACGCGGATTCGTCGGCTCCGTGGGCAGAGGTGGGTTGCGGTACCTTCCGCTCAACGCATTGATCGTGGTCAAAGCTTCCCGCGCTTCCTCGTCTTTCCCGTGGCCGTTGCCCCCGGTGGCTTCTGCGCTCGACCGGTTCATCGTGACCTCCCCTCGGCGGCGAGCCGGCAAGTATCGTCGTGGGCGGACGTTCTGCCCGCTCCTTCCCGCGACCACCAACGCAAGAAGCCCTTGCTGTCCAGGTAGGCCTCCACCCGGGTCATGGCGCCGGCGTCGTTACTGTGCTCATCGAACTGGAGCACCAGGAAGGGGTCACGGGCGGCCTTGCGCATGAACTGCTTGATATACGAATCCGGCCCGCACTTGAAGTTGGTGATGTAGATGAGGTGCAGGCGGGGATGACGGCCGGCCACCCGGGCCGCCTGCAGGATCTTGCGACCGTAGTTCCAGAACATGTTGGGAGTGATGTCGCGGGTGTCCTCCTCCCACAGCGGTAGGAAGTCCATGGGGATCACATTCACTCCGTAGAGCCGGCGCAGCTTGGCCGGGAGATCCATGTTGAGGCCCGGGTCGTACATGTTGTAGGGGCGGCCGATCAGCACCACGCCGAGTTCATCGTGCTCCGCCAATAGGGCCAGCGCGTCGGCACCTGCACGTACCAGGGCGGCGCGAAACTCGGCTTGAGCCTCGTAGGCACGATCCACCGCCCGCTCCACCTCGGCGCGACGCAGTCCGAGCGGCCTCAGATAATCGGCCAAAGTGCGCCGCACATAGTCCGGCCCGCGGCGGAAGTGCACGGTGGGGTAGAGGAAGCGATGGGCGTGAGATTCGAACGCGGGCGCCGCCATCACCACGAACGGAAGGGTCTGGCCCCACGCGCATGCGTGCGACTCCACCTCAGGGGTATCGGTCTCCTCGTTCAACATATTGGGCAGGAACAGGTGATCCACCCCCTGCTCCAGCAACCAGGCCACGTGACCGTGCGCCGCCCGGATGGGGAAGCAGGGCTCGGCCACGGACGACTCAATGCCGGCTTCCTTGATGAGACGATCCGTCTGGCCGCTAACCAGCAGGTCGAAGCCGAGGTCTTTGAACAGTGTGGCCCAGAAGGGCAGGCGATCGAAGGAGTACATGCTGCGTGGTATGCCTACTGTGCCCCGGGTGGAGCCCGAGCCGCTGCGTACGGGGCCCGTGGTGTCAACCGCTTCGTCTGTGGTGACGTAGGCGAAGAGCAGCCGCTCGCGAAGGGCGGGCAGGTCCGGTATCACGGGTTGCTTCTCCACCTTGGCCCGTTTGCGGTAGCGATCGGAGCACTTGTCGCCCCAGTAGGTTTTCTCGCCGCCGATGGTGAACTGCCGGATGTCGCACTCGTTGGTGCACCCCTTGCAGGTAAATTCCTTGACCGTGTACTCCACTTGATCCAAGTCCCAGCCCCGGAAGCGCGTGGGCGTGCCGGTGGTTTCGGCCTTTTCGCGGGCTAGTAGGGCTATGCCCACCGCGCCCAGTACTCCGTTGTGCGGCGGCACGATGATCTCCTTGCGCAGCACTTCGGTGAAGGCGGCGGCTACAGAGTCGTTGTAGGCGGTGCCGCCTTGGAAGTAGATGGTGTCACCGATCTTGCGCCCCGCCACCAGGCGGTTGAGGTAGTTGTGCACAATGGAGTAGGCCAAGCCGGCCACTAGGTCGCGTTTTTCGGCTCCCCGCTGTAGGTAGGAGTTGACGTCGCGCTCCATGAAGACGGTGCAACGCTCACCCAGGCGTATAGGGGCGGGCGAAGAGAGCGCCAGCTCCGCGAACTCGCCGATGATGTTGATGCCGAGCTTCTCCGCCTGCTCCTCCAGGAACGACCCGGTGCCGGCGGCACACGCCTGGTTCATGGCGAAGTCCACCACTATGCCGTCCTCGAGGCTGATGAATTTGGAGTCCTGTCCGCCGATCTCGAAGATGGTGTCGGGACGGCGGCCGTCGAGCAGAGTGTCCCCAATGAAGGTGGAGCCTGTCTTGTGGGCCGTGATCTCGTCGGTGACGATGTCGGCGCCGATGAGTTCACCGATCAACTCACGCCCCGATCCGGTGGTACCCACGCCGCGGATGTTCAGGCGGGGTCCCATCTCTTCCCATATCTCCTGTAGGCCGCGGTTGACCACCTCCACGGGCCGTCCGTCGGTCTTGGTGTAGATCTCTTTGAGGACATTCCCCTGGCTGTCCAGGACCACCAAGTTTGTGGAGACGGACCCCACGTCCACGCCCAAGTAGGCGTCGATGGGAGTCTCTGATGGGGTCTCGGCGGCCGCGTCGTCGGCGGCGGCAGCGTTGACCGTGGCTGCACCGGCGGCGGCCGCGCCGAGGGTGCCGACGGTCGGTTGTTCGGTGGTACGCACGCGGTCGCGGAGCAGTATCACCCGCTCCATGCTCAACGCGGGGCTGGTGGGGACTCCCGTAATGCGCAGGTCCTGCAACGGGGCAAGATCAAGGTGGAAAGGCGCTGCGGTCGACGTCTCCGACTCCGCCGCATCCGTGGCGGCTTTGTCGGCTTCCAGCATGGCGGCGCCGATGGCTCCCATCCATGCATAATAAGTGGGGACGAACATCTGGTCTTCGCTTAGGCTGAAGGTCGCACGCATGGCTTCGGTGGCGC
Source organism: Thermoleophilia bacterium (assembly GCA_040770645.1). Taxonomy (GTDB): domain Bacteria; phylum Actinomycetota; class Thermoleophilia; order RBG-16-64-13; family RBG-16-64-13; genus JAAYZX01. The sequence goes on along the minus strand of JAXGIS010000007.1, from coordinate 42,905 downwards.
CCTCGTTGGCGGCCACTCCTCCGATGAAGGCCACAGTGCCGTCGATCTTCTTGCCCCTGGCGATGGCCCCGCGGAAGTTGCGCACCACCGCGTCGCATAGGCCTTTGAGCACTTCTGGGGGCTGGTAGCCCTTCTGTTGGGCGTGGATCATGTCCGATTTGGCGAACACGGAGCACCGGCCGGCCACGGTTGCAGCCTTGCCCGCCGCCAGCACGATCTCGCCCACGTCTTCGATGTCGTAGAGCAGACGGTTGGCCTGCTGGTCCATGAAGGAACCGGTGCCGGCCGCACAATCCCCATTGGTCTGATAATCGGCGATGCCCACATATCCCGGCTCTGATGACTCATCTAGTTCGATGAACTTGGATGTCTCCCCGCCCATCTCGAACACGTAACGCACATCGGGGTGGAGTGTGGTCACAGCGCGGGCGATGGCTTTGAACTCGTTTTCGAAGGCGATCCCCAGACGGTCGGCCAGAATGCGGGAGCCGGTGCCCGTCATGCGCACTCCGGTGATGGTGCCGGCGGGCAGCGACTCACCGATTTGAGTCAGCAGTTCCAGTGCGGCTTGAGCCGGGTTGCCCTTGATGCGTCGGTAGCGAGTGACAAGCAAAGGAGGGGTGCCGGAAGCTGGGCTGACTCCCCCGGCGGCCGCCGGGTCGAGGAAGAGTCCCTCGTGTACGCCATTCCCACCCCGTGCCAGTGTGTCAAACAGGGCCGCCTCGTCCGGGAGTCCCACCAACGCCATCTTGACGCTGATGCACCCGATGTCGATCCCCAGAGTCGCCATGTCTCAGTGCCTCCCATCGCGCGGCGGCGCCCGTGCGCGTTTCTCGAAGTGCTATGCGTAGGGAAGAGGCGAAAGCCCACCGCCGCGAGGTGTGTCGTGTGGGCGAAACATCGTTCGATAGCTTACCACGTTGCCACCGGGCAGGAGCGATCGGTCAAGGCGGAGATGGTGGAAGGTGGGTCCCTCAATCCAGAACAGGGGTATGGAGAGGGGGCCGGGCCCTCGCGGGCCCGGCCCCCACAGCGTGCTCGGCCGCCGGCAGGTCAGGGCCGGGGCGCGTGTGCGACGGTGAGTTACTTCTTGACGGGACCCAGAGGCAGTACCACTCGACCGTAGACTTCATTCCAGATCTGCGCCACGGCAGCGTAGATGGCCGAGAGACCGCACACGATACCCTCCCAACCGGCGATCTTCCCCACCACCTCACTGCCGGTCCAGTCACGGATGGCCAGCAAGAGGAAGAGCACAGTCAGTGTCAAGAAAACAGTCTGCAGCGCACGGTTGAGTTTGAGCGTGCCGATGAACATGCAGAAAGTGAAGAAGCCCCAGGCCAGGAAGTACCAGGCCAGCGCGTTGTCGGAAGTGCCTTCCCACCATCCCCACTTCTTGAACAGCAAGAGACCCACCAGCGTGAGCCAGAAGAGACCGTACGAGGAGAAGGCTGTGGTGCCGAAAGTGTTGTTCTTTTTCCATTCCATGATTCCGGCGATGATTTGGGCCATGCCGCCGTAGAAGATGCCCAGGGCCAAGATCATCGTGCCCAACTCATAGATGCCCGCATTGTGGATGTTCAACAGGACCGTGGTCATACCGAAACCAAGCAGTCCCAACGGCGCTGGATTCGCCGTCGTGTCCTTGATGGTGATAACTGATTCACCCGGTTGCGCCGCCAACTGCAGTACCTCCTCTTCGTGTTGTCTCCACTACTTGCGAGCCGGCCGGTATCTCCTGGACAAGAAAAGGGGCGCACGATGGATGATGCCGCCTGCTCGGGGCCGAAGCCGACTTCAGTGTAGGCAATACGCGCGCCATACGCAATCGCGTGGCGGCGCCGCGTGGTCGCCGGCTAAGCGTCGGCGGTCGGTCTCGGCTCCACCACGGTAACGAGGCCCGAGAGCAGTCCGTACACGGCCCCCACCACCAGGAGAGCGCCGCTCTCCGCGGCTTCGTGGATGAGGGCGTTCTTCTGCACCACGCCCATCGTGTGGACGACGTTCTCAAGAACGACGGCGTCTACAGAGGGTGCCTCCACTCCCTGTGCTTGTAGGTGGGATGCGGCACGGGCGATTGCCGGCTGGATGGCGTTCAGCACGTGCGACACGGCGCCTTCGTTGGTCTGTCCCTCGTGGGCGCAGGCGGCAGTCACGGCTCCGCAGTGATCGTGTCCCAACACCATGAGCAGCGGCACCTGTAGGTGCGCAACCGCGTACTCGAGACTACCCAGCACCATATTGTCGGCAACATTTCCCGCCACGCGCACCACGAAGAGGTCACCGAGCCCTTGGTCGAAGAGGATCTCCGGTGCGACTCGCGAGTCGGAACAGGTGAGTATGGCGGCGAGCGGATGCTGGGCGGGCACGAGGCTCGTGCGCCGTGAGGCGGAGACGTCGGCTGATCTTGGAGCATCCGCTGCGAATCGGCGGTTGCCTTCCATGAGCTTGTTCAGCACTTGGGCGGGGGAAAGAACGGGCGCCTGATCCCTGTGGTACATCTCCAACCCCTTCCTGTGGGTCTCTGGGTTGAACCGGGCGAGAGGATGTTGCCACTTCGAGTCACGTTGTGCGAGTGCACCTCCGTGTGATAGTGTCGTGCACTTAAAATGGGGGTGTATAACTTTTCTCACCTCTCACTGAGTAGTTGGGCTCATGCGAAAGGAGTGGAAGCACGTGAACGGGGAGAGAGCGCCGAGCCGGTGGATCATGGTGGTGGCTGCCCTGGTTGTCCAGGTCTGCCTTGGAGTGCTGTACGCTTGGTCGGTGTTCAGACCTGCGCTGATGGACACGTTCGACTGGTCCGTGCAGGAGGCCGGCTACCCCTACATGTTCTCCCTCCTGTTCTTTGCCATTGGGATGATCGTGGCAGGGCGTTGGCAGGATAAGGTGGGGCCCAGGCGTGTGGTCATCGTGGGGGGCGTGATGCTGGCGCTGGGGGCTTTGCTCTCAGGGCTGGTGGGCAAGACCATTGTGGCCATGGTTTTCACCTATGGGGTGCTGGGCGGCCTGGGGGTGGGTTTCGCTTATGTCACGCCCATCGCCACCTGCGTGAAGTGGTTCCCGGACAAGCGGGGGACCATAACCGGCTTGGCGGTCTTCGGGTTTGGAGCCGGCACGCTGGTGTTCGGGCCCGTGATCAACGCGCTGCTCGGTTCGGTCGGTATCGCCACCACTTTCTACATCCTGGCTGCGGTGTTTCTGGTTCTGGTGTCGGGTGTGGGCTCTCTCTTTCGCGTTCCTCCGGTGGGATGGGTGTGCCCCAACTGGACGCCTCCCCCCGTTGAGCCGGGTGTTCATGTGGATTACACCTCACGCATGATGTTCCGGACCCGGCAATTCTGGACCTTGTGGGTGGTGTACTTCTTTGGGGCGGGGGCCGGTCTCATGATCATCGGTCAGGCGGTGCCGATCGGTGTGGAGGTGGCGCACCTCGACAAGGTGGCGGCGGCCAGCGGGCTCGGCATCATGGCCCTCCTGAATGGTTTGGGCCGCTTGGCTTGGGGCTCACTCAGCGACCGGATTGGTCGTCTGCGCACGGTGATGCTCATGTTCGTGGTGATGATCATCGCCTTCGTGGGTGTGCTGCCCTATGCCTCCGGATTCGGGCTGTGGATCGTGGGCATGTGTTTGGTGGGGTTCAGTTTCGGCGGTTTCCTGGCCGTGATGCCCAGTATCACCGCCGACTTCTACGGCACAGCGTACCTGGGTGCCAACTACGGTTTCCTGTTCACCGCCTACGGCATATCGGGGGTGGTGGCGCCCTTCATCATCGACTATCTGCGGACCAGCACGGGCGGGTTCACTACCGCCATGTACATCTTCGCCGGGCTGGCTGCGGTGGGCATCGCGCTGGCGGTCACGGTGAGGGCGCCGCGGGCGGCTTTGGCTGGCACCGATCAACCGGTAGCCGCCGTGGGTGGCGAGGGGTCCTGATCTACGAAGTACCGGGGCCGAGGGGGTACACCCCTCGGCCCCGGGAGACGGCGGCACGGTAGCGGCGCCGCTACCGTGCCGCCAGTGGGCCGGTATCCGCTACGGCTTGAACGCTAGGGTTCTGTAGTTCGCGACCGGCCGTTCTCCCTGGTCTCGGTCCCAACCGGCACGTAGACGGTGCTGCCATCATCGAGCCGGTAGAATTGGCCGATGAGTTCACCTACGCCCGATGTCTGCTCACCGGGTTGAAGCTGCAGGCGCTGTAGGGTGTCGCCCTCTCTGATGATCAACTCCATGTCTGCCTGCCCAGGATTCTTGACCAGGGTCATGTCTTCGCCGGCCAGTAGGTCCGATAGCCCTATCCCGCTTAGTGCCGCCAAGAGGAAAGCCACGGCCAGCACGATGGCTACGTCGAACAAGTTGACTACGCCATCGAGTGGATCTCCCGCTGCGATCGGTGCGGTCCAGCCGACGCCGGCCCATAAAACGGGGGCTGGCGCGGCCGTCGCCGGCCGGGGATCCGACATCGCGAATGCCGGTTCGGGAGCGTTGTGCGAAACGGTTCAAGTAGCCACCTCCGGCTCGGTCGCGGCCGTGGTTGATCCACGGGCGGACTTCGCTTCGCTCTGGGCGGTATCGTTCTCCGGGTTTTCGAGCACCCCAGTGCTGACGGGGAGCGATTCGGGCTTCGGTTCCAGCCGGCCTACCTGGTTGGAATCAAGAGAGCGTATGGGGGCGCGAGGTAGATTCGTGCCGCCACCTTCCAGAAGCTCCAGGATGTACTCCAAATCGGATATGTCTTGTGAATACATGCGTTCACGGAGTACGCTCACGAAATAGGCCAGACCCCCTATCAGCAACCCCAGTACGGTGATGGAGAACGCCACGCGCAGGTTGGCAGCGAGGATCTGTGTGTCACCCTCGGCCAGGGCGGTCAGCGCGGGGGAGAGGGGTATGAGGGTGCCCATGAGTCCCAGCATGGGGCCCACCCTCACCAGGATGCGGGTCTTCTCCAGCCTCTGTTGCGTGCGGAACTCGTACTCCTCGAGCAGTTTGAGCGGCTTCTCCGGTATCTGCGATGTCTGGTAGTTGCGGATGAGCTCATATATGAAGTTCACCACCACGAGCGAATACCTGTTCTGCGCCAGGTACGAGTACGCTTCGGCCGGCCGGTTGTTGATAAAGGCCTGACGGGCCCAGAGGGCCCGGGCCTCGAGACGTTCTAGAGAGCGATATCTCCGGCGCAGGTAGACCTCGTAGCCCAGCCAGCCGAGCTCCACCAGCACCCAGACCAAGCAGGCTATGGTTGTGATCAAGACCGGGTACAGAAGGACCCGTACGACCTGATAGATGATCTGCTCGAGCCCTTGAGCCAAACCCACGGCGATCATTGCCGGTCCCCTCCCCTGCTCCCTCCTATGGCGAAGAGACGGTCACTTTTGTCGGGTAGGGGTAGCGAGCCCAGGCGATATCGAACCCGTCCTTGGAGGCGTGCCCACGCCGCCCTATCGACTCCAGACCCCCGGCTGTCGTGGTCGGTCAACGGCGCATCCGGGCCACGCCCTGGGTGGGGAGGAGAGGTGGGATCCGGCGTGGCGTCGAGGGCGGCGGTCGAGAAGCTGTCGAACAGGAGTGAGCTGCGCCGGCGATGGCTGACGCGCGAGAGTGCGGCGCCGATGGGCATCAGCGCCACGATGCCCCCTGCCAAGAGGCCCGAGCCCCATCCGGCACTGCGCGATCCCTCGGTCTCCGGAACCACTACCCCGTTGATCTCCTCGCGGTCGCCGTTGCCCCCGAACATGGATTCGGAGGCACCGCCTGAAGCTTCCATACGTGTGCCCACCACGGTCCCCGGTCCGTCGACCGTGTTGCCCAGGGAGGCAGGTGTGGACTCCGCAGGCGGTGGTGTTGAACGGTTGGTGGACGGGTCCACTGCCGGCGTAGTGGAGCGACCGGCCGCAGGGGCAAGGATGGTCCCGGGACTGCCTCCGGTGGTGGAGCCGGTGCCGGCCCCGGTGCCCGATCCGGTGTACGGTCCCGATGGTGGGCTGCTATGTCCGGTGGGGGGTGTGCGGGTGGGCGCCGGCCGGGTAGTGGTAGTGGGTCGGGTGGTAGTGGTGGTTGACGATGCAGAGGGTGCCGGGAGAGCAGTAACGGCCGTATCCACGGTGACTGTGTGGCCGGCGTAGTCGGCAAACGTGAGACGTATGCGGTGTGAGCCCGGGGGCACGGCTCCGCTCTGGGCATTGATGGAGCCTTGAGCCGCCGCCTCTGCGTCAAGGGTCAGCGTCGTGTCGTTGAGTTGCACCTGCAGAGATGCCGGGTTGATGCCGGTACCACCCGGTTCATCCGTGACCACGGCTGTAATGGTGAATCCGGCGGCGGGCACGGTGGCATCAGCTGCCGGTGACAGGGAGACCAGCGCGGGCCGGTAGCCGGGGGCGGGCGTGTGGGCAGCCAGCGGGAAGGGAAAGCTGCGACCGGCCAGCGCGATCACCACCTGCGTGGTGGTCATGAGCGGAGTGGCCAGTTGTGTCGCCCGGTGCGCGAAGGCTCCCTGTGGCAGTTGAAGGGAGAGAAGATAGCCGACAGGGTCATTGTCGCGGGTCCAGTTGGCCGGGTCCTCGCCGAGTGCGTTGAGGGCCTGCAATGCCCAAGCCGTGGACTCGGCCGTGCTCTTGGTGTCGGTCACCCACGACACAAAACCTCCGTCTTGATTCTGATGTTCCTTCAGGAATGCCACCGCGGCTCGGATGGCAGGGTCGTCCTTGGCCACCCCCGCGGCCAGAAGGGCTTGGATGGCGGCACCGGTGTCGTCTACATCTTCTATGGCGCCGCTCTGGAAGGAAAAACCGCCGTCATCGGCCTGAGCCCCTTTGAGCCAGTTTGCGGCCTGCTCCACCTCCTGGGGGTGCGAACCCAGGACGGCCAAAGCCATCACGGCCCAGGCCGTGGTGCTGATGTCGGCCACACGGGGGTTGGAGGTGGACATAGAGAAGTGGCCGGTCTCCGGGTGCCGGTAGGTCAGCAGGCGCTCAGCCAGGTTCACGGCCGGTCGCCCGGCTTCAACGGCCAGATCCGGCCTTCCCGCCGCCACGAAGGCCAGAATGAGCTTGGCGTAGAAAGCGGGCGTGTTGTTGGCGCCGGACCCCTGGGTGGCCTCACGCTCCACATCCATATCGCGGAGGGTGGTGACGATGTTGCCGGTGGTCGTGGACCAAGAACTGGGATTGTAGCCCGCGGCCGAGACGGCCATGATCACCCACGGCGTGGTGGAGAGGTCCCCTGTGGGCGAGTTGGTGGCGAAACCACCGTTGTCCCGGAGTTGCGCGTGCAGGTAATCGAGGGCGCGTGGTTGTGCCTCCCCGACCGTGAGCGCCAGCGCCTCCCTCGGTGCAGTGAATAACCCAAAAGCGATCAGCAGCGCCAAGATGAGCGAGAGGCTGAGTCCGTGCCGCCACGCTGCGCGGAGGCCGCAGGGGGGGCGCCTGCATAGGACGCGGCGTCCGTGGCGCCGGCGCGTGCCGGAGCTGGTGCTGGTGACGGAGGCGATGACCATGATCTATTTGTCCTCTAAAGGTATCAGATGAGGAGAGGTCCGTGCTTGGTAGCGGGCCAGGATGCGAACCGCTTGGGGCCCGAAAGCCAAGGCCCCGAGCACGGTGGCCGCTACGTGAGCGGCATCGAAGGGGAGGCCATGTAGGTAGAGCGCCAGGAAGGCGCCCAGGGTGCGGTTGGTGAAAGCCAGGAACATCCACAGGGAGACGAACCAGTCAAAGGCCAGGGCCAGAAAGCCTCCCACCCATGCGAGCGTCCAGCGAGAGGGGACGCGGTGTTTGCGGCCCAACGCGCCGCCCACGAGTCCCACCAGACCCCAAGCCAGCATCTGCCAGGGGGTCCACGGACCTTGACCGAAGAACAGATTGGACACGAGCCCGGTAGCTGCTCCCACCATGAATCCGGCTCTGGGGCCGAGGGCCACCCCCGACACCAGGACCATGATGGTCACCGGTTTGAAATTGGGGAGCGAGGCGAAGAGCACGCGCCCGGCCGTGGCCAGGGCCGCCATGGCGGCTACCAGCGCCAATCCTGAGCCGCAGCCAATCGACGGCCCAGAGCCCAGGTCAGAGTGGCACCCACCAGTACCACTGTCGCCAGAGCCAGGGTTCCCCACTGCAGTGACCCGGGTCGCACGAAGGCCAGTGCGCGAGCGTGGCGGCGCCGGCGGCCAAGACCGCCGGCGCCGCCACGCGGGCGACGAGGGTGGTGGGGCGTGCGGTCTCAGGCTGCACTTCCCGCCTCCCCGGACGCCAGAACCACCTGGTCGGCGCGCAGCACCCCGGGCAGGGTGTGGCGCAACAGTCGGTTGATTTGGGTGGAGAAGAAGAGAGAGCCGTCGAGCACCTCGTCGACGGGGCCGTCGGCCAGGACGCCTCCATCGCCGAGCAGGATCACGCGGCGGACGCACGCGGCTGCGAACTCTATGTCGTGAGTGACCACCAGCACGCCCATACCCGCCTGCGCCCAGCGGGCGAGGAGGGCGGCCAATCCGGCCTTGGCGGTGGGGTCGAGCCCGCGCGTGGGCTCGTCGAGGACCAAGAACGGTGGATGCGCGCACGCGAGCAGAGCGAGCGCGGCGCGCGTGCGCTCACCCCGGAGAGGTCGCGAGGATTGCGTGGGAGCAGTGACTCCAGCCCCAGATCGGCGATCACGGCTTCTCGCAAGTGCTCTCGCTCGGGACCGGGTTCCGTGTGCAGTTTCAAAGAGTAATCCAACTCCTCGCCCAGCGTATCGCGCACGAAGTAGTCGCCCGGATTCTGCCCCAATACGGCGCACGACCGGGCGGCCTCGGCCACGGACATGGCAGATACTCGACGGCCGTCAATCAGCACCTCACCGGCCAGCGGTTTTCTCAGTCCGTTGAAGTGTGAGATCAGCGTGGATTTGCCACATCCGTTCTCGCCCAGCAGAGCCACGATCTCCCCACTGCGCAGTTCGATTTCGATGTCTTCCAGCAGCGGTGGATCGGGAGGGTAGCCGACTGCGAGGCGGTTCACCTGTAGAAGGTGGCATGAGGAGGGTACGGGCGCCCGTCTTCCGGCGCCCCCCTTGGTGCTGGCGCCCATCCGTGTGCCGGCGCCTCCCCGTGTGCCGGCGCCTCCCCGTGTGCCGGCGTCCTTCCGTCCGCCGCCAGACAATCCGACACTCAGTGATTCGTCATCCGGCTTGGAGGAGACCGGCAATGCTCGCTTGGGCGACACGGAGACCGGCGCCTCAACGGGATGAGCCCCAGGCAAACGGGGCAGCACGAACCGCCTGCCGGCGTGGTTCATGGCCAGCCTGGCGTCGCGGACCGTTAAGGGAAGCCCTGTTCCCGGGGCAAAGAGGCGTGTGACTGGGGGCAGGAAGTCGATGTGATGCTCGGCGGCCCAAGACGCGAAGTCGGTGGGCGTTGTATCCAGTACCAGGCATCCGTTCTCCATGAACAGCACCCTCCCTGCCAAGTGCAGACAGCGATCGACCCGGTGCTCGGCCAGCACGATGGTGGTGCCGGTATCCTCACTCAGGCGCCGCAAGGCCGAGAGCAACTCCTCGGCGCTCACGGGGTCGAGTTGGGAGGTGGGTTCATCGAGCAGAAGGAGTTGAGGTTGCATCGCCAACACCGCGGCAAGGGCCACCTTCTGTAGCTCGCCTCCGGAGAGGGTGGAGAGGGGAGCCCGTCGCAAGTGCGACAACCCCAGGGCCACCAAAGATTCCTCCACGAGACGGCCGATTGCCGCTACCGGTGTGCCTGTGTTCTCCAGTCCAAAAGCGATCTCACGTTCTACCGTGGTCATAACGGCCTGACTCTCGGGGTCTTGGAACACCAAACCCACCACGCGTCCCAGATCACGGGGGCGGGTGGAGCGGGTGTCCTTGCCGTTGACGAGGACGCGACCGGCAAACGTTCCCCCGTAGAAGTGGGGCACCAGCCCGTTCAGCGCCCGCAACACCGTGGACTTGCCACAGCCGGAACGGCCGAGGAGGAGTACCACTTCTCCCGGCTCCAAGGTGAAGCTCACGTGCCGCACGTCGGGGCGGGCTTCTGGGGGGGAGCCCGGGTAGCGGTAGCTGAGATGTTCTACCGAGACGAGGGGCGCCACTGCAGGCTCCAAAGGGAAGGGATGAGTGCAAGAAGAACGAGGCCGATGCCGGTAGGCGCGAGGAAGCCGTCAAGTGGGTTGGCAATGACGGGAAAGTAGCTTAAGGAGAACCGCCCCTGCACCGTGCCCACGATCAGGAGCAAAAAGGCGCTAGCGGCGGTGGCGACGACGGCGTGGTCGGGTGGTTTCCAGCGCAGGTGCCGGCTCCAGCGGGTGCGACCGGCCCTCCCGAACCCGCGGGTCTCCATGGAGGCAGCCACATCTGTCGCGCGCTCCAAGCTCTGCGTGAGGAGTCCGGTAAGGAGAGGCCCGCGGGCGGCGGCGCGGTCTCGCCAGCGCCCGCGGTCCAGTTCTGCTCCCCGCGAGCGTTGCGCATCACTGATACGCGCGGCGTCTCGGGAGAGCACGGGGAGCAATCGCGTGGCCAGTGACACCACCAACGCCGAGCGGGTGGACAGCCGGCTCAGCAAGGAGAGCTGGTAATCCTGATCCAGCACCAGCGTCGTGGTGGCAAAAGCCACGATAATCGTGACCAAATGCAGTGCCTGTCCGGCTCCGAAGGCTATGCTCTCCCAAGTGAGACGGAGGTGGAAGGGCCCCAGGGCCGTTGAGAACAGGGGGTTGATACCCCCGGTTGAGAATATGGGATTGATCACCAAAATGGTGAGGCCGGCATACAGCCCCACGCGGAAGTAGGGCAGAGAGGCGCGCAGGCGGTCGCTGCCTTTAAGCGTGCACAGGCAGGCGAGCAGGATGCCGCCCAGGATCAGGGGATTGCCCACCACCAAGGCGGCGGCGATCAACAGGCCCGTGTGCGCCGCTACGGCCGGGGCTCGGCGGGACGCGAGGCCGACAGGGGCCGCAGCTCTGTGACTGTGGCGGCTCATGATGCGTCTCCCGCCATCCTGCCCTCGTTGTCGGGCAGAGGGATGAGCACTCCATCTGCGGTCATTCCCAGGGCCACCCGCGCCTGTGTGGCCGAGGTTGTGAGAGAAGTGAGCAGGCTTCGCACAGCCGGTGCGTCCACACCCAGAATCACCAGGAGCACGGCGTCGGGGTCGTCGGGGTGCGGGAGGCACAGGGCCGCAGCCTCAAGCGTCTCCGTGGTACGGCCGGCTTCGGTCAGGGCGGTCAACTGCGGGCCGGGCGAAGCCGTTTGGTCAGACGCCGCGGTCGGTTCGGATGTGGCAGCAGGCTCAGGCTCTGCCACTGTTACGAACACCCCGCCGCTGTTTCCGCGCGCGAGCAGCTTCTCGAGCCAAGGGGGCAAGGGTAAGGAGTCGAAAGGCAGGGCCAACAGGGCAAACCCGGTCGGCACCGTGTCCGGAGCCAGCTCCGTTCCCAGCGTGAGCCCGTTTGCGTGAGCCCATTCGGATACTTCTGAAGTAAGGCCCGGTGCAGACCACGCAAGCTCTCGCAGGGTGAAGGGGCGGGGGAAGGCGGACAAAGAGGTGGGGATCATGGCCGTTCCCGACCAGACGTGGTAGTCCCACCACACCACCTCTCCGCCCTGGAGCATAGAGTAGTCGGCGCCGATGTCGGCCAAGCGCCCGTCTACCCAGTAGAACCAGTCGGCCGCCTTGCCCGGACCGGCAGTGGCGAAAGTGGAGCGCAGGCCGTTGATGGCGCCCACGAAGCCACCACCGTAGCCGGTTTCCACCTTGGCGTTGGTGGCCAACAAGGCCATGACGCTGGTGGGGGTGTCGAGTTCGGCCGTGACATCGAGCAGGATCTCCGCCCCAAAGTCTCGCGAGACCAAGAGCCGGGTAGGAAGTGTCCTCGAGGTGGCGTCCGTCTCCGTTTGGCCGGCGGTGGGGGAAGAAGTGGAGCGGCGGTGGAGTCGACGTGGGTGGTGGCGGCGGGCTGCGGTCCGCAGCCCGCCGCCACCACCGGCACAGCAATCAGCAGCGCGCACAGGGCGAGCATCCACACTCGGGTCACCGTCCGTTTCCCGAGAATAGAGGCGGGCCGCTGTGTGCGTTGCTGTTGCCGCGTGGCCATCCGCTACCTGATATTTCGCTATTTGATGAGGGTTGCGAGGTTGGCAATGATTTGGGCGGTTTCCGCCCGAGTCATGGGCGCCCATGGGTCGGCGGCCGCACCGTCAAGAGGGAGACCGTTGAGTAGGCCATTGAATTCGGCGATGCGGGCGTTGTCTTGATGATCGGGGGAGAAGGCTCCCCAAGTAGCTGTGAAGGATGCAGGAGCTTGTGTCAGAGCCGACGGGGCGATCATCTCCGCCGCTCTGACCACCATGGTCACCACCTGCGCACGGGTCACCTGCTCATAGGTACCGAAGGTGCTGGCTGTAAGGCCCCTGATAATGCCCTTCGAGAAGGCTGCCGCCACGTAGTCGTGGGGATAGGGGTTTCCAGTCGTGCGGTCACCCAAGTCCGTGAAGGGTGTGGCGGCGCCCGATACGATCTCCAGCGAAAGCGCCAAGGAAAGCATCTTGGCGAACTGGGCGCGAAAGAGGTTGTCGCTTGGCCCGAAGTTGGGGGTCAGGTCTCCGGGGCTGTTCTTGTATCCTTCTACGATGCCGGCACCGGCAATGGCGTGGATGGCGTCGTAATTGGGATGAGCCGAGGTTACATCGGCGAACTCACCGGTGATGGTCAGTCCGCCCGGACCCGTGATGTACTGCCAGTCTTCATCATAAGTTTTCTCAGCCCACACGGCCTGGGTGCCGACCGGCAGGCTGGGGATGGTCACCCGCCCCTGAGCATCGCTGACGTACGTGACTGCACCTACGTGCACAGTTGCGCCGCTCACCGGGGCAAAGGCCGCCGGCAACTCTACGTCCGTGGCCGGATCGAGATCGAAGCGCAGGGCGTCGGCGGGGGAGTTGGCTTTGCCCAAGTCGTCACCCACCACCGTCAGGGTGACCGGCGTACCCGCCGGAGCCGTCTTCGGCCCCACTACCACGAGTTCTTTGTCTACCCAGGGCGCCATGGGGTCTCCCCCGGCTTCGAAGAAGAGGATGCGGTCGTCCTCACGAAGCTCCCAATCCAGCATGCCCACCATGGGGATGCAGCCGTTCACCGCGTACAGCCACCAACTGGACCAGTCGGGAGGGCCACCCACTCCGGCGATGGAGTTCAGGAATGCCCCGCCGCCCTCGGTAACGAAGGGAAAACTCTCGGCCTGGGCCGCCATATACAGGGCGCCGAGCGGGTTGGCCGGACCGCAGTTGATCACGGCGCCATGGCTGTCGGTGACGGTCAGGTTTTCGGGAACGTTCACCTGTATCGGGGCGCAGACCTCGCCGTTCAAGCCCTGCACGCGCACGTTCACGGTTACCGCCCACGCGGGTGCCGCCATGAGCACCGTCAGCAACAGTGCTAACGCGGGCACCACCACAGCCAGGAGCATCTTCTTCCTCATCCTCAATCCGCCTTTCTCCATCTCCCGGCGCGAGCGCTATAGTGCAAAGTGCTCCTAGAAACAAAAACCCCGCTGCCAGTGTCAGCGGGGTGCACTTCACCTGATCGGTTGCCGAGCACCCATCCGCGTGGGTCAAGCAGCTCTGCAAGCGGCAAGGCAGGTCTTCTGGCTTCCGGTTCCAACATCACCGCTCCGTTGCCTTCCCAGACCCTCAGGTCCAGTGGCCTCATACGCCCAACCCTTGCGAGGGTGGCGACGAGTCACGTTGCGGCGACCGGTTACAGCGACGGGATCGCGCCGGACTCTCACCGGCTTCCCTAAGCACATAGCCGCGCGCCTCTATTGATACGCTTCCTCATGGTAGACGGCAGATGCAGACAATGCAAGCGCTTGGCCCCTGCTGTGGGCTCGGGGGTTGCGTACTTGGGTGTTGCGGTGTAGGGTACGGGGCCATGGAAGGCTACGTGCAGGTGTACACGGGGGACGGCAAGGGCAAGACCACGGCGGCGCTCGGCTTGGCCGTGCGGGCGGCGGGCGCGGGGTTGCGGGTGCTCTTCGTCCAATTCGTCAAAGGCATGGAGTACAGCGAGATGAAGGCGCTCCAGCGCTTCGCCGACCTGATCACTGTGCGGCAGTACGGACGGGGTTGCTTCATCTACGGTGAACCGGCGGCGGAGGACTGCGCAGCGGCGAAGGCGGGCTTGGACGATGTCCGCGCGGCGTTGGTGTCGGGAGAGTTCGATGTTGTGGTCTTGGATGAGGCCAATATCGCCACCAGCCTGGGTCTGTTCACGGTGCGCGAATTGCTGGAGGTGATCGCGGCCCGCCCGACTGGGGTGGAACTCGTTATTACCGGGCGCGATGCAGACTCGCGTGTTGTAGCGGCGGCCGACCTCGTGACCGAAATGCGTGAGATCAAGCATTACTACCAGCGCGGGGTTCAGGCGCGCGTGGGTATCGAGAAGTAGTCGCCGTCAGGAAGTGGCCGCGGTCAGGAAGTGGCCGCGGTCAGGAGCGGCAGTTCGCCAGACCTCCATCCACGCCTAGGACCTGGCCCGTGACCCATGACTGCTCCGGTTGCAGCAGCCACACCACAGCCGCCGCCACATTGTCCGGCGAACCGACCTGGATCGTGTCCCGCGTGTCCCACGCTTGGTCGGTTTCCGGGTCTTTTGGGACCTCGAGATCGGGCTCGTAGTCCAGAGCGGGAACTGACGGGGTGAGGGTTCCGGGGGCCACGCAGTTGATGCGCAGGCCGTACGGCGCGTAACCGGCCGCAGGCCGCGCGGGTAAGTGCAGCCACACCGCCCTTGACGGCTGCGAACAGCTCGCAATGCGGTCTCCCCACGAGCGCGTCGGCCGCCGAGATCAGGACCACAGACCCACCGCTTTCACTCATGGTCTGCGCCGCGGCCCTCACCGTGGCGAACGCTGAAGTGAGGTTGGCATCGATGTGCTCCACCCAATCGCGCCCGCTAATCTCCGTGATGGGCTTTGCTGGGGGTACGCTGCCGACGCAGTTCACGACTCCGTCCAGCCGGCCCAAGGAACGGCGAATCTGCTCAAGAGCGGCTTCCACATGGTCGAACCGCGTGGCATCAAGGGAGACCGCGGGAACCTGGAGTTCCTCCGACAACCGTTCCAGCTTGGTAGTGTCACGCGCCGCCAGCACGGCTTGGCACTCCATCTCGGCCAGCCGGCGCGCTACACGGCTGCCGATGCTACCCGTGGCCCCAAGTACCACATACACGACGGTATTGTTTCCGTTGTTGCTCATTCCGGTCTCCTCCCCATGGGTGGAAGGCTATTGTAGCCGTCTTGCGGTTGTGCGGGTGTCGTTGCCGAGCACCCATAGAAGAACTGCTTGTGATGGGGGTGTGAGGCTGCCCCGGTCGCAGTGCGGGCCGCAGGCGGCAACTTGATGGGGCTTGTGGACAGAGCAGCCACAGACTATCATCTATATGCATGACACATATAATGGTGAGCAGTGAGGGTTCATGGCGGACGAGGAAAAACGGACCGACGACGGCGCCGAGGTCGAGAATCGGTGGAGTTGCCCGCGCGGTTTGGCGGGTCGTGGACGTCTGCGGCAGTCGCTCATGGAGACGGCCCTGCTCACCTGCTTGGCCCACGGTCCGGCGCACGGCTATCGGCTGATCGAGTTGGTGGAGGACATGGTGGGTGGGCAGACCCGTGTGGATCCCGGGAGCGTCTATCGTGTGCTGAGGGCGCTCGAAGAGGATGGTGGTGTGGTGTCCACATGGGAGGAACAGACGAGTGGTCCGTCGCGCCGCACGTACGAGTTGACCGAACGCGGCCGGCTATTGCTGGCCCAGTGGGCCGAGTTCTTGGAGCGGCGGGTGCAGGCCCTGGCCGCGTTGGCGGAGATGGCCCGTTCGGCTTTGGCTGTCGCGACGGAAAAGGGGGCGGCGCCAACCGAGTGGGATAGGGTGCTCGACTGAGTGGCCGCGCTGCCGGAGATCAAGGCCGTGGCCATCAGTGGGAGTCCGCGCGCCGGTGGCAATACAGAGGCTCTTCTGCATCACTGTCTGGACCGGATGACGGCGCAGGGTGTGGACGGGGAGCTCATCAGCCTGGGGGACCTGACCATCGAGCCGTGCACGGGGTGTGGCATTTGTCGCGAGACACCGGGAACCGGTTGCGTCATCAGCGAAGACGATTTCGAGGGTGTGTTTCGGGCCATGGTTGCTGCGGACATCATCCTCGTGGGTTCACCCGTCTACTTCGGTTCGGCAACGCCAAACCTCATGGCCCTTCTGGACCGTGCCGGGTATGTGGCCAGAGGGAGTGGGAACCTCTTCTCGCGCAAACTGGGTGGGCCGATAGTGGTGGCCCGGCGTGCGGGCCAGAATTTTACTTACGCCCAGCTGCTGATGTGGTTCATGATCTCCGACATGGTGGTTCCCGGATCCAGTTACTGGAACATGGCCATCGGTGCGGAACCGGGTGACGTCTTGGCGGACGTGGAGGCACTGGCCACCTTGGACCGCTTCTGCGACAACCTGGTTTGGTTGGGGACGAAGCTCCGCAGTTAGCAGCACATCCCGCCGTAGAGCGAGCTCATCCACAGGCGAGGGCGCGTGGCGCGCATGGGATCGTCCTCGTGCGGCCCGGGAAGGGTCACTTCTATGGGGCCGTCGAAGAGGGCGGCTTGGTAGCCGCGAACGGTGAGTCCCATTACCTCCCCGGTTCCCGGATCCAAATGAAGCTCGTGTCCCTCGGGTGTGATGTGGCTTGTGGTATCGGTGGCTTCGCCGCGTGTCAGGACCAGTACGTCAGTCAGCGGGTCGTAGCTGCCCTTGTCGAAAACGATGGTACCCAGACGGGCCACCACTGCGGACTTGTCGGGACTATCGTTGCTCATGTGAGAACAGTATCACGTCCGGGCCGGCAAGATACGGTAGGGTGTGATGGACGCCCGGCGGCGCCGCTGCAGCGGCGCCGCCGGGCCAAATTGCCCGCCCGGCGCGCGATGTGGGGTGAGGTCGTCATTCCCCTGCGTCGGCTACGCCCGCATCTTGCTTCCTGCGTTGGAATAGAAGCAGGCCGATTATCACGATGGCTATCCCGGCCAGAACGAAGCCCACGCCGACTCCTTGGCCAGCATGGTGAGGCCGAACGAAGCGACCGCCAGGTACAAATAGTTCTCCAGGTTGATGGCCTGCCCATAAGACAAGTCTTGGGGTCACTCGATCGAACTGCTGTCCGCCCAGAACTTCGTTGTAGGTACCCATTTCGTGGCGGTGTGATCTAATGAGTCCGCCGCCTTCTGGGCTTCGGCGGCGCTATCTACGAACTCACCGGCCGCAACCCGGTCCTCGGGGAGGTCAAGGTTATCTGTTCTTGATTCATCGCGTCCTGGAGATAGTTCTCCTTGCTTTGGCCGATAGCGATGAATGCGATGCCCAATGCTAGGCTGGCCAGGCCAAGAACCATGACTGCCGTTGCCAAAACCCGCTTCGTCATGATTGCCTGCTCCTTCGCTCGCAATTGATTGGTGCCGCCCTCGTGCCCCTCCCTCCCGGAGCCCGAGGGCGGGTGGGCGACGGCTGCACCTTTGGGTCATAATACATTATAAACTACTCATCACAAGTATGATTACTGTGCTATGCTCGCGAAGATGTTGGACGGATGCTCGTCGTTGACTGCGCGGAGGATGAGGTTGTGGTGGCGATTTCGAGCCGTGGACGATATTCAGTCAGAATGCTTGTCTTCATGGCCTCCGCGCCGAGTAGCCGCGTCTTCACCAAGCAAGAGATCGCGGAGGCCGAAGGTCTGTCACAGGCTTACATCCAGCAACTCATGACGACACTCAAAGCGGCCGGGTTGGTAGGCAGTCACAGAGGGAAGGCGGGAGGGTTCTTCCTGGCTCGTGACCCTGAGACCATCAGCGTGGCGGAGGTTCTGAGAGTGACGGAGGCCGCTGGTTTTGTCCCCGTGCATGGGAGTGGAGCGGTGCGATAGGGAAACCGGTTGTCCCACGCAGTGGTTGTGGCCAAGCGGGTGGCCTGCTGGATAGCTTTTTTAGCGGAATATCAATCACGTATGCGGGGTCGCTCGAGAGATCTCATTCTGCTGCACTGGAGAAGAACAAGTATGACGCGAGGCGTTGGCACCCACCAACACGTGCTATCCTGTCAGCTGATGTTATACTGCGGAGGTTGCGTGCGGCTCCTGGTGCAGCCGCGGCGGCAGAGATGACAGGTGGCTCGGATGTTAGCGTCCAAGAAGGTAGATACCTACGACACAGATGCCCATCGATTGGATTTCGCCTCACTTTTGTTTTGATGCCATGGGAGACCCATTGTGGGGATTGTGTCGGTACCATGACGAGATGGCTTGACAGACAACGTGACGCAGGCTCTCGCTTTATTACCTGTATAGATAACATGATACGACCCGTATCAGGCGGAGAAGGCGGCGGTTACTGATTCGGGGGCAATCCATCTTCGCCGGAGAGTCCGGCTGAAGGTTGAATCCATGCGCCCGTGCGCGTGGACAAAACGATTCGGAATCGTGACGGGAGGCTTGACCGATGATCCTTGCTGTGGTTAAGGAGATCTGGGTGGGGAGCGCCGTGTGGCGGCGCTCCCAGGAGGAGGTTCGCAAATACAAGAGATATGGGGTTCGAAGTTCTGGTAGAGGCCGGACGCTGGTGCTGGCGTCTATCGGCGGTGAAGAGTATGTGCAGGCTGGTGCTGAGGTTGTGTCGAACCCCGAGGAGTTGTGGGATCGCGCCGATGTTGTCATTAAAGTCAAGCAGCCCGTGTTCAATGACAAGGTCGGCAAGCACGAGGCCGAGATGGTCCGGCCGGGGGCCACGCTTATCACCTTCTTGCACCGGCGGCCCCCGATAACCACGAGATGATCAAGACGCTTCGAGATCGCAAATTTTTCCTTCACTATGGATGGGATTCCGCGATATCTCGGCACAAGTATGGACGCGCTCACCCCGATGAGCACCATCACTGGTTACAAGGCCGTGTACTGCATGGCTGCATCTGCCTTCCCTCGTTTCATTCCACTCGTCGCCTCGGCCATCGGGACCATCATGCCGGCGAAAGTGATAGTGATCGGTGTTGGAGTTGTGGGTTTGCAGGCCATCGCTACCGCAACGGCTGGGCGCGACAGTGGTTAAAGCCGTTGATATTCGCGAGGAGGCTCGACTGGCGGGCAGTAGTCTGGGGCGAAGATTGCTGGATTCGAGGTTCCCGAAGCTTGCCATAGGACCCTGGCGGATATGCCAAAGCTCTTCCTCTGAATGGCTTCAGAAGAGAGCGAGAGGCTCTTCGGCCACTGGTTGCCGAGGCGGATATCATTATCCTGTCCGCCCTGGTGCCGGGAGAGTTGGCTCCAGTGTTGGTAACGGAAGAGATGGTCACGATCAATGCGCCCGGGATCAGTGATCGTGGACGTCTCGATTGACCAGGGCGGCAACTGCGCTGACTCAGGCCGGGTCAGCAAATAACAGGTGACGGCTCACGATGTCCTGGTCAGCGGCATAGTCAACATACCCGGCTCTGTACCGGTGGACTCCACGTGGATGTACGCGCAGAACATGTATGAGTATGTGGCGAACCTGTTCAAGAAAGGGTTGGGAGAACCAGACTTGACAGACGAGATAGTGGAGCCGTTCTTTGGTCACTCGCGAGAGGGAAGATCTCGCAGGTGCTATTGAGGCCATGGGGCTATGACAGACGTAATCTTGATGATATTGGTGTTCGTGATTGCCTCTGTTGCAGGGTATCTGCTCATATCCCGGGTTCCACAGCGACTTCACACGCCCCTCATGTCCATGACCAATGCTATTTCTGGTGTCACAATCATAGGAGCCGTGTTGCTGTTCTTCGAAAGGCAGATGTCTTCAGCTTGACTTTGGGAGGGGTGGCAGTAGTGATGGCTGCTTTCAACCTAGTGGGAGGCTTTGCGATCACCAATCGTATGCTCGGGATGTTCAAGTCCAAACGTAAAGAGACGTTTGTTGATGGAGATAGGGTTGGTTGACCAGGAGGGTGTGAATGATTAACTGGGGCAGTTTGGCGATCGATTTCGCCATCATCCTGATCCGATCCTGGGGATCTCGCGGTTTCGTACGCCCCGGGGGGGCGTTTCGGCAACCTAGCTGCTTTCGCGTTGGCTATGGCTTTGGTCGCGGTGGTTGTTCAGCGTCACAATCTGATGGATGGGAGTTCTCGTGCCGGTAGCAGTTGCTGGGGATCGCCTTGGGCTGGCTGGTTGCAGAGCGGGTGAACATGATCCGGATCCCGTCGCTGGTTGCATACAGAATGGAGCCGGGGGCTGGCTTCGCTTCTGGTCTCCTTTGTGGAACTGGTACGTGGAGCTGACCAACTGGGTCTTGACTGCGGATCTCTCGGTTTTTGGGACTGGTGGTGGGAGCAGCTACTTTTTCGGGCAGTGTGGTGGCGGCTGGGAAGCTGGACAACAAGATCAGGCAGACACCTGTGGCGCGCATCACAGTCGTGATCTTGCTGCGCCCTTGCGGCAGGCATGGTCGAGTGCTGTCTGTGGCCGGGGTGGGGACGGGGGCGTTTGGCTTGCCCCTTCTTTGCCTGTCCGTGTTCGCGCTCGTTGCCGGCGTGGTCTTCTCTGTGAGGATTGGCGGTGCAGGACATGCCGGTGTTGATCTCGTTCCTGAACTCAGGTAGCGGGTTGGCGGCCGCGCTGTGCGGGATGGTTATTGGCAACCGCCTGCTCATCGCCTGCGGAGCCACGGTGGCCGTCTCCGGCTTGATCCTCACTCAAGTTGATGTGCCGCGCCATGCGAAACCTCATCAGCGTCTTCACCGGATCAAACTCAAACGGGTCCTCACGTACCTCTGCTGATGCTGGTCCGTTGCCATCATGTCTCGATGACGACGCTTCCGAACCTGTGTCGTCACCGAGACCGCCGATGTAGTTGCTGTCAGTGTCGCCACCTGCGCCGGAGCCGACCCCCAGCCCACCTCCCCTCTCCTCTCCCAGGCCGCCCAACTGGCGCGCGAAGCTGAGTCGGTTATCATCGTGCCCGGCTACGGCATGGCCTTGGCCCACGCCGCCTCCGACGCCGTGGCCTTGGCCGTCGTTTGGAGCAGATGGGCAAAGAGGTGTGCTACGCCGTGCACCCCGTGGCCGGCCGCATGCCCGGGCACATGCACGTGCTTTTAGCCGAAGCCGAGGTGGACTACGACAAGCTCTCTATGAGATGGACGCCATCAATCCTCGCTTCGCCGACACCGATCTGGCCCTCATCGTGGGGGCCTGCGACGTGGTCAACCCCCAAGCGGTAGAGACCGAAGACACCCCCATCTCCGGCATGCCCATCCTGCGCGCCGACCAGGCCCGTCCCTGGTAGCCATACAGAATGGAGCCGGGGGGCTGGCCTCATTTCTGGTCTCCTTCGTGGAGTTGGTGCGCGGAGCCGAGCATCTGGGTCTGACGGCGGAAATCTCTGGTTTCTTGGGACTGGTGGTGGGGGCCGCCACCTTCTCGGGCAGCGTGGTTGCGGCCGGGAAGCTGGACAACAAGATCAGACAGACGCCAGTTGTGCTGCCGCGCCACAGCGTGATTCTGTTCGCGCTCGCGGCAGGCATGGTCCTGAGTGCCGTCTGGGCCGCTGTGGGGAGTGGGGGGGCATGGCTTGTCGCCCTTCTTTGCCTGTCCGTGTTCGCGCTCGTGGCCGGCGTGGTCTTCTCCATACGGATCGGTGGAGCGGACATGCCGGTGTTGATCTCGTTCCTGAACTCAGGTAGCGGATTGGCGGCTGCGCTCTGCGGGATGGTTATCGCCAACCGCCTGCTCATCGCCTGTGGAGCCACGGTGGCGGTCTCCGGCCTGATCCTCACTCAGGTGATGTGCCGCGCCATGAACCGAAATCTCATCAGCGTCTTCACCGGGATCAAGCTGAAGCGGGTTCCGTCCTCGGCCATAGCTGATCCCGTTGCCATCATGGGTCTTGATGATGACGGTGCCGATTCCTGTGTCGTCACCGAGACCGCCGATGTAGTTGCGTCTGACGCCGTACTGCCCGAGCCCACCCCCCAGCCCACCCCCTCCCTCGACCCCCTCACCCAGGCCGCCCAACTGGCGCGCGAAGCGGAGTCGGTCATCATCGTGCCCGGCTACGGCCTGGCCTTGGCCCACGCCGCCTCCGACGCCGTGGCCCTGGGCCGTCGTTTGGAGCAGATGGGCAAAGACGTGCGCTACGCCGTGCACCCGGTGGCCGGCCGCATGCCCGGGCACATGCACGTGCTTTTAGCCGAAGCCGAGGTGGACTACGACAAGCTCTACGAGATGGATGCCATCAATCCCCGCTTCGCCGACACCGACCTGGCCCTCATCGTGGGGGCCTGCGACGTGGTCAACCCCCAAGCGGTAGAGACCGAAGACACCCCCATCTCCGGCATGCCCATCCTGCGCGCCGATGAGGCCCGTCACGTGGTGGTGCTCAACCTAGATGACAAGCCCGGCTACTCAGGCGTGCCCAACAGCCTCTACGAGCAGCCCCACACCGTCATGGTGCTGGGAGACGCCAAACACAGCCTAGAGCAGCTGAGCGCGGCGCTGGCGGACGGTGAGTGCGCGATTGATCTACCCGCGACCGGTTAGGCCCCAGACCAAGATGGCCGTCACAAGCCCCGCTACCACCACGAACACCCACTCCCTGCGCCTGGCCATGAGATACAAGGCCGTGACCTCCCTAGCCAGGGGAGTGACCAACAGCGTCAGGACGGCCAACTGTACGAATGCGGCGGGGTTGCCTGCGAAGGCGTCCCTGACGATGGCGGCGGGGCTGGTGAGTTCGGGACGGGGGGGTGCCAGTGACCCGTAGCTGACCTGTTGTCCGCCGTTGGTCATAAGAAACCATACCCCTCCCCCAACAGCCGACACCACTGCGATCCACAGCATAGCGGTGAGAAGACGGGCGATGACCAGCTCGGGGGTGGGCGGCCCCGAGCTGGTGGCCACGTGTCCCGGGCCCGACCTTGACTTTTGATCAGCCACCGGCCAACCCTCCCCAGATCATGCGTACGGCTACCACTGTGACCAGTACGGCAAACACCACGCGTAGGGGTTTGACGTCGGCGCGGGCCAGGACCCGGCTGCCCAATAGGGCACCGGGCAGTGTTCCCAGGAACACCGGCAGCGCGATGCCAGGGTCGATGTAGCCACGGCCCAGGTATATGCCGGCGCTGGCTGCCGCCGTCACTCCCATCATGAAGTTGGAGGTGGTGGTGGATACTTTGAAGGGCAGACGCATGATGTGATCCATGGACAGTACTTTGAATGCCCCCGCACCGATGCCGAGCAGCCCGGAGATGACACCGGCGCCCAACATAACCGTGCCACTCAGGACCGGCCGTTGAGGATGGTACGGGATCTCGCAGCCGTCTTCTTGGTAGTTGGAACTCAGGCATAGTCGGTCAATCCACGACGGTGTTCGTTCACCATGGTGGCTGTCGCCCTCATTGTGCCCTCGAGAGGTTAGATACACCGTCACCAACAGCACAGTCCCGAAGACAACGGCGAGCTGAGAGGTAGCGATGAATGGCGCGATGTAGGCCCCCAGCAAGGCGCCCACGGCGGTCAGCAGCTCCAAACCCATGCCGATGCGGAGATTGACTAAGCCTCGGCGTAGGTACGCTGCCGCGGAGCCCGCGGAGACGGCCATGATGGATATCAGCCCTGCCCCAACGGCGTAGCGGAAATCCACACGGAAGACCAGGGTGAGGAGAGGGATAAGAATCACGCCTCCCCCCAATCCCGTCATGGCGCCAAGGAAGCCTGCTGTGAGGGAGCCAAGCCAGAGCAGCAGCGCGAAGAGCCAGAGTGTCATGGTCGTGAGTTTACGGGAGGCTTCACCCGAAGACCAAATGGGCATCAGTAGTTCAGCAGCGATGACTGCATTCCTATACACGAAAGACGAGGGGTACCTATGTCTGGTGGTGACAAAGGGCGTTTGCGGAACGAAAATAGAGGACAAGGCGGAGCGTCGTCCGAGGTGCCGGTGATCGAGGTCTCCGAGAACGGGCCCTATGTTGTCACGGGGCTGAGAGAACTGCGGGTGCGGAGAGGCGAGTATCTCCCCTTGGAGTCGGTCAGCTATCTCTGCCGCTGCGGCGGGTCCAAGTCCAAGCCCTTCTGTGACTCCACGCACATTGCCCAATGTTTCTCGGGGGAACCTATGGCCACCGATGAAGGTGAGTTCTCGGACTACCAGGGCTCCTCACTCACCATTCACGACAATCGCGCTGTATGCTCCCACGTGGGGTACTGTGTCAGGGGGGCCCCAGCCGTGTTCGACAAGGACCGTCGCCCCTGGATCAAGCCCGACGAGGGGGATGCGGCGGAGGTGGTGAAGCAGACCATCCAACGATGCCCTTCTGGTGCACTGGCCTATACGGAGAACGGTGAACGGCACGACGAGTGGGAACGGGACCCGGGGGTGGGGTTGGCGTGCAACGGTCCCTACAAAGTGGTGGGCGGGGCCCGCTTGCGCGGCCAGATGAAGGCGCAGCCCACCGTGGCCGAGCATTATGCGCTCTGTCGCTGTGGCGCATCTGGGCGTAAGCCTTACTGCGATGGAACCCATCTCGAAATCAGTTTCAGCGATGAGTGACGACCTTCTCTCGTTCCTCGCGCGCTGGGCGCTGTTGCATGAGCTTGCGGATGATGCGTGGCGTGGGGCCGTCATTCGTGGGGGGGCCGCAGAGGCCGGGGCAACGGGTGGAGGAAGGGATGCGTTTCTGGACGGCCTGGCTGCGTTGGTGGCCAAGGAGAAAGACGCGTTGCGGGAGCGGCTGTTGGAGTGTGGTGGGTCGGGGGTGGACCACGAGGCCGGTCTTAGAGAAGTCCTGGATGAGGTACGTTACGAGTTGGGTGAGATCCGAGGGCGTCTGGAGTCACTGGAGACTGCAGTCGATGGCCTGAAGCGGCGCCTGGAAGTCGATGGCGCGATGCAGTCGTAGCTGACAATGGGGCGCACCGGGCAGATCGGCACAGTGTTGGCGCGGCGTGCCCTGATTGCTGTGAGGCGGTCGCGCATGGGGCTGGCCACTCGCTCGGTACGCGTGCAGGCCTTGGCGGAGCAACTGCGGCTTGCATGCGAAGAAGTCGGACCCACGTTCGTCAAGATTGGCCAGCTCATGTCGGTTCGGCCCGACATATTCTCTGCTGAGCTGTGTTTTGAGCTCGCGAAGCTTCGGGATACGGTCTCGCCGCTCCCCTACGAAGAGGTGAGGAGGGTTATCATCGAGGAGTTTGGGCGGGAGCCCGAAGAGCTGTTCAACTCCTTTGATCCTAACCCCGAAGCCTCCGCCTCCATCGCTCAAGTGCATCGGGCGCGTTTGCGTGAGCCCTCGCGGCCGGTCTGGGGCGACGTCATGCCTGCCGGTACCCCGGTGGCAGTCAAGGTGGTGCGTCCCGGTGTCGAGCAGGATGTGATGGCCGACTTGGTGGTGGCGCGACGCTTTGTGCAGCGGCTCGCCCGGCTCGCCGCCGTCAGGCGCTGGAATGTGGACAGCCTCGTGGAGGAACTGGCGGCCTCCTTACACCGCGAGCTGGATCTTCGTAACGAAGCACGGGTCTCCGATCGTTTCGCTTTCGATTTCCGTGACGATCTGCGAGTCTTTGCCCCTCGAGTGGTTTGGAGTCGCACAACGCGGCGCGTACTCACTATGGATTTCGTGCAAGGTTGGAGGCTGAGCGACCTCGACGATGCCGTTCGCGGCGGCGTGGATGCATACGGTCTGGCCGTGCACGGGGCCGAAGTCTTCATGCGGCAGGTACTGGTTCACGGCAGGTTCCACGCAGACCTACACCCTGCCAACCTGCTCGTCACTCCAGATGACCGCATCGCCTATCTTGATTTCGGCATCGTGGGGGAACTGACTCCCCATGAACGGGCGGCCGTAGCCCAGGTGCTGGCGGCGTTGGTGTTCCGTGATCCGGAAAGAGCGCTCCGGTATTCGGCACAACTGGGAGTCACGGTGCCATCGGATAGAGCGACGGCGATTTGTGAGGATTTACACTTGCTTATGGAACGAACACTTGGAAGTGGGGCACTCGCTGAGGCAACGCCTGCCGATGTGAAGGGATTCGGCTTGGGTCTCCTCTCTCTGCTTGCCCGGCACGGCATAGAGATCCCGGTGGGTTACGGTTTGCTGGTGAAATCCCTGGTCACGGTGGAGGGGGTGGCGCGGGCCCTTTATCCGGAGATAGACATCATTGAGACGGCGCGGCCGTTCGTCACCGAGCTGCTCCTGAAGCGGGCGGTGCGGGCCGACGTCCTTCTCTCCCGCATGGGTCCGGCCTTGCGCGCCGCCATGCGCGAATTGGTGGCGTAGAGCCGTTTTGGCACCGGAAGTCCAGGTCGGGCCCGAGATGCGAACCCTGCATGGACGGCGGGGCTTGAGCGTATACTCCCGTGGCTCATGGAAGCACTTGCGTCACACCCTCACGGCCGAGAACGCGCCGTCCTCATAGATTTCTTCGCCCCCTGCCCCTTGGGTGTGGAGGATCTGCTGGCGCACGAGTTGCGGGAGTCGGGGGCGGTGGCGGTGAAGGTGACCCGGGCCGGAGCGCATTTCCAGGGGGATGTGGAGACGGCGCTGCGCGCGTGTCTGTGGTCGCGTATTGCCAGTCGGGTGCTTATGCCTCTGTCGGTGTTCGAGGCTCCCGATTCGGAAGCCTTGTATGCGGGGGCGGCGGCCGTGCCGTGGGAGCTTCACATCGACACCAGCCGAACCCTGGCTGTTCGAGCCAATGTATCCGCCTCGAGACTCAACCACAGCGGGTATGCGGCACTCAAGGTCAAGGACGCCGTGGTCGACCGCCAACGCCGCGTTTGCGGTGGCCGGTCGATTGTGCAACCCACGCGCCCCGATGTCAGGATCGATCTCCACATCCACCAGGACGTTGCCACCTTGAGCCTGGACCTGTCGGGAGAAGCGCTCAGCAACAGAGGTTACCGTATACGTGGAGGAGAAGCTCCTCTCCGCGAGAACCTGGCAGCGGCGGTGCTGTTACGGGCGGGGTGGCCCCAGTTGAGCAGGGAGGGGGCTGCGCTGCTGGACCCCATGTGCGGGACCGGGACCCTCCTGATAGAAGGCGTGG
This sequence comes from Thermoleophilia bacterium, assembly GCA_040770645.1. Lineage (GTDB taxonomy): Bacteria > Actinomycetota > Thermoleophilia > RBG-16-64-13 > RBG-16-64-13 > JAAYZX01. Next base: position 15,810 of record JAXGIS010000007.1, on the reverse strand, counting down.
CAATGGCCGCGGACATAGCTCCAGGACTGGCGCGGCGCCATTTCGGCTTTCTGGGCTGGAAGCAGTTCCCTCGCGAGGCGTGGTCACGGCTCTTGGCCGAGGCCGGGGAGCGCGCAGGGGTGGGACGGAATGGCATCCCGGGAGTGTATGGGTTCGACGCCGACCCCATCGCAGTGGAGGCGGCAGCAACGAATGTTGCCGCCGCGGATCTCGAGGGTTTGGTGCGGTTGGGCGTGAGGTCGGTGGCTGAGCTCTCTCCGCCCTCGGGGGAGAGGGGCGGGCTGGTGGTCGTCAACCCACCCTATGGACATAGGTTGGGTACCCGGGTGGACGTCATGGAGTTGTACGTGACTCTTGCCTTTCACCTGCGGCAGTCGTTTTCTGGGTGGAATGCCGCGATTCTGGTGGAACGGGAGGAATTGGGTAGGCAGCTCGGGTTGCGTGCGCACAAGGTGCACCGACTCTACAATGGTTCGTTGCCGTGCCGCCTGCTCCATTTTCATCTCGGCGGCGAGAGGTGGAGACCATGGGAGTCTTCGGGGGCGGATGGCGCAGGGCTGGGAACGATTGCCGCGGAGACGCAGGAGTCGGAAGCGACCGCGGCTCCGAAGACCGGGCGGTCCCGGGTTGCCTGGAGTGAGTTGCGTTCGGGGCGCGAGTTGGCCAATCGTTTTCGCAAGAACCTTCGACATCTGGGACGGTGGGCGCGCCGGGAAGGAATCAGTTGCTATCGCTTGTACGATCGAGACCTGCCCGATTTCAATTTCGCGCTGGATTTGTATGAGGACTGGGCTCTCATCCAGGAATACGCTGCTCCGGACAACGTTGAGAAGGCGACGGTGCGGCGGAGGCGAAACATCGTCTTCGCCGTGGCGGCTGAGGTCCTTGGTCTGGATCCGGGCCAGATATTCTTCCGGTTGCGCGAGCGGCAACGTGGCACCGACCAGTATCAGCGCCACGCGGCCCACGGCGCGGTCAAAGAAGTGGGCGAGGGTGGGCTTCGTTTCCTGGTCAACCCCACTGACTACCTCGATACTGGACTTTTCCTTCACCACAGAATTACTCGGGGCCTGATCCGAGAGTGGGCGGAGGGGCTAGCGTTCCTCAGCCTCTTCTCCTATACGGGCGCTGCCACCGTTTATGCAGCGGCCGGTGGGGCGGCCTCTACCACGTCGGTGGATATGTCTCGCACCTATCTCAGGTGGGCGAAAGACAATCTGGCCCTCAATGGGTTTCAGGCCACGCTCCAGCCGGGCGACGTTCGACGGGGACGGGCTCACGCGGTGTGGTCGCCACGTGGTCACCAACTGATCCAAGCAGACTGCGTGCAGTGGTTGGCCGATGCCGGCGCGTCCACAGGGCCACGTTATGATCTGGTGTTTGCGGATGTGCCTACCTTCTCCAACTCCAAACGCATGCGGGAAACTTTCGATGCCGAAAGGGATCACGTAGCCCTCTTGCGAGGGATCGCTTCTGTGTTGGAGCCGGGAGGAAGGGTGGTGTTCTCCACCAATCGCCGTCGCTTCCGGTTGGATGAAGCAGCTATTGCTGATCAGACGGGGCTCGTGGCGCGTGATCTGACGGCGCGGACCATTCCCCCGGATTTCTCACGCCGGCCGCACGTGCATCGTTGCTGGCTATTCTCACGCACTATGGGGCCGCCGCCTGCTACTGTGGTGCGAACAAGGGGTCTGAGCAGGACTGATGATGGTAGCATGCGAACTCAAACATGATGTTGCCGAGTGAGAGGAGTTGAGTATGAGCTGTGGTGCCAAGGCGGGAGTGATAGTGGCGGGGCTGTTGATGCTACTGCTTGTCTTCCCCGGCGTCGCTCTTGGGTTTGCCGACGTGGCTCCTGACGACTGGTTCGCCTCGGCCGTAGACGAACTGGCTCAGGCCGGCGTCATTGCGGGATACCCGGATGGCACCTTCCGGCCCTACGAGCTGGTCACCAGGGCACAGTTCGCCGGCATGCTGGCGCGCGCTCTTTCCGTGCCCAACTCGGATTCTCACCCCTTGCCGACGTGGCTCCTGACGACTGGTTCGCAGCTTCAGTGGCCGCCCTCTACCAGGCCGGCCTCACCTCGGGAGTCACTGCCACCACTTTCCACCCATACGGTTACCTGACGAGGGAGCAGGCCGTCAGCTTCACCATCCGTGGCCTGGAGTATGCGGAGGCGCACGGTCTCTCTTCGGCTAGAGAGGCCGCGGGACTCGAGGGGGGCCGGATGATACGGAGTCATGGCTCGGTGCTTACCGTGACCGGGGCTACATATCACTCAGTCACCAGCCCGCGGTGGCGGCCGCCTATCAGGTCGGGATTGCCGGCGGGTACGCCGATGAGCGCTTCTACCCCTTCTTCTCTCTCACGCGGGCACAGGCCACAGGGATCATTCACCGTGCCTTCTATAGGCCGCTGGAAGTGAAGACGGACCCACCGATCCCCAACCCCACGGAACCGTACCCGGTGCTGCGTGCAGGCTCATCCGGGGACCTGGTGAAGTGGGTGGAAACCAGATTGGCTACTCTGACCTACGACCGGGGTGCCATCGACGGCGTTTTCGATGAGGCCACTTCCACCGCCATCATGGCTTTCCAGAAGGTGGAGCGTATGTCGCGCACGGGAGTGTGCGATTCGGCCACGCTCGACCGTCTGCTCTCGGCCGGCCCCCCGGTACTCCGATACACGCGTTCGGGTAACTGGGTGGAGGTGGATCTAACGCGGCAGGTGTTGATGCTTGCCCAGTCGGGAGTGCTGGTCAAAACCATCCCCATATCGAGCGGCGCTTCGGGGATGAGCACCCCCACCGGCGAGTACCGTATCCTCTACAAGTCGTGGGGATGGGTGCAGGTGCCGCTGGGCTGGATGTACTCGCCGTCGTATTTCAAGCCGTCCTACGCCATTCACGGCTCCAGTTCGGTCCCGGCTTGGCCGGCGAGCCACGGGTGTGTTCGCACTCCTGTGTGGGCGACAGATGAGTTGACGGCGCAACTCTATGTGGGGCTTCCCGTACTGATCTACTACTAGAGCCCTTCGCGGCACGAGCCGGCTATTGGACACGAGCGGAGTCATGCATCGGATCGGTCACGCCAACCCTGACGTTGAGTCGGCCGCGGGAATCATTTCAAAGGCGCTTGCGGTCGGTCGCCTCGCGTTGACCGAGGTGGAGGCCAAGGACTTTCTCCGCTGCTACAACATCCCCGTGCCCCAGGGGTTCGTCGCCACACAGGCAGGCGAGGCGGTTGCAGCTGCCACACGCCTGGGGTTCCCGGTGGTCCTCAAAGGCGTTTCCACCTCGGTATTGCACAAGACCGAGGCGGGTCTGGTGGAACTCGATGTGCGCGATGAAGATGAGGTTGAGCGGGGTTTTCATCGGCTGCTTCGGCGCGGTGGGGAACAGATCAGCGGCGTGCTGGTGGAGCAGCAAGCTGCGCGAGGGCGGGAGTTCGTGATCGGGCTCACGAGGGACGCGCAGTTCGGGCCGGTGATCATGTTCGGCGTGGGCGGGGTTCTCACTGAAGCCATCGATGATGTGGCCTTCGCGGTGGCCCCCGTCGATCGGAGGGATGCACTGGAGTTGGTGTCGTCCATACGAGCCCACCGCCTGCTGGGGGAGTTTCGTGGATGGCCGGCCGTGGACCGCCATGTCTTGGCGAGCATTATGGAGGCCGTGGGGCGCATGGCCTTCGACCATCCGGAAATTGCGGAGATCGACATCAATCCCGTACTCATTGACGGCGGCCGGCCGGTGGCGGCCGACGTCCTCCTGGTATTGCGTCCAGATCTCGGCAGTCCCCTTGTGAGACCGGAGGTGAACCTGGTCAACATGATGGCCGTGTTCCGGCCGGCCTCCGTGGCGGTCATCGGGGCATCCAACGATCCCACCAAATGGGGTGGGACCATACTCACCAATCTCGTCTCCGGAGGGTATGGGGGCAGGCTGTATCCGGTCACGCCCCAGGTGGAGACGGTGCTGGGTCTTCACGCCTACCCCGATGTGACTTCACTCCCCGAAGCCCCGGAGATGGCTCTGGTGGCCGTTCCCCTGCCGTTGGTCAAGGGAGTGGTGGAGGAGTGCGGTCGCAAGGGAGTGAAAGCCTTGGTGATGGTGACGGCCGGTTTCTCGGAGGTGGACGAGGCCGGCTCCGCGCTGGAGCGGGAGATAGCACAGATCGCCTCCGACTACGGTATGGTGCTCATCGGGCCCAACTGCATGGGGGTAGTGTCGTCACGGCATCGGTTGTACGCGGTGGGGGCTCTACATCTGCAGCCCAAACCGGGGCCGGCGGGCTTTATATCACAATCCGGCAATGTGGGGGTGCAACTCATGGTCTCCGCTGAACGCCGAGGTGCTGGAGTGGGCACGTTCATCGGAGTGGGGAACGAGGCCCTCGTGGACACCGCAGATGTACTGGACTTTCTGCGGGAAGACCCCGACACGGGTTGTGTGTTCGCCTACATCGAGGGCTACGATGATGGACGTAGGCTACTTGAGAGCGCGCGGGCTCTCACCGAGCGGAAGCCGCTGGTGGTGTTGCGCGCGGCCGTGAGTGACTACGGCCGGGAGGCAGCCGCTTCGCATACGGGAGCCTTGGCCGGTTCGCAGCGCGTCTTTGAAGGCGCCGCCCGTCAGGCGGGTATGTTGCTGACCATCGATCCAGACGAGTTCTTGGATATGGCCATGGCCTTCTCCTACCTGCCCCTCCCCAGAGGAAATCGCGTGGGCGTGGTCACCATGGGCGGAGGCTGGGGTGTGCTGTGTGCTGACGAGGTGGCTCGCAGTGGGCTGACGCTGGCCCGGTTCGATGACGAGTTGCTTCACACGCTGGATGCGTTGCTCCCGTCTTTCTGGAGTCGGGGCAACCCCGTGGATCTGGTGGCCACCCTGAAAGAGGGAGTAGCGGAGGCTGTGGTAGAGGCGATCATGGCTTCACCCCAAGTGGATATCTTGGTGGTGTCGGGTGTGGTGAGCGTATTCGGTTTGACCGAAGGCATCCTGGCCCAAGCCAAGCGTCTACATGAGCAGGGGGTGATCAACCTGGCCGAGGTCGACGCGGTTGAACCGGGAGTCTATGCGCGCAGACGTGAGCACTTCATCCGCCACCTGGTTGATCTCATGGAGAGATACCGTAAACCCATCCTGAGTGTGGCAGCCGTCCCGGTGGGAAGGTCTGTGTTCCCGGATTGGGGCGACTTCGGGGTTGTGGTGATTCAATCCCCGGTGCGGGCAGTGCGCGTGGCCGCGCAGATGGCGCGCTATGCGGAGCGCAGGCGGAGACTGCAGACAGGGTTGGGTTAGGCGTGGAACCGGCTCGCCCTGCTGACCGGCGGCCCACCGGCCAAGTGGCAGAGCCGGTGCCCCCGGCTACGATTCCTCACCGTGCCGCGGGTTCCTGGCATGTGCGGTTGCTGTCGCTAGACGAGCCCATGTTGCGCCTATGGCAGCAAGTGCTGTTGGGATCTCTCACCGCTGGGGTCTGCACGCTGATCTGCTGGCCTTTGGCCCGCTTCTTCCCGTTGGCGGAGTTGGTGATGATCTACCTGCTCGGAGTGATTCTCGCCTCGACCCGGCTTGCTCCCATGGCTTCGGCTCTCACCGCAGTGTTCTGTGCTGCGTCTTTCGATTTCTTCTTCGTTATCCCTCGTTTCAACTTCGTGCCCTCGGACCTCAAACATCTTGCCACGGTAATCGGTCTTCTGGTGGTGGGTCTGGTCATCAGCTCATTGACCGGCCGGCTTCGTCACCAAGTGGACGTGGTCAGATGGGAGAGCTCGCGCATCTCAGCGCTGTACGCGCTCAGCAGGGAGTTGGCGCGTACACCCATGGTGGATGCGCTTGCCCGGGTGGCGGTGGACCAAGTCGATCTCTTCTTTCGCCGGCCTTCGTTTCTATTCCTCAAGGATGATGGGGGTAAGCTCGTGGTAGCGGCCACGTCCGGCGATCTATCCTTTTTGGGAGAAGATCCTGTGGGATTGCTCCGGTCTGTTGCGGAAGGCGTGGACGTGGTGGGCAGCACCGAAGTCCGATCGCTGCCCGCGACGGGAAACGGGGAATACCCCGATCCGGAACAGATGGTCGCTGTATGCGCTCCCTTACTGGGAGTGAGAGGGCGGCTGGGGGCACTGGGGGTGGTATCGACGATTTCGGAACACACGAATACCAGGCCTTTGGTGGAGCAACTCGAATTGTTCGCGGCCCAGACGGCGCTTTCCATTGAGCGGGCACATCTGGAGATGGAGGCCGAAGAGGCCAGGATCCATGCGGAGCGGGAGAGACTGCGGAGCGCACTTCTCAGTTCCGTGTCTCACGACCTGCGCACACCATTGGGAGCCATCACGGGCATATCGAGCGCTTTGCTCGAGGATCAGGCGCTTTTCGAATCCCGTGAGGGCAGAGAACTGCTCTCCGGCATAAGCGAGGAGGCAGATCGGCTCAATCGTTTGGTGAGCAATCTATTGGAGATGACTAGACTCGAGGCCGGGGCCATCGAGCCCAAGAAGGAGTGGCAGCCGGTGGAAGAAGTGATCGGCGCCGCGCTGAACAGGCTGGGACCGGAACTCGAGGGACGTACCGTGTCGATTGACCTGCAGGCGCACCTGCCCCCGGTGCGTATCGACGGAGTTCTGATGGAGCAGGCTCTGCGCAATGTGGTGGACAACGCATACCGGTACACAGCCCCGGGCGATCTCATCGACATTCGTGCCGAAGAAGTAGCGGATGGAGTGCGTATCACAGTGGGTGATAGAGGATGCGGCCTCCCCCCGGGCGACGAGACCCGTATCTTCGATAAGTTCTATCGTGGGCTGGAGGCGGAGGCCGGCAGGTCGGGAGTGGGGCTGGGTTTGGCCGTGGCACGTGGTATCGTCGAGGCGCACGGCGGCCGCATCTGGGCGGAGAATCGGGAGGGAGGAGGCGCGCTCTTCCATATACTGATCCCTCCTTCCCGAGATGCCCGACGATTTGCGTTTGGTCCAGGAGTCCGAAGAAGGAGGAGACCATGATGAACGCCGCGAAACCACGGGTCCTAGTCATCGAGGATGAGCCGCAGATGGTGCGTTTTCTGCGCACCACGCTGAACAGCCAGGGCTTCAGTGTGGTGGAGGCGGTCACGGGCCAAGCGGGAATAGAGGCGGCCGCTTTTCATAATCCGGATGTGATCCTGCTCGATCTCATGTTGCCCGATATTGATGGGCTCGAGGTCATAGAGCGCGTGCGCGAATGGTCCAAGACGCCCATAGTGGTCATCTCGGCGAGAGGCCGGGAAGAGGACAAGATCGCCGCGTTGGATCTCGGAGCCGATGACTACGTGACCAAGCCCTTCGGGGCTGGAGAGCTTTTCGCGCGGATCAGGGTATCGTTGCGCCATGCCGTGGGGGCGGGGTCCGACGAGCAGGCCGTGTTCGTCCTGGATGACTTGCGGGTGGACATGGTGCGCCGTCTGGTCACGGTGGGAGAAGCTGAAGTCCACCTCACCAAACGTGAGTACGGCATGCTGGTGACGCTCATCCGCTACGCAGGGAAAGTGGTGACTCACCGCCAGTTGTTGCGCGAGTGTGGGGACCGCAGTATGAGACGGAGGTTCCCTATTTACACGTGTTTACATGGGTCAACTACGCCGCAAACTCGAGGTCGATCCGGCACGGCCTCGTTTCTTGCTCACCGAGCCGGGTGTGGGGTATCGGTTGAAGGCCGAGTAGCCGCAGCAAAGTACACTCATTGCGACGGGGGATCACTTCTTCTTTGGATTTTGAGATGGCGCTTACCAACCTCTAACGCCGATCCGGTGGAGGTTGCGGCGCCTTTTACGGAATCCTCGTAGACTAAGAGATGGAAGCAGTCACAACCGCACATGCCCGCTGGAGCATCGAGGAGGGGGCGAAATCATGAAGAACAGAGGGTCCAAGTTCGTTGCGGTTGTCTTGGTTCTGGCCGCATTGGCGCTCATGGTGGTGTCGATCATCGAGCGTGGTGCGGGTCAGTTCTGGATGCCTTGGCTGCATCTGGTGGCGTGGGCGCTCCTCATGATTGGGGTGGCCGTATTCACGTATGACCCTGAAGAAGCTGCAGATGCGCGCTCTCTCTATGGCGATCTCCGTGTAGAGGAGAAGTCGCGGAAGGCTGCATAGTCGGGAGGATTGCCAAGCCCGAAGCGCGGTGACGGGGACTAGGGCTGGAGCCCGGCGCCAACGCGCCGGGCCTCCAGCTGTAGCCCCGGGGGCGCGAAACACGCCGCCCCCGGGGCTACCTCACCGATGTGGGTAGAGTCGCGGGAAGCCCTCCAGTTTCAGAGCCGCCGCGAACAACTCAGCCACAGACACCACGTCGAAGACGGGGATACCCAACAGGCCCACAAGGTCGCTGCGGAAGGTGGCGAGGTTGGGACACTCAGGAATGAGCGCACCCAAATGCGATACACGCTCGCGTAGGCGTGCGGCCGCGTCGAGAGTGCCTGCGCGCAGGGCGTCGACATTGAGGTCCGGCCCACCGTTGATAACGACACGCACAAACTCGGCGCAGTTCTCCATACCCTCAATCGCTACACTCTCCATGTCCACCCCCACAGCTTCTAAGTGGGCCCTGGAGAGGTAAGCGCTGTGGCCCGTGATGACGCCAACCGTCTGGGCCGGCGACACAGAGGCTTAATGAAGGGGATCAGGCTGAGCGACGAGCCTATGAAGGGTACGTGCAGCGCAGCTGAGATCTCACGCTGGTAGAGGGAGAAGAGGCCGCAGTCGGCGATGATGAAGTGTACGCCTTTATCCTGCAGGCGCAGGACCGCATCCAGCACGGGCGTCAGGGTGACGGGGTCGTAGGTTTGTAGGTCATTGAAGGTGAAACCGTGCACGACTTCGTACACCACGGGGAAGGGGAAAGTGGCCGCGTGCCCCGGATCACCCGGCACCCGCGGCGTGGTGGTGGGAGTCAAACACCAGTACTCCCGCCACCGCACCGTAGTAGGGGCGGCCGCCGGTCACGTGACCGGCGGCCGCCGGCTGGCGGAGCGGAGCCTCGTGGCTCCGCCCAGTTTGTTCGCTAGGTCCCAGCTCTGACACTACCGAACTGTCTCCGGTTCCGGAACAGACGCAACGCACGGCCCGTGCCTGCAGCAGTTCCCAGGCGTAGTCGGTTTCGCGCTGTAGTTCGTCCACCATTTCCGGGGCCAGGTGCTTATAACGGCTTTGCATCTTGAGGTATTCCACCACCGGGACACCCTGATGGCCTCGGTTGATCGTGTACCCGGTGCCGTACTCGACCTCGTAGAGCGGCCACATGCCGGTATCTACGGCCAGGCGAGAGACCTTGACACCTTCATCGTCTTTGACTCCCCATCCTGCCAAGCACGGCGTCAGCACCACGATGAAACGCAGGCCCTTCATGTCGCGCGCTTTCGCCACTTTGCGGGCCAGGTCATCCGGGAAACCGGTGGTGGCGGTGGCGACGTAGGGAATACCGTGGGCGGCCATGATCTCGATGACGTTCTTCTTGGCGGTGGGCTTGCCCCCCGGAGTGAAGGCCGTATTCACCAGGTGAGGTGAGGCTCCGGACTTCTGCGCCCCCGTGTTCATGTAGCCCTCGTTGTCGAGGCACACGTATACGAAGTCCTCATTGCGTTCGGCTGCCCCGGACAGAGCCTGGAAGCCGATGTCGTACGTGCCACCGTCACCGGCCAGCGCCAGGACGTTAACGTGATCTTTGCCTTGACGAATCAGGGCCCGCTTGATGCCGGCCGCAGAGGCGGCGCTCGCTTCAAGCGTGGTCTGATACACGGGGATCTTCATGGAGCTGTGGGGCTGGGCTCCCGAGATGATGGAGATGCAGGACGGCGGCACAACGGCGATGGTGTTGGGGCCCATGGTGTTGAGCACGTAGCGCACCGCCAATGCTTCGCCGCAGCCAGGGCAGGCGAAGTGGCCTGAGAGGAAGACATCTTCCTCGGGAATCTCGTAGTTCCTCTTGATTTCAGTCATGGTCGTCACCTAAACCCAGACGGACTCAGTCACGGGCGCTTCGGCCAATGCCTTGCGCGTGAGCTCTTCGATGCGGTCCACCGACACGTTAACACCACCCACTCCGGACAGATAGCCGTGCACCAAGGGTGCATTCTCCGTGCCGTAGAGAGCGGCCTTGAGTTCCTGATGCAGGATGCCTCCGAGCCCGGGGCTGTAGTTGCGCTCCATGACCACCAAACGTGGGACGCCGGCCACGGCCGCCTGCAAAGCCTGCACGGGGAAGGGACGGAACAGCCTGATTTTGAGGAGACCCACCGCAAGTCCCTTGTCGCGCATCTGATCGACGGCCTCGCGGATGGTGCCACACATGGCTCCGAAGGCCACGATGTACATCTCAGCGTCCTCGCAGCGGTACTTCTCCAGGATGCCGCCGTACCTGCGGCCGAACTGTTCGGCAAACTCGGCGTCTGCCTTCTGGACCAGATCCGGCACGTGACTCATGGACGTGCCCATATCACGCCGGTGCCGATAGAACATGTCTTGGGTAACGACGTTGCCCCAAGACTCCTTCCGGTCCACATCCAGGCGATGTTCCGGGTTGAAGGGCGGAAGGTACGCGTCAACGGCTGCCTGGGAAGGCACTGTGATGGGCTCGAGCGCGTGGGACACGTAGAAGGCCTCGTGGCACACCATGGCCGGTAGCATGACGTCCGGGTTCTCAGCCACTTTGTAGGCCTGGATGATCATGTCCAGTGACTCCTGCCCACCTTCCGTGTAGAACTGGATCCAGCCGGTGTCGCGCTGGGCCAGGGAGTCGGTTTGATCTGGCCAGAAGCCCCAAGGCGAGCCCAGTGTGCGGTTGACGACCGGCATAACGATGGGAGTGCGGGCGCCGGAGGCGTAGTGCAGCATTTCGTGCATGAGAAAGAGACCCTGCGACGCAGTGGCGGTGAAGACGCGCACACCAGTCAGGGAAGCCGTGATGCACGCGGACATGGCCGAGTGCTCGGACTCACAGGTCATTATCTCGGCGTCGATCTCACCGTTGAGCGCCAGGTCAGCGATCTTCTCCACGATGGGTGTCTGCGGGGTGATCGGGTACATGGCGATCACTTCCGGCCGGCAGCGCATGACTCCATACGATACGGCGTGGTTGCCCTTGAGCAGCATGCGCCGCTCCTCGAGCAGGGCGGGATCGAGGGTGGGTTTCTCCAGCTTCACGGCACTCATTTCGACTCCTGCTTCATGATGATGCAGCCTCGTGGGCATTCCGCTGCGCAGAGACCGCAGCCCTTGCAGTACTGTTCTAGGACGGCGTAGTACTCCTCTTTTTCGGGAGCTTTCTTGACCGCCATGTCGGGGCAGAAGACGTAGCAGTTGTCGCACTCCACACAGGTGCCGCAACTCATGCAGCGGTCGGCTTCGGCCAAGGCCTGGCCCTCGCGATAGCCGATCTTCACATCTGCGAAACTGCCCAGCCGCTCAGCCACCGCTGTGTGCTCCCGCTCCTCGCGCGGGGCGATGGTGAAATAGAAGGGGTTGATTTCGTTCCGGGCGACGGCATCGTCGAGTGTGTAGGCAGGGAGCGGGGCGATCTCCGGATGGCCGAGGTAGGCGGCGATGGCGCGTGCCGCTTCCTTCCCCTGGCCGATGGCTCGGGAGACGTACCGATCCATGGTGGCCACGTCACCGCCGGCGAAAACTCCCGGCAGACTCGCCGCCGGACCACCGTTGGTCTTGATCATCCCACTCTCGACAGCCACCGCCTTCTCGAGCCCGTCGAGCGCCGGATCCTGGCCAATGGTCACAATCACTTGGTGGGCTTCCAGTTTGAAATCGGAGCCCTCCAAGGGGATGGGTTTGATCTCACCCTTGGCCAGGGCCTCTTTGTCGAGCACGACCTTCTTGCAGCTAAGTTCCATCAGCGGCTTGGAGGTGTCGAGTGAAGCCACCATGGCGCCGTCAAAGAGCGAGACACCTTCCTCGAGAGCTTCCACAACTTCCTCTTCTTGGGCGGGGAGTTCGTTGCGCCCTTCCAGTGCGATCAGTTGCACGGCTTTGCCGAGCCGACGCAGGGTGCGGGCCACATCCATGGCCGCGCTGCCGCCGCCGATGACGGCAACTTTGTCGCCCAGGGTCGGGGTCTGCCCACGGCTCACGGCTTCCAGGAAATCGAGGCCGATGAGAATGCGGGCATCATCCCCCAAATAGGGGAGGCGTTTGGCCTTCTGGGCACCGACGGCCAGGAAGACCGCATCATACGAACTGCGTAGGGCTTCGAGTTTCTCACCGGTGTCGATGCTTCGGCCCGTCTTCACTTCGATACCCATGTCGAGCACGCGTTTGATCTCGGCATCGGTCACGGCTTGGGCGGTAGACGGTACTCGGGGATACCGGTGAGCAGGCCGCCCACAGCATCGCGGGCTTCTGTAGATGGTGACGTCGTATCCGAAGCGCCGGGTTGGTAGGCACAGGACAGGCCGGCCGGGCCGCCACCCACTACAGCCACCTTCTTACCCTGCGCTGCCCCGGCGGGCGGCAGTGTCAACCCTTCTCGAGTGCCAAGTCACCGAGGTACTGCTCCAGACTGTTGATAGCCACCGACTGCTCCAGAGCCTGTCGGTTGCATTCGGTTTCGCACGGATGGTGACACACACGGCCGATGACGGCCGGGAAGGGGTCGTTCTCCACGACTTTTTCCCACGCAGCTTTGTAGTCCTCCTCCGAGCCTCCGGTGATGGATCGAATCCACAGAGGGATCTCGTTGCCCAAGGGGCAGCTGACGAAGCAAGGAGCCGGACGCCAGGTATGGACCGGCAGCTGGCTGCGCCAGGTTCCTGTGTCGAAGACCGTGGTCCAGCCTGTGGTCCAAATGGTTGGTACGGGAGTCTCTTGTGCGCTCATACCCTGCTCCTGCTCACTCAGCGACGGCCGTGGAGGCCATCATCTTGACCATCTCGTACCCGTCGCGGACGCACTGAGCATTCTCCTGGTTCTTTCGCGGGGAAACCTCGTATACCACCCGCGCCAGAACGTCGAGATCGGGCGAGCCCATAACGCGAGCGAAGGCACCGAGTACGGCCGAGTTGACGATACGGCCCAGACCGTTCTTCTGGGCGATGGCGATCCCGTCTATGGTGGCTATGCGGTAATCTCCCCACTCCTTGAAGTTCTCCGGCTCAAGAGCGGAGTTGAGCAGCACCACCGTCTCCGGCCCGGAACCTGCCAGCAGGGCCGGTCCCATCAACGACGAGTCAAAGCACACGACCGCGTCCGGGTGATCAATGTTGCTCCGCAAACGTATGGGCTTGTCATCTACCGGTGTACGGTGGGCACTAGGGTGCCACCGGATCACTTTCCGCCGGATGAAAAGCTACCTGGACATACTTGCCTTCCTGGAAGAAAGCCTCCCCGCCGTGCGTCCCCGGCCAACTGGGCCCCCTGTCCCCCCGTCCGGTAATTCTGAATGATAACAAGGTGGTTCTTAACCTCCTTCGTTGCATACCACCAGGTGAGGTGGCGGCCACGCCTGCGGCGGGCCGCCACCCTACCTCCTCTCCAGCGTTGCGGCACGGGTAGGGTCCTCCGTTAAATGGATCGCGGCAGGTACTTGCCGATTCCGGGTTCAACCTTGATCTGGTTGTCTTCCACGGCCACCACGCCGCCCTTGATGGTCACTACCGGCCAACCGCGCGGCACCGGCCTCCACAGAGAGAAGTCGGCGAAGGGTAGAACTCCTCAGCCTTGACCACGCGTTCTTTGTCTAGGTCGGCGACCAAGTCGGCGTCGCTGCCAGGCGATGGTGCCCATACGGGGTAGAAGCTCAAAGATCTTGCTAAGGATTAACAGGCCTTCTCCACAATGGTTCCAACGGATGCCCCTGGTGTTCCGCCTCGTGGAGCAGGACGGGTAGATGGGTCTGGATGACGGGATAGCCCGCCAGGGCGCAGCATGCCTGCTTTCCAGCCACCTTTGATCTTGGCCGTCAGCAGGGTGTTGTCGTTCTTCCGAAGCTGTCAACCACATCCTCGATCACGCCTTCCCACAGGGCTTCGCGGTCCGCACTCATCCTTGATGGGGCGGCAGCATTTTTGGCCATGAGGCCGGCAGGGTCAATTCTTGGTGAGCAGAGGGAGTACGGAGACGTGGTTTCCACGAACAGGGTTATCCGGCCGGTATGGCCACCCGCGATGATCCTTTCCCGGACGACATGTGCACGATATACAGCTTGGTACCCGTGATCCTGGCCCAGATAGCAGGCGCGGATCACGGCCAACTCCTCGGCTTCGTAGGGGCCGGCCTTGGCCCACTCGCAGAGATCGCCACCACCCGATTCGCCGTATTCGCAGGCCAGCGCATCGAAGCCCATATCCACGATCGACTGGTCTTCGCAGTGTACGCAGCCCGTCAGCTTGTCGCTGATGGAGCCCATACGGCGCAACCCATCCAAGATGTGCGCGTCGGAGACGTTGGGGAACACGCCTCGCACACCGGCCATGTAGAACTTGAAATCCAACACGCCGAAGTCGTTCACATACTGCGGGATCTCATCGAGCTGCTGCGGCGTGAACATGGCCAGGTGCAGGAAGATATCCGTGGAGGATTTGGCGTTGATGCTATCGATGACGCCGGGGAGCTGAGCCAAATAGGATTCGCCTCCGCCCATGAACACTCCCACGGTGGTGACGCCACCGGCCAGGGCGGCGCGGGTCTCGTGTTCGGTCTCGTACGCGAAATCGCCCGTGTATATGCCCAAGTGGCAGTGTGGGTCGATGACTCCGGGGATGACGTACTTGCCGGCAGCATCGACTGTGGAGGCGGCATCCGGCAATACGGCTTCATCGGCGATCAGAACGATCTTCCCGTCCTTGCAGCCCACACCGGCGCGCACCATGCCGGTGCCGGGGATGACCAGCGTTCCGTTGATGACTTTCAGATCGAGCATGTTTCCTCCATTCTCTATCGCCTTTGTGCAGTGTGGTTTATAGGATGTCCTTGGCGCACAGATACCCGGAGGTGGCGCTGAGCCCCGCACCGGGCCAGGTTGACTGGCCGATCATGTACAGCTGCTTCACAGGCGTCTTGTACCGGGACCAGCCGGCGAACGGCCGGAACATGAAATGTTGGTCGAGGTGATGGCTGCCCGACACCGAGTCACCGCCCACCAAGCAGGGGTTATCTTTCTCCATGTCCGGAGGCGTCAGTACTTTCATACCCAGGATCTTGCTCTTGAATCCTGGCGCCACCGACTCAATCTTGTCCAGCACTCGTTCAGTGTAGGGTTCACGCAGTTCGTCCCAATCGGCGGAGGTGAGTTGGCCTGCCGCGTCGCCCTTGGGAACCGAGGGTACCGCCCGTACTTGTACCCAGAGGGTCTCTTTGCCCTCGGGCGTACGGCTCTTGTCAAGCCGGCTCTGTTGCCCGCAGACGAGCAGGGGGCTGACGGGTAGATAACCCAAGAGCGACTCATGGTAAGCACGGCTGATGTCGTCAGTGTAGAAGCCCAGGTGGACGTATGAGCAGTTGGAGATGTGCTCGCCGGCTGCCCAGGGTACGGGACCATCCAGGGCGAGGTGCACCATCATCGTAGCCGCCCCGTAGCGGAAGCCACGCACCTTGCGCATGAAGGATGCGGGGATGTCCTTTTCGTCAACCAGCGGCCCGAACAGCTTGGGTGGAGTGACGTTGGCTATGACAGCCTTACGCGCGCTCAGCTTGGTGCCGTCGGCCAGGACCACGCCTGCGGCTTTGCCGTTCTCCACAGGGATTTTCGCGCAGGCGTTGTTCAGGATGATCTCGCCGCCCTTGGACTTGATGGTGGCAATCATGGCATCCATGAGTTTGCCGACACCGCCCGT
>JAXGIS010000006.1:0-116175 GCA_040770645.1 Thermoleophilia bacterium | reverse complement strand
GATGGTTGCAGCGAATGGATCTGCTGCAGCACAAAAGCAAGAAGGTCCAAGAGTTGAGCAAGGGTATGCAGCAGAAGGCCCAGATCATTGCTGCGGTGCTGCATGGACCGGATGTTCTGGTGGTCGATGAACCTTTCGCCGGCCTCGATCCCGTAAATACCCGTCTGGTGAAAGACATAATCGAGGAGCAGCGGTATGCGGGTTGTACCGTGATCATGTCGACCCACCAGATGTACCAGGTGGAAGCGCTGTGCAGTCGCATCGCTTTGATCAACAAAGGCCGGACCGTCCTTTACGGTGACGTTGACGGCGTTCGGCGTAGTTTCGCCGGGAATGCCATCACGGTGACGGGCCAGGGTGACTTCGATGATCTGCCGGGAGTGCTCGAGGTGCGCCGGCAGGACAACGAGTGGCGCATGTCGCTGTCTGGCGGCGCCAGCGCGCAGGAAGTGCTGCAGGCATTGGCTGTGCGCGAGGGTGTGCGCATCGAGAGGTTCGAGATAGCCGAGCCATCGCTGGACGACATCTTCATCAAAGTGGTCACAGAGGGGGGCGACTACATCGATGACAGCGCAGTAGCCCAGTTGCGCGGTTTGGCCGAGCCGGAAGGGAAACCTGCCCCCGTTCGTTCGGAGACGGGGCAGCCGTCCTCCGAACTCGCCGCCTTCATAGGATCGGAAGAGGCCGAAAAGGTGGACACCCATACGGATGTGGGGGACGAGGCGCCGGTTGGGGAGGGAGACGAGGACACGTCCGACTTGGACCGGTCGTTGATCCAGCGGTTCGAATCGGATCGTCTGAGGTTTCGCTCGTGAGCCGCCGTCTCCCGATTGCGCTTGGTGCGGCGATGAGGGCGGCAGGTGCATCGCGGGTACGCACTGCCTGCGACTGAAGGGCACTGTGATGCAGAAATTGTGGCTGGTTGCCCGGTATGAGTACCTGAAGGCCGTAAGGCGCCGTTCTTTTGTGCTCGCCACGCTGGGAGTGCCCCTTCTGATCGTGGCCATGGTGGGCGTGGTGTCTGTGCTCGCCATGCGAACAGGCGTCGAGGGCCCCGTCGGATACGTGGACCAAAGTGGCGTCCTGGCATCGGTCCCCGCACCGCCGGTCGACCAGACAATCCCCTCGGTGGGAGGGCCGGTCTTTAGGCCGTATCCCAACAGACCTGCAGTTGAGGCGGCGCTGGAAGCGGGCGACGTGCAGGCGGCGTTCATCTTGCCGCCCGACTACCTGCAGGGAGGAGAGGTTGTGCTGCTGTACGCCACACGAGCGCCTTCGGATCGTGTGCAGAGCGCATTTGCCAATTTGATCCGGCCCCAACTCGTGGCCGGCGCGTCGCCGGAGGTGCAGGACCGGGTATTGAAAGGTCCGGGGGCTGGTATTCCAGACCACAACAGGCCGAATGGAAACAGGCGAGAGCGGCATGCTGCGGTTGCTGTTCCCCGTTGCGGTGGCGCTGTTTCTGGTCATAGCCGTGATGGCTTCGGCAGGCTATCTGTTGCAGGCAGTCACCGAAGAGAAGGAGAACCGCACCATGGAGATTATGACCACTTCGCTCTCGGCCGAGCAGTTGGTGGTCGGCAAAGCGGTGGGTCTGATCGCGGTGTCGTTGACACAGGTGCTGGTATGGCTTTTGGTGGGAGCCGTGGCCTTGGCGGTGGCGGCCCAGTCGGTACCGGCTCTCAGAGCAGTGAGGGTACCGTGGGACTTCGTGGGCATATCCTTGCTGTTCTTCCTACCCTCATTCGTTCTAGAGGCGGGTATCATCACTACCGTAGGAGCCGCGGTCACTGACCTGCGTCAAGGACAGCAGATCTCGGGTTTCCTCCAGTTCACTTTCTGGCTGCCCTTCTTCTTTTTGGGATTGGTTATCGGGTCACCTGATAGCCCGGTATTGGTGGTGCTCAGTCTGTTTCCGCTGACTTCACTTACCACTATCGCCCTACGTTGGGGCGCCACCGTTATTCCCTGGTGGCAAATCGTGGTGGCATGGTTACTCGTTGCGGGAGCTGCTCTCGGCATGCTGATGGTGGCACCGCGCGTCTTCCGGCGAGGAATGCTGCGCTACGGGCAGCACATGAAGCTGGGCGGCTTGGTGGAGGCCGTCCGCTCGCGGGAGGCGTGAGGTAGGTAGATGAGACGTATCTGGCTGGTGCTCAAGAACGAGTTTCTCTCCACCGTGAACAAGCGGTCGTTCTGGCTGACCACTATCCTTTTCCCAGCCCTCGTACTTGGTTTGACACTGGGGGCGCAGTTCTTAGGGTGGCATGCAGCGGCCGAAGCCGATCAGCTGATTCCTCAAGCCGGCACTCAGGCCCCATTGGGGTACGTTGACCATTCGGGGATCATCGAGAGGCTGCCCGCGGAGGTGGGTAGCGGGGCGGTGGTGGCCTATGCGGACGAGGAGGCCGCTCGGGAGGCCGTCATCCGCGGCGCGGTGTCTCGTTTCGCTGTGATCCCTTCCGACTACCTGAGCGGCGGCGCCGTGACCATCACGGCGGAGAAGTTTCGCCCGGTCGATTCGTTTGGCTTTCCGCCGGTACTGGAGTACGTCTTGAACTACAAGTTGTTGGGCGACGCCGGCAGGGCCAGCTCCTGTTCGCACCCCTGGCCCACACCACGCAGGAGTCCATGTCAGGTGCCGACGCCGGGGCGACGGACAACCAGTGGGCGTTCTTGGTGCCTTATGCGGTCCTCATGATTTTCTACTTTGTGATCATCATGAGCAGTAGCTATATGTTACAGAGCATGGTTCGCGAGAAAGAGAACCGCACAGTGGAGATGTTGCTCTTGAGTGTCAAACCTCGTGAGTTGATGAGCGGCAAGATCCTGGGACTGGCGGCCGTTGGGCTTGTCCAGATGACCATTTGGTTGGGGGGCGGCTTGGCCGTGCTCAATCGGGCGGGGCCACGTTTGGCGGAGATGGGCTTCGAACGCTCTCTGCCACCCAGTTTCGTGGCGTGGAGCCTAGCGTTCTTCGTAGTTGGCTACCTGCTGTTTGCAGCGCTACTCGGTGCGTTGGGAGGCCTGGCTCCCGGGACCCGAGAGGGGAATCAGTTCGTGTTCGTGGCTATCGCCCCGTTGATCATCCCCATGCTCATGAGTTCAAATATTAGTCGCGACCCCAACGGTGACTTGGCTGTGTTCCTCAGTCTCTTCCCGCGCACTTCCACCGTGACCATGCCCACGCGCCTGGCTGCGACCGACGTTCCTGTATGGCAGTTGGCCTTAGGCCTAGTGCTACTGGCGGCGGGCGCATATCTGCTGATCCTGTTCGCGGCGCGCTTGGTTCGCTCGGACACACTGTTGGCCACCAAGCGGCTGAATCTCAAACGAGTGGTCTCCGAACTGCGTGCCGGGCGGTGATGTGCGAAGTGCTCCGCTATGCCTCACACTTCCACGGTTACTTGGCGCGGCGCGGGTCGGTGGATGCCGCTGTGCTCCTCATCTCCGAAGGGGCGCGCCTGTGAGCGGCACCGATCCGCGTGTAATGGCTGTCATGATGGATCCGGGCTTTCACCCTGAGTCCTCGGCGGCGCCCGAACTGATCCAAACGCACATCTCGTACATTTTCTTGGTGGGAGACCTCGTTTACAAGGTCAAGAAACCAGTCGATTTCGGATTCCTTGATTTCACCACGTTGGAAAAACGGAGGCACTATTGCCTGGAGGAGCTGCGCCTCAACAGGCGATTGGCCGCGGACACCTATTTGTGTGTGCGCCCGCTGGTTGAGACCGGGAGTGGGGCATTGAAGTGGGGCGATGCCGTCACGCACGATTCGGGTGGCGGCAACAGAGACACGGTCATCGAGTGGGTGCTGATTATGCGACGTCTTCCTGAGGAGCGCATGCTCAAGCATCTGCTGTCTGTGGGGGCTGTGGGGCTCGATACTATGGAGGCCATCGCCCGCAAAGTGGCTCGTTTCCACGCCGATGCCGATACGGGCGGGGAGATAAACCGCATAGGGGGCGTGGACTCCATTCGCCACAACAACACGGAGAACTTCGAACAGACAGAGCGGTATGCGGGTGTCACTATCCCCAGACCCATGTTTCGCTTCATACGTTTGTACGATGCCACTTTCTTCACTCGGCATTTGGGGTTGTTGGAGGATCGCGTTCACCGAGGACGCGTGCGGGACTGCCACGGTGACCTACATCTGGAGCATGTCTGCCTGGCCGGCGGGGATGACGGCATCACCATCTTCGACTGTATCGAATTCAATCGGCGTTTTCGGTACTCGGATGTGGCCTGCGAGGTGGCGTTTCTCTACATGGACCTCGACTTCAACGGTTACTCTGAATTGGCCGAGCACTTCGTTGATGCGTACGTGGCCGCGTCGGGCGACTCCGAAGTCAGGGAGCTGCTCAACTTCTTCGCCTGCTACCGTGCGTACGTTCGCGGCAAAGTCATCAGCTTTCGCTTGGACGATGCCGGTATTTCGCAAGCCGACCGGGACGAGGCTGCGCTTGTTGCCCGCAAGTACTTCGAACTTGCCTTCCGATACGCGGCGCGTTTTGAGCGACCCAGCTTGGTGATGGTGGGTGGGCTCATGGGTACGGGCAAGAGCACCCTGGCCGCAGCCATGGCTGGACCGCTGCAGGCCGAGGTCATCCGCACAGATGTAGTGAGGAAGCGGTTGGCCGGCGTTCCCGAGGACGAACGCCACCACGACGCGTTCGGTGCCGGCCTTTATTCATCGGAGATGACCGAGCGCACGTACAAAGCGGCTTTGGCAGAGGCTACACGGCTGCTGCAGGCGGGACGGTCCGTGATAGTGGATGCTTCGTGGAGCCGTAGGCGCCACCGGGAGCGCGCGGTGGCGGCCGCAAGGGAGGGCGGTGGCGCGGCCGTGGGACACGGACATGGGGCCGCCGGCGATGTCTACTTTGTGGAGTGCGTGTGCGCAGGGAAGTCGTGCAGCGGCGGCTGAAGCGCGGGTGGCTGAGGCGGCGAAGCATCTGACGGTCGCTGGGAGTTGTTTGCTGCGCAGCGTGGATTCATTCGAGCCGGTGGCGGCTGACGAACTCATGCGCCGGGTGACCATCGACTGCTCCCAACCGGTGGAGCAGTGCGTGTACGAGGCCGTGGAGGGGCTACGACTGCCGGGACCGGCAAACGACGGTGAGTGCTGAGACGTTCAATGATCGGTCCTGCGGCTCCTATGTGGCGTTAAGCCGATCGGGCGAGTTGCGGCGGCGAGTGGTGGAGGCGGTGGCCGGTCTGCGGGCCTGCCGCGCGTGTCCTCGAGAGTGCGGTGTGGATCGATCTGGGAAGCCGCCTGTGGATGATGGCCGGGATCGTCATGGCCTCAGAGGCGGTCTCGGTTTCTGCCGCACAGGACGACTTGCGCGCGTGGCCAGTTACGGACCTCACTTCGGTGAAGAAGCGCCTTTGGTGGGTCAAGGCGGTTCGGGCACCATCTTCTTCTCCTACTGCAACCTGGCCTGTGTCTTCTGCCAAAACTGGGAGATCAGTCATGGTGGTGAAGGGGATGAAGTAACGGCCGAGGAGTTGGCGACCATGATGCTGCGTCTCCAGCAGAGGGGGTGCCACAACATCAACCTGGTGTCTCCCAGCCATGTGGTGCCGCAAGTGCTCGAGGCTGTGGAGATCGCCGCCCAACGCGGCTTGACGCTGCCCTTGGTGTACAACACCGGTGGCTATGATGCGGTGAAGACACTCCAATTGCTCGACGGGGTGGTCGACATCTACATGCCCGATGCCAAATATGCGAACGAGGTCGTGGCAGCCGGGTGCTCGGGTGTACCGGACTACGTGATGCGCAACCGTGCGGCCATACTGGAGATGCATCGTCAGGTGGGCGATCTGGTGATTGACGGGAGCGGAGTGGCGGTGCGGGGGCTCTTGGTGCGGCATCTGGTGTTGCCGGGCGGGCTCGCAGGCACGGCTGATGTGATGAGCTTCCTGGCGCGCCAGGTGTCCCCGGACACGTACGTGAACATCATGGCTCAGTACCATCCGGCCGGCGCGGTCTTGCTGCCCGCCGCCCTTTCGGCGGAGAATATGGAGAAGTGTGACCCAAATCTGTGTCGACGAATCACATCTGAGGAGTACCGGGGGGCGGTGGCGGCTGCACGGGATGCCGGGTTGTGGAGGCTGGACAGGTGAGGCGGGCAGGGAAACGAAGGCAGCGCAAGCAGGCGGAGCACGCTGAAATGGTGACGGCAGCGTCGATGCGGCCGGCGGCACCGCCTGCGACGGACACGCCGCTGTCAGCGCTTCGGGCCGCCAGAACCCCAGTGGCGGACGGGACGCTGTCACAAAATCTGGCGGCCCTGATGGCGGGCGGTGAAGGGCAACGTGTGGAGTTCAAGCGTGAACTGCCGAAGGAGCGCCGGCTGGTGCGGCTGTTGGCCGGGATGGCCAACGCGGGCGGCGGAGTGGTTCTGTTTGGGGTTGACGACCGGGGCCGGGTGGTGGGGGTGCCGGATCCGACGGCACTGGAACGGGATGTCCGAGCACTCGCCGCTGCGCAACTGGATCCTGTACCCGTGCTGAGTGCCAAGGTTCTCTCGGCAAGTGGGATGAGTGTGGTGGCGGTCACGGTAGCCCCTCCCATCGGGGGATTGGTGTCTGAACTATGGGGGTCGGGTCGGCTGCCCGCCATCCGGGTGAACGACCATGTGCAACCTGGGGAGCGCTTGAGTCTCGGTGCCGACCTGCGGAGTCTGCCTCACGATAGGAGGCTGGGTATGGTGCCGGCGGAGACCCGTGCGCGGTATCTGAAAGTGGAGCGCGCCACCTCGCGCGCTAGTCTGCAGCGATTTCGCGCGGCAGAATATGCGCGTGCCTGCAATGTCTCCGCGCGCACGGCACGGCGGGATGTTGTACTGTTGAGCAGGGTTTTTCTCGTCTGGGAAGTAGAAGAAGGCTTGTACGAGATTATCCGTGCCTGAACCCGGGGGTATCAACCCAATGCCAGCTACCACTCGCGTCGCGCCTCCCTCATTACTGACCAAGCGAGTTCGTGCTCACGCAACTGCGCGTGGGCCCATTGCCGTTCTGCTGGCGTTGCTGCTGATGGCGTTTTTGGTGTGCGCTGTGGCACCGGCTGCGTACGCGGAGACCAAAGAGGCCCAGGCCACCACGCGCGTCACCCTCGCGGCCATTGGCGACCTGTTGATCCACGAATCCGTGTATCAGTCCGTGTACAACTCAAGTACGGGCAAGTACGAGTTCGCACCCATCTTCAAGTTCATCGCTCCCTATCTCAAGAACGCCGACTACACCATCGCCAACCTGGAGACACGCTTCGCCGGGCCGGAAGTGGGCTATAGCGGATATCCGCAGTTCAATTGCCCTGCTTCACTGGGGACGACTATGCGCGAGGCCGGGGTTGATCTGCTGGCCACGGCCAATAACCACAGCATGGACAAGGGATAGGCCGGCATCGTCAACACGTTGGACAACATCGACCGCACCACGTTGGCGCACATCGGCACCAACCGCACTCAGGAAGAGCGTGACCGGATATTCATCAAAGACGTGGGCGGGGTCAAGATAGCTTTTCTCAACTACACCGAATCCACCAACGGCATTCCGTTGCCTGCCGGGCGGCCCTACGCGGTCAATATGATGGATGAGTCACGGATTGTTCCCGAGACCAAGGCGGCCAGGCAGCAGGGAGCAGACTTGGTGGTGGCGGTGCTGCATTGGGGAAGGGAGTACGAGCGTACGCAGGCCCCCTATCAGCGCAACTTGGCCACTCGTCTGTTCCAGGGTGGGGTGGATGCCATCATCGGCTCGCACCCCCATGTGGTGCAACAAATTGAGCGCCTTTCTGTACAAGTGGGCGGCGCCACGCTGAACCGCTACGTGGTCTACTCGTTGGGCAACTTCGTTTCCAATCAGCGTGACCGTTATCGTGACAGTGGCATCATCGTCTACTTGGACATAGAGAAGACCTCCTCGGGAACCAGTGTCACCGGTGTGCGGTACCTACCGGTGTGGGTGCAGAAGTCATACGCGTCTGGAGCGCCGCGGTTCCGAGTCCTACCCGTGGCGCCCGGCATCGGCAAGTCATCAGATCTGACCCTGTCTGCTGAAGACAAGAGCCGCATGGATCAGGTGTGGAGTGAGCTGAGCAGCCACGTGGGCAATGCCGGGCAGAATGTGGTGCCCTACAGTGACAGTGGGGCCAGTTATCAGGTGGCTCTCGACAACTTGGTAGCGCGTGGGATCATGCAGGGATTCGCTGATGGCCGTCTGGGGGCGGGCGAGGCGGTCAGCCGACAGCAGTTTGCCAAGATGATTTGTCTGACTGTGGGTATACCGGTGTCCGAGAGCAACGTGTGTACCTTCTCCGACGTCACCAAGAGCGGCCCCTCAGGGCTCTACCCGGACAACTATGTGGCGGCGGCCACCGCGGCTGGGGTCATCAAGGGCACGGGCACCAAGACCTTCTCGCCGCATGTCTCCATCGCGCGCGGACAGGTCGTGACCATGGTGGTACGGGCATTGGACAAGCTCTCGCCCGGCGCTCTGAGTGCTACGGGAACCGGTTACCAGGCTACGTGGCCCACCGGGTTCAGCCCGGAGCACGGTCCCAACGCGCGCCGGGCGGAGTTCAACGGCCTTCTGAAGGGGTTGCCCCTGTCTCAGCTTGATCCCTGGGGTGCCATGACCCGGGGTGAGGTGGCACAGGTTCTTCACAACGTGTTGGCAAAACTGGGGCGTTAGCCGCGTCGCCGGCCGTCGGCCTTCACCGGGGCCGGTCGTTTCCAACTCGCGTCCTCCGAAAAGAAATACGGAGAAAGGTCGGGGCGACCACTAAAGTCTCGGCGGTTTGGGCCGATAATAGGAAACGGGAGATGGGCCCGTGTAGGTGACCAATCCTGTCCCCTCTCAGCCCCTCCCTTTCTCCAAGCGCCCTCTGGAGCCCATCCCCCAGAGGGCGTGCTCCTTCTTGATACGCGCTTTGTTTCTCGTTTCCTTCTTGGTTTGTGGCGACAATGCGCTGTGTCTATATGCGCGGGTGCATGGCCGCCGGCTACCGCCGCGGGGCCAGAGGCTCCAGGGTCTTGCTCAGGATCCCGGCCACACGCGCGTACAGCCCGGCGGTCCAGTAATCGGAGAGCGCGCTCAACTTGTCCTCCGCATGGCCCTCGCGCTCCACGCCCGCGTTCTGGTAGTAGAGGATGGGCAGCGCCACGTCGTTGCCGCCCTCCGCCACTTCAGCGATCATGGCGCGCGCCCGTCCGCGTGAGAAATCGAGCGAAGCGGCCAACGCCTTCTCATTGGTGAACCCCGTGATGTAGCCGTCGGCATCGCGTTCGGCCTGATATGAGTAATGGTCGGCCAGTGAAGCGGCGCTGTCGGCAAAACTGGTCAGAGCCGCACCCAGTACCGCATAATCGCGTTGCGGGCCTTCCGGAAGCACTTTGTCCAGGTAGCGGTAGTAGGAGGCGATGGCAGAGGCCTCGGCGTAGTTGCCGTCTTGGAAGGCGAGCACGGCTTCGGCTTGGCCCTCGGTGATGCCTTCCTCTTTGGCCATGGGCAGCACAACGAGCGCGCGGATGGTCTCCAGGTTGGCGTTGGCCGCCAGCCGATACGCCTCGGCCAGTTGATCCAGCGCCTCCGTGCTACGTATGGGCGAGCCCTCGAGAGTATCTCCCAGGGCCAGGGCATCATTGGCGGCCCACAGCGCCTGGTAGGCGCGGGTGAAGTTGTAGACCGCCAGGTAGATGGCGTCGAGTCGCTCGCTACCGGCATCGGGCTCCGTGCTCATATTGGTCAGTTCTCTGTCCGCGTCGTCAACGAGCCCGCTGGCGGCGGTCCAGTGGCCCCAGGCCTGCATGAGTGCCAGGGCCTGAGACACATTCTGTGGTTCAGTGGCGAGGAGGCGATCCTTGGTGTCGGCCAACGCATCGTGGATCTTGCTCTGCGCGAGCACATCCGCGGCCGCAAGATCGCCTTGGTCCTTGATGATCTGCTCGGTCTCCACGTAGTTGTAGGCCACGGTGGCGTGGAAGGCGCTCATCAGGCTGGTGAAGTATCCCGGGCCCAGCAGTCCCTGGGATAAGTACTTGTTGGCGCGGTCGATCGTTGATTCGGCTCTGGACGCCCTGCCCTCTTCGTAATCGCTCTTGTATTCGTCAGGAAGCTCGGTGTAGGCCTCCAGTCTCTGTCTCGTCAAGGTCAGCCAGGAATCGGCTTGGGCCAAAACGGCGCCGTACGCAACCTGACTGAGTTCGGGCTCCTCCGGGGCCGGGGTGGGTTGGGGGAGGGCTTTGCCGGTCAATAGCCGGTAAGCTTGATAGATATCGGCAACCTCGCGGACCTCCATCCCCAGAGTGCGACCCTTCTCCACCACATCAACCCATTCTCGGGTTCGGGAGTCGAAATCGAAGCGCTGCCCCATGGGCACGAGCACCAGCCTCTTGCCCGCTTCCGCAGCTCCCTCCAGCTTCAGTGGTATGCCCCCCACGGGACCGATGGAGAAATCCGGGTTGATGGCCCCCGTCATGATGGCGTCGGGTCGAAAGTCGTCACCCAGCAGCACGGCCAGGGCCGCAGCCGTGTAGATACCGCCGGCACTGGGCCCATCCACGAAGCCCACGTCGTAGTTGAAGCGGAAGTCGGCGATGTTGAGATTCAAGAGACTGGTGGCGGCCAGACATGATCCCCACACAGAGGCGCGGGTCTGGGCCCCCGCTCCCGACACTTCACTCTCCTGGATGCCGACGGATACCTTTTTGGAAGTAGCTGGGTCGATGGTGACGGTGAAGTCCCCTGTACCGCCGATTCTGGTGCCCTGGATAGGGTCGTACTCCGTGAACAGATACTGTGCGGTCAAAGCGCCACCGGCGACGGCCGGTAACGTGGTGGTGGAGGCCTGCAACATGGTGGTGGAGGAAGCTGTTGTGGTGGTGGTCTTGCGCCCCAGATCGAGCGAGCATCCGACCAACATAACAGCCAGGGAGAGAGATGTCGTCACCAGCGCGATTATGGACAGGACGCGGCTTCGTGTCGTCATGCTCTCCCTCCTCGGGCCATTTGCGGTCATCAGTGGTGCCAGCGTACAACGGGCACCGTCATCATGCCATGTCTTCTTTCGTTCCGTAGTACAGTGAGTTGCCCACACACTTCGTAGCGATGGGTTGGCGGGGGATCAGCCACGGGAGGTTAGCATCGATGATTACGACCAGCAGCAAGGGGCCGAGCCTGGCCGCAGTGGTGCGGGGAGAAGAAGTGCAGGTAAGCAGTGCCGTGGTGGGTGTGGCCCGGGCCGGCAGTCTCTCGATCAGGAACGGGGGGGCGGTGGCACTCGTGGCGAAGGACAGTGCTCAGTTCGCCAACGGCTACAGCCAGTACGTCCTGGCCGGCGAGAGCGCCCACTTGAAGAACGCGGGAGCGGGGGCTCTGATCGCCGGGGGCGAGATGGCCGTGTCGGCGTCTGGTGGTGTGGCCCTGATGGCGGGGAATGGGATAACCATGGAGCGGTCGGGTGCGGGAGCCGTGGTGACCGGCAAAGCTGAGGTGCAAGGTAGTTACGTCGGCATCGTGGTGTCGGGGAAGACAACGCTGGGCGAGGGAGCCAAGGTGCTCTTTGGCACGCGGGAGGCTATCGTCTGCGGCGTGGTGTGCGCACTGCTGCTGAGATTACTGGGGTTGGGGCGCGGGAGGAAGAAGCAGTCATTGGCGAAACCCGCGACTTCGGCCGCGAAGATCAAAGATGCCGGTATCGGATCGCGACCGGTGGCCCGAGTGAAGCGTTGAAGACGATGGCCTGCGGTTGGCCTGTCAGGTCGGCTATTATTGATAGCTGGCCCATAGTTGGCTCTGGTCTGCCGGCGGAACGGCGGGCCGTGACCGGTCTGTCATTCTTTACGGGCGGAGGTAAGGCTGCATGCAGGTGACTCTCACCGGCGCCGGCGGCTTCATCGGATCCCATCTGGCGGAACGCCTTGTGCGGGAAGGGCACCAAGTGAGGGCGCTCGTCCGCTACACATCTGGAGCCAGCCACGGGCTGCTCGATGAGCTCTCTTCGGAGATTGCAGATCATATCGAGGTCCGCCCCGGCGACCTACGTGATCCGGAGACCGTGCGCGAGGTTGTGTGCGGGGCCGACCTTGTGTTCCACCTCGCTGCTCTCATCGCCATTCCCTACAGCTATGTGCACCCGCGCGAGGTGATCGAGACCAACATCATGGGCACTTACAATGTGCTCGCGGCCGTGCGTGAGTATGGGGTGCCGCGTATGGTTCACACCTCCACCAGCGAGGTCTACGGCACGGCGCGTCAGGTGCCGATTCCTGAGACGCACCCGCTACAGGGCCGTCGCCCTATTCGGCCTCCAAGATCGGGGCGGACAAGGTGGCGGAAAGCTTCCACTTGGCGTTCGGCACGCCGGTTGCCACCATCAGGCCTTTCAACACTTACGGTCCGCGGCAGTCCTCGCGGGCGGTGATCCCCACCATTATCACCCAAGCCTTGAGTGGCGCGGACGAGATACGACTCGGCAGCCTCCATCCCACCCGCGATCTCACCTTTGTGGCCGATACGGTCAGTGGTTTTCTTGCCGTCGCCGCCACCGATGCCTGCGTGGGACGGGTGACGAACGTGGGGACGGGAACCGAGGTCAGCATAGGCGAGCTGGCGCAACGCATATTGGCATTGACCGGTCATCCCGACACACCCATCGTGACCGAGGAGGCGCGGGTGCGGCCGGCCGCCTCTGAGGTGGAGCGTCTGGTCTGCGACAACCGCCTGGCAGCGGAGTTGGCCGGGTGGAGGCCCACCGTGTCACTCGACGAAGGCTTGTCGCGCACCATCGCTTGGGTGGGCGACAACTTGGGTCGCTACCGTCACGGCTACCAGATCTGACATGGCGGGCAATCGCCAGGGGCGGGCAACGCGGCGTGCGGTCGTCTTGGCCGGCGGCAAAGGCACGCGCTTGGCGCCGTACACCCTGGTGTTTCCCAAGCCGCTCATGCCCATCGGCGACATGCCCATCTTGGAAGTGGTGCTGCGGCAGTTGGCCCGACTGGGATTCGCGGAAGTGATACTGGCGGTGGGCCACTTCTCGCAACTCATCGAGGCCTACTTTGGCGGAGGTGAGTCCGTCGGCGTGGACTTGGTTTACGTACGCGAGGACGAACCCCTTGGGACCGCGGGCCCCTTGGCGTTGGTGCCCGATCTGGATGAGCCGTTTCTGGTCATGAACGGCGACGTGTTGACCACGCTCAACTACGCAGCCTTTCTGGCCGACCACGTCCGCTCCGGTGCCGTGGGGTCGATCAGCACGCACATGAGGTCCAATCGTGTGGACTTTGGTGTGGTGCGGGCCGGCGACGACGGGCGGGTCACGGGCTACATCGAGAAACCGTGCCACGAGTATCTGGTCAGTATGGGCGTGTACGCCTTCTCGCCTGAGGTGCTTGAGTTTATTCCGCGCGGGCGGCGTCTCGACTTCCCCGACCTGGTATTGCGCCTGCTCGCGGCCGGTCGCATAGTGAGAAGCGTTCCCTATCGGGGGTACTGGCTGGACATAGGCCGCCACGATGATTTGGCGTGCGCGCAGGAGGAGTTCGCGATCCGCCGCGAGCAGTTCCTGACCGGCGACGACAACAATGCGGAGGAGGGACCGTGACCTGGAACATACCGCTCACGGAGTTGGAGTATGGTCCGGAGGAGGAGGCCGCCGTTCTGGAGGTGCTGCGCAGTCGGTGGCTGACTATGGGTGACCGCACCGCACGTTTCGAACAGGAGTTCGCCGAGTTCGTGGGTTCGGAGTTCGCGGTGGCGGTGTCCAACTGTACGGTGGGGCTGCACGCGATTCTGGTTGCCCTGGGGATCGGTCCCGGGGATGAGGTCATTGTGCCCGACCTCACATTTGTGGCGAGCCTCAATGCGGTCCGGTACACGGGCGCCACGGCCGTGCTGGCCGATGTGACCTCCGAGAATGATCTGACTATTTCGGTCCGCGATGTGGAGGCCAAGATCACTCCGCGCACACGTGCGGTCATGATCATGCATTACGGCGGCCACCCGTGTGATATGGATGGGATACGGGACTTGGCTCAAAGACACGGCCTCTTGGTGGTGGAGGACGCGGCCCACGCTCCCGGGGCGGAACATCGGGGCGTGATGGCCGGTCATCTGGGGGACGCCGCGGCCTTCAGCTTCTTCTCCAACAAGAACCTGGCCACCGGCGAGGGCGGCATGGTCACCACCGATCGTGAAGATGTGGCAAAGGCCATTCGCCTGCTACGCTCCCACGGTATGACGCACCAGACCATGGATCGCCACCGTGGCCACGCGTATTCGTACGATGTGGTTTGTCTGGGGTACAACTATCGTCTCACGGAGATCGAGGCTGTTCTGGGCTCCGTGCAACTGGCTGTACTTCCGGAGCGCAATGCCTCACGCAGGCGACTTGTGCAGCGGTATCGGGAGTTGCTCGCCGGCGTTGACGGGGTAAGGGCACCATTCTCCGAATACGGTGACCCGTCGTTGTGGGGTTATTCGGCTACATCTTCTCAACCTCATGGTGATTCTGCTGCCCGACGGGGAGACGCGGGCACGTGCGATGGAGGGACTCAAGCAACGCGGTATCCAAACCTCCATCCATTACCCCCCCATTCACGGCTTCACCAACGTACGTGAAGACATCGTGGCGGGAAGGGTGCGGGCCGACGGGCTTGACGTGATTGATCGTTTGGCGCCGCGGCTGCTCACATTGCCGCTATCGGCCGGGTTTCATCTAGATGTGGCGGACACGGTGGTGTCGGCACTGGCCGATGCGTTGAGTTAGTTCGGTTTGGATTCGCTTGACATCGACCTAATACCTTCCTATAGTCTCCGAGTCGCACTTACCCGCTTGCCTGGAGCGCCATGACGGACGAGGCGTGTTCACCGAACCCGGACGACGGGGACTTCGCTACTCTGGCAGCGAGGGCATATGTGTGTCTCAATCGTGCCGCGGTTTCGGTCAGTGCGCGGGCCAACTCCGGCTTGGCTGAGGTAGGGCTCACTTTCAGCCAGTTCGCCGTGCTCGAAGTCCTCTTCAATCGTGGACCGTTGTGCCAGAAGGACATCGCGCAGCGTATTCTGGCGCGTAGCAGCGGGAACATGACCCTGGTGATCGATCATCTGGAGCAGAGGGGTCTTGTGGAGCGGGCGCCGGGGGAGACCGACCGCCGCCAGGTGGTGGTGCGGCTCACAGAGGCGGGCCAATCCCTGATCAGTGAGTTTCGGCCTCACCACGTGACCCACATCGCTGAGGAGATGAGCGTGCTCACGGCAGAGGAACTCACCACGCTGGGCGATCTGTGCCGCAGGTTGGGATTGAAAGAGGGCGCGCCGGATCAGAACTACCGGCGCGATGCGGACGGCTCCTCGTTTGCGAAGTCATGAAGATACTGGTCACTGGTGGCGCCGGCTACATAGGTTCTATCACTGTCCGTCATCTGCTTGATTCGTGGCACCAAGTGGTTGTGGTGGACAACCTGGAGCGGGGTTGGGCCCAGGCCGTTGACCCCCGAACCGAATTGGTGGTCGGGAATGTGGGCGATGCCGCTGTGCTCGACCGCATGCTGCCCGGATGCGACGCCGTCCTGCATCTGGCTGGATACATTGAAGTGGCCGAATCGCAGACTGAACCCGGCAAGTACTTTCGCAACAACGTCTGCCGGCCCCAGCAATTGCTCGATGCCATGGTCCGTCACGGCGTAAGGAACTTCGTCTTCTCTTCCACGGCCGCTGTGTACGGCGAGCCTGACAGTATCCCCATCTCCGAGTCGGCTCCCGTCCGACCCATCAATGCGTACGGAGCATCCAAACACATGTTTGAACAGCTCCTGGATTGGTATGAGCAGTTGCACGGTCTACGCACTATTCGCTTTCGCTACTTCAATGTGGCGGGAGCATGGCCTGACGGCTCCATGGGCGAGGCCCACGTCCCAGAGACACACATCGTGCCGCGGATCCTTCAAGCTATGGCCGACGGGCAAGGCATCTTTGAGATCTACGGTGACAACTACCCCACGCCTGATGGGACCTGTGTCCGCGACTATATACACGTGCTCGATCTGGCTCTTGCCCACCGGTTGGGCTTGGAGCGGCTGGTTGAGGGCGGAGAGGGAGGTATCCTCAACTTGGGTTCGGGGCGTGGATTCTCGAACTTGGACGTGGTGCGCACGTGTGCCGCCGTGGCCGATCGGGAGGTAGAGGTGCGGATGGGCCCGCCCCGTCCGGGCGATCCGGCCATGTTGGTAGCCTCTAACGAGCGTGCCCGGGCGGTTCTGGGATGGTCTCCCGTTCGGTCGTCACTCGAGACCATGGTGGGCGACGCTTGGGCCTGGCACCGGGCGCACCCTCACGCATACGGCGCTCACCCGGGCGGCGGTTCGGCGGGATAGTCCGTGCCGTTTCCGGCGAGCGGGAGCCCAACGCCGTTCAGGCTCCCCGTCAGCTGGACACTCACGAAGAGCCGTGTGCCTAGCACTGCCGGCGGGGCGTGTTTCGACCCTGCCTTTCGAGGACCACGATTGACCTGGTCTCCACTTTGACCCGGTCGCTTGTGAGCTTCTCTGCGATGTGTTCGGCACCCGCACTGTCTTTCTCCGTTGGCAACACGCCTGCCTCTGTGATGTCGCCAGGGCTGGGCCGGGCCGTAGACCACGCGCCGCCACTCGGCGGGTTCTCCCACCTGGATCTTGAACACCGAATCCTCCTCCCAGGCGTTGATCATTACGTAGAGGTCGCTGTCTCGAGAGAGGCCCGCTCAGGAAGAAGGCCACGCTGCGTGAATACCACGAGAGGTCGGCCCCTCCACGCCGAACCAACGTACATCCTCCCGCCAGAAGTGGTTGCGGCCCAGCGAGGGGTGTCTCTTGCGGAAGGCGATCATGAGCCGGAAGAAGCGGTGGATGTCGGCGTTGCTTTGGAGTAGGTCCCAATCCAGCCAGGTGGTCTCGTTGTCCTGGTTGTAGGGGTTGTTGTTGCCGCCTTGGGTGTTGAGGAACTCATCGCCGGCGAGGAACTGGGTGTGCCGGCTGCCAGCATGAGCAGGCAGAAGAAGTTCTTGGCCTGACGGCGGCGCAGAGCGAGAACCTGGGGTGGGGCGCCGTTGTCCCCTTCGTGCCCACAGTTCCAGCTCAGGTTGTTGTTGGAGCCGTCGGTATTGTTGTGGCCGTTGGCGTGGTTGTGTTTCTCGTTGTAGGAGACGAGGTCGTAGAGGCAGAAACCGTCGTGTGAGGTTACAAAGTTGATGCTCTGGAAGGGGCGGTAGGCTTCGGCCGGGGTGTCGGGGAAGAGATCGTCGCTGCCGTAGAGGCAACGCATGAGTCCGGGCACCATCCCGGGGTCACCACGGACAAAGGCGCGCAGCTCGTCGCGAAAACGACCGTTCCACTGGCGCCAACTGAAGCTGGGGAAGCCGCGGCCCAACTGGTAGGCGGCGAGGTCCCAGGCCTCGGCCACCATGACCAGGTCGTGACGATTGCCCAGATTCGACAGTTCCGCCACTATGGCCGGGTCACGGGTGTCCACCGCGCCGGTGAGATCACGCGTGAAGACCGAGGCCAGGTCGAAGCGGAAGCCGTCGATTCCATATTCCTCTGCCCAATGCCGGACGCTCTGCAGGATTAGGGTGCGCACGGCGGGATGGGCGGTGCGCATGGTGTTGCCACAGCCGGTGTGATCCTGATAGGCGCCGGTGCCCGGCTCCAACAGGTAGTAGGTCTTGTTGTCGAGGCCGCGGTAGCAGTAAGTGGGACCGGTGTACTGTGCCTCGCTGGTGTGGTTGTAGACCACGTCCAGCCACACCTCGATACCGGCCTCGTGGAGAGCGTCCACCATGTCCTTGAACTCAGTGGCGGGATCGGGATCGCCGGCCGGATCCGTGGCAGTGCCGACTGCTGCGTAGGCGGCGTGGGGCGCGAAGAAGTTCAGTGTCATGTAGCCCCAGTAGTTGCCTTCCTGGGGATCGTATTGCTGAACGGGGAGTAGTTCCACCACGGTCACCCCCAGGTCGCGCAGGTAGGGGATCTTCTCGACGATGCCGCGGAAGGTGCCGCGCGCTTGGGGGGTCACACCGGAGTTGGGGCGCATGGTGAAGCCACGCACATGCATCTCGTAGACTACGGTGTTGTGGCCGTGGCGGGGGGCCACCCGGGGGCCGGAGCACGATGCCTCCGCGACTCCGCGCTCTGCTTGGTGGGACGGGAGTTGACGTGGAGGCAACACGCCCAGCGGCGCGCGTCCGACCGTGGGGCCGGGTTGCGCACACGCCTGGCGGCTGTAGGCGGGTGGGAAAAACACCTTGCGCGCATAGGGGTCCAACAGCACTTTCTCCGGATCGAAGCGATGCCCAGCGGCGGGGTCGAAAGGCCCGTCCACCTGGTAGCCGTACAGTTCGGCGTCGTGGAGACCTGCTGCCGGGAGGCGACAATGCCACACCCGGCCACTTTTGTGGACGCGAGGATCCAGGGTCAGTGAGAAGACGGGGTGCGCCGGATCCTCTCGTCGGTAGAGGTGGAGATCCACGCGGGAGGCGTACGTGGAGTATAGGGCGAAGTTGTAGGCGTCGCTGTCCGGGAGATACGCGGCACCCAACGGAGCCGGGGTACCAGCACCGTCCGGCCACCGACAGGACGTGGAGGGCAAGGTCATCACACCGGCACCCGTCTACGTGTCACGGGTTCGGCAGCGACCGCGCTGCTCATCGCTCTCGTGCCGGCGATATCCCACGAGAATACCAATGCCAACCTCCTACCCTGCGGTCTCCCCCCGTGAGCCGGCGATACGGCCGGCGTGGCTTCAACTTTCGGGGCGTGTCCAGTCATGATACTCACTCATAGGCCGCTTGGAGCGTTTAGAGCGCCCTCACCCAGACGTCTTTGAGGTAGGGGTTTTGGAAGTGGGTGCGCTCGCCTATGCGTGCACGCCCATCGCTGACCAGGCGCACAGAAAGCGGCTTGGCGTGCTTGCGGGCGAGCCCCTGAACCAAGCGCAGCACTTCGGCCAAGCGCGCCGGGTTCTCATCTGTGCCGAATGGGTAAGTGTCTACGCCCAGGCCGGAGTGCAGAGCCAGGAACAGGTTCCGTTCTAAGGAGAAGCGACCCCGGTCGTACTCCTCGGCCAGTTCGAAATCCTCCAGGCACGGAAACATGAGCCCACACAATCCCACCGGCCGGGGTTGGCGTGAGCCAGGAAAGCAGTGGTGCGCAGGAAGAAGTCCGTGGTCACCGCCCTATCGAAACCCGGTCCCAGCTCACGTGTGAGGCGAATGAGGCTACCCGGTCCCTTGAAAAGCGGCGCCACTGAGGAGTCGATGCCCAGTGGTCGGCGGGGTGGGCGCAATCCTTCCTTCTTTCACCGGGGTATTCTCCATCCAGCAGGCGTACCAGGTCCTGCCACACGGCCTGCATTCGATTAAGCCACTGTTCCAGAGAAGTACAGCCGACGGCCAGGTTGGTGGACTGCAGACCGACCGCGAAACCGTCGCGGGCGTAGGCGGCGGACGGGAAGTAAGGACTGGAGGCCGCGTTGCGGAACGTGAAAGCGAAGCGAAACGTGGCTTCGGGATAGCGGTGGGCCATGTCGATGAGAAGCCCGGCGTGTTCAGGCCCGATGACCTCGTTCGTGAGGTCGCAGTTGAGGAAGAGCCGGGAAGACGAGTAGAGGGCCGGGAGGGTCGCAGGCAGGAGGCAAAGGAGACCGTCCCGGCGGAGAGCAGTAGATCTTCTGCGGGGAAGATCTCCATCAATTGGCTGGGGTCGGCAGCGGGGCAGCAGATCCGGAGTGTCTGCACTTCGAACCCGGCGCTTATCAACGTTGCGGCTACGTTACGGAGTCGGTCTTCCGCTCCGGGGTTGGGTTCCCGGCAGAAGAGGCAAACGGTTCGCACGATGCGTTCGCTCGTAGTCATGGTGTGTTGCCCAGGTGAGTCGCGGGGCGCGACGACGATGCTCGCCATCCATTGGGCGATGTCGGCGATCACTTCGGCTGCCACGTGTCCGCCCTGCAGGTATCTCGCCGGGCGTGCCATGCCTTTCCCTTGGACAAACAGATGGTTGAGGTCCGGATAGAGCCTGAACTCCGATCCGGGAACGACTACCAGTGCCGCCTCCCACAGGCGGAAGTCGGCTTCGGTGACCTGATAGTCGCGGCCGCCCTGTATGACTAGTACCGGCTGCCCGAGTTCAGCTACGGTCGAGGCCGGGCTGTAGTCGCGTGGTAGATCCAGCCAGTACGATGCCGGAATGCCCAACGGGAGCCTGGAGGCGGGGGTGCTCGGTGTGAGAGAAGGGCTTTGACCAAGTGCACTTGGTCGCGTGACGGCCGCGAGACCGGCGGTCTCTTCTTCGGATGGCTGCGGACTCAGAGAGTAGATGTACTCCAACTGCTCCAAGATGAGGTCTTCCAAGGGACGGGCGGCGGCGGCCATCAATATGAACCCCGCAGCCTCGGGCGTCAGCAGACCGATGCGGGGAATGGCATAGCCGCCCAGGCTGTGGCCCAAAATAAACACGCGGGCTGGATCTATTTCGGGGATGGTGCGCAAGAAGTGGAAGGCTGCCGCTGCGTCGTCCACGGTCTCTTCGTTCAGGGTGATACCCGCGTCTCCCGCGGTCTCTTTGGGGTAGACGAAAGAGCGCTTGTCGTATCTGAGGACGGCGACACCGATGCTTGCCAGTCCCTCGGCTAGGTCACGGAACGGTTTGTTGGGGCCGAGTGTCTCGTCGCGGTCGTTGGGCCCGGAACCGTGGACGAGTACGAGGCCCGGCACCGGCTCCGAGGCGTCCCTTGGTAACGTGAGTGTGCCGGGTAGCACCCACGCCCCATTCCTTACCGTGACTTCTTGTGAAGTGAACGAATCTGGTTTCACGTATGCGGGTGACGTGTATGCCGTTTGCGCGGGTTGGAAGAACAGCCCCGCCACGAGACCGTGGGCATCAAATACCCAGCGTACGTCTAGGGCGGCCTTCTCGAACTGCGCTTGTATGATGACGGCTTCGTACCCGTCGGCCGACTCCTGCCGGGCGCCGGTGTGCCCCTTGTAAGGGCCCACTTGGGCGATCACCTGCTTCTCCCACACCTGTGCCAGTTTCTCGGGAGGGAGGCTGTTCTTCATGGTCTGGTCGAAGCTTCGGAAGATGGTGTCGTAGTCGCCGGCCACGAAGGAGTCGAGAAGCGCGAAGGCCCGGTGCGACAGGAGGTCGAGGTCGGGAGCCCCGTTTGGAGGCGAGGTGCTGGTAGTGGGGATGGTGGGGCCGCTTGTTCCATCCGAGGCGGCTGTGGTTGGAGGCGATGTCGTGGTGGTGCCGCCGCACCCCGCCAAGCATAGGAATACCAGAGTGAGCGCCGCAGCCGCTGCGGCGGCGCCAACCCAGCGATCATCTTTACCCGACCGTCTTTTCATGAGTCCTTCCCCTCAGCGTCCTCACTCATGGCCACAGGTGATTCTCGTCGGCCGCCCCTGCGGCGTATCACCGCCTGTCGCAACAAATACTCGATCTGACCGTTGACACTGCGCAGTTCGTCGGCTGCCCATGCCTCCAACTCTGCCCAGAGCGCGGGGTCGATACGTAACGGATACTGTTTGCGGGCCGCCACGTCGCCTAGTGCCGGATCTTCCTTCCTGTGGTTGTCTGACTACGAGTAAAGCGTACCTGCATTGAGCACCGGATGGACCTCCGATTCGCCACAAAGCACCACCATCAAGTTGCTGACCATAGCGGCTTTGCGTTCATCGTCGAGCTCCAGCACCTGTTTCTCCGACAGTTCGCGCAACGCCATATCCACCATGCTGACGGCGCCGTGCACGATCTTCTGCCTGGCAGCGATCACCGCTTCCGCCTGCTGGCGGCGCAACATGGCCTGCGCGATCTCCGGCGAGTAGGCCAGGTGTGTCAATCGTGCCTCTTCCACCACCACTCCGGCTTTGGCCAGGCGCTGCTGCAGTTCTTCACGCAAAGCGGCCGAGACCTCTTCGATGTTGCTGCGCAGTGTGATCTCACCCGCGGTCTCGACATCTTCGCCGTGGTCGTATGCGTAGGCGCTGGCCAGATGCCGAACCGCCGATTCGCTCTGCATGGAGACGTAGGCCTCGTAGTCGTCCACATCGAAGATCGCCTGCGCGGTGTCGTGCACGCGCCACACCACCACGGCCGCTATCTCAATGGGGTTGCCACGGGTGTCATTGACTTTGAGCTTGTCGCCGTTGAGCGTACGTGCGCGCAGCGAGATCTTGTAGCGTTTTTGGCCTTTGGCGGGCGCTCCCGCGGCCTGTCTGGCGGCTGTGACCGCTGCGGCCGTGGCGCCCGCCTGCGCTTGTGAGGCAGTCCTCGTGGGCTGCGAGGGACCATTGGAGTAAAAGGGGTTTGCCCAAAGAAACCCGGTCTTGCGTGCCGTGCCTTTGTAAGAACCGAAAAGGATGAGTACGCGGGCCTCGTTGGGTTGGAGCGTGAAGAAGCCGGACATGAACACGAATGCCACTGTCATGGCTATCAGCCCCGATATGAACATCCACCAAACCGGTTGCTCGGCCGCGGACGAAGCGCCTCGAACTATGCCGTAGATGAAGACCGCGGCACCGCCCAGCAAGAGCACGACAGTGACGGCCAACATGCCCCATCCGCTGACAGTGCGCCCGGGTCGTTCGCGGTTCACGCTTGAAACCTGCACGTCCATGATGCTCCTTTCCATGACGTAAGTCCCGGTGTGAGAGGGTGATGATATCACAACAATATCATTGAGATATAACTGAGTCCAGGGACACGAGGCATCTGGGGACGCATACACATAGGCACCGGGGGGTGCCCGCTCGCACCGCCCGCGTGCGCTGCCCGGCTCCTATGCGTAACCGGCGGCGTGCAGGGCGATCAACAGCTCGTCGGGCCGCTGAGAGCCCACAAGAATCCTGCTCCCGTCATCGAGGATGAGTTGCACCCCGCGCGAGCCGTACGCGTTCAGCGCGCGCCCTTTGCCCGACCAGCGCAACCCCCAGCCGCCGAAGTCGCGAAAAGGGTGGTAGGTCACGACTTCAGCATGGCGGATGGTGTGGATGGGAATGCGCAGGTGGCTGAGCGGCACCAGCCTGACACGGAGCAACCCTGGTTCCACGCGTGTTTCCAGCCGCAGGGCTGCGAACCCAAGGGGGAAGACTATGCCGAACACGACCCAGAACACCAATACCAGCCAATCCGGGCCGGGGTTTGAACCGAATGGGCGTCCGAGCACGATTTGGGTCACAAAACCCCACCATTGCAGCACAGCCACCACAGCCAGTATCAGTACCACGTACCACTGCCGGAAACGCTGGACCTCCCGAAATAGGAGAGAAGATGAAGCTGCGTCTGTGAACATCGGCCTTCGAACCCCTTGTCGGTGCGCCCCACCTGGGATTGGTCAGGGATTGGTCAGCGGCCACTCGTGATTACCACCAACGGGCGATGGCAGCGTAGGCAGCGCTTGGCCTCCGTGTGTGCTTGTTGATCAGTGAGCGTCTGCTCCGCCTCGGCGAAAGAAGCCGCCCGGGCAGCGGGGGGCATGATGGCGGATACGGAGCGACGTCCCCAATCGGTGTTCGGAGGCAGGGGGTGGCGGCTGTCTCGGGCTCCCAGCAGCGTTGCCACCCGGCGGAGAAGATACTCGGTATCTTCAACCACCGGTTGCCCGGACAGGAAGCGCTCAATATGTACAGCCGCCCGTTTTCCAGCGGCAATGGCTTCGATCACCAGACCGCCTCCGGAGACGGCGTCGCCGCCGACGAAGACCCCCGGCCGGTCTGTCATGAGGGTGTGTTCGTTGCACTCCAGATAGTCCCAGCGGTTGAAGGCTAGCCCTGGAGCACCCAAGAAGGGCGTGAAGTCGGGGCGCTGGCCTACGGCGCTGATAACGGTGTCGGCGGGGAGGGCGATGGGGTCGCAGGCCGAGGGTACCGGGCGGAGACGCCCACTGTCGTCGGGAGCACCGAGCTCCATGGGTTGGCACACAAGTTGCGAGACACACGCAGTTCCTTCGACCCTGACCGGTGCGGCCAAGAAGTGGAAGTGAACCCCTCCTCCTCGGCTTCCGCTATTTCCCAAGGATTGGCCGGCATCTGACCTCGCTCGCGCCGGTACACTACGGTGACATCGCGCACACCCAGGCGTATGCAGGTGCGTGCTGCGTCCATGGCTGAGTTGCCTCCGCCCACCACCAACACGCGCTCTCCCACTTCAACGGTTTCGCCCAAGGCGACGCGGCGCAGAAAGTCGATGGCGTCCATGGAGCCTCTCAGCTCCTCTCCCGGCACCCCCAGCCCCCGACCGGCGTGCGCACCGATGCCAACAAAGACGGCCGGATATTCATCCAGTACCTCGGCAAAATCGGTTTCGCGACCCACCCGGGTTTCGTAGCGGATCTCCACGCCTTCGCGCTCGATCAGTGCTACTTCTTGGCGCAGTATGGCTTTCGGTAGGCGGTACTCAGGGATGCCCACGTAGAGCATGCCGCCCGGCACCGGTAGATCCTCGTAGATCACCGGGGCGAAGCCGGCGCGGGCCAGGTAGTAGGCGGCGGAGAGGCCCGCGGGTCCTGCACCTATTACAGCCACGCGTTGGCGGAGCCGCGCGGTGGCAGCGGAGGTAGAGCTGCCGGCGGTGGTGGAGGCCGCGGAGGGGGTCGTCAGGGGTGGCGCGGCCGGCGCACGACCGGTGAGATTGACGGCGTGTCGTGCCGGATCGGCAGTATCGGCTTCGGTCAGTTCCCAGCCGCCGGTAGGCGCCACGTCCCGGCCGAGGCCCTCGGCGTGGTCGGCTGCCCAACGCTTGACGGCATTGATGGCGATGGGCACATCTGCTTGGATGAGGGTGCAGTTGGTCTCGCAGGGATGAGGGCATGTGCGGCCGATGATCCCCGGGAGCGGATTGTCCCGTCTGACGGTGGCGGTGGCGAGGTGGGGCATGTATTCACCGGCCTGAAAGAGGTACGTGGGGCAGTCGATCCCGGCCGGGCAGGTGGAACG
This sequence comes from Thermoleophilia bacterium, assembly GCA_040770645.1. Lineage (GTDB taxonomy): Bacteria > Actinomycetota > Thermoleophilia > RBG-16-64-13 > RBG-16-64-13 > JAAYZX01. The sequence goes on along the minus strand of JAXGIS010000006.1, from coordinate 91,196 downwards.
GCAGGGTGCGGCCATCCAGGCTACGGTGGTGATGGGGGGACAGGTCTCGCCGCGGGCGTGCCGGGCGAAGTCCTCTGCTCCCAGTTCGAGTAGGCCCAGCATGGGGTCGCGTATGGTATTGGCCACACCACACCAAGCCGACTCCTCAACGTTTTCTGCCAGCGTCCGGAGGAGGTCGAGATCTCCGGGACAGACGTCACCGTCCCGTAATCGGGCCAAGATGTCCCGCATGTGGTGTGTACCGGTGCGACAGGGGGTGCAACGGCCGCACGATTCCTGCTGCACGAAGTCCAGGTAGGCGAGTCCGAGTTGCACCCAGCACAGGCCGGGCACACCGGCAGCGCCGCGCCAGCACAGGAGGCCGCACACGGCAGGTGCCTGGGTAGCGAGGAGGTTGCCCGCCGTGTCTGCCGCCGGCCCTGACCATCGCTCAGAGAGCGAGAGGGCCATTCGGTTGACGCCCTCGGTGGTGTTGCCCTGCTGCGTGTCCACATCTTCAGAATAGCGGCTGGAGTTGGTGGAAACCAGGTCTTTTGCGCGGCGTCCCGATAGGCGTCCCGGTTGTGTCGCGCATGTCCGGCGTCGCGAGACGGCACGACCGCCACCGGAGGGGAGTCCCGCTCAGATCAGGGCGCAGATCAATGCGCCGCCCAAGTCGTTTGCACCCCGCGGCGTCGCCGACTTCCAGCCGGGATGCCAAGCTACGTGGTTTCGCGTCTGCGCTCGAGCCACTTCTGCATTTCTATCATCCAGAAAATGATGGAGCTGAGCGCGAAGGCGATCAGCAGGTGTGAGACCGACAAGGCCACAGTGTCAAAGACGTCCTGCAAGAAGGGTACGTAGATCAGCGCGAACTGTAGGAACAGGGTCAGGATCACCGCCCCAAACAGCAGAGGGTTGGAGAGTGGCCCGGCCACAAACAGCGACTCACGGTCGAGGCGGACGGCCATGACGTGGAACATCTGGGAGAGTGTGAGCACTGTGAAGAGCATGGTCTGCCAGCCGGGGTCCCCCGCCCGCCAGTAGAACCATCCGGTGATGAGCGCCACCATGCCCATGAGCGGGCCCGCCCACAGGATATGTATGCCCAGCCCGCGGGCGAAGATGCTCTCGCTGGGTGGGTGCGGCGGTCGCTGCATGACGTTTCGTTCCGGGGGCTCGAAGCCCAAGGCCAAGCCGGGCAGCCCGTCGGTCACCAGGTTCATCCAGAGGATCTGCAGCGGCAGCAGCGGCAGGGGCATGCCCAGGAATGGGGCTATCAACATGACGGCCAACTCACCCACATTGGTGGCGATGAGATATTTAATGAACTTACGGATGTTGTCGTAGATGGCGCGGCCTTCTTTGACTGCAGCCACGAGGGTGGCGAAGTTGTCGTCCATCAGCACCATGGCAGCAGCTTCTTTGGCCACATCGGTGCCGGTGATACCCATAGCCACGCCGATATTTGCCTTCTGAAGTGCAGGAGCATCGTTGACGCCGTCGCCGGTCATGGCCACAACATGGCCTCGATTCTGCAGTGCCTCAACGATCTTGAGCTTCTGCTCAGGCGTGACCCGGGCGTAGACAGAGACATCGCCTACGGCTGTGTTCAACTCCTCAGAAGACAAATTGCTGAGGTCCACCCCTGTGAGAACGTGCACGCGCCCGCCGTCCACGTCCTCTTGCTCCACGATCCCCACTTGGGCGGCGATGCTGACGGCGGTCAGCGGCTGGTCGCCGGTGATCATGGCCGGGCGGATACCGGCCGATTTGGCGGTGAGCACGGCCTCTCGGGCCTCAGGTCGGGCCGGATCGATCATGCCCACCAGTCCCACCAGCAGCACGTCCTCTTCCCAACCTGCCGGCTGTTCTCGCTGATCCTCGCGTAGGGCCTTGAATCCCACGGCCAGCACGCGCATCCCCCCCAGGGCCAGATCGTGGTTGGCGCGGTCGATCCTCTCCCGGGCCATGTCATTGAGAGGCATCACGCGCTCGCCGTCCCATACGCCTCCACAGCGAGGAAGGAGCGAATCCAACGCACCCTTGGTAAACGACACCAGAGGGGCGTTTTGGGTTGCCAGGAAGTCCTCCAGTTCCTCCAAACCGAAAATCGTCTCCGAGGGTCTGGCGTGGACGGTGGTCATGAGCTTGCGGTCGGAATCAAAGGGGATTTCCCCCACGCGGGGGAAGGAGGCTTCCAGATGCGGCTTCAATATGCCCAACTGCGCGCCCGCAATCACGAGCGCGCTCTCGGTGGGATCACCGAGCGCACGGAACTGCTCCAACGCCTCGTCGCTGGTCCGCCCCACGCTGGTCGGCTGGAGAACAGAGTCATTGCAGAGGACTCCGCCGGCGGCCAAGAGCGCTACCGAGGGCTTGTCCTGCAATAGGTCGGCTGCCCGCCCGGCGTCCATGGCGGCCAACGGCGCCGGCCGCCCCCGGCGCATCTCCTGCATGAGGTTGACTTCGTGCCCGGCCACGTCCAGGATGACCACTGTCATCCGATTTTCGGTCAGCGTACCGGTCTTGTCTGAGCAGATGACAGTCACCGAGCCCAACGTCTCCACAGCCGGGAGGCGTCTGATGAGGGCTCGTCGCTTGAGCATGCGTTGCGCACCCAGCGAGAGCGACACTGTAACGATGGCCGGTAGTCCCTCGGGCACTGCGGCGACGGCCATGCTGACCGCCGTGAGAAACATGACGCGCACATCCTCGCCGCGCAGGAGACCTTCGGCGAAGATGACGGCCACCAGCACCAGCGCCGCGACTGCGAGCCATTTGCCCAGTTGGGCGAGTCGTTTCTGGAGCGGCGTGGTCTCGACCTTGGCGCCTTGGATCATGCCGGCGATACGACCGAGTTCCGTATCCATACCGGTTGCCACCACCACGGCTTCGCCACGGCCGTAGGTGGCTGCGGTGCCCATGAAAACCATGTTCAAGCGATCGGCGAGGGGCACATCTTCCTGCGGAAGAGGGTCGGTCGTCTTCTCGACCGGTTCTGACTCTCCTGTCAGCGCGGCTTCCTGCACACGCAGCCCGGCGGACACTATGAGGCGGGCGTCGGCAGGGATCAGGTTGCCCGCTTCCAGGAGCACCACGTCTCCGGGGGCGAGATTTGCGGCCGGGATCTCAGTGACTCTTCCGTCCCGGCGCACCCGCACTACAGGCGCCGCCAGCTTCCGCAGAGCACTCATGGTCTTCTCGGCCTTGTACTCCTGACGGAAACCCAGGAAGCCGTTGAGGATAACGATGGCCACAATGGCGATGGCGTCTTCTAGGTCGCCAAGAACGGCCGAGATCGCCGCCGCGATGATGAGGATGATGATGAGGAGGAGGTGAACTGTTCTAGAAGAATGAGCCACGGGTTTTTGGCCCCGGTCTCGGTCAACTCGTTGAGACCGTGCTCACGCAGCCGTTTTTGCACTTCCTCTCTGCGACAGACCGGCAGCGCGGCTGCCGGTTCTCGCCAAAGCGTCATCGACGCTCACACTGTGCCAGTTGGTCATCGTATTCCGTTCGCGGTTGCCGCCGATCTCTCGTATTATGCTCACAGGTTCACTGTGCCGATCCGATGATATCGAACTGCGGGCAACCTGAAGATGGGTAACTGCGCCTGCGGACGCAATGGATTGGTTGCCTGTCATGTGGCCGCAGAGACGTAGCGCCGCTTCACAATCGGGTGCTCCCGGAATCGGCGAAGTGAATGCCACTCCTGGCTTTCGTAAGGTTGGAGGAGTCATGAAGGCGGGTGAAGACACACGTCGCGGGCGCAGGAGACTGAGGGCGAGGCTCGGCGTTATCGTGCTGTCGGCGGCTGTTGCGTTGCCGGCCTTGCTGGCGGCGTCTTGTGGATCGACTGCGGCTCCCGGTAGTGGGCTCGGCGGAACACAAGCCATCTCCCCCACTTCGACGGGCACAGCAGCCGCAGACGGGTCCGGTCCGGAGCCGACTCCAGCCACGACTACAACGTACACGGCCATTTCGGAAGCCGACGTCGAGTCTGTGCGGGCGGTGGTTTCTGCTTTCTGGGCTGCCTACAACGCGTACGATCCGGAGACTGCCGTCTCTTTCCTCCACGCTACCTACCGCGCCTCCAAAGAGCCCATCATCCGCAGCGAGATCCGTCGTATCAAGACATTCGGTGTGCAGTTGGGCGTGACAGAGAAATCGACCCCGATACTGCTCGGCCCCGATGAGGCGGAGATGTACCTGAACCTGAAAGAGCCTTTGGGCACCCGCACCATCCTAACTAGGCTCCTCCGCCATGGAGACACCTGGGTTATCGTCTACTCAGAGGAAGCCAAATAAAGGGGTGTTTTGGGAGCCACAACTTGGGGCTGCTTGCCTTCGCACTGTGGACTGCATAGCTTCACGGTTTGGTGGGTAGGAAAAATGAAGGTGCTGAACCGGAACGGAGGGGGTTGGTGGATGGGGTCCCCCGGGAAGGGGGTGGCTGCCGAGATATCAGTCCAGAGACATCAGTCGAACCACTGAATGGTGGAACCAATCCAATGGCGCTCTTCTGATACACGACGCTTCCGGCTGGAGCAGAATGGAGAGAACATATGCTGAAGAAGAACGTCTCTCTGAACGGTATCCCCAGGGTCTTGGTGGTAGACGCTGAGGAGAAACTGGTCAACGTCATTCGGGAGCAGCTCGGCCTCACCGGCACCAAGGTGGGGTGCGGACAGGGGCAGTGCGGCGCCTGTTCGGTGATCTTGGACGGGAAAGTGGTGCGGTCCTGTGTGACCAGCATGAGGCGTGTCCCGGACGGGGCGCGTCTCACGACGGTCGAGGGCGTGGGTACCCCGGATGACCTGCACCCGATTCAGCAGGCCCTCATCCATCACGGGGCTGCTCAGTGCGGCTTTTGCATGCCCGGGTTCGTGGTTTCGACCAAGGCTCTTCTGGACGACAGCGCCGATCCTTCACGCCAAGAGGTCCGTGACTGGTTCAACGCACATCGCAACGCCTGTCGCTGTAACGGCTACAAGGTGATCGTGGACGCGGTCATGGATGCGGCCAAGGTGATGCGGGGTGAGATGGCACAGGAGGCCCTCGAGTTCAAGATGCCCGCCGACGGCCGGATCTGGGGCACGTCGTATCCGCGACCCACGGCCGTGGGCAAGGTGACGGGGACCATCGAGTACGGCGCCGATCTCGGCTTGAGAATGCCCGCGGACACCATGCGTCTGGCCATTGTGCGTTCCGAAGTGGCTCACGCCAACATCCTGGGCATCGACACGGCGGAAGCGGAAGCCATGCCGGGGGTCTACCGTGTACTGACTCACAAGGATGTGAAAGGCCGGAACCGCATCAGCGGTGTCATCACTTTCCCCACCAACAAAGGCGACGGTTGGGATCGTCCCATCCTATGTGATACGAAGGTGTTCAAGGTAGGGGATCCCATAGCCATTGTGTGCGCAGATACCGAGGAACACGCCAAGGCGGCGGCCGCCAAAGTCAAGGTGCATTTGGAGGTGCTGCCCGCCTACTTGAGTGCGCAGGCGGCCATGGCCGAAGACGCCTTGGAGATCCACCCCGGGACACCCAACGTCTATTTCGAGATGGCTCTGGCGAAAGGCGAGGATCCCAAGCCGCTCTTGGATGCGGCAGCGTACACAGTGGAAGGCGACTTCCGTCTACAGCGGCAACCACACCTGACCATCGAGACCGACGTGGGCTTCGCCTACATGGATGAGGAAGAGCGTCTCACCATTCACTCCAAGAGTATCGCCCTGCACTTCAACATGGCCATGATCGCCGAGGGGCTGGGCGTGACCATGGATAAGCTGCGTCTGGTGCAGAATCCCACCGGCGGCACATTCGGTTACAAGTTCAGTCCCACAACCGAATCCCTTTTGGGCGTGGCTGTGCTGGCCACGGGAAAACCGGCCTATCTGCGTTACGACGAGAAGGAGCACATCGTCACCACCGGCAAGCGCTCGCCCAACTCGATCAGCCTGCGGGTAGGCATTGACCAGGACGGCAAGCTTGTAGGAGCTGAATACGATTCCACGGTAGACCACGGCCCCTACTCGGAGCTTGGAGACCTGACCTGCTGGAAGACGGCGGAGACGCTGGGTGCCGGGTACGATCTGCCCAATATCCGTGGCAACCTGCGCACGGTGTGCACCAACCATGCTTATGGGGCCCCGTTCCGGAGCTTCGGATCGCCTGAGTCGTATCTGGCCTTCGAGAGCCTGTTGGACGACTTGGCGGCCAAGGCCGGCATGGATCCCCTAGAGCTCCGCTACATCAACTGTTACCGGCCCGGAGCCACCACGCCTCAGGGTAGCCCACCGGATGTGTACTCGCTCCCTGAGATGTTCGATCTGCTCAGGCCCAAGTACAAGGAAGCGCTGGAGCGGGTTCGGCAGTCGTCTGCGGCCAACATCAAGAAGGGTGTGGGTATCTCACTCGGAATCTACACCTGCGGTCTGGGCGGCCCCGACGGCTCGGAGGCGGCGGCTGAGCTCACCCCGGATGGAGTCACCATTTACCACTGCTGGGAGGATCACGGTCAAGGGGCTGAGATGGGTGTTCTGGGCACCGCCCATGAGGCACTACGGCCGTTGGCTCTTGCTCCGGACCAGATCAAGCAGGTTGGAAATGATACGGCGTTCGTGCCTGTGTCCGGGCCCTCGGCTTCCAGCCGGCAGCAGGTGATCACCGGTAACGCCATTCGCGTAGCCTGCGAGACACTGCTGGAGGCCATGAAGAAGCCCGACGGCAGCTACCGCACGTACGAGGAGATGGTGGCGGAGGGTATCGAGACCAAGCACGTGGGAGCCTGGGCTGCGCCCTGTACCTACGGCGATCAGTACCACCAGGTCGAGGACGGCGGCATGTATCCCGCCTACCAGTACTGCCTGTACATGGCGGAGGTGGCGGTGAACACCGACACCGGCAAAACCACGGTGGAGAGATACACGGCTGTGGCGGACATGGGCAAGATAAACAACAAACTGGTCGTCGATGGCCAGCTCTGGGGCGGCATCGCCCAGGGAGTGGGATTGGCCCTGAGCGAGGATTTCGAGGATGTGGACAGGCATACCACGCTCAACGCCTGCGGCCTGCCCTACATCAGTGATATCCCCGACGACATCGAGCTGCTTTATGTGCAGACGCCCCGCATCGGGCCGTTCGGTGCGGGGGGAGCCGGCGAACTCACTCTCACGGCTCCGCACGTGGCCATTTTGAACGCCATCAAGAACGCCACCGGTGTACGTATCCACCGGCCTCCGGCGCTGCCGGAGAAGATCGTGGAGGGTCTCAAAGCACTGAGCTGACAGACGACGGTGATCCGGGCGGCGGTGGCCGCGCCCTTCACATGGGGGGGCGGCCCCCCCCCCCGCCCGCTGAGGACGGCCATTGCACAAGGACGATCTCGAAGACTACTTACGAAGGTGCATCCAAGATGAACCTGCGGAGTGTGTCGCTGCGTGCCCTCTGCACGTGGATGCCCGCACCTTCGTGATTCAAGTTGCCGCGGGCGCTTGGGACGACGCCTGGGCGACTCTGCGCAAGACCATGCCCATGACACAGATCTTGGCCAGGATCTGTGACCATCCTTGCGAGCAGCGATGCAAACGCGGTGAGGCGGGGGAGGCGATCCGTATAGGTTTGCTCGAGCGATTCTGCGTGCAGACACCTGAACCGCAGACGCGCTCCGTGCCTGTTCCTGTCCAGAAGCGACGGGTGGCTGTGGTGGGTAGCGGTCTCAGCAGCCTCGTGGTGGCTTGGGGGCTGGCCCGCAAGGGTTACCCGGTGGTGGTGATCGAACCAGGTGATGAACTCGGGGGGCTTCTACGTGATTTTCCACCTCATCTCCTACCGCCTGAGGCGATCGAACGCGAGGTGCAGAACCTCTCTCGTCTCAAAGTGGATTTCGTGGTGGGTCAATCCCCTGATCTCGAGGACCTGTGTAACAGTTTCGATGGGGTCTATTGGGGTTTGGACGTCGCCGGCTCCCGCCCAGAGGCGCTCGAGTGGGATGAGCAGGGAAACCCTGTACGGAACGCGCTGACGCTCGCAACCGGCCGGGCGAAGGTGTTCGTCGGAGGTAGGGCATCCCCGGGTGGCGAGGTATCGCCCGTCAACTGGGCGCTCGAGGGGAACATGGCGGTCAAGTCGTTGGACAGAATGCTTCAAGGGGCGTCGTTGGAAGCCGGACGCGTCGCCGAAGGGCCGCATTCCACGCGCTTGTACGTCAACATGGCCGGTATAGAACCACTGGCCGCCGTGACCGCGGCCGATCAGCTACGAGGCTACACTGCCGAGGAAGCCGTGACGGAAGCGCGGCGCTGTCTGCGGTGCGAATGTCTCGAGTGTGTGAAGGTGTGTGCATATCTCGAGCATTTCGGTAGCTATCCGAGGCGATACGCCCGGCAAGTGAGCAACAATGCGTTAGTGAAGGGGTCTCGTGGGGCCAACCTGCTGGTGAATTCCTGTACGTTGTGCGGTCTTTGCACCGAGGTTTGCCCGGAGGACTTCTCCATGAAGAGGCTCTGCCTGGATGAACGGCAGCGCTTGGTGGGTGAAGGTCGCATGCCCCCCTCTGCCCACGAGTTCGCTCTGGAGGACTACCAGTGGAGCCACGGATCGGCGTTCGCCCTTGCCCGTGCCGCTCCCGACAGCGCGTCTACCACCCATGTCTTCTTTCCCGGCTGCCAACTTTCGGGTTCCAATCCCGAGCAGGTGATGGCCGCCTACGCGCATCTGCGCGCGAGTCTCGCGGGTGGCGTGGGCTTGATGCTCGATTGCTGCGGGGCCCCCGTCCGCTGGGCAGGACGGGAAGACCTCCATAGACAGGGGCTGGAAGACCTCAGGGCGCGTTGGCAGGAACTGGGGCGACCGGCTCTCATCGTGGCCTGCCCCACCTGCCAGTTGCTGCTCGGCGAGGGCATCCCGGAGGCCCCGTGTCTCTCCCTCTGGGAGGTCCTGGAGGAGGTCGGTCTGCCCGAACAGAACGGCGTCGGAGTCTCGCCGCCCGGGCGGGCGGTGCACGACCCCTGTACGGCGCGGTACGCAACCGACCTTCAGGCAAGTGTACGCCGACTTCTAGCCCGGTTGGGGCAGCCCTCGACGGAACTCGCGCTGTCGGGGGCTCTCACGGAATGCTGCGGTTATGGGGGTCTGCAGTTGATCGCCAACCCTGGGCTGGCTGCCACGGTGGCTGCCCGCCGCTCCGAGGAGAGCGCGGCTGAGTACGTGACCTACTGCGCCATGTGCCGCGATACTTTGGCAGGCGCGGGCAAACGCGTGTTGCACGTTCTGGATCTGATTTTTCCCACCGACCCCGATCCGGCCGGACGTCCCAACCCGGGATGGTCTGATCGGCGGGATGGCCGGGCGCGTCTGTGCCGGCAGGTGTTGCGCGAGCTGGGGGAAGGCCAAGATGCGGAGGGGAGAGCCGTGGACGAGCACCCGGGGGCACCGATGGAACTCCACATATCAGCCGAAGTGAAACAGCGGTTGGATGCGCGGCGTATTCTCCACGACGACGTGCGGATGGTTATCGAGCATGCGGAGCGGACGGGTGAGAAGTTCTGCCTTCCCTCTTCGGGTAGATTCCTGGCCTCGTTACGACCACGGATGGCGGCTTTCTGGGTGGAGTATTCGCTTGGGGAGAACGGGGTCTTCGAGGTGCACAATGCCTATTCCCACCGTATGACGGCGGAGGGGAGTGGACCATGAACGGTTCGGACACAGCCGGCGGTCCATCCTCGATCATCTGTTGTCGCTGTCAGCGGTCGCTCGAGCTCTTGCCGGGCAAAGTCTCCTACTTGGGGAGCCGGTTCAATTACGATCTGTGGCAGTGCCCGGATTGTGGGATGGTATTGGTACCTGAAGAGTTGGCTCTGGGCAAAATGGCAGAGGTGGAGCGACTGCTTGAAGACAAGTAGACTCCGGGTTGTGCGGGAGCAAAGCGTACTGATGGGAAAGAAGAGAGTGGACGAGGCTGCCCTGAACGCGGACCCTGTATCGACTTTGGCTTGGCCGTTCGACTCTGAAGAGTACCGTGCCTGAGAAGGTTACCGTCACGGAAAGCCTGTGCCCCGTGTGTCTGGAGAAGATCCCGGCGCGCAGAGTGGCGGTGGAGGACCAGGTGCACCTGGTCAAGACCTGCCCCGCGCACGGTGAGTGGAGCACACCCATATGGCGCGGTCCTCCGGACATGGAGGAGTGGGTCGGACACGGGCCGGATGCGACCTGTTGCGGAGGGCCACCCCAACATATAGGTGCGGCACCCGTGACGCAAGGTTGCCCTTATGATTGCGGCCTTTGCCCGGACCACGGGCAGTCCACCTGTACGGCCGTCCTGGAGGTCACCTCGCGCTGTAATATGCGCTGCCCCATCTGCTTCGCCGACGCCGGCGCAGCCCCATCTTCTGATGACCCACCCGCGGCCCAGTTGCGGGCACAGTTGCGCGATCTGATGGTGGCCGCCGGCCCCGTCAACATTCAGTTCTCCGGTGGCGAGCCTACCGTGCGCGAGGATCTACCTCTACTGGTCGCGGCCGCCCGCGATATCGGGTTCACTTTCATCCAAATCAACAGTAACGGTCTGCGCCTGGGGCGTGAGCCGGGCTACGCACAGGTCCTACGGGAGGCTGGGGCCGCCTCCGTCTTTCTGCAGTTCGACGGCCTCGGCCCGGCCGCGACAGAGCCCATCCGCGGTCGGGTGCCGCTGGAGGAGAAGTTGCGGGCCGTGGAGCATTGCGCTCAGGCCGGACTGGCAGTGGTGCTGGTGCCCACCGTGGTGGCAGGCGTCAACGATCGGGAGTTGGGGGCCATCGTGCGCTATGCGGCCGATATGGTGCCGGTGGTGCGGGGTGTACACATCCAGCCCATCAGCTACTTCGGGCGTTTCCCGGCCGGAAGGCAGCCTCGTCTCACCCTCCCCGAGGTGCTGCGGGCTTTGGAGGAGCAGACCGGAGGGCAGGTCAAGCCGGCGCACTTTTCTCCCAGCTCCTGCGAGCACGTGCTCTGCTCCTTCCGTGGCCGCTACTGGGTGCGGTCGGGAGGGCGGTTGGAGCCTTTCGCGTTTCATGCGGTCCCGGCCGACTCCTCGTTGCAGAGCGACTGCGCCGAGTTGGGGCCGGTGAGCAGTGTATCTCGGCGGGCGGTAGCCGCCACTGCTCGTCAGTGGAGTCCACCTCCCGCCCGTCCAGGCTGTTCCGCGGAGGCGGCCGACGAGCTGGAGCGTTTCTTGGCCGGAGCCGACCGCGTGCTGTCCATCTCAGGGATGCTGTTCCAAGACGTGTGGAACCTGGACCTGGAGCGTGTGCGGCGCTGTTGTGTGCACGCATTGGTGCCGGGCCGCGGCAGGGTGCCGTTCTGCCTTTGGAACCTCACCTCGGCCTCCGGCCGGCGTCTGTACCGGAGCTGATCAGGCAGGGGTGATGAGGCGGAGGGGAGGGGATTCGAACCCCTGAGACCTTGCGGCCTGCCGGTTTTCAAGACCGGTGCAATCAACCAGACTCCGCCACTCCGCGGTGGGAACCAGTGCCTGAACGCGCCGCGTCTTCCGTGTCTCCGCAGGCAGCGCCGGAACGGTCCCTGTTGGAAGGGAGTATAGCGAGACTCGGGTCCGGAGCCGACCGCTTGTGCGAGTGCACGGATGGCTTCCGGTGCGAAATATGGATAGGTGGCCAACCGATGGTCCTCGCTTCCGGGTGGCGGGCTCGCATTATTCGACTCCGCACGCCCGTACCTCTCGCGCCGTGCCGTCGCCATAAGCCGCTTCCATGCTCGCCGGGCCAGCGAAGCTTGCCCGGGCGACGTACCGGGGCGCTACAATGGAATGGAGTCAGTGCTCCGTATGCAAGGAGGGACCCCGGTGGCACGTGCCAGTTTCATCACTGAAAACGACGAACTCTTCCGCATGTTCGGCATGCAGTTGGAAGAGGCTCGCGAAGGCTATGCAAGACTGTCGGCCAGAGTGAGGCCCGAATTCGTGAATGCTTACGGTGTGGCACACGGTGGCTTCATTTTCGCTTTGGCGGATATGGCGTTTGCCATCGCGGCTTCGTCCATAACAGATGCGGTGGCCGTGCAATGGAGCCTGAACATGCTTCGCGCGGCGGCCCCGGGCGAGCTGATTTCAGCCGAATGCATAATCCTGCACAGGGGGAGAGCGTTATCGTGGTGGGCCTCAATGTGCTGAACAGCGAGGGCAAAGCGGTAGCGCGTGGACAGGCTACCTCGCTGCCGGTGGAAATCGAGCGGTTCGAGAAGACTTCTTCGCCGGACTCCGGTGACTGATTTTCTCGTAGACGTGGATTGACTACGGGCCTTGGCGTTCGAAGGCCGCGCGCACACTCGTTCTGCAGAAGGCAACGGTTAGAGTGAACCGCAAGGGGCAGCACTCCCCGCTTGGCCCTCGCGAACGAGCCGTGTCTTGACGCGACCGAGTGGCAGGGACAGCCCCACTTCGTAAACGTGAGGGTTGCGGAGACGTCGGTATTCGTCTGGTAGTGATCTCATCTCCTGCTGCGCCCGCCGCCGGACTTCCGTGAGTGACGGAGAGGGCTCCAGTCGCCGGCCTGCCTTCGCTACTGGTCGCAGCAGGGGCTCGGCTTGAGCGGCCCCTTCCAGCACCCGACGGAAAGCCAGCATGTCCCGGGGCACGTAGGGCATGCTGGCCTCCACGTCCGGCAACTCCTCGTCGGTCAAGTACAGGATGTCGCCTAGTGGATGACCGGCCTCATCGCGGTAGCGGACCACTTGTTTGCGACCCGGGTCTGTCATCTTGGCCGGGTTGGACGAGAGTTTGAGTCGGGGTTCCCACCAGCCGCCGTCGTCGGCCACGGCCACCAACTTGTAGATACCGCCCAGGGCCGGTTGGGTGGAGGCGGTGATGAGATGTGTGCCCACTCCCCAGGAGTTCACCTTGGCTCCCTGGCGCTTCAAGTCCGCTATGAGATCCTCGTCCAGCTCATTGGATGCCACGATGGTGGGGTGGGCGAACCCCGCTTCAGTGAACATGCAATGTGCGGCCTTGCTCAGCTTGGCCAGGTCTCCCGAGTCTAGGCGCACGGCCCCCTGCGCGTGGTGGCCGGCTTCCCGCAGCTCGCGGAAGACCTGGACGGCATGAGGGAGCCCCGAGGTGAGCGTGTCGTAGGTGTCGACCAGGAGCAGCGTCGAGTCGGGATAGATCTGGGCGTAGGCTCTGAACGCCGACAGTTCGTCGGGAAAGCTCATGACCCACGAGTGGGCGTGTGTGCCTCGCACGGGGATGCCGTACAACCGCCCGGCCAGCACATTCGAAGTGGCGTCTGCCCCACCCACGAAAGCGGCACGCGATCCTGTGAGGCCTCCGTCCGGCCCCTGGGCGCGTCGGAGGCCGAACTCCATGACGTAGTCATCGCCGGCCGCCAGGCGAACGCGCGCCGTTTTGGTTGCCACCAGAGTGGCGTAGTTCAGGCAGTTGAGCACGGCGGTTTCTATGAGCTGTGCTTCTGCCAGTCCACCTTCAACCCGGAGGGCCGGTTCGTGCGGAAACATGAGCGTACCCTCAGGCACGGCGTAGACGTCGACCTGTGGTTGGAAGCCGCGAAGATACTCAAGAAAGGGGCCGTCGAATAGACCGAGTGATTCCAGGTAGGCGAGATCGCCATCAGTGAAGTGCAGATTATCCAGGTAATCGAGGAACTGCTCGAGGCCACAGCTGACCGCAAATCCAGTGTGCGGTGGGAGGTTTCGGAAGAAGTACTCAAAAGACACACGCAGTCGGTGGCGACCGGTTCGCCAGTATCCGTACATCATCGTCAACTGGTAGAGATCTGTGAGCAGGGCTTGGTCTTCGCGTCGTGCCCACCGCTCGACGATGTCCGAACCCAATATCACCGCTCTCGTACCCTCACGTGCGTTCGCCGTCATGAGATCGGCTTGTGTCTTCACGCCTGAGGTTCGCCGATTGAACTCGTCCGATTCCGGCTGCCGCCAGATCCTCCCATGTCTGGGCCACAGTCTCCTCTGACACCCCACGTACGCCGTCACCAACCACGTGAACCTGGAAGCCCTCTCCTATCCCGTCGAGTGCCGTGTTGCGCACGCAGTAGTCGGTTGCGATGCCCACGATGAACAAACGCCGCACACCACGTTGGTGCAACCAGCCCGCCAGGTCGGCCTCCGCAGCCTGGAAGCCGCTGTACTCCTCGCGGTTGGCGAGTGTGGCTTTGCTCACAATGAGGGCGTGGCTGGGGATCTGGAGGTCTGCGTGGAAGCGAGCGCCCGGAGTGTCGCGCACAGCGTGAACCGGCCAGGAACCATCGCGGAACTCAGGGTTCTGAGAAAAGGATAGGTGATCGGCAGGATGCCAGTCTCGTGTGAATACCACGTGATCAAAGAGTGGAATCAGTCGGTTCACCACCGGTACTACGTCCCGCCCCCCTTGGACACCGAGACTGCCGCCTTCCACGAAGTCGTACTGGATGTCCACCACTATCAGAGCATCGCTGTTCGTGATGCGGATGATCGAATCCTCATCCTCCATTTGGAACACCTCCCCCACCCCGATATCCTTGGACTACGCGCTTCAGGCGCCCAGGTACTCAGGCGCTCCGGGAATATGCGGCCGTAGCACTGACGGCACCTCTATCAGACCATCTGCGGTCTGGAAGTTCTCCATTATGGCGATGATGGTCCTACCAACAGCCACCACGGTGCCGTTCAACGTGTGCACCAGGTAGGGACCACCCTTCTCGCCCTTGGCGCGACACTTGAGCCTCCGCGACTGATAGTCGGTGCAGTTCGAGCACGAGGTCACCTCGCGATACCGCTCTTGGCTCGGTATCCATGCCTCGTTATCGTACTTCTTGGCTGCCGAGGCTCCCAGATCCCCGGCTGCGATGTTCACTGAGCGATACGGGAGACCGAGCTCCTCCAGGATCTCACGCTCGATACCCCACATGAAATCGTGCTCTTCCCTTGAAGAATCGGGGTGGCAGAAGCTGAACATCTCCACTTTGTCGAATTGATGGACGCGAAAGATGCCGCGTGTATCCTTGCCCGCGGCCCCAGCCTCGCGCCGGAAACAGGTGGAGTAGCCCACGTAGCGTACCGGTAGGTCGGCCTCGTCCAGGATCTCGTTCATGTGCAACGCAGCCAACGGGACCTCCGAAGTGCCCACCAAGTTCAGCGCATCCGCTTCAATCTGGTATACCTGCTGCATGTCTGTGGGGAAGAAGCCTGTGCCGTACATGGCTTCGTCGCGTACCAGGACCGGGGGCACTACCGGCCGGAATCCTTTGGCGGCCAGCTTGTGCAGAGCGTACTGCACGAGTGCGAACTGCAGGAAGACCAGATCGCCCTTGAGGTAGGCGAACCGGCTGCCCCCGACCTTGGCGCCGCGCTCCATGTCGATGAGGTCGCGGGGCGCAGCCAAATCCAAGTGGTCTCGGGGAGGGAAGTCGAACTGCCGGGGGGTTCCCCAGCGCCGCTCTTCCCGCGATTCCTCTTCCCCGCCGGCGGGCGCAGTGGGGTCGGGTAGGTTGGGGACTTGGAGCAACTCCACCTCGAGCTGCGCCTCGATCTCCTTGAGCTGCGCATCGAGGTCTTTGATCGCGCCTCCTACTTCACGCATAGCGGCGACTTTGGCCTCCACCTCCGGCCCTCCCAGGCCGGCCTTCTTGGCTTTGGCGATCTCCTCGCTCACAGAGTTGCGTAGGTTGCGCTTCTCCTCCACCTGAACGAGCAGCTCCCGGCGCGAGGTGTCGAGCGCCAGGAGCGTATCGAGGGCATGCTCGGCCACTCCTCCCCGCCGACGTAAAGCCTGGCGGACGGCGTCGGGATCGGAGCGGATGAGTTTGATGTCCAGCATGTCTACCCCTTGTCCTGGAGGAGAGCCCGCGAGAGACCGTGGCTAAGCCGCTCGGTCTAGCGCACGGGCGGTTTGCCAATAGGATAGCTGCCCAGAATTGTCAGCCGCGGAAGCTTACAGGTCAAGCAGGCTAGAGCGTCGTGGATGGGAAGATCATCCAACTTCCCCTCCATGTCTACCAAGAAGATGTAATCACCCAGCCTGCGCTTGGATGGACGCGACTCCACTTTGGTGAGGTTGATATACCGGTGGGCGAACTCCTGAAGGATCAGGAGCAAGGCGCCCGGCTGATCTTTCATGATTTCGCAGACTACCGAGGTCTTGTACGGCTCCGGGAAATCCTGGCGCTCACGGACCAGAGAGAGGAACACGAAGCGAGTCTCGTTGTCGTCGTGATCCTCTATGTTGTCGCGCATAATCACGCAGCCGTATTGCTCGGCAGCGATGGCGGTCCCAATGGCCGCCCAGGGTTCCGAGCTTTGCGAGACTATCTCGACGGCCCCAGCCGTGGAGTTCGCTGCCACCACCGGCACCCCAGGCTTGTTACGGCGCAGCCAACGGCGGCATTGTGAATTGGCGTGGGGGTGCGAGATGATTTGGGAGATCTCCTCAAAACGCACGCCGGGCCGGGTAATCAGGCGGTGGCGAATTGGCAACCGCACCTCGCGGATGATCTGAACCCCGTGCGATTCCCACGCCAGCACGTCCACCGTCACAGACACAGATCCCTCGATGGAGTTTTCGATGGGGACCAGCGCGCAGTCCACCTCGCCGCCGGTCACCGCCTGAATCGTGTCCTCAATGGATGCGTAGGGCACCAGCTCGATGTCATCCACAACCGCCTCCGGCCCTCGGGCCATAGCCACGCGTAGCGCCTCCTCGGTGAAGGTGCCGTGTGGGCCAAGGAATCCGACTCGCTTGGCGGCGAAGTGAGCCGGCCCCGTGGCCGTGGAGATCGGCCACTGGAAGAGATTCTCGTCTCTGCGGTTACAGTTCGTCAAAGGGATCAGGCTCCTCATCTCGGCGGCGGGTGGGGTTGCTTTCACGCGCACCGTTGCCGCCGACGGCAGGCTGCATGCTGTAACCTTCGTCGGCCTGTAGCGGCTCGAGAGGTTCTAACGGCTCCAGTTCTTCGTAGCTCCGGCCCGAGTCGAGATCAGGCCAACCCAAGTCGTCGCGTGCAGGCAGAACGTCGAGCGGAGGCAACCCTTGACGCCTTCTTCTCCGATTCTCTCGCTCAAGGGAGAGGCGTTCCTCGTCCACGGAGTCGACCAGTGGAGTGGCTGCTGCCTCTTCCACGGCCTCCTTGTCGGCAGGTGCCGGGCGAGGGCGCAGGGTGAACGGGGCATTCCCGCGGGCGCGGGCTTGTTCGAGGGCTTCCTCTTCCTCGGGTGCCAGAGGTACGTCGGACCGGCCCTCCTTTATGACCTTGACGTACATGCGGGAGAAGTCCCGGCTGACTACCGTGGTCACCACGATGCCGTCGTCTTTGGCGTTGAGTAACCCGATTGCTGTACTCTGGCGACCTCCGAGATCATGGTATGCGTCAAAGCGCACCATCCCGATACGCGACACGCATCCATCGATCCGCACCTCGTGATCTCTTGCCTCCAGCGACAGAGTCTCTACGTCGTCACGGAGCCGGTCGATGCGGCCGCTTAGACCCCCGACGTACGCGATGATGTCGGAAGATACCCCCTTGGGCCCGAGAATGAGCTTCTGATCATGCTGAAGTTGCTGCATGCGGCGGAAGACGATAATCAAGAGCGCCACGGCTCCCGCGGCGATGGCCGCAGCGGCGATGGCGATGATCTGGGCGACTTCGGCGGGTGACACGAGGACTACAGTACGAAAACGACGTGGGCTTCCAGCGAGTTGTTGTCCAAGTTCTTCTCGTTGGGTACCGGTCCCACCTCTATATTGAGTAGTGCCTTTTCGCCGTAGTCGGTTGGGTTCACGCCCTTGATCTCCACTTCCTTGGACTCCTTGGCTTTGATGTCGGGTATCTTGATGCTCACGATCTGGGGCTGGACGCTGTTGGGCCCTTGGAGCCTGAGTGTGACTGGGACATCAGTCTCGGCCATGTTGCCTTGGTTCTCGACCGTGATGAGGAAGCGGAGTTGATCGCTGGACGGAAGGTCGAAAGTGCCTCCGTTGGTTATGCTCTTTTCCGCCGGTTTGGCAACCACTTTGATTAGCCCCACTCCGTGAATGGCTTGGAGTTCTTCGGTGGATTTCAGGGCGGTCAGCCATTTCACCACGCCGCTCTTGGAAGCTAGATCGTCGTCTGCCAAGAAATCCGCGGCCACGATTTTGACGTCCGATACGTTCTTGGCCCTGAGCACACCGGTGGCTTCTGAGGCAAAGAACTCCGAGTAAGCGACGTCGGCAAGTACGAATTTCTGCATGGCGCGCGAGATCTGGTCCGAGGGAACATCCGTGTCCAGCACCTCCAGAGCGCTCATGAGCGAGGGTGAAAACTCAGCCATGCCCCGTTCTCGGATTCGCATGGACGCCGTTAACCACTCGTGAGCGTCACGCAGGTTGCCGGGTGGATTCAGAGCAAGGACTGCCACCGTTTGTTCTGCAACGGATTTGTTGAATTGATCCAGTTTGGTCTGGACGTCTTTGCGGGTGGCGTTGCCCGGCGCGGTGATGAGGGTGGACAGCTTGGCGCCCACGTCATTTGATCGGGTGACGATATCCGCTACTTGGCTCATGTACGACTGGTATGCGGCCACCTCGCGAGCTTGTAACCGGTTACGGATGAGAAGGCCCCCGGCTACCACCACCCCCAGGATGACCACCACAATGAGGGCGAAACGGACGTACGGCTGCGAAGAGCGGATTTTGTCATCCCGCCTGCGCTCCTCATCTGCCAACTGTGTGAAGGATTCGTCCTGAAGTGAAGGCATTACCTGCGTTGCGGTAGGCCGAATAGATGAACAGGTTGGTGGGCGAGGGGGGACTTGAACCCCCATGAGCGTAGCTCACTAGACCCTGAACCTAGCGCGTCTGCCAATTCCGCCACTCGCCCGAGCCGGCCAGGCGCAATGCGCCTGTATACCCGCGAATCGACATCGCAGTATACCATATGGATGTTGTGCGTTACGGGGTGACGCTCGCGCCGGAAGCATTTGGGCCGGTGCTTCAGCCTGAAAGGTATACTCCATGTCGAAAATGGCCGAGCCGCCGCTTTTCTTCGATCGTTACCGTCTGGTCGAGAGGCTGGGCAGGGGCGCTTATGCCACGGTCTATCTGGCCGAGGATACGCGCATGGGGCGCCTGGTTGCGGTCAAAGTCATCGAAGACTCCGTGGATGTGGATGGACGGGGGTTGCGAGAGGCGCAGGCCGCCGCAAAGCTCAACCATCCTCACGTCGTCACAGTGCACGAGGTCCTTCGTCGTGACGATCGCACCTATCTGATCGCCGAGTTCGTGGATGGGCATACACTGCGCGAAGCGTATTCCCGAAGGCTTCTCTCTGACGCTGAGGTGGTCCAAGTCGGTGTGCAGACGTGCCGCGCTCTGGAGCACGCCCACCGGCGAGGCGTGGTGCATAGAGACATCAAGCCCGAGAACATGATGCTCACGGCCGACGAAGAGGTTGACGTGCGCATCATGGATTTCGGAGTGGCCCGTTTGGAGGATGCGGGGTCGGTTACGCAGGAAGGTGAGCTGATAGGGACGCTCGCCTACATGGCGCCCGAACAGGCGGAGGGCCGGGAGGCAGGACCCAAGGCCGACATATTTGCTTTGGGCTTGGTTCTCTACGAAGGTCTGACCGGTTCCAACCCGCTTCGCGGCAGGTCTGTGCCGGACCTGGTGGGCGGGAAGTTGCAGCGGAGTATCCCCCCTCTCCGCGAAGCACGTCCGGATGTACCGACTCCGCTGGTGGAAGCCGTGGAGGCTGCGCTGTCGCCGGACGAGGAGATACGCCCCGATGCGGGGACGCTGAGGCGCATGCTGCAGACTGCGGCCAAGACTCTGCCCGAACCCCAGGCGGAAGCGACGCTGGTGCAGAAGACGGTGGCCATGTTCGTGGAAGAGGACACGCGGGGCCGCATGGTGTTCATCGGGCGGCGGCTTCTCAGTGGAAGCCTCATCGTGGGTGCGCTGGCCTATCTGCTCCCGCGGATACCCTTGTACCCGCCATCAGCGGTGGTGTATCTGGTGGCATCATCCGCGTTCGTGGGTCTGCTATGGCCGTTCGGGGGAGTGCGGCGGCACTGGCCCTTCTGACACCTTGCGTGTTCGCCTTCAGTTCGGGTTGGGGATGGCTCTTTCTTCTGGCCGTAGCACCCTCTTTTGCCGTGCTCTCCTGGCGGGGGTATGCGTGGGCGTCTCTGCTGCCTTTTCTAGCTCCCGTATTGTGCGGTGCGGCAGGCCGGGGCGTGGGTGGGTTGGGTGGAGTGCTGTTGGCCGGGTTTGCCTTGGCTCTTCCTTACGTGGCCGGAATGCTCGTGAGGTTCTGGGGACCGTTGCTCGGTTTCTTCTGTGGGCTGGCCGTGGCGCTGGCTGCGGGTTTCCAAGGGTGGCCGAAGCTGCCTTTCGCCTTCAGCCCGGGTGGGGAAGCCGTGCTTGAAACTACCAGGTATCAGTCATCCGTCGGAGAGGTAGCCACGGTTTTGGCGCGTTTCCTGGATTCGCGCACCGAACTGGGGTGCAGATACTGGTTATGATGGTTTTCGCGCTGCCATTGCGATCTCTGTTACAGGGCCCGCCGGCGCGGCGCATGTGGGTTGCATCAGGCTACGTCGGAGCCCTGGGGTTGGCTGTGTTGATGTTCCCCGTGTTGGTTTCGAGGGCGGAGAGCGTGCCGTGGCTTTCGGGGGTAGCCTTGATACCGTGCGTTATAATCGTGGTGCTGTCGTCGGCGCTCTTCCCGGCGCGTGGACTCGATGTGTAGGAGTCGAGATGGGCGTGATGCGCAAAGCCGAGTCCGGGGTGGAGAGGGCGTTTCAAGGCATGTTTGGGCGTAGAGCCAAGGTCAACGTGAAACCGGTGGAGCTTGCCCATAAGCTCGTCAAAGAGATGGAAGACGGCCGTGTCTCTGCGCTCTCCCGAATCTACGTTCCCCATGAGTTCACGGTGTACTTGTGTCCCCAGGACTGGGCGCGATACGAACCGCATCAGGAATCGCTCGCACGTCAGTTACAGAATCACCTGTTGCGGCACGCACGTAATGAGGGTTACAGCATGCGCAAGCCCCGTTGTACGGCTGCAGTTGGACCGAGATCTGAAGCGAGGGCAGTTCGGAATTGGTGCCATCGGGCCGGAGCTGTCGCCGCAGGTAGATGACGACTGGGGCCTGGTGCCGCCGGCGGCTTCGGCCGCGGCGGCGCCCACAGGGGTCGTGGAGTCGGTGTCGTTTCCTTTTCGCGCCTCTGCTTCGGCTGAAGGTCAAGGGCTGAGTGACCGTGTGGAGACGCTCTTGTGCCTTCGCCAAGGGAAGCGCGTGCAGGAGTTCGCCAAGTCGCGAGTGCTCATAGGCCGAGCGGAGGAAGCCGACTTTCGCGTGGACGACCCCAACGCCAGCCGCCGCCACGCGGTCTTACTTTGGGACCGAGGGAGACTGTATCTGCGCGACTTGGGGTCCACCAACGGCACATACGTCAACGGCCGAGTAGTGACCTCGGCCTCCGTACGTTTCGGGGACGTGATCTCGGTGGGTTCCACACAGATCACGGTGGAGTGCAACTGATGGTGCAAGTGGTCCTCTTGGTGGGGAGGATCGTCTTCCTTCTGGTCCTGTATGCGTTCGTGTTCTACGTGGTGCGTTCCATCAACAGGGATCTCAGCAGGGCCTTGCTTCTGAATCCCGTGATCGGGGACTCCCCCGTTCCCGACCGGGCAACGCGTAAGGCGTTGAGACGCGCTGCGGCAGCAGGGGAGCTGGTAGGCGAAGACCTTTCGGATCGCGACTGGGCATTGATCGTGCGTTCGGCACCGCGTATGTCCCCCGGTGCAACTTTCCCCATAGTTGCAGGGACGAACGCTCTAGTGGGACGCGCTCCTGATTGCGATCTGCAGCTGAGCGACACCTTCGTGTCCTCTCACCATGCCGGTCTACAGGTGACGCCTGAAGGGCTGGTTGTCCAGGATTTGGGCAGCACAAACGGCACGTTTGTCAACGGTGCTCAAGTGGAGGGCCCCCTGCTTCTGCGGCCTGGAGACGAGTTGGCCATCGGTGACGGCGTCTTTCTTGTGGAGGCTCGCTAGGTGCGCCTGACTTACGGTGCTGCCAGCAACGTTGGCCTCGTGCGCACGCAGAACGAGGACTCGTTCGTGGCCGGTGACGGCATCTACGCCGTATGCGACGGCATGGGAGGCGCTCTGGCCGGTGAAGTGGCTTCGGAGGCGGCCTGTCGTATCCTCATGGAACTCGGCCGGCAAGGCTCACCGGCCGATGAACTCCGTGAAGCTGTGCGCCGGGCCAATGCGGAGATCCTGCGGCGGAGTATTGAAGAACCGGGTATGGCGGGCATGGGTACCACGCTCACCGCCGCCGTGCGTCAGGGCGACGCCGTGGTTCTGGCTCATGTGGGCGACTCCCGAGCCTACCTGCTCCACGCAGGGCAACTGCGCCAACTCACCGAGGACCATTCCCTCGTGGCTGAGCTGGTGCGCCAGGGACGACTTACGCTTCAACAGGCGGCTGCGCATCCGCATCGCAGCGTCATCACGAGGGCGCTCGGCACCGAGCATGATGTACAGCCCGACGTCAGCACTGTGCCACTGGAGCCGGGGGATCGGCTTCTGCTGTGCAGCGACGGGGTCTCGGGGCTGGTTCCCGACGATCGTTTGGAGGAACTGCTCGGGAGTCCGGGTACGCCGCAGGAAGTGGCGGACGCGTTGGTGCATGAGGCGTTGGCGCACGGTGGCGATGACAACGCCACAGCCGTGGTGGTCTTTGCTGAGGAAGGCCATGTGGCTCCTGGGGACGTCGAAGTGATCAGGTTTGGACCTGAACGGCGCAGTCCCAACTCCCCCCCTCCCCCTCGGGGACCCGCGCCGGGGCACGGGTCAATTGCCGACGGTGTACCCGGATGGTGGCGGCGAGGGTTCCGATCGCGACGGCTGTGGAAAGCGGTGGCTATCGTCATATTGGCGCTGGTTGTGGGATTGGCGGGACTGGCCGTCTTCAACTCCTCCGTGTACCACGTGGGCACTGTGGATGACCAAGTTGTGCTGTATAGGGGCCTACCCGCCACTGTCTTTGGTGTCCGGATGTGCTGGGTGGTGGAGGAGAGCAGAGTCTCGTATTCGAGGCTGGAGCCGTACCTCCGCCAGCGGGTTGATGCCCACGAACTCACCACCAAAGAGGAGGGACAGCGGTTTCTGCGCAGCCTGGACAGCCAGAGCTGAAGACCGCCAGCCGGGAGCTGGCACTCCTGTTGCCAGCCATGCTGTTGACCACGGTGGGCTTCGCGATTGTCTACACTCGGGGTGCTGAGACGCTGACGTCCTCGTCACTCATCTACGGAGCCCTTTTCCTGGGGTTGTTTGCTGTGGTTCATCTGGCGCGGCGCTTCCTCGTACCGCGTACGGATCCGTACCTCCTTCCCATCACCGCTCTTCTGTCCACGCTGGGCATCCTCATGATCTACCGACTGAACGCACCTCTGGCGCTGCAACAGTCTCTATGGCTGGTGGTGGGTCTGGGGGTGTTTGTGACGACCCTGGTTGTGTTTCGGCGCTTCCGTATCTGAGCGACTACAAGTACCTCATTGGCTTGGTGGGGGTGGGCCTGCTGCTGATCACGGTCGTGTTCGGTCGGGAGGTGAACGGCGCGCGTCTATGGGTATACGTGGGGGGCATCGGTTTCAACTACCCGAGCTCGCCAAAATCCTCCTCATGATCTTCTTCGCCGGATACTTGTGCGACGTACGTGAGCTGCTGGCCGTGAGCACCCGCCGTGTGCTTGGCATTGCCGTACCCCCGTTTCGGTATCTGATGCCCCTGTTGGTGGTCTGGGCCTTCTCTTTGGCGTTGATGATCTTCATGAAAGACCTCGGTACCGGCTTACTCTTCTTCGGTGCCCTACTCGCGTTGCTGTACGTGGCCACTGAGCGCCCCCTGTACGTGGTAGTGGGCGTGTTCCTCTTGGCGGTCGGCGCCTATGTGCTGTACAGATCTTCCCGCACGTGCGCGTACGGGTGGACATATGGCTTGACCCATGGGTGGACCCTTCCGGACGGGGCTATCAGATTCTGCAGTCGCTTTTGCGCTGGCTTCGGGTGGGGTGCTCGGTCGCGGCCTGGGAGAGGGATATCTGGTGACGTCCTCGGGGAGGCCGTTGATCCCTGCTTCCGAAACCGACTTCATCTTCTCGGCCATCGGTGAAGAACTGGGCTTGGCCGGCGGCATCGCAGTGATCTTGCTGTACGTGATCTTCGTGTACCGGGCCTGCGCATTGCCATGGTTGCCCGCGATGACTTCTCACGCCTCGTGGCGGTGGGCCTCTCGGCCATCTTCGGTCTCCAGGCATTCCTCATCCTGGGTGGCGTCATCAAGCTCATACCGCTCACCGGTATCACTTTGCCGTTCGTCAGTTATGGTGGGAGTTCCATCGTGTCCAACTTCGCGCTGTTGGCCCTGTTGCTGCTGGCGGGTGAGCGGGCGGCTCGGGAGTCTGAGTTGGATCGCACGCCCGTGATTGTGGGCTCAGGGTCTGTGGAACCGGGACTCGTGCGAGGCAGATTCTAGATGGAGCGTTGCACGAGGCGGCTGTTGTGGTTCTTCGTGGTGCTGTTCCTTCTGCTCTCGGCCCAACTCACCTATTTACAGGTTTATGCGGCTCCCCGTCTCAACGCCGACCCCAGCAATACCCGGGCCATCGAAGCGCAGATGCGGGTGGAGCGTGGTCTCATAGTCACGCGTGACGGAGTGGAGTTGGCGCGAAACACCAAGGATGCGCCCTACTTCCTGCGCACCTACCCCGAGGGCAGCCTCGCCGCGCCGTGGGTGGGCTACAACAGCCTCCGCTACGGCCGTGCCGGGATGAGCGTGTGTACAATGCAGAGTTGGCCGGTGAGCTCGATGCGTTGCAGATACGCAACCTGATCGATGTGGTCACGGGTCGGCCCAGACGGGGGGCTGATCTCATACTCACCGTCGATTCTCAGGTGCAGGCTGCCGCGGTGGAAGCCCTGGGCGCACGCCCGGGGGCTGTAGTGGCTCTTGATCCGCGAACGGGAGCGGTGTTGGCCTGGACCTCCTATCCCCGGTATGACCCCAACAACTTGGAGGGGCAGTGGGACGCGCTCATTGCCGACCCGGGTAAGCCGTTGTTCGATCGAGCCACCAGTGGCCTCTATCCTCCGGGGTCGGTTTTCAAGGTGGTAACGGGAGCGGCGGCTCTGCAGGAAGGGAAGGTGAAGCCCGAGACCAGGTTCGACGATACGGGAGGTTTCGTGGCGGGCGGATACAAGGTGGTCAACTTCGATGGACGGGTCTTCGGGGAGCATGACTTCGCGCAGGCGATGATATCGAGCGTTAACACCACTTTCGCCAAAGTGGGAGTGGACTTAGGAGCCGCGATACTGGCTCAGTATGCATCGGCCTTTGGGCTGGGCGAACCGCTGCCTTGGAATTTGGGCGGCCGTACAGGGTCCTTCCCCGATCCGGCGAAGATGGATACTGCACACGTGGCACAAGTCTCATACGGGCAGGGTGAATTGTTGGTATCGCCTTTCGGGATGGCTCTGGTGGCATCCGGCATCGCCAACGGCGGGCAGATCATGATGCCCCATGTTGTGGAGGAGGTTCGTGACTACCGGCAAACGGTGATCGCGCGCACCCAACCGCGTGTGTGGCGGCGGGCGGTGTCTGCCGAGACGGCGCGGCAGATCACCGAGCTCATGGTGCGGGTGGTGGAGGAGGGCACAGGAACAAACGCCGCTATTCGGAACGTCAAGGTGGCTGGGAAGACCGGGACCGCCGAGGTGGGGAACGGTGAGGCCCACGCGTGGTTTATCTGCTTCGCGCCGGCGGACGATCCCAAGTGGCGGTGGCCGTGATTGTTGAACGGTGGGTCCGGCGGCGGTGTGGCCGCGCCGGTGGCCAAACATGTGTTGGAGACGGCGTTGGCGCGCCGCTGAGTCGGGAGGAATGCACTAGTGATAGGCCGTGTCTTCGAGGACAGGTACGAGGTCATCAGCCGCCTGGGCGTGGGCGGCATGGCCGAGGTCTATCTGGCGCATGACCGTCATCTGGGGCGTGACGTCGCGCTTAAGGTGCTGTTGAGCAAGTATGCCGGGGATCCTCAGTTCATTGAGCGGTTCCGGCGCGAAGCGAGCGCCGCCGCCGGCCTCAACCACCCCAATATCGTGCAGATTTATGATCGAGGCGAGGCGGAGGGTACGTTCTACATCTCGATGGAGTACCTCCAGGGCCACTCCCTCAAAGACATAATCCAGAAGTACGCGCCTCTGCGCTGGGATCACGTCATAACTGTGTCGGCTCAGATCCTCGAGGCACTTCGTTTCGCCCATCGCAAAGACGTGGTTCACCGGGATGTCAAACCCCAGAACATCATCGTGGATGACGAGGGCCGAGTTAAGGTCACCGACTTTGGTATAGCTCGGGCGGGCGGTTCCTCCACCATGACTGAGACGGGATCCATCCTGGGCACGGCCCACTACCTCTCGCCCGAGCAGGCTCAGGGCGAGACGGCTACTGCGGCCTCCGATCTCTACTCTCTCGGCGTAGTTATGTATGAGATGGCCACCGGTCGCCTGCCGTTCAACGGTGACAATCCCGTGGCCATCGCCATGCAGCACGTGCACGAACCCCCATCCCGCCGGGGGAACTGGCACCCGAAATACCCGAAGGGCTGGAACGGGTCATCTTGCGGGCGCTGGCCAAAGACCCGGCGGAGAGGTATGCGTCGGCCCAGGATTTCCTGGACGATCTGAATCGCGTGCGCCAGGGGCGCGAAGTTGCGCCGGCACCCGCATTCTCTGATCAGGTTACCCGCGTGATGGGCGGTGCCTCTGGGCCCATCTCCCCCTTGGAGGCCACGCAGGTCAGGAGGAGTGGCCAGCCTCCTGCATCGGTCTCGTTCAACGAAGAGCGCTCTCACCGCCGTAGCTGGCTGCCGTGGTTGTTGCTCGTGTTGTTTCTGCTGGTGCTGGCAGGCGGCGCGTGTGCGGTGGTGAACCTCATGGGGCGCGATACCAACCCGGCTGTGGTGCCCAACCTTTTGGGGCTCACTTTGGAGCAGGCTCAGAAGGAAGGGGCCAGAGTCGGGCTCAAAGTGGTTCAGGGTGGCGCATCCGAGATGTCCGGCAAGTACGACAAAGGTCAAATTATGCGCCAAGACCCGGAAGAGGCATCAAACTGGAGAGCGGAGACACCGTCAAAGTCTGGCTGTCCTCAGGTAAGAAAACGGGGCCGGTGCCGAATGTAGTGGGGAGGCAGCAAAACGAAGCGATCTCCATCATTCAGGAGGCGGGCTTCACCCCTGATGTGAAGCCGGAGGTGTCCACGGACAAGCCTGCCGGAGAGGTACTGCGTCAGGAACCCACGGGTGGCAACGAGGCGCCGGTGGGTTCAAAGATCGCCATCTTCGTGAGCTCGGGTCCGCCTGCCGGGCAGGTTGAGGTGCCGGATGTCATGGGCAAAACGGAAGAGGCGGCCATCACGTTGTTGCAGGGAGCGAAGTTGGTGGCCAAGGTCCAGCCGGTTGCGTCAGATCGGCCCAAGGGCATAGTGGTGGGGCAGAGCCCGCGGGCCACACTCAAAATCGCTGAGGGCTCCTTCGTCACAATCGAGGTGAGCAGTGGTCCCTTGATGACCGTGGTGCCGAGCGTGTTGGGGTTGACCAAGGAGGGTGCCATCGCCAAGATTGAGGCCGCCGGGTTGCGGGCGAGGGTCACGGAAGAACCGGTGGCGGGCTACACGCCCGGTCTGGTCTACAAGCAGAGCCCCGACGCCGGCAGGCAGGTCGAGCGGGATAGCGTGGTGAATGCAGTGGTGGCCAAGGAAGAGACCACTACTACCACATCGACCACCCTGCCCACCACTGTCACCACTGAACCTCCGATCACCACGGTCCCCGAGCCCCAGGGCTAGGGCTGGCGCTGTGCCGCGGGGCGGCGGGAACGGCACTGTTCCCGCCGCCCCGCGCTGGTGCTCGTCGTTATTGGTAGAAAGCCAACTCGAAAATGCCTACCTGGAACGCGCCGTTTTCCGTCTTGTCCAGTTTGGTAATCCAGATGCGGCCGCTCCGCACCGGACGCGGCAACTCCACGGTCATGTCGGTCGAGCCGCCCAAAGCGGCTATTTCCTTGAGATCGCCTCCGGACTCATCTACGGCCAAGAGCAGACCGCGCCACCTATCTCCCGAGGAGACTATCCGCATCACGGTGGCAGGTCTATCCAAATCGAATGCTACGCCGACTCCCTGTTTGATTCCGTTGAAATCGGACGACTTGTAGACCTCGGTGGACCAAGCCGTATCGGTCTTGCCGTCGATGAGGGCTGGGAGGAGGTCGGGGTTCTCTTCGCCGTCACCCTCCGGGTCTACGTCCATCAGCCGGGCGATCTTGACAGGTGTGGGCTCACGTGTGACCACAACCATGATGGTGTTTTCTCCAGTGACGGCACCTGCAGTGGGATCTTGGACCGTGACTACGCCGGCAGTGGCGTCGATGGCCACCACTTGGCGCTCCACCTCCACTCGATATCCGCTCTCGGCCGCCACATCTTTGGCTTGATCCAACGTTAGCCCCAGGAGGTCGGGCGCGGCAGCGGGGCGGCTCAATGTCAACCCCAGCACTACGCCTATCACGCCGAGGGCTATGATCACGCCCACAGCCGTCAAGATCCGTTTTTGACGTTGACCGACATGCCTTCGCCGGCTACGGGCCAGATGCCGCCTGTCGCTCCTACGCACCCCCGGTGGCGGCGGGACGAGGGTCTCTTTCGGTGGGATCCACGTTTCGCTGTCGCCGAGCGAGTCCTCTCTTCCGCCCAACAGGAAGTCCAGCAGGCCTCCTGATGTGCGACGGGGCTCATAGAGGCTTAGGCCCACCAGTGCGCCCAGAAACTCATCCATACTCTGGAAGCGGTTCTCGGGTAGTTTCTCTAGGCAGCGCAAGACCACGCGCTCGACACCCGGCGGCAGATCCGGTCTGAGCTCGCTCAGCGGCTCGGGTTTCTCACGCAGGTGCTTGCGGCCGATCTCTGCGAGGGTGGTACCGTCGAACGCCGGCTTGCCCGCCAGCATCTCGTAGAAGACCAGACCCAGCGAGTAGATGTCGGAACGGCCGTCAATGGGCCGGCTCTGGATCTGTTCGGGAGACATGTATCGACTGCTGCCGACAATGGCCCCCACTCGGGTTACGCGTGTCCAATCCGGTCCAATGGCAATACCAAAGTCGGTGATGCGTGCGCGATCCTCGCTGTCGAGGAGGATGTTCTGCGGCTTCACATCGCGGTGCACCAGACCGGTGAGATGCACGTGCGCCAAACCCTCGGCGATCTGGCCGGCGATCTGTCCCGCTCTCTTGGGGTCGAGAGGCCCTTCCGTTTTGATGAGGTCCTTGAGCGAGCGGCCCTCCACGTACTCAAAGACGAGATACTCCTCTGTTTCCGTTGAGCCTCTATCGATGAGCGTCACCACGTTGGGATGGGAAAGCCGGGCGATTGCTCGACCCTCGCGATAGAAGCGGGCACGGATGTGCTCGTCTTCGCTCAAGGGTGGTTCGAGCCGCTTGAGGGCGACGTACCGTTGCAGTTGCGTGTCCCAGGCCCGATACACACAGCAGGTCCCGCCTTTTCCCAGTATGGGACCGATGGAGTATCTGCCCTCGTACAGGTTGGCAGCAGGTGTTTCCTGGGTTGCCGGTTGAGGATGCGTAAGTGGCGGTTCTGCCGGCGCTGCATCTGGGCCGGCAGTTCCGTCTTCTGGGGACGGCGCTGTGGTCTGCCTGATGTCCTCTTCCATGCTCACACCGGGTTTGGACGGGAATCGATCGAGACGATATCATTATCACACAGGCTCATCAGCCCAGCCCGCCCAAGAGCGTAATGCGAGGGACGAATGATCTACTACGTGATCCCGCGGGAGTTGGCGGACGAATACTACGAGGAGTTCAAACGCCGCTACGCAGACGTTGAGGGCGTCGAGGTCATCATTGACCGCAGGGTGGCCGATCGTCGCTCCGAACCGGGTGCCGGTGGGCAGCGTGTGTTGAGGGACCGCCGTAGGCGTCGCGCAGGCGGCACGTTTCCCGACGTGTGAGGCGGGCCCTTCTCCGGGACCGGCTTCCGGCCACGCGGGCTCCCGACTGCGTTTTGCGCATCGATCTCCATAATCACACCGACTACTCCCCAGACGGGGTACTGAGTCCGCTTCGTCTCCTCCTCTTGGCGCGTGCCCGTGGGCTCGACTGCATCGCGGTCACAGACCACAATCGCCTGGAGGGAGCGCTGCGCTGCCTGGAGCTCGCGGAGGGGGATTCATCTCTTCCTCGAGTCATTCCCGGGGTGGAGGTGCGCAGCCGCCACGGGGAGATCGTAGGCTTGTTCTTGGAGCGAGATATCCCTGCCGGTCGCAGTGCGCTTCATACCATCGATCTCATCCGGGCTCAAGGCGGCATCGTCTACCTGCCCCATCCGTACGACGTGTTTCGGAGGGCCACGCTGACGCCCGACCGAGTGGAGGAAGTGGCACGCCATGTGGATGTGATCGAGGTTGCGAACGGAGGGCCCTGCGGGCTGGAGCCAACGGCAAGGCACTGGCCCTGGCGGCGAGGACCGGTGCGCGGTTGGGAGCGGGCAGCGATGCACATTTCGCCGGTGAGGTGGGCAGATGCTATCTGGAAGTGCCGGACGGCGCTGCTGGGTCCGGTGCCACCGACCCGTGTTCCAAGGACGATTTCATGCGTCTGCTTTCCCGGGCGCGCCCCCACGCGCCACATCCGGCGTGGGCCCTTGTGACGGCATGGGCTTTTGCCCTGCGCACCGGTGCGCTGAAGGCAGCGAGGAAGGTCAAACCTCGCAGGGGAATCAAGCCTCGTTTGTAGGTTGGGGGGATGGGTACCTAACCCCTATGAACGCGCAGGCCGTTTTGTGGGAACCATGGCGGGGTGGCCCCGCGGTGCACTGCTTCCTGTGCGCCCATCACTGTCGAATAGAGCCGGGGGCGCGAGGACGCTGCAGTGTCCGCGAGAATCGAGAGGGGCGGTTGGAGACGCTGGTGTATGGCCGGGCAGTGGCGGCGGCAGTCGACCCCATCGAGAAAAAGCCCCTGTTCCATTTTCTTCCCGGTACAACCAGCTTCTCTTTGGCGGCTGTAGGATGCAACTTCGCCTGTCTTTTCTGTCAGAACTCGGACATAAGCCAGATGCCGCGCGATTGCAGTGCCATCGCCGGTACCGATTTCCCGCCCAACTTGGTTGTAGATCGGGCCGTGGCGGCCGGCTGTGCGTCAATCGCCTACACGTACACTGAGCCCACTGTGTTCTTCGAATACGCTGAGGCGTGTATGGATCTCGCTTTGGCCGAGGGTATCAAGAACGTTTTCGTGACGAACGGCTACATGACCCGGCAGGCGCTCGAGCGCCTTCAAGGGAAGTTGCACGCGGCCAACGTTGATCTGAAAGGGTTCAGCGATTCGTTCTATCGGCGAGTCATCGGCGCTCGTTTGGGCCCGGTGAAGCGCAGCATCGCGCTCATGGGGGAGATGGGGATCTGGGTTGAGGTCACTACGCTTCTCATACCGGGATACAACGATGACGAGGGGGAGTTGCGCGAGTTGGCGTATTTCTTGGCATCGTTGTCAACCGATCTTCCGTGGCACATATCGCGTTTTCATCCCAGTTATCGTCTTCTAGATGTGCCCCCCACTCCGGTTGCCACCATCGAGCGGGCGGCGGCCATTGGTCGAGAAGCAGGGCTCAACTACGTCTACACCGGTAACATCCCGGGCCACGATGGGGAATCCACCGTCTGCCCCCGGTGTGGTGAGGTAGTAATCAACCGGTTCGGTTTCTCGATACGCCATCACAACCTCAACGGCAATCGCTGCGGTAACTGCGGGGCTTCTCTTCCCTTGATCGGTTTGGAGGTGCGACCATGAGCCTCGTGGGAGCATTGGTGGTTCCACATCCGCCCATCATCGTGCCCGAAGTGGGTGGGGGCAGCGTGGCGGAAGTGCAGGCCACAGTTGACGCCATGAGACAACTGGGAGCGTACACAGCGCAGATGGCTCCCGAGGTCATCGTCCTCCTCTCGCCCCACGCGCGGCTTGATCCCGACCGAATGGCCGTGTGCCTGGCCGGGCGCTATCACGGGACTTTGAGCGCGTTTGGGGCGCCGGAGGTGCGAGTTGACCTGGAGGGAGATGAGGCGCTGGCGCGGTCTTTGCTTGAGAGTGCGTCAGCGGAGGGCGTGCCCGTGGTGGGCTACGGAGAGGGTTCACGGCCGGTTACTCTCGACCACGGTGCTCTGGTCCCCCTGTACTTTCTCCTTGGTGCCCTCGAACGGCAACCGCGGTTGGTGGAGATCAATTTTTCCTTCGGCGATGTTGGGTCCCATCTGGCCTTTGGTCGAGCTATCCGGCGTGTGTTGGATGTATATGGCGATTCGGTTCTCTACGTGGCCAGCGGGGACCTCAGTCATCGCCTGACTGCGTCTGCTCCGGCAGGGTATAGTCCGCACGGCGCCGAGTTTGACCAGAGAATCGTGGATGTGTTCGCGGACGGGGATCTTGAGGCCTTGCAGGACATACCCAGAGGAGTGGTTGACGCTGCCGGCGAGTGCGGCTATCGATCATTGCTCGTGCTGGGAGGTCTGTTGGAGCGCTCGTCCTATCGGACGCACCTACTCTCCTATGAGGGCCCCTTTGGCGTCGGCTATCTTGTGGCTCGCGTGGACGTGGTTACCGACCCGCCCGATGAGGAGGCGCCGGGGAGTGGCTCGTCCCCGTCTGATCCCCTGGTCCGCCTGGCACGCGAGACGATTGAGCGCTTCGTCAAGGAGGGAGTGTCACCGGAGCCCAATCTCCCGGCAGGAGCCGGTCCGGAGCGGGCAGGCGTGTTTGTCTCCCTCCACAATCGGGATGGGTCGTTGCGGGGTTGCATCGGCACCACCGCTCCCACCCGTTCCACTTTGGCGGAGGAAATCGTTAGAAATGCTGTGAGCGCCGCTACGCAGGATCCACGCTTCCCTCCCGTGGGAAGGGACGAGTTGGATGGGCTGGAGGTGTCGGTGGATGTGCTGGGGGAACCCGAGCCCGTATCCGGCCTCTCCCAACTCGATCCCAAGCGCTACGGGATCATAGTGAGGACTGCGGACGGCAGACAGGCGCTGCTCCTACCCGATTTGGAGGGAGTGGACACTGTTGAGGATCAACTGGCCATCGTGTGTCGAAAGGGTGGAATCGACTCTCGTCGCGACCGCTACACTCTCGAGCGATTCGAGGTTGTGCGGCATCATGACACCGTTGGGTAGGTGGCTGCAGCCGACTCGGGCTTGGTCCATTGGGGCAGGCGATGGCGGCAGATGACGTCAGATTCGATCAGTGCCCGGATTGTGGCGCACTGAAGCCGGAAGGTGGATTGTGTCGCAGATGTGAGTCTGAGGCGGTGGGGGTCCCTTCTGTCACGTGGGCTGCCACCCTGCCAAAGGCCCAGGCGCGCCCACGGAATGCTGTGCCCAACTGGATCTGGGCGGTCGTGGCCGTGGTAGTGGTAGTGGCCGGCGTTGCGGTGGGGGTGGGTCTCTCACGGCGAGGCCCCGACTACGCGACTTCTTTTGACCGCGTCGCCGGGGCTATGATTGCGGCATCCGCAGAACTGGGCGCGTACTTGGATCGCGGCGGCGGGTGGAGTGAGGGGCAAGTGGCGAGTATCCGTTCCGCCTCTGATCGACTGAACGCGGCAGCCGAGCAGGCGATCAGACTCAAAGCGTCGCCCACGATCATCACAGCGCACAGTCTGCTGACAGGTGCGGCCGTCACCTACCAAAAGGGCTGTGGGCAGATACTCGCCTGCCTCGCGGCCCACGAGGCAGGTGCCCCCACGGACGTCCTGG
Organism: Thermoleophilia bacterium; assembly: GCA_040770645.1. GTDB lineage: Bacteria > Actinomycetota > Thermoleophilia > RBG-16-64-13 > RBG-16-64-13 > JAAYZX01. The sequence goes on along the minus strand of JAXGIS010000006.1, from coordinate 57,340 downwards.
CCCAAGCTGCGCGCTCCACACTCAGCGCCGCCGATCAGCAAATGGGGGAGGCGCATCGGGCCTTGATCCAGGAACCGATCGACGGCACCTGACGGTAGTCGTTGAGAGTCGGGCACTCTCGTCATGATAGTCATCAGAACACGGTTGCCGACGTCGCCTACCGCCTGTCGCCGCTGCCTGCCTCATCTCGGCTTGAGTCCGCGAAGTCCTGCTGTGAAGCAGAGTTGCCGATCGTCCGATGAGCTATCATTACATATAGCATTCAACCAAGGAGTATGCAGTGGCCTCATATGTTGAGAGGATCGTAATCGGTACCCATACGCGCAGGGGGCGCTCGGACCTGACGGCCCATGTGCGCAAAGCGCGCGAAGCGGCATGGGGATTGACCGTGGTGGCCATGGAACGGTTCGCAGGGTATCGCCGTGGTTTGGGGAACATGGACTTCCACATCGCTGCCGAGGTCAAGGACTTGGTGGCGCGCAAAGGCCGGGAGGCTAGGACCGATGTGGAGAATCTGGTCCACGCTGTAATGAGGGCCGGGTCGTACACTATCGACGAAGCCGGACGCGCTGTTCACGCCGTGGTCTCGGGTCTGGGGGACAAGGTTCCGGTGGATCTGCTCCTGCGTGTGGCAGATCATCTGCCGCCTGAGGAAGGCGCCACGTTGCGGGCGGCGCTGGAGCGCCGCGCCGCCCATAGACAGGCTGGCTCTCCCTCCTAGCCCTTCACGACACCCAGCGGGCGCAGTCGGGCCACTCGTGGCGAGATGCCGGCGCGGTCCATGACGGCCACCACCGTATCGACGTCTTTGTAAGCGTCGGGCATCTCTTCGGCCAGCGTCTTGCGGCCTTGGGCGCGCACCACAATGCCGCGTTCTCCCAGCTCGCGGTCGATGGCACGTCCTTTGGCGCGCTTGAGAGCCTGCGCACGACTCAACACGCGGCCGGCTCCGTGGCAGGTAGAGCCGAAAGTCTCCTCCATGGCTGTCGAGCTGCCGCGGCACACGTAAGAGGCTGTTCCCATGTCGCCGGGGATGAGCACGGGCTGACCGACCGCGCGGTAAGAGGCGGGAACCTCGGGCCTTCCCGGCCCAAAGGCCCGTGTTGCGCCTTTTCTATGCACGCAAAGCGCGAGGGTTTGTCCGTCGACCACGTGCTCCTCGATCTTGGCTATGTTGTGGGCTACGTCGTACACCAAGCGCAGCCCGAGTCCGCTACGCGACACTCCGAGGGCCTTCATGAGGGCGCGTTCCGCCAGATGCATGAGCATTTGCCGATTGGCCCAAGCGTAGTTGGCGGCGCAGGCCATGGCTGCCAGATAGTCTTTGCCTTCGGGCGACGACAACGGGGCACAGGCCAGTTGGCGATCGGGAAGGGCGATGTCATATGCGCGCAGGCCTGTTCCATCACCTCCAGGTAATCGTCGCAGACTTGGTAACCGAAGCCTCGTGAACTCCACACGCACAGGTCGCCCTGGCGCAGGCCCAGCGCCGCTGCCGCCGCCTCGTCATACACAGCGGTGATCTCGTCCAGCTCGAGAAAGTGGTTGCCCGAGCCGAGCGTGCCCACTTGGTCCAGGCCTCGTTGCCAGGCGCGGGGGCTGATGCGCTCCGGATCTGCCCCGGGGAGACGGCCTCCGGCCTCGGTGTGTTCAAGGTCTCCGATCTCACCGTAGCCTCGCTCCACGGCCCAAGCTGCGCCCTGCACCACGACGCGTTCAAGCTCGGCCCGGCTCAGTTTGGCTATGGCGCCGGAAGAGCCCACCCCAGCCGGAACGTCGCGGAAGAGCTGGTCGATGGCGGGACGTAGCCGGTCCTGCACATCGGTGCGGTTGAGGGTGGTGGCGAGCAGGCGTACGCCGCAGTTGATGTCGTATCCGACGCCGCCGGGGGATACGACACCGGTGTCCATGCGGAAAGCGGCGACCCCTCCGATGGGGAAGCCGTAGCCGAAGTGGATGTCGGGCATGGCCAGGGAGTAGCGCACGATGCCGGGCAGACAGGCCACGTTCTGGACCTGCGTCAGGCTCTGGTCCCGCTCGAGCGCCTGCATGAGGTGAGCGTCGGCATATACGCGGCCCGGTACTCTCATGTTGCCGGTTCGCGGCAGTTCCCAGGTCACGTCGCTTTCGCGGCGCAGTGTGGGCTGTGAGCCATTCATGGCGGTGCCTCCTTGTCGTTGCGGCGCCCGATGGCTGGGGCGCTGAACGATATCTCAGACGTCGAGCAGGATGGTGGCGGACCACATCCCGTCTGTGCCGGGCCGGGCGCTCAACTGGTGGCGCGTCACGGCTTTGATCTCGGTCAACAGCTCGTGACGTTGAGGGTCGATGGTTTCTCCCCAGAGTTCCACCGAGAGTATCAGTCTGTCGGTCGCGTCGATCTCGTTCGCTGGGTAATGCCCAGTATCCGGCGACGGCGCTTTCACTCGTGCGGCCACTGCCAAGAAACGTTCCGTGTAGAAGATGACCAGCGCTTCAGACAGAAGTCGGCGCACCACATCCGCTGGATTGTTCGCGATAACCTCTATCACTCTGGCCCGGACAGGCTGCACACTGCTCAGTTCGGCCAAGTTGTGAAAAAGAGCGAATAGCGCGTGCGCGCAAAGCTGCGCGAGTGAGTCACCTGTCACCTCCAGGAACAGATCCGCAGGGTGAGGGAGTTCACGGTAGACATCGTTGGGGCGAAGTTGAGTCCAGTCCATCAGGACACCCATGGGCGGCCGGTCTTCAGACGTGGCGCTCTCGTTCCCAGCGTCGTGGGCCTGAATCTCGTTCACCGCTGCTCCCCTGTTTCTTCAGGCTTCGGTGGCGGCAGACGTGGGTTTGGCCGCCCGCCGCACTCGAGCCGGCTCCGGAGCCTGGGCGGGGGGGGGCGGGGGGGGCCGCATCAGCACGGCCTTCAGCACATCGTCCACATGGTTCACATAGGCAAACTGCACTCCCGCAACCAATCTCGGTTTGATCTCATCCACGTCGGCTTCGTTGCGATCCGGCAGGTAAACGGTATGGATTCCCGCCCGACGGGCCGCGAGCACCTTCTCTTTGATGCCACCCACCGGCAAAACCTGTCCCGTGAGGGTCACTTCGCCCGTTAGGGCGACGTCGGGGTTGACGGGCGGCCGGTAGCCATGGAGGTGAGCGCCGTGGCAACGCCACCCCCGCGGAAGGGCTGTCTTTGGGCACGGAGCCCGCGGGTACGTGCACGTGAATGTCGTGTTTCTTGAAGAAGTCGATCGCTATCTTGTGGTTGGCCGGCCACGCTGCGCAGGAAGGTCAGAGCGGCTTGGGCCGACTCTTTCATGACGTCGCCCAACTGGCCGGTGAGAATCAGCCTGCCGGAGCCCGGCATGGCGCGTGCTTCGATGAAGAGGATATCTCCCCGGTGGGGGTCCAGGCGAGACCGGTGGCTACTCCGGGGTCGCTGGTGCGACGCTTGCTCTCTGCAAATACACGTTGTTTCCCGAGGAATCTGGAACCTGTTCCGCGTCTACGGCCAGGTGTTCTTTGCCGTCTTCAGCCACCATGCGGGCGAACTTGCGTGCGATGGTGCCGATCTGGCGCTCCAGGTCACGTACACCGGCTTCACGCGTGTAGTTGCGGATGATGGTGCGAACAGCGTCATCCGTGATCTCGAACTGGTCCGCAGTGAGGCCGTTCCGTTCGATCTGCCGCGGTGTGAGGTAGTTGCGGGCAATGTGTACCTTGTCGTCCTCGATATACCCCGCGATGCTTATGATCTCCATGCGATCCCGTAAGGGCCCGGGGACTGTGTCCAGCATGTTGGCCGTGGTGATGAACATGACCCGCGAGAGATCGAAGGGTAGATCGAGGTAGTGATCGCGAAACGTGGTGTGTTGCTCAGGATCCAGAACCTCAAGCATGGCACTGGAAGGGTCCCCGCGCCAGTCGGCACCCATCTTGTCGATTTCATCGATCATGAATACGGGGTTGTTGCTCTCGGCATCTCGGAGGGCCCGCATGATAGTGCCGGGCATGGCCCCGATGTACGTGCGACGATGGCCGCGGATCTCGGCTTCATCACGCATCCCTCCGACACTCACGCGCACGAACTTGCGTTCCATGGCGCGGGCGATACTCTGCCCCAGGCTGGTTTTACCGACGCCGGGTGGTCCCACGAAGCAAAGGATGGGGCTCTTCACTTCTTTGTTGAGCCGTTGTATGGCAAGGAACTCGAGGATGCGGTCTTTGACATCCTCCAGATCATAGTGGTCGGCGTCCAGGACTTCCCGGGCATGCGAGATGTCGAGGTTGTCTTCAGTGGATGTGTTCCAGGGCAACGAGAGAATCCAATCCAGATAGGTCCTGATGACACCGTACTCGGCGGCAGCCGAGGGTAGTTTGGAGAGCCTATCCAACTCGCGCCGCGCCTGCTTGTCGGCCTCCTCCGGCAGTCCGGCGGCATCGATCCGTTGCCGCAACTCGTTCACCTCGGCTTGGGTTTCATCGACCTCGCCCAGCTCGTCTTGGATGGTCTTGAGTTGTTGGCGGAGGAAGTACTCTCGTTGATTCTTGTCGATCTCGGATTGGACCTGGCTTTGGATCTTGGTGCCCAGTTCCAACACCTCGAGTTCCCGGTTGAGTATGCTCGTGAGGTGCCGCAGTCTCTTGGCCACGTCCACCTCTTCGAGCAACTCCTGTTTCTCCGCCGTCTTCATCCGCATGGTGGAGGCAACGAAGTATCCAAGCGTGGCCGGGTCCTCTATGTTGACGGCCGCCATCTGGAGCTCTTCGGGCAGGTACGGAACCAGTTTGACGATCTGTAGGAAGATGGAGACCAAGTTGCGCTGAAGTGCCTCGAGTTCCTTGCCCTCTTCCACTACGTCGGGCAACTCGTCCACATGCGCCATCAAGAAGGGCTCTTCTGCCACGTACTCGGTCACGGTCAGGCGCCGGATGCCCTGCACTACAATGCGCAGGGTTCCGTCGGGAGCCTTGATCATCTTCTGTACCGATACCAATGTACCCACGGCATAGCAGTCGTCGGGCGTGGGCACCTCCACATCCTCCGTCTTCACCGCTACCACCGCCATGATGCGATCGCGGGAGAGCACGTCCTCGATCAGGCGGACCGAGCGTGGCTGCCCAACCGCCAAAGGCATCATGGTGTCGGGAAATACCACCGTCTCCTTCAGCGGGAGGACCGGCAGCGTGTCGGGAAGGTGCTCGGTATCGGCGGCCTCCGTGGACATGGTTTCATCCTCATCGCCACCCAACAGCTCACCGATCATCTCTTCGATCTTGTCATTCTGTGTCTTGTCACTCATGATGCCTCTCCCTTCCCACCCTTGTGGAGTTCTTCCCCACGCTTGTTCACCGGGATACGATGCAGCCCGGACTGCGTGGGAAGGGGGAGCACAACCTCCAAGAAGCCATCTTCATATCTGGCCGTGGCTCCTTGGGGATCGATATCCATGGGTAGGGCTAATACACGTTCGAAGTACCCGTAGTTGATTTCCATCTGTTGGTACACCTTGTCGGCTCGGCTGGAATCCATCCGCTCGCCACGGATGCGCACGATGCGCTCCTCGGCTTCCAGATGAATCGCAGACGGGTCTATGCCTGCCAGTTCCAGCTTAATGATGAGTGCCGCCCGGGACTTGCTCAGGTACACATCTGCATGGGGCCGGAAGGATGTGTGAGAGTGCCTCAGCACACGATCGGCTCCCGTCAGTTCGAGGAGGAGTCGGTCCGCCTCGGCCTTCAGCTGGTGCAGGTTGTCGACGTCTCTCCTGCGGTTCGGGTCCATTTTTAGACGCTTCCTAGTCGGGCAGTTGGCTACGCAACGGTATGGTGATAATACTTCTATTCCCACCTGCCATCTCTCGTACACGATCGTTTCCGGTTGTCACAGGCTGGGAATAGTGGTGGCAACCGCAATGCCCGACCGCCATTGGGGTTGTTCGGGCGCGAGCCACTCGGCGCCGTGCATCCCCGGGTCCTACGGAGTTGATCACATATGCAAGCGTCTCTCAGGCTCTTCAAAGCGTTCGGAATTGATGTCAAGGTGCACGTCACCTTCCTGTTCATCGTCGTTTACTTCGCCTACCTGTGGGGCGCGGTGTATCCGCCGGGTGGGGTGCTCGGTGCTCTGTACGGTGCTGTGCTCGTGGTGCTTCTCTTCGGCTTGGTCACCATCCACGAGTTGAGTCACTCCAGGGTGGCGCAACACTTTGGAGTCAATGTTAAGGGCATCACTCTCCTGCCCATCGGGGGTATGGCCCAAATGGAGGAGATACCCAAGGAGCCGCGTAAGGAGCTTCTCATCTCGGTCGCCGGGCCCATGTCGAATCTCGTGATCGGTGCCTTGATGATCGTAGGGGCCCTGTTCATCTACAGGTCCGGCGAGCTCTCGAGCATCAAAGCCGTTGCCGACCTTCTACTTCAGCGTAGCTTCAAGGGCGCGTATCTGTACCTGACTTTCGTCAATATCACCTTGGCGCTTTTCAACCTGCTCCCCGCCTTCCCGCTCGACGGAGGGCGGGTGTTCCGGGCGCTCCTGGCCTTGAAGTTGGGACAGGCCCAAGCCACTCGAATAGCCGTGCGCGTGGGGCAGGCTCTGGCACTGGCTCTGGGTTTGTGGGGATTGTTGGGGGGCGGCATTCTGGTTCTCCTGGTGGCCGCGTTCATCTTCCTCGGGGCCTCCTCCGAGGGCAAGGGAGAAGAGGCCGGGAGAGTGCTGGGTGATCTCACGGTGGGACAGGCCGTGAATACCTCGATCGAATATGCGCATCCCGGGCAGGTCGTGGGGGAGTTGGCCGCCCGTCTGTTCCACACGTATCAGGAGGACTTCCTCGTGATCGATGAGGCCGGTCGATTGCTGGGGATACTGACACGGGATCGCCTCATCGAAGCTCTGAGCCGGCATGGACGCTATTACCCCGTATCCCAGGCCATGCGTCGTGAGGTACCGCACGCGTCTCCCGGGGACTTGGTCTACGATGCTTACAAGCGCATGCGGGCGGCGGGCCTGAAGGCCATCCCCGTGGTCGATGACGGGAGATTGATCGGCATGCTCTCCATGGAGGACATCAGCGAGGTCTACTCCCTGCTCGCCGCAGCAGGTCCGGATCTCTTGAAGCAGGTGCCCAGCTACAGAGCACGGGCGCGGGACGTGGTGTAGGCAACGGGGTTGGAGCGCAGGCCCCGGATCTCATAAGCCTGACAAAGCCTGCAGTGTGGCCAAGACTCGGCCGAGTTCTTGAATCAGTTGGCCGTACTCGCTCCAGTCACCGGCACGTTGAGCTTCCAGCGCGCGCGTGTAGAGGTCAACGGCCAACGCTATGAGTTCCTCTTTGTCTGTGGGCAGGGGTTTGCCGGTAGTGGTGGTTGTGGAGTCCGTGCCGCTGGTGTCGGTGCCGTCAGGTCCCGTCTCCGAGGTGTCTGTGCCGGTAGTGGTGGTCGACGATGTATCCGGAACCGTGGTGGAAGTGGTTGTGGTAGTTGTCCCCGTGTCACCCGCGGGGCCGGGAGATAGGTGGCTCGGCCTCGGTCCCGAACAGGCGCTCAAGCGCTTTGGCCAGCGTGGGCTCCATGATCACGCGGTCTCCGTGGCACACGATCACTCGCTTGAGTTCGGGGATAGGTCGCTGCTCCGCCTGCAGGTAGAGAGGTTCCACATACAGCAACGAGTCGTCGATGGGAATGACCAGGAGGTTTCCGCGGATCACCCGGCCTCCTGCTTGGTTCCACAACGCCAGTTGCGCGGAGATGGCCGGGTCGTTGGATATGCGGGCCTCCACTTGGACAGGGCCGAAGACCAGCTTGTCCCGCGGGAACTCGAAGACCACGATCTCCCCGTAGTGCTCACCATCCATGCGAGCTGCCATCCAGGCAGCCATATTCGTCTTCTCCAGCGGCGCAAAGGGTTGGAGGAGTAGGAACTCCTCCACTTCTCCGCCTGGCAGGCTCATGATGGCGTAGTAGGGGGAGACGGGTACTTCCTCGGCGGAGTAGATCTCATGAGGTATCTGCCACACATCTTCTTTGTTGTAGAACATCTGTGGATCCAACATGTGATACACGGAGAGCACCTGGGCCTGCATAGCGAACAGGTCTTTGGGGTAACGCAGGTGGCTACGCAGGTCATCCGGCAACTCGTCCGCGGGTCTGAACAGCCCGGGGTAGGTCTTGGCGTAAGTCGTGGCCAGGGCGTCGTCCGGGTCAATCTGATAGAGGGTGACCGAGCCGTGATAGGCGTCGATCACGACCTTGACGGAGTTGCGAATGTAGTTGAGGCTTGAAGAGCGCGGTTCAGAGTAGGGGAATCTCGATGTGGTGGTGTACGCGTCCCACATCCATACCAGGGTCCCGTCGTCGCGAATGACGACGTACGGGTCTCCGTCGAGTTTGAGAAAGGGCGCGATGACGGACACGCGTTCCTTGATAGTTCGGCGGAACATTATGCGGGACTCTGGGGTGAGATACTCGGATGCGAGCAGTTTCAGGTCGCCGAAGCGCAAGACAAACGCCAGGCGCTTCCAGAATGAATCCATCAGCACCCCGCCTGTGCCTGCATAGGTTGTGAAGGCGTTGTCGTCTTGCCGAGGGTAGTCGAACTCCTTGGCCTTCGTCTTGACTATGACGAAATCGTTGCCTATCTCCCCGTAGTAGATTTCCGGTCTGGTCACCTCCAGACTAGTCAGCGTCTGTGGTGGGATGTTCTTGACGAAGTACTCGGGTAGGCCCTCGGCTGAGGTGGAGTTGACCGAACTCACCACCACACCATAACCATGAGTGTACGTAAGGTGCTCGTTGACCCACGTCTTGGCTTGGGACAGCAACTGCTCCTGGTCCAGTTCGCGGGCTGACAGCATGACCTGTCGGTAGTTCAGGCTTACCTCGTATCGATCCACATCCACGTCGCGGAAGCGGTAGTAGAGTCGCAGTTCCTGTTGCTGCGTGTAGGCCTCCAGAAGCGCTCGGGCGTCCCAAAGGCGGATGTTGTTGACCGTGGCTCTGTTGTTGCTGACGCTTTCCGCGCTTAGGTCCGCGCGGGCCGGGAAGGGAGTGGTCTTGACGTCGTCCAGCCCATAAGCAAAGCGGGTGGCGTCGATGTTCATGGCTATGTACGGGCTCTCCATCGCTATCTCGTTGGGAGACACCCGATACTGCTGAATGACTGCCGGGTAGATCTGGCCCGCTCCGAGCCACATGAGCGTGAGGAAACCGACGGCAACCAGGGGTAGCCGCCATCCTCGGTAGTAGATATTCACCAGAAAGATAACGGCCGAAACAAGAGAGAAGAGCGCCAGCACCCTCATTACCGGTAGTTGGGCTGCGGTGTCGGTGAAGCCGGCGCCGAACACAACGCCGCGGGATGAGTGGACCAGTTCCCAGGATGTGATCATGAAGCCGGCCGCAAGCGAGACCAGCAGAAACGCAGTCAGTACCGAGATGTGCCCTTTGACGTACGGTGCGAATGTCACTCGACGCCCTTTCACGGTGACGGCTTGTTGAAGCACATAGACCCCTATGACTCCAAGGAGTGTGCAGATGAGAGCGGCCGTGAAGAAGTCGAGGATCCGCCTGAGGAACGGGAGAGCGTAGATGAAGAACGAAGCGTCTCGCCCGAAGAGGGGGTCTGTGTAGCCCACCTCCGTACGGTTGAAGAAGAGCAAAATCTCTTCCCAACCGACGCCCTCCGCCAAACCGAAGAAGAGCCCCACGGCGGCACCCGAGGCCAAGAGTCCGATAGTCAAAGTGCGGTTGGCTACGCCGCCGGCCGGCCCCGACTCGTTGGTTACAGCGGTACCGCGGGGTGGTGGCCTCCGGATGAGCCTTTTGGCCAAGAAACCGTTTATCAAGAAGAGGCTGAGCGCGAAGACCCCGGCAGTGGCGCCCACCGCCAGCTTGCCCCACAGGCGGGACCAAAACAAAGACGTGTATCCCACCTCACTGAACCAGAGATGCTCGGTCCAGATGCTCGAAAAAGCGAAAGCCGCAATGGTGATCACGATGAGGGCGCCTACGCATGCAATGCCGATGATGGCCCATCGCGGAAGTGGTTTTGTGTCTCTGTCCGGCGGCGGGCCCTTCACGGGCGGGCCGTCACCGCCGGTGCGGGGGGTGGCCTCAGACCGGTCGTCGGCGTCGGATCCCTCTCCGGCGGCCTCGTTTTGCTCCCAGGGTTCGCCTGCCGGGTCCACACCCTCATCGGATTCGGTCGGAGAAGAAGGCGTCGTGGACGACTCAGGCCTCATGAACGGAGCCTGTCGCCCGGCCTCGCCGGTAGGCTTCCTGCATGGCCTGGCCCACGGCCGTATCAGGCCAGTCGCCTTGAGGCGGCGGAATGGGCTCGCGGTCGCTGCTCGCGAAGGCGGCTCGTGTCGACCTCTCCGTTTCCCGCACGCTACCTCTCGACCTCCCCGGGGCCGTCGGCCTTCCTCTCATATTGTAGTGGCTACACCGCGGCTCGGAGGGACCCACACGTTGCCACTGGAGCATTCGCCGGTCTCTCGGGTTCTCAGCAGTCAGAATACAGTGGTCGTGATCAGCTGAGAAGTACTGTGAGCGCGGAGAGTCCGAGCGGAGATGGCGCGGACGTCCTTTCGCCTATACTGTGGATGAAGGACCCAGTGGGCACGGTGTCCAAGTAGGGATCATCGTCATTGTGCAACTGTTGATCGCGAGATGAATCTCCGCTACTTAGATACATTCTGTGTTGTTGCCGATGTCGGCAGCTTCACCGCTGCCGCTCAACGGTTGGGAATCACGCAGTCGGCCGTGAGCCTGCAACTTCAGAAACTGGAGCGCGAGTTCGGCGCCCGACTGCTCGACCGCGGTCGACAGCCTGTGGTGCTGACCGCCGCCGGTGAGGCGCTTGTGCGTGAAGGCCGAGAGATCCTTCGCCGGTACGCAGCGGCCCGCGACGGAGTCCAGCGCACGTCGGACCGAGTGGAGGGGACACTGTGTCTGGCAGCGTCAACCATTCCTGGGGAGTACATCCTGCCCGGCGTCTTGGCTCGGTTCCGAGAGGCGCACCCCGCGATACGGTCGGAGTTGGTGATCACAGATACAGCGGGCGTCTATCGCTTGCTGACGGAAGGAGCGGCCACATTCGGCTTCACCGGGTGGCATCGCGAGGATCTGGGGTTGACACTGGAACCCTTCGCCCACGACGAGATCGTCCTGGTGGGTCCGGCAGGCAGCGATCCCGGGCCTCACGATCTGGAATGGCTGTCTTCCCAGGTGTTCTTGGCCCGCGAGGCAGGATCGGGCACGATGGCTGCGGTTCACGAGTGTCTGGGCTCGGTCTTCGCGCAGATCCCGCCTCTCGAAGCCGCCATGGTGCTTGGTTCTACTCAAGCCCTGCTCGGGGCGGTCCAGGCAGGCGCCGGTGTGGGGTTTGTGTCCTCGCGGGCGGCCCATTGCTCAGTGGGGTCGGGCGGGCTGGTACGCATGCTCATAAGTGGAGTGCATATTTCGCGCGAGCTGTGGATGGCGTACCATCCGGCGCGGGCTACTGGGGCTTTGCGCGAGGCGTTTCTGGCTTTTGTGCGTGGTTGGCAGAAAGAGGGAGGTGCAATAGTCAATGGCTGAGCAGCACTACGAAGTTCCTGACATCTCGTGTATGCACTGCAAGCGCGCCATAGAGGATGCGCTGGGGAGCCTCAAGGGGGTAGATGGCGTAACGGTCAGCGTGGATGCGAAGACCGTGGACGTGGTCTACGATGATTCCTTGGTGAGACCCGAGGAACTGGAGTCGAGGTTGGCAGAGGAGGGGTATCCGGTCAAGAAGTAGCCGACCCACACATACACGCCTGACGTGGTTCAGGAACTTCAGGCAGAGGTGGTGGTGGTGGGGGCGGGACCGGCGGGATGTGCCGCCGCGTATTACTTGGCGCGGCGCGGTGTTGACGTGGTGGTGCTGGAACGGGCCACTTTCCCTCGCAGCAAGGTGTGTGGTGATGGAGTGGCGCCGCGGGCCGTACGGGCCCTCCACGACATGGGCTTGGAGCAGGAGTTGGAGCAGGCGGGTTATCGCCGCATCCGTGCCTTTCGCGTGGTCGGCAGTTGGGGGGAGGCAGTCAAGGCCGGAATCCGTCGGCGAAATTGCACGCCGGATTACGCGTACGTAGTACCGCGCTCCCATCTCGACGACATGCTCGTGGCCGCGGTCAGGCGCCGAGGAGCCCGGGTCATCGAGGGGGTGAGGGCACAAGGGGCGCTGACCCAGACCCGCGGCAGTAGGCTCGGTGTGACCGCCTTGAAGGCCGATGGCTCCACGTTTGTTGTGAAGGCGCGGGTGGTGGTGGCGGCCGATGGTTCTCGTGGTTCGTTCTCACGCGGCTTTCTCCCCAGAGGGGGCGCTGACACCGAATGTGATTGCATTGCGGGCGTACATGGCCGGCGTGGAGGAGGTCGACGACGCCCTGCACTTCTTCCTCGATAAGCCGCTTCTTCCCGGCTACGGATGGATATTTCCCGGCGGACGCCGCGGTGCGCCTGCGAACGTGGGGGTGGGAATGCCTGTGCCCGCGCTTCGCCGTAGGAAGATGGGGCTGCGGGATGTGTTCTCCTGGTTCTTGGGACCCGAGTCGGTCGCGGCGGCACATCTCGCGCGTGCCAGGATCTCGACCCCCCTCAGGCCTTCCCCCTTCAACTGCGGTATGTACGAGGCAGGCGGCGGGTGGGTCCCATCCTCACCGTTGGCGATGCTGCCAACCTCATCAACCCTCTCTCTGGCGAGGGTATAGCCTACGCGCTGGAGAGTGGGCGGATTGCAGCCGACGCCATCATGCACGCATTTGTCTCCGGCCCCGATGTGCTCTCTTCTTACGAACGTAGGATCGATCAGGCCTTCGCGGTCGACTACCTGGAGGGTTATGCGCTGCGCCGCATCCTCTCCATCCCGTGGGTCAACGGTGGTGTGGTCCGCCTCTTGAGCCGTGACGAGCGTCTCGCCATGGGTGCCATGGGAATACTCACAAACACCATTCCCCCCGGGCGTCTGCTGCAGCCATCATTGTGGACGGCCATGCTTTCGCCGTCGCGGCTCCGTGCCACCCTGCACAGGGTTCGCCCCGCCGGTGGGTGATATTCCACCCGACGGCCGGCGCCGGCGTCACTGCTCAGCGCGCGTGTTCGAGTACGTAGGTGGTCCGCTCCTTGGGAAGAGACCCGGCATCCAGTTCCAGAGTGGGAGAACCCACTTTTATCACCCGCTCCTGAGTGGCAAGGAAATCGTCGACTCCCACGATAGGGGAGGTGACTCGATCGGTGCGGTAGTGCATGGGCACCACTGCGGTTGGCCGCAGTGCCGATACCACATCTGCGGCCACACGTGCGTCAATGGTGTAGAAACCGCCCACAGGGATCAGCAGCACGTCCACTCTGCCCACAGCCGCCTGCTCAGCCGCGTTCAATGGATGGCCCAAGTCGCCGAGGTGCACCAGGCGAAACCCGGCGTCGTCGAGCACCATGACGGTGTTCTCGCCGCGTCGGCTTCCCCCCGCTTCATCGTGCTTGGTGGGAATGCCTGTGATGGTCACCGCACCTACCTGCATCTCGCGGGGGTGGATGGCGGTGATGGGGTTTCCCGCTATCGTGTCCACGGCACCGTGGTCGTCGTGGTCGTGGCTGGCGAGCACCACGTCGGCGTGGTCGTCGATAGGTGCGTAAGATAGTTCCCCGTAAGCGCCGGCGCGATAGGGGTCGAGGATGATGCGCGTACCGTCGGACGCCTCTATTAAGAAAGATGAGTGCCCGTACCATGTGAGTCGCATTGTCCCTCCTAGGGGTAGGCGTTACTCGATCGTACAATCGTGAGCGCTGCCGGACAACGGTGTTGCTCACTCCAGATGTCCATAGTGGTCGCGATGGTTAAGCAGTTGAATCCATGGGTACCACGCATTGCGTGGTGCAGCACCCACTTCCAGTGTACCTTGTGGTTAGCTGGGAAGGGAGGAGGAAGGCGCCGGTGGTTTGATATATACCCCATGGGGTATAATACCAAGCAAGGGCGCGGTTCGGTCACACAATGAGTGAGGAGACAGTCGATGGCAAGTGAACTCGTTAAGGAACTGGATGCCCAGTCATTCGAGACGGACGTTGTCAATGCTCCTGGACGGGTCGTCGTTGATTTCTGGGCGCCATGGTGCGGGCCGTGCCGCATGGTGGGCCCGGTGCTCGAGAAGATGGCTGCCGACTACGCAGACAAACTGAAGGTGGCCAAGGTCAATGTGGACGAGAACCAAACCCTGGCGGCCAGATTCGGCATCATGAGCATCCCCACGGTCATTCTCTTCGAGGACGGGAAGGTCAAAGCTCAGATAGTCGGCGCCCGCACGCAGAAGGACTACGAGAAAGAGTTCGGTCTGTAAGGAAGATGGCCGCAGGCAGTGCCGGTTTCACCGGACACCTGCCGATGCGGCGAGGGTTGAGAATTCTACGAGACAAGCCCGCGCGCGAAGCGCGCCGGGCGGAGGTGTGCATGGACACGGTTACAAGCAAAGAGATTGTCATTGTGGGCTCGCGGGCCCAAGATGCCTGCCGGATCGGTGGTTGAGGTCCCTCTCTGTCTCTGGAAGAGACAGTCGGATACATCAATCGGTACCTCAACGAGGATTTCGGGGAGCACGTCAACGTAGGCTACGTCGATGTGGATGACCCGGGCTTGGTGGCCTACCCAGTTCTTGAGGAGGCCGTGAAAGCGGGGCGCAGGGTGCCGCTGGTCTTGGTGGGCGATGAGATCAAGACCCCGTGGTCTTTGTCGTTCTCCTGGATCGTGAACGAACTGAAAGGGCTGGGGGTGGTGGAGTAGTGGCCTCATACGACCTGCATTGCCGGGCGTGTGGCCGGGACTTCGACATCTTCGTCCAAGGTTTCATCAAGGATCATCACAAGGTGTGCCCGGATTGCTCCAGCCGGGACGTTGAGCAGCGTTTCACGGGTGGTTTTGTGGTCAAGGGCTCCGGCGGAGACGTGGGTCGTCTTGGATCCGGCGGATCTCACAGTTGCGCCACCTCGTCGTTCGGCTGAGCTCACTAACGAGGCCCGGAGGGCCTCACCGTGCGCGGCTTCACCTCTGCTGCCGTGGTGGCAGAGGTGAAGCCGTTGTTGTTCTGACCATCTGGTAGGGTTATGTCGTGTGCCCGGAACTGCTGCACATAGGACCCGTCACCGTTCGTGCCTACGGCCTGATGATGGCCGTGGGCTTCCTTGCGGCCGGCCTAGTTACCGCATGGGGGTTCCGGCGGCGGAAGCTCCCGGTTGATATCGCGCTGGTGGCACTGATCGGCGCAATGGTGGGTGGCATGGTAGGGGCCAAGCTCAACTACGTGTTGTTGTACCCGGACTTGTGGCCACAATCTGTGCTGACAGGGCGTGGCTTCGTGTGGTACGGCGGTCTCGTTGGTGGAGCTGTGGCAGTGGTGGCCGTGCTGTTGGCCACGAGGACGCCGCTGGGGCCGGCTGTGGATGCAACTGCGCCCGCGCTCGCTGTGGGGTACGGTTTCGGCCGCATAGGATGCTTCCTCACGGGGTGTTGCTACGGCTCCGAGACGGACCTCTCCTGGGGGATGGCGTTTCCCCAGGGTTCTCCGCCCACCGAAGGGCTGGTTCACCCTACCCAGCTCTACGAGAGCTTGGCTTCTTTCGCCATCGCCGGCATCTTGCTTCTGATCCTACAACCGCGCATGCGGAAGCACGGGCTTCTATTCTGTTCATACCTGGTGATGGCCGGTATCGAACGGTTTCTGGTTGAGTTCCTTCGCACCAACTCACCCATATGGGGCGGTTTGACTCTTCAACAGTGGGTGAGCGCGATGCTCGTAGTTGTGGGTACGGGCGGAGTCGTGTGGGTGCTGCAGACTCCGAGGAGTCACATTGGAGCGAGTGGAGACCAGAACCATATGGCATATGACTGAAGAGGAGTTGATGAGTCATGAAGAACGTCGTACAGCGACGGAGACCGGGGCGGCCGGTCCGTGGCCCGTTGCTGATCCGGGCGGCCGCACTTATTCTCGCTTTGTTGGTGCCTTTGGCCCTGCACGGGTGTGGCGGCGCCGCCTCGCCGAGCACCGGGGCCACCGCTGCCGGAACGGTGTCGGGTACATCCGGCGTTGCAACCTCGGCTCCCTCCACTTCCGTGGTCGTTTCCAACCGTAGACCGGCTCCCGATTTTGCGGGCACAACCGTGGCGGGTGAGCCGGTGTCTTTGGACGACTTCGCGGGCAAGCCACTGGTTCTGTCATTCTGGGCGAGTTGGTGACCGAGTTGCGTCAGGGGTATCCCTGAACTCGATAGGTTCTATCGAGCCAATAACAACAGTACCGGTCTTCTTCTGATAGCACTCGACGATTCGCAACCAAGCGTGGTGGCCGCCTTGGGTGAGGCGGATCCCGCCATCCCGGTTCTCATGGACGGACCTGGGCGCGTTGCCTCGTCTTACGGGGTGAGGGCGGTACCCACCACGGTGGTGGTGGATGCGGCGGGCCGCATCGCCGACTTGCGGGTCGGTCCCATCACGGCCGCAGAGCTACAAGCGATGGCCGATGCAGCCAGGTGACGGTCTCAGCGTTGGCGCCTTTGGCTTGGCTTTGCTGGCCGGAGCGGCGAGTTTTCTGAGTCCCTGCGTGCTGCCGCTACTCCCGGGTTATCTCTCATTCGTATCCGGAGTGTCGGTGGACGAGCTGGAATCGGGCCGTCACCGTATCTGGCCGGCCATGCTCGCGTTTGTGCTGGGTTTTGCTCTCGTCTTCACGCTGGCAGGCGCCGGTGTGGCTTTCGTCGGTGAGGCGATTCGCCGCTTTGAGCGCGAGTTGCAAATTGCAGCCGGGGCGCTCCTCGTGTTGCTTGGCCTGTTGGTTGCGGGTTTGGTGCCGGCGGGATGGCTGGAACGCGAACGCCGGGTCTTGCCGTTCAAGGCGCCGAAGGGCTTGGTGGGGGCAGTAGCCACCGGGATCGCCTTCGCCTTGGGCTGGACTCCGTGCGTGGGTCCCATTCTTGCCTCTATCCTCACACTGGCGGCCTCGGGCAGAGACCCGCTAGGTGGGGCTATGCTTCTATTTGTATACTCCCTGGGTCTGGGTGTTCCGTTTGTAGTGGCCGGTTTGGTGTTCTCCAAGCTGTTGAACGTACTGGCGTGGGCCAAAAAGCACGTACGTGCCATCCGTGTTGTCTCGGGCGTGCTCCTGGCTGTCTACGGAGTATTGATAATTCTGGGACGGCTGGGGTGGTTGAGTGGTCTGTTGGGTAGGTTTTCATTGATCGAACTGTGATAGTGGCGAGGGAGCTGATGGCTGAAGCGCCGATGGACCTCAAGGGCAGAGCGCAAGATCTCGATTTGGTGGCAGTCCTGCGTCTCATCAAGATGAGCGGCGGATCGGGAACCCTACGCTGTTGGTCGGGGCGGCGGAGCGGCCGGGTTTTGTTCCACGAGGGATGGGTCTGTTACGCCGAACTCGATCATATCGGACGGTCTTTCGGCTCGCGCCTGCTCAAGTTGGGCTACTTGACCGGGGGGCAGTTGGCGGCGTTGGAATCAACTGAAGGTCGCCAAGACGGGCTCTCGTTGGCAGTGGCGGTGCAGAAGCAAGAGTTGTTGGGCGGAGAGGAGTTGGAGAGGCTGCTGGAGGATCAGATTGCGGATTCCTTCTTCAAAATGGCCGAGTGGGAAGATGCAGAGTACGTGTTCGAACCGGCCCATGAGGGGTGGGGGTTACCCGGGGTGGTGCGTTTCGACGCAGAGGCCGTAGGCCTGGAGGGCCTACGACGGCTGGATGAGTGGGGTGCGATGCTGGGTGCGTTGGGCAGCATGGAAAAAGTCCCACACGTGCAACCTGTGTGCTCCACCGACAGGGTGTCCCTCACACCTCGGGAGTGGAGAGTGCTGGCGCATATCGACGGTCGCCGCGATGCTCTGACTTTGGTGGAGGAAAGTGGTCTAGGGCTTTTTGAGACCACCAAACTACTCACCGGGATGCTTCAGAGGGGCCTCATCTCCATCAAGGATCCGGCGTTGGAGTTGTTGGGCCAGAGCATGGCCATTGCCCTTAAGGGCCCGATAGATGTCTACAACGTGATGTTTCTCACTTCGGCCGGCTCTGGAGAGGTCAGCAACCATCTCCGGGTCGAGAAGATGGGTGATGAGGAAGTAGAGGTGCGGATCGCGGCGGGGATCAGGGACAGGGGGGCTGCCGGGTCGTGTCTGATCTATGCGCCGGATTCGCGCACGCCGCACGCTGTTGTGAGAAGACTGGCCCTCGAGACGTCGGGGTTCGTGGTGCTGGTGAACATCAACTCTCGTGACGCGGTTATGGCTTCCAAACCCGACATAGACCTCATGGGAGAGATCGCAGACCGCCCATACGCAGTGGCTACCTACGCATCGCTCGCCGACGAGATGGTGGAGGAAGGGCAGGTGCGTGATCTGCTGCAGTTGGATCCCAAGGTGCCTGTGGTCAACTGCGGGCTAAGAGACCCGGAGAAAACGGGAGAGGTCGTTGAACTCGTGATCAGTCTCGTCCCTTAGGAAACCGAGGGTGTACGGTGGACGATGAGAAATCTCTCAACCCCCGGGATCGCGATCCCTGGTACGGCTACGATAACTGGCGCCTGGGAAGGGTGAGGGTAACCCGGCGCGCACAGCGCCTCCTGCAGGTGAGGCCCGTACTCGCGCCCAGCATCTGCCTGTTGATCGGGATAGTGTTGGTGGCAGGCGGCTTGGGCGTTGGTGGCATTATGGCCGATGACAGTCGTGCCAACTGGATTCCGGCGGCGATGTTCGGGTTTGGGGCTGCGGGCCTGAGCCTCGGCGTGAGCGGACTTATCTCCGCGCTGGTCGTGTATCTGACTACCGGACGGAGGGGTAGCGAGAGTCATGCGTCTACGGGCACGGAAGATGCCGACGGCGAAAGGAGGCAACCATGAAGGTGGCGGTGACCGGCAAAGGAGGTGTGGGGAAGACGACGCTGGTCGCCACGATGGCCTATGTATTGGCAGAGCGGGGTTACGACGTGCTGGCAGTGGACGCCGATCCCGATGCCAACCTGGCCTCGGCTCTGGGCGTCTCCCCAGAGGAGGCTGCGGAACTAGTACCGATTGCAGCCATGCGTGAGCTTGTGACAGAGCGCACCGGTGCCGAACCAGGGTCGTTCGGGTCTTTCTTTCGCATGAACCCCAGGGTCGATGACCTACCTGAGCGCCTCAGTTTGCCCGTGCGCGGCGTGCGCCTCATGGTGATGGGAACCGTCAAGCAAGGGGCCGGAGGGTGCGTGTGCCCGGAGTCGGTTCTGCTGCGGACACTAGTTCGGCACCTGCTGTTACGCTCCCACGAGGCCGTGATATTGGATATGGAGGCTGGTATCGAGCATCTGGGCCGCGCCACCGCCTCCGGCGTCGATGCCATGCTTATTGTGGTGGAGCCGGGCGCCCGGAGCGCGCGCACGGCTCTTGCCATCCGTGAATTGGCGCGCGATATCGGCATAGGTCGGCTCTTTGTGGTGTTGAACAAGGTGGATGGTAGCGGCCGGGCGGCGGTGGAAGGATTGCTTGACGGACTCGAAATCATTGGCGAGCTGCCTTTGAGTGATGCAGTGCAGGGAGCCGATCTTCGGGAAGAAGCGCTACGATGTGGCGCCGGATTACGTAGCCGCCGTGAGGTTGGCGGTGGACGCGTTGGTAGATAGGTTGGCGGCCGGATGAGGGCTGCCGGCGATGGCCGGCCTCCGTGTGATGACTGCAGACAATCCCGTCAGGTGATCACCTCTAGAGCAGCCGGCTCTAGTCTCACGTGAAAAGGACCGAAGCCCGGGAACTCCCCGTCTAGGTCGAGCGGCAGCGGCTTCGCGGCATCCACCACGATCTCGCGCCCGCGGTATGTGGAAACCTTGGGATGTCGCACGTGTGTGCCGCGGTAGATGCGGGGTAGCTGCGTTATGAGGTCGAGCTTGTTGATGTCGCCCACCACCACTATATCGAGGAGGCCGTCGTCAGGAGTGGCGGCCGGCGCAATCTTAACGCCTCCGCCGAAATAGCTTCCGTTGGCCACGACGGCTGTGGCGACCGGCCCGGTGTGCACCGTGGCGCCGTCTATCTTGATGGTCATGGGGATGTTCTCGTATGCCCAGAAGGACGACACGATAGCTTCCAGAAACGCGATGGTGCCTCCCAGGGGTTTGTGGGATTTATTGACTCTCTCGGTCACGTGGCCCCCCAAGCCCGCATCGGCCACGTTGATGAACGCACGTTCCGTGGGCTGTTGGTCGAACCCCAAGAACCGAGAATGGGCGACGTCGATTCGGGTCCGTCTCCCTCTCCGGAGTCGGTCGATGGCGGCTTCGACTCCGCGGCGCAAGCCGAGCGCCTTGGGGAAATCTCCCCCACTGCCCCGGGGCAGTGCAGCCAGCGCCGGCCTCCGTGCGGCGGGTATTTGGAGCAGCCCATTGGCCACCTCGTTGGCAGTGCCGTCTCCTCCGACGTATAGGAGCACTTGGTATTCACTTCGCCCGGCTGTGGTAGCCAACTCCACGGCATGGCCGCGGTGGGCTGTGAAGGCGTGATCGAATCGGATCCCGGCGTTGCGTAGGGCGGAGGAAGCTTGAGGCCAGAAGGCAGCCGTAGATCCGCCGGCCGACGCCGGATTGACAATGACGAAGGTGGAAGGGGCTTCAGGTGCCATTGCGACCAATTAAGCACATAGTGGCGATCTGCGGGCAATGGCTCTGCCGGTAGGAGATACCGTAGCCTGGTTTGGTCAAGACGTTGAAATGCGAATGACAAAGGTCGCACAACAGCGAAATACGTTCTAGAATGAATATGGCCATTTGAATCTCGAACAAGGTAGGCCGGTGTGGATGAAGTCGACAGGCTCATTCTGAGAGCTCTGCAGGAAGACGGGCGGACATCCTTCACCGACATCGCCAGGCAGGCGGGAGTGTCGGAGACCACCATACGTGCGCACTATCGCAACCTCTCCGAGCAGGGCATAGTGCGCACGGTGGGAGTGGTTGACCCGCACGCGCTGGGGTTCTCGGCCCCGGCCATCCTGGGAGTGGTGGTCGCTCCAGGGGAGGGCGACGGGGTGGCCGGGGCCATCGCAGCGCTGCCGGAGGTTAGTTATGTGGTGCTCACTTTGGGCCAGTTCGACCTCATTGTTGAGGTCTTTTGCCGAGACCTGCCTCATCTGACCGAGTTCGTCACCGGCACCGTTCAACTGCTACCGGGCGTGGTCCGAACCGAGACACTGATGATCGCCCGGAGCTACAAGTTGGCTTACCGTTGGGCGCTGACGCCGACGGCGCGACGGACTGGAGGGTCGTCCAAGGGGGTGGCACCGTGACGGGGAGTTCTAGGCCGTGTATCGGGATCAGGCGCGAGGAGAAGAGCATCTGGGAGAAACGGGTGGCGGTCACGCCGGAGGATGCCAAGGCACTAATGGGCGAGGGTATCGATGTTGTGGTGCAGCCGTCCCCCATCCGCGTGTACTCGGAGGAAGAGTTTCGAAATGCCGGGGCCAAAATAGATGAGAATCTCGAGGCGTGTTCGGTGGTTCTGGGCATCAAAGAAATGAAGCCCGACACTTTTCGCCCCGGCGGGACTTATGTCTTCTTCTCCCACACCATCAAGGGGCAGGCCTATAACATGCCCATGCTGCGGCGCCTGCTGGATATGAAGTGCAACCTTATCGATTACGAGAGGGTGACCGATGCCGAAGGGCGGCGTCTGATCTTCTTCGGTAACTACGCGGGTATGGCCGGCATGGTGGAGACGCTGGTCGCCCTAGGTAGGCGAATGGCGTGGGAGGGGACGGACACTCCGCTCACGGCCCTCCGCCACGCGTACGAGTACCGTGATCTGGCGGAAGTCAAGGCGGCTGTGCGCGCTGTGGGGGAACGGATACGGCTTGAGGGTTTCCCCGCAGGCATGGAACCCATAGTCGTGGGTTTTGCAGGATACGGCAACGTTGCTCGAGGAGCTTGGCAGATCTTGGATCTCATGCCGGTGGTGGAGGTGAGACCGGCTGACCTCATTGGCCTGTGGGGAGGAAGTGCTACGTCCCACCGTTGCCTCTACAAGGTCGTGTTTCGGGAGGAGGACACGGTTGAACCTGTGGAAACAGGTACGGCTTTCGATCTTCAGGACTACTACGTGCGGCCCGATCGCTACCGCAGCAAGTTCGAACGTTTCGTGCCCTACCTGACGGCGGTAGTCAACTGCATCTTCTGGGAAGCACGTTACCCCCGGCTGATCACCAAGGAGTGGCTGCGGCAACATTGGGAGCGGGAGTCGCCTCGGCTGCGAGTCATTGGTGACATCAGCGCCGACCTGGAGGGTGCGATCGAGTGCACGGTGCGCATCACCGAGCCGGGAGAGCCCTTCTTCGTCTATGATCCGCTTTCCGAGGCCGCCACCACCGGAGTGGAGGGGCGTGGCGTAGTGGTGATGTCGGTGGACATCCTGCCGAGCGAGCTGCCCCGAGATGCCTCGGTCTACTTCAGCGGTGTGCTCAAGGAGTACATTCCGGTGCTGGCGCGGGCGGACTATTCAGTCCCTTTTGAGCGGCTCGATCTGCCGCCGGAGATCAGAAGAGCGGTGATTGTCTATCACGGAGAGCTGACGCCCGATTATCGTTACCTGGAACGGTACCTGTGATGGGCGGCGCAGGCGGAGCCGGCGCCGCCCCACCCTGCAACCAGCAACCGTCGGAGGGTGCGCGTTGAAGAAGATCCTCGTTCTCGGAGCCGGAATGGTGGCCGGCGCTCACGTGCAGTATCTGCTCCAGCAGCCAGACTTTCACGTCACGGTGGCCACGCGCACTGTGGGGAAAGCACAGGAGATCGTGGGGGATCACCCTCGCGGCAGGGCTCGTGCCCTTGATATTTCGGATGATGAGGCCCTGGGAGAGGCCATCGCCGAGCACGACCTTTCCGTGAGTCTACTACCCTTTGTGTATCATCCGGTGGTGGCGCGCCACTGCGTGGAACACGCAAAACCCATGGTGACCACATCGTACGTCAAGGAGGAGATGGCGGCCCTCGACGGCCCGGCGCGGGCGGCCGGCGTGGTCCTGTTGAATGAGATGGGGGTAGACCCGGGCATCGACCACATGACGGCCATGCGGGTCATCACCGAGGCGAAACATAGAGGAGGCCGTATCGTCTCGTTCACGTCGTGGTGTGGTGGTCTCCCGGCTCCGGAAGCCAACGACAACCCCTTTGGTTACAAGTTTTCGTGGAGTCCGCGCGGTGTGCTTCTGGCGGGGAAAACCCGGCACTATACATGGAAGAAGGCCGGGAAGTTTTTGTACCGGGCGAGGAGTTGTTCCAGCATCGGTGGGATGTCCCGGTGGAGATCGAAGGCAGGCGCTTGGTGCTCGAGGGGTATCCCAACCGCAACAGCCTGCCTTATGTAGCGATGTATGGCATAGGGGGGACCGGGCGCATGTTTCGGGGCACCCTGCGCAACAAAGGCTGGTGCCGGATCATGGGCAAGATCATGGAACTGGGTTACCTGGGTGAGGATGAGTGGCTCGACCTTGGGGGCAAGACGTTCGCCGGATTCACTGCGGATTTGGTTGCCGCCAGTGGAACCCAGCATCCAGGACCGGATGCCTCTGGAGCCGCGGCGCCGGCCGCGGCGACAGGCAGCACCGGCGTTGATCTACGGACACTGGTCAGGTGGAAGTTGAACTTGGCCGAAGATGCGCCTGAGATGCAGGCGCTGGAGTGGTTGGGTCTGTTGGCTGAAGATCCCCTACCCATCACCCGGGGCGCTCCGGTGGACGTGCTGACCGCACGCATGCTGGAGCGCATGAGCTATGGGCCCGGCGAGCGTGACATGCTGGTTTTGAAACACGAGTTCTTGGTCGAGTACCCCGAATCCCAGGAGATGGTCACCTCTACCATGATCGATTTCGGTATCCCGGGAGGTTTCAGCTCCATGAACCGGACAGTAGGTCTGCCCGCAGCCATCGGCGCGCGCATGATCTTGGAGGGGAAGATCCGGGTGACCGGGGTGCATGTTCCGGTCCTGCCGGAAATCTATGAGCCGGTGTTGATCGAACTCGAAAAGCTGGGTCTCCACTTCCATGAGGCTTGGGAGAGGTTAGACTAAGAGGTTGCCGTGTAGTGTTGTCCAGGCGGCGCCGGCGCCTGTGGGCGCCGGCGCCGCCCTGTTCTCATCCAGGAGTCTGCTGTGGAGTACGAAGACATCAAGCTCGAGGGCCACATTATCGATTCGATGGTCCTCCCCCGCGTTCTTGACGACATCCTAGACTTGGGCGGGGACTTTCGCTTCCTCCACTTCCGAGTAGGAAGGGAGAAGTTCGATCATTCGCGTGCGGTTATCCGCGTGCAGGCCGCCGATACGGAGCAACTTGAGTTCATCTTGAGCCGGCTGCAACGGCACGGAGCTCAGGCGGTGGAGCAGGTGGACGCCGAATTGACGGCTGCTCCCGCCAACGGTGTCTTTCCTGAGGGGTTCTACAGTACCACCAATCTGGAGACGTGCGTGCGCGTAGGGGGTCGGTGGCTGCCGGTGGAGTCTCCGGAGATGGACTGCGGAATCAGGGTGGCCGAGGCGGGTGATCGGGCCGAGACCGTGCCGATCTCCGAAGTGCGTGCGGGCGACCTGCTCGTGGTTGGGCGCCGGGGTGTGCGCGTGGTACCGCTCGAGCGATCACGGGCGGCGAGGACTTTCGAGTTCATGAGCTCGTCGGTATCGTCGGAGAAACCCAAGCGCCTCGTCATTCGTGAGGTGGCTCGTCTGATGCGGATGACCCGCGAGACGGGCCGTACGGTGGTGGCTGTGGTGGGTCCGGCCGTGGTGCACACCGGCGCTTCGCCTGCACTCGCCCGTCTGGTGCGTGGGGGTTGGATCGATGTGGTATTCGGGGGCAACGCCGTCGCCGTACACGACATCGAAGCCTGTCTGTTCGGGACCTCTTTGGGCATCAATCTCGAGAAGGGACAGTCGGTAGAAGGAGGCCACGAGCATCATCTGCGCGCTATCAATCGTGTACGGGCATGCGGGAGCATCGCACGGGCGGTTGAATCGGGAGTGGTGCACAGCGGACTCTTCTATGAGTTGGTCAAGGCCGGCGTCCCCTACGTGCTGGCCGGGTCCATCCGCGACGACGGACCCCTGCCGGACGTGGTTACGGATGTGATCCAAGCCCAGCAGATGATGCGCCGTTACGCACGACAGGCGGGCATGTGTCTGATGCTGTCCACCATGCTGCACTCTATCGCCACCGGGAACCTGCTTCCAGCGTCCGTGCACGGTGTGTGTGGACATCAATCCTGCGGTTGTCACTAAACTCTCTGATCGGGGCAGCTTCCAGACCATCGGAATTGTGACCGATGTGGGGCTGTTTCTGGGCCAGTTGGCTCACGATCTGGGGGTTTAGCCGGCTGTATTGGCGGAACCTGCCATCTCATCCTGCCGTCACACGGACACCCTTATACGTGGAAGGAGGATCGGAGATGAAGATCCGCACCTCAGCTGAAGTGCCACCATTAGTCACTGGTTCTGTTCCAAGGAGACCTGGACAACTTCTTCGGTTTGTGGCGGCCGCCACCTTGCTGGTTCTGGCCGGGTTTGCTCTGGTCTGGGTTGCGGGATGTGGGGGGAGCCGGAGCAGGGGTGACGGAGGAATCAGCGGTTCTCCTGCGGATGGGGCGGTTACCACTGTCTATCACGCGACAACCACTGCGGCCTCCATGGGTTCCGACGTTGCGAGATATCAGGGTGGCGAGGCAGCCCCCTCGGAGACCATCATCTCGCAGGCATCAGTGGCCGGTAAGGCCGGTGGGTTGGGTGCTTTGACCGGACCGGAGCACAAAGTTGTCAGCAATGCGTCACTCCAGATCGAGGTGGAGACTGGGAAATTCCAGGCGGTTTTCGAGCAGGTACGGTTGCTGGCCGACAAATACGGGGGCTACATCATCTCGGCCGATTCCAGCGCCAGTGGCAAAGAGAGGATGATGCGTAGCGGCGTGATTGCGCTGCGCGTTCCGTCGCAATCGCTGAACGGAGTGCTGGCTGATGCTGTGGCACTCGGCAAAGTCACAGCGCAACAGGTGCAGTCACAGGATGTGACCGAGGAGTATGTGGACCTCAAAGCCCGCCTCAAGAACGCCGAGGCCCAAGAAGAAGCACTGCTCTCTCTGATGCGGCAGGCCACGACGGTGGAAGACACTCTACGTGTCCGTGACGTTCTTTCCTCCGTGCAGGGGGAGATCGAGCAGATCAAGGGTCGTCTGAACTATCTGGACGAGCATTCCAGTTATGCCACGCTTACCGTTAGCCTGTATGAGACAGGCATGGTGGTGGCCACGACGGGTGGTTGGGGCTTCATTGAGGCACTGCGTGAGGCGGCCCGTGCCCTTGTGGGGACTGTCAACGAGTTGATCGTTTTCTTGGGAGGCGCGCTACCGGTGTTGGTGTTGCTTGCGCTTATCGCGTGGGTGGTCTACGTGGTTGTGCGGGCGACGATGCGGCGCCGTCAGCAACGGAGGGCAGAGTGGGCCGCCACTCACCCTGCTCCGCCGGTGACCGCGGCTCCTCTTGGCGCTCCGACTTCTCCGGCTGCGGATGCCGGTCCGGCTCCCTCCGGGGCTGAACAGGGCACTCACGGGTCGCCGCGCATGTGACGCTTTCAGAGTGTATACTTCGTTCTCCGCTTCCGGCCTAGGGCCGAAGCGTGTGCTCGGCTGCCCCCCGAGCCGGCGTATCGCATGGTGCGCCGCGACATACCACCCCTGCTCCGGCAGAGAGGCCGGGGCCGCCAAGTCCGAAGGAGGTGAACCCTGAACAGCTACGAGCTGATGGTGATCATGCGTCCCGAGGCCGAAGACGAGGCGCGCGCGGCGCTTCTTGATCGGATTCGGGAGATCATCACAACAGAACAGGGGATCGTCGGCAAGACCGACGAGTGGGGCAAGAGGCGTTTCGCCTATGAAATGAACCATGTCAATGAGGGCTACTACTACGTCATGTACTTCAAGGCCGAGCCCAAAACGCTCGACGAAGTCACTCGAGTCCTCAGGATTGCCGACATCGTTCTCCGCAACATGCCTGTGCGCCTGCCCGAAAAGGGCACCATCGCTGCCGCAGACGCGGCGCTCGCTGCGGACGACCTACCGGACGAGGAATAAGTCATGGCCAGGGGTTTCGCTCATGTGACTCTCGTGGGTAACCTGACTCGGGACCCGGAGCTGCGCCAGACGCCGTCGGGCAAGAATGTGTGTCAGCTCGGCGTGGCGGTGGGTAGGTCATACAAGGACGCAACCGGCCAATGGGTTGAGGCGACCAGTTTCTTCGATGTGGTGGTGTGGGGCCAACAGGGAGAGAACTGCGCCAAATACCTCAGCAAGGGCCGGCCTGTGGCAGTTGAGGGCCGCCTGGAACAACGGAGCTGGGATGCGCAGGACGGCACTAGGCGCAGTAAGGTCGAGATCGTGGCCAACTCAGTGGTGTTTCTTGGCAGCCCCGGCAGTCAAATCGGTGAGGCAGGCGGGTACGGGGGTCAGAGAGGTGGTGGCTATACGCCTCCGTCTGATCTGGCTCCGGCCAATGATTTCAAGGATATCGACTTCGGCGAAGAAGACGACATCCCCTTCTAAGTGGTTCTCGGGAGGTAAGGACACGTGGCATTTGCCAGGAGGCGCCGGCCGCGGCCCGCATCGGGTTCTCGACGGCGCAAATACTGCTATTTCTGTAAAGAGAAGGTCGAACTGATCGACTACAAGGACTTCAATGGGCTGCGGCGCTACATGTCGGATCGAGCCAAGATCCGCTCACGTCGTACCACCGGTGCATGCCGGCGCCATCAGCGGCAGATCGCACTGGCCATCAAGCGGGCACGCGAGATGGCGTTGTTGCCGTACTCGAGTCGCTGATCGCGCGTGTTCTGGGGCCGAACCGCGAGTCGGGACGACCATGAGATCGCTCACGGCCTCTGCGACAGCGGACGCAGGCAAGGGTGCGGCGCTCACAGCCGTATTGTCGCTGGTGGTCGGGTTCGTGCCGTTGGTCTCGGTACTCGCTGTTCCGCTGCTGCCGCTTCCCACCGCATACGTGGGGGTGAAGTGGGGAGAGCGACCGGCTCTTGTGTCGGCGGCGGTGGCGTCGCTGCTGGGAGGGCTCTTCACGGGCCCGGTCAACGGATTGCTGACCTGCGTGCTGGCGGCCGGGCTGGGCGTAACGCTGGGTGCGGGCTTGCGGCGAGGATGGGGTTCCTCCCGGCTGCTGTGGGTTTCGACCGGTGTGGCGGCACTGGGGCATGCGGCTTGGATCGCACTGGCTTGGTGGCTGTCCGGTTTGACGACGGCGCAGTTGAAGTCGCTTATGGAGACGTCGCTCCAGACGGCTTCCGGCATGTACGAGAGGGCGGAGTCGATCAGGCGTCCATCGACGCCGCACTCGAATCCGCGCGCGCCATGTTGGCGGTATTGCCCTTCCTGTCGCCGGGCATCTTGCTCTCCTTGGGCTTGGTGCTGGCTGTGGCAACCGTGGGCCTGGCGGCGGCGATTTTTCCACGTCTGGAGAGGCGCTTGGCGCCCTCGCTGTCGTTCGGCAGCTTTCGCCTGCATTGGTCCACACCGTATGGGCTCGTTGTCGGGTTGGTGCTGGTGATGCTTGGGACGTGGCTGGGCCGGGATGGAAGGGCGCTGTGGCTGGTCGGGCTGAATGTGCTCGTGCTATGCGCAACGGTGTTCTTCGTGCAGGGCTTGGCGGTGACCAGTTGGTTTGCCAACACAGGAACGCGGGGCACCGGCACACGCGCTGGGTGGTACGTCCTGGCGGTTGTGGGCCAGGTCCTGTTCTTGTTGCTGACTTGGGTGGGGTTGATTGACGCATGGGTTGATTTCCGGAAGCGTTTCGATCGTCGCGAGCCCGGGACGCCGGACGGGATTTCGGCGGTATCGGGGGGCGATGCTGATGAAGAGGAGACTGAATGGAAGTAATTCTGCTGAAAGACGTGGAGAAATTGGGGGCCAAAGGCGACGTGGCGAGTGTCTCCGACGGTTACGCCCGCAACTTCCTCTTCCCGCGAGGCCTGGCCGAGGTTGCCACTCCGGGTAAGATCGAGGCCGCCAAACAGGCCATGCAGGCCAAGTTGGATCAGGAGCGGCGCGAGGCCGAGCAGGCTTTTGACACTCGGGAGACCTTGGCGCGCACGGTGCTGACTATCCCTGCCGCCGCCGGCCAAGGCGAGAAGCTCTTCGGATCGGTAACCAACGCCGATGTGGCTGCTGCGCTGTGGTCTGCGCGCAAGATCCGCATAGACAAACGGAAGGTGCTTCTGGAGGACCCCATCAAGACACTGGGTACGCACATGGTGCTCGTAGATGTGCACCAGAGTGTGGAGCCCGTGGAGATGAAGGTCATCATAGTCCCCGCCGATTCGTAGTCTGTCTTCGCGGGGAGATACTGTTTGCCTGGTAGCCCCATCGAGGCGCGGGGGAGGTAGCCTCGTATGACGAGTGGAGCACGGCAGAAGTCCGTTGGGCCCGCCCGCGGTGCCGCGCCGGCGCAACTCCACCCCAGAACCTGGAGGCGGAGACATCTGTTCTGGGATCGGTCATGGTGGCGCCCAACCTCATCGCGGGGGTCACCGAGGTTCTACGTCCCAAGCACTTCTATCGCTTATCGCATCAACGCATCTATGAGGCGGTAGAAGAGCTCTACGCACGGGGTGAGCCCATCGACCCCATCACCGTGTCGGAAGAGCTGACACGACGCGGCACGTTGGAGGCGGTCGGGGGGCGCGCCTATGTGCACAGCCTTGTATCGTCGGTGCCGGCGGTCACCAACGCGCGGCACTACGCGGAAATTGTCAAAGACAACTACCTGCTGCGCTCCCTCATCTCCGTGGGCTCAGACATAGCTGAGATGGGCTACCGGGGCCAAGGAGAGCCGCACGAACTCATCGATCGTGCCGAGCAACTCGTTTTCGAGATTTCACAGACCAAGGTGGGCGAGGATTTCAGCCCGTTGAGTGAACTCATCAACGAGAGCTTCATCGAGCTCGAGCGTGCGATGTCCGAGGGCCGACACACCGCCGGTGTGGAAACCGGTTTCCGCCGCCTCGATGAAATCATCACGGGTTTCCAACCGGCCAACCTCGTCATCCTGGCGGCAAGGCCGTCCATGGGCAAGACCGCCCTCGCGCTCAACATCGCCCGCAACGTAGCCGTGGATCAGGGCAAGGGCGTGGCGGTCTTCTCTCTGGAGATGTCCAAGATGGAGGTTGTGCAGCGCATGCTCTGTTCGGAGGCCAAGGTAGACAGTCACAAGTTGCGCCACGGGCAGTTGCAGACGGCCGATTGGAGCAAGCTCACATCAGCGTGCGCTCCGCTTTTCAAGGCACCCATCTTCATCGACGACACTCCATCATCCAACATGATGGAGATCAGGGCCAAAGCCCGGCGCCTCAAATCGCGCGAGCCGAATCTGGGGCTGGTCATCATCGACTACCTGCAGCTCATGATGGGGGACTCCAGCGCAGAGAACCGTCAGCAAGAAGTCTCGCTGATCTCGCGGTCGCTCAAGATCATGGCGCGTGAGCTGGGGGTGCCGGTGCTGGCACTGTCGCAGCTCTCACGCCAAGTGGAGCAGCGTTCCGGCAATCGCCCGGTACTTTCGGATTTGCGCGAGTCGGGTTCCATAGAGCAGGATTCGGATGTGGTCCTCTTCATCTACCGCGATGAGGTTTACAACAAAGACAGCCAAGACAAGGGCATCGCCGAGATCATAATCGGCAAGCAGCGCAATGGGCCCATTGGTAGTTGCCGCTTGGCTTTCGTTCAGAACTACACTCGTTTTGCCGACCTGCCTGAAGATCAGCGGGGCGACGGCTATGGGTAAGGATACGTACGACGTCGTGGTGGTGGGCTCAGGGCCCGCCGGCATTTTTGCGGCGCTGGAACTCTCTGCCGCACCCGGTCTCGACGTGTTGGTGGTAGAGAAGGGGTCAGATCTCCCTCAGCGATCCTGTCCGGCGCGACAAACGGGTCACTGCTCACACTGCCGGCCTTGTGCCATAACGTCGGGGTGGGGTGGCGCCGGTGCCTTCTCCGACGGCAAGCTGACGCTCAGCGCCAGCTTGGGAGGGTGGTTGAGCGAGTACGTGTCCCACGGCGAACTCGAACGGCTGCTGGCCGACGTGGACCGTATCTGGTGCGCACACGGGGCGCCCGACACCGTCTTCGGAGACGATGCCGAGCATGTGCAGGAATGGCAAACACGTGCCATGCGTGAGGAACTGCGTCTCCTGCACTCCCCCATTCGCCACATGGGTACGGAGCGATGTTTTGAAGTTCTGGGAAGTATGCGCCGTGCGTTGCGGGGCAAGGTGGATGTGGAGACGCGGACCAGCGTTGAGTCGTTGCTGACCCAAGCCGGGGTAGTGCGCGGGCTGACACTGGAGTCGGGACGGGAGGTGAGGGCGCGGGCCGTGATCTTGGCGCCGGGTCGCGAGGGCGCAGGTTGGCTCAAGTCCGAAGCGGAGCGACTGGGTCTTTCAGTAGTCAGCAATGCAGTGGATATCGGCGTCAGGGTAGAACTGCCGGCTCTTTTCATGGAGGACATCACCGCGGATCTGTACGAGCCCAAGCTCCTCTACACCACACCCAGCTTTGAGGATCGCGTGCGGACCTTCTGCTTCAATCCCCACGGTGTGGTTTGTAAAGAGAACTACGGTGACGTGGTGACGGTAAACGGTCACTCTTACGCTGATGCTGAGCGCAAGACCATGTATACCAATTTCGCTCTGCTGGTTTCCACGCGCTTCACGCAGCCTTTCAACGAGCCGATCGTCTATGGCAAATCCATCGCGCGGTTGGCGAATGTCCTGGGAGAAGACATCATCGTTCAGCGGCTGGGAGACTTACGTGCCGGCCGCAGGACCACGAGAGAGCGACTGGCTCGCGGTACCGTGGAACCCACGCTGGCCGACGCCACTCCCGGGGACCTCAGTTTCGCGCTTCCCTACCGTCATCTGCAGGACATCATCGACATGTTGGGGGCTATGGACCGGCTCATGCCCGGGGTGGCAGGGCGAGACACTCTCTTGTACGGCGTGGAGGTCAAGTTCTACTCATCGCGCCTGGAGCTGGATGCCGGCCTACAGACCCACATCTCCGGCCTGTATGCGGTGGGAGATGGGGCTGGTGTCACACGGGGGCTCATGCAGGCCTCGGCATCTGGTCTACTGGCTGCACGGGCAGTTCTGGCGGAACGTGGTATCTGTAGGAAAGGAGCCCGGTAGCTGGAGGATGGTGAGGTAAGGACGTTTCTGCGCACGCGCCCTTACCCGCGGCTACAGTGAGTGGGTTACACTATGCGAGTCGCGGCCCACGCGCGAAGGCGTGGCCGGCAGTATCACAATCCGCCGCCGTTGCGGCCTTCCCAGGAGGATAGTGGTGCCTGTTCGAGTGATCGTGGGCGCACAGTGGGGTGATGAGGGTAAGGGCAAAGTGGTGGACCTGCTTGCGGCAGGAGCGGACTACGTGGTTCGCTTTCAAGGCGGCAACAATGCAGGGCACACCATTGAGAATGTGCACGGTAAGTTCATGCTGCACCTCGTTCCCTCAGGCATATGCAGCCCCAACACCGTGGCGGCCATAGGCAACGGTGTTGTGATCGATCCGGTGGTGCTCCGCGGTGAGATCGACAGGTTGGAGGAGCGGGGCGTCTCCACCGCCAACCTGAGGCTCTCGGCCGGGGCCCATCTCATCATGCCCTACCATTTGCTGTTGGACCGTGTGGTGGAAGCGGCGCTGGGGCATGAACACATAGGGACCACCAAACGGGGTATCGGCCCGGCATATGCCGATAAGGCCGACCGTCGTGGGGTGCGTGTGCAGGACATCATGGACTCGGCGGCCTTTCGAACCAAGGTCTTTGGCGTGATGGAAGCCAAGGCTCATCTGGTGAAGCAGGTATTCGGGGAGGAGGTCGAAGGCCTCCGGGACGAGTGTGAGCGTTACGTGGAGGCGGCGGAGAGCCTGCGACCGTACGTGGCGGACGTGTCGCTCCTTGTGTG
Organism: Thermoleophilia bacterium; assembly: GCA_040770645.1. Classification (GTDB taxonomy): domain Bacteria; phylum Actinomycetota; class Thermoleophilia; order RBG-16-64-13; family RBG-16-64-13; genus JAAYZX01. The sequence goes on along the minus strand of JAXGIS010000006.1, from coordinate 24,327 downwards.
GCAGGCAATCAAGCAGGGGCGTTCGGTCTTGTTCGAAGGGGCCCAGGGCACCATGCTGGACCTCGATCACGGCACCTATCCTTTCGTCACATCATCCAACCCGGTGGCAGCGTACGCGGGTGTGGGCACAGGTATTGGGCCCACCGCCATCGACGAGGTGTGGGGCGTTTGCAAAGCATATGCCACGAGGGTGGGGGAGGGCCCATTCCCCACTGAGTTGCATGACGAGTTGGGTCTGGCTTTGCGCGAGAGGGGGTGTGAGTTTGGCACCACACCGGGCGCCCTCGCCGTTGCGGGTGGCTCGATCTGGTGGCACTGCGGTTCGCTGCGCGTGTGAACGGGCTGACCGGGCTCGCCATCACCAAACTCGATGTTCTGAACGATTTGGACGAGATCAAGGTGTGTTGTTCCTACCGGGTGCGGGGGACTCTACAGCCGGAGCTTCCCGCGTTCCAGGCCGATTTCGTACAGGCTGAACCCGTATACGAGACACTGGCCGGGTGGAAAGCCGACATATCGGATGCTCGGTCATTTGGCGATCTACCACAGGCGGCCCAAGCCTATCTCAACTTCATCTCCTCGTTCGCCGAGGTTCCGCTGGCGTTGGTGTCGGTGGGGCCCCGTCGCGAGCAGACCATTGTCATGAGCGAGCTATAGCGAGAGAGGAGCCTGCGTGGGCCTTCGCGTACTGGTTGTGGGGAGTGGCGGCCGGGAGCATGCATTGGCATGGGCCATGGCTCGCAGCCCACTGTTGGAGAAGCTGTTCTGCGCACCGGGCAACGCCGGTACCGCATCTGTGGCGCAGAACGTGGGCCTCAGGGCTGAAGATGTACCTGGCCTACGCGAATTGGCTCTGCGTGAACGGATCGATCTCACTGTTGTAGGACCAGAGGCGCCTTTGGTGGCCGGATTGGCCGATGATTTCCGGGCCCACGGGTTGATCGTTTTCGGGCCCGGTACCGCCGGCGCTCGTATTGAGGGGTCCAAGACCTTTGCCAAGGAGATCGTCAACGCCGCGGGTGTCCCTACCGGTGCGGCTGCCGAGTTCACGATGTTTCGTTCAGCCATGGCTTTCGTAGAGGAACAAGGCACACCGCTGGTGGTCAAGGCCGATGGCTTGGCTGCCGGGAAAGGCGTGTTTGTGGCGATGAATCGAAGTGAGGCTGAGGAAGCACTTCGGGCCTGCCTGGTCGAGCGCAGGTTTGGCGATGCCGGTAGCACCGTCCTGCTGGAGGAGTACCTGGAGGGAGAGGAGGCCAGCCTGTTGGCCCTAGTGAGCGACGGGCACGTGCTCCCGTTGGCACCGGCACAGGATTACAAACGCGCTCTCGATGGTGATCGTGGTCCCAATACCGGCGGTATGGGGTCGTATTCGCCGGTGCCGGCGGTGGATGCGCAGACGGCGGACTTCATAGTGGAGCACATGATTCGCCCCACGGTGGCCGAGATGGAGCGCCGTGGTATCGCCTACCGCGGGGTGCTCTACGCGGGTGTGATACTGACGGCGGCGGGTCCCAAAGTGCTCGAATTCAACTGCCGGTTTGGAGACCCCGAAACACAGGTGCTCGTACCTCGGTTGCGGGACGATCTCCTGGGATTGCTCTGGACGGTGGCGTGCGGTGAACCGTTGCCCAAGGAAGTGGTTTGGGAACCCGGGGCGTGCGTGGGCGTCGTCATGGCTTCCGCCGGCTACCCGGCCGGGAGTTCCAAGGGGGATGTCATCACGGGGGTGGAACAGGCCGAACGGGAAGAGGGAGTCAAAGTGTTTCACGCCGGCACTGCCCATCGCGACGCGACTCTGGTTACTGACGGAGGGCGGGTGCTGGTGGTCTCGGCTTTGGGTGCTGATTTCGCACCGGCGCGGGAACGGGCTTACGCCGGAGTGAACCGCATCAGCTTTCCCGGGGCGCTGTGGCGTACTGATATAGGAGCACGGGCCTTGGGGCGGGGATAGGAGGAGAAGACATGGGTGAGCCGCTGGTGGAGGCTGAAGCCCAGATTGAAGCGATGTTGGACGAGATCGGTGGGAACCCGCCATTGGTGGGTATCCTTTTGGGTTCGCAATCCGATGCCGAGGTGATGGCGGCGGCTACGGCGGAACTTGCGGCGCGGGGCATCGGTTTCGAGGTGAACGTGCTCTCAGCCCACCGGGATCCAGATGCAGTGCGTGATTATGCACTCTCGGCCGAAGTACGTGGTCTCAAGGTCATCATAGCCGGAGCAGGGAAAGCGGCCGCGTTGCCGGGGGTGGTGGCGTCGTATACCGAGTTGCCGGTGATTGGGGTACCTATCAAGACGCCTGACTTGGGCGGCTTGGATTCGCTGCTCTCGATCGCGCAGATGCCATCCGGCGTTCCCGTGGCGTGTGTGGCCATTAATGGTGCGCGCAACGCGGCCATCTTGGCGGCCAAGATGCTCCGACTCTGCTGGATCTCACCAAGGGCGGTGGGTTTGGCGCCGCCTCCGGGGCCGGAAGAGGGGCCGGATGCGCGGGACGGGGTGGAGGACGCCCTGACTTAGCCGGTGGGGTTCCCGTACGAAAGGATGGCTGTGCCGTGATCGAGCGTTACTCCACTCCCGAGATGGCGGCGATCTGGACCGACGAAGCACGCATGCAGACGTGGTTGGATGTGGAGATCGCGGTCTGCGAGGCTTGGGCTGAGTTGGGCGAGATCCCCTTGGAGGCCGTCGCGGAGATCAAGAGCAAGGCGGCGTTCGATGTGGCGCGGGTATTGGAGATCGAAGAGGTCACCCATCACGACGTAATCGCCTTCCTGACCAACGTGGCTGAGTACGTGGGCGATGCTTCCAAGTACATCCACTTCGGCATGACCTCATCAGACATGCTCGATACGGCTCTGGCCCTGCAGATCAGGAAGGCGGGCGCGCTGCTGCTGGAGCAGGCGCGCCTGTTGGGCTCCGTTTGTCGCCGCAGAGCGTTGGAGCATCGCAACACGGTGATGATAGGGCGCAGTCACGGTGTGCACGCGGAGCCCATCACGTTCGGCATGGTGTTGGGGCTTTGGGCGTTCGAGGTCAAACGCGGCGTTGAACGCCTTGAGCGCGCCACGGACCAGGCTGCAGTGGGCAAGATCTCGGGTGCCGTGGGCACATACGCCAACATCGACCCACGGGTGGAGCAGATCGTCATGCGGAAGCTCGAGTTGAACGGCGAGCCCATCTCCACTCAGGTGGTACAACGCGACCGGCACGCCGAGTTCCTGGCCGCGCTGGCCCTTCTGGCCACAACTATCGAGAAGATCGCCGTGCAGGTGCGTCACTACCAGCGCACGGAAGTGTTGGAGGCAGAGGAGTACTTCGCCCCGGGCCAGAAGGGTTCCTCGGCCATGCCCCACAAGCGCAACCCCATCATTTCCGAGCGGTTGGCGGGGCAGGCGCGGGTCATTCGCGGCAACATGGTGGCCGCTTTCGAGAACGTGGCACTCTGGCACGAGCGGGACATCAGCCACTCCAGCGTGGAGCGGGTAATTCTGCCCGACAGCACCATCCTTCTCCACTACATGCTTAAGAAGGCTGTGTGGTTGGTGGAAAACCTATTGGTTTATCCTGAGACGATGCTGGCCAACCTGGATCGGAGCTTCGGCCTCATTCACAGTCAGCAGGTGCTTCCTGGCGCTCATCCAGAGCGGTTGTCTGCGCGAAGAGGCTTACGCGCTTGTGCAGCGCAGCGCCATGCGTGCTTGGCAGGAGAAACGATCCTTCAAGGAACTGCTTTTGGCAGATCCCGAGGTAACCGGGCGCCTGGCCAAAGAGGAGCTGGAAGCCGTGTTCGATCCGTCTCCATGCGCTGCCTGCAACCTGAGTCCCGTCTTTGAGCGGGTGGAGGCTCTGCAGTTCTGAGGGGCGGGGCGCTTGGACCGCGCGATGCAACGCTCGTGAGCAACTGGAAGCGCCGGTCTGCGCTCGAGGTGCGAGGCTTTCACTGCTAGAATGACTGATGCGGGACATCGGCCCCAGAACCGTAACGCCGCCGGCTCTCGCTCTCCTTCCCGTCATCTGCGAGGCTGAGGTGTTGTTCTATGACTGGACTCCAAAACTTTGCACGAAGGTAAGGCCAAGATCGTTTACGCTACCGACGATCCGGAGGTCTATCTGCAGGACTTCAAAGATGCGGCCACGGCCTTCGACGGCAGAAGAAGGGCACCATTCGGCATAAGGGGCGCATGAACAACGCCATATCGGCACGGTTATTCAGCCTATTGGAGGAAGCCGGTGTGCCCACGCACTTCCTCTCCACTACGTCAGACACGGGCATGCTTATTCGTCGCTTGGATATGTTCCAAGTGGAGTTCGTGGTGCGTAACATAGCGGCTCGCTGCTTCGAAGCGGATCGGCTATCCGGAAGGTACACCACTCAAGAACCCACCCGTCGTTGAGTACTATTACAAAGATGACGAGTTGGGCGATCCTCTGTTGTGCCAGGCTCACCTGGAAGAGCTTGCCGTGGTTGACCCGTTGGACTTGGCGGAGGCCACCAGGCTCTCGCCTGGTCAACTCGGTATTGGTTGAGTTCTTCGCGACCCGCGGGGTCACGCTGGTTGACTTCAAGCTGGAGTTCGGCAAGGATGCTGCTGGGGTTGTGCGCTTGGGCGACGAGATTTCGCCGGACACCTGCCGGTTCTGGGACAGTGCCACGGGCGAGAAACTGGACAAGGATCGCTTCCGCCGAGACATGGGCGGTGTGGAAGATGCGTATGAGGAGATACTGCGTCGCGTGTCATTCGATCCTGGAGATCGGTCGTAGGCAGAAGGCCCACGGTTTCCTGATCGCTGGCTGCACACGGAGGTAGTGGGTAATGGCGAATGAGACGGTCTGTCCTCGCTGTGGTCACAAGAACAGCTTTCTCAAGGGGTTCTTGCCGGACACTTGTGTGTGCCGGGTGTGCCAGAGCCAGGTAGACTGGCGCGAAATACCAGGTGCAGGCCCCGATTGTCAGGCGATCGATACAGGTGTGGCGGAAGGGGTGGCAGTATCCCCTGGTGTCGGTGACGGCACGTCTGCCTCGGGCGACGAAGCGTGGGTTGAGTGATGGCCCTCGGTGATCGCCCACAGGATCAGTGCGGGGTGTTCGGCATTTTTGCCCCTGAAAGGGATGTGGCGCGGCTGACCTTCTTCGCACTCTTCGCGCTCCAGCATCGGGGACAGGAATCCGCAGGCATAGCAGTCAACGACCACGACCAAATCACCGTATACAAGGACGTGGGACTCGTGTCTCGGGTGTTCAGCGAAGCCATCTTGCGCAGTCTTACGGGCCAGATGGCCATAGGGCACACCAGGTACTCCACCACGGGTTCCACGGGTTGGCACAACGCCCAGCCTGCGATCTGCAGCCGCGTCGGCGGTGGGTCGCTGGCCTTGGCACACAACGGCAACCTGGTGAATACCGACAAGCTTCGTATGGAATTGCTGCATGACGGTGCTCGGTTGGAGTCCACCTCGGACACCGAGGTCATCGCTGCGCTCCTCGCTCGACACCCTGCCTCAGATGTCAAAGAGGCCGTGCGCGATGTTATCCCGCGGCTGCGGGGGGCTTTCTCTGCTGTGGTACTGACCGATCGTGAGGTCATAGGCTTCCGCGATCCGTACGGAATCCGCCCCTTGGTTCTCGGCCGGCTTGGTGATCGCTACTGTCTCGCGAGCGAGACCTGTGCGTTCGACATCATCGGCGCCACCGCCGTGCGCGAGATCATGCCCGGCGAAATGGTCTGGATAGACGGCGACGGGTACCACGCCGAGCGTGTGGCGCTTCCTGAGCGCGAGTCGCTGTGCATCTTCGAGTTCATCTACTTTGCCCGCCCCGACTCCATCATGAAGGGCAAGACCCTCCATGAGGTCCGTCGGCGCATGGGAAGGCGGCTGGCACAGGAGTCGCCCGTGGACGCCGATTTGGTGGTGCCGGTACCCGATACAGGCAATGCGGCCGCCATCGGTTTTGCGGAGGAGAGTGGTATTCCCTTCGGCATAGGCTTGGTCAAGAATCGCTATGTGGGACGCACCTTCATTGAGCCGGATGACTCTTTGCGCAGGCTGGGGATCCGCGTGAAGCTCAACCCATTGGCAGCCGATATCCGGGGCAAGCGGTTGATTGCAGTGGATGACTCCATTGTTCGCGGCAATACCACCAGACAGCTCGTGCACATGCTATTCGATGCCGGGGCGGCTGAAGTGCATCTGCGCATATCCTCTCCTCCCATCATCTACCCTTGCTTCTACGGGATCGACATGGCCAGCCAGGAGGAGTTCATCGCCTTCCAGAAGACCTTGGAGGACATAGCAGACGAGCTGGGAACCACGAGCCTGGCCTATCTCTCGCTCGAAGGGCTGCATTGGGCAGCCGGTTTGGAGCAAGACTGCTTCTGTACGGCCTGCTTCTCGGGGTCATACCCCTGTGACGTGCCGGAGGAATTCAAGATGTCGAAGTTCAGGTTCGAGGAAGCAGGGCGGCGGCGTTAAGAACGACGTCGGATGGGGGGCGTGGGTATTCGCGGTGGGCCGGCACCCGGGAGTCAACGGTGGACGGCGTCTATGCGGATAACGCGGTCGTCGAGCGGCCCCGGGTTACCTCTTCCGTCGCGGTTGCTGGTGGCGATATAGAGGGCGCCGTCCGGTCCCTGAGCGATAGCTCGTAGGCGGCCGAACCGTCCGTCAACCAGAACTCTCTCCTCTACGATGGACTGGAAATCACCAGCCTCTGACGGAATAAGCACGCGCAGGTCGCTCTCCTTCAAAGTGACAAACAGGAAGGCGTTGGACAGATCCTTGAGGATAGAATGTGTGTAGAACAGACAGCCGGCTGGGGCGATGGTGGGAGTCCACGCCGCCATAGGATCGGCGAATCCCGGGCGGCCCGTCTTACCCCTCAGATCCGGCCAGCCGTAGTTGCCCCCCGCCTGCAGCCGATTTACTTCATCATCTGTATCAGGGCCGTGCTCGGTGATGTACGCGACACCCGTGAAGGGGTGAAAAGCGATCCCCTGTGGATTACGATGGCCCAGAGTGTAGATCAGGGAGAAGGGGTGGGGCAGGTCGAGAAAGGGGTTGTCCGGAGCCGGCTGCCCCTCCGTGGTCATCCGCAGGACCTTGCCGGAGAGAGAGTCCTTGCGTTGGGCCCGAGCCCCTTGGCCGGCATCGCCCATAGTCACCCATAGGTAGCCGTCGGGACCAAAGGCCACCCGGCTGCCGTCGTGGATGGTGCCGGCGGGTATGTCGTTCACCAGCACCCTTTCGCGGCCCAGGTTGAGAACCCCCCCATCGAGACCGGTGAGCTCGAACCTACTCACCCGGTTTCGAATACCTCCGTCCTCGGTGTAGGTATAGGTCACGTAGATGGCCGGAACGCGTGGGAAGTCCGGGTCCAAAGCAAGCCCCAGCAGGCCGGCCTCTCCCTGCTCCGCTACCTCTATGCGCCCCACTTCGCTCACGGCGCCCGAATCAACGTCAGCGAGGACCACGCGGCCTCCTCGCTCGGTCATCAGCAGCCGGCGGTCCGGCAGAAAGCGCATCTCCCAGGGGACGCGCAGTCCCTTGAACCACTGTCGTGGCGCGGTAAGGTCCCTCGATCAGGGTGGAGACGGTCGGCGGTAGGGCGGATGATGAGGTTGATGGCTGGGTGGCGGAGGCGGAAGTGGAGGGTGTGGGCTTGGTAGAGGTGGTCGTGGACGAGGCCGCGATGCCCGTGGAAGCGGATGAGAGAGTGGCCGAACCGGAGTCGGGCGACGAGCTTGTTATGGGTGAGCCCGCGCAGCCGGCGAAAATGACCAGCCCCAAACAGACGATAATCAGGGGCATCCGTGTTGTGGAGGTTCCGACTACTCGTCTCACCTTATTCGCCTTCTCGCTCGATGGACCGTTTCGCTTCGGCCGCCATCCCCGTGGCCTAGCCGACCGGCCTCGGTTCTCAACGGTAGTTTTCCAGTTCTGCATGCCCCAGCGGCACCGAGGACACATCGGCCGCCAAGAGACCCGAGGCGCGCAGGCCGGTCTATCTTCAGGTCTCGTGCGCATCTTACTGGGGCACGAATTTCAGTGACAGGGAGTTGATGCAGTAACGCAGACCGGTCAGGGGTGGGCTGTCATCAAAGACGTGCCCGAGGTGGCCACCACAGCGGGCGACACGTCACTTCGATGCGGACCATACCGTAAGAGTAGTCTTCGTGTTCTTCCACGGCATCGGGAGTGATGGGTTGCCAGAAACTGGGCCACCCTGAGCCGGAGCGGAACTTGGTCTTGGAAGCGAAGAGCGGCAGGTCGCATGCGTAGCAGTGGTACACGCCGTCATCCCAATGGTCCTCATACTCACCTGAGCGCGCTCGGTTCCCTTCGCGCGCAGGATCTCATACCGATCGGGGCGGAGTACTGCCACTCCTGTTCGGTGCGCACCACCCTGCCTTTCGGTTCGCCGCCCGTACCCTCCTGCATGCTGCGTTCGCCATCTCTACCGGTGCACGCGCTGCAGGCGAAGACAATGCCACGCTGAACACGATAAAGGCCGAGATGGCAACCGGCAGCACAGCTCTGGTCAACCTGCTCATGATTGGGGTTCTGGTGGCGCAGTACCTAGTTGTCATAGTCGCCGGCCGGCTCCATCCGGAGGCGCGATGGTTGTTGCTATGGTCCATATTGTATTGGAGTTCGTACCACTGTAGCCTCCAAAGCAATCCGCCCAGATCTATGTTGAGCTGGTGCCGTCCCATTTCGATGTCACTCTGGACTACAGTGGCCTACAGAGCGTCTGACGGTTTGCGGAACCGGGGGTGCGGGGTAAGCCGTCGCAACATAGACTGGATCGCAAGGCCGGAGCTATCGTCGGCGGAACCTACCGGCGATCCGATACTGTGGAGGCATTTGATGAAGCGGCTTGTTGTATGGTTGGCGACGGGCACTACCATTCTCTCTTTGGCCGCCCTGGTTGCGGGATGTGGTGCAGGCGGCAGTGTCGGTGGCGGAGCAAGAGACCGGGATGATTCGAAAGCTTTGCAGAGCAAGACCTGGAAGGCCACTGAGATCGCCGGTGTGGAGTCGGTCTTGGCCTCGAAGGAGTTCGAAGCGACTGTCAAGTTCACAGAGGGCCAGATGGGTGGATCCGCCACCATCAACAGATTCAATGCCACTTATGTCACCGGCTCCGGTAACACCATAGAGGTGGGTGAGCCCGTGAACACTCTGATGGCCGGGCCCCCTGAGGCGATGGCTCAGGAGCAGGCGTATCTGGCAGCTATTCAGAAAGCCGTCGCCTACGAAGTCACCCAGGACTCTCTAACTTTGCTGGATGACGAGGGGAAGATCCTCGTCAAATATCAGGTTGTCCCGGACGCGGAACTCATCGGGACCCAGTGGCGGGCGATAGCCTACAACAACGGCAGGGGCGGTCTCGAGTCGCTGGCGCCCGAGAGTAGTATCACCGCCACGTTTGCCGAGGACGGGACCCTGGGCGGCAAAGCGAGCATCAACCAGTACACGACTACATACACCGTATCCGGCCGGGATCAAATGACCATCGGCGCCGAGATTGCCGTCACGCGGATGGCGGGGCCCGAAGACCTCATGGCCCAGGAAGCCGCCTACTTGGCAGCTTTGCCCCAGACATCCACGTATGAGATAGACGGCGATAGTCTGTGGCTGCGAGATGCGAGCGGCGCCGCGCTTGCCCAGTATATGGCCGAGTAGCGATCTGTCCTGCCCCGCTCTTTCATACGCTTCCACCGGTTTTCACCGGTGGCTTACAGGAGCGGGGCCTTAGCGGCGGTTTGTCACCGGGCACCATTGGCCGACGCTCTCGATCCCAACACGTGGGCCTCGTTTCCCAACGGGGTGGTGGCTTGACAGCCTACCAAGCCCGATGTTGAATGGAATGGAGTATGGTTCGGTCGAGCGCCATTTGCAGCGGTTGACCGGGATATGCCAATACGCTGCAAGTCCCGTGTTCTGATGGTAGTCGTATCCGCACTACTCGTGACCCCGCTGTTCTTGTCGCCGATAAATGCGCTTCCGGTTCAGGTTCACGTCACGGGAAAATAAAGAAAGACTGATTATTATAAGACCGAACTAGAGTTATCTCAAATATTAATATAGAGAGAACTCTGCGAAAGAGAGGAGGTGCGCCAACTACGGCGTCTGTCCGGTAGCTCAGAAGATCCAGCGACACGAGCGTAGCGTGGCGGTAATACGAGTCATTCTAGGGGGGCTAGGAGATGAGACGGGTAATACGGCCAATGACTAGAAGAAGTACGCTGGCCATCTCTTTGGTGTTGGCTCTTGCCTTGTTGCTCACGGGCGCTATGGCGGCCATCACTCACTATTCCGCACCGGCCCAACAGGCGGCGCCGCAAGACAACCTCACCGCGGGCCGCACATTGCTGCCTTTCGAGGGCTGTACCAACATCATGGTGGGTAAGAACGCGTCTGACAGCGGGGCCACCATCGGCACCTACAGTTGCGACGGCCCTCCGGGGGCCAATGCCAGCATCCACGTTGAACCCGCGCAGAGCTTCAAGCTGGGTTCCAGGTTGGACATCACCTACCGCCACTGGCAACCGTATACCTGGGAAGAGTACTTGGCGTCACTGGAGGACAAACCCGTGGTGTTGGGTTCAATCCCCCAGGTTAGACACAACTACCGTTACGTGAGTCTGATGGCGTGGTACGACGACCTGCGCTTCGGTGGCATCAATGAATATGGCTTGACTGTGGGAGAGACCACCATCGGCGGCAGGGATGAACTCTATGTGCCGCGCAACCCGCTGACCGAATCGAAGGCGTTCTTCGTATACGCGGGTAACACCAAAGAGAACGGTCTGATGACCCTGGCCTTGGCCAGAGCCAAGACCGCACGGGAAGCGGTCAAGATCATAGGCGAACTGGTGGAGGTCTACGGATTCGTAGAAGCCGGTGAGCACATCACCCTCAGCGATGGTGAAGAAATGTGGGCCATGGAGATATTCGGTGTTGGCCCAGGGTGGGTGCCTGGTTCCGGCACGCCGGGTGCGGTGTGGTGCGCCCAACGCATCCCCGATGGTCACGTCGGGGTGTCGGCGAACCGTAGCCGCATCGGAGAAGTGGACTTGGCTGATACCGACCACTTCATGGCTTCGCCCAACATATTCTCCCTGGCGCAGGAACATGGATGGTGGGACCCCAGCTCCGGTGCGCCCTTCAACTGGCATGAGGCGTATGCACCCCGGACCAAGCCCAATTTGCGTGAATGGCAGGTTCTGAACGCAGTGGCCCCGTCGCTGGGACTTGATCCCAACGCCGTGAATCTCCCCTTCACAGTGAAGCCGGACCATCCGGTGTCGGTTGAAGACATCATGGCCATCCATCGTGATCACTATGTTGGCACTGAGTACGATGTGACCGAGAACCCGGCCTTCTATGTGGACGGAGTCAAGAGCCCAATGGCGTGCCCCTGGGGCCCTGCCGAACTCTTCAAACTGCTGGGGGTCACACCCAAGCGTAGTGTGGGTACACCTACGTCGGTCTTCACCTACATCAGCGAGGTCAAGAGCTGGTTGCCCGACCCTATCAAGGGCTGCATGTGGTTCGGCTTTGGTTTGGCTGATACCACCTGCTACGTGCCGGTTTATTCCGGAGTGACCAGCCTGCCCGAGTCTTGGGATCGGCCCGACATGACCCGGCTCAATAGGTCACAGGCGTATTGGGCTTTCGCGTTGGCCGATACCCTGTCACGCATCAGGTACCAGGAAGCCATTGACGATGTCCGTGGTGTGCGCGATCCCGCGGAGTCGGTCTTCTTGCAGGAGCAGGGCGATATCGAGGTCACCGTGCAAGACTTGTACGCGCAGAAAAACCAAACGGCAGCCAGGAACGACGCCGAGAAGCTCATAACCCGGTACGTGAATGAGTGCATGACCGCGGTGGCCGCCGGTTACTGGCAGCTGAGCGATTACTTGCTGTTCAAGTACTACTACTCCTCTGACCCGGACACGATGGACGACCGCCCGGCAATCGCGGTAAGCCCGAGGTTGTAGAGGCAACTCCGGTTTCGGCAAGGGCTGCGGTGCCCCGCCTCTCGGAGGCGGGGCACCGCAGCTTCCAGTGGGGGCCAACCAACGCGACCGCAGATGGTGAGGCGTTCACCCCACTCTCTGCGCGCCGTACACTCCCATCCACTTGGCCCGCGCTCAGCCGGGGGCGTAGTTCCGCCTGCAGGTCGGCCTCGATGCGTTCGCCGCCAGAGTGGCGACTGTGTACACTTGTCTTATGAGCACCTCGACGCCTACGCGCTCGGCCATGCGGGTGGTGATCCTCTCGGCTGCGATCTTGGCTTTGGTATTTGTGGGCACCGTGGCGCTCCTCAACACCGTCATCGTGCGTGCGGCGGAACCCTATCGGGTGGCGTCGCCGGCCGAGGCTCCGTTTGCCACTGTGGCCATAGTGCTTGGCGCGCAGAGTTACCAAGACGGTACTCCCAGCCCCATGTTGGCTGACCGCCTGCGCACGGGTATCGAGCTGTACCGCCTGGGCAAGGTGAAGAAGTTGCTGCTCTCGGGCGACCACGGCCGCACCACCTACGACGAGGTCAACACCATGAAACGCTTTGTGTTGGATGCGGGTGTATCGGAGGAGGACGTGTTTTTGGACCATGCCGGTTTCAGCACCTATGAGACCGTGTACCGGGCCCGCGATGTGTTCCTCGTGCACGATGCGTTGGTGGTAACCCAGGACTTCCACTTGGACCGCGCCGTGGCTACAGCGCGGGCACTGGGTCTGGAGGCGGTGGGAGTTGAAGCCCCCTGCACCGGGTACGAACCACGACGATCCCTGATCGGACGCGAGTGGCTGGCCCGCTGCAAGGCTTGGGTGGAACTCCACCTCACACACCCGTTGCCCACATACTTGGGAGAGACCATCCCCATAGAAGGCGACGGGCGGGCCACTTGGGATTGAGGGGGTTGGGGGCGCCGGCGGGGGTGTGCGGCGAACGGCTGCCGGTGGGCCGCGAGGCTACCAGCCGCAGGTGACCGGTACCTGAGCCATCATTTCCTTGAGCTTGGCGCCGTAGGCGGAACTGGTAGCCCACTTGCCGGATAGGTCCAACACCGTGCGCACGCCGCCGCAATGGGCGCGACCGTTGCCACCGAAATTGCTGAAATGGCGCGGATCACCGGGGGTGGTGATGGGCGTCTCCGGTGGGGTCACCTTCACCATACAGCAGTAGGGATCGTCGAAGTGGTCTGGGTACACGTACCAAGCCAAGTGCACGACCTGAGCGATCACCCCCAACTCCGCTGTGGCGAAAGTATTGCCGGGCACTCCCCCGCCGGTGGCGCCTATGCCGGCGAAGTTGTTCTGCTCCGGCTTGACATCGCCCTGCATGATCGCCCAGCCGAAGGCGGTTTCGTGGCACATCTGTACCCAGGCCACATCGGCACGGATGCCGAAACGACGGCAGTAGACATCGTAGAGACGGGCGAGCTCTTCCACCGACACGCTGAACTTCTCGCCCGACTTCACCTTGCCACGGAAGTACTTGACCAGATCCGAGGAGCTGCCGAGGAAACGCCCGCAGACGCCCTCGGGGTCGGTACCCATCAGGTTGAAGAGCAGGGCGGCGGCCTCGGCTCGGGTGGCGGAGCGCCACGGGTTCACTCCGGCCAGGGGGATCTCACGCAGAAGCCCGTTGTATTGGGCTGTGCGCGCGATGGCCCAATGGGGTGCTCCAAAGTTTCCCCAGGTGCATTTGTAGGAGGAGGGGGGTTCCGTCAGTTTCCGACCGGACGCCCGCGTGCACATGGTGATAAGTTGCGCCAGGGAGATATGGTCACCGGGCTTGAACAGCCCGGAGGTGGCTATGGGGGTCACCCCGGTCACCACGCCCTCACGTGAGAGCGCCGCGATGTAGTTGTCGGGGTAGAGGGAAGCCGGGCCCGAGATCTGCACGTCGGAGAAGGCACAACGGTCTTCCTCGCTCACGGGAATGCGCATGGCCAGTACCAGCATTTTGGCGAACTGCTGCCGGGTGACGAGTCTGTCGGGCCCGAAGCTGCCGTCATCGAAGCCGTTTACCACACCCAGCTGCGACATGACCTGTATTTGGACGTAGTAAGGGTTGGAGGCGTTGACGTCGGTGAATGCTGATGCGGGCCCGGCGACCAGAAGGAGGGAAACCACAGCCATAAGTGCGATTACGGCAGCGTGCTTGATCCGTGTGCGGGCGGCGCTGGGGCGCGCTGGTCGCTCTGTCCTCGGTTCTTCCATAGTGCCGGACAGGATACCAGCCGGACTCCCGGGGTGGCATCTCCCGGGCAGCATTCAGCTCGAGCGCACTCCTGCCTCCCCGGCGGTATACTTGCTGCACGTCGTGTGACAAGGAGGTGCCGTCGACAGGCGCGGTCGCTATGGCAATCCGGGCAATCACCTTCGACTTCTGGAATACGCTCTACGCGGATGAGGGGCAAGCGTTCCGTGCGCTTACCCGTAGACGACTCGATCACTTGGCCCGGGCTCTCGCGGCTGCAGGCGCCAGCCCCTCACACGACGAACTCTACCAAGCATACAAGGATGGGTTCTCCATCTACCTGGAGGCCTGGCGTGAACAGAGGCACTTCGGGGCTTTGGAGCACGTCTCGTATATTTTTGATCGTTTTGGAGCGCGGCCCGAGGACGGCGCGGTGACCCGGGCGGCCCGTTGTGTGGAAGAGGTGGGCTTGGGCTTCCATCTAACGCTGCAGAGAGGAGCAGCGGAGGCCATCCCCCAACTGGCGGCGGCTGGCGTCAGGCTCGGCATCATCTCCGATACGGGGCTCACCCCGGGGCGAGTACTCCTACGTTATCTGGAACGTGACGGCCTTCTGCAACACTTCTCCACGGCGACGTTCTCGGATCAAACTGGCGTGGCCAAGCCGCACCCCCGCATGTTCGCGGAAACGTTGAGGGCTCTTGATGTCTTGCCCTCCCAAGCCGCGCATGTGGGGGACATGCCGCGCACCGATGTGGCGGGAGCAAAGAGCATGGGTATGACGGCCGTCCGCTTCGCCGGTTACGATGACCGTCGCGAGCCGCCTCCCGCTGATGCAGTCATCCGCGACCACCGTTCACTGTTGCGAATTCTGGATCTGCCCGGGTAGCAGCGAGGAGTGGCACCGAGGCGGGTGCCGAGGGCAATCGTCACTTGTGACGTGGAGGTCCGTCCGGCCTGCTCGGCCCTTTGTCCGGCGCACCCGCTTGCCCCACGATACCCGCCGCCGCGAAGCGCTCGGCCACCCTCTCTCTCAAGGCACCGGCCAGCTTCAGACTCTGTGTATGGTCAGCTGCCCAAGCCACTAGTGCCAGGGACAAAGTCCGATACCCCAAAGTGGCCACTTCCACCGACGGCTCCGGCGACGCCTGTGCAAGCGGATTGGCACGCGCTTCCTCCAACAGCATGGATCGCACCCGTCCCAAGTCGGTCCCGTATGCCACCTTGATCTCCACTCGGGCCGGTGTGGCGGGATCCTTCACAGAGTAGTTGCGGATAACGTTCTTGGACAGCACCTGATTGGGGATCACCACGCGGCGGTTGTCCCATGTACGCACAGTAGTGTAGAAGAGGCCCACGTCCTCCACCGTTCCCATGTCACCTTCCACCTCTACCCGGTCACCCAGGCGCAGGGGTTGCACGAAGGCGATCATCACTCCCGAGATGAGGTTGGCCGCGGTGGTCTGTGCCGCGAAACCCAAGGCGATTCCCACCAGGCCCGCCGACGCGAACAGCCCGATGGCGAAGCGGCGCAGCGCGTCGATCTCAAGTGCGTACAAAGCGAAACCGAGGCCGGTCAATACGATGGCTACCCGCAGCAGTTTTTGGATCATGTGGATGCGGGTGCGGAGATTCGGCTCGGTGATGCTGCGCCGCTGCTCGTAGCGGCGAATGGCCGTGTTGCTCAACCATGCCGCCAGGGCGGTCAGCACGAGAATACCCACCGCTACGAAGATATGGATTATGCGGTTGTTCGGTTCGAGGCTAAGGTTCATCTAACCAGGGTACTGTTGAATACGGCTGCCGATGCGGACCACGAAAAGCAAGTAGACAGATCTGGCGGGTTTCCAACGCAGATCCCCGAGCCGACATATTCTACCCCGCAAACTAACAAAGCCGGGAGGGTCACGGCTATGACGGATACACCATCGACCACTGGGAAAGACGGCGTGGAGGAGACCGGCGGCGATGAAGCCGTTGCCGGAGACGCTCTCGAACGATATCGGGCCAAACGTGATTTTGCGCTCACACCCGAACCTGTTGGGGGCAAGGAGGCTCCTCCCGGGCGCCGGCCCGTCTTCTGCGTGCAAAAGCATGCGGCTTCGTCTCTTCACTATGATTTGAGGCTTGAAGTTGACGGGGTGCTCAGAAGCTGGGCCGTCCCCAAGGGGCCCTCCCTGGATCCCGCCGACAAGCACTTGGCCGTCCAAGTGGAAGATCATCCCTTGGAGTACGCCACTTTCGAGGGAGTGATACCGGAAGGTGAGTATGGGGCCGGTACGGTCCTACTTTGGGACTACGGGTGGTGGGAGCCGGATGTACGTTGGTCCAAGGAGTTCGCTGCCCAAATCGAGCGCGGCGAGGCACCTGATGTTCAGGGGAAGTTGGCAGAAGGCGAGCTGAAGTTTGTACTCCACGGTTCGAAGTTGGCAGGCAGTTTCGTGTTGGTACAGATGAAGGGGCGTGGAGCGAAAAACTGGCTCTTGATCAAGCACAGGGACCAAGCGGCGCGCCCCGGCTATCGGGTGACTGACGAACAGCCCCTGTCAACGGCCACGGGCCGGTCCATGGAGGAGATAGCGGTGGCTTTGGGGGAGTCGTCCGACGCAGATACGAGACGGCCGCCCGCAGAAAGTTGACCATCCATGCTTGACGGCCTCTCTTCGGGGGAGATCGAGTTGGTGGGCCGAAAGGTTCGCCTGACTCATACCGACCGCATTTATTTCCCGGAAGCTGGGATCACCAAGGGCCACATTATTCGCTACTACCTGGATATCTCCCCCTTCTTCTCCCCCATCTTCGTGATCGGCCCTTGAATCTGGAACGCTTCCCTGAAGGTGTGGGCGCAGAGTCGTTCTATCAGAAAAATGCGCCCGCGTTCTTCCCGTCGTGGTTGCGCACGTTCTCTGTGGATTATCCGCGAGCGCATAAAACCAACCGGCATGTGCTGGTTGATGACGCGGCGGGGCTCATTTATCTGGCGAATCTGGGGACGATCACCTTTCACGCTTTTTATCGCGCATCGACGATCTGACCCACCCCGATCTCCTCATTCTCGACGTGGACCCGCCGGATCTCGCCGGTCTGACCCGCGAAGAGAGCTTCAAACCGGTAGTGGAGACGGCGTTCCTGTTGCGGGAAGAGTTGCTGGCGCTCGGTATGGCGCCACGGGTCAAGACCACAGGCAAGCGCGGCCTGCACTTGGGCGTGTCGCTCGATCGTCGTTCAACCTACAATGAAGTGCGCACCGCTTTGACAGAGCTTTTCACGCGCCTGAGCGAACGCCGTCCCGATCTGGTGTCCCTTGCTGTGCGCAAAGAGAAGAGACGGCATCGCGTCTATCTGGATGCCCTGCGCATGGCCATGGGGGCTACAGTGGCGCCTCCCTACACGGTGCGGGCTACCGCCGTGGCTTCGATCTCCATGCCTGTGACTTGGGAAGAGCTTGCAACGCTGGAGCATTCGCAGGTCTACACGGTCGCGAACGCCCTCGCGCGCGTCACCTCCGTGGGTGATCTATGGGCGCCGTTGGTTACGCCGGGGGCCTAAACAGACAGATGGTGTAGGCCGGTGTTATCGACACACCCGTGATGGATGAGTCGTACTCCACCACCACATCTTTATTGAGCAAGAACAGTAGCTTGTCCACCAGACAGTTGGCCTTGGAGACGTAGAAGACTTTTTCTCCATCATGCACGGCCAGATGTATGTTGAATCCACCTTCGCTGCGGGTGATGGACTTCAGGCGCCCTTGCGCCACGGTGCGTTCACGCAGGAAAGGTGCATCGGGCGACTCCTCAACCTCTACAGTGGGTGGTTCAGTGTAGGTTCGCTCCCAGTGCTCGTGGAACGCCTTCTTGGCCGCCCACATGATACGTTCCTGCAACTTCTCTCCGAGCAGGTCTATCTTCACCTGCTTGCGGTAAGCAGAGTCAGGTTGCGAATCATCATAGGTATCCGAGAGGGCTAGGAAGTACGCCTCTGCCGAGAACAGAACTTGAGGAGAGGAGATCATCTCCTCAAGGATGCTGGGGGTGGCCTGAATGATTTCATCGTTGTGCATGAGTTCCTGTCACCACCTGACACGTTGACGACCGCTTATGACCGTCGCTTGGAGGACCTCCCGGCTCTTCAGACTTTACAGTCAAACTACCACGTCCGCAACCCATGGGCAGCCTCGGTCTGCAAGGCCGGCGACACACACGTCCCTAGTGAACTTCGTCATGCGTATTACCTCGTCTTGATCACGGCTACGAAACCAGCTCGTCGAGTAGAGGGCTCAGCCCCGCGAGGCTCTCAAGTATGAAATCTGGTTCCACTCCGAAGGACTCGATGTGATGCCGTCCATGGACGCCGCTCAGCACAAACAGCGTGCACATGCCGACTGCAGCTCCGAAAGCGATGTCTGTGTCGAGCCGATCCCCCACGATCAGCATCTCCTCGTAGCTGAGTCCGCTCAGGGTGCGGAGCGCTTCTGCCATGCCCGGCTCCGGCTTACCGATCACTACCGGCTCCACGCCGGCGGCCGTGGCTACGGCTGCGACCACCGCTCCGCCGCCTGGCAGGAGTCGCCCCTCGGCGGGGAAGGTGGCATCAGTGTTGGTGGCTACGAACAAAGCCCCGTGCAAGATGTGATGTTGGGCGACTGCGAGGGTGTCGTAGGTGAGCGAACGGTCCAGTCCAACCACTACCACAGCGGCCACCCCATCTTCCGGAGCGTCACGCACGTGCATGGCGTGGAAACCAGCCTGTGACAGCTCCTGGATCAACCCGGGCTCGCCCACGGCCAGAACCGGGGACCCCGCGGGTATGTGGCCGCGGAGCCAGGCGGCAGTGGCGGCGGCCGAACCGAGCACCTGCTCTGGGGTTGCGGGGAAGCCCATGGAGGCTAGGCGGGCTGCTATGGCCGACCGGTGCAGGGTGGCGTTATTGGTCACGTACTGAAGTTGCAGGCCGTGGTCCAAGACGGCTTGAACGCCTTCGCGCGCGCCCGGCACCACCTCTTTGCCCCGGTAGAGGACTCCGTCAAGATCGAACGCAACCAGCCGGATGCCCACCCGCATCACCTCACACTCTGACTACCAACTGACGTGCCGACCATCGCTAGACGCATTGTACGAGTTTTTGTTGCCACTGCTCGTTAGCAACCAGCGTTGGCCGGGTAATACGTACCTCGAAGACCGTTACCTGTGTCGGCGCGCACACATCCAAACAGGAGTCTCGTCCATATGCAGAAAATCACGTTCAAAACCACTTTTGAAGAGAAGGTCCCTCTGGTCGGTGATTTGGCCAGCTTTCGTTTCGCGAAGCCGGAGGGCTTCACCTACGAAGCCGGCCAGTGGTTCACAATTACCATTCCTTCAGCTGATGGGCCTCTCAAGAAGCCCTTCACGTACTCCAGTTCCCCCACGGAGCCGTTCCTGCAAGTCACCACTCGTCTCAGTGGGTCCGATTTCAAGAAGGCGCTTGACTCCATGCCACCCGGCACTGAGGTGGAGATGCAGGGTGTCTTCGGCAATTTCACGTTGAAGCCGGGTCTCACCAAACTGGCCTTCTTAGCAGGTGGTGTGGGCGTGACTCCGATTCGCAGCATTCTGCGATACCTTGTCGATACCGGCGGCGGCGGTTTGGAGGTCGTGGTCTTCTACGGAAACCCAAACGAAGACAGTATCCCCTTCAAACAGGAGTTTGACGAGTTTGAGCAGGCTCTTCCCGGGGTGCGCGTTGTGCATGTGCTGACGCAACCCAGTGACGAATGGTCCGGCTATCAGGGCTTCATTACCAGCGAGGTCATCGGTCAAGAACTGGGTGACGCCACGGCATGGACCTTCTACACCAGCAGCCCGCCCCCGATGGTGGCCGCCATGCGCAAGGCCTTGGACGAACTCGGTATCCCCAAGGAGCAGCAGGTGGAAGAAGGCTTCGGCCCGCCGGCCAAGCCCGGCGCCTGATTTGACGGCGGAGCCGAGGGCGATTGTCCCCCGGCTCCGCCGCACCTCACCTATGTCCGCTTGTAATCCGGATGTGCTCCATTCAGACCCCCGCCATCAAACGAAACACATGGGAGGATACCTCCGGAGAAGGGAAGTACTCGATGTCCGCTTTCGAATCCAAACGGCTGTGCCGTGAGTCATAGTTCCGGGCTGTACCCCTCCGGTTACGGTCACCTCCGCGCGACAGCCCGGCTCCAGCGGTCGGCATCCTCACCGACAAGATCTCGTCGCCCCGCAGCCCCAGACCGGCGGCGCCCTCCCCCGGCAGAAACTGCAAGGGCAGAATGCCCATGCCCACCAGGTTACTACGGTGAATCCGCTCGAAGCTCTCGGCGATGACGGCGCGCACCCCCAGTAGTGCCGGGCCCTTTGCAGCCAACTGATCCCGCGAACTGCCGGAGCCGTACTCCTTACCGGCCAAGATCACGAGAGGAACGCCCTCCCGCGCGTATCGCTCGAGGCCTCGAAAATGGTGACGCCACGTCGCCGCTGGGGTGGTGCGTGGTGAAGCCACCGTCATGATTGGCCGCCATGGCATTGCGCAGCCGAGGATTCGCGAACGTGCCGCGCATCAATACCTCGTAGTTGCCGCGCATCGCGAACCGTAGGTATTGAAATCCTCGAGGGCGACGCCCCGTTCAGTGAGATAGGCGCCGGCGGGGCTGTGCGGCCCTATGCGGCCGGCCGGTGAGATGTGGTCGGTGGTTGTAGGTCGCCAACAGCAAGATGCAGGCATGGGTTAGGGAGGAGGGGGTGTCGCTTCCACTTCGCCCTGGGCCGGCCACGAACGGAGGCTCCTGCAGGTAGGTGGATGAAGGCTGCCACGGGTAAAGCGCCCCCGCGGGCGCCTCAAGCGCCGTCCACCGGCGATCCGACTCCGTGGAGAGGGCGGTCACGTACACGTCAGGCGTCGTGGCCTCGCTGACGGCGGTGTCGATCTCCTCGGCATTCGGCCACAAGTCGGCCAGATATACGGGACGACCCTCTGTGTCCATACCCAGGGAATCTACGCCTAGGTCAACCTGCATCGACCCCGCCAGCGCGTAAGCAACCACCAGCGGTGGCGACGCCAGGTAGTTGGCTTTCACCGAGGGGTGGATCCTCGCCTCGAAATTGCGATTGCCGCTCAGTACGGCCGCCACGGTGACGCCGTCTCGCTTGACGGCCTGCTCCACAGCGGGTAGCAGTTCGCCCGCGTTCCCGATACAGGTAGCGCAGGCATAGCCGGCGATCGCGAAGCCCAACTCCTCCAGTGGCTCCAATAGACCCAATCGGGCCAGGTATAAGCCCACCGCCCGTGAGCCAGGGGTGAAGCTGGTTCTGACCCAAGGCGCCGGACGGAGCCCTCGTGCCACCGCGTTGCGGGCCAAGAGCCCGGCGGCGATCAGGGCCGCGGGGTTGGACGTGTTCGTACAACTGGTGATGGCGGCGATGGCCACGGCTCCCTGGGGCACTTCTGGAAGAGGATCCGCGTCCGGTGCGGCCAGTGGGAAAGCCTTCGCGAAGTCCGGGGCCACACGATCCAACGCCAGTGTGTCCTGCGGGCGCCGGGGGCCGGCCAGCGTGGGAGCCACTTCCGCCAGGTCCACATCCACTACGAGCGAGTAGTCGGGGTCGGGCGCCTCCGCCACTCGCATGAGGTGTTGTTCGCGCATGTAGGTCTGAGTTAACGCAACGTGTGTTGCGTTACGACCGGTTTGCAACATATAGCGCAGTGTGTCATCGTCTACGGGGAAGTAACCCATGGTGGCACCGTATTCGGGTGCCATGTTGGCCACTGTCGCCCGATCGGGTAGCGACAATGCCGTGGCTCCAGGGCCAAAGAACTCCACGAAGGTGCCCACTACCCCCACATGACGAAGCAGGGCGGTTATGGAGAGAGCCAAGTCGGTGGCCAAGACCCCGGGGCGTAGTCTACCGCGTAGGCGGACTCCCACCACCGGTGGCGGGAGCATGAAGTACGGTTGGCCGAGCATTACGGCTTCGGCCTCGATCCCGCCCACGCCCCAGCCCACTACGCCCAGGCCGTTGATCATGGTGGTGTGGGAGTCGGCGCCCACTACCGAATCAGGGAAGGCCTCCCAACCATCGGTGGCTTCGCGCACGCTCACCACCGGTGCCAAGGCTTCCAGATTGACCTGGTGCACAATGCCTATTCCCGGTGGCGTCACGCGCAGGTTCTGGAACTCGCGCTGAGCCCAGCGAAAGAGCTTGTATCTCTCTCCGTTACGTTGGTACTCCAGGTCCATGTTGAGGCGGAGGGCGTCGGGCCTGCCGGCATAGTCCACGTGCAGCGAGTGATCGATCACCAAGTCCACCGGGACCAGCGGATTGACCATGCGGGGGTCCAGGCCCGCTCTGGACACGGCTGAACGCATGGCTGCCAGGTCCACCAGGCAAGGCACCCCGGTTAGATCCTGTAGAACAACTCGAGCGGGCATGAAAGGGAATTCTAGGTTTCCCGGGGTGTCGGGACGCCATGAACACAGTTGTCGCACATGATCCTCGGCAACATGGCCGCGTCCGCAGTGCCGCAGTTGGTTCTCGAGTAGCACGCGCACTGCGTACGGTAGCCGGGCCAGCTCGACCAGGCCTGCCGCCTCCAAGGCGGGCAGAGACCAGAAGCGGATGCGGCGGTTGCCGGCTTGCAGAGAGCGCACCACGTTCCAGGGATCGGCGGGCACTAGAACATCCATTCCGATCTGGCCGCTCCGGCCTCAGCTCCCCGAGCGACGCTGTTCAAGGCACGGACGTACGCTTTGGCCGAGGCTTCCAACACGTCGATTGAGACCGCCTGTCCCGCGTAGTCCCTGCCGTCCACCTGTACCGCCACCCGTACTTCAGCCAGGGCGTCCTTGCCTGAGGTGATGGCCCGGACTCTGAAGTCCAGGAGGGTCCCGGTGATGCCCACGGCATCGTCTATGGCGCGGAATATCGACTCCACCGATCCACCCGAAAAGGCTTTGCCCTGCAGGCTATCCTCTTCTTTCAATACCTCCACCTGCGCCGTGGGGATGATGTTGCTCCCCGCCGACACGTAGAAATGGGTGAGGCTGTATATGTCGTGCCGCTCACGCATCTCCTCGGAGACCAAGGCCTCCAGGTCCACTGTGGTGATGGACTTCTTGCGGTCGGCCAGCTCTTTGAAGCGTCGGAAGCCTTCCTCCAACCCCTGATCGTCGAGGTGAATCCCCACTTCCGCCAAACGAGACCGCAGCGCGTGTCGACCGGAGTGGTTGCCCAACACTATGTCCGAGTCACCCAGGCCGATGTCCTTGGCGCGCATGATCTCGTAGGTGCTGCGCTCTTTGAGCACGCCGTCCTGGTGAATGCCCGACTCGTGCGCAAAGGCGTTCTTGCCCACTACGGCTTTGTTGGGTTGGATCACGTAGCCGGTTAGATTGGATACCAGCCGGCTGGTGCGGGCTATCTCCGAAGTGACGATGTTGCAGGGGCGCTTCATGAGGTCACGGCGCGTGACGAGTGCCATAGCCACTTCCTCCAGAGCGGCGTTGCCCGCACGTTCGCCCAAACCGTTCACCGCTACTTCCACCTGGGAGGCGCCGCGCTCCACCGCAGTCAGCGAGTTGGCCACCGCCAAGCCCAAGTCGTCGTGGCAGTGGACGGACAGCACTACCCGATCCAGACCGGCCACATGATCGTAGAGGTAGTCGATCAGTGCCGCGTACTCCATGGGGAGCGTGTAACCCACGGTGTCGGGTACGTTGATGGTGGTGGCGCCGGCCTCGATGGCCGTCTGGAGCACCCGGGCCAGGAAGGCCCAGTTGGATCGTGTGGAATCCATGGCCGAGAACTCCACGTCGCCGGGACAAAGCGATACGCAGAGCTGCACCATCTCCCGCGTGATCCTGATGACCTCTTCGCGGCTCACGTGCATCTGGTGTTGCAGATGGATGTCGGAGGTCGACACGAAGGTGTGCAGTCTGGGGCGCTCGGCATCCTTGATGGCATCCCGGCAGTTGCGGATATCGCCCTCCGTGCAGCGAGCGAGGCCACAGATGACCGGCCCCTTCACCTCGCGTGCGATGGTCTGCACGGCCGCGAAATCCCCGGGGCTGCTGGCCGGGAAGCCGGCCTCGATCACGTCGACCCTC